>JANQJK010000005.1 GCA_028281665.1 Hyphococcus sp.
AGATTACGCCGGAAGGCGCAGGGCGCATCGAGCTGGCGATGGTCCTTGACGTTACAGGTTCGATGTCGGGACAGAAAATGACTGACCTGAAAAGCGCGGTCGATGAACTGCTCGATGTCCTTTACGAAGAAGGCGAAACAACGAGCGACAATGTGCGCCTGGGCGTCGTGCCTTTCAACCAGCATGTAAACGCTGGCGGCGCGACAAGTTGGGATGATGCAAACTGGGGCGACCAGAACGCGCAAAGTTTCTATCACGGCCAGCGCTTCTTTCATGTGGATTCGAGCGGCAATATCGACATGAGCACGAAGGTCAATCACTATCGTCTCTACGACTCTGACCCGCATCGGTCGTGGGGCGGATGCGTCGAGGCGCGCCCCTACCCGCTTGATGAAATGGACACAGTTCCCGGCGTCGCACTCTCGTCGTCGGATATTACTGCCGCAATGACGGCGCCGTCCTATGCCGACGAACCCGACGACGACGTACGCGACGCCTTCACCAATATGCCGGCGCTATCAAACGGCTTGACGGCAAACACGCTCGCGAGCGCCGATAATTCGCGCTTCGTTCCGGTGTTCCAGCCCGACGAGCCCGATTGCAGCAGCAGCGCCTGCGTATACAGCAACAGCGGAACGACCAACGGGTACAACTGGTACGGCTACTGGTTCGACGATCCTGACGATGTCAGCGGCATCACCGAGAGTCATTACGATAACGACAACGATAACTACCGGTATATTCAGGACTACCGATATACACGCTACAATCAGGGTACGCCCTTTGAGAAGTATGTGGGCATCGCGTATTATATTCGCGAAGTGATACGAGATAATATCGTCGACCCGCCGTTTAAGGCGTGGCTCGATTATTACGGCGCGACCAACTACGGAAGAGACGAATTCATCGGTCGCACCGGTTACGTCGGTTGGTGGAACGACGCCAGTCAGACCTATGATTACAAATACGATCTGCCAAAGGCCTCATCTTCGGCTGGTCCTAACCCTATTGACTGCCCGCCGCCGATCACGCCCCTGACCAATGATCGTACTGTCATCGAGGCGGCGAAAACTGCGCTGACCGCCGACGGCGGGACCAACGTTCCAAACGGCGCCGTCTGGGGATGGCGCGTTGTCTCGCCGGGCGCCCCGTTCACGGAGGCTATCGGCCCCGGTGAGATTGGCGTCGGCAACACGACGGAGGGCGACTGGCAAAAGGCCGTTCTCATCATGACGGACGGTAATAACGACTTTTCCGATCGCAACACGCACTGGGGATCGTCCGATTCTGCTTACGGATATGAAGTTGAAGAACGCATGGGCGACGGCATCGACCAGGCCGACGACGGCGCCAACAATATGGAAGGCGAGGCCGACAACAAACTACTGCGCATTTGCCGTCGTATGAAGCAGGAGAACATTCTTGTTTATGCAATTGTTTTCGATGTCCCCGTCGGCAGCACCATCGAGGGTATTATGCAGTCCTGCGCGTCGGAACCGACCAGCCCGTTTTTCTACAATGCGGCGAACGGCGCAGACCTTGAAGAAGCGTTCGGCCTGATCGCTTCCGACCTCGTCAAACTTCACGTTAGCCAGTAGGAAAGCTATCGATGTTACGGAAACGCACCGGCATCACAGGCGCGCGCAAGCGTTCGCTGACCATACGCCTCTTTGCGAACAAAGACGGCACCGCCGCCATTGAGTTCGCCATCGTCGCGCCGGTGTTCATGGCGCTGATGTTCTCTCTGTTTGAGGTCGGCTGGTACTTTTACGCGAATTCGATTGTCGACGCGTCTGTTTCGGACGCCGCCCGTCTGATCGAAACCGGCCAGCTCCAGAAATCGACGGGGACCACCGAACAGAAAAAGCAGGCGATGTTCAATGCGGTCTGTAACGTTTTGCAGGAGTTCGGAGACTGTTCGACGCGCCTGACTGTAGAAGTGCAGACTTATCCAGACTTCGCAACGCTTGCCGCTGCGAATACGCCTGCAACCTGCGCGGACGCGCCGGAAGCAGATCGCGACGCCATACCGTTCTCGCCAGGCACAGAGCTTGACATCGTGCGTGTGCGCATCTGCTTTATCTACACAACGGTCAATCCCGCCATTGGCGTCAATGTCTCCGAAGGCGGAACGAATAAGCGCAGGCTGATTTCACACGCAATCTTCCGAAGCGAGCCCTATCTTTCCAACGGGACCGGAGGCTCAGACACCTGACCGTGCGGACAACGCCTGGGAATCCCCCGCGGGCGCAGTCAAAACGGAATATTGAATACCGGGGGACGCAAGTGAATACGGAAAGAAAGATGACTGCTCACCGTCTGTTTCCAAAGATCCTTCAGCGCGCAGCCGTTGACCGGAGCGGCATGGCGGCGACGGAGTTCGCCCTGCTCCTGCCGATCATGGTGGTGCTCTTTTTCGGCATTCTTGAACTATCCGAAGGAATGACGGCGAACCGCCGCGTTGCGGTCGCCGTAAACACCGCCGCAGACCTCGCCGCGCAGTCCGAGCAACTGTCGCCGAGCCAGGTGGACGGATTGATGGAAAGCGTGCTGCCCATCCTGGAGCCGACATCGGTCAACAGCATTGACATTAATCTGATCAGCATCGTTCTCGATGCGAATGGGGACCCGATTGTGCACTGGAGCCTTCACTGGAACAACGATGTTCAGCCAACGGCCCCATACACCGAAGGTGAAGAATACGACAAGCTGACCGAAACGTTCACCAACAGCCCGAACGGACTGACGATGCTACAGAACCGGTCGATGATCATTGTTGAAATGAGCTACCCGTACAACCCGCAATTCGCCAGGTACTTCGTCAGCGACCCGATCCAGTTCGATCGCACGGCCAAACGCGCGCCGAGGCGCGTCACGCGCGTTCAGCTTTGCGACGACAGCGGCAACAACTGCACAACATAGCGCGCTCTGCGCATTACCGGGTAAGCGGCTTGTACTTTATCCGCTTGGGCACGTCGGCGTCAGCCCCGAGGCGACGCTTCTTGTCTTCCATGTAGTCTTCGAAATTGCCTTCAAACCACTCCACATGACTGTCGCCTTCAAAGGCGAGAATATGGGTTGCAATGCGATCCAGAAACCAGCGGTCGTGAGAAATAATGACCGCGCAGCCGGCGAAGTCTTCAAGCGCGCGCTCCAGCTCGCGCAATGTGTCGACATCCAGATCGTTTGTCGGCTCATCGAGCAGAAGGAGGTTCGACCCTTCCTTCAGCATTTTCGCAAGCTGGACGCGATTGCGCTCGCCGCCCGATAACGAGCCAACCTTTTTCTGCTGATCGCCGCCCTTGAAGTTGAACCAGCCCACATATGCGCGGGACGGCACTTCGCGCTTGCCCAGTTCAATGATGTCATTGCCGCCGGAGATCTCTTCCCAGACATTATTGTTTGAATCGAGATTCTCCCGCGTCTGGTCCACATAACCCATTTTGACGGTCTCGCCGACGCGCAACGAGCCATTGTCGGGCTCCTCCTGCCCGGTCAGCATTCGAAAGAGCGTCGTCTTGCCCGCTCCGTTCGGGCCGATTACGCCGACGATGCCGCCCGGCGGCAGGTTGAACGTCAGGTCTTCGAACAGCAGTTTGTCGCCAAACGCTTTTGTGAGGCCCTCCGCCTCGATGACAACGCCGCCGAGACGCGGGCCCGGCGGTATCTGAATCTGCGCGGTATTGATTTCCTCCCTGGAGGCCTTGTTCAGCAGTTCGTCATAAGCGTTGATCCGCGCCTTTGACTTTGCCTGCCGCGCCTTGGGACTTGCGCGGATCCAGTCCACTTCCCGGTCGAGCGTTTTCTTGCGGTTGGCTTCCTCGCGCTGTTCCTGTTCAAGGCGCTTTCGTTTTTGATCGACCCACGAGGAGTAGTTGCCCTCATAGGGAATGCCGCGACCGCGATCGAGTTCGAGGATCCAGCCCGTCACATTGTCGAGGAAGTAGCGGTCATGCGTCACAAGGACGACAGCGCCCGGATATTCCTGCAAATGATGTTCCAACCAGGCGACAGACTCAGCATCAAGGTGGTTCGTCGGCTCGTCCAGCAGCAGCAAATCCGGCTTCGCCAACAACAGGCGGGCGAGTGCAACACGCCTTTTTTCGCCGCCGGACAATTTGTCCACGGACCAGTCGCCGGGCGGGCAGCGCAGCGCGCCCATGGCCATTTCAATTTTGGAATCGATGTCCCACCCGTCAGCCGCATCGATCTCCTCCTGAAGCCCTGACATTTTCTCCATGAGTTCGTCGGTATAGTTCTCGCCAAGGTCCGCCGACACCGCGTTGAAGGCGTCAATCTTCTCCTTGATCTCGCCGACACCCTCCATGACGTTTTCAAAGACGGTTTTGGACGGATCGAGCTCCGGTTCCTGCGGCAGGTAGCCGACTTTCGCGCCGTCCGCCGCATAGGCCTCGCCGCCGAACTCCGTGTCGATCCCGGCCATAATCTTCAAAAGCGTCGATTTCCCGGCGCCGTTGACGCCGACGACGCCGATCTTTGCATCCGGGAAGAACTGTAAGTGTATGTCTTCCAATATCTTTTTGCCGCCTGTGAACTGCTTGGTCAGGCCGGACATGAAGTAGATATATTGGTATTTCGCCATAGCGATACGGGCTCGAATTCAGGGTGAAACGGCGTTTGTGAATGGTATTTCGGGTCTTGCGGGCGCTGCCGCGGGGAAACAGCGGCGGGTCTTATCCTGCTCCGGCCCGCATTTCAACGCGCAAGGGCGTATTCCAACGGCGCGTTTGTCCCTATATAACAAGACTTGGCGGGATCATGGGTTCAGAGGGGTACGGTCGGCATGTCGGGTTACGTGGCCAAAACGCTGGCGTCGGGGGAAGAGATCGTTCACCGCGCCAATTTCAACTGGACGTATTCATTCTTTCCGGTGATGTGGTTCGCGTTGGGCGCCGCGACCCTGGTCCTCTTCGCCTATATCCAGTTTGTCGCAGAGGTGCCCTATTCGGAGCTGCGCGTAGGCTGGTGGTCGGCCGGCGTCGCCGCCTTTTCCGGCTCAATCATACTGATCAATCACCTCATCATTCTCATCACGACGGAGATTGTCGTGACGACCTTCCGGTTCGTTTACAAAACAGGTCTCGTTTCGCGAAACACGCAAGAGGTGAGCCTCAACAAAATCGAGGAAATCACCCTGCACCAGACCGTATTCGGACGCCTGCTGGGGTTCGGCAAACTTGTGCTGCGCGGCACGGGCGTCGGGGTCATCACCCTGCCCGACCTTGACAATCCGATTAACCTGCGCCGGATCATCGAGAACGCAAAGTCGTCACTGCGAACGACGCGCCTGAATGACGAAGATTAGCACGCCCTATCGCGCGCCGAACAACATGGCCTTAAACCCGCCGCGATCAAACGGCGACCACTCGTCTTCGGGCTGCGACAGCCGGTCCGCGATCGCATACATCGCCAGCGGGTTGACGCCGATGCCGAAATGACTTGCGGGAACCTCGATATTTTCCGTACAGGGATTATCGGGGTGCGGGTCCTGAACGGAACCCTGCCAGGAAACGATGCCGTCGGTCTTTGAATAGATGGATGTCGTCGGCACCGGCGGCGGCACGTTCAGGTTTTCAATTCTCTCAAGTTCTTCCGCTTCCGGCGTGCCGTTGACCCGGTCGTATACATGGGTTGCGTTGGAATGGTCGCGCGGGGAGCGAATCGGGCTGCCCAGCGAGATCACGGAGCGCACCTTCTCCGGGCGCACCTTGGCGATCTCGCGCGCAAAGACGCCGCCGAGACTCCAGCCGATCAGCGACACTCTGTCCTCAAATTCGTCATGTACGCGGTCAAGGAGATTCAGCAATTCCTGTTCGCGGTCATTATTGAAGTGCATGTTCCGACCCATGCCCCATGCGTGAGACGCATAGCCGAGATCTTTAAGCAGGCCGCGCAAGGGCCGGGTCGATCCGTCGCTTGCAAGGAAGCCCGGCAGAACGATGACGGGGTGCCCGTCGCCGCTCGGCAGCCGGCGCATCAGCGGGCGCAGCGTCACGAACCAGCCGAGTTCAAAAACGGCGCGACCTTCTGCAAGCGTCCAGAACAGGTTCGGCGGACGCGGTTCGCTGTCATCGACACTTGGGTTCGCCGCCATAGATCGATCCTTTACTGAGTACTATGCATCAAACATGGGGCGCGCCGCTGGCGCTGACAAGTCTGCCGGCTGACAAGCCATTCATCAGGCGGCTTCGCCCGCAGCGGTCTTTGTGGCCGCCAGGTGTTCATCGAATGAGTCGCGCAGACATGTTGCGTAGAATTCCGGGTCAGGCAACGCTTCACGGTCGGCCGTCGCCATAACGGTGATGTCGTCACAGTAACTCTGAACGACGTGTCCCAGTCCCATGCCGTCAATCAGGCAAACCATGCCATAGATCGAAACCATTTTTGAGCCTGCGGAATAGATGGGAACCGGCGGTCCCGGCACGTTCGTTACAATCGTGTTGAAGAATGGCTTCATACGATTGGCGAGGCCGAACTGCGAGAACAACCGCGCGCCAAGACCGAGATAAAGCGCAGGGTTGTTCTTGCTGATCTCCGTCATTTTTCGCGCGCCGACGGCGTTTGTAACCGACTTCGATTTCTTTGTTTCCGCCTGAACGAATTGCATGCGTTCAACAACATCGTCGAGATGCGAACCGAGCGGCGCGCGCATCGCCGCCACCTGATTACCCATGGTGTTTCGCTCCTTCTCGTCGCGCACGGAGATCGGTGCGAAGGCCGCCAGCGTCTCCTCGGGCAATTCATCTTTCGCAAGAAGGTATTTGCGCATCGCGCCGCCAACGATCGACAGCATGACATCGTTGACCGTCGCGCCGTCGGCAAGCTTACGCATCGCCTTGACATCCGCGAGCTTGAAGGACTGTCCGTCTACAACGCGATAAGGAGAGACGGCGTCGTTAAACCGGGTTCGCGGCGTCGACATCAAATCTTTCATGCTGTAATCGCCCCTCGCCGTGCCGACGGCGACCTTGGCGAGACCCGGCGCCGTCTGTGCGAAGGCGCGAGCCTGACGCAGCGGAAGGGTGAAGCTGCGCGCATAGCCCTTGGCGAAAATACCGAACTGGTTTGGAACGCGATCAGGCCGCCAGCGCGGCTTGCGTTTGGGCTCCTCCGGTTCCGGCGACAGGGTATGCAATGCGTGCATGAGGTCGACGCCGGACGCCCCGTCAATCGCAGAGTGGTGGACCTTCGTCAGCATGGCGTATGCGCCTTTCGGCACGCCGGGTATTTTGTCGAGGCCCTCGACCACCATGATTTCCCAGGGCGGGCGCGACAGATCGAGCGGGCGCGAAAAATTCCTCGCCGCAAGAATGTTGAGCTGACGCCAATCGCCGGGCTTCGGCAGCGCGGCATGGCGGACATGATACTCAATGTCGAAATCGGGATCCTCAATCCAATAGGGATAATCGATGCCAAAGGGTACGCGAACCATGCGCTGGCGCATCGACGGCGCCAGATGGAGCCTGCTCTCTATGAAGCGCAGAATATCCTTGAAACGCACGAAACCGCCGGGCGCTGTCGACGGATCGTAAATGATCGTTGAGGAGATATGCAGGGGCGCGTTCGGGCGCTCAAAAGCCACGAAAGCAGCATCGAGGCCTTGCATCTGTTTCATTTTCGCCCTCCCGCGCTCATGTTGAGACGCCGCGCATTTTCTTTGATTTTCCAAAGGATAGGCTCGGAAATTAGAAGCGTCCACCTAACGGCGGGCGCCCGGCGTTAACCAGAAAAAACCGCAGAAACTATGGCCTCCAGGCCATTTTTGTCGGTTTCGGTAAACACCGCCTTTCGGTCGCTGTCCACATCGAGAACCGCGATCAGGCTCCCTGCCTGATCGCGCACGGGCACGACGATTTCCGATTCGGAACGGGCGTCACATGCAATATGGCCAGGGAAGGCGTGAACGTCGTCGACGATCTGCGTTTCGCCCGTTGCGGCGGCCGTTCCGCATACGCCCTTCCCGAACGGTATGCGCAGGCAGCCGAGCGTCCCCTGATAGGGACCGACAACAAGCTCGCCCGGTTTCTCAAGATCGACGATGTAAAATCCCGTCCAGAAAAAATGATCGAAGGCATGGTGCAGGATGTTTGAAACGCTCGCCATGCGCGCGATCAGGTTCGTTTCGCCCTCCACGACGGCGGCGATCTCTTTTGCGACGGCCGCGTATTTTTCCGCCTTTTCCATCTATGACTTCCCGGTTCCCGGCTCGCGATCGCTCGGCCAGGATTTTACGTGAACGTCGCGCTGCGGATAAGGGATTTCGATCCCTTCCTCAGCGAACGCCTTGTAAATCGCTATGCGCAGTTCCGTGCGCACCGTCAGCCCCTTGCCGATGTCATCGAGATACGCCCGCAAGTCAAAGTCGAGCGACGACGCCCCGAAGTCCTGCCAGGTCACAAACGGTTCAGGGTAACGCACGACATGAGGCTGTTCCTGCGCGCATCGCAGCAGAATCTCGCGCACTTTCTCCGGATCGGAGCCGTAGGCGACGCCCACCGGTATCTTGACCCGGCCGATCTTGTTGCGATGGGTCCAGTTGGTGACGGTCGAAGATATCAACTCCGAGTTCGGCACGATGATCGAGGACCGGTCGAATGTCTCAATCTCTGTTGAGCGGACGCTGATCCGTTTAACGGTGCCCTCGCCGGACGACGTTACGATCCAGTCGCCAACCTTGATTGGTCGCTCAAACAGCAAGATCAGCCCGGAAACGAAGTTATTGACGATCGATTGCAGACCAAAGCCAATGCCAACAGAGAGCGCCCCGGCAATCAGCGCCAGGTTGGAAAGATCGAATCCAATCGTTGAAATCGCCGCGAATATCGCAATCAGAAGGCCGGCGTAGCCGATGAGCGTAATCAGAGAGTTCTGAACGCCGGGATCGACAGCCGAATGTGCAAACGGCCCGTCGCGAAAGCTGCGCTGCGCAAAACGCGTCAGCATCATGATTGCGATGAATACCAATATGGCGAAAAGGATGTTCGCCAGTGACGGCACCTGAACGCCGCCGATGGTAAACCCGAACAACACCTGCCTGATGCCGTCGCTTACGGCCGCAGGCGGCACGCCCGCCAGGACGAGCACCGCCGGCGCGGCGGCAATGGCCAGCAATGAATTGGCGACAAGCCCGTTCCAGAAACGCAGATTGCTCAGCCGACGCTTCGATTCGTCATCCAGCGCCCCTGCTCCGTCTTCTCGTCGGCGCCACAAATACTCAGCGAGTTCGACGATAATCGCCCGGACGAACCATGCAAACGCAGCAATGATGGCGAGATAGTAGATCCGCGATCCAAGGAAGTCGGCAAGGTCGATATAGCCGGTCAGCGCTGCAAAAATGGTGACGACCGCAAGCACCCGACCGATGCGCCTTACGATACGCCAGCGCTGCGGGCGGCGTTCCGGCTCATCCTGCGGCGCCGGCGCCTCGCCGTCGGCGCCGGCCTCCGTAAAGCCGAGGGAGTCGGCGCCGCGCCACAGTTGCGTGCGACACAGCAAAAACGTCAGTATTGAGACGACGATCGCGACAATGGCGACGATAAGGCGCATCAGTTCCGGCGCCGCGCCGGCAACGGACAGAATTGATATGATCAAAATCTTCGCGCCGACAATCAGCACGATTGCGTTGATCAGAAAACTAATCGTCTTTCCCCGCTCGGCATCGACCGGCGCTATTCGCCATTTCGGATTGGCCGGCGAGAAAAGCCCTCGCATAAAACCGCTGACGAGCAGGTAAATGATCAGGGAGAACCATAGAGCGCGCGCCGGCGTCTCGCCCTCTTCGGTTAGAATGCCCTGCGCGCGCAGGGTCTCCATCACGATGAAGCCGCCGATCAGACCGGGCGCGGCGCGGGCGAGCATTTTCAGTCCAGCGACAAGCACGCGTCGCGGCGGCGTCGGCTCGTGCCTGGCGATTGCGACAGAGAACGTCCGCATGATCCACCGGTTGACCGGCCAGAAGATCACAACGGCCGCAAACAGCGCCAGCGCGACAAAAAACAGGGATCGCGACAGCCCGTCCGCATCGCGGCGCGTATCGCTCCACGCGTCGAAATAGGCGCCGATTTTGTTCGATGTCTCCTTCGCCGACGCAAATGCCGGCCGCCAGACCGCCGGCATGACAGGCGAGGCGCCGCGCGTCGCCAGTTTCTTGTAGAGCGTTTCAATGCGTCCGGCGGAGAGACGAGCGAGGAGATCGTTTGCTTCGATAATATTGGCGTTGACCCGCGTCTTCTGACCATTGAGACGCGCCAGTTCATTGACGATCTCAGCGCGCTCGGCCGCAAGGTCTTCGCTTTCCGGCGGCTCATCCTCGCCGGGCGGCGCGCCGAGGGCGGAGAGCCGCGCTTCTACGGCGTCAAGTTCTCTGTCGATGGCGGTAAGCCGGTTGCGCGCCTCGTCCCGTAACGTGCGAAGGCGCTCCTCCAGCTCCGAGACATTCTCCCGATCGTCGTTTTCAATCGTGCCGCGAAGCTCCACAAACTCCGCACGCGCCGCATCAATCGCGTCGGAGCGGTTCGTCTGTGCGGACGCCGGCGTGAGAAACAGCGCCGCTGCGAAAGCGAGCATCGCCCACAGAATGATCCGTGTGGTTGTCACAGCCAGTCCAAAGCCTTGAACAGAACGACCAGGCCGGCGAAAATCACGCCGCACGCCGCGACCACCAGCCAGAACGCGGCGTCGCTCTCAATGCCCGGCATTCCGCCCACATTGATCCCGAAGAGACCGGTGATGAAACCGAGTGGCAGGAACACCGCTGCGACAATGGAGAGGATCATCATATTGCGGTTCATATCCTCGGCGCGCTGGTCGGTCAGCTGGTCCAGTAGTGGCGCATTGGCGTGGCTCGCCGCCATAAGAAAACCCGATTAGATAATTTTCTGTCCGGTCTTGGCCCAGTCGTCGAGAAACGCCTTCAACCCTTTATCCGTCAGCGGATGATTGGCGAGACCCTTCAATACGCCCGGCGGGACCGTCGCGACGTCGGCGCCGCACAGGGCGGATTCTTTCACGTGGTTCGCCGAACGGATCGACGCAGCGAGAATCTCCGTCCGGAAATCGTAATTGTCATAGATAATCCGGATCTCGCGGATCAGATCCATCCCGTCGATATTGATATCGTCGAGCCGTCCGATGAATGGCGAGATGAACGTCGCCCCGGCCTTCGCCGCGAGCAGCGCCTGATTTGCCGAGAAGCACAGCGTCACATTCGTCTTGATCCCCTCGCCGGTCAGCGCCTTGCAGGCAACGATGCCATCCATGGTGAGCGGCAGCTTGACGCAAACATTGCCGGCGATCCCGGCGAGAGACTTGCCCTCGCTGATCATCTTGTCCGCTTCGAGCGCCGTGACTTCCGCACTCACCGGGCCGTCGACGAGATCGCAGATCTCGGCGACCACCTCGCGAAAATCCCGGCCGGACTTCATGATCAGGCTCGGATTGGTGGTCACCCCGTCAACGAGGCCGGAAGGCAAAAGCGCCTTGATCTCGGCGATATCGGCTGTGTCGACAAAGAACTTCATGTGGTCTCGGCTCCTCAAATGCCGGGCAAACCTACAGCGGTTTGCGGCGCCGGCAACATGGCCGTCCGATAGCTTAACTACAAGACTTTACAGCCCAGATAGGCGACTTCCGACAAACCGGGCGCGTCCGCGCAAAACCCCTTGTTTCCGCAGCCAAAGGTTGCGATATCGCCGTCTCGATTTCTCCCCGTTTTGAGCGTAGGCTCGGCAGTCCCATGGCCGCGCAAACAGGCGGGCGCGCGACGAAGGCGGCGACACGACGAATGACCAAGATTACCCCAGAAGACCGCGCCGTTGTCGTGCGGTTTGCCGGCGACTCCGGCGACGGCGTACAGCTCCTCGGCAGTCAGTTTGCGGAATCGACCGCCCTTGCGGGCTCCGACTTCGCGACCTTCCCGGACTTTCCCGCCGAGATCAGGGCCCCGGTCGGCACGACCTTTGGCGTGTCGGCGTTCCAGATCAATCTCGGCGCCCGGCGCATCTCCACCGCCGGCGACCAGCCGGACGTTCTCGTTGCATTCAATCCGGCCGCACTCAAAGTGAACCTCGACGCACTGCCGAAAGGCGCGCTGGTCATTCTGAACACGGGCGCCTTTAACAAGCGCAATTTCGCCAAGGCCAACATCGATACGGATCCGCGGGAGACGGGCGAGCTTTCCGATTTTCAGGTCATTGAAATCGACGTCTCGGCGCAAACGCTTGAAGCGGTGAAGCCCCATGGGCTTTCAAAATCCGACGCGGAGCAATGCAAAAACTTCTGGGCGCTGGGATGCGTCCTCTGGATGTTCGGCCGCGATCGCGAACCAATAAAGAAATGGGCGACCAACAAGTTCGCCAAGAAGGCGCCGCAGGCCCTGACCGGCAACCTTGCCGCCCTCGACGCCGGCCACGCCTATGCGGAAACCGCGGAGCTTTCGGCCGAGATCCCGCAATTCGTCGTCGGCGAAGCGCCAATGGAAGCGGGCGAGTATCGCTCCATCACCGGCGCGGAAGCGCTGTCCCTGGGCCTCGCCGCAGCGGGCGAACTTGCCGGCAAACAGATCATGTTCTGCGGCTATCCAATCACGCCCGCCTCCTCGATCCTTCACCATTTAAGCCGACTGAGCGATCTTGGCGTCGCAACGTTTCAGGCGGAGGACGAAATCGCCGCCTGCTGCGCCGCCATCGGCGCGTCTTACGGCGGCAAGATCGGCGTCACGTCATCGTCCGGTCCCGGCATTGCGCTGAAAACCGAAGCCATCGGCCTTGGCGTTCAGACCGAACTGCCGCTGGTGATCGTCAACTCACAACGCGGCGGACCTTCAACGGGCCTCCCCACCAAGACGGAACAGTCGGACCTTTATCAGGCCGTTTACGGACGAAACGCCGATACGCCGGTTCCCGTCTTGGCGACCGCCGGGCCCGGCGATTGTTTCGACGCGGCGATAGAGGCGACGCGCGTCGCGCTGCGCCACATGACGCCGGTCTTTCTGTTGACGGACGGCTACATCGCCAACGCCGCCGGTCCATGGGAGCTGCCGGACATGGCGGATTACGAGCCGATCCTGCACGGCGCGCCGCCGAAGCCCGCGAACGATCCGGTCGAACTCAAAAAAGCGATCTGGGACCGCAGCGGCCAGAGCCTTGGCCGCCCTTGGGTAACGCCTGGCATGAAGGGCCTCGCCCACCGCATCGGCGGCCTGGAAAAAGACATCGCGACCGGCGACATTTCCTACGACGCCGAAAACCACCAGGCGATGTCGAACATGCGCGCGGCGAAAGTCGCCGCCGTCGCCGACTTCATTCCGGACCAGCATGTGGAGCAGGGCCCGCAAAAAGGCCCCCTCGCCGTCGTCGGATGGGGCTCAACCCATGGCGCCATTCACCGGGCCGTATCCGTGGCCCGCGAACAGGGCGTAGACGCCGCGCAGATCCATCTTCGCTGGCTCAACCCGCTGCCGAAAAACCTCGCCGAGTTACTCGCCGGTTATGACCGCGTGCTGCTGCCGGAAATGAATATGGGCCAGTGCGCGACGCTGCTACGCGACAAGCTCGGGATTGAGGTCGTTCAGCTGAACAAGGTTTCCGGGCAGCCGTTCAAGGTCGCCGAACTTGTTGAGGCGATTGCCGCGAACGCGCCGGCGAAGGCAAAAGTGAAAGCGGCGGAGTGATAATGATATTGCCCCCCTCCTTCTCCGCTCATCCCGGCGAAAGCCGGGATCCAGGGCGGCCGGCGTCAAACTTGCGGCCCGAGATTCCGGCTTCCGCCGGAATGAGCGGATATTAATAGGATCAGTACAATGACTAAACCCCTCACCGCTAAAGATTTCGCCACCGATCAGGAAGTGCGCTGGTGCCCCGGCTGCGGCGACTATGCGATCCTGAAATGCGTGCAGAAGACGCTCGCCGATGTGGGCGCCGACCCGGACAAGACCGTTTTCGTTTCCGGCATCGGCTGTTCGTCGCGCTTTCCCTATTACATGAACGCCTATGGCTTCCACACAATCCACGGGCGCGCGCCGGCTTTCGCGACGGGCCTGAAGCTCGCCAATCCGGAACTCGACGTCTGGCTCGTCACCGGCGACGGCGACGGCCTTTCCATCGGCGGCAACCATCTGCTGCATGTGCTGCGGCGCAATCTCGATACGCAGATCATGCTCTTCAATAACGAGATCTACGGCCTCACCAAGGGACAGTATTCGCCGACTTCGCGCCCCGGCACGCGCTCGCCGTCAACGCCCGCCGGGTCCATTGATGCGCCGGTTTCTCCGTGCGCCTTTGCGCTGGGCGCCAACGCCAAGTTCATCGCCCGCGGCATCGACACCGACGCGAAAAACCTGTCGCCGGTTCTGAAGGCCGCCCGCGAATTCAAAGGCGCGGCGTTCATCGAGATCTTCCAGAACTGCATCGTCTACAACAAGGACCGGTTTGAGGACTTCGTCGCCAAGAAAACCGCGGCCGAAACCCAGCTTCATGTAGAACATGGGAAACCGTTGCTTTTCGCGAATGGAACCAAGGGGCTGAAGCTCAATCCGCAGGCGTTAACACTGGAAATCGTTAACGTCGGCGAGAACGATACGCCGGAGACGGATATTCTCCTCCATGACGAAACCAACCGGATGATCGCGCAGATGCTGATCAACCTGCCCATGGCGGAATTCCCCATGCCGCTGGGCGTTATCTACCGCGAACCGTCAGCGCCCTCTTTCGATGACGCCTTCTGGGCCCATCACGCGACGAAAGGCAAACGCACCGGCAAGGTCGCCGACGCCCTGCGCAAGGCTTCGGTCTGGACGAAGGGGTGACGGAACCCATCAAGTAGAGCCGACAGCCGCTCCACATAATGAAGACCTTTGGCCTGAACTACTCCCTCTCCCCATTGGGGAGAGGGTTGGGGTGAGGGGAAAGAGCGTTCAATTCGGGCGCATAACTAGCGGTTCTTCCCCCTCACCCGAAATCAAAGATTTCGACCTCTCCCCGATGGGGAGAGGTGAAGGCGGCACCCTCAACAAAATTGCTTTTTTCCGAAGGGAGAACAGAATAGCGCCATGACCATGACGCATCCACTCGTCTCCACCGACTGGTTGGCCGGCAATCTCGACGCCGTCAAAATTATCGACTCATCCTGGCGCATGCCGGGCGCCGGCGTTGCCCGGGACGACTACGACAAGCGTCACATACCGGGCGCAGTGTTTTTCGATATCGATGCGATCGCGGACAAGTCGACGGACCTGCCGCATATGCTTCCCGCAGCGGCAGCGTTCGAAAGCGCCGTCGGCGCCATGGGTGTGTCGGACAAGGACGCGGTCATCGTTTACGATGACGCAGGCATATTCTCGGCGCCGCGCGTCTGGTGGACGTTCCGCGCCATGGGCCACGGTAGGGTCGCGGTCCTCGATGGCGGCCTCAAAAAATGGATGGCGGAAGGCCATAGCGTCACGGACGCCGCGCATCCGGTTGAGCCCACGAACTACAAAGCGGCGGCGCAGCCGGACCTCGTTCGAGACGCTACGCACGTACGCGCCACAATTGCAGACGGCGCCAGCCAGATGATTGACGCCCGCTCGGCGGAGAGGTTTCTCGGGCGCGCGCCGGAACCGCGCGCAGGGTTGCTGTCGGGCGCCATGCCGAATGCGAAGAACACGCCGTTTGACGTGCTTCTCAACACAGACGGAACGATGAAGGCGGCTGACGCGCTCAAAGATATATTCAAAAGCGCGGGCGTCGACCTTGGGTCGCCTGCAATTACGACATGCGGGTCCGGCGTGACCGCCGCGGTCATCGCGCTGGCCCTTGAAAGCCTTGGCCACCGCGAATGGAGCCTCTACGATGGCTCGTGGGCTGAATGGGGTAAAGAAGACCATGACCGCGCCGAATTCCCAATCGTCGCCGGCTAATTCCGAAGGGAAGCGCGCGCCGGTCACCATCACCTATCTGGAACAGACCGCGCGGCCCATTCTGCCGACACCGGCCACGCCGCGCGGCAAAGTCGCGATCCTGCGCGTCGAAGATCCGCCGGTTCATTTCTACCGCTACCTTTACCGACTGGTCGGCGATCCGTGGAAATGGGTCAGCCGTCGCCGGCTTGACGATGCAGCGCTCGCGGAAATCATTCATGATCGTTCCGTGTACGTCTATGTGCTCTACGTGAATGGCGCACCCGGCGGATTCGCAGAAATCGACAACCGCGACAAGACCGACGCGGAGCTGAAGTTCTTCGGCCTGGCGCCGGATTTTACCGGACGCGGCCTCGGACCCTACTTTCTGACGAATATTATCGACCTCGCCTGGGCGCATTCGCCGAAACGGCTGCGTCTGGAAACCTGTTCCCTCGATCATCCCGCCGCATTGCCCCTCTACCAGAAGATGGGCTTTCGCGTTTTTGACCGCCGAGAGGGCGAAGTGGAGCTGATTGACTGAGTTCCGTCCCTCGCTTCATGTCCAATATTTCATAAAGGCGAATTGAACGCCGGCCCGCAAACGGCGTATCCTGCCCATACGGACAGCGTGGGGAGCGCCGCCGTCATCTTGCTTTCAGTTGTGTTCAGAGGGGCGCCTTCCCGCAAGCGAGCGCATGCGTCATGCGCCCGCCATACGCAGATGAAAGGGAGGTTATCATGCTGCACAATCTCATCATCGCGCTTGCCGCGTCGACGGCGGCGCAAAGCGCCGCGCCGGCGGAACGGGAAGCCGTGAGGCAGGACGGCGTCACAGCCGTCCAGTCAGCGCAGCCGGCGCGCCAGCAGATTCAGCGCAAAGCGGCGCCGAAGCGACAGGCCGTGCGGCGCGGCGCTACGCAAACCGACAGCTTCCACGACCCGAAGTCCGTCGGCTGGTACTTCCGGTACAGACTGTCCAACAATGCCTACAAGAATGCGTGGGACACGTATAAAGGCCGCGGACAGGTCCCCATCGATATCGAGACCGACCGCATCGGTTCGAACACGCGCTACTCCGGCGTCTGGCAAAAGAACGAGGATAACCGCCGCTGGGTCAGCTATCGCAACCTGACGAGTGAAGGATTTAGCGAGAGGTGGAAAGAATATCGCGACAAGGGCTACCGTCCCATCGATCAGGATACGACGGTGATCAACGGCGCCGTGCGCTATTCGCTGGTCATGGTTGAAAACAAGGAAGGCCTAAAATGGGTCTCCAACCGCAACCTGACGAGCGCGCAATTCAGCGAGAATTTCAACAAGTATAAGGGCGACTACATGCCCATTGACGTCGATGCGGTCAACGTCAACGGCAATATGCGATACTCGATCATCTGGGTAGAGAATAAGCCCAGAACCGGCTGGGTCGAATTGCGGGACATGACGCCGGCGACCTATGGAGAGAAATTCAAGCAATACAGCGATCAGGGATATCGGGTCGCCGATCTCGACTGTTACGCAAACACGAACGGCCAGCTCCGCTACGCGGCAATCTGGGAGAAAAACAAGCCGGGCCGCGGCTGGGCCGCGCGCCGGGAGATGTCAGCGACCGGCCTTCGCAACTGGTGGAAGAAATACGCCGATCAGGGCATGCGCGTGATCGACATCGAGATCTGCCCCGCAAAGAGCGGCGGCGGCGTGCGTTACGCGGCGGTCTGGCGCGAAAACGACGCCCGCTTCGACTGGTCGGGCCGGAAAACCGTCGAGCAGGCAATGAAGGACTACGTCGACAATTCCGATGCGCCGAGCGTCGGCGTTGCGATTATGCGTAATGGCGAGATGCTGTTTCGCGGCGGCGCCGGAGAGGCGGATACGCAGAACGGCGTCTGGGCCCATGGCGGCACCATCTATCGCCTCGCCTCCATCTCCAAGTCAGTAACGGGCGTTCTCGCCTACGACATGGAAGAAGCGGGCATTATCGATCTGGATGACGACACCAGCGATCATGTGGCCGGCCTCGGATCGAACCATAATCACTCGGTGCGCGATCTCGTCCGCATGGAGGGGTGCGTTTCGCACTATATCGATAATGACGGTCTGAACGATAACGGCACGCAGACCACCTACTCAACGGCGTTGTCAGCGCTTAATAATCACATCGGCGGCGCAATCAGAACGAACGCGTTTATCATAAACGGTTGCAGTCCGGGTCAGTACAACTATTCGACTCACTCATATGTACCCGCCGCGGCGGCGCTTGAGGCCGAGGGCGGCATGTCTTTCGCTCAACTCGTCAAAACGCGCATCAGCGATCCGTTCAATCTCGATACGTTGCGCGTCGAAACGCGTACATCGCCGGACCCCAGCGGCGAGCTTGCGGAGGTCTACGGCAACGGCGCCCGTGTGAGCGCGTCGGGCTTTCAGAACATCACCTGGAAAGCCGGCGGCGGCGGCATGGAGTCGTCCTCGATCGATCTCGCGCGCTTCGGCGATCTCGTTCTGCGCAATCGCTATTTCCCGCAGGCGACCCGCGACGCCATGTGGGTCGGCGCCAATAATGGTCAGGGCGGCGGCTGGGGCGTCACCGGCGTTCAGCGCTGGAAACCGGGCGGCCAGCAGGGTTCGGACACGTATATCGTTATTGACGCGAATACGGGGACGACGGTCGTCGCGCTGGTGAACAAGTCGTCGGCGTCGATCGATTCAACGACCCTCGCCGGTCAGATCCTCGCCATCGCCAACGCAAACTGAGGACAACGTCTCGTATGATTTCAAAGTCGGCGACGCATGGAGCGCCGCCGACTTTGAATACACAACGAAGCTTTGCGCACCTCAGGCATCGCACGCCGGCTCGGGAACGGCGGACTGCGCTGACGCCGCCCGCGCCGCTTGCAACGCCCCGCTAGGCGTGGTTGTCATGAGCTGTTCCCAAAGGATCGGGCCATGAAGGACAAAACGAAGCTGATTGCCGCCGGGCGCCCCCACGGGCGGAGCGCCCACCCCGTCAATCCACCGGTTGAGCGGGTTTCGACGGTCCTCTTTCCAACATATGACGATTATCTCGAAGGCGCGCGGACGATCAAATATGGCCGCCTTGGCGCTTCAACCCATCGCGCGCTTGAGGAAGCCGTCACGGTGTTAGAGGGCGGTTTTGAAACACGCCTCGCGCCGTCGGGGCTCGCCGCCTGCAACGCTGCAATCCTCGCATTCGTCGGCGCCGGCGATCATGTCCTGATGACCGATGCGGCGTATGACCCTACACGCAAATTCTGCGAAAAATTCCTGGCGCGCTTTGGCGTAGAAACAACGTTTTACGACCCAATGAGCGATCCGGACGCCATCTCGGCGCTTATGCGGCCGGAAACCAAAGTCGTGTTTGCCGAATCGCCTGGCTCACTTACTTTCGAGGTTCAGGATATCCGCGCCCTCGCTGAGACCGCACACGCCGGCGGCGCCGTACTGATCGCAGACAACACATGGGCGGCGGGCTACTTCACCAAGCCGATCGCACAAGGCGCTGATGTCAGCATCCAGGCGGCGACAAAGTATCTTGGCGGACACGCCGACTGCCTCGTCGGGACCATCACGTCTGCCGACGAGGCGGCGGCGAAAAAGATATATATGGCGCTGCTGCAACTGGGTTCAAACGTCTCGGCCGATGACGCCTATCTTGTCCTGCGCGGCATGCGGACGCTGTCGACACGCCTTGAGCGCCATCAGGAAAACGGACTGGCGCTGGCGAAGTGGCTCGCGAAACGAAGCGAAGTGGCGAAAGTGCTCCATCCGGCCATGAAAGGGTGTCCGGGCCAGGCGGTGTGGAAGCGCGATTTCACCGGCGCGTCGGGACTGTTTTCAGCGATTCTGAAGCCGGTTCCGCTCCCGGCGCTGAAGGCGTTCTTTAATACGCTGAAGCTCGTCGGCATGGGTTTTTCCTGGGGCGGTTATGAAAGTCTCGCCCTCCATGTCCGCCCGGAGCGGTATCGCAGCGCAACGACGTGGGCCGAGGAGGGCCATGTGGTGCGCTTTCACGCGGGCCTTGAGGATATTGACGACATCAAAGCGGATATCGAGAATGGGTTTGCGGCCATGGCGCACGCACAAAAGCAGGATGGGTCCGATGCGCAGTAAACTGATATTCGTTGCAGCGGGATTGCTCGCCCTTCCCGGTTGCCTGACAACCGCAGGCAATGTTCGAACGGTCACGTCAGATCCGGCGGGGGCGCTTGTTCGGATTGCCGGCTACGGCGAATGCGAAACGCCGTGTACGGTCAAGCTGGACGAGGTGCGCGAACTCACCGTCGCGAAAGCCGGCTACAAGGCGCAGCGTTTTCGCGTTGCGCCGGGCAGCAAGGGTGTTCATGTGATCCTCCAGCTCGCCGCCCCTACGCAGGATGTCGACGCGACGCAGCTGCCGGCGCTCGATTAGTCTTTTACGGATTAAATGGCGACCCCGGCAGGACTCGAACCTGCAACCCTCGGCTTCGAAGGCCGATGCTCTATCCAGTTGAGCTACGGAGCCCCGTGACGTGAAAGCGGGATCATAGAGCAGACCGTTGCAAGCACAAGGTAATCACCGAGGAGCCGTTCGCGTAAGCGCATGTTCGATAGAAGGACAACGAACCCAAAGGGTTCGCAAGCGCGACCGCGCGCCGGCCGGCCAGGCCGCCCCCGCGGAGGCGCGCGCGAAATAATGGCGACCCCGGCAGGACTCGAACCTGCAACCGTCGGCTTAGAAGGCCGGCGCTCTATCCAGTTGAGCTACGGGGCCATTAGGCGCTCACGCGCCAGCACATCAATGCGTCCAGGGCGATCTTCGTTTGAACGCGAAGTTATCCGAATAAGCCTTTGGATGGGTGTCCGATTTTCGCGGCTCCTCAAGGCGGTAAGCGATGGCGTGCTTTTCGGCGTACGCCACCGCTTCGTCACGGGTCTCAAACGTCAGGCGCACCTGGCTCGCCATCATGTCGTCGGCGCTCGTCCAGCCCATGAGGGGGTCGATCCGCCGCGCGGTCTCGCCGTCAAAATCGAGCCGCCAGGACTTGGTGTTGGCGCGGCCCGACTGCATCGCCGTTTTCGCCGGCTGATAGATTCGCGCGAACATGAGGCAGGCCCTTCTAAAAACTTGTCGTCCAGTGCGGCGTGGTCGGGGCGGCAAGATTCGAACTTGCGACCCTCTGTTCCCAAAACAGATGCGCTACCAGGCTGCGCTACGCCCCGACGCGCCGCATCGGGCCCATCTGGGCCATCTGGGCCGCGATGTAAAGATTTGGCGTTTCGCCAGGTTTAATTTTCCGGATCGCCCCGCAATTCAACCGCGAGCAAGCCCTTGCCGCCTTCACCATAGGAAACCTGCACCCGCTGGCCCGGCTGAAGCTCGCCAAGGCCGCTCGCACGAACGGTTTCCATATGCACAAAGATGTCCGACGTTCCCTCGCCCCGCGTCAGAAAGCCATATCCCTTGGCGCGGTTGAACCATTTCACCTGCGCCCGGACGAAGTCGCCGGCAGGCGTCTGGCTCACCGGCGCCGGCGCCGCCGGGGCGATTGCGGCGGCCGTTGATTCGTCGATGTCGATTAATCGCAGAGCCTGCAAGCCCTTGCTGCGGCGAACGACCTCGCAGGCAACCGTCGCGCCCTCGCGCGCCGATTCGCGTCCCGCCGCCTTGAGGCAGGATGAATGGATCAGAACGTCGCCATGGTCGCTCTCGGGCACGATAAATCCGTACCCCTTGGTCGTATCAAACCACTTGACCACGCCCTTCAGCGTAAAGCTCTCCTCGTCCGCGCTATCTATGGGTTCGGGGTCCGACGAAGATGAAATACGGTCGGCCATGGTCGTCATACACCCCCCAAGCGGTGGTTCGGCTCTTATCGCTTATTGCATTAACTATAATCCAGATCGCAACAGGCGTCATGCCCTTCGGCGCAAGCAATGCGCGTTTTTCGGTAGTTCAAGACACTTTTTCTCGAAAAAGTTGCAGTGATTGGATAACATTACGCCAAGGTCTGAGCGCAATATGCGAGGCGCGTTACGCGACGCCTTACGCGATTGCCTGTGATTCGAGATCCGTGAGGAATTTCTGAATCAGCAGCAAAAACACGTCAAAGTCCGACTCGATATTTTCGGAGGACACGCCGCCGGCGGAATTGCGGTCCATCTGGATCGCGACATCGCCGTCGCGGTCGATATAGGCGCGGCCGAACTTCACTTCATTATTGAATTTATTGAGAAACTGATA
Organism: Hyphococcus sp.; assembly: GCA_028281665.1. GTDB lineage: Bacteria > Pseudomonadota > Alphaproteobacteria > Caulobacterales > Parvularculaceae > Hyphococcus. Next base: position 22,134 of record JANQJK010000005.1, read on the forward strand.
TCCGACTTCGTTTGCCTGGATACCCGGCCAAACCAGAAAAGAAACGTCGCCATCCGCTCCATCGACGGCGACAACGATTCGGTATTGGGCGACATCGACGTAGACTTTCGTCGCGTCGTATTCCTGAACGTTATACCCTTGCTCGGTGAGGATTTTGGCGATGTCGGACTTCGATACGTTGTCCGCAAACGCCGAAGACAATGGCGCCATTACAAGCATTGCTGAAGCAGCGACAGCGGCGAATTTCATCACAATCCCCTCAACCAAACGACCACACCCGGAATCTGTCATATAGTTAACGGCATTGCCCGGCAAAAAGCAATCGACCGCGGCAAGCGGGGTCCGCGTCAGGTTCGCAGCGCCGACAATGGAAGGAAACTGGCAGGCCCTAGGGGAATCGAACCCCTCTTTCCAGGTTGAAAACCTGGCGTCCTAACCGATAGACGAAGGGCCCGCACGGTGTCGCCGGATACCGGCAGGCGCGCTGTATAAGCGAGCCGGGCAGCCCATTGCAAGCCCGAAAAGAGCCGCCCCGGCGGGCCTACAGCGTCGCCGGCGCGGCGTCCTCTATCTGAAGCTGGCCGGCGTCGCCGCCGCGCCAGTCGTCGGCGCGCACTTTGCCCGCTGCATGAATGCGCTCCGAGCCGCGGATGACTGCGCCGAGCCGCTCGCCTTCAGCCCGAAAGGCAATCGCGCGGACCCGCTCCCCCGCATGATTTTCAAGCGTCAGAGAAAGGTGGTTCGCGCCGACCACCCTCGCCTGGGCGACCCGCATGTCCGATAACACAAACACCGGCTCGGGGTTTTCCACGCCGAAGGGACCGGCTTGCGCCACCAGATCCGCGAACGACTTTGAAACGGCGCGCGCGTCGATCACAGCGTCGGCGGCGAACTTTCTGTTCGCTCGCGCGCGGACGACGTCGTCCGAGAGTTCACGGTTAAGATAATCACGGAATTCCTCAATCGCGTTTTCGGAAATCGTCAAGCCGGCCGCAATTGCGTGACCGCCGCCATTGACCAGAAGATCGTTCTCGTTCGCGGCGGCGACCGCAGACCCGAGATCAACGCCGGCAATCGAACGACCCGACCCTTTACCGATCCCATTATCAATGCCGATGACAATAGCCGGTCGGTCGAACTTTTCCTTGATACGCCCGGCGACGATGCCGATGACGCCGGGATGCCAGCCCGCGCCGGCGACGACAATGATTTCATCCTTATCGAGATTTTCCGCCGCAATTTGCTTCAAGGCTTCGTCCTGGACGGCGGCCTCTATGGCCTGTCGTTCCGCATTGAGGAGGTGCAGCTTCTCCGCGAGTTCGCGCGCGCGATTTGTGTCTTCCGTCGTCAGGAGTTCAAACGCCAAACGCGCATGTCCGATACGGCCCGCCGCATTGATGCGCGGCCCCAGCAGAAACCCAAGGTGATAGGTCGTCGACCGGCCCTTGGCGCCGGCCCGCTCGCCAAGCACGGCAAGACCCGCATTATGGCCTGCGTCAAGGACTTTCAGCCCTTGCGAAACAAAAACGCGGGCGAGACCGGTCATCGCCATGACATCGCAAACAAGACCCAGCGCCGTCAGGTCGAGGAGGCTAATCAGATTCGGCTCGGGCCGCGTTTCAAAAAACCCTTCGCCCCGTAATCGCCGGTTCAAGGCGACGACCGTGAGATAGGCGACGCCCGCGGCGGAGAGATTGTTCAGCCCGGAAACATCGTCAGGCCGGTTGGGATTGACCGTCGCATAGGCGGACGCCGGCGGGGCGCCATTCATCAGATGATGGTCGAGGACAATGATTTCGGCGGCGCCTGAGGCCGCCTCCCCGATTGCGTCATGCGCCGCGGCGCCGCAATCAACGGTCACGATAAGGTTCGCGCCCTCCTGCATCAGCGACCGGAAGGCGTCTGCGGATGGACCATACCCCTCCGATATTCGATCCGGCAGATAGACGGACAGGCGAACGCCGAGCGCTGCAAAATATCGATAAAGCACAGCCGCCGCAGTTGTGCCGTCTACGTCGTAATCGCCGAACACGCCGATCGGCTCATTATTCAGCACGGCGTCCGCGAGGCGCGAGGCCGCGCGCTCCATGTCTTTCAGGATGTAAGGGTCGGGCAGCGCATCTCGCAATTTGGGTTGCAGATAGGAAATAGCATCATTCGGCGACACGCCGCGCGCCGACAATATTCTGGCAAGTTGCGGATCGAGTCCGAACCGTTGAACCATCAATGAAACATCGCGAGGATTTGCAGGCCTCAGCGCCCAGGGACGGCGCGACGCCGTCTCCGAAACTTCGGGCAGCGCCACATCTTCGAAGAATACTGGTTCCGGTTGCATTATTTTTTGACGGCTTGCGCTATCCGTCAACGTTGCGTCCGCGCCCTGATGTACCGGACGGTGCCGGTCTTTGAACGCATCACGACCGTATGGGTGTTTACGTATCCGGGTTCCCACTTCACGCCGTCAAGCATGGTGCCGTTCGTCACCCCGGTCGCGGCGAAAATGACGTCTCCGGAAGCGAGATCGGACAGGAGGTACTTGCGATTGAGATCCGTGATGCCAGCCCGCTCGGCCCGAGCGCGCTCATCGTCATTTCGGAAAACCAGACGTCCCTGCATCTGGCCGCCGACGCACCGCAACGCCGCCGCCGCAAGCACGCCTTCCGGCGCGCCGCCTTGTCCGACATAGAGATCGATGCCGGTCGACTGCTCGGTCGTATGGAAGACGCCGGCGACATCGCCGTCCGGGATCAGGAAAACCCGCGACCCCATTTTGCGCGCGCCGGTGATGAGCGGTTCATGGCGATCGCGGTCAAGGACGCAGAGCGTTATTTCGGATGTTTCGACGCCCTTGTGTCTCGCAAGTGCGCTGATGTTGTCTTCGATCGACGCGTCGAGGTCGATGGCGCCTTCGGGATATCCGGGTCCGCAGGCTATTTTGTCCATATAGACATCGGGAGAGTGGAGGAGCGTTCCTCCCTGCGCCATCGCGACAACCGCAAGCGCGTTCGCCATGGCCTTCGCCGTAAGCGTCGTGCCTTCGAGGGGATCGAGGGCGATATCGATCTTCGGCCCGCTCCCGGTCCCGACCTTTTCGCCGATGTAGAGCATCGGCGCTTCGTCGCGTTCGCCCTCTCCGATCACGACGGTGCCGTCCATCTCCAGCTTGTTAAACGCGGACCGCAATGCAGATACCGCAGCCTCGTCCGCGCCTTCCTTGTCGCCGCGCCCGATCATCGTTGAGGCTGCGACGGCCGCCGCTTCCGTGCAGCGGCCGACCTCCATCGTCAGAACGCGATCCAGGTAGGTTTCTTCAGTGGCCATTATTCTCTTTCCTGGCGAAACTACTTTTCATTACCATCGGCAAGGTCGCGATTTCGGGCCTGCTCGCGGGCCGCCGCAGACTTGTCCTCGTCGATCGCCGTCGACAAATCCGCCGCCGCTTCGTTTATCTGGTCCGCTTCACTGGCCGAAGCGCCGGACTCAAGCAAGTCCGTCTCGACCGCCGTCTCCAGATTATCTCGCTCGCGTTCCAGCCGGGTCATTTCGCCGGCGACGCCGGCCTTCGGAATTCCGGTCATTCTTGCGCCGCCGGCGGCGGTTTCGCCCAGCTTGGGGAAACGAGGTTTCTCGTCGCCCCGCCTCTCTTCCCACTGCGCGGCAATTGTCGGATTTGGCTCTTTTTCGTCGGCGATGCGCTCATATCGAATGATGCCGGGCGGCGCGAGGCGCGCCAGATCGACGCCGGCGCATCCGGTTATCGCCAGCGTCATCCCAATGCTTGCCACAAATCTCAGCATTATCGCTTTTTGCACCTGTTCCGCCGACAATCTATAGTCCGACGGTTCGACTGTTAAAGCTCAATTTGGCGAAAAACCGCAAGAAGAGATCATGTCCAGCAAGGCATCGAAAAAACAGGCCGCCAAAAAGCGCGCTCCGGCCCCAAAGCGCGTCAGGAAAAAGGCTCCTTCGCCCGCTCACCCGAAGTCAATGAAAGCATCGAAGCCGCCGGCCCAGGATGACGACAAGGACCCTCAATCTTCGATCTTTCAGGACTTTGACGCCCTCTCCGAATATCTGACGGATGTCTCCGGCAAAAGCCAGGACGTCGTCGCGGAGTTTTTCACCAGGCATCCTGATTTCGGCCCGACCGGGGGTCAGCTCCCTGCGGACCCGTTGAATATCGGCGACGCCTTCCAGGAAATGATGAAGGGCCTGGCCGCCGATCCGGGAACGGTGATGCAGCGGCAGTTTAACCTGTG
>JANQJK010000003.1 GCA_028281665.1 Hyphococcus sp.
ATGATCTTCGTACGCATGGTTGCCGGCCGCATCGCCAATATCAGGACAACTGCGCCAAGCGCGCTCGCCAGAAGAAGCTGCGGGTAGAGCCGCATCGGAACAGCGAGTGCGCCATAGAGCGGAGACAGGGCGTAGGCGCCGATCGCCAGGAGTATGCCGGCGACCGCGCTGCGCAGGAACAGGCTTTTGTGTTCGTGAAACGCCGCGCGCAGTTCGCTCAATCCGAGGGCGGCGAGAATGGCGATGAACGGCGCGGCGCCGAGATAATACCGCATGTTATACGCCATGCCCCCGTGCCAGCCGCGCATGGCGAAGAACAGAATGACGGCGCTTGCAAAGAGCAACAGGAAGGCGGTTTCACTGGTCTTCCGTCCACGGAAAAACAAAGCGATCGGCGCGAGCGCCAGCGTCATCCACGGCATCGATTGGAGGAGCGCCTTTTTCGGAACGCCCCAGAAATCCCAAAATCCGTGGGCGTCTTTTTCCAGTCCTGGGCGCGGCGGGCCGGCATAGGATTGAATGTCCGCCAGCATCAGCCATGCACCCCGGAACAGGCCGGGAAACAGGGCCCACGCCCCAGCAAGAGCAATCACTGCGCCGCCGGCGAGCACTATATGCGGCGCGCGCCTTGCCGCGCCGACGGCGGCGGCCACGGGGCGCGATGTGACGTCAACGAGAAGCGCCAGCGCGCCGGCCGCGGCGACCGCGAGGATGACGGTGATATGATGACCGATTGTGATGGAGCCGATATCGGCGCCGTAGGTGAACGGATTAAAAACGCCGAACTTGATCTGGTTGATCCATGCGGCGGTGAGAAGGCCCGGCGCGGCGCCGGCTGCGAGGGCAAGCGTCACGCTTCGCGCTGAGGGTTTTGCAAAAAGGCGCAACCAGAAAAAGGCGGCGACCGCGGCAAGGATGACGTCGACGCGAACGCCGACGCCAAGTCCAAAGATAAGGCCCGCAACGCCGGCGAAAACGAGCGAAGCCCGTCCTTCGCTGCGCCCGGCGCGCAGCGTCGCATAGGCGCCGGCGACGACAAATGCGAGGGCCAGCATGTGCGGCCAGATTGCAAAAACGTAGCCCGGAAAAATCGACGCCGCGCCGAGGATCAGAATGCTCGTTCGCGCGATCCATGGATCGTCCGTCAGTATGCGTGCGATCCGGTGGGTCGTCCAAAGACAGAAGACGCCGCACAGCGCATTCAGAAAAATGAGACCCTTAACGCCCCCGGCGAGAAAAAACGGCGCGGCGATAACCCCGTAAAGTCCCGGATATTGCGGGATGGCGCGGTCGCCGATGATCTGCACAAGGCCGTCGGACTTCGCCATCAGCGGCGCGCCGGCGGGCAGGTTTTGAGGCGTGACGTCAAGGGCGCCGCGCGTCGCCATGGCGTGGGCCATGTCGATATAGATTGCCTCATCAACGGAAAAGGCCGCCGGCGGAAAGACAAGGGCGCCGACAAGCGCAAAAAAAGCGCCGATGCCGAGCAACAGCGCGCCGCGGGGCGCCGCCGTCCCCCGCGCATCCGGCGTAAAACCGCTGTCTGCCTCTGCCTGCGCCATGGCCCGACCATCGGTAGACGCGGTTAATGATTATTGAAGATCGCGCAAGGATCGGGCGGCGCGCCGCCGCCTTTCGTGATAGACCGGCGCCATGGAGCCGGCTTGCTACACTGTTTTCGTAACGGCGTTCGGCGTCGCCGGCCTCGCCTGGCGAGGCGCGCGCATTGTCGCCGTCGCGTTTCCGGAGGACGACCGGTCCGCCGTAGAGGAGCATTTGCGCCGCCGGGCGAAGGACGCTGCCGAAGCAGCGCCGCCGCCTCCCATCGGGAAAGTGCGCGATAACATTGTCGGGCTGTTTGCCGGCGCCCGGCGCGAATTCTCCGGCGTCGAACTCGACGATGGAGATTTGCCGGCGTTCGACCGAAGCGTCTGGGCGTTGACCCGCGAAATACCCATCGGCGAGGTGCGAACCTATGGAGACATCGCAAAAGACCTTGGCGATGTCGCGCTTTCTCAACGGGTCGGTCAGGCGCTGGGCCGCAACCCGTTCCCGGTCATTGTGCCCTGCCATCGGGTCGTCGGCGCCGGGGGCGCCATGACCGGCTTTTCCGCCGCCGGCGGGGTTGAAGCAAAACGGCGCCTCCTGAAACTCGAAGGCGCCTTGCCGCCGGACCTGTTCGATTGACGAATTACGCATCGCCATGTCGCGCTTGCAGATTTGTCGAAGCCCGAAAAAGCGGATAGGCTTTTGGCGCTCTCAGCGTGCAAGGGGAGGACAGGTTTATGTTCCGTTTCACGACGCCTTTTCTGGTCGCCGTCGCGGCGATCGGCGCTGTATCCGGCGCGCTGGCCGGTCCGATCGTTCGCGGCGCCTCGTTCTTTGAAACGCTCCCCATTGAAGGCGTCAGCCTTTCCACGCCGCCGAGGGAAGCGTTCGATATTCTGCGTGCAGATGGATATACGGCCGGCGAAGTCACGCGCTATGAAGACTGGACCGAAGGATCGCTAAACCTTGTGCGCGGCGTATTTGGCGGGCCGGAAGGCCAGTCCTCGATCACCCTCGGCCGCGCTGACGGCCGCCTTGTGCTGATTTCTCAATCGCTCAATCGGCGCGGCATCGATGCGGCCGACGAGACGGACTGCCGAATGAACAGCGCGGGCACAAGCGGCGCCTGCGCGGCGCGCGACGCGGAGGAGCCCGCCGCGGCAACGATGAAGTTCACGATGACGGCGCAATCCATGATGATCCTGCGCTCCGTCTCACGGCCCAAGGACCTCAAAAAGACGTTGGAGTGAAAGATGGGGTGTGCCTCCGCCGGAGCTGTTTGATTGGGGCGGGTATTCATTAAATTCCGCCGTCCACTTGAGTAAGTATCCTTCGCTGAAAGTGGACGTTCGCAGAGAAATTTCCTTCCTGGTTCACTCGGTCTGAGTTTTGCGATGTCGGACGCTGCTTCTCTGCGAGTGCGGGCGCCCGAAGGCTTTACGCCTGCTTGTATGCAGGCGGCGCCCGCGCTGCCAAAGCCTGTATTTTGATTGAGACCGCGAAGCTCGGCGGTCTTGACGTGCGAGTTCAATTACGCACAACCTTCGGTCGTATTGCCGCGCATCCGATCAACGAAATTGACGAATTGCTTCATTACAATATCGCGCTAAACTCATTGAAGTAAGGCGCATCGAGCGCTTACTGATGAATACTACGGGGCATGGCAGAGGGGATCAATCAATGAGATATGCAACATTGCTGGTTGGTGTAGCGGTGGTCGCATGCGAGTCTGGAACGCATCTGACCAATTCTGGCATGGATTGTTGTAATACTGGAGGACGGAATGACTAAGCGCTTTAAGTTGACCATAATCGCAACGCTTGCAGTTTCGACGATTCTTACAAATGCATGTGCGTCAGACTTGGAAAATCGATCCGCAGTCAGCCAAAATACAACATTCGAGCAAAGTCAAAGATGCTTTGGAAGATGGTTGAGAGAGAACGAAGGCATCAACCGTTTCTACGAATCCATCTTTAAAGACGCTATGGAGTCATCAACCACTATGGAAGAATACCAAGTAAAGTGGAAATGTATAAATGACGCCTTCGAGTACGAAGCGGATACAGCCAGAGCGCAGTTAGATTTCTGTCGAGAGAATCAAGGAATATGGCCTGCGAAGGAAGAAATTCTTGCTGGCTTCCGTGTGCCGCTTCGCGAGGAAATTGAAGCATGCTGGCAGTGACTCACCGCGACAATTGATCTAAATCACAAGTGGAAGACAGCAGAATTAGTGTCTCTGACTTCAATCTGCCTGGCTTGGCGGAGAGGGTCATGACCTCCCGCTCAACTTATCATGTCTCTCACAGGCTGATCTAATTTACGTGTCTTAGAAGCAGCCGGCGTCAACGTCCGCGTCAGCCCAACAGCGCTCGCTACCCCCACGGGCCCTTTCGTCCGCCGGACGCCGGGACCGACCCGAACGACGTTGCGCCGCCGCTCGTCATCGCCATCAGCTTGTCGATACGGTTTTGCGTTGCCGGGTGGGTTGAGAAAAGATTGTCGCGCCCGCGCCCGGAGAGCGGGTTGATAATCATGAGCTGGCCGGTTTCCGGATGACGTTCGGCCGTCTCGTTCGGAATTCGCGCGGCGCCGTTTGAAATTTTCGCCAGCGCCGATGCGAGCCATTCGGGATGGCCGCAGATTTCCGCGCCCATCCTGTCGGCTTCATATTCGCGCCCGCGGCTGATCGCCATCTGCACAAGCGCCGCCGCCATGGGCGCCAGGATCATGATCGCCAGCGCGCCGATAATGCCGCCGCCATTGCGGTTGCCGCCGAAAAAGAGGGCGAAGTTCGCCAGCATGGTGATGGCGCCGGCGATGGTCGCCGTGATCGTCATGGTCAGCGTATCGCGGTTTTTCACATGGGCCAGTTCATGGGCCATGACGCCGGCCACTTCCTGCTCGTTCAGCATACGGAGAAGGCCCGTGGTCGCGGCGACCGCCGCGTTTTCCGGGTTGCGCCCGGTTGCAAACGCGTTCGGCTGGTCATTTTCCATGACGTAGATTTTCGGAACCGGCATGTTCGCATTATGCGCCAGCGACTGCACCATTTTCGCGTAGCGGCGGATGGCGCCCGATGAATGGTTTTCGTCGACCTCCTGGGCTTTGTACATGCGCAGGACCATCTTGTCGGAGTTCCAGTAGGCGAAGAGGTTCGTTCCCGCCGCGAAGAGAAACGCGATGATCATGCCGGCGCCGCCGCCAAGCAGGTAGCCGACGCCCATAAAAAGCGCCGTCAGGGCCGCAAGCAGCATGGCCGTCCGAACAGAGTTAAGCATCCTTGGTCCTTTTGCCGTTCCGAACTAGCGCCTATATGTGTGCGACAAGGAACTGCTTCAATATGACCGCAACCCCGAAAACGACGCCCGATGGCGCGGCCCCCGGCAAGGACCTGAGCCCGGCGGCCCGGCGCGCCCTTGAAGAGGCCGCCGCCCGGCGCAAATCCGCCGGCGGGGCCGAGCGCCCCCCGGAGCTGGGCGGACCGAAGGGCGAGGAGCCGACCCGTTTCGGCGACTGGGAGCGGGGCGGCCGCGCCGTGGATTTTTGAGGGGCGGCCTGTCAGTCCTCGACGAATGATTTCAGGCGACCGAGCGCGCCGTCCCATTGCGTCGACACTGTGTCGAGCAGGCGCCGGGCGTCACTGAGACCTTCCCGGCGCAGAACAAAGCGTTTTTCGCGCCCATGCCGCTCGCCATGGACAAGGCCCGCCGCCGCCAGCGTCTCAAGATGTTTTGTCACCGCCTGACGCGTGACCGCGGCGCCTTCTGAGAGTTCTTTTATCGACCGCGCCCGCCCGTCGCCCAGCGCCCCGAACAGGGCAAGCCGCGTCGGATCGCCAAGGGCGGCGAAGACCGGCGCCGCAGCGGCGGTGTTTCCCTCAGCCTTCGGCATATTTTTTGACGTTTTCAATCTGCTCCGACCAGCCGCCTTCATTGCGCAGAAACGCTTCTTCGCGAATGTCAGGGGGAAGTTTTGAAAACCCGGACTCGATAATCGTCAACCGCGTTCCTTCCCCTGACGGCTCAAGAATAAACTCGCACAGTGTTTCCGGCTCGCCCGTATAATCCTTATCCGGATCAATTGCATGAGTGACCCAGCTGAACGCAATGCGCCGTTCGGGCTCAATGGAGACAACCGTCCCCTCCCATTTCAGATGCTCATAGCCGGGGACCGTCATCTGGCCGGTTGTTCTGCCGCCGGCGGCGAAAGGCTGGTCGAGCCGCACCTGAAACCACTCGCCGAACTGCCTGTAGTCGGAAATCGCCGACCACACGCGGGAAACCGGCGCTGCAATCTCTATGGATTTTTCAATGCGATCTTGCATATGCAACCCCCCCTGTTGCGTGTTTGATATCCTGCGCCCGGCCAAAATGCAATCATTTTATTGCATGATTGCGCGGCGCGGATATTGCGAATAGGCGGAATAATCACTACTTATGGTTGCATGTGGGGTAACGCTCTCCTTGGTTCCGTATTCGCCGTCGCCGCGGCTTTTGCGCCCGCCTGGGCGCCCGCCTGGGCGGGCGGCTTTGTGGGCCCCGCGCGCGGCGTCGTCGAACGGGTCATTGACGGCGATACGGTGAAGGTGCGCGTCGGCGTCTGGATCGATCAGGAACTGCTCGTTTCGGTGCGCGTCGCCGGGATCGACGCGCCGGAGATCTTTCGCCCGAAATGCGAAGCGGAGCGACAGCGCGCCCTTGCCGCAAAACGTTTCACCGAGGAGTTTCTCGGCGACGCCGACGTAACCCTCGTCAACATTGGACGCGATAAATATGCCGGCCGCGTCGTGGCGCGTATTGAAGCGGACGGCCGGGACCTCGGCGCAGCAATGGTCGCCAGAGGTCTCGCCGTCGAAGACGCCCGCGGCGCGTGGTGTCCCTGAGGGCTAGGCGACCGCCTCAAAGAACCATTCAATCCATTCCAAAGACCATGCCACGCGTCGCGCACGATCAATCCGGCCATCAATAGAAGAATCGCGATGCCGGCAATGCGGACAAAGAGTTCGAGAAAGAGCATTGCCGTTACTATGAACGACGTCGTCTCAAATGACATCTCTTATCCGCTCTTATCCGCGCCCTAGCGGTAGAACACCGTTTCGTTTCTGGTGAACGACCATGGCTCGTCGAGATCGATGCACCGCATGACGTCGCCGCGCGCTTCGATGCTGAGCAGCGCCGGTCCGTCGTCGGGCGTGTCCCGCTTTACGAGGACAACGCCGTTAATCAGCGGGCCGACAAAGTTCGTGCGCAGGCGTTCGTAGCAATAGGTCTCTCCGTCGCGCACATCGTCGAAACTCGTATTGATCCGCCCGTCGCCTTTCTCGAAGGAAAGAAAATCCTTCGCCGCATCCGCCGCTTCGCCATCCATCATCGGCGGCAGGGCGACAAGCGACGGCGTCAGCGAGGCGAGCCGGCCGTGCAGCGCAAAGATCAGGCGGTCGGGATCGACGGCGTCAGGGCTCAAAGCGACGGCGCTGACTTTCGACGCCGCGGCGTTATGGGCCGCATCGGTGAACCAGACGCCGCGCGCCGCCCCCGGCGCATCGGCGACCGCGGCCCGGCACGCATCGGCGCCGCGGGCCCGGCGAATGCCCCAGCTGTCGCCGAGGAGCGCCGTCCAGTCTTCCTTGAGGGTTTGCGGCAGGTAATCGAGGGCGCATCGCGCCTTCGCAATCGGCGGCGTAATGGCGGCGATGAGGTCCGGCGCGGCGCCGAGCGCCGCGGCGCGCGGGAACGGGTCCGCCGTATAGCGTTCCGGCGCCTCAAGCAGGGCCGGCGTCGCGGCGAGGTCGTGGAGGGCGACGTCAAATCCGTCGGCCTCGCCGATGATGTCGCCCGTCTGTACACGGATATTCGTTTCAATCGCCAGATGGTCCGGCCCGCCAAGCTCGGTAAAGGCGCGCAGGCCGCCGGCTTCGCGCAGCAACTCATCGCTGATGGCGTCAATGCGTCCGTAATAGAACGAAACGGTATCGCAGGACCGGAAGTGAACGGTCCAGGAATGAACATATGAGCGGCCCTCGTCGTCGCGATCCACATGGCGTTCGATCGCGGTGATGTCCGCGCGCGTGGGCGCCAGGACTTTTGTCGTGCGCCGCTGAAAGGCGGTTTCGCCAGACCGCATGTTGATGCGGATATAGGGCGCCGGCAACGTTTCGCCGGGCGCGGTGACGCCGCCGAGGGGCGACACCGAAAGAACATCGTCAATGGAAGCGAAAGGGCCGTTGAACGCCGGTTCGCCAATGGCGCATGGGCGTTCGGCGGCCGGGGTCTTTTCCATGGAAGCAGCGGCGAGGCTCGCCCGTTCAATAGCCTCGCGTCCGGCGTCCGGGCGCAGGATCGCGCCGATGAGAAGCGCAGCGGCGAACAGGACCGCGGCGAGCCGCGTATAATATCCCGAACCTGACATGTGTTTCCCCGTACCCCCGTCTTACAATACGCGCCCGCACAAGCGACCCGCAACAGGCCCCCCGACCCGCCTGCGGCCCATGGAGAATCCGCGCCCCGGGCCGGGGAGTCAAGCGGCCGGGCGGCCGGGCGGCCCCGAGATCGCACGGGCGCTCGACATCGCCGGTTTTCTTTGGTTAACGATCCTCAATCGCCGGCGCTTGTTCCGGGCAATACGGCGCGAGGGAAGCTCATTCGGAGACTCCGATAGTGAAATGGCGCCAGCGTCGCAAAAGCGCCAATGTGGAAGACCGCCGCGGCGCCGCGGCCGCCGGCGGGACGGGGCTGGTTCTCATGCTGGTGCGCTTCGTCATCGGTCGCTTCGGCGTTCGAGGCGTGCTGCTCCTCGTCCTCGCCGGGCTTCGAACCGGCGATGTCAGCGCCTGCGACACGTTCAACGCGACGCAGTTCTAGCCGCGCCAGAACGCCGGCGTTAAAATCACGAGGATCGTGAAAAGTTCCAGCCGTCCGAGCAGCATGCCCGCGGCGAGAATGAGCTTTGCCGCATCCGGCAGCGACGCGTAGTTGCCGGCGGGACCGATGATGTCGCCGAGGCCGGGGCCCACATTGGCGATGGCGGAGCCGGCGGCGGAAAGCGCCGTCAGCGTGTCGAGACCGAGGCCGGACAACAGGGCCGCAATCGTTGCAAAGGTTGCGAAATACACAAAAAAGAAGCTGAGGACCGAAACGAAAACGTCGTCGGTCAGGGGGCGTCCATTATACCGCGCGACGAAGACCCCGTTGGGATGGGCGAGGCGGCGGGAGTAAACGCGCAGCGCCGCAAGCGCCACCTGAAAGCGGAATATCTTCATGCCGCAGGAGGTTGAGCCGGCGCAGCCGCCGATAAACATGATGCAGAAGAAAAACCCGACAGCGAACGGCCCCCAGGCGTTATAATCCGTCGTCGCGAAGCCGGTTCCGGTCAGCACCGAAACCACGTTGAAGACCGCCAGACGAAACGCTGTGAATATTCCCACGTCTTCGAAAATGGTCAGAACACGGAGCATCATGATAATAGTGAGCCCGGCGACCACCGTGATGAAAAACCGGATCTGGCTGTCGGTGAACAGTCGCGGCCAGTCGCCCCGCAACACGCTGGCGAGAAAAATCCCGAATGGCAGGCTGCCGATAATCATGAACAGCGTGACGATCAGATCGAGCGGCGCGCGCCCCACGGTCAAAAACGCGCCGAGGGATGCGTCGCGCGTGGAAAAGCCCCCGGTCGCGACGGTTGTCATCGCATGGTTCAGCGCATCCCAGGCGGGCATGCCGAACGCCCACAGGGCGATGAAACACAGTATGGTGAAAAACACATAGATCTGCGTGAGCATCAGCGAATATTGCGTGGCGTTCGCGATGTATTTCTCGCTCGTGTCCCAAGCTTCGGTCTTGAAAATCTGCATGCCGCCGACCTTGAGGGCCGGCAACACGGCGAAGGCCATGATGATGATGCCGACGCCGCCGAACCATTGCAACATCGAACGCCACAAAAGCGCGCCGGGCGGCGCGTGATCGAGATCGGTGACGACCGTTGCGCCGGTGGTGGTCAGCCCCGACATGGCTTCGAAGAATGCGTCCACATAGCCGAGGTTCAGCCCGCCAAGGGCCAGCGGAATGGCGCCGAACACGACAAGGGACAGCCAGCTCGCGGCGGTGAGAAGAAATCCCTCGCGCACGCTGATGCGCTCGATCGGGCCCCAGGTGGCCGCCGCCGCGCCGCCGCCGGTAAACACGGCGATGATGGCGCCGATGGCGAAGGCCGACCAGTCGGCCCGGTGGGTTTCATCCGCAGACAGAAGGTCGACGCACATCGGAATGAGCATCGTCAGGCCGAGCGCGGCGACCAGCACGCCTGTGACGAGCAGAACCGGACGCAATGCGAGCATAAATGTCAGCGCCTTTTTGAGGGCGTCGCGATCAGAATCTAATGGATTTGTCGCAATTCATGCGGACTGTCGAGGGAGAAGGCCGGAATTTCGACCTCAAACGCCTCGCCGGTGACGGTCGACATGCCGTAACGGCCGACCATCAGCCCCGATGGCGTCGCGAGCGGCGCGCCGGACGTATATTCAAAACCCTCGCCGGGGCGCAGGACCGGCTGTTCGCCAACGACGCCGTCGCCGTCAACGATGTCGGTAAAACCCTGGGCGTCGGTGATGCGCCAGTGCCGCGTGCGGAGCTGCACGACGTCCTCGGATTCATTGTCGATGCGCACCGTGTAGGCCCAGACATAGCGGGGCTCTTCCGGATCCGACTGGTCTTCCAGATAATAGGGATCGACCTGCACGCGGATGCCCCGCGTGACGCGTTCATAACTCAAATTTTCCCCGGTATGGTGATCCATTGCGGCGCTTTCCATCAAGACTGCGCATTTTACAGGGGCTTGTCAGCGCTGACCAGACGGGCGGGAAAGATTCAACGGCGCCGGGAAAACCGCTCGTCGATTCCCGCATTCAATGCCGCTGCCCCTTGCGCAACAGGGGCGGCGGAGGCAAACCGGCGCGGGCGCAATGGTTAACGGGGCGCCCCCCGCCGGATGAACATGACCGACAAACATGATTGAGCGACATGGCTGCACCGCATGACTGAAGACGCTGGCGTATACGCTGATCGACAGATCCGTGCGGCCATGGAAGCCGGCCATATTAGTGGCGGCGCCCCGGACCGCATCCAGCCGGCGAGCCTCGATCTTGCGCTTGGGCGGCGCGCATGGCGCCTGCGCGCGTCTTTTTTGCCCGGCCGCGGGCGCACGGTTGTCGACCGGCTCGTCGACGGTCTGGCCATGCAGGAGATCGATCTCGCTGACGGCGCAGTGTTTGAGCGCGGCTGCGTTTATCTCGTCGAATTGCAGGAAAGCCTTGCATTGCCGCCGGCGGTCTGCGGCGGCGCCAACCCGAAAAGCTCCACGGGCCGCATCGATGTCTTCGTGCGGCTCGTCGTCGATCACGGCGCGGCGTTTGACGAGGCGCCCGCGGGGTATCAGGGGCCGCTTTATGCGGAAATCAGTCCCCGGAGCTTTTCGATCATCGCGCGGGAAGGCTCAAGCCTCAACCAGCTGCGCCTGAAGAAAGGGGCGGTGCGCCTTGACGATGGGGCGCTGGCCGCGCTGCAAAAGGCGACGCCGCTGGTCGGCGGCGGCGCCGATATTGACGGCGGCCTCGGCCTGTCGGTCGCTTTCGGATCGGACGAGATTGTCGGCTGGCGCGCGCGGCGCCATTCGGCGCTGATCGACGTTGACCGGAAGGGCGCGCTCGATCCGGTGGATTATTTCGAGCCGCTTTCAAAGCAGAAATCCGGATTTCTTATTCTGGACCCGGACGAATTTTACATCCTCGTCTCGAAAGAACGGCTTGTCATCCCGCCTGACTACGCCGCGGAGATGACGCCGATCAGCCCGGGGCTTGGGGAATTTCGCGTCCATTATGCGGGGTTTTTCGATCCCGGCTTTGGATGGTCGGAGGCGGGCGCCGCAGGGAGCCGCGCGGTGCTGGAGGTGCGCTCGCGCGAAACGCCCTTTGTGCTGGAAGACGGCCAGCTCGTCGCCCGTCTCGTCTATGAAAAAATGGCGACGCGGCCGGAAAAACTATACGGCGAAGGCATCGGCTCGAACTATCAGGGCCAGGATTTAAAGCTGTCGAAACATTTTTTGTAGACCGATGTGCCGCGCCAGGCGCTTTAGTCAATCTGAAAGCGTCGACGCAGGGCGATCAGAAACAGAGCAATTAGCGCCAGCGAAACGACTTTTGCGCCTACGATCATAGCATATAGCGTGCCCATCCAATTGCCTGTTATTTCTTCAAATGCAGCCGGCAGCTCAAGCGACGTGATTGGCGGCGGCATTTCAGGGAGCACTTGCGATCCCGACCAAATTGCAGCGTCAACAATATCATCAGCGCCAGCGAGCATCGCCGCCGCGGCGCCGGCGCCTAATAGACCGCAAATAACGCTGAATGTTCCAAACCAGAAGACCGGTCGAAACAGAGAAGTCCCGTACTGCGAAGTCACCTCATACACTTTCATCAGAGCGCGCTCAGGCAACGGAATGTCCTGACGCAGTCCGCGCGCTTCAAATTGTCGTGCATAAAACTGCAATTCATAGTCGGTCTGCTTGTTGTCTTCCGCCAGCTTGCGCATATGACGGAAGCCGTTTTCTACATTGCTGACATATCTCGTTTTTATCGCATCCCAGTCCGGGGTAACGTGTCGATCGTCTTCGAAGACGGCGTTAAATACTTCCTCCCGCGCAGCTCTACTCTCCTCTCCCATCTTCGAGTATAGATTTGGATCAATCTTGTAGCTGACGTTAGAAAATACCGAGCGTGGATGAAGTCTGGCGCCATATGGTGTGAATGGTCCCGCCACAGTCGTATCTTCCAGGTGGAACGACGCGTGATTCATATTTGCATCGATATATATGGTTCCGTACAATTTTGCGCCGTTTGCCGATAACTCTGGCGCGCATTCACGGTTTTCGGAGTGGCTTCTGTATGTAAAGTTGCCGATTTCTCCGTTGGAAATGTAACATCGAAATTCGCGCCCGCGAAGTTCGTAGAAATAAATGCCATTGCGAACATTAGTGCTATCAATTCGCAGCCAGTCCGGTGCGAAGTTGTTGCTGTTGATCTCAATGATTTCGGAATCGTTTATTGAGACGAATTGGCGCGTGCGGTGTGTCGGGACAGATTTGTGGTAGGCGCAGTTCAGCCACCACAACAGCCCCACGTTCAGGTTTGAGTAGCGTTGCCTGTCTGCGAACATGCAGTGAATAAAACGCAGCATGTCGAGATCGGCGCTATCGATTCTGAGTTCGCCAAAAAAAATGCAATTGTTAAATATTAGAGTGCGCGGTTCGCCGTCCTTCCGCTCCTTGCTAACGCCGGCGATCGAAAGGTGAGCCGGCGCAATTAGTCCGTTCAATCGGATCTGGTTGCCGCAGTTTTCAATAACGGCTTTCAGGCCTTCTGCGAAAATTTCTCCTGCTTTCTCCGCATTGAAGTATTCGAGTGCTTCGGCGTTGCTGTCTTGCGACCAGCGTTCCTTTAATTGCTGAATGCTTCGTGTGCTGATTCCCAGCTCACGCTGGATAAGCCGTAATGTTCCCTCGGATAGGGCGAGCAGCAATTTAGGGCTAGGCTCGCCGGTTCGGCTGGCCAGCGGCATATGGTAGGGTGTCCACTCTTCTCCGTCGAAGGAAAAAACCGGCGCCCTTGCGTTTTCCCAGAAGTCGAACTGACCGCGTTCTTTTAATGCGCGTACCGAATAGTCGGCGGCCCACCAGGACGCCAAATCCGGCCCTGAAAAAATGGACGAAAACGAGTCTGTTTGACCGTCTGTGTCGGAGGGCGCCGTTACGTTTTCGGAAACGACGCTGTGAGTCTCCAGCGATGGGTGGCTCGGCGACGCGTTCGAGCGTGCTGCTTCTCCGGCCATGATGGCGAGGGTTCTGCCGCCTTCTCTGCGTCTATGCACCCGATTGCCAAAGAACTTCATGAAAGACGCCCCCACCCGGACACTCAATTTCCCCATTTCGTTTTATCCAATAGACAAGGCCGCCTATCAAGAGGATTGCCCGGCTGTTCAGTCGGGCTCACACACAAATATAAAAAAAGGGCGGCTCGTATGAGCCGCCCTTCGGTATTTATCGGGGGGGGGGAGTGGCCGGGCTTACATCATGCCGCCCATGCCGCCCATACCGCCCATGCCGCCCATGTCCGGCATGCCGCCGCCGGCGGCTGCGCCTTCTTTCTTCGGCGCATCGGCCACCATGGCTTCGGTGGTGATCAGGAGGCCGGCGACGGACGCCGCGTCCTGAAGGGCGTGACGCACGACTTTCGCCGGGTCGACGATGCCCGTGGCGATGAGGTCGCCATATTCGTCCGTCTGCGCATTGAAGCCGAACTTGAAGTTGTCCTGCTCAAGGAGCTTGCCGACAACAATCGAGCCTTCGCCGCCGGAGTTCTGAACGATCTGACGGATCGGCGCCTGGAGCGAGCGGCGAACGATTTGAACGCCGGCGTCCTGGTCGGCGTTTTCGCCGGTCAGCCCGTCAAGCGCTTTCGACGCGTAAAGAAGCGCCGTGCCGCCGCCCGGCACGATGCCTTCTTCGACAGCGGCGCGGGTTGCGTTGAGCGCATCGTCGACGCGGTCTTTTTTCTCTTTCACTTCGACTTCGGTCGCGCCGCCGACTTTGATCACCGCAACGCCGCCGGCGAGTTTCGCCAGACGTTCCTGTAGTTTTTCGCGATCGTAATCGGAGGTCGTTTCCTCGATCTGACGACGGATCTGACCGGTGCGGCCTTCAATGTCGCCTTTGTCGCCGGCGCCGTCGACGATGGTCGTGTCATCCTTGTTGATGGAGACTTTCTTCGCCGTGCCGAGCATATCGAGGGTGACGCTCTCAAGTTTGATGCCCAGGTCTTCGGAGATGACCTGGCCGCCCGTGAGAACGGCGATGTCTTCGAGCATCGCTTTGCGGCGATCGCCAAAGCCCGGCGCTTTCACCGCAGCGATTTTGAGGCCGCCGCGCAGCTTGTTGACCACGAGGGTCGCCAGCGCTTCGCCTTCGACGTCTTCCGCAATGATGAGCAGCGGGCGCGAAGACTGAACGACAGCTTCGAGCAGCGGGAGCATGGATTGCAGGTTGGAGAGTTTTTTCTCGTGCAGGAGAATGTACGGATCTTCGAGATCCGCGACCATTTTGTCCGCATTCGTGATGAAATACGGAGAAAGGTAACCGCGGTCGAACTGCATGCCTTCAACGACGTCGAGTTCGGTTTCGAGGGATTTGGCTTCCTCAACCGTGATGACGCCTTCATTGCCGACTTTATCCATGGCCTGGGCGATCATGTCGCCGATTTCTTTTTCGCCGTTGGATGAGATCGTGCCGACCTGCGCGATTTCTTCAGAGGACGCGATCTTCGTCGAACGCTCCTGAATGTCCGCAACGACCTTGGTGACGGCGAGGTCGATGCCGCGCTTCAGGTCCATCGGGTTCATGCCGGCGGCGACGGATTTGGCGCCTTCGCGCACGATCGCCTGGGCGAGAACGGTTGCGGTCGTCGTGCCGTCGCCGGCTTCGTCGTTCGTCTTCGACGCGACTTCGCGCACCATCTGGGCGCCCATGTTTTCGAACTTGTCTTCCAGTTCGATTTCCTTGGCGACCGATACGCCGTCTTTGGTGACGCGCGGGGCGCCGAACGATTTGTCGATAACGACATTGCGGCCTTTGGGCCCGAGGGTCACCTTCACCGCATTGGCGAGGATGTCGACGCCGCGCAGCATTTTCTCGCGCGCTTCGACGTCAAATTTGACTTCTTTAGCAGCCATTGATGCTTCTCCTGAATACTGTTGCTGGGGTTAGTCGATGATCCCGAGGATGTCGGATTCTTTCATGATGAGGAGTTCCTCATTGTCGACTTTGACTTCCGAGCCCGACCATTTGCCGAACAGGATTTTGTCGCCGGCTTTGACGTCGAGGGGGATGAGGTCTCCGTCGTCGTCCCGCGCGCCGGCGCCAACGGCGACGACTTCGCCCTGCTGGGGTTTTTCTTTTGCGGTGTCGGGGATGATGATCCCGCCTGCGGTCTTCTCATCTTCCTCGATGCGACGGACCAGCACGCGGTCGTGAAGCGGCCGAAATGCCATTGTTTGCGTCTCCTTGACTGAAAACGTCAGCTAAAACAATTGGTTATGTAAAATGCGGTGGGCCGTAGCCCGCGCACTAGCACTCACACAACGCGAGTGCCAGCGGGCATTTAGGAGGCTGGGCCGGGATCGTCAAGCGGCGGGGTTTAAAGAATCTCAGGATTCTTGCGGGCCCGGCGGCTGAGCAACGGTCGGCGCCGGGTGCTCATCGACAATTGAAGATAACGTAACTGTCATGCGCCGCCCCAAACCGGCCACGGAATTTGTGCAACTTCCGCCGTAATTACGCGTTTTTAATCCGTGGCGAAGCGCGATAAGGCCATATTGCCTGTCGTTGTTTACGTCTTGGCGAGCCGGCCGCCTTAACGCCGGCGATGAAGTTTCTAGTCGCATGCCAGAGGAGCGAGAAAATGCGGACAGCAATTATTTTGGGGGCCATTGCGGCATTCGCAGTCGGCTGTACGACCAACCCTTACACCGGTGAGCAACGCGCAAGCCGCGCGGTGACATCCGGCGCTGCGGGCGCGGCTGCGGGCGCGGCGGCCGGCGCCATCGGCGGGGCCATTGCAGGCCGTCCGGGCCGGGGCGCGGCCATCGGCGCGGCGGCGGGCGCGGTGATCGGCGGCGGCATTGGCATTTATCAGGACCAGCAGCAGGCGAAACTGCGCGAACGGCTGTTGAACGCTGGCGTTCAGGTCGAGCGCGACGGCGACAATATCTATCTCATCATGCCGTCGGACGTGACGTTTGCGGTCAACCAGTCGGATATCAAGCCCGGCTTCTACCAGACCCTGAACGCGGTTGCGGAAGTATTCGATGAGTTCGACAAGACAACAATCACGGTTGCCGGCCACGCGGATTCAACGGGCCCTGAGCAGTACAACATGCAGCTGTCGCAACAGCGCGCGCTGTCGGTTTCGAACTATCTCGCGGCGCAGGGTGTCGCGCCGGGTCGCCTGTCGTCCATCGGGTTCGGCGAAAGCCGTCCGATTGCGGACAATGCAACGGACGCAGGCCGGGCGGCGAACCGCCGGGTTGAAATCACCATCGATCCGGTAGAGGCGCAGTTCTAGCGAACGCGAAACAAGCGAACTTGTTTAAAGGCCGCCGGACGCATCGTCCGGCGGCTTTTTTCGTTTTCTTTTTCAGGTGGCTGCGACTTCGTCGCGCCAAAGCGGCGTTGACGGCCCGCGCTCCGCCATGTCTTTCGCGACCGGGTTGCGCCCCAGAAAAATGCCGTCATTGGTGCGCGCCTGCGCTTTGTAGTCAGGGTCGTTCATCAAGGTCTCATGGAGCGCGTTGAGGCGATAGAAGGGAACGCCCGCATATAAATGGTGCACAAGATGCATCCCCACATTGTGCGGCGTCCACAGGGCGTGTTCGAAGGCGTGGCGATATTTGACGTTTCGGACGCCTTCGAAAAAGCTTGTGTGCTCAAGGGCAAAGTGTTCGGCGATTGACCGGATGCGCGCCATGAAGGTCAGGACCAGAAGCGCCGGCGCCATCCAGAACAGCAGGAATTCGACCCAGAGGCCGAAATAAGTGAGCGCGACGACGAGCAGGACGTAGCTGGCGAGCCTGACCTGGGTCACGCGTTTTGCAACGCCGCCCGTTTTCGCCTTCGGGGCGGCGCCGTTATCCTTGATCTCGAAATAGGCTTTGACCTGATAGACGACCGATCGCAGCCAGAAGCGCGGCCAGTAAAGGATCGAACTGTCCTTGCGCGGAAAATCCCACCACAGCCGCTCGTCAGGCGCCTTCAGCTTGCGCACCCAGTCCGGGTCCTCGACTTCGTTCATGTATTTGTGGTGCGCGAGGTGATTCCGCCGGTAGGACTGCATGGAATAAAAGACCGGGCCGCCGCAAAAAACTTCGCCGGCCAGTTCGTTCGCCCAGGTCTGCCTGTAAGCGAGGCTGTGGGTCGCATCGTGCATTAAGACGAGCAGCGCGTGCTGGCGCGAGGCGATGACGAGCCACAGGACCGGCCAGCTTAGCCAGAGCCATGGCGAGCCGGCGAGGGTCCATGCGCCGGCGGCGAGCGCCGCCGCGAGCACCACGTAATCGCGGATCAGCGCCAGCGTAAATCGCCAGGGCTGCAACGCCTGAAACTCATGGAGATTTTCCGGCGCCTTGATCGGGTTGTTCATCAGAATGCCAATTAACTTGTTTCTATACGAAATATTAATTGTCCGAAACCGCCCTGTCTACCGCGCATGGGCGCTGGCCGCGCCGTTTTTAACAGGATTGAAAGAGAGATTTACTACAACCGAAGCTGACAAACGCAGGGCGACGGCGCGGGGCCGGGAAGATCGCCAGAAACGGAGCGTTTTCCATGCATTTCCGCCAGCGGACATCGCAATACAGCACAGCCGTTCTGTTCCTCGCCGGGATCAATGGCGTTTTAATGCTCGCCGCCGTCGTCAATGCGCAATTTCAGCCTGACTTTGAAATCTGGCTCGGCGCTGCGCTGATTGCATCGCTGATCCTCCATGCGCGCGCCGGCTTCGCGCTCAGCCTGGCGCAGCGCGAAATCGACATGCTGAACCGGGAAACAAAGAAGCTGCCGAATGACACGGAAAAAGAAACCGAGAAATCGCCCGGCGTTCCCAATGTCGAACTCTCCTCCGTCGACGGCGTTTCGCCCGATGACGCGGCAATTCTTGAAAAGGTGAAATCGGCGATCGAGGGAGAGCGCTTCGACCTTTACCTCCAGCCCATCGTTTCCCTCCCCCAGCGCAAGACGCGGTATTTCGAGTCCTTCTCCCGGCTGCGCAACCAGGACGGCACGATCCTGCGCCCGGCGGCCTATCTCGATGCGGCCGAGCGCGCCAATCGCATCGGCGCCATCGACAATCTGATTTTACTCCGGGCCGTGCAGGCGCTGCGTAATCTCGGATCGGAAAACCAGCACTATCAGATCTTCTGCAACATTTCGCCGGCGACCATCTTCGACGAGGACTTTTTTAGTCGCTTCACGGACTATCTCGACGCCAATGAGGATCTGGCGCCGCGGATCGTCTTTGAATTCACCTATCCGGCTGTCGAAATGATGTGCGGCGCGGTCGACAAAAATCTCGACGCCATCTCCCGGCGCGGATACGCGTTTTCCGTCGACCATGTTCGCCGCTTCGACCTGAACTGGAAAAAGCTCAACGACCAGAACTTCCGGTTTGTGAAATGTTCAAGCGCGCTGCTGCTGGCTGAAAACAACGGCGACGAGCAGGCGCGCATGCGCGTCAAGGCGTTCCGGGAGCGCCTGCGCGAAAACGAAATCGACCTGATCGTGGAAAAGGTCGAGTTCGAATCCCACGTGCCGGAAATCCTGACGCTCGGCATCGATTACGGGCAGGGCGAGTTGTTCGGCGCGCCGCGCCCGGCGGAGTTTTATCTCAACCCCGGCCTGAAGCTCGCGGAAGCCTCGTAACAGCGTTCCATTCTTGACCGCGATGCGACGCGCGCCGTAACGCTCTGCGGTATGGCGGAATTCCGATTCATCGACGGCCTTTCTGAAATCGCCGCCCAGTACGACGCGCTTGTGTGCGACGCCTGGGGCGTTATTCACAACGGCAAGAAACTGCTGCCGGGCGCCGCGGACGCCATGATGCGTTTTCGCCAGGAGCGCGGGCCTTTGGTGATTCTCACCAACGCCCCAAAACCTTCCGACGTGATCCCGCCCCAACTGGACCGGCTGGGCCTGCCGCGGGCGGCGTGGGACGCTATCGTCACGTCGGGAGACTCCACCCGCGCGGAGATCGAACGGTTCCTGCCGGCGCCGGCCTATCGGATCGGGCCGAGCTTTGACGATCCCCTGTTCGAAGGCATGGGGATCGACTTCACCGGCCTGGAAGAGGCGGCGTTCATTGTCTGCACGGGGCTCAATGACGGCTTCACCGAGGAGCCGGACCAGTATCGCGACCTGTTGAAGGCCGCCGCCGCGCGCGACCTTCCCATGGTCTGCGCCAATCCAGACATTCAGGTGAACTGGGGCGGGCGCCTGATGTGGTGCGCCGGCGCGATCGCGCAAATCTATGACTCATTCGGCGGGACGATTGTTTATGGCGGCAAGCCCTTCGCCCCGATCTACCGTCTCGCGCGCGCCGCCATCGACGAGGCTCGCGGCACGGGCGGCGCGGAGCCCCGCCTCCTTGCTATCGGCGACGGGCTCATGACAGACATTCGGGGCGCCAATGACGCGGAGATCGACGCCGTGCTGATCGCGGGCGCCGGCGGGCTGCATGAAGGCGCCGCGGACAGGGCTTCGGTGATTGACAAGCTCTCCCGCGACGGCTTGCGTGTGGCGGCGATCATGGAAGGCTTGAAATGGTGACCTCCGACCGGTTCATTGCCGCCATCGGCAATTTCGACGGCGTCCACCGCGGTCATCAGCATCTTCTCAACGAAACCATCGCCTTTGCCCACGGCCATGACGCGCGCGCCGCGGCGCTCACCTTCGATCCCCATCCGCGCCGGTTCTTCCGGCCGGACGACCCGCCCTTTCTCCTCACCGCGCCGGCGATGCGCAACGATTTGTTGCGGCGCTACGGCGCGCATGAAGTCTTTGTACTGAGTTTTGATGCAGCCCTTGCGTCGCAGACTCCGGAAATCTTCATGGCGGAAACGCTGAAGCAGAAGTTCGGCCTTGCGGGCGTCGTCGCCGGCGCCGATTTTCGTTTCGGCAAGGGACGCGCGGGCGGCATCGAGGCGTTGCAGACCATTGGCGAGGATGCGGGCCTTCTCGTGCGCATCGCAGAAGTGATCGCAGACGAACCGTTCGCCGAAAAATATTCCTCAAGCAGCGCCCGCGCCGCCATCGCCGAAGGCGATATGAAAACCGCGGCGCAAATCCTCGGACACTCCTGGGCCGTGCGTGGGCGTGTGAGCGAGGGACAGAAGCTCGGCCGCACGCTCGGTTTTCCCACGGCAAATCTTGTCCTCGGTGAAGTCATTGAGCCGCGGCGCGGCGTCTACGCGACCCGTGCCATTGTCGACGGCGAGCCTCACGGCGCGGTTTCGAATTTCGGCCGCCGGCCTACCGTCGGCGCCGACGCGCCGCTGCTGGAAACCCACCTTTTTGATTTTGAGGGCGATCTTTACGGTCGCGAAATCGACGTTGAATTCCTTGGCTTTGTCCGGGACGAACAGAAATTCGACGGCCTCGACGCGCTGAAAGCGGCGATTTCAAGCGATTGTGAGCGCGCCCGGGCAATTCTGGCTGAGAATTCCGGGCGTTAAGCATTTCCGGGCCACATTCTCGTCAAGTTTGCCCGCCAGATTCCAGCCTGTGAGATTTCTATCCGGCGCGATGCGCCCTGACGGAGGTTGCGTGATGGTTTTGACGAGAACCCGAAAATTGCTCTTGGGCGCTACGGCTTCCGCACTGGCCCTCGGCGTCAGCGTTCCGGCCGCCGCCGGCGGTTACTACGGCCATGGCGGATATTACAATCATTATTACGGCGGTCATTATCGCCATCACGGCTACGGCCATCGCGGTTATCATCGGCGCCATCACCGCGGCGGCGGCGGCAAGGCGGCGGCGATCGCCCTTGGCGTCATCGGCGGCGCGATCATTCTGAACGAGGTTGCGGAAAACCGCGCCCGTGAGCGCGCATACGAGGCCCGTTATTACGACCGGTACGACCGCTATGAGCGACGTGCGACGCCGACCTATGATCGCGAAGCGTTCAAGCGCGGCTATGAAGAAGGCTACTCCGAGGGCCGCGGCGCGGCGCTTGAGAAGGGCGCGCCGAAGGATCTGCGGAACGGTGACGTCCTGGACGACGATCTCGATGCGCGCCTTGACGGCGGCCCGGAACCGATCCGGTTTTCGGCCGCCGAAGCGTATCAGACCTGCATGAGCCATGCGCGCTCGGCGCTTCAGAATCGCGGCTTTCTCCTGGCGGCGCCGCCGGCGCCCGCGACCGCTGAAGACACGGGCGGCGCCTGGAAGATGACGGCGACAGTCTCGGCGCAGAACACGGCCGGCGAAAGCTGGAGCCGGGCCATGTATTGCGAAGCGGACGAGAGCCGCGTTTACCTGCTTGAGCTGATCTAGCGCATTTCTTTACTTGCACCTGAAGACCCGATAAGACCGCCGGCATGTCCGGCGGTCTTTTCATATCGGCTATTCGAATTATCGGCCCGGCCCTCATCGGGTAATATGAGGGGCGCCTTAAAGGCGCTTGCGCCCGGGACCGGGCTCTGCTTCACCATTCCAAACATAGCCAAGAAGAGATTGACCGATGCCAGACGATGCATCGCCCGACCGCGAAGGCGGTCAAGACGAGAATAAGGCCGATTACAGAGACACGCTGTTTCTGCCCCAGACCGATTTTCCCATGCGCGCCGGCTTGCCGAAAAAAGAGCCGGAACTGCTCGCCCGCTGGGCGAAGATGGACATGTACGAGCGCCTGCGCGAGAGCGCCGCGGGCCGCGAGAAGTTCATTCTCCATGACGGGCCGCCCTATGCGAACGGCCATATCCATATGGGCACGGCGCTCACGAAGGTTCTGAAAGACCTTATCGTCCGCTCAAAACAGATGGCCGGCTACGACGCCAATTTCGTGCCCGGGTGGGACTGTCACGGCCTGCCCATCGAATGGCAGGTGGAAAAGGAATTCGCCGCCAAAGGCCGGAAGAAACGCGACGTGCCGACCGCGGAATTCCGCAAGGCCTGCCGCGATTATGCGCAGAAATGGCTTGAGGTTCAGCGCGAGGAATTCAAGCGCCTCGGCCCCGAAGGCGACTGGAATGATCCGTATACGACCATGGCGTTCAAAAGCGAGGCGCTGATTGCGGCGGAGCTGTTGAAGTTCGCGGAGTTGGGTCTTCTCTATCGCGGGTCGAAACCGGTGATGTGGTCGCCCGTTGAACAGACGGCGCTCGCCGAAGCGGAGATCGAATATCACGACCATCGGTCGACGACGATCTGGGTGAAGTTTCCAGTGCAGAGAGATTCCCTCCCCCATTTATGGGGGAGGTGGCCCGAAGGGTCGGAGGGGGCAAAGTCCGAAGCTCCCCCTCCGTCTGCTTCGCAGACACCTCCTCCGCAAGCGGGGGAGGAAGACATCTCAGTCGTCATCTGGACGACGACTCCGTGGACGATCCCCGGCAACAGGGCGATCTGTTACGGGCCGCGCTTGTCGTACGGTTTGTATGAAGTCGTTGCGATGAATGCCGATCTCGACTTTGAACCGTGGTCGAAACCCGGAGACAAACTGATCCTTTCCGATGCGCTTGCCGAAAGCGTGCGCGAAGCGGGACTGATCGCCGAATGGAAGCGCGTCGCCGATATATCGTCGGACCAGTTGCAGGGCGTTTCCTGCGACCACCCTCTTAAAGGCCTGGAAGGCGGCTACGACTTCGACGTGCCGCTTCTCGCCGGGGATCACGTCACCGATGAGGCGGGCACAGGCTTCGTTCACACCGCGCCGGGCCACGGCCAGGAAGACTATATCGCCTGGGTCGGCGCCTTCGGCACGCAACGGGAAATTCCGCATACGGTGGATGAAAACGGCGCCTTCACCGACGAGGCGCCCGGTTTCACCGGCGAGCAGGTGCTTGTCACGGAAGGCAAGAAAAAGGGCAAAGACGGCGGCGCAAACAAGGCAGTAATCGAGCAACTCATCGCACACGGAAAACTGCTGGCGCGGGGGCGGCTTGTTCACTCCTATCCGCACTCCTGGCGCTCGAAAGCGCCGGTGATCTTCCGCAACACGCCGCAATGGTTCATCGCCCTCGACAAGGAAACGGCGAACGGCAAGACGCTCCGCGAGAATGCGCTGGCCGCCATCGACGCGACGGACTTCACGCCGCCGCGGGGCCGCGCGCGCATCCGCGCCATGGTTGAAGACCGGCCCGATTGGCTGATTTCCCGCCAGCGCGCCTGGGGCGTGCCGATCACGATATTCGTGCACAAGAATACGGGAGAGATCCTACAGGATACGGCCGTCAACCAACGCATCATGGATGCGATCGCCGAGGCCGGCGCCGACGCATGGTTCGAAAAAACGCCGCAGGAATTTCTTGGGCCCGACTATAGCGCCGACGACTATGAAAAAGTCGACGACATATTGGACGTCTGGTTCGATTCAGGATCGACCCACGCATTCTGCCTTGAAGAACGCGAAGACCTGAAATGGCCGGCGGACGTTTATTGCGAAGGTTCCGACCAGCATCGCGGCTGGTTCCAGTCATCGCTGCTCGAAGCATGCGGCACGCGCGGGCGCGCCCCTTACGAACATGTCGTCACCAACGGTTTCGTGGTCGACGGCGAAGGCCGCAAAATGTCGAAGTCTCTTGGCAACGTGATGGCGCCCGATGAAGTCATCAAACAATACGGCGCGGAGATCGTGCGCATCTGGGTCGCCAGCTCCGACTACACGGAAGATTTGCGCATCTCAAAAGAGATCATCGGTTCGGCGGTCGACGCTTACCGCAAGCTGCGCAACACCCTGCGTTATCTTCTGGGCGCCCTCAACGGGTTTTCCGATGACGAAAAAATCGCGCCGGAAGACATGCCGGAGCTTGAGCGCTATGTGCTGCACCGGCTGTCGGCGCTGGACGGCGAGATCAGGGACGCTTACGCGACATTCGACTTCAAGACCGCCTGGCGCAAGGCCATGGACTTCGCGGCCCAGGAACTGTCGGCGTTTTACCTCGATGTGCGCAAGGACGCGCTCTATTGCGATGCTCCGTCCGACAGTCGCCGGCGTGCAGCGCGCACGGTGATGAATGAAGTGCTGGACCGGCTGATCGCCTGGATCGCACCGGTCTGTGTCTTTACGGCGGAGGAAGTCTTTCTCGCGCGCAATCCGGGTGCGGACGGGTCGGTTCATCTGACCACCTTCCCGGAGACGCCGGCCGAATGGCGCGACGACGCGCTGGCGGAGAAGTGGCGCAAGGTGCGCGCCGTGCGCCGCGTCGTCACCGGCGCCCTTGAAGTCGAGCGCCGCGAAAAACGCATTGGCGCGAGCCTCGAAGCTGCGCCGGTGGTTTATGTGGCCGATGAAGATTTGCGCAGCGCCTATGACGGGCTCGATGCGGCGGAACTCTTTATCACGTCGGGGGCGACGCTCACCGGCGACGCTGCGCCTGACGGCGCCTTCCGGCTCGAAGGGGAAAGCGCCGAAATTGCGGTGGTTCCGAGCAAAGCGGCAGGCCGCAAATGCCAACGCTGCTGGCGCGTCCTGCCCGAGGTCGGCAATGTTCCGTCTCATGACGATCTCTGCCATCGCTGCGCCGGCGTCGTCTCATGAATGCAGTTGCCGAATATACGGCGCGGGCGCGCGACTGGTGGCGGGAAGCCCGCGCCAACCCGCTGTTCTGGAAAGGCGGTCTTGGCGCCTTCGTCATCGTCGCGCTCGATCAGCTGACGAAATACTGGATCGTCCATCAGGTGAGGTTGCCGGAGAAACGCCAGATCGAGATTTCCGGCATCTTCGATCTCACCTATGTGCAGAATTACGGCGCCAGCTTCGGCATGCTGTCGGGCCTGCGCTGGCCCCTTGCGGCGCTGTCGACGGTGATCGCCATTGCGCTGTTGTACTGGCTGGGCGGGCTGAAGCGGTGGGTGGCGGCGACCGGCGTCGCCTTTGTCGTCGGCGGCGCTCTCGGCAATCTTTATGACCGGGTGGCCTATGGCTATGTGGTCGATTTTCTTGATTTTTCGGGGCTGATGTTTCCATGGGTGTTCAATGTCGCCGACGCCTCGATCAATGTGGGCATCGCCTTTATTCTTCTCGACGCCTATCTGACGCGGGAGAAGAAACCGGCGCGATAGCCGCGCCTGCGACGGGCCTTTGCGCCGCGCCGGGGCGGGGCTATAAGGCGTCTTTCGCGGGGGCGCGTGAAGTGGAGTGAAACGATGACGAACGGTTCCAGATTCCTGTCTTTGGCGCTCCTCGCCAGTCTTGGCCTTGCGGCGTCCGGCTGCGGCATCGGCAAGGCGCTTGGGGACAACAAGAATGCGCCTGACGAGTTCGCAATCGCGACGAAGGCGCCGCTGGTGGTGCCGCCGGACTATGCGCTCCTGCCGCCGCGGCCCGGCGAGTCCCGGCCGCAGGAACTGTCGCCGTCCGAACGGGCGCGCGAAGTGCTTCTCGGCGATCCGAACGCCGCGCCGCCCACCGATGGCGAGCAATACCTCCTGCGCAAAGCCGGCGCCCTCAGCGCGGATTCCAACATTCGCAACATTCTGAACGCCGAGGGCGGTTCGCGCGGGGAGAAAGAGCGCTCCCTCGCCAATCAGCTCATGTTCTGGAACTTCATCGGCGGCGAGGTCGATGACTCGGTGGCGCCCCTGCGGGTCGACAATCCCGAGGAATGGCTCGCCGAGCGCGAGCGACGCATCAGGAACGTGATCGGCGAAGAGGGCGAGGTCGAAATCAAAAAATCGAAGGCGCTTAACCTGCCCGGCGTTTTTTAGCCCACGACCTTTTTAGTCCGCGACTTTCGGCGACGCGGCGGCGCCGGCCAGAAGGCCGCCGTCTATCGTCACTTCCGAGCCTGTCATATAGGCGGCCTCGTCGCCGGCCAGCAGTAAGGCGACGGCGGCGACCTCCTGCGCCTCGCCGAACCGCTGCATGGGCGTGTCAGCGACAATCGCTTTCATCGCCGCTTCCCGCGCAGCTCCCTCGCCGAGCATGGGCTCCCACATGGGCGTCAGAATGGCGGCCGGGTGAATGGAATTGCACCGGATGTTGAGGCCCTGCTCCGCGCAATAAAGCGCGACGGATTTCGTATGGTTGCGCACGCCCGCCTTGGACGACGCGTAAGCCGCCGCGGCGGGGATGCCGACCATCCCTGACCGCGATGAGACATTGATGATCGAGCCTTGCCCCTTCGCGCGCATGGCGCCGATGGCGTAGCGGCAGCCTAGGAAAACCCCGTCGAGATTGACCGCGTGGACGCGCCGCCAGTCGTCAAGGGCGGCGTGCTCAGGATCGTGGGGTATTGCGCCCGTTTCAAAGCCGGTGACGCCCGCATTATTGACGACAATGTCGATCTCAGGCGCAGCGGCGGCGAGGCGGGCCCAGTCCTCTTCCCTCGCGACGTCGAGGCGATGAAACACGCCGCCGATGTCGGTGGCGACCCGCGCCCCGTTCACGTCATCGATATCCGCGACATGGACCAGCGCGCCCTCTTCGGCGAAGGCCCGCGCAATCGCTTCGCCGATGCCGCGGGCCGCGCCGGTGATGAGCGCGGCTTTGTTTTCAAGTTTTCTCAACGGACCGCTCCCATCTGCATCGGGCTTGCGCACGGGGCGCCTGTGGAAAGTGCGATTTTGAACGCGTGTGGCGCGGGTCCATAATGGGGCATGACGAATCAGGCCGCAATCATGACATCCGCCGCGCCGACGATCCGCCGGCTTCCGCCGGGCGCGGTCAACCGCATCGCCGCCGGCGAAGTGATCGAGCGGCCGGCGGCCGTCATTAAAGAGCTTGTCGAAAACGCCCTCGATGCCGGTGCGCAGCGCATCGATATCGAGATCGAACGGGGCGGCAAGACCCGCATGGTCGTCGCCGACGATGGCTGCGGCATGAGCGCCGACGACATGATCCTCGCAGTGGAACGTCACGCAACGTCGAAACTGCAACCGGGCGCCGACGGGGAATACGACCTCGCCAACATCGCGACCATGGGCTTTCGCGGCGAAGCGCTGCCGTCAATCGGCGCCGTGGCGCGTCTTTCCATGACCTCGCGCGTGCGCGGCGCGGACGGCGCCTGGCGGCTTGACGTGGAAGGCGGCCTCATGTCGGAGCCTGCGCCCGCAGGGTTCGGCGGCGCCGGGGCGCGCATGGAAGTGCGCGATCTCTTTTTTGCAACGCCCGCGCGGCTCAAATTTCTGAAATCCGATCAGGCGGAAACCGCGGCGATTGGCGATGCGGTGCGCCGCCTCGCCATGGCCCGTCCCGACGTTGCGTTTTCGCTGACGTCTTCCGGGCGGAAAATGCTGAACCTTTCCGCCGAAGCGTCCGGAGACGCCGGTCGGCTCGCCCGTCTTGCGGCCATTATGGGGCGTGACTTCGGGGACAACGCCGTCGCCGTCGATGCAACGCGCGAGGGCGCGCGCGTTTCCGGCTTCGCCGGCCTTCCCACATACAACAGAGGTCTTCCGGACAAGCAGTATTTGTTCGTAAACGGACGGCCTGTGCGCGACAAGCTGATCGTCGGCGCCGTGCGCGGCGCCTATGCGGACTTTCTCAGCAAGGACCGGCATCCGGCGGTGGCGCTTTTTCTTGACCTCCCGCCCCGGGATGTTGACGTCAACGTGCATCCGGCGAAAACGGAAGTGCGCTTTCGCGACGCCGGGACCATCCGCGGGCTGCTGGTGGGCGCCCTGCGTCACGCCCTCGCCGAAGCGGGCCATCGGGCCTCGACGACCACCAGCGCATTTGCGCTTGGCCGCATGACGCCGCAGGCGGGCGCGCCCGCATCCTTTCAGTCCGTTGCCTCTTCCAACCCGTTCCGGGGCGATTTTCAACGCCCGGATGAAGGGCTGGCGGATCGCGTTCACGCATTTGAGGGAATGACCGCGCCGAGTACGCCGGACCAGGCGTCGTCCGACGTCGGCAGTGATCAGGGTGCTGATCATATGCCGTCCGAGCACCCCCTGGGCGCGGCGCGGGCGCAGCTTCACGAAACCTACATCGTTTCGCAAACCGCAGACGGTCTCGTCATCGTCGATCAGCACGCGGCCCATGAGCGCCTTGTCTACGAGCGTATGAAAGCGCGCCTCGCCGAAGGGCGCGTTGCCGGGCAGGGGCTTCTGATCCCGGAAATCGTTGAACTGACGGCCGATGAAATTGCGCGCCTTGAGCCGCGTCTTGCGGAATTCGAGGAGCTTGGCCTTGTGATGGAACGCTTCGGCGAGGACGCATTGATGGTGCGCGAAACGCCGGCGCTGCTTGGCGAGGTCAATGCGAAAGCGCTGGTCGAGGCCCTTGCCGACGACCTCGCCGGCATTGGCGAAACGCTGTCGCTGAAAGAGAAGCTGGAGGAGGTCTGCTCGTCCATGGCGTGTCACGGGTCGGTGCGCGCGGGGCGCCGGCTCAACGGCGAGGAGATGAACGCATTGCTGCGGCAGATGGAGGCGACGCCTCATTCCGGCCAGTGCAATCACGGCCGTCCGACTTACGTTGAACTCAAGCTCGCCGACATTGAGCGCCTGTTTGGAAGGCGATAGGCTTGCGCCGCATGCGTTTTGGGGATCACCAATGATACGAGCCTTTTCCATGGCGATGGTCGCGGCGGTCTGGTTTGCCGGCCCGTTGCTCGCTGAAGAAAAAGAAGACGCCGCTTATGAACCCATGGCCGTCTTCGCGGATCTGGCCGGGCGCTCATGGCGCGGCGAGGGCACGGGGCCTAACGGCCAGCCCATTACCGATATTGCCACATATGAAATGATCCTGGGCGGGCGCGCCTTTCAGTCGACCCACCGTCTTGAAGACGAGCCCTATGGCGGGCGCACGATTTTCTTCTACGATGAGGGCGCGAAGGAATATGTCTTTCATTATTTCACGACCGCCGGGTTTCACACGACCGGCGTCATCGAGCCGACGGATAGGGGCTTCAAAGCCGTCGAGACCATAAGCGGCCATGATGAATTCGCCGAAGTCCATTCGCAGATATTCGTGGAAGGCGACCGGCTGCGCATTGAGACCGTCCATGTCGACCACGATGGCGTTGCCTCTGCGGGAGACGCGCTTGTCTATAAGGAAATCGAAAACCCCGGCGCGCTTTATGCGGACGGCGAGCAATGAGCGAGCGTGAGTTTACGCCGCTGTCGGAACTCGGCGATTTTATCGCCCGGGCCGATGACGAAATGGAGGCGCGCGCCGCCGCGTTTTTCCAGGACATCAAGCGGCGCCACACGGTGCGTGAGTTCTCCGACGCGCCGGTGCCGCAGAGCGTTATGGAAACATGCATTGCCGCGGCGGGTCGCGCGCCCTCCGGCGCCAATCACCAGCCCTGGCATTTCTGTCTGGTGGGCGATGCAAAGGTGAAGTCGGAGATCCGCGCGGCCGCGGAAGCGGAGGAGAAAGCATTTTACGAAGGCCGGGCCGGAGAAGAGTGGCTCGACGCTCTCGATCCCCTCGGCACCGACGAGCATAAACCCTTCCTCGACATCGCGCCCTGGCTGATCGCGGTGTTCGCCCAGCGGCGCGGCGGCGTTCATGCGGGCGAGGACAAGAAGAACTACTACATCAATGAGAGCGTGGGCATTGCCTGCGGCTTTCTGATCGCGGCCCTTCATCATGCGGGGCTCGCCACGCTTACGCACACGCCGAAGCCCATGACGTTTCTCAATGAGAAGCTCGGGCGTCCGGCGACGGAGAAGGCTTTTCTCTTGATCGTCGCCGGGCGTCCCGCCGGCGACGCCATGATTCCCGATCATTCCCTGATCAAAAAGCCGCTGGACGAGATCCTGACGGTTTTCTGACTCGGGAAAAAATCCGCCTTTGCCCGCTGTCGCAAATCACTCTAGCGGTCGTCCCCGGGAGGGATTGCCGGCGCGCGCGCCTTGCGCGCGTTGAATAGCGGGAAGAAAAAAAGGAGGGTGTGAAACTATGGGAATAATCAACGAATTCAAGGAATTCGCCGTAAAGGGCAATATGGTCGACATGGCTGTCGGCATCATCATCGGCGGGGCCTTCGGCACGATCGTCAAGTCGCTCGTCGACGACATCATCATGCCGCCGATCGGCCTTGCCCTCGGGGGCATCGACTTTTCGGACATCGTCCTGACACTGAAGGAAGCGACCGCGGACGCGGAAGCCGTGACCATAAATATCGGTTCCTTCATCAACAATGTGATTTCATTTCTGATTGTCGCCTGGGCCGTCTTCATGCTCGTGAAGGCCATGAACAACCTGAAGAAGAAAGCCGAGGAAGAACCGGCCGAGCCGCCGGCGCCGCCGAAATCTGAAGTGCTGCTGGAAGAAATTCGCGACGCCCTGAAGGCGCGCTGAACCAAACTACCCCACCCAGTGAGTAAAAAACCCGGCCTCTTGAAAGAGAGGCCGGGTTTTTCTTGCTTTTGTTTCAATTATATTTGCATAATTCAAAACTGGTGGAGAATTGGGGTTTGTGTGGTGGCGAAAACTGCAAAGCTGTTTGTTGCACTGTCAATTTTCTTTTTGTGCGTCTCGTGCACTGAGGATACTGACGGCCTGGCCCGCCCCGATTTCCCGTTGAGCTGGGATTCGCCATCGACAGTGTGGGATCGAAACAACTGGGGTTAGACAAATGCAGTTCAAATCGTTTTTGGCCGGCGGCGCAGTGGCTGCTGTGCTGGGTTCTATCGTGATGGCGGGCCAGATTTCGGTTCCTCACCAGTTCAGAGCGGGCTCGCCGGCGCTCGCGTCCGAAGTGAATGCCAATTTTGATACGCTGGTGCAGGAAAGCAACGCGCAGGACGAGCGGATCGGGGCGATCTCAGGAAAAATTGACGAGCTTCGATCAGTCGAGCAATTGTTTTGCGCGCCGGATTTGAGGCCAGGAAATGGGACCTTTACGTTCGATGGAGATCCCGTCGTTGCTTTTCCAACGCCTTTCGCGCAGTTCCGAAACAACGGAACTCTTCGCCAAGTTCTCTATGGCCGCGCAGTTTGTGTTTCTCCGACAAGCGCCGAGACATTTTTTGAGACCGATGCGAGCCAACTTGCCAATGAGGGATGGCGTTTCATTCGTGGTATAGATGAAGCAGGCGCTAGCGCCTCATTTGCGGTGACAGGCAGCCCTAGTCAACAAGTCATTTGGTACCTTTATGAGCGGTGAAGCCGCTCTCCTGTGCTGGCGTCTATTGGATTAAAAACTCCTTTTGATACACGCAAAAATTCTTCGATTGTTCCGTCAGGGTTGATCGCCTATATCCGCGCGATGACCCCGCTGAAGAACATCCGCAATTTCTCAATCGTCGCCCATATCGACCATGGGAAATCGACGCTGGCCGACCGTCTCATTCAGGAGACCGGGGGCCTTTCGGACCGCGAGATGAAAGAACAGGTGCTCGACTCCATGGAGCTTGAGCGTGAGCGGGGGATCACCATCAAGGCCCAGACCGTGCGTCTCAATTACAAGGCGGCCGACGGCGAGGACTATGTTCTGAACCTCATCGACACGCCGGGCCATGTGGACTTCACCTATGAGGTGTCGCGCTCGCTTTCCGCCTGCGAGGGCGCGCTTCTGGTGGTGGACGCCAGCCAGGGCGTCGAGGCGCAGACCCTCGCCAATGTCTATCAGGCGATTGACGTCGATCTCGAAATCGTCCCCGTTCTCAACAAGATCGACCTGCCTGCGGCGGAGCCGGATCGCGTGAAAGCGCAGATTGAGGACGTCATCGGCCTCGACGCGACGGACGCGATTGAAATCTCCGCCAAGACGGGCGTCGGCGTTGCCGACGTGCTCGAAGCGATTGTCACGAAGCTTCCCCCGCCCGCGGGCGATCCGGATGCGCCCTTAAAGGCGCTGCTCGTCGACAGCTGGTACGATCCCTATCTCGGCGTCGTCGTTCTCGTGCGCGTTCATGACGGCGTTCTGAAAAAGGGCATGAAAGTCCGCATGATGTCGTCGGGCGCGGTGCACAATGTCGATCAGGTCGGCGTTTCCCTGCCGAAGAAGACGCCGGTCGACGCGCTGGGGCCCGGCGAGATCGGTTACCTTACCGCCTCGATCAAGGAAGTCGCCGACACCAATGTGGGCGACACCATTACCGATGAAAAGCGCCCATGCGCGGAGGCCCTGACCGGGTTCAAACCCTCCGTACCCGTTGTATTTTGCGGCATCTTTCCGGTGGATGCGGCGGATTTCGAAGATCTCCGCGAGGCCATGGGCAAGCTGCGCCTTAACGATGCGAGCTTTGAGTTCGAGATGGAAACATCGGCAGCCCTCGGCTTTGGATTTCGCTGCGGGTTTCTGGGCCTTTTGCATCTTGAGATCATCCGCGAGCGGCTTGAGCGGGAATTCGATCTCGACCTTATCACCACGGCGCCGAGCGTTATCTACCACGTGCATATGACCGACGGGTCCATGGTGGAAATGCACAATCCGGCGGACATGCCGGATCCCGTCCGCATTGATCATATGGAGGAACCCTGGATCAAGGCGACGATCATGACGCCGGACGAATATCTCGGCGGCATTTTGAAACTCTGCGAGGAACGCCGCGGCGTACAGGTGGACCTTACCTATGCGGGCTCGCGGGCCATGGTGGTTTACGAGTTGCCGCTCAACGAAGTCGTGTTCGATTTCTACGACCGGCTTAAATCTGTAACAAAGGGCTATGCGTCTTTCGACTATCAGTTGCTGGATTATCGCGCCGGCGATCTCGTCAAAATGCAGATCCTCGTCAACGACGAGCCGGTCGATGCGCTGTCGATCATCGTCCATCGCGACAAGGCGCAATCGCGCGGGCGCGCCATGTGCGAGAAGCTGAAGGATTTGATCCCGCGCCACATGTTCAAGATCCCCGTGCAGGCGGCGATTGGCGGACGGATTATCGCGCGCGAAACCATTGCGGCGCTCCGGAAGGACGTCACCGCCAAGTGCTACGGCGGCGACGCGACGCGCAAAAGAAAGCTCCTCGAAAAACAAAAAGAGGGGAAGAAAAAGATGCGCCAGTTCGGGAAAGTCGAAATCCCGCAGGAAGCATTTATCAAGGCGCTCAAAATCGACAGCTAGTTCTGTCGCCCTCTTTGTTTTCATCGTTATTTTGGCCTATTGTTAAGCCCTAATCATCGGGACGGGTGCGATGCGAGCGATATTGGCGGCGATAGCGGTTTTTTTTGCATTTTCATTTGGCGCAGCGGCGGCGGAAGCGACGCCGGCGGAGCCGAAGCGAAAGGATGCGCCGGACTATCCGGTTTCGTGCGAACCTGCGGAGGGCTCATTGCCGCCGGAACACTGGGTGGACGTTGCCTTTTCAGTCAATCGCGAAGGGCTGACGGAAGATGTTTCGATTGTCGGTTCGACAGACCCCTGTTTTGAGGAGGCGGCGCTGAGCGCGGTAAGGGGTTGGGTTTACGAGCCGCGCCGGGTCAATGGTCGAGCCGAAGCGCAGACTGGAATGCAGACCCGCGTAACGTTCGTTGTTAAGGAGTCTGAGCCAACGGATATAGTTGATGCAAAGCCGCTCGAGCGCGTTGCGCCGGGCTTTCCGTGGGAATGCTACGACGACGCTGCGGAGGAAGAGGTGGTCGTTATCGGATTCGAAATCTCAAGCGAAGGAAGTGTTGACAACGTTAAGGTGATTGAGACGACAAACAGTTGCTTTGACGAGGCTGCGACTGCCGCCGTGAAAGAGTGGAAGTATCGACCGAAGACCGTCGATGGAAAACCGCAGCGGCGGTTAGGAGTAATTACGCAGCTAAAATTTCAACATCAGGGCGTTACGCCGCCGGAATCGAAAGTCCGCGACGTTGTCTCGCGCCGATTGAACCAGGCGCGAATACAACTGAAGAGGGGCGATGCGGAAAAGGCGCTTGAAACGCTCGAAAGATTCGAGGCCAGATATGGCGCCAGTCTGTCGCGAAAGGAGCTGGCCGAGTTTCACCGCATACGCGGTTATGTGCGCATCAAAGCAAAGGAATATGAGGGTGCGCTTGACGACTTTCGCGCCGTACTCCGTCTCGGGCCCGGCGACTCTCGGGTGGCGATAGAAAAAAGGATCGTGCAACTGGAGGGGCTTCTCGGGTATGGTCCCGGTCAGAGTGAGGCGGAGCTGGCGGAACCCGATGGCGATGAGTGAGAAATCGCCATGAATGGGGCGGAGAGTGTGTCATGCGGAAGATTGCGCCGGCGATAGCGGCTTTTCTTGTTGGTTCATCTGGCGGCGCGTTGGCGGAAGAGACGCCGGCGGAGCCGAAGCGGAAGGATGCGCCGGACTATCCGGTTTCGTGCGAGCCTGCGGATGGCGCCGCGCCCGAAAACCATTCGGTTGACGTTGCGTTTTCCATCAATCGGGACGGGCTTACGGAAAACGTTTCGGTTATCAGCTCAACGGATTCGTGCTTCGAAGAGACCGCGCTCAGTGCGGTAAGAGGCTGGATTTACGAGCCGCGCCGCGTCAACGGCCGCGCCGAAACCCAGACCGGCATGCATGCCCGCCTCGCGTTCAGCTATGAAGAGGGCGAGCCGTCAAATGTGTTCGACGCGCAACCGATCAAGCGCGATGCGCCGGCCTTTCCGGAGCGTTGTGAAGTCGGCGCGGCCGATAATGAAACTGTCGGCGTCGAGTACGATGTGTCGGAGACCGGCGACACGGAGAATATCCGCATCGTCGAAACCACAAATGACTGCTTCAACAAAGCGTCGATCGCCGCGGTGGAGAAGTGGAAGTTTCGGCCGAAGATGGTGGATGGCGAACCCCGGCGGCGCCTGGGGTTTCGGTCGCTCCTGAATTTTGAGTTGCGCGAAAACACCCCGCCTGAATCGTTTATGCGCCGCATTACGTCGCGCAGGCTGAGCCTCGTGCGTCTGTATCTGAAAGACGGCGAGACGGAGACGGCGGCAAAGACGCTTGAAAACTTTGAGGCGCGATATGGCGACAGCCTGTCGCGAAAAGAGCTGGCCGAGTTTCACCGCATACGCGCCTATGTGCGCATCAAGCAGAAAGACTATGTGGGCGCCCTTGACGATTTTCGGACGGTAAAGCGACTGGACCCCGGCAACTCCCGGGCCGCCGTTGAGAAACGGATCGTGCAGCTTGAAGACTATCTGGGCTACGGGCCCGGTGAGGGAAATGCCGCGCCGGAACAAGACGCATCGGAGAAACAGGGCGTTCCATGATGGCAAGCGCAGTGAGAGCTTTGATCCCGGCGGTTTGCGCGCTGTTTGCGTTATGGGCCCACGCGGCGTGGGCGGAAGATGCGCCTGCTCAATCAAAGCGCAAGGACACGCCGGCCTATCCGGTGTCCTGCTATCCGGAGGATGTAGCAACGCCTGTGGATCAAACCGTTGATGTCGGTTTTGATATTGATCGCGATGGTCTTACCGAAAATGTAGAGGTGCTGCGTTCATCGAACCCCTGCTTTGAAGAAGCAGCGATTGCCGCGGTCAGAAGCTGGACCTACGAACCTCGTCGGGTTGACAAGCGCGCCCAACCGCAAACCGCCATGCAGGTAAAGTTCCGGTTTGTATATCAGGGCGAGACCATAACGAACGAATTCGACGCGAAACCCATCAAGCGGATTCCGCCACGTTATCCGGACAATTGCGCCCGCCGCGCAGACGATGAGGAACGGGTCAAAGTACAATTTGACGTTTCGGAAGAAGGCGTGACCGAGAACATTTTTATCGCCGAGTCGACGGATAGGTGTTTTGATTCGGCGGCGCGCCGTTCGGTCGAAAAATGGGAGTACCGCCCGCGAATTGTTGATGGCGTCCCGCAGAAACGGGAGGGCGTTGTCACTGTAATCGTCTTTCAGCTTGGCGACGGGGCCGTTTCTAAAGACATGAGAATTCGCAGAAATGTTGCGAATAAATTGAATCAAGCGCGGCGCCTCGCACAAAAAGGCAGAAATGAAGAAGCGTTGACGCTCCTGAATAAATTTGAGGAGGATTTTGGCGATAGCTTAAGCCGAGCGGAGCTGGCGGAATTTCACCGAATGCGCGGTGCTGTGCGTTTGGCGGTTGAAGACTACGAAGGCGCCCTTGACGACCTTCGCATTGTACAACGCCTTGGCGCTAGAGAGTCTTACGCCGCCATCAGTGAGGCTATTGCTAAGCTCGAAACCGCTCTTGGCGTGTCCGACGTTCCGCCGGCGGCGAACGCCGACGGTCCCGACACGGAGACGGAATAATTTCCTCCCGCCCCTTGTCTCCCCATGTCCGGATGCTGCTGAAGGCCGTCGGCCTCGTGCTTGTGCCCATCGGCATTGCGGGCGTAATTCTCCCCATCCTGCCGGGCGTGCCCTTGTTGATCCTTGCCGCCGCGTGCTTTGCGCGTTCCTCGCCCAGGCTTGAGAAATGGCTGGTGAACCACCCGTGGCTCGGCCCGGGAATCGTTGCGTGGCGCGAAAGGGGCGCCATTTCCCCGAAGTCTAAAGCGATCTCTATCTCGGTGATGGCGCTGTCAGGCGGCGCAGCATATTTCTCCGCCGCGCCGCCCGTCGCGAAAATGATTGCGATCCTGTCGCTGACCGGCGCCGCGCTTTTTGTCGTGACGCGGCCGAACCATTAGCGCCTGCGCGCGGTGCGGGGCGCGGCGGGCGCCCGGCGCAATTGCAGCCGCTCGCGCCGGCGGACCCAGAGCGACGCCAGAACGGGCGTCGCGAGGAACCCCAGCGCGAGATAGAGCAAAAAACCTTCCTGCATCATGGGTTCGGTGTCCTGCCTTCTAAGCGGCAGTATCGCCGATTGGAGTGGCGACGTTCGCGTGAATCTCGTCGATCAGCGTTCGCTCAAGTTCAAGGCGGGAGGCGAGCATCGCAAGGTAGCCGCGCTCCGCGGCGCCTTCCGGATCGATGGCGAGCAGCGAGGCTGTATAGATTTCGATTGCCAGCTCAGGGGACCTCGCGTCCGCGACGACCGCTTCGATATTGAGCGGTTCGTCGATTTCCGCCTCGATAAATCCAATGTCGTGTTGCGATACGCCAAGATCCGTAAGCCGATCAACGATGCGCGCCTTCTCGCGCGCCGTCACGGTTCCGTCCGCTTTCGTTGCAGCGATCATGGCGCGCGCCAGAATGCGGGCAAGGTTTGCCTGCTGTTCCCGGCTTTCGGGGATGAAGAGCGATTGCGCCCCCCGCTGGGCCGGTTGCCGCAGGTTTTGCGGCGCCGGCGCGCCGGCGCCATGGGCGGCGTTTTTCGTCTGCCAGTCGCGCCACGCCTTGTAGGCAAGCCCGCCCACAAGCGCGACGCCGCCAAATTTGACGGCGTTTTTCGCCAGCTTTTTCGGCTTGCCGCCGCCCAGCAACAGCCCGGCGAGGCCGCCCGCGGCGCCGGCGGCGGCGAGGCCGCCAGGATTGGAAAACAGGCCCGCCAGGGCCTCGCCCGGCCCGCCTGCGTTGCCGCCGGGTCGAGACGATGCGGAATTGGTGAACTGGTCGATCATCGGTGACTACCTCATTGCTGGCGCGCGCAAATGTGGGCGCGTCACTGCCATATGCGGCGGCGATTGAATGTTTCATCCACGCAAAGAGAGTAATTTTGATCGGAAAAATCTATTGCGCTGCGCGCGCCGCGATCGCCGCGCATCGGGAAACGGCCGGGGCGGGCGCGCCTACTCTGCCCGTTTGACGTATTCGAGCGTTTCGGTGTTGACGACGATCTTTTCGCCCGCCGACATGTAAGGCGGGATCATGATGCGCAGTCCGTTGTCGGCAATGGCCGGCTTGTAAGACGACGACGCGGTCTGGCCTTTCACGGTCGGTTCGGTTTCGACCACTTCAAGCGTCACATGTTCGGGCATCTGCACGCCGATGGCGCGACCCTCATGGCTTTCGACAACGACCGCCATGCCGTCCTGGAGGAAGGCGATGCGTTCGCCGATCAGGTCCTTCGGAATTGAGATCTGTTCATAGGATTCCGCGTCCATGAAGACCAGCATGTCGCCTTCGGCGTAAAGGAACGTGTGGTCCTTTTGCTCAAGGCGCACGCGCTCGACCGTCTCCGAGGCGCGGAAGCGCTCATTCAGCTTGCTGCCGGTTTCGAGATTTTTCAGTTCCACCTGCGCATAGGCCGGCCCCTTGCCGGGCTTGACCGCATTGGTTTTGACCGCGACCCACAACCCGCCCTGATGCTGGATCACGTTGCCGGGGCGGATTTCATTGCCGTTTATTTTCATGACGCCGGACCTTGAGCCTCCTGTTCGCTCGCCGCCGGCTCTAGCAAGGGCGCACAAGCGTGACAAGGCGCGAGGTCCGGGGCGGAGCGTCTGGTCGGGCGTGTCCCGTTAAGGGTTCGTTTACCGATACGCTGCGGGCGCGGCGTCAATACTGCTTTAAGGCTGCGTCCGTAGATTGCGCGCCACCAGGGCGTTTTTCGAGGAATTAGGCATGAATGACGTATCGTCTCCCCATGACGATAGAGCATCGGGCGCAGCCGAAGAAGACGCAGCGGCCGTAACGCTTCGCGTTATTCGTTCAACGCCGCTCGCCCGATATGTCTCCATCACGGCCTGGGCGTTGCTGCTCGTCGCCATCGTTCAACCGCTCGTCGCGCTGGTCTGGTATGTCCTCACCATGGCCGCCGGCGCGGGGCGGTCCTATATCGAGAGCCGCATGGCGGCGCGCGCAACATCCTTTGGCGGCGGAAGCAAGCGCCGCTACGCGATCATTGCGATGGCGTCCTGCGCCTTCTGGGCGGCGGCCCCGGTTCTCGCCTTTCGCTCCGGCCATGCGTTCGGCGAGGCTGCGGCGCTCTTTCTCATCATCACCGGGTATATGCTCGCCTTCTCCCAGTTTCGCGCAACGCCGGTGAACGCGCTGATTGTCACCTCGCCCTATGCGGCGGCGTTTCTCGCCTGCCTTGGCATGGCGTGGGGCGGCGATCTCTTCATACCCCTGCTCGCAAGCGCGCCGATCCTGATGACCGCTGTCGCCTATGTGCTGATTTTCGGCTATCGCACGCAAAACGATCATGACGCCGCCGCCCGCGAACGCCGGAACCTGATTGCGGAACTGAGCGCGGCGCGGGTCGCCGCCGAGCGCGCCTCGGAAGCGAAGTCGATGTTCCTGGCCAATATGAGCCATGAAATCCGTACCCCAATGAACGGCGTTCTCGGCATGGCGGAGCTGCTTGCGTCAACGCCGCTGGACAGCCGGCAGAGGATTTTTGCGGAAACGATTCACAAGTCCGGCGCCGCGCTTCTGACGATCATCAACGATATTCTGGATTTCTCCAAGATCGAAGCAGGCAAGCTCGAACTCGAAACATCCCCCTTTGATTTGCGTGCGTCGGTTGAAGATGTGGCCGCGCTTGTCGCCTCGCGGGCCCAGGAAAAAAAGATCGAAGTCATCGTACGGTTTCAGCCGGGCCTGCCGAACGTGATGATCGGCGATGGGGGACGCATCCGCCAGGTCGTTACCAATCTGGTCGGCAACGCCGTCAAGTTTACGGATAAAGGGTACGTTCTGATCAACGTGTCCGGCGCCGTGACGGCTGACGAGGCTGCGGTTCGCGTTGAAGTGACGGACACGGGTCTCGGGATCGCCAGCGAAAAGCTGGAGCGCATTTTTGACGCCTTCCAGCAGGCCGACACGACGACGACGCGAAAATTCGGCGGCACCGGCCTT
Organism: Hyphococcus sp.; assembly: GCA_028281665.1. GTDB lineage: Bacteria > Pseudomonadota > Alphaproteobacteria > Caulobacterales > Parvularculaceae > Hyphococcus. Next base: position 39,872 of record JANQJK010000003.1, read on the forward strand.
GGGCTTTCGATCTCCAGCCGCCTGATCGAAGCCATGGGCGGCAAGATCGGCGTGACGTCCGAAGTGGGCGAAGGGTCCACATTCTGGTTCGAGGTCGCCATGCCGGCCCGCGATTGCAAAGACGTCGCCTGGGAGCCGACATTCGAAGCGAAGGGCCGCCGGGTGCTGGTCGTTGACGATGTCGAGGTCAATCGGCAGATCCTGGAAGAACAGCTGACGTCCTGGGGGTTCAAAGTCGAACTGGCGTCGTCGGGCGCCGATGCGCTGAAACGTCTTGAGGCGGCTGGCGACAGCGGCGCGCCGTTCGATCTCGCCATTCTCGACTTTCACATGCCGGAGATGGACGGCGAGGAACTGGCGCGGCGGATCAAGGCGGACGAGTCGCTGAACGACGTGCGCCTGATGGCGCTGACATCCGTCGACGCTGGCGGGGACGCCCGGCGCTTCCGGGAGATTGGCGTCGCGGCGTATCTCGTCAAGCCCGTGCGCGGGGCCATGCTGTTTGAAACGATTGCGGACATTTTCCGCGACGAGCTGGACAAGCTAAAGAGCGACCGCGAAGAGACTGCGAAAGCGCCGGCGATCGCTACGGTTCAGAACATCGACCGACGCGACATTCTCCTGGCGGAAGACAATGAGGTAAACCAGCTCGTTGTTCGCCACATGCTCGATCCGAATGAATTCGAGATCACGGTTGCGACGGACGGACGCGAGGCGCTGGACCTGTTCTGCGCGGAGCCGGACAAGTTCGACCTCATCCTGATGGACGTATCGATGCCGGAGATGGACGGTTACGAAGCGACAAAGGCCATTCGGGCCCATGAACGCCAGGAACGCCTGAAACACACGCCCATCGTCTGCCTGACGGCGCATGTCATGGCGAGCGATATCGAAGCCGCCCACGAAGCCGGCATGGATGACTATCTCGCCAAGCCGATCAGCAAGGACAAGCTCGACCGGACAATCGCGCGCTGGACTGAGGAGCGTCCCCAAGGGGACGCAGCGAACGCCGCGACCTAGCCGGCGAGCCGCGCCATATCTTCGTCGGACATTTCGAAGTTCGTATAGACGTTCTGAACGTCGTCGCAGTCTTCAAGCGCGTCGATCAATCGCATCAGCGTTTCGCCCTTGTCCGCATCGACCTCGATCGTGTTCTGCGGTTTCCAGAAAGGCTTGGCGGTTTCCGCCTCGCCGAATGTCTTCTCAAGCGCGCCGGCGACGTCGGCCAGTTGATCGAACGCACAGTAAACTTCGTGGGTTTCCTCCGATGACTGAATATCGTCGGCGCCGGCCTCAATGGCCGCTTCCAGCATGTCGTCCTCACTCGCCTTGTCGCCCGGATATTCGATATAGCCCACAAGGTCGAACATGAAGGAGACCGAGCCCGTCTCGCCCAGGTTGCCGCCATTCTTCGAAAAGATCGCGCGGACTTCGCTGGCGGCGCGATTGCGGTTATCGGTCAGCGCCTCGACGATGACGCCGACCCCGGCAGGGCCAAAGCCCTCATAGCGGATTTCCTCAAAACTCGCCTCATCCGCGTCGGTGGATTTCTTGATCGCCCGTTCGATATTGTCCTTGGGCATCGACTGGGCTTTCGCCGCGGCGATGGCGAGGCGCAGGCGCGGATTAAACTCCGGATCGGGGGCGCCCATCTTGGCGGCGACGGTGATCTCCTTCGACAATTTGGAGAAGACCTTGGACCGCTTGGCGTCCTGGCGGCCCTTGCGGTGTTGAATATTGGCCCATTTACTGTGTCCGGCCATGGCGACCTCATTCGCGGCGTTTCAGGGTGTTGGCGGTAGGAAAGCGCGCGATGTACCCTGCGAGGCGGCGTCATTCAAGCCGCCGCCGCCCCACGGTTGACCGGGGTCGGCGCGATGGCTGAAATCCATATCGGGGAGAGCGAGAAATGGCGAAACCGGTAAAGAGCATCACGATTGTGGGCGGGGGCGCGTCCGGCTGGCTTACGGCGGCCTATCTCGCCGGCCTCTATCGCAGGCGGGTGCAGAGCGGGGATCTTGCGCTGACGGTGATCGAAAGCCCCGATGTGGGCATTATCGGCGTCGGCGAATCGACCGCGCGACCGATGGCGGACATGCTGCGCATCCTTCAGATCCGCGAATCCGATTTCATCCGCCGCTGCAACGCGACGTTCAAGCTGTCCGGCTGGTTCGCCGACTGGGATGTGGACGAGGCGGGGAAACCGGTGTCCTGGGTCAATCCCTTTTTCTCCCAGTCGGACCTGCACGGGGTCAATCCGGCCTATCTGTTCGCCTCCTACGGCATGCATCCCGGCGGCGGCCCGACCGAAGAGGGGTATACGGAAGCCATTTCGGTCTGTCCCTCGATCATCCGCGCGCACAAAGGTCCGCGCCGCATCGGCGCCGGCGACTACAAGGCCGATATTCCGTATTCCTATCATATGGACGCGGTGAAGCTTGCGGAGATCCTTCAGGAGCGCGGCAAGGAACTTGGCGTCAGGCAAATTCTTGATCACGTTGAGGAGGTAAAGCTCGACGACAAAGGGTTTGTCAGCGAACTGCAATTGCGCGAGAACGGTGCGTTTCCCATCGAGTTCATTATCGATGCGACGGGGTTCGCCAGCATCATCCTCAACAAGGCCCTCGGCGAGCCCTTCGATCCCTATGACAAATATCTGTTGAACGACCGCGCGGCGGTGATGCAACTGCCCCATGAGGATCCGAAAAAGATCGAGCCGACCTCGCGCGCGACCGCGCTGGGGGCGGGGTGGAGCTTTCGCGTGCCGCTCTATAATCGCGTCGGGTCCGGCTATATTTTTTCCAGCAAATTCATCTCCGATGACGAGGCGATCGCTGAATTCAAGCGTCATGCGGGCCCGGCTGCGGCTGACGGCGAGCCGCGGATCATTCGTATGCGCATCGGCAAGGCGCGCCGGTCGTGGGTCAAGAACTGCCTGGCGCTCGGCCTTTCAAGCGGCTTCGTCGAACCGCTGGAAGCGACGGCGATATACTCCGTGCAGGTTGCGCTTCAGTGGCTGCATAATTACTTCCCCCATGACGATTTCGATCCCGCCGTTTCAGCGCGGTACAACAAGCTGATTGACGGTTTTTACGATGAGATCATCGATTTCATCTGCCTGCTTTTCTGCATCTCAAATCGCGACGACACGCCCTACTGGAAGGCTGTCCGCCATGAGATGGAGATCCCCCCGCGTCTGAAGGAAAATCTGGAACTCTGGAAACACACCATGCCGGACGCCCTTGATCTCGGCGCATACACCTTCTTTTCGCCAACCTCCTATCGCGCGGCGCTGTTCGGAAAACAGTATTATAAAGGCCGCGACTACGCGCAGGTCTCGCCCCTTAGCGAGCAGGAGTGGAAGCAATATCTGCAAATGCGCCGTGACCGGACCAATCAGTTTCTCAATGTGCTGCCTGATCACTATGAGTTGCTGACGTCGATTCGGAATGAAAACCGGAACGTCTCCTTCAGCATGAGCAGCAGCGTCCTGACCGGCGGCGGCATATGACGACGCTGGAAGGCAAAGTCATTCTCGTCACCGGCGCCTCGCGGGGCATCGGCGCGGCGACGGCGGCGGCCTGCCGGAACGCCGGCGCAAAGGTGCTGGCCCACGCGTCGCGTCCGGGCGATGCGGCGGCGAAGACGGCGGCGGCGTTGGGGCAGGCTGCGGATGATTTTCTCTTTGAAGACCTCGCCGCCTTCCATGGGGGATTTCGCCTTGTTGACGCGGCGCTCTCCCGCGCCGGCCGGCTCGACGGGATCGTCAACAATGCCGGAACCTATACGGCCGCGCCCCTCGCCGGCGACCTGTCGGCGTGGGATGAGGGTTGGGCGACGGCCCACGCGGTCAATGTCCAGGCGCCCGCCGATATCTGCCGGGCCGCCATCGGGCATTTTCGTCAGCGCGGCGCCTCTGCCGCCAATCCGGGGGGCGTTATCGTCAATGTTGCAAGCCGCGCCGGCCATCGGGGCGACGGCGTCGAACACGCGTCTTACGCTGCGTCGAAGGGCGCCGTCCTCGCCATGACCAAGACCTGGGCCCGCGGTCTCGCAGCGGAAAACATTCTGCTCTATGCGATTGCGCCGGGCTGGGTCGAAACCCGCATGGTGCCGCACGACGTCGCCGCCCGCGCAGAGGCGGTTAAAGACATCCCTCTCGGCCGCGTCGCGCAGCCCGAGGAAGTTGCGGCGCTGATCGCGTTTTTGCTGAGCGGCGCGTCGCCGTCCGCAACCGGCGCCACCTTCGACGTGAACGGCGCAAGCTACGTGCGGTGAGTTGTTCCCGATACTGAATCATCCCAGAACCGAAAATAGCGAAGCGCGATAATCAGTGCGGCGCTGAGGAGCGGGCGACAGGCGAATGAAAGTCGACTACTGGGACGATCTCGCCGACAGGTTTTCAGAACGCGTCTTTGAAGTGAGCGAACGCGATGTTCGCGGCGTCATTCGCAAAACCGCCAGACGACTGGGGAGCAAGCGCGCCACCGCGGTTGATTTCGGTTGCGGCGTCGGGGCGTCGACCCGAGCGGTTGCGCCCTTCTTCAAACATGTTCTGGGGGTCGATTTTTCGGAAAAGCTGCTCCGTGTCGCGCGCGAAAAAACAAGCGCCGGCAATGTCGCGTATCGCCGGGCGGACCTTGCAAAAATGAACCCGCAACAGTTTCGGTGCGATGTCGCTTTCTGCTTCAACGTTCTCCTGTCGCCGGACGACCGCCTGCGCAGATCGATTGCGGCGAATGTCGTCAGGGCCGTGCGCCGCGGCGGCGCCGGCGTCTTCATCGCGCCGTCCCTGGAGTCGGAATTGCGCTCCTATCAGGTCGTGCTTGATTGCCGGACCCGCGCCGGGTTCGACCGTCGCTCGGCGGCGAAGGAGGTGGACGCGAGCGCCCGTCGCGATCTGGTTTCACTGTCGCAAGGGGTCGTCGATCTCGGCGGCGCGCCGACCAAGCACTTCTTTCAGGATGAATTCGCCGACCTTTTGACCGATTGCGGTTTCAAGGACGTTGTCGTCTCGCGCATCCATTATCCGTGGGATGTGGTTCTTGACGATGCGCCTGATGACATAGCCCACGCCGAGCCATGGGACTGGATTGCCGTTGGCGCGAAGGCTTGAAATCGCGTCGGGCGTGCGCTACCTCGGCGCTGCATTTTGAGAGACTTATGTCAGAGATTGTGACCCGCTGAACCGTTTGAGTAACGCGCCTTCGCCCTCGAAGGCTGCGTCCGGTTTGGCTTATCTCTCAGGCAAATCAATGAACATTTCAAAAGCGGAGCAACGAACGCTCCACGTCCTCGCGCGCGGCGGGGCGATCCTCGTGGAAAAAAACGAGGCTGGAAAGATTATCGAGGTCAATTGCGTCTCCCGCGAGGGGTGGACGCTCGCTGATTGCAGTTTCGGCGTTTTCCGGCGGCTCAGGAAGCGTCGCCTCGTGGCGTCGTCGGGCGGCGGTCCGTATCGGATCACGCTGCTTGGCCGGCGCTCGGTGCGCGCCCAAATGGACAATCGTGCGTAAGTAGGAGCGCCGGGGCGGGCTAGCGTTCGTCCCGGCGCTTTACATTCTCGCGCAGCCGCCCGCCGACGCGGACCGGATCGATCGAGACCGCAAGGCCGCTCACGGGGGCCGTTTCCACGACCACGCCGCAGATGGTCGCCTCGCCGGCGGCGGGCGAGAAGCGCCCGCCCGGCATTTTCGTGACGAACCGGTGCAGCGGTTCTGACTTTTCCATGCCGATGACGCTGTCATAGTCGCCGCACATGCCGAGATCGGTGATGTAGCCCGTGCCGCCCGGCAGGATCTGATCGTCCGCCGTCGGAACATGGGTGTGGGTGCCGACCACAAGGCTCGCCCGGCCGTCGAGATAATGGCCCATGGAATATTTTTCGCTGGTCGTCTCTGCGTGGAAGTCGACGATCACCGCGTCTGCTTCCCGGCCGAGTTTTACGCCGTCGAGTTCCCGGTCCACCGCGGCGCACGGATCGTCAATCGCCTGGGGCATGGCGCGCTGGCCCTGCGCGTGAATGACCAGAACGTTTCGCCCCTCTTTGTCCTGGGCCATCACGGCGCCGCGTCCGGGATTTGACGACGGGAAATTCACCGGGCGCAAAAGGCGCGGCTCCTTGTCGAAGAGGTCGACATCGTCGCGCTGATCGAAGGCGTGATTGCCGGTGGTCAGGACGTCGGCGCCGGATTCGAATAGTTCCTCGGCGATGCGCGGCGTCACGCCGAAACCGCCGGCGGCGTTTTCCGCATTGACCACAACAAAATCGAGTTCGAGGCGACGGCGCAAACCGGGCAGGCGGTCGTTAAGCGCAGTCCGCCCCGATCGTCCCACGATGTCGCCGAAAACAGCAATGCGCAAAAAGGGCCCGCTTTCTAATCAATCGCCGTTGCAGCGTATGGCGCCGCGCTCGGTGACAATCCAGTCGAGGCGCTGATCTAGGGGCGAGACGGGGAGGGCGTCAACTTCCTGCACGGCAAATGCGTAGCCGACCGCTGTGACGGCGCCCGATTTCCGCAGATCCTGAAGGGTCCGGTCGTAATACCCGCCGCCATAGCCGAGCCGGCCGCCATCCGGCCTGAAGCCCAGCAGCGGGACAATGACAATGTCCGGCCGAACCGCCGGCGCGGCATCGCCCGGAACCTGCTCGCCGAAGACGCCTTTTTCGAGGGCGTCGCCCGGCCGATAGCGCCGGAAGACAAGCGGCGCGTTCTTTCTTTCAACGACGGGCAGGGCAAGGTTGACGCCCCGCTCCGCGAGGGCCTCGGCAAGCGGCGCGGTGTCGAGCTCGCTGCGTATGGGATAGTAAAGCGCGACGATATCGTCTGTGTCGGGATCAAATGCACCCAGAAACGCGCGCGCTGTATGTTTGGCGGCGTCGGGCCGGTCCGAAGCCGCCTTGCGGCGCAATGGCTTGAGGCGCTCGCGCCAGAGTGATTTTGCGTCGAAGGGCGTTTTCATGAAGGGCGATAACGCGCGGAGGATTTCCGGTCCGATTGAAAAAGCGCCGCCTCGGCCGTCGGACGTTTTATTCGCCCTGGACCCTACGGACCAGGTGGGCGCCACGTATAAAGGACCACGGTCCTGAACAGAGGCGGCTCCCGATTGAAAAGCTAAGGCCCCGGGGAATGTAATCCTGACGGGCCGGGCAGCCGATCAAAGATAAGGACTGCGCGCCGTTGCGTAAAGAGTTGCGGTTATTTGCCGTCCGCGTCCGCGTCCGGGCCTGGGTCGGTCGGGTTCTGCCCCATATGGCGCCAGCTCGGATAGAGCAGGCAGCCGAGGAACGAAAACGACGCGGCGACCAGAAGCGACAGCGCAAAGATTCCGCCGCCCGCTTCGCCGAGCCAGTTGGCGACAAGACAGGTGACGGCGATAATCAGATACGGATAGACCGGCGGGTTCTGCGTCATATAACGGCGCACGAACAGCGTCATCGAAACGATCAGCAAGGCCAGCGCATACACATCAAAAATTGTGATCATGTCGCCCTCCACAATTGACGGCATTTTATGGCCGGATGCGTAACAGCGGGTAAACGGATTGCCTAAAATCCAAGGTGACGGCCAGCGCGCCGGCTAAGGTCTGGTTTACTTTAGTCCGTCTCATTCTGGGACGATGAGGCGCATGCGATGCTGCCGATAGCCCCGGGGCCGTTACCTTCAGGAAGCCGCGCCCTTGCGAAATTTGTAAATGCCGATCTGGGCCGCGCCGTAAACCCGGCGATCGACTTCGGCAAAACCTTCAACGGCGACCGGTGTTTCGCCCTTTGCCTGCTCCACAATCGCGACCGCGCCATCGGCGAGCCAGCCGCCGTCGCGCAGCGTCGCAAGAGCCGGCGCCGCGAGCGCGTGTTCATAGGGCGGATCGAGGAAGGCGAGGTCGAAAGGCGGCCCGGCGCTCGCTGGTTTTGCGCCGAGAGACGCTGCGGAACGCCGGTGGATGCGCGTTGCGCCGAACAGCCCGAGCGCCTCGATATTATCGCGAATGGCGCCCCGCGCGGCGGCGTCGGTTTCAACAAAGAGACACCAGGCGCCGCCCCGGGACATCGCTTCAAGCCCGAGGGCGCCGGACCCGGCAAAAAGGTCGATGATGCGCGCGCCCTCAAACTCAACGTCGTCGCGGGCGCCGAGCAGGCTAAAAAGCGCCTCGCGGGTTCTGTCGGCCGTCGGTCTTGTGTCCCGGCCCTTCGGCGCCGCAAGGCGCCGTCCGCTAAACTGTCCGCCGATAATACGCATAAGGGTCGTTGACTTGTTGCCGCGGGGTCAGGTCCGCGGGCGAGGGTTTACCCCGAATTTGTCAATTTATGACAGAGCGCCGTCATTGATCTGCGGGCGCCCGTTCGTTGACAACCTTCATGTCCTTTCGTAGCATGCCCGCGGGGACGTTCTGTATATTAACTTGTTGTTTTTGTTGTAGTTTTTCCGCCACTGTCGGCGGATCCCGTAAAGCGTTCTGTTTGTTGAGTTGGGGCTTTCGTTTCGAAGCGCGCAGCGCGGCGGCGTGCGCGCAATGGGGAGTGGGGCATGCGGTTCAACGTTTTTGCGATATTGATTCTTGGCTTGCTCGCGGGCTGCGAGGCTGATGGTAATGACTTCAGCGGTTTCACCGCCGCTGAATTTCCGATTGAAGGCAAACCGCTTAACCGGATTGATATCGTCAATATGATCGATCCGGAAAACAGGCGGTCGATGCTGCGCGGCACCTATTGCGCTTCGCGTCGGGGCGACGGCGACCCGAACAAGGCCGAGTTGCGACGAACCCAAACCGATACCGATGATTTCGAAAGCACGGATTTGCAATGCGCTGTCAGCGCCTTCGATACTTACTTTATGTCGTACAATGAGTTTTTGTACTTTCTGGAAAATTATGGCGTAACCAGTTCTTCGATCATCGCCGATTCTGAGTTGAGTTCAAAGCCCTTTGATTCGTCAGGCGGCTTAGGGCTTTACGACGACTTCCAAAAACGCAAAGCGCACAGCTATGCGCTCGCCCTGCGTCGGAATGAGATACAGGATATGGTCAAGCGTCATTCAGATGAGTTTTGCCGCCGATTCGAAGAGAACACCGTTGACACGAAAACGCTGTTTCAACTTATCAGTGGAAGCCTTGCGACGACCCTGGGCGGGTTGGGCGCCATTTTTACCGACGCCGGCGTGGCGCGGGCGCTGGCAGGCGCGGCTGGCATTACCTCCGGATTGAACGCTGAGTATGAAAGCGCGGTGTTCCAGCAGCAGGCGATAACCACCATCTTTGCAGGCGTGGCGTTACGCAGACAATCCATTTTGGGTGAGATCGATCGTCGGCGCACCCGCATTATCAATCCCAAAGACGAGCCCGAAACGAAGGTATACAGTTCGCTTGTCGACGGCGACCAAATCATCGACGGCGCGTTTCCGATACGCGCCGCGGACATCGAAAAGCTGAGCAAGGAAAAGAACTTTGTTTATCTTGTCGATGACGAAGTCTCGCGTGTCACGACGCCGATTACGGTCACGGTTGAGGCGGATGCAAGCGCTGGAGCCGACAAGAACGACGTGACGGTTGCGCGGGACAACGATGAGAACGAACCGTCGCGAGCGCTTGTGAGTATCGCGAGTTATACGCTGGAACGCGCAATGGGCGATGTGCTCATTTATCATCAGGCTTGCTCATTGACGCAAGGATTGATCGAAGCGGAGCGCTCAATTGAGCGCATCAGGGAAAGAGAGTTCACTGAGAAGGGCGAACGTCGTCGCGGCCTCGATGAAGTAAACGAAATCCAGCAGCGTATTAACGAGCTTGAACAGAAATACGATGCGTTCAAGGAGCAGGAGGACAAGTAGCTTCGCGGCGCTTGTGCGTTCGCCCGTCGTCAATGCCCGGCGCCGACGATCCAGCCTTCTTCTCTCAGCGCCTTTTTGCTGTCTGCTTCCTTTAAGCCCGCCGGTCGTGACAGAAGCGCGCGAAAGGCGCCGCGTTTGTCGAGGGCCGCATATGTCTTCGCGACGGTGCGCACTTGGGCTGCGTCTTTCACGTCGCCGCTTCGAAAGACCGGTTCGAACATCGACGGGTAGACCTCTGCGATGGTGACGGGCGCATCGAGATCGTCGGCCCATTTCGTTTCGAACGGCCAGACGGCGCATTTTCCGCGCAATGCTTTGCGTAGATGCTGTAGCCGCGCCATCCCCAGCATTGCCTGCGAACCGACCGCGCCGTTATAGGCGAGCTGCCAGACGGATTTCGCCGGCGGCTGCCAGCGCTCGACTATGCGGAATTCGATTTGGCGAAAGGCTTGCGTTGTCGGTTTCATTGCCGCGAGCCAGTCATAGCGATGCTGATGTGGGCGTCCCCAGAACTGCGGGGCGTCGAACCTCTCCCGGTTCCAGCGTTCGGCGAGAACGTAACGGTTCGACCGGTTGCGGTCGTCATCCTCGACTTCGCGTTCGAGCGCGCGCCACAAGGCGTCCCAGCCGGCCCTTCCGGTGATTTTTCTTGCCGCGCCCGCGGGATAGCCAAATGGAAAATCGAACCCCGCGAAAATGCGCCGGCCTTCGTCCAGTTCATGTCTTAATCTTGCGGAGAGCCGGTCGAGCGCCTCATGGCGCGTCGCCGGATTCACGGGTTTTTTGATCTTTATACGATCCTTCTCGCGGCGGGCTTCGCCGATCCAGATGGAATCTTTGCCCTTCTTCGGTGAATTGGCCGCAGACCAGTCAACGATCAGATAGGTGTCGAAAAGGGCGCTCAAATGTCGTCGTCGTCTTTCTTGTGGCCGTCGAGAAAGTCTTCCTGCTTTTTCGTTTCCGCCTTTTCCATCACGACATCGTCCTTGCGGCGGCCGTATTTCACCCGGTTTTCTTCCGCGTGTTTTTCTTTCTCGGCGCGCTTCTTCTGTTTGCGATACCGGTTGAGGTTGACGACATTGTCCCCCGATCCCGTCATAGCCCAATCTCCGCACATATCCTGGCGCCAAGCTGCTCTTTCAGTTGCTTGCCGGGGATTTCCTCGAATTCGCCCTTCGCGAGCTTGCCAAGCTGAAACGGTCCGTAAGCGGTGCGAATGAGGCGGTTCACCTGAAGCCCCAGATGACGCATGACATTGCGCACTTCCCGGTTCTTGCCTTCGTTGATCGACAGCGTCACCCAGGAATTGCCGCCCTGGGTCTGATCGAGCGTGGCGCGAATGGGTCCGTACTGGACGCCGTCAATTTCAACGCCGTCCTTCAGCGCATCGAGGGCGCCTTGGCTCGTGCGCCCGTAAGCGCGCACGCGATAGCGCCGCGTCCACCCTGTCGAAGGCAGTTCCAGCAAACGCGCAAGGCCGCCATCGTTTGTCAGGAGTAGGAGACCCTCCGTTGTCAGATCAAGTCGGCCGACCGATATCACCCGCGGCAGACGCCCGGCGAGGGCGTCGAAAACCGTTGCGCGTCCCTGCGGATCCTTGTGGGTTGTCACGAGCCCGTCGGGTTTGTGATAGCGCCAGAGGCGGGGGCGCTCCGGCCGGCCGATGCGCGTGCCGTCGACCCGGATATCCATATCGGGCGTTACTTTGAACGCCGGCGTCGTCAACGTCTTTCCGTCAACGGTGACAATGCCCTGTTCGATCAGCCTTTCCGCTTCCCGGCGCGAAGCGACGCCGGCGCGGGCGAGATATTTGGCGATGCGTTCGCCCTCTTCGGACATCGGAACCTGAAATGATGAGTGCTGCTGGTGCGTCTCTTTAGGCGGGCGCGGGCGTGCGATCAATCGCGCGGCGGTAAAGAACGGCGCCTGTTACCGAGGCAAAGGCGCTCATGCTGATCAGGAACGCCGTGTTGACCGTCGCCAGTTCGCCGAGAAGCGGGCGCGCCGCGATGATAATCCAGAGGGCGATGAGCGTTGCCCCGAGGGGGGAACGGGGCGTCTGCGCGACCCGGGCGAGAAACGCGCCGGCAAGGATGAGCGCGGTCATTTCATAGCCATAGGCGTATGGCGCGGCGATGATTGCGCCCGCTCCGAGGAAGGCCGCTTTCGCCAGCGGGTCGATCGGTTTGCGCCAGACGATAACGGTCAGCGCCGCGAGGATTGCGGTTGCGGCAAACTGGGCGGTCATCGCCGTCTCGCCGGAAAAGCCCATGAGTTTGACCTGCCCGAAGACGGTGGTCATGCCCCGCGGCGGGGTCAGCGCAGCGGCGCCGGCGATTTCGTCCCTGAAATGCAGGGCCGCGTCGACAAAGGCGGCCCACCCTTCGGCGCCGACCGCAAGGAATGACGATGCGTGCAGCAGCGCCGCGGTGACGCAGGCGACGGCGATTGTGCGCCACGCGCCGACGGCGAGAAAGGCGAAGGGAAGCAACAGGCCCAATTGCGGTTTGATGGTGAGGAGCCCCGCGGCGAGGCCGGCGGCGAGCCAGCGCTGTTTCGGATCGTATGCGGCGAGGAACAACAGGCCCGCCGTCACGGCGCTGATCTGTCCGAAGCTCAGGATGGAAACCGTAAGGGATGAGAAAAGGAGAATGCGAAAGGCTTCGCCGCGAAACCCGATGCGTCGCAAAGACCATCCGAGTACGGACCAGCCGGCGAGGGTCCACGCAATAAATGCAACCTTGTAAGGCAGGAGCGCGAAGGGCGCGGCGACAAAAAACATCGCCGGCGGGTACTGCCACATCATGCCGACGCTCTCGAAGGGCGCGCGCGTTTTCAGGGCCGCGTCGAACGAGGCGAAATCATAGGCCGCCGCCGCCTCGCCCCGGAGGGCGAATTCCCCGGCCGTGTAAAAAGCCAGAAAGTCGCCGCCGACGACCCCCCGCGCGCCGATGGCGACGCCCTCGGTCAGGAAGGTCGTTGCGAGAATGGTGAGGAAGAACGCCGCCGCGTAAACGACGGACGCCCGGTCCGCGAAGCTGATGAAGCGCGCTGTATCCAAGGGCCTGATCCTTAAGCCGGCATTTTCGCCCGTCGCGGTAAAGGCCCCCTTAAGGCGGCTGGCGCCGGCGTGGCGCGGCGGCTAGGAAACTGGGCCATGACAGACGCCGTCGACGAAAACTTCATGAAACTGGCCCTTGCGGAGGCGCGCCGGGCCGCGGCGTCGGGGGAAGCGCCCGTGGGCGCGGTCCTTGCCGGCGATGACGGGACCGTTCTCGCCGCCGCCGGCAACGCGCCGATCATGGAGCACGATCCGACCGCCCATGCGGAAATTCGGGCGTTGCGCATGGCCGCGCGCGATCTCGGCAATTACCGACTCCCGAATACGACCCTTTATGTCACGCTTGAGCCCTGCGCCATGTGCGCCGGGGCGATCTCCCACGGACGGATCGCCCGGCTCGTGATTGCCGCGTCGGACCCGAAAGGCGGCGCCGTCTGGCACGGACCAAAATTCTTCGAGCAACCCACCTGCCACTGGCGCCCGGAAGTGATCGAAGGGCCCTTCGCCGAAGAAGCCGGACAATTGCTGAAGGATTTTTTCAAAGCGCGGCGGTCCACGTGATTACCGCTTGAAAACATGCCGCCGGTTTGTTATTTTGTTATTTCACGAAATAACAAAATAAATAGCCAGTGCGGGAGGGATTTATGAGCGGCGGCGGGACACGAATATTTGCGGCGCGGGCTGTTGCTGCCGCCGCCATAGCAGTGACCGGCCTGTTGCTTGCTGCCTGCGCAACGGCGAGCGCCCCCGTGCCCGGCGCCGCGGAAGAGGCGGTGACGCTCCGCGCCGATCCGGCGCCCTTGCACGGAACCTTCCTGCGCCCGGCGGGTGCCGGCCCTTTTCCCGTTGTGGTGATGCATCCGGGCTCCGGCCCCACGGACCGCAACGGCAACCAGGCCGGCGTTGAAAACAATGCACTGAAAATGATTGCCGAAGCGCTCGCCGACCGCGGCGTCGCCAGCCTGCGCATCGACAAGCGCGGCGTTGGGGCGAGCGCCGGCGCGCTTGTTTCGGAAAGTGCATTGCGGTTTGAGACTTATGCTGACGATCTCGCCGACTGGGCGCGTTTTGCCGACGCGCGTGAGGACACGAGTGCGGTCGCCTTGCTCGGGCACAGCGAGGGCGGCGTGATCGCTATTCTTGCGGCGCAGCGCTTAGCGCCGTCGCATCTCATATTGGTCGCCGCCCCGGGACGGCGCGGATCCGACATCATTCGCACGCAACTGAAGGGCCGGTTGCCGCCGGATCTTGCCGGAAAAGCCGAAGAGATCCTGACGGCGCTGGAAAAGGGCGAAACGGTCGACGATCCGCCGGCGCAGCTTGGGGCGTTGTTCCGGCCTTCGGTGCAACCTTACCTCGCATCCTGGTTTCAATACGATCCGGCCGAGGAATTAGCGAAGATCGATGCGCCGCTTCTGGTCCTCCAGGGGACGACCGATATCCAGATTTCCGTTGACGACGCACGTCGGCTTGCCGGCGCGAGACCCAACGCGCGTCTTGTCGTGATCGACGGCATGAACCACGTCCTCAAAGACGCGCCGCCCGATCCCGCCGCAAACGCAGCGACCTATAACCAGCCGGAACTTCGCCTTTCTGACGGCGTTGTCGACGCTATTGAAGAATTGCTGACGGAATAGGCGCGCGACAGACAATCAATCGACGATCTTGCCATACAGCATGGCGTGGTCGGAGAAGTTTTCGATCCAGTCTTTCTTCGCTGCGGGCGTCGTTTCCTCGACCCAGCCGCTGACTTCGATTTCGGCGCCGCCGGCGAAGGATCTGAAGTTCAGGTGGTCCGCTGCAAAGACATGATCGAGACTTGACGGCGCCCAGTTGTCCTTGCCGTTCCACCAGGTTTCCGCGTGGGTTTTCGGCAGTCTGCGCATGCCGTTCACCGCCGCCGAGCCCTTCACTTCGTAGATCGCAAAGACGTCGGGCGCTTTTGCCGCAATCGCGCTCACGACCCGCGCGACCCGCGTGGGGTCGTTATGAAAATGCTCCACATTCCACGACAGAAAAGACAGAATCCTGGCCATAATGATCTCCGCAGTCGGTTCGCCCGCCGTCTGGCATTCCAGTTTTACAAAACGAAGAACGAACAGGATTCCCCCACGAACTGCAATCTGTGCTTTCCTGTGCTTGGGCTTCATCTATGATGCGCCGCGAAACAAGGAGCACACCCATGGATTTCGCCTATTCCGACCGCTGCAAGGACTATCAGAAACGCGTCACCGACTTCATGGACGCTTATGTCTATGAGGGCGAGAAGACATATCACCGGCAGCATCAGGAATTCGGCCCGGGCGAGGGGCGCTGGAAGATTCCTCCGATCATCGATGAGTTGAAAGCGAAGGCGAAAGACGCCGGGCTGTGGAACCTTTTTCATCCGTATAAGGAATGGGGACCGGGACTCTCCAACGCGGATTACGCGCCGCTGGCGGAAATCATGGGCCGCACCCATATCGGCCCGGAAGTCTTCAATTGCGCGGCGCCGGACACCGGCAATATGGAAGTCCTGATGAAATACGGGACGCCGGAGCAGCAGGAAGAGTGGCTGAAGCCGCTGCTTGAAGGAGAGATCCGCTCGGCCTTTTTGATGACCGAGCCCGCGGTCGCTTCCTCGGACGCCACCAATATCGAGACCGATATCAAGCGTGACGGCGACGAATATGTGATTAACGGAACAAAATGGTGGTCGTCCGGCGCCGGCGATCCCCGGTGCAAAATCTACATCGTCATGGGCAAGACGGATAAAACCGCCGACCGCCATAAACAGCAGTCGATGATCCTCGTGCCGGCCGATGCGCCGGGCGTTAACATTGTCCGTCATCTGCCGGTTTTCGGCTATGACGATGCGCCTCACGGCCACATGGAAGTGGAACTGAAGGACGTGCGCGTGCCGGCCTCGAACATGCTGCTTGGCGAGGGGCGCGGCTTTGAAATTGCGCAAGGGCGCCTTGGGCCGGGGCGCATCCACCATTGCATGCGCACGATCGGCGCGGCGGAAGTCGCCCTTGAGAAAATGGTGAAGCGGCTGTTGACGCGCGAAGCCTTCGGCAAGCCGATTTACAAGCAAACCGTCTGGGAACAGCGCATCGCCGAGGCGCGCATCGATATTGAGATGTCCCGGCTTCTGACCCTCAAGGCCGCCTGGATGATGGATACGGCGGGCAACAAGGCGGCGGCGGGCGAAATCGCCATGATCAAGGTCGCCGCGCCGCGCATGGCGCTCAAAGTGATCGACGATGCGATCCAGGCCCATGGGGGCGCCGGCGTCACGACCGATTTCGGTCTTGCAAATATCTATTCGGGAATCCGCACCCTGCGTCTCGCCGACGGGCCGGATGAGGTTCACTGCCGGGCGATCTCGCGGCTGGAGACGAAGAAATACTCGAATCTGGCGTAGGCGTCGCGGCCGGCTGACGGTTTTCGCCGCGGGCGTTCGGTTATAGGGTCCGGTGCGACGCTTTTAAGGAAGCCGCCATGAACGCCCTCGAACCGATCCAGATCTGGCTTCTCCTGGCCGCGGTCGCCTATATCGCCTTCATGGCCGGACGGGCGACGGCGGGGCGCGGCGACAGGGAAAGCCGCGAGGCGCGCGCGCTCAGGGTTCAGGAGCATGCGGAGCGAACGTTTTCCGAGATGACCGCGTCGACCAGAGAAGAAGTCGATCGTCTCCTTCATGAGGGAAAGATCATCGACGCGATCAGACTCGTGCGGGAAAGCTCGGGCCTCGGCCTCAAAGACGCGAAGCAGGCGGTGGACTGGCGCAGGCGCATGATCAAGGGCTGATCGCATTCCTGGAGGCGATATGAGCGCATTTAACGGCCTGCCGGCGGATTATTTCAGGTTCTTCAATGAGCTGAAGAAAAACAACAATCGCGAATGGTTCAACGATAACAAGCAGCGGTTTCGCGAAAGCGTGCAGGAACCGCTCGCCCTGTTCGTTGAGGCGATGGCGCCGCGCCTGAAAAAAATATCAAAACACATCGTCGCCGACCCGCGTCTCAATGGCGGCTCCGTGTTTCGCATTTACAAGGACGTGCGGTTCTCAAAAGACAAAACGCCCTACAAGACTCATGGGGCGGTGCAGTTCCGTCACGCCCTTGGCAAGGACGCCCATGCGCCGGGCTTTTACGTGCACCTTGCAACGGACGAAGTGTTTTACGGCGGCGGGATCTGGCATCCGCCTTCGCCAAATCTTCTGAAAATTCGTGAGGCGATTCGAAGCAAGCCTAAGATATGGGACAAGGCAACGAGTGGCGCAGGTTTCGAAAAGCGGTTCGGCGGCGTGCGCGGAGATCAGCTGACGCGGCCGCCCCGCGGGTTCTCCGCCGACGAGGCGCACATTGAGGATATCAGGCGGAAAAGTTTCTTCGCCATGGCCGAAAGCAAGCCTGCGGCGGCGAAAAAAGCAGCCTTCGCAGGGGACGTGGAAGCGGCTTTCAAGGACGCAAAGTCGATGATAAAGTTTCTTTGCGACGCGCTGGGCGCGCCGTTTTAGGGCGTTCCCCGACGAGGCCCCGATGATTTCGACCGATTATCTGCAATTGCTGGCGCGGTATAACCGATGGCAGAACGAAAGCCTTTACGGCGCGGCGGAAGCGCTGGGCGAGGATGCGCGACGTGAAAATCGCGGCGCCTTTTTCCGCTCCATTCAGGAAACGCTGTGCCATATTCTGTGGGCGGACAAGATCTGGCTCAGCCGCTTTACGGAGTATCCCGCGCCCGCCGGCGGCATCCCCTCATCGACGGCGCTGCATGTGGACTGGGCGCCTTTGTGCCGGGACCGGCGGGATACGGACGATGCGATTCTTGACTGGGTCGCCGGCGTCACCGACGACATGCTGCGGCAAGACCTGTCGTGGCGTTCGGCTTCGACCGGTCAGGAAATGTCAAAGCCCCGTTGGGCGCTGTACACGCATTTTTTCAATCACCAGACCCATCACCGCGGTCAGGTCCACGCCATGCTGACCGCCGCGGGCGCGCGGCCCGACGATACGGACATCCCCTTTATGCCGGGGTTTTAGGCTGTTCGTCCCGGGTGATCGCCCAGAGCCGGATGGAGAGCATGACTGACGCTGCGGCGAGGCCGGCGAGGAGGCCGAACCAGACGCCGCGGGCGGCAAGCTCGGTGCCGAGGCCGAGCCATGCAGAGACGGTAAAGCCGATCACCCAATAGCTGATAAAGGTGATCACCATCGGCACACGGACGTCTTTCAGACCGCGCAACGCCTGGTTCGCGGCAACCTGCGTTGCGTCAAAGAGCGCGAACGCGGCCGCAATCGGCAGGAACGAAACGACAAGCGCGATGACGGCGGCGTTCTCGGCGAGGTCCGCGTCGAGATAGAGCCCGGCGATGAAATTCGGCGCGGCCATCATGGGGACCGCGACGATCATGATCGCGCCGATGCACGCCAGGATGGAAACGACGGCCGCCCGGCGCACGCCGACAATGTCCTTTGCGCCGGCGTTGAGCCCGACGCGTGTCGCTCCCGCCATGGCGAGGCCCAGCGGTCCCATGAAGGCGATTGCGGCGACGTTCAGCGCGACCTGATAGGCGGCGACTTCATTGACGCCGAGCCGGCCCATCAGAAGGATGGCCGCGTTAAACAGCATCGCTTCGAATGCGAAGGTCACGCCGATGGGCCAACCAAGGCGGAACACTTCGCGAAGGCGTTCCCAGTCCGGGCGCCAGACCCGCGTGAACAGGTCGAACCGCCGGCTTTTCGCTTCAAAGCGCGCATAGGCGACCAACAACCCGAAACCGATGGCATGGGAAAGCGACGACGCAATGCCGGCGCCGACCAGCTCCAGCCTCGGGAAGCCCCAATTGCCGTAGATCAGCAGATAATTGAGGAACGCGTTAAGAGCCGTCGTGCCGATGATGAAATAAAGCGGCGCCCGCGTTCGCCCGATCGCCGCAAGAAAGTTGCGCATGGCGATGACGCCAAGGGCAAAGGGCAGGCCGGGCGCCAGCGCCAATACATAAGGCTCCGCCATGGCTGCGAGATGAGGCGGCTGGCCCAATGCGCGCTCGATTTCCTCAGTAAACAGAAAAACCAATAAAGCCGGCGCAGAGAACATCGCGCTCGCCCACAGTCCCATGCGCACGGACCGGCGCGCGTCTGTGTGATTGTCGGGATCGGCGCCGAGGGTCTGCGCAACAAGCGGCGTCACCGCCATGGCCGGCCCGAGACCGAGCAGAAACATGGTGTAAAAAACGACAAGGCCAAGCGAAGCGCCGGCGAGGTAATCGGGCCCGAGGCGCCCGATCATCAAAACGTCAATGGTCTGTATGGAAAACTGGACGAGCTGGGTCGCGGCCATGGGAAGACCCAAAGCCATGAGCGCGAGAAACTCGCGCCGCCAGGGCGCGAACCTCGCGCCCGGCGCAGTGACCTGCTTCGTAACCATTTCTCATACTACAATCTTCAATCCGCATCTGGCGGGGAGCGGGGTTTAGCGTGCGCTGCAATGGAAGGAAACCCGACTTTCGACAGGGCGCGTCACTTTTCATTTCAATCGCGCAGAAACGCGCTGACGGTTGCGCCGCCGCTTGCGTTTGCCGACAGGCAGTCAAACTGTCCGTCGGCGAGCATGGATGCAGCGTCCGCAAGGGTTGCGTAAGCGTTGCGCGCCAGCGCCCCGCCGACGGAAAGGCGCGCGACGCCCGCCTCGGCGAACGCCTCGACCGAATGCTGCGCAAGCTTGCCGAGGACGAGCACGTTCACCGGCTTCGACACCGCGGCGCAGACGGCGCGCACCGCGTCCATATCGGGCAGGCCCGGCGCGAAGAGAACATCGGCGCCCGCGGCCTCGAACTGTTGCAGCCGGTCGATCACGTCGTCGAGCTTTGGCTCCCCCCAGAGATAGGCTTCGGCGCGTGCGGTCAGAACAAATCCGGTTTTCGATTTTCGCGCTTCATACTCCGCCGCAACAATGCGTTCCGCCGCGTGGTTCTGATCGTAAATCGGGTTTGCCGGGTCGCCGGTCGCATCCTCGATTGATCCGCCAGCGAGCCCGGTTGCAATTGCCTGGGCAATGGTTTCGGCGACCTCGTGCGGCTCGTCGGCCCAGCCGTTTTCAAGATCGGCGCTCACCGGAATGTCGACGGCCGCGGCGAGGTCGCGGCAATGGGCGAGGGCATCGTCGCGGGTAACGCCGTAATCCTTGCGCCCTCTGGTCATGGCGAAGCCGGAGCTTGTCGTCGCGATTGCCTTGAAGCCCAGCCCTTCCAGCATCCGCGCGGAGCCGACGTCCCATGCGTTGGGAATGATGAAAGGCGTGCCGGTTTCATGAAGCGCCCGGAATGCGGCTGTCTTTTTTCTGTCGGTCATTGATTGCAGTCCTTTTCTTCTCTTTCGCGCGCACGCCGCAGCATAACAAAAATATCGCCGCCCTGCGCCGGCGAGGCATAAGGCGCAGCGCGCATTTCGCGCTCGCCGGAATCGGACCTCATTGTCGGAGGGCAGGTTGCTTCTACGCGCTGCGGCGCGCGATACTTGTCGTCATGGACGATAGTATTTCTGCGCTCGATTTTGAAACATGCGATGCTGCGCGCCTGCGCCGGGATGCGGCGTTTGACGGTGTGTTTTTCATCGCGGTGAAATCCACGAAAATCTACTGCCGTCCCGTATGCCGGGTGCGTTCGCCCTTGCGGCGCAATGTGGAGTTTTATCCGAGTGCTGCGGCCTGCGAGGAGCGGGGGTTTCGTCCCTGCCTGCGGTGCCGGCCGGAAACGGCGCCGTTTTCGCCCGCCTGGAACGGGACGAAGTCTACGGTCGCGCGGGCGATGAAACTGCTCGAAAAGGGCGCGCTCGACGAGTTGACGGTCGGCGCTCTTGCGGAGAAGCTCGGCGTCGGCGAACGCCATCTGGCGCGTCTGTTCAAGAAACATGTGGGCGCCAGCCCCACCACGGTCGCAAAGACAATTCGCGTACAGCGGGCGAAGCGCCTGCTTGACGAAACCGACCTGCCCATGACGGAGATCGCATGGCGCTCGGGCTTTCAGTCGCTTCGGCGTTTCAATGCGGTGTTTCGGGAAACCTATCGCCGCGCCCCAAGCGAGGTGCGCCGGGCCTTGCCGGAGTAAGCGAGGCGCATGCGCGCGCGACGTTCAGGTCTTTCGGGGCCCGCTTGGTTGCGCCGCGCTAGTTGACGCAAATGCCCCCATAGAGAACGCGGTGCCGGTCGCGGGCGAGACAGATCGCTTCGGTTGTCTCGAAGACTTCCGGCGAAATGCCGCGGCCGTCCTCGCAGCAGACAATGGCGTCACGTCTTTGGTCCCTGCAAAAGTAGTCGGGTACAATATCGTGATTATCGCGATCTTCGCACCAGCGCCTTGATGCGAATATGTCAGGCGCCGACGTGTCGGAGTAGTTTCGACAACAAACATCGCCGCCGCGATCGGTCGGGTCGTAACGCGGAGGCTCGGCTTCCAGCCGCTCTGGCTCCGGCGCCTCGCAATATCGCGCTGATACGACGCTGCGCCGGCCGTTGCCGGAATCGCGGCATTCGCCTGCGGGCGCGAAGTAGTTCGTGGCGCCGAATATCGCCCCGCGCACGCGGCAGCAGACTTCGACCGGCTCGTCGATCGGCGCCAGCTTCTCCGGCGCCGCGGTGTCGATATTCTGCTCGATGAAGTCCACCGTCAGCAGGCGGACCGCTTCCATCAAGCTCACGCCGCGCGGCGCGTCTTCAACATATGTTCCGGGATTGCAGAGATGCCAGGGGAGCCGGTAGACGGCGCGCAAGGTCGGATGCTTGTAGTAGCATGGATAAGACCCGTCGATCAGGCGGAGCGTCCCGGGTTCACGCGGACCCGGCCAGGCGAAAAAGCTGTAATTGTTGACGGTGACGATCAGTTCAACGGTTTGATAGATCCATATGTCGCCAGCCTCGTCGGGAAAATTGTCGTTGCGATATTTCACGTCCAGTTCGACAATCGGAAAGGCGCGCCGTTCCAGCGGCAGGGATCCTTCCGGGTGGTCGTGCTTAAACATGTATTCGAACCTGAACTCCGACAGGTTGACGACATCGACTACCGGATCGTAGTCCGTGCCGATGGCTTCGTTCGCGTTTTTTCCGCCGACGCGCATCATCTCCTCGCAGACATCTTCAACGCCGTATCCGAGGGCTGTTGCGACTTGCGAGAACTGACCGCGATTATAGTCGCTGAGGCGGGCCGGCCGGATTTTCAGGAAGTCGAGGAACGGGCGAAGGTTCGGCTCATCGGCGGAGGCTGCGAAGGTGACGCCGATGCCGCTGTTCGGCTGACAGGCGGCCTGAACGCGATCGCCGTTAAAATCGGCGCCAAGCAGGTATTCAGTGTATTGCTGATCGCGAATGTTGCTGTCTTGCGCCTCTGCGCCGGCGACGAGGGCCAGCAGCGCGGCGAAAAAAATATTGATCAGACGCGGCATTGATCGTGCTCCCCACATCCCCGTTTTCGGCGTCTCCTTTCCCCGAAAAGGAGGCGCGCGGCCCAAGGGTATTGGAAAAGCCTCCGGTCAATCAAGCGCCGACCCGGCGCCGGGCGCGATGCGCCGGCGGCCGGGCGAGAATTGATCATTAAAATCACACGATTGCGACGCGCGCTTTAGTCCGTCACCGCAGCGTGCCAACTCGCATAGGGGCCCTGGCCGAGAACTGCCGCCTGCACCTGAGCCAGCGCAGCATTGGCGCTTTGCGCTGCATCGGGCCGAGGATGCACGGCACGGCGCAACGGCCGCTTGCCCGCGGGCATGGCCATGATTTCGGCGATCGCATGGGGCACGTCGATCGGGTTGGTCGACTGCCCGCCGGTCATGATCCCCCGCGCCATCTGGATGTGGGTTTCGTAGCCCGCTTTTTTCTCGTCGTCGGTGCGCGCCAGCCACTCATCCGTATAGCGCCGGCCATTGTCCCAGATTTTGGTCGGGTAACCCCCCGGCTGAATGATGGTGATTTCGACGCCATGGGGCGCAAGCTCGTAAGCCATGGTTTCGAACAGCGCTTCCAGCCCGAATTTCGTCGCGCAATAAAGACCAACGCTCGGGACGACAAATCGGCCGAGCTGGGAGGAGACGTTGAAGATCTGGCCCGCGCCTTTTTCGCGCATCTTCGGCAGGGCGGCGTTGGCGACGCGCAGATAGCCGTAGAGATTTGTCTCGAATATCAGCTTCGTGACTTCCATGTCGGAGAGTTCGACCGGCCCGGCGACGCCAATGCCGGCGTTGTTGACGACAACGTCGAGGGCGCCGCGCGCAATGCGTTCCGCTTCCGCAACGCCCGACGCGACCAGCGCGTCGTCGGTGACGTCGATCTCAACGACATGCAGGTCGAGGTCTTCATTCGCCGCGATGGTGAGGAGGTCGCGGGCTTCTTCCCGCGCGCCGCCGTCAAGGTTGCGCATGGAGGCGATAACGGTTGCGCCCATGCGGGCGAGGGTGAGCGCCGTCAGTCGTCCGAACCCGGAGCTTGTGCCGGTGATGAGGACCGAGCGGCCTGAAAAATCCAGGGCGGCGTCTTCCGCGCCTGCCGGCCTCGCAATCGAAGTGGCGGCGAAGGCGGAGGCGCCTGCAAGAAGCATTCGGCGGTTGGGGCCGGCGGTGGCGGACATAAGGACACTCCTGTTGCTACTATGCGTTGTCTGAGACCTTAACGCGAAGTCGCCGTGCGGTCAGGCGTTATCGTCACCGGCGATTGCTTTTTGTCCTTTGCCCGCGGCGGAAAAACCGGGCCGCACCACTCCCGGCCGCGCACGGACGGTTAAAGGCTCTGCTTCGATGTCCGGCAAATTGTCACACGGGATCGTCCGGGCCCGGCCGCTCGCTATATAGAGCGTGCAATGGGAGAATGACGATGCTTTACGCTCCTCCGACGGACCCTTTATCCGCTCACCGCGAACCGCGCGGGGTCCGGGACGTCATCGCTTTTCGCTTTACGAAAATGCTGCGCTTCTTTGCCGATGCGTTTTTTGCGGGACGCTACGGTCATCGGGCGATCGTTCTGGAAACCGTCGCCGCCGTGCCGGGCATGGTCGGCGGGATGTTGCAGCATTTCCGGTCCCTGCGGCGCATGGAGAACGACGAGGGCTGGATCAAGACGCTGCTTGACGAGGCCGAGAACGAGCGCATGCATCTGATGACGTTCATCGAGATCGCGCAGCCCACATGGTTTGAGCGGTTTCTGGTTTTGATCGCCCAGGGCGCGTTCTTCTTCGGATACGGATTAATCTATCTGTTGTCGCCCATAACCGCGCATCGCATTGTCGGCTATTTCGAGGAAGAAGCGGTGTTCAGCTATTCCCAATATCTGCAACAGATTGACGCCGGGCAGGTCGAGAACGTCGCGGCCCCAAAAATCGCAATCGATTATTGGAAATTGCCGCCGGAAGCGAGACTGCGCGACGTCGTCATCGCCGTGCGCGCCGATGAGGCGGGCCACCGCGACGTTAATCACGCGCTGGCCGACGCCTATCTCGAAACGGACAGGCCCGCGGCGCGGCGCAATGTAATTGCGGAGATCAGCGCCGCGGAAGGCGCCTAAGCCTGAACCTCTTCCACGTCCCGCGGCTGCCTGGCTTCCTTGTCCATGCGCTTCATGGCTTTTTGCAGCTTTTCGAACGCGCGCACTTCGATCTGGCGAACGCGCTCGCGGGATACATTGTAGACCTGGCTTAATTCTTCGAGCGTAGACGGATTATCCTTCAGGCGCCGCTCGGTAAGAATGTGCTGCTCGCGCTCGTTGAGGGTCGCCAAGGCCTGCTCAAGCAGCCCCATGCGCATGTCATACTCGTCGTCCCGGGCGAGCTTGGCTTCCGGATTGACGGCGTTCTCGTCAACCAGCCAGTCCTGCCATTCGCCGCCGCCTTCCGCGTCCTTGCCCATGGGCGCGTTGAGCGAGGCTTCCCCGCCGGACATGCGCCGGTTCATGGAAATCACGTCGTCATGGGTGACGCCCAGCTTCGAGGCGATATGCTCAACCTGATCGGGGCGCAGATCGCCATCGTCGACAGCTTCGATCTGGCCTTTGATCTTGCGCAGGTTGAAGAAGAGTTTCTTCTGCGCCGCGGTGGTGCCGATCTTCACGAGACTCCACGAACGCAGGACATATTCCTGGATCGACGCGCGGATCCACCACATCGCATAAGTCGCGAGGCGGAACCCTTTTTCCGGATCGAACTTCTTGACCGCCTGCATCAGGCCCACATTGCCTTCGGAAATCACCTCGCCGATGGGCAGGCCGTAGCCGCGATAGCCCATGGCGATCTTGGCGACGAGCCGCAGGTGCGACGTGATCAGTTTCTGGGCGGCGTCGGGGTCTTCATGCTCGGCGAAGCGTTTCGCGAGCATGTATTCTTCGTCCTTTTCCAGCATCGGAAATTTCCGGATTTCCGCGAGATACCGTGAGAGCGATCCCTCGGGGGTCAGCGCGGCGCCGGTGGTGGTCAGTGCGTTCGCCATGGCTTTTCTTTCTCTCCTTTTAACGCGCCGCTTCGTCGCCGGTTTTCCGGTCGTTTTTCTGGCGCCGGCGCGCCCCGCTTGAGGGCGCGTCATCATTCGCGCGGGTCCGTTGGTTTTGAAGTCCCCACAAAATACGCCGCTACGGGCGCTTTGGACCTCATATAGGCACTCTAACGCGCATTCCCAAGGATTCCGCCGCGAATTGCAGCATTTACAAGGGATTTTCGCCCATTTTGTGGCGATTTCCCAGTCACAAGGCCCTCTCCCGGACGCAAATAGGCGTGAATAGCGGGCGGGCTGCGGAGGGCCGGAACGCGGTCAAAATGGCCGGGAACGGCCTATGCGGCGCCCGATCTTCCCGCCCTTACCGCCGACCACCTTGCGAGCGCCTCATCGAGATCCTGTTTGCGAACCGGTTTGGTCAGGCAGTCATTCATGCCTGCGGCGAGGAACCGTTCGCGGTCGCCGGCGAGGGCGTGCGCCGTCAAAGCGACGATCGGCGTTTCGGGCTTTCCTTCGTTCGCCTCGCGCGCCCGTATCGCCTTGGCGGCCTCCGTGCCGTCCATGTGCGGCATGGAGATATCCATAAGGACGACATCGTAATCTTTGGACTCGCTTGCCTCGCATGCCTCGCGGCCGTCTTCGGCGAAGTCGACCTCGTAATGCGTTTTTTCGATCATGTTCTCGATGACCATGCGGTTGACCGCGTTGTCCTCGGCCACCAGCACCCGCGGCCTGTTGCTGACGCGCGTGTTTTCTGCCGGAGCGATCGCCTCGTCCTCCGCGCCGACGTCGGCGATCGTTTCCTTGAGCCTGGAGATGTTCTGGTCCGTTACGGCCTTTGCGATTGTATCGGCCAGCAGCGATGCGCGAACCGGTTTGGTCAGGATTTCCTCAACGCCGCTGTTGCGAAACTCTTTGACTGTATGGAATTCATCGACCGACGACAGAACAATGATGGTGAAGTCAGCGAAGCCGGGAAGCGCCTTTATCTTGCGAGCGAGTTCGGCGCCGTCCATGTCGGGCATCTGAAAATCGATCAGCGCGAGATCGAACGGCTTCTGCCCGTCTCGCATATGCAGGATTTCCAGCGCCTTCGCGCCGGACGCTGCGGAGACGGTCCGTATGCCCCAGCTCGCCAGTTGTTCTTCCACGATCTGCCGATTGACCGGGAGATCGTCGACAATCAGCACGTCAAGCCCGTCCATGCCGCCAGGCTGCGGGTCCTGTTCCGGGCGCTCGTTTGAAACGGGCAGATCAACGCATATCCGGAATTTCGATCCCTTGCCCGGCTCGCTGTCCACGTCGATTGCGCCGCCCATGGCCTCGACAAGGTTTTTCGCGATGGTGAGACCGAGCCCGGTGCCGCCATACTTTCGGGTTGTGCTTCCCTCCGCCTGGGTAAACTGTTCAAAGACCAGTTTCGCTTTGTCGGCCGGGATGCCGATGCCGGTGTCTTCGACAACGATTTGCAGGGCGAGGCGGCCGTCGCGGACCGTTCCCGTCGCATCGATCAGGACGAACCCTTCATGGGTGAACTTGATCGCGTTACCCACAAGGTTTGTCAGAATTTGCCGAATGCGTCCGCCGTCTCCTTCGACCATTTCCGGCAAACCCGGATGGCAACGCACGACGAGTTCGATGTTCTTTTCCCGCGCCCCGGTGACCAGCAGCGCCGCAACGTCTTCCAGGGCGCCTTTGAGATGAAACGGCGTCGGATCAAGCTCCATCTTTCCGGCTTCGATTTTCGAGAAGTCGAGAATGTCGTTGATGATGGTGAGAAGTGCGGAGCCGGATTTGTGTATTGTTTCGGCGAACATGCGCTGTTTTTTATCAAGCGGGGTGTTTTGCAGAAGCTCCGTCATGCCGAGCACGCCGTTCATCGGCGTTCGAATCTCGTGGCTCATATTCGCCAGGAACTCCGACTTGGCCCGGTTTGAGCGTTCCGCGTCGATGCGTTCGCGTTCGCTTCGCTCGGCCCGTCGGCGCGCCTGCCGGCCGAGTTCGAGGTTCCGCGTCATGTCGTTGAACGCATGATAGAGATCGCCGATTTCGTCGTCGCGGTTCACGTCCATCGTGCGCCCGTACTCGCCGCTGCTGATGCGTTTCGCCTCATTGGCCAGGCGCATGATCGGCCGGCTCAGGCGGTTGCCGATGGAGACTGAGGCAAAGGCCCCCACAACCATGGCGGCGGCGCCGAACAGGCAGAGTACGAGCAGCATTTCATAGGCGTATCGCTGATTTGACGCATGCAATTCGGATTTCGCCGCGGCAACCTCTTTTTCGATGTCCCTGATCGCACGGCGAAACTGAAACCCGCCGACGAGCTGGCCGTCGATCAAAATAGGTTGGGTGGTGACGATGAAGCCGTCGCGAAACTCAAACTCGGCGGGCGCTTGTTGCATCGGATCCGACGGCGCGGAAATCTCGAAGCGTTGCGCATTAAAGCCAAAGGCGCCCTTCGAGATATCGACCCCGTTGTGATCGAAGACGACAAGGGATTTCAGGTCATGCGCCATGCGCAGAAAAACGACATCTCTCGTAACGCCCTCGAAGTCATAAACGTATAGCCGCTCGCTGAAGCGTTCCGTAAGGACGGAGGCGAAAAAAGCCGCGTCCTTCCGCTCTTCGTCTTGCAGGCCGCGCTCAACGACTTCGGCCGACGCGGCTTCCATGTCGCGTACGGAGCGCTGAAATTCCAGATAAAACACGACGCATCCGGCGCCGATGCAGGCCGCAATAATGCTGACGATTGTCAGCGCATATCTCGTTCCGAGTTTACTCATTGGCTAAGAGGTGCGTACGGCTCCGCTTGACCATTTCGGCGAGCGTTCGCAGGCGTTGGTCATGGGTTTGCGATAACGGGGAGAAGGCGCCGACTGACCTGTTCGGTTCGCCGCCGGAGCGATTGAGAGAGTCGAGGATTGCAGCTTCAAGCGCCGCCGCCTTACGGCTGGTCATGGTCAGATATCCGTAATGGGGCTGCCTTTCGTCGAATATGATGCGAAAGTTTTCCCGCGCTTCCGGCGGCGCCACGTCGTCATCTTCCCAGTCTTCCCGGCCAAAGGCGATTGCGTCCACGAGACCGTGATAGAGCCATGCCGTCATGTTTTCCCGATGGCCGGAAAAAGACACGTTCACACGGTCCGCCTTCGGCGTGGCGCGTATGCTCTCGGCATACGAAAGATCGAGCCCGCGGGACAGCAGCAACCAGGCGGGAGAGAAAAACCTTTTTCTCTGCCGTACATTCTCGAACGCAATATGACGCCCGCGCAAATCTTCGAGAGAATGTATGGGAGAGTCCTTGCGAACGACAAGTATGATATCGGAACTCGTGAAATCGGGGCCCGCGCTTTGAAAGACTGCCGCCGTCGAGTTAATCGACAGGACCTTAACTATCGCAAGGCCGTGAGAAACGACCATATCGACGCGTCGCTCGTCGATCAGCTTCTGCAATTCTCCGTTTGTGTCGGCGATCTCAAACTTGACGCTCGAAATCCCGTGCGGCGCGAGGCCGGCCTGTAGTCGCTTCGCCATGTATGCCTCGTCCTCGTCTTCGAGGGAGACAGTCGCGCCGACGACAAGAGTTTGAGGATCGGAATGCTCATATGCCGCGCTGCCGGTGATACGCGCGTCTGCAAATAAGGCGCATAAGGAAAAAATGACGGCGATCGCGAAGGGCCGCAATTGCGCCGCCGCTGGCAAGGTCTTCAGCCCGGTCAGGCAGGACTGTTTCAATATACCCATGTATTCTTTGTTTCCCGCGCCGTCCGTATAATTAACTGCGAGAGTTTAGTCATAAGAACGACAAGGGAGAGTTAAATACGGCGCAATTGGCGTCGAATAGTTGCTATGCCGTGCTCCGGGTCGGGACGCGTCGGGTTAACGAAACGTTTCCTGAGGCGTTGCGCCTCAGGAAAGGGCGCGGAGCGCCGCAAGGAGATCCTGACAGTCTGCCGGCGCCGGCCGTTCGAAACGCAGCGCCTCGCCGGTGATCGGATGGGTAAACCCCAGCACTTTCGCGTGGAGGGCCTGGCGGCGGAATTTTCTGACCGCCGCAATGGCGCGATCGGCGTCGGGCTCGCCGGGTTTGAGGCCCGCAAGTCCGGGCCCGCGGCCATAGACCGGATCGCCGATCAGGGGGTGGCCGATGGAACTCAAATGCACGCGAATCTGGTGGGTGCGTCCCGTTTCGAGACGGCATTCGAGGAGCGAGGCCAGCGCGTCCCCTTTCAGTTTTGCGCGCCCGCGTCCGAACGTCTCGACGACTTTGTAATGGGTCACCGCACGGCGCGGGTTGAAATGCGTTTGCTCGTTGACGACCGCCATTTTTTTGCGGTCGTTCTTTGCCCGGGCGAGCGCCGCGTCGATCACGCCGACGCCCGGCCGCGGCGCGCCGACGGCGATGGCCAGATAGACCCGTTCGATATCATGGGCGGAGAAAGCGGCGCCGAGGCCCTGATGGGCCTTGTCGTTTTTGGCGACCACCAGAAGGCCGGACGTTTCCTTGTCGATGCGATGGACAATGCCGGGCCGCGCCACGCCGCCAATGCCGGAAAGCGATGGACCGCAATGATGAATGAGCGCGTTGACAAGGGTGCCGGTCCAGTTCCCCGCAGCCGGGTGGACGACCATGCCGGCGCGCTTGTTGACGACGATCAGATCGTCGTCCTCATAAACGACGTCGAGGGGGATCGCTTCGCTGCGGGGGGCGGGGTCGGCGGCGGCCGGCACGACGAGGCGGACGGTTTCGTCCTCGCGCAGTTTCCAGGACGGGTCGTCAAAAGTCGCGCCGTCCTTCTCAAGGGCCCCGCCTTCGATCAGCGCTTTCAGGCGGGTCCGGGTGAGGGTTTCGATCCGCTCCGACAACCATTTATCAAGCCTTGCCCCGGCATCATCGGAGCCGGCGGCAAATTCGTAAACGTCCTCGCCGTCGCGAGGCTTGAGCGTGTCGTCATCGCAGGTCATAAGCGGCTTCAGCGCCTAGGCGCGCGCTGGGCCAGAGTCAAACGGCGCCGAGAGGAGCAAACGGCATGCAGACGAAACCGGCGGGCGCGCAGCGCCAGGAAGAGGAGCCTTTAGAGCTTAAAAGCGCGTCGACCTTCGGGGATATTGCGCAGTCGATCGGGTCGCGCAATCTGATGATCATTATCGTGACGATGCCGCTCGTTTTTCTTGCGGTGGTTGCCGGGATCATTGCGGTTTTCGGCGGCGACGATGCGGAGGTCGCGTCTGAGGTCGCTTCGAGCGCGGCGACCTCTGCGGCTGTTGAAAGGCTTGCCGAGCCGGCGCCCGCCCGCGGCGCCGCCGGCGCAACGGCGATCTCCGCTGCGCCGTCCGCCATCGGCCTCGCCCCCGGTTCGGACGTTACCGCCATGTCTCTCGACGGCGACCGTCTCGCCCTGCGCGTCGACGGGCCGGGCGGCGTTTCCATTGTGATCTACGATCTTTCCGCCGGCGCGGTTATCCAGACCATTCCCGTCACGCAGACGGTCGCCAATTAGGGATGCGATTGCAGCGCCTGGCCGCGCAATCCGGATTTCAGGCCGGCTCGCCGAACCATCGGCGTTTCGCCGATCGGACATAGGCGAAGACGAGGCCCGCGCCGAGGACGCCGGAAATCGCCATGGAGACGGAGAACAGCGTCCAGAATGTGCGCAGGCTGTCGATCTGGGGGCCGAGCCCGCGGGTGAACACTTCCGCAATCGCCGCCAGCGCCA
Source organism: Hyphococcus sp. (assembly GCA_028281665.1). Taxonomy (GTDB): domain Bacteria; phylum Pseudomonadota; class Alphaproteobacteria; order Caulobacterales; family Parvularculaceae; genus Hyphococcus. The sequence continues at coordinate 70,929 of JANQJK010000003.1, forward strand.
CCCCGAAGTAAGACCAGCTCATCAATTCGATATGGGTTTCCAGCGCCTTGCGCCCGCGCGTCGCCCCATAGATGACGATGGCAATGAGGGCGCCCGCCGAGGTGATCAGGCTGACGGCGGCGGCCACATGGAAGAAATTCGGCCCGCCCGTAAATTCATACATCACCAGCGCTGTAGCATTGGTAGTCAGCATGGCGAAAATGTAAACGAGGCCGAGCAGCCTGTGGGCAATGTCGCCCTTTCGGCGCATGAGCACGGCGGCGCCGACGACGAGCGCGGCGATCGCCGTATACATGTGCAGATGCCCCAGCGCGTCATTCGACCAGTCCCAGAAGGCGTAAGCCGCCTGCCAGTCGATCCCTTTTTCCAGGAATTCACTGAGCCAGCCCGGCGCGGTATCGACGGCGCTGTGGAGATCGTATGGCATTGTCTGTTTCATGGTTTTGAAATCCCGTTGCCGCGCGATGCGCCTAATTAATCCGTGTAAGGCGCATTTCCATGGTTTGCCGGCAATCATCGTCGCGGCAATAGGATCCGGTTTCGAGCCAGGCGCCGTCCCAGGCGCCGTCGTCGGTTAACTGCGCGACGTATCGCATCTCCGCGCCGGGGCCGGCGGGATGCGACCACGTGAAACTGTTTTCGGCGACTGCCGGCGTTGTTCGGGTCTGGCGCCCTTCCTTGACGAAGGCGTCGAAATGATATCGCCGTCCATAGGCGTCATAGGAAAAGACGCCGATGGCGTGATGGGCGTCGATGCGCGCGCCGTCGTCCCCTTCGCTCCAGCCGCGGCCTTCGATCAGCAGGATCAGGCCGCCGAGCTTCGGCTCAATGGTCTCGCGGACGGTGAACGTTTCTGTCTCCCCATCGGAACCGGCGCGCCAGCCTTCGCCCTCCCATTCGCCCACCAGCCACTGGAGTTTCGCCATGGCGGCCTTCACCGTCGGGGCCGGGGTCGGCGTTGGGGGCTGAGGCGGTTGCGACTGGGGCTCAGCCTGCAAGCGGGCCGCGGCGAGCGTCATCGCGAGCCTGCGCCGACCGCCATAAAAGCCTTTAAAATCATGATATTCTCCGATTTCTTCGCGGGGCCCGCACGGCGCGCCTTGAAAAGCAAAGCAAAAGTACTTTATTTTGTAAAGTACATTGATGGAGAAAGTTATGACCGGGCCACAGCACGCTGACCTTGCGAGCGATCTTGCCTATGTGCGTAGCCTTGCCGAAGAAGGCGCCCATGCGCCGCTTGTGGGCGGGCGCTATTACGTCATCTGGGGCGGGCTGATGGGGGCGGCGAGCGCCATCGCCTATCTCACCACGATGGATATTCTGCCCCTCGGCGCTGCCGGCATGATCGCGCCGTGGATCGTCGCCGGCGTTATCGGCTGGGCGCTGTCCTTCGCCTTTGCCCGCCAGTCAGGCGCAAAGCCGGGCGCGGCGACGATCGGCAACAGGACGGCCGGGTCCGTCTGGCGCGCGGTCGGCGTGTTCATCACCCTCTTCTGGGCGGCGATGATGTTTGTGCACGGACAATATACGGAATACGGCGTGCCGCGCTATTTTCTTTTCGGCTTGATGTTTCCTGTCGGTTTCGGCGTCTATGGCGTTGCGTTTTTTGCGACGGCGACGGCGGCGCGCGTTGCGTGGTTGCGCTACTTCGCTGTTCTCTCCTGGGCGTTTATGATGGCGGCGATGTTTCTGTTGGAATCCCCCCATCAGTTCTTGCTCGGCGCCGTCGGAATGATCGCCTGCGCCGTCGCGCCCGGCGTCCTGCTGATGCGGCGCGAGCCTGCGGAAATCGTCTGATAACGGATTATACGCCATGAGCGGCGAAGATTTTGACTATCGCGACATCGACGACGTCATTCACGGGCGGCTGCGGCTGGCGGTCATGGCGTATCTTTCAGGCGCCGGCACGGCGGATTTCAACGAGATCAAAGCGAAAATCGGCGGCACCGACGGCAATCTCTCCGTGCATATCCGCAAGCTGGAGGAGGCCGGCTATGTGGCGATCGAGAAATCGTTTGCGGGTCGAAAACCGCAGACGCGGCTCAGTCTCACCGAAGCGGGGCGAAAGGCGTGGATCGCCTATATCGCGCGCATGGAGGCGCTGATGCGCCCGAGGGCCGCCGAATAGGGATCAGCGCCGGGACGTCAGAATGCGCGCAATCAGCCAGATCGGGATGACGATCGCGGCGCCGATCAGGAAATATGTGACGACGTTGATGACGACTTCGCCGAAGCTTTCGCCGATGGTGGCGATAATATCGCGCACCCAGCGGAAAATGCCTTCCCAGAATTCAAATGCCCCAAGGCCGATGAACGAGAAAATCGCGCCGACAAAAATACTGGCGATGACAAGCTGAATGACGGTGCGGCTGATGCTGCCGCCAAAGATCCGCCGTTTGATCGCATCGCTGCGTTTATGTTCTTCCGTCATGACCCGTTCCGCATGAAACACACTACCCGGATCAAACTCTATGCGCCCCGGAGCATAAGTTCAATGAGCGAAGAATGACGCAATCCCTGGCGGCGAAACCGGCCCGCCGCGCCGCTTATGCAACGTTCTGCGTGTACACAGTCCGGGTCGGGAACGGGATCGATACGCCCGATGCGTCAAGCGCTTCCTTGACCGCTTTGGTCAGCGCCCATTTCACCGGGAAGTAATCGCCGCGGTCGACCCAGACCCGGCAAATGATGTCCACTGACGAATCGCCGAGATTATCGACTTCGATCACGGGTTCGGGGTCTTTCAGCCCGCGGGATTCCTTCTCCACTTCTCCGCGGATAACCGCCATCGCCTTGTCGAGATCGTCGTCATAGGAAACGCCGAAAACGAGATCGACCCGGCGGGTCTCATAGCCCGCATAGTTGGTGATCACATCGTCGAAGATCTTGCCGTTCGGCACGATGATCATCTTGTTGTCGGGCGTTGCGATTTCCGTCGTGAAGAGGCCGATTTGTTTGACGGCGCCCGCAACGCCGGCGGCCTCCACATAGTCCCCCACATCGAACGGGCGAAAGCCGAGCATCATCACGCCGGACGCAACGTGCCCAAGCGTGCCTTGCAGGGCGAGGCCGATGGCGAGGCCGGCGGCGCCGATGACCGCCGCGAAACTTGTGGTGGGCACGCCGAAAACGCCGAGCGTCGTAATCACGACCAGCGCGATCAGCCCGTAATAGACAAGGCTCGACAAAAAGCCCGACAGGGTCTCGTCAATGCGCGGGGAGCGCAGCATGGCTTTGCGCACGATCTTGCGGATGCGCCCGGCGACCCACAGGCCGATAACGAGAACGACCAGCGCGCCAATGGCGCTCGGCAGGAATGCGGCGGCCTTTTCGATCAGCCCCTGAAGAAACTCGACGGCGACGTCGAATTCGGCGGCTCCTGCGCCCTCTGCGGCGGCGTCGTTCTGCATGGTGATTTCCTTCGGTTCGACCGGTGGGGGTCCGGCATGTTCGGCCGGCCTATAGCGAAACTCGCCGGCGCCGTGAAGGGCGCAACCGGAAGGCGAGTGCTGAGTCGTGAAAATACACGCTCAAGGCGAAAATCGACCGGAATCCCGCATTTGGTAGATACGTATCAACACTTCTCCCGGCGCCCCTATGCTTTCGCGCAGTATTTGTTGTGTCCCCTCTGAGGAGCGTTCGCCCATGGAGCAGAGCCCCCGTCTTTCCCTTTCCTATGTGGCGCCAAGTCAGGCGCAAAAACATGTCACCGTGAACGAGACGTTTCGGCGTCTCGATGCGCTGGTGCAGATGACCGTGCGTTCCCGGACGATATCGGCGGAGCCGCCATCGCCGGCGGAAGGCGACGGTTATATTTTGCCCGCAGCGCCGACGGGCGCGGCCTGGGATAACTTTACGCCCGACAATCTCGCCTTCTATCAAGACGGCGCGTGGGTTTCGGTGGCGAGCGTTGAAGGCATGCGGGCCTTCGTCGCCGACGAAGGAGACATGGTCGTCTATGACGGCGCCGTCTGGGCGCCCATCGCCGTTGGCGAAGAGGCGGCGCAGTTCGGCGTCAATACGACGGCCGACGCGACCAATCGGTTGAGCGTAAAATCCGACGCCGTTCTTTTCAGCCATGACGACGTGACGCCCGGTTCCGGCGATGCTCGGATCAATGTGAACAAGGCCGCCGTCGGCGATACGGCGTCGCATCTTTTTCAGACCGGGTTTTCCGGCCGCGCCGAATTCGGCCTTACCGGCGACGATGACTTTCACGTCAAGGTCAGCGCAGACGGCGCTCTGTGGAATGACGCCATCACGGTCGACAAGGACAACGGCCATATGGGATTTCTTCGGGCGCCGCACGCCAGCTACGCCCTGGAGGTCGCCGGGGGGTTTCGTTTCTGGGCGTCCGATCCGGCGACAAACCAGGAGTGTTACATTATCGACGTCGACACCGGCGGCGTGACGAACATCTTCTGGTACAAGCCGACGACAAAGGAATTCCTGATCGGTACATCGACGGGCGACTTCATCTCGCGAGCCGGCGTTTTTCGGCCGGTTACGGACAACAACCAGTCGCTCGGGACGGCTTCGCAGCGCTGGTCCGTCGTTTATGCGGCGACAGGAACCATCAACACATCGGACGAGCGCGGCAAGAGAGATGTTCGCCCCTGCGATCTTGGCCTTGATTTCGTTCGGGATCTCAAACCCATCCGATACCGGTTCAAAGAGGGCGGCGTGCGCGCCGTTGGCGTAGATCGCGTCACAGATACAGAAATTACGGAACCGCGCGAAGGCGCCCGCACCCATTATGGCCTGGGCGCGCAGCAGGTAAAGCAGGCGCTGGAAAAACATCGCGTCAACGACTTTGCGGGCTGGGTTCTTGCGGACAAGGACGATCCGGGAAGCGTTCAGGGGCTGCGTTACGATCAGTTCATTCCCTTGCTGATTAAGTCGGTGCAGGAGCTTGCGGACCAGGTCGAAGCGTTAAAGCGCCGCTGATGTGGGAGGTCTTTCAAACCATCGGCGCGCAGGCGCCGGCAATCGCCGCCGCCGCCATCGTCGCGATACTGGTCGGCCTTGCGGCGGTGCGGTTTCTGGAAACGCGCAGCGGGCAGTTTTTTGACCTGAAGAAAAACGAAACGGCGTCGACGGGAAGTCTCGCGGCGAAAATCATCACGATGTCGGCGGAGCAGAACAAAACCATTGCATCGCAATGCGCCATGATTGCCGAGCAGCAAACGCAAATTGCCGAGCTTCGCGCCGACCTTGAAAAATGCGTCGCCGAGTGCGCCAGGTGTCACGAAGAGCGTGTACAGGATCGCGCCCAGCGCGCCCTTGAACGGGCCGATCGCGACCGCGAGATCGCGGCGCTGAAGGCGGCGATTGCCGCAGCCGGACCATGACCGCGGAAGTCGCCGCGCCTGTGCGCACCAGCCCCGACGGCGTTGCCTTCATCAAGTGCTGGGAGGGGCTGGAAAAGCGGGCCTATCTGGATGTCGCCGGCGTATGGACCATCGGCTACGGCCACACCGCCGGCTTTCGCGACGGGCGGTTCGGGCCTGCAAGCGAGATCAGCGAGCCGCAGGCCGAAAGTCTGTTGCGCGCAGACCTTGCAAGCCGCGAGGGCGCCGTCAGGCGTCTTGTGACAGCCGCGGTCAATCGCCATGAGTTCGATGCGCTCGTAAGTTTCGAATTCAACACTGGCGCGCTCGCCCGGTCGACCGCGCTGCGGCGCCTGAACGCCGGCGACCGCGTCGGCGCCGCCGAGGCGCTGACCTGGTGGAACAAGGCGAGGGTCGACGGCGCCCTTACAGTGATCCACGGTCTTGTCCGGCGCCGGGCAGCGGAGGCGGCGTTGTTTCTTACGCCGGTTTGAAGGTGAGGGCGACGCCGTTATTGCAATAGCGCAGTCCGGTCGGGCGCGGTCCGTCCTTGAAGACATGGCCCTGATGGCCGCCGCATCGCGCGCAATGATATTCCGTACGAGGAATAAGAAGTTTGAAATCGCGTTTGAAGCCGAGCGCGTCGGGCAGATAGTCCCGGAAGCTCGGCCAGCCCGTGCCGCTTTCGTATTTGACGTCGGAAGAAAAGAGGTCGTAGCCGCAGCCTGCGCAGGCATAGGTGCCGGCGCGTTTTTCATCATTGAGAGGGCTCGATCCTGATCGCTCCGTCGCTTCCTTGCGCAAGACGGCGTAGGCTTCCGGGGACAGGCGTTTTTTCCATTCCGCTTCTGTCAGCTGCCATTCCTTGAAATCCGGAATGGTCGCAGGGTCGGGCTTTTCGTTCGCCATGGCTGGTCCTGTCCCGATCATCATGGCGCCCCCGGCGCCCAGTCCCGCGCCGAGCGCGGATCGTCGTGTGAACTTTGTCATGGTCGTCGGCCCTTACTCAACCTCTGAGCCTAATCTATCGGCTCGTCGCGTCACATGAAACGCGTAACGAGTTCACAAATCGGCGCCAGCAACAGCAACAGCCCGGCGTCGCGGTTCGATTTGAAACGTTTCAAGCAATTGTGAGGATCGTCGATATCGAGCGTGCGGATCTGCCAGACAAAATGCGCCGCCGCCGGGATGAGCGCGGCGTAAAAGAATGCGCTCGCGTCAATCAGCGACCCCGCCGCCGCGAATCCGGCAAGAGTGAGGAAATAAAACCCCGCAAGCCATTTCTTTGTCGCGGGTCCGAATTTCAGCGCCGTCGACTTAACGCCGATCAGGGCGTCATCGTCCTTGTCCTGATGAGCGTAAATCGTGTCATAGCCGAGGGTCCAGCAAATGCCGGCAGCGTAAATCGCAAACGCGGCCGACATAAGTCCGCCCGTCGCGGCGGCGTAGCCCACAAGGGCGCCCCAGTTGAAGGTCAGCCCGAGCCACGCCTGGGGCCAGTAGGTGATCCGCTTCATGAAAGGATAGGCGGCGACAAGCCCCAGCGATGCGAGCCCCACGAGGATTGCAAAGCGATTGAACTGCAACAGAACGCCAAGGCCGATCAGGCAAAGGGCGCCGAGGAAGATGGACGCCTGCCGCACGGTCACTTGTCCCGAAGGGATCGGCCGCAACGCCGTACGCTCGACTTTCGCGTCAAAGTCCCGGTCGACAATGTCGTTATAGGCGCAGCCGGCGCCGCGCATCGCAAGCGCGCCGACGCCCATGAGTGCGGCGAACCAGATGAGCTCAAGGCGCGCAAACCCGTTTGCCGCGGCGAGCCCCAGCCCCCACAGACAGGGGATGTAAAGCAGCCACGTCCCGATCGGCCGATCGGCCCGCGCAAGCCGCAGATAGGGCTGGATAACCGTCGGCATGGCGCCCACCCAGTTATCGGGAGCGGCGTCCGGCGTCGATGGCGAGGCGGGCGTGCTGGTCATGGAGAAAGACTAGTTCCAATTGGACGTTCGGGAAATGCCCTATATTCTCCGCCGCTCATTCCCGCGAAAGCGGGAATCCATTGCGCCCTGGACCGATTATGGATCCCTGCTTTCGCAGGGATGAGCGGAGCATAGATTGTGATTCCTCGCCTTTATTATGTGACCGGACCACTGCGAAAGGACGACGTCGTTCCGCTGCTTCCTGAACGCGTCCACTATTTGAGAACCGTTCTGCGTCGCAAGCCCGGAGACCGGGTGCTTTTGTTCAACGGCAATGACGGCGAGTTTGACGCTGAAATTGCAACGCTCGAAAAAAAGACCGGTGCGGCAAGGATCTTGGAACGAAAACGGGCGCCGCAAGCCGAGCCGGATCTGTGGTTATTGTTCGCCGGCGTTAAACGCGCCGCCCAGGAAACAATCGTACAAAAGGCGACGGAACTTGGAGCGTCACACATTGTCCCGGTAAGGACGGAGCGAACGGTTGCGGCAAAGGCGAATATTGAGCGGTTGCGGCTCATTGCGCTGGAAGCGACGGAGCAGTGCGATCGCCTGTCGCTTCCGCATGTTCTCGATATGCGTCCGTTGACCGAGAGGCTCGGCGACTGGCCGTCCGAGCGCAGGCTGATGTTTTGCGACGAGGCGGGCGACGACGAGACGCAGGAATGGGGCGGCGCGGAAGGCCGCGCGGCGCCTGCGTTAGAAGCGCTAAACGCATCGCGAAGTAAAACTGACAAATGGGCGGTTCTGATCGGCCCCGAAGGCGGCTTTTCGCCGGGCGAACGCGCGGCGTTGCGGGCAAAACCCTTCGTGACGCCGGTAACGCTCGGGCCGCGCATTCTGCGGGCGGACACCGCCGCGATCGCGGCGCTGACTTTGTGGCAGGCCGCCCTTGGCGACTGGCGATAAAAAAGTAACGCCTGCGTGATGCAATCAAGACTTGGCGGCGCCGCCCATCGGCTTTAGAGCGGTGAGGCATATCGGCGGGCGCCGAGGAGAGACGGCACATTGACCACAGGCAAAGAACCATCCGGCGACGCGGCACCGATCGCGTCAAAGGCGCAGCTTGTCGACTATCTGGCTGAGGGCTGTAAGCCGAAAGACCAATGGCGCATCGGCACGGAACACGAAAAATTCGTCTTTTGTCGGACGAATTTGCGGCCAATCCCCTATGACGGCGATGCGGGCATTCGCGTTATTCTGGAAAAACTTGCAGAGGAAACGGGCTGGGAAGTTCTTCGCGAGGGAGAATTGCCCATCGGCCTCAAAGGCGAGGGCGCGAGCGTTTCCCTGGAGCCCGGCGGACAGTTCGAATTGTCGGGCGCTGCGCTCGATAATATTCACGAGACTTGTGACGAGGTGCATCGCCATCTCGATGCGGTGAAGAAAGTCTGCGATCCTTTGGGCGTTGCGTTTCTCGGCATGGGCTTTGCGCCCACCTGGACGCTTGATGAAACCCCGCGCATGCCGAAGGCGCGCTACAACATCATGCGCGCCTACATGCCCAAGGTCGGTTCCCTCGGTCTCGACATGATGCACCGCACCTGCACCGTGCAGGTCAATCTCGACTATGCGTCGGAAGCGGACATGCGCGCGAAATTCAAAACGTCCCTGGCGCTACAGCCGATTGCGACGGCGCTGTTCGCCAATTCCGGTCTCAAGGAAGGAAAGCCTTCGGGCTTTGCCTCTTACCGCGCCCATATCTGGACCGACACGGACCCAGACCGCACCGGGCTTTTGCATTTCGTCTTCGAGGATGGTTTCGGGTTCGAGCGCTATGTGGACTACATGCTGGACGTGCCCATGTATTTTGTGCGGCGAAACGGTGAGTTCATCGACGCCGCCGGGCAGTCCTTTCGGGACTTCATGAAGGGAACGCTCCCGGCGTTGCCCGGCGAAAAGCCGACCATGGATGATTGGGAAGATCATCTGTCTACGGCGTTTCCGGAAGTGCGCCTCAAAACGTTTTTGGAAATGCGCGGCGCCGATGGCGGCCCCTGGGCGCGCATCTGCGCCCTGCCGGCCTTGTGGGTTGGCCTCCTTTACGACGATGCGGCGCTCGCCGCCGCCTGGGACATTGCGAAAGGCTGGTCCCGGGAAGAACGCGAAAGCCTGCGCGACGATGCGGCGCGGCTGGGGTTCAAGGCGGAAATTGGCGGGCGAACCGTTCAGGATATCGCCCTTGAAGTGCTTCATATCGCAAGAAGCGGGCTGCGCGCGCGCGCCCGCGCCGGCAATCTCAAGGAAGATGAGACGACCTATCTCGATCCCCTCGTCAAAATCGCTGAGAGCGGCGAAACCATGGGCGACTATACGGCGCGCGTTTATCTCAATGATCTCGGCGGCGACGCAAAAAAACTTTTTGAGGACTGCAAGTATTGATCCTCCCACGGGCCGCGTTATTCCTGTGCGGGCGTTTGCAATGGAAAGATGATGCAAAAAATTCTCGCCGCATTTTCGTTTGTCCTCATTGCCGGGTGTTCCACGCTGGATTTAAGCGACACAAGTTGCAGCATTTCCGGCAGCCGCTGCGTCGATCAATGCCGACAGTCCGCCGGCGCCGGACAGGCGGCGTGTGAGGATCAATGTCGCGCCGAAGAAAACATGTGTCGGGCTCGGGAATAAACCAGACCGACATTTTCGGAGACACGACGGCGGCCTGCGCGGTGTTGGCGAAGCGGGAACCGATCTTTGCGCACGCTCTCGAAGCGATCGGCGAGCCATACATCCGCCGCAGGCCCGGAGGCTTCGAGGCGCTGTTTCGCATCATTGTCGAACAACAGGTTTCCGTGCCCAGCGCCCAGGCGATCTGGCAACGGTGCCTTGCCGGCGTCGACCCGCTGACGCCGGCTGCCGCGATTGCAGCGGGAGAGGAGGGCTTGCGCTGCTGCGGGCTCTCCGGTCCGAAGATACGATATGTTCTGGCGCTGGCGGCCGACATGCAGAGCGGCGCATTTGACCCCGGCGGCATATCAACCATGACCGACGACGAGGCGTCCGCTGCGCTGCAATCCCTGAAGGGCATCGGGCCCTGGACAGCGGCGATCTATCTGCTTTTTTGCGAAGGGCGCATCGACGTCTGGCCGGCGGGCGACGTGGCCCTGCTGGCGGCGTGGCGCGATGCGCGCGCCGGCGCTGGGAAAGCCCGCGGGCCGCAGCCCGCCATGGCGGGGTTTGACGCCCGCGCGGCCCGCTGGGCGCCCTATCGCGGCCTCGCGGCCCACATCCTCTGGACCTACTACGCCCACATTCGCGGGCGCAGGCCCATCTGATTTTCCCGGCATTGTTGCGAAAATATCGACAGGATCGTCAAACTTCTGTCATCGAGAATCAGATATACGCACAAACAAGCGCTTTTCGGATCGTGAATGTGCGTGTAGACTACTCCCAGTTTAAGGAGCGTGCGTTTTCACTTGTCGCCTGAATCAGACAGCCGATAGTCATCTCCCCAGCGCCGGCGCGCGCTCATGAGCATGTCCGCGCACACGCCGGAAGCCTGCCCCGCGCTTGTTCTGAATGCGGACTTTCGCCCTTTAAGTTATTTTCCGCTGTCGCTCTGGTCCTGGCAGGATGCGCTGAAGGCGGTGTTTCTCGATCGCGTTGACGTTGTCGCGCAATATGACACGAAGGTGCACAGCCCGAGCTTCGAGATGCGCCTGCCGTCGGTGGTGTCCCTGAAGACTTATGTCAGCCATGCGCGCACCCCGGCCTTTACGCGATTTAACGTGTTCCTGCGTGACCGCTTCACCTGCCAGTATTGCGGCTCGACGGCGCGCGACCAGCTGACGTTCGATCACGTGATCCCGCGCTCCCGGGGCGGGCGCACCACATGGCAGAACATTGTCGCCGCGTGCAGCGCCTGCAACATACGCAAAGGCGGGCGCATGCCTGAGGTGGCGCGCATGGCGCCGGCGTCCAGGCCGCGCCGACCCACCATGTTCGAACTGAACGAGCGCGGGCGCGCCTTCCCGCCCCATTACCTGCATGAAAGCTGGCAGGACTTCCTCTACTGGGATATCGAGCTGGAGCCCTGATCTGCGCGCGCCGTGGCGATGATCGGAGCCCATGCGGCCGAAAGTTCCATTACGTTTGCGGATGTATGCTGAACAGCGGCGCGTCGTAAGCTCAATTGAACGCGCCGTCGCGCTGTCGTAGGGTTAACGGGAGATCAGGACGTGAAAATTGGGGACGTGGAGGGTTCAAATGGTCCAACATGACGTAGAAATAAATGACGAAGGCCAGCCGGTCGTGCACATGTCGCGCCGTGACGTCATTCGCGGGCTGGCGGCGGGCAGCGTTGTCGTACTGGCGCCAGGTTGCGCGTACAATGAGGAATTGGGCCGCAACCAGCTCTTGTTTGTGTCGTCGAACCAGATGGCGCAGCTCGCAGACTCCGCCTGGACCGATTTAAAGCAACAGGAGCGGGTCACGAATGATCCGCGCTATGTCAATCGTATGAACCGGGTTGCGCCGCGCGTTATCCGGGCCGCGGGTGGAAATCCGTCTCAGTGGCAGGTCGAGGTGTTTGAGTCGGATCAGATCAACGCATTTGCCTTGCCTGGCGGCAAGGTCGGCTTTTACACCGGCATCCTTGATTTTATGGATAATGACGATCAGATCGCCACCGTTATGGGCCATGAGGCGGCGCATGTGAATTTCAACCATTCCGGCGAGCGTTACAGTCAATCGACCCTCGCCGCGACGGGTCTCTCTGTAGCGCAAGTGGCTGTCTCCGGAAATCGGTATCAGAATCAAATCATGGGCGTGCTCGGCATGGGCGCCTCGCTTGGCGTGATCCTGCCGTTTTCGCGCAAGCATGAACTGGAGGCCGATAAGTTCGGCGTGCGATATATGCACCGCGCCGGTTACAACGCCGCGGAGTCGCTAACGTTTTGGGAGAAAATGGCGGCTAAAAAATCAGGCGGCGGTCCGCCTGCGTATATTTCTACGCACCCGAGCGACGCCACCCGGATCGCCGCGCTGAGGCGTGAAATCGCCTTGCTCACATAAGACCGTGTCGAATTTCGCCTGGGTGACGCGTCTTTAAGTGACTGAATAATTGTCAATAAGGAGGAGTCTATGCGCGTTCTGAAATTGATCGCAGCGCCCCTGGGTGCGCTCGCGCTCGCCGCCTGTGATACGCCGTCGAAAAATGAAGCGGCGCCTGAAACCGCCGCCGCGCCATCCGCGACGCTGGAGGAAATCGTCGCCGCGCGCAGCGATGAAGACAAAGCCCGGGACCAATGGCGCAATCCCGCCGAGACGCTGACCTTTTTCGGTGTTGAGCCGGATTCCACCGTCGTCGAGGCGTTGCCGGGGCGGGGCTGGTACACGAAGGTGATCCTTCCCTTTGTCGCCGAGAAGGGCCGCTATATCGGGGTCAACTATCACGACGAGATGTGGCCGCTGATCCTGCCGGAGCCGAACCCTGAACTCCTGAATTTCGTCACCACCTGGTCCGACAATTTTCCTGCCCAGGCCGTCGACATCGCGGAAACGACGACGCCGGTGACAGCGTATGAGTTCGGCGGCGTTCCGGAAGATCTCAACGGAAGTGCGGATGTAGTGCTGTTCATCCGCGCGCTTCACAACTTCAACCGCGCCGGCGGCGACTTCGGCGCCGAAGCTCTTGGAGACGCCCACGCCCTGTTAAAGCCCGGCGGTGTTCTCGGCGTGGTTCAGCATGCGGCGCCGGACGGTGCGGAAGGCGCCGCCGCAGACGGTACGGGCGGTTACATGAGTAAGGCGAATGTTGTCGCTATGGCGGAAGCGGCCGGTTTCGAACTCGACGGGGAAAGCGACATCAACGCCAATCCGGCCGATCAGCCCGGCGCCGGCGATGTGGTCTGGCGCCTCCCTCCCACCTTTGGGCTCGGGGACCAGGATCGTGACAAATACGCCGCGATCGGCGAATCCAACCGGATGACCCTGCGGTTTCGCAAGCCCGCAAGTTAGGCTCGAAGCTTGCTTGCCTTCGATGGGCGGCGGGCGTAGTTTCCGCCGCCTCAAACCGCGCGGGCGCCATTGGCGCCCATGCGCCGGGCCGCCTTAGCTCAGTTGGTTAGAGCGCTAGATTGTGGATCAAGAGGTCGCTAGTTCGATTCTAGCAGGCGGTACCAGTTTCCAGAGAGAATTCAATCACTTACTGACTTCGGAAATTGGCGCCGGAATGTTCGGCAATGGCCGTTGCCAGATATTGCCATTGCCAAACTGGGGTTAGGAACGCTTGCATTAATCAAGTGGTAGTTCGATGACCGCCGCCTTTTTCGCTTCTTCGGAAGCATGCACATAGAACTGTCTTGTGACAATCGATCCGCGCGCATGTCCGAGTAAGCCTTGCAACACGCTTTCGGTAACGCCCCGTTCCGCCTGCCATGACGCGTGGGCTTTGCGAAGCGATTTCACCGGCACATGGACGAGCTTGCCGCGACGTTTGATCTTGGCGTTTTTCACCGCCGTCGCCCATGATTTGCGGAACTCACCGATCGGCTCATCCGGCGTGCGACCGGCGAACACATACTGACCGTCTTTGGGAAGTTTTCGGATGGTATCCAGAAGCTCCTGTCCGATCGGTATGCGCCGTTCCGATTGCTGCGTTTTTGGCGTCCAGCCTTCCCGCGCCTTGATCTCGACATAGCCGCCGATTTCATCAACGCAGTCCCAGGTGAGGTTGACCGCTTCACCTTTCCGGCATCCGGTCTCGGCAAGAAACCGGATGAGAGGCTTGAGCCGTTCAGGCAGCGCGTCAATGATCCGCACGACTTCTTCAGGCGTCGGTACGATCACTTCGGCGGGACGCACAGGGATGGCCTCATACTTTGGCGCGGCTTTCAGAAAATTCTTCTTCACCGCCCAGTTAAAGACCATTTGCAGGATCAGCAGCTCGCCATTGATGGTCACCGGCTTTCTGCCCTGTTTCAGTCTGAACGCCTGGTACTTGGCGAGGTCAGCATCGCTGATCGAAGCAATCGCCCGATCATCGAAATAACTGGCTGTCGGGCGGAGACGATAAATGTCCGTCTCCAGAGTTTTTGCCCGCTTTTTCAGGGTATCGACCCGAAGCTGTTCGTCCTTAGCCCACAGCTTCACGGCCTCGCCAAGCGTCAGCCCGCTATTGTAGCGTTCCTTTATTTTTATCAGCCCCGTCACGGGATCAATGCGTTTGCGCAATTCCCGCGCAACGGCAGCCGCTTGCGTCTGATTGTCAAAGAGCTTTCGCTTGCGCTTTCCATTGCTGGTCAGCGAAGCCGGAACATCGACGAACCATTTGCCCGTCTCAGCCCCGTTCGTCATTTGAGGCCGGATTCTCACCGACCCGATTGTACGGGATTTTGTCATTTGACCCTCCGTCTGGAAGGCTCCCGCACATCAACCGGCGGGGAGTCTAACACGCCCTGAATCTCGTCATCAATGTCTTCAAATCCGGCCATGAGATTGGTCACATCGACGGTCTTCACGCGCCTTGTGCGCACAAAGGCGATCAGCTCATCACGCAGATAAAGGTTTGATTTTCCGACCCGATAGACAGGCAATTCGTCATGGGGAATGCGCCGCACCGTATCGACGGAGCAGCACAGCAGGTCGCTCACGTCGGATATCGAGAGAATATCGCGGGCAGGCCGTTCGATGGCCTCCGCAAGCGCCTGCGCGAATTCGCCGATATGCTTGCGATTGGTTTCCTGAAGATATTTTCCCATGCATAGAGCATAGGAAGGGTGATTGTGAGATTTCCTCGCGGCGTCCTCGCGTCAGGCATTTGCTGGTGGCGTGGCGAACTCCCCGAACTACATCCCTTTGGTGGGCTATATCCTCATTGTAGACGGTCGGCGAGCAATATCGAATGTCTGCATTGACGCGGATGGCGATCAAAGATTCCGATACTTATTGTTATCGGAATTGTTAGCAAGCGTGCATGCTATATGATCCTATTTGATCATTCTGCAGTGTAAAAATCGCCATTTCGACGGGGATGGACTATACAAATTGAAAAGCGGATAAATCAGGGAAATTTTTACGAGGGGTGTGATGCGCCGCAAAATTGTAGTTTCATGCTTGCTTTTGGATGCAGGTTTGTTCGAAGCAACGGCTGAGGAGTTTTCAGTCAGTTGCAGTCTCGGGGACGAAACTAGAACTATAGAAATAGTCGAGCCCGGAACTGTCGGCTCGAAATGTGATGTCAAATATACCTCTAACACACCTTCCGAAACTGTTGTTCCCTATCATGCAAACACAAGTGCAGAATTTTGTAGCGTTAAGGCGCGCGAGATGGTCGCTCTACAAAAATCGCAAGGCTTCAAATGCGACGATAGCGAAAGAGTGACCCCGTGTAATTTTGAGCGCACCAGACTTCAAGAAACCACATCGACAATAAATGTCTCCGGGAAGCAATACTCCGTCCCGCTTAACACCTATATTAAAATAAATGAAAAACCGGATTCTCCCTTAGTCGATTTAATCGTTTTTACTGAAGCCGACTTAGGGGCAATACAGAATGACTTTGCAGGGATAGTCCGACGGCAAGGTGCTATTCCAAACTCCAACTGTAATAATCGTTACGATGACAAAGGGTATAGTCTCTCCGCTTCGCAGCCAAACGCTACGGGTAAATTTCGCGTTACATATGAGAGTTGGAAGTGCGTTTCGTGGGATGATTGGTGCCCAACATTTCGTCAGCCGGGACGAACGTGCCGAAGGGAAGCAAAAACAAAATTATGGCAGAAAACTATAGGTGTTACGGTCGGGTTAAAGCCGACCGTTGACGAGGACGGAAATTTATCAATTTCTGCCACTTCAAATGCTGATAATGACATAAGTGGGGAATTTGCATTCTTTGGGGGGTTATTGGGATCTTTGGCTGGCATTGGAACGCCCATTGGAGCTGTGCTTGGGGAGAAGTTTGGAGAGGACATCGAAAATCAAATTAGTAGTGCGATGTTTGATTTTGATGCGTCAGAGGACGATTCAGGCTCGTTTGATGAGCGGATAGAATTATCGAGGGAAAAAGCTGAGTTTTTTTCCGGCCAGAATAATAGATTGCAGTTAAGCGATACAAAAAGGTTGAAACAACCTCTACGTCCAAGTTCGGCTTGCTATTTTAGATCGCGCTTATTGAGTGAATGAACAGAATAAGGAAGAACGACAAATGCGGGCTGCACTAATATTGGTTATTCTTATGCTTGCACTCTATGGCTGTGACGAGCCGATAACATGCCAAAGTCCCTGTCCAAACCCTAATGAGAAGCGCGACTTTTTTTGTGGGTGACCCTTCGGATAATGAAGAGTCACGCCCGGATACTTCAGACCAATCGATATTGGCACAATGTATTTGTCCATATTCGAATGGCACCGTTGGGGCGTACTTCAGCAATCGTCCGAATCAATACGACACTTATTCCCGACCCCTCTCGATAAGAGCGTCAAGGTGTGAAAACCTTACTTGGTGTGAAATCGCAGGCGACACCCAAGAGTTCATGACTGGGCGCATTCGCTTGCAACCTGATTCTTGGCATACACACACGAATACTATTGACGGGCGGCGCGTATACTACACCATAGGTAAGCTAGTCCCAAGATACGGATCATTAGAAGAAGAAAGAAAGCGATATTCCTACATAAAGTTAGCTTCAACGAAATTAAATTCGATTGGCCTGCTTTCCGCGACAAGGCTAGCTCGAATGTCAGATGATTTTGTATTTAGCAATGACCCGGCATCATGCCGAAATGAATGTGAATCTGCGTATACATTTTCAGCGTACTGCCTAAACGGGGAATTGCCTCAACCTCAAGGCGGGGGCATCATGTCTCTATATGAATTCTTAAAAGACCCGAATCAACAAGCACTCTCATCGGAGCGCTTGCAAAGGATGTTCGATATTGATGAAGACCCATGTGAACGAAAGGCGACGAATCTTGCAGCAGGCGAATTTTCGAATTCAGGTCTTGCCTGTGCCCTCGGGTCAGAAATCACTGACCTTGCTGCGGTCGCTACAATCAAAGTGCCACCATATCTGAATGGAAAGATTCAACGTATTGAAGATTCGGTGCTGCTTGAATTCGATGATAGCGGAACAGCACCTGCGCTGGAACTTAGCGATGAATACCTCAATGAAGATTGGGGCGGCTATATAAGACATATTGAGGCTGACGGCGAGCATTTGAGATTGGGTATAGGCTACCAAAGCTGTATTCAAGTAAGGTACTGATTAAAGTATGTGTTCGAAGTCGATATGTCCGATAAATTAGGCGGACTCAAAGGGTCGGCGCAACGCAAATTCTTTGATCGCAAAGAAGGAGCGTTTGCAAATGTCCGGTTTTGCGCGCATAGCGCAACCGTCCGAGGGTCGCCTTTACGGTTAGTCGCGCTTGCCAAATTGAAATTACGACAGCGCGCTCAAAAGCCAGGCACCCTTGGCGCGGCGATTATCTGGCGACGCGAAACTTCAACGCGCAGATGATGCAATGACGTTTCAATGGCGTTTCTATCGTCTGGGCTGAGCGCGTGGTTTCCCAACTCTACTTCGAGCTGATTGATGAGCGCCGTCAACTCGCAAGTTGCCAGACGCGTTAATTCCGATGAATTTATTTTGAACTGCATGGGCTTTGCCTCCTTGTTCGTTCGAGGCTCCCGACCACCGGAAGCCTTTCCTGAACCCGGACCCACAAGACTCATACCCAGGGAAAGGTTCTGGTGATCGGAGGCGTTAAAACGGACAGGAGGCAGCCATCAGTGACAAAGAAAGACAGCGCCGGATTGATGCGGACTAAAACAGAGCGTTACGACGCGAAACAATATTGCGTAAATCAGTGAAAACCGGCTATCCAGTTTGCGATAGATAGTCATTACACGGTATAATTGAAGTATAAAGCCGCTTTGGAGGTAGCATGGGCGGAAAGAGTAAAGACTATAAGCGTCAAGGTTTGATAATCGAATATAGAGAATTGGGCACGGTCTCCGTTGAAGAGATGGTGCATGCGCTGATCGAAGACCTTCACGCTTTACGCGATATTTACAACGTCCGGTACACCACCGGTGCGCATTTAAGGTTGCCTGTGACAAATGAATATGGAGAACATCTAACGGTACGCGGCCCCTCTGGCGGTCACGTTTTTCGTCTTGATACCCATCATTACCAACCGGCCTGCAAAGATTATGATCTTTAACGGGAAATTTGATGATTAAACAACCAACATATATTGATTTGGGCGAAGCGCGGCAGGTGCTCGCCGAAATGGGCGTTGAATTGTCCGAGCGGCAGATGAAGCGCGCCGCCGATATGGACGCCAACGGCATGCGCAAGCTGCCGTTTTTTATCGACCCGATCGAGGGCAAGCTGAAAATCGAAAAGCAGACGCTCATCAATGTATACAGACAACGGCAGTTAGAGGCCGAGAGCCGATTTACCTGTGGGTAAAATCACATTGATTGTTGAACAGGCGAATCGCGTTCTGAACAATGATTCTTAATGGCAGATATAAGAAAGCGGGTAGGCAAAAAAGGAACCACTTATCAGGTCCGATACCCGAGCACGGCAACAAAGAGCGGGTATGCGTTCAAGACATTTGAGACGCTTAAAGAAGCGCGTGCTTTTGTAGAAAGCGGAAAGGCGAGACGACAACTGGGTTCTTCAGCTACCGAAACTTTGTCCGTACCATCTGCAACCCAAAAATGGCTTGAAATCTGTGAAAAAGAAGGCACTGACGGAAATGATCCGGTCACACCCTATACTCTTGACTCATACGAATATTTCTCGCGATTCATGAATGGGTATACTTGGGAAAAGAACCTTCATGAACTGTGCCCGCCGGACATTGTGGCGTTTCGTTCCTGGCTCCTAGAAAATTGTCCATCGCGCTACATCGCGCGAAAAACGCTGACATATTTTCATACGGTCCTCAGTGAAATGGCAATCCGTGGCCATATGCCTGCCAATGTGGCGTCCGGTATCAACATCAGTTCGAATTCCCGGTATGAACAGCCGGTCACGCCCCCGACAGTTGAAGAGTTTCACGCTTTGCTTGCAGCAGCGGACAGATTGGCAAACTCGAAAAACAAACAGATCGCGAAGGCCTGGGAACGAAACCGTCCTATGCTTTATCTCGCGGGCGATACCGGCATGCGACCAGGGGAATATCTGGCGTTGCCGCGTTTCAATATTGATCGCCGGGAAGTCAAAGTCGATCGCGCGGTTGAACGCAGTGGGCATAGAATATCCGTCACCAAGACACCGGCAGGATGGCGCTGGATTGATATCAGCCCAGAAACGGCTGACATAGTTTTACACTACGCTGACAATCATGTGCCCAATAACAAATATGATCTCGTATTCCCGACGAAAACGGGACGCTGGCAATCCGTCAATAATTGGCGGAGGCTTGGTTTTACGGCGGCGTGTTTTGAAGCCGGACTTGTCGAAGAAGTTGAAGTGGATGGTAAGTTAGTTGAAAGGCGCAGATTCTCACCTTACGATTTGCGCCACTTTTATGCGTCGGTTTTCATTCAGAACAAAGTCAATCTGAAACGCATTCAGCACCTCATGGGACACCGCAACATCACCACGACATTGAACGTCTATGGGCATTTAATTGAGCGTGCGGAGGCGCGCGAAGAGGACAAGTCTGGACTGATATCAATGTTGGGGGCAAATGGCTGTGGCGAATCTGTGGCAGACGCTCCGTAAGCGGCTGTTTTATTGCGTTTTTATCCTGCCTTCTAAGCAGGATGTTGCAGGTTCGAGTCCTGCCGGGCGTGCCACTTATTTTTCAATAACTTAGTGCACGGTTACGGAAAGAAATGCTTAGAATTAGTCTTTTTTGCCACAAGTTTCTATCCCTCCGTATACCGCAGAAATCCGCCGTTCTCTGATTTGGCCTGTTCCGCCTTGTGGCAAGTTTGTGGCAAAAATTCTGCTAGTAATCGCTAGAAAAGATCAAGAAATTCAAGAAAATTGGTGGTTTCCAGTTATTTTCTAAACTGCTATATTTTGAGGGGGCCAGATATCATTTTTAAGTATTCAAGTTCTGGCGGTCTCTTGTTGGGTTTGTTGGGGAGGGGCCAACATTAGCTACGTAGGGAGAATACTGTGAATTTTGATACAGCCTTATTGCTCGGACTGTCGATCGGTCCTGTAATATATATCATCATTACGCTATGGCGCGGCAGTGCCAAATCATTTGGTGCATTTCATTACGCTGACCGAGGTATAGCGCCCTCCGATTTTATCGACAGCACAATAATGTACGCTTTGCAGGTGGCGGTTATTTCATTATTCGCCACCTGGGGCTTTATCAATGGCTTGTGGGCGATGCTGGTGCCCATTTTTTGGGGAATTGGCTATCTGATAATTCGCGCATTAATTCTAAGTGGTAGGCTTGATGACATCATATTGGGGCGAATGGTTGGAACCATTCATCACTTCATATCACAGCAGAATCGCTATCGATATGTTGCTGTCGTTGCGGCGCTGATTACTTTGCTCGGCATTGCCGGCCCCGCCATGTTTGAAGCGCATTTTGTCGCCGATCTTGTAAGCAGATCAGTCAATCCCGAGACGGTGAATGGCGAGTATTATCTTGCGCTTTTTGTGGCCTTTCTGTTCGTAAGCGGGATTTACATGATTTACAGCGGCTTCATTGGAGTCGTGGGCACTGACAAAATCCAGCTTGCCATCGGTTATGCGTGTTTCAGCGCGGTGTTCGCGCTGCTTATAGCGGCTTTGTCCGCATCGAAGAGTTCGGAAGCATTTTATATTGGCGTTATCTGTCTTGCCTTTGCTGGTATCGTGTTCATCTCAAAATTCGTCGTTGACCTCGTGTTGCGCCACACAGACGTTATTTCACTCGTTTCTACAGGTATCGGAGTGGCGGCGTTTGCGATCGCTGCCTATGTAGCTTTCACGGCTGTCAATGATAGTGATTCCTCTGCGCTTTCATTTTCGGCATTCATTAGCGAGAATTTCAGAGACCGTTTTCCCCTCATCTCGATACTGAGCCTTGCGATCGCAAATGGTCTGTACCAATTGGTTGACGTCGGGCATTGGCAACGTCTTCTTGCCGTCCAGACGACCTCAGATGATCTTCCAAAGGCCCGGCGTACTCTCGCCGTTTCTACACTTGCAGTCGGGATTTATTCGCCACTTACATGGGCGATTGCTGTAATGTTTGGCATCACGTTGCGTTATTTACTTCCCGAAGGTGATCCCTGGGTAATCGTATCAGAATTGATGACGTATTTTGACGCAGGCGGCTTTATCGGTAGCATTCAGGCGCTACTTTTCGTTGCTGCTTTGACAGCAATCATGTTCTCGACAATTGACTCTCTCATATCCGGTGTGGCCTTTACGGTTCACAACGACATTCTTTTGCAGTTCTCCGACAAGTTTCGTTCGGTAACATGGGCAAAAATCGTCACGGCATTTCTGCTCATCGGGATGTTCTATTATTATCTCTTTATGCGGAATAAAACGGGCGCGCAATTTGATGCCATTCTCTATTTTTCATGGTCGTGTCAGATTGCGCTCGTGCCTGCTGTCATTTCGACATTCGTAAGGCCATCGTCTGGCCCCGTCATTGTCGCGAGTATGATTGCAGGCTGCGCGGCGGCGACCTGGCCGTTCATACAAGGCAACCCCGCCGCTGTTTTTGAGGTTTCCCCCACATTTGCATTGGCGGCTTCGGCAATCGTTTTTATCGTTTTGGATAGTGCGCAGCGTATCATGAGCCGTGCGTAACGGGGGGTAAGAATGGGATATAGTACCGATGATATGTTTTTCGGCATGTTGCGAGATTTATGGGTCAATCACAAAGTCTTAACTATCTTGGCTCTTTCCTATATTTTGTTTGGCTTGGCTATCCGCTTGAAATTAAACGGTTTTGCTAGAAACAATAGAATTGATGCGCTTGATCGTAACAGCCTTGACGTCAGGGAAGCCTTGAAAAAACTTCGAGATTGGCTTGCCAAAGGGGTTACAGATGGGTGGGCACCCCTCCTCATTTCCTTCTTCCTTATGATAATAGGGCTGAAAACTGTGCAGGCGGGGGCTGACCCCGACCCCAATTTGGTCCAAATTTTGTCACTAATGCCTGCAATCGTGATAGCGTTCAGTCAACTGCGTGCGCAATTGCGCGGCGCACAAGAACTGCGGAAGCTAATAGAATAGAGGTCAGACATGCCGCCATCAGGATATTCAGGCCGACAGGCAGCTTCGATTGTTGAATTTCTGCGCTCCTGTTCCGCCGCGCTCAAGGCGGAAGCTGAGCGCGATAAACTCTCGCTTCTGGCGGGATTAAAGCGGGAAATCGAAGATATTCAGGCCTTGATCAAACAAGGGACTGAAACTGCCGTCGCGGTCGATGTGCTGCGACTGACCGGGGATTTTTATGGGCGAGTCGCCCGCACTAACCCTTCGTCGACCCCTGAGTATGATGAAGCTGTGTGCGGTGTTTTGGATCAGATCGGCGAAGAGATTCGCGCCATTCATGTCCCGCCGGGCCTGGCCGAAAAAATGTTGCGGCGGGAAGAATTAGAAACTGTCTGAATTGAGTCTACTGAAAACTGATCTATTTTCTAAAATCTGCACTAACAGGAATTACTGGAAGAAGAAATTTTAGGCAGCAAGGTATTAAAAAGATGCTCATTCACGAGTTTACGCGCGGAAACGGCGCGCGTTTCATGAATGGGCTTCTTCCAAGACCCTTTTTAGCGCCCGATTCAAAGTTGAATCCGAAACATCCAGTCTTCGCGCCATTTCTTTAAAGGGTACGGCTTTCTGTTCCATAAGACGATGAGCTTCCAGTACTTCGAACTCGCCGAGTTTACGTGGTCTACCGAGCTGTTTGCCACGTTTCCGCGCGGCTTCCAGACCGTTCATTGTATTTTCGCGAATCATATCGCGCTGGAATTCGGCGATGGCGCTGAAAATGTGAAAGATGAGCTTGCCGCCCGGCGTCGTTGTGTTGATCCCTTCGTTGAGCGAACAGAAATGAATGCCTTTGTTGTGAAAACATGTGAGCAAATCGGCCAGATGCAGAACAGAGCGCCCCAATCGATCGAGCTTGTAAACAGCAATGATATCGCCAGGCTTTAGGGCTGCCAGCGCGGCATCGAGGCCGGGGCGGTTTTTCTGCGCGCCCGAGACGCCCTGGTCTGTGAAGATTGCATCGCAGCCGACATCTTCAAGAGCGTCAAGCTGCATCCGCAAATGCTGTTCACGAGTGCTGACGCGTGCATACCCAACGCGCTTCCGGACATTTTCCAGCTGAGGCCACACGCTCATCACATCGCATCTCCTTCATCATCAAAAACGAAGGTTTTTGCGAGTGCGCCATGACAATGCCTCCTGTCGATCAGCGGAACCGAATTCCGCGCATTTCCAATACGCTTTAATTTAAATATCATTCCCATAAACATCAACGTGCAATAATATCAATAACGTTCGTTTTTGAATAAAGCACGGCCAACGACTTTATTATATCTATCACTTCTCATTGCACTGACTTATCCGCAGTTTTCTTTTGCCAAGGATAAAAACAGCGATTACCTGAATCAGCTCCCGAAAGCTGAGCTGGAAATGATGATTTATGGCGCTGTGGACATGGCGGGCCATATTGCATTTTTAGAAGATCATGACCGTGGTATGTGCATATGGAACTGGCTGGCCGATGACGTTGATGCAAAGAAAGCACTTATCATTCGCAGTATGGAGAAATATCCCGATCATTCGCCAACGGGAATCATCATTGCGCTTATTGAGCGTGATTGCGGAAAGTTCCCGCGCGCGCAAGAGAATACAATCGAATAAGTCGTGTCAGGAGGGTTCGGCCGGAGCTGTGCCTACAGCCGGGCGCGCTGGAATATCAAGATCAAGGTCGGCAGCATCGCTTCGGGTGCTTGCCGCCGCAAACTGGCCATTCACATTGGGCGCGTCAATACGGCCTTCCGGCATATGCTCATCGGCGGCGGAACGACGAATGGCTGCATGGTCATCATTCTGTTGTTCATTGCTGAAGCGGAACTTGCGGAGGATTGAAGGCCTATTCTCAATCTGATCGTCAATTTCCGCCAGTTCGTCCGCTGAGGGAGGGTTATCCTCGTCTTCGAGTCGCGCCTTCGCGGGGTTCAACACGTTGCGTTCATAATCATCGATTTCGGCCTGCTCCGCATCGATCTCTTGCGAGCGCTTAAGGACAGGTTGTATGTCTTCCCAACGGGTCGCGTCCTCAGGCACATCAGCCTGCGCCATCTGATCTTTTGAAACTTCGTCGCCGCTTTCTGTGAGCCACGCTCCATCGGCGCGTTGATAGACATGAGTGCCGTCATTGAGCGTCGCTGCGCGAGAACGCATATCAGTAAGAATAACATCCAGATCAGCTTGTTCTTTGTCCAAAGCTTCACGGGCGTGCGCCACGGCGTCATAGACATTATCCAGCTTCTCAGAGACACGAGTGTAGAGGGCTGCATATTCAGGATCGGCAAGCCGTCGTTTCAATTCACTTATCGCCATAGCGGCGTCCAGTTGCTTCGCGCTATCCTTGTCGTCGCGACTTCCCAGCGTGTTGCCAAGCGCTCCATTCTCAGCGAGCGCGCGGAGCCTGAAAAGCATTTCCTGTGATGGTGTCGCATTTGTGTTAAACTCTGCGCCAAACTCTATCGCCATATACACATCCTTATATTTATTAGTATACTGATTATTATACCTTTTTGGAGTACTTGAGGTCAAATTTTGATGCGAAATTTCGGAACTAAACTATCACGAACAAATCAGTATCAGCGGATCAAGGCTTTCTTCTGGGCGTCATGCTCTTTATTGGCCCGTCTCGCTCGCGGAAGCTTTCTTACAACATCAGATTGCTGAATTAGAAGCAGCTCAATTTATATATTAAATGGGCATGTCGCTTATTTCGCTGGCGTGCCAAGCCGCTTTAAACAACAAGTGCGCGTTGAACGCGTTTATGATCTAACCAGCTCTTCAATCGGCTCTCTAATCGCCTTTCTTTCTTTATCTATCGTTTGCATCGCGGCGTTCCATTTGGTTTCCGCAGCTTGTGATCTTTTCTGTAGGTCTTGATTGAATCCCAACGTGTTCCATATTCCGCGCCTTTCAGCTTCTGCAAATACAGCATTCATCTCTTCTAAAGCTTCAATTGCGTCGTCCACCGCGAGTTGCGTTTCTACGGAACAGTCCAAAACATTTGCGTTCGCATAGATTTTGAGTGTTTGCAAAACCAAGTTTTGGTGATCTTTTAACGACGAGTTTTTGTCGACCTTCGGCACACTCTCCATTTTTTCAGCCAGGTATTGGTTGAACTTAATAAAACAAACAGTATCAGGACCGCCGCTTTCAGACCATATTGCCTTGCCAACTATTGCAACCAGAAAAATGCCGCCAATTGCGTAGGCACCTTTTTTGAAAGACCGTTTCATCGTTCGGTGCTCCTCCCGCAGATGTTTAGCGCCAACAAAACTCTTCTAATCCGAATTCCGTATTTATGTTGGGCAAAGATGGATCGTATTGTCCGTTTATAACTTCTGACCGCTTGGATCAGACGGACAAACGACCATTTTTCGCTTGAACCTAATCAGCAATCGACAATTTCGTTTCTGCCGGACCCGATGCAAAGCCTCTGTTGATTTTTACTAAGCCCTTGTGATCATTGTGAAATTGGTAGATTTGGCCAATATGCGACAAGGAATTATTCTTTGATTTCATATAATTAGAAAATCAGCGGCGGGGCAAAATATTTGAGTGCGCAAGAGGATTATAAGTTAGTGCGCTCTGTGCTTTCAGGCGATGAAAGCGCCTGGAATCGATTTGTAATAGCGACAGCTGACACGGTGTATTGCGCAGCGACTTCCATATTCCCCGCGGATCAATCCGAACAAGAAGCTCTCATCCTCTTTCAATTGCTGCGTGCTGACGATTTTGCAGCGATCAGACCGTTTGATGGCCGATCGAGCTTAAATGCTTTCGTCGCGCTTAAAGCGGTGGATTTGCTTTCCGACCGCATAATGTCGCGTTTTCCGGTTGATAGTGAAGCAGCGTGGATGGCCTTTGAGCGGTTTTTTGGCCCGGAGATTAGGCGCTTTGTGAATTGCAGGTTTCGCTTGCCCCCGGGAAGCAGCGTATTCGAGGACGGAACAACTACAGACGATAAGTATCAAGATGTTTGTGAGAAACTAATCGAAAACGACTATTCGCGTATTCGCAAATATGACGGCAAAGGAAGTTTTACTGGTTATATCCGAAAATTGGTTCGCAATTTGTGCGAAGATTTGCACCGTGCGATGGCGGGCCGTCGGAGATTGCCGGAAGCTGTTCAACGTTTGGGAGAATTGGAGCAGGCAGTATTTAAGGAAATCTATTGGAACAACGTTGCCCGCGATAATGCCGTACTGGAATTTAGCGCACGAGGATTTAGCGCAGACGCCGTAAAACAAGCGATCTTGACTTTAGAGAATGCTTATCGAAACACTGCGGCCAGTGCGCCAAAAAGACATGTATCCCTTGATTCTGATTCGAAAGGCCAAGCCAGCCTCATCGAGGAAGTCTCGTGCGAGGGCAGTGATCCAGAGAGCACGCTCATTAGAGCGCAAGACGATCAGGCCGTGGAGCAAGCTCTTTCTTCCCTATCGATTGCGCTAGAGCGATTGCCCAAAAAAGCACAACTCTATCTGAAATTGCGATACTTTGATGAGCCGCCTCTGGCTCCCCGAGAAATCGCGCCGCTACTAAATATGCCTGTTAAGTCTTTGTATAAAGAGCGGGAAAAGTGGGAAAAACGGCTCCTTCACGAATTAAATTCTATGGGCGTGGAGAATTTTCCGGTGCTGTCCGTCTGAGTATTTTAGAGGGCTGCCCATGAGAATTTTGGACCTTAATGCGTTTGTAAAATCTATCTTCGGTTCAGCTTCGAAAGATGGTTCGGGCGGGGCTGGAGAACGCGCGGTTCACGCGGCCATAAGACGCGGATTGGAGCGCGGCGGGGCTGCGAGCTCATTTACCAAAACTTTGCCTGCGGAGTTGCTCGCCGCCTACATCGAAGGAAATCTCTCAGATGCCGACGAGCGATCGGTACAGGCTGCAATCCTGGAGGATGATGGATTGCGATTTGATTTATTGCGCGGACGAGAAGCGGCAAGCCAAGCTGCTGAAAAGAATCTTCATGCGCCGGAGGCGCTTATTAGTAATGCGAGTTTGCTGGTACAATCGCCCGATAAGCGGAACGGGACGCAAGCTTGGCGTCAACAAATCCGAAAATTTACACCAGCCTTTTGGGAGAAATGGAGCCCTGTGTCGTCGTTGGCGGGGGCGGCGGCGGGGGTTGCGGCCAGCGTAGTGATATTGGGCATCCCTACAGAACCCAGCTTACCTGTCGAAATGTCTAAAGAAACTAGATTGGCTGATGCAGCTGACCAGACGCGAGGGGTAGATGTTGGAACGACGTCAACGACGCTAGAATTGGGCGGCACGCCCGTCAATTCGGCATTTTCGTCGTTAAGTAAAAACCCCGAGAACGCAGCCACGAGATCAAATGCACCTGATCGGTTCGATTTGATTGTTCAAGAGCAAGACAAATGGCAGGCGCGAATTGTCGAAACTACGAGGAAGGGGCATTATTATTATTCGCGTAAGCAATACAGCGAAGCTGTAATGCAATTTGATTTCGCTATCAGCTCTTCAGACAAGCTAGTTGAGGATGTTGAGGGCTTTAAAGAGTTTTTAGAAGGGTCGCGAATGTTGGCTGCAAAGGCGTTGCACGAGGAGCGTGATCTGCAGCGTGAAGATAATCAACCAGAGCCAGCCAAACGCGATGAGCCTTAGCGAGAACATTGTCATGCGTAATTGCTCGAAAAACGTTTCTCAGAAAATTTTCAGGAAATCTCGTTGGGCGTCCGTCTGACAGTAATGATGTAGGGAAGCGGTCGCGGCAACGACTTGCTGTAAACATGAACAGAACATGGGGAAGTATTGATGACGCAAGATGACAATCCCAATTTGACGAAATGCCTTGATTGTAACGGAAACGTAAGCAAGAACGCGAGCAGTTGCCCGCATTGCGGTGCTCCGATCAACGACGGTACAAACGCAAGTACGGCGATCTCTCGAGGTTCGGGTTTATGGGGGAAAGTTGGCGGCGTTTTGGGTGCGTTGATCGTTTTGGCTGTTGGCGCGCGCTTTGCCGAGCGCGTTTTTGCAGACCGAGAAATAGATTGCGACAAAGTTGAAAACCAGCGAACGCTAGCTTGTGTTCGTCAAGCTTCCCGGACAAGTGGGGATATTGAGAGCGATGTCGCGGACTCGGAAATCACTGCACTCATCATTCAGGAACTAAATAGTGACTTTACGGGATATCCGCCGTCAGCCCCGGCGGATTCCAGAAAGTTCTCAATCGTAACGCGGAAACGACCCTGGTCGTGCAACAATTTCAACAATGGGTCTTGCACAAGCTATAGCCATTATAGTGCTTTAAAGGACGGTTCTGACGGCTATTTGGTTAGAGAGAAATTTTTGTGGCTGGGCCCCGACAACAAGCAATACACAGTTGTTATTAGAAGTAACGCCCACGCCACGGCGAGGGGGCTTTGCGCCGCCATTGCAACCGTTGAGAATGATGATGTCAGAGTAACTGGTTCTGGCGCGCGCAAAGAAGAAGTCAAGCAACAAATTTTCTTCGCTCTAAACGTTTTTTCTTCGATCTCGGAAAGCGAGTGTGTCGAATATGACAAACTGGTTTGCCGAAACGATGTTTGTACGGCGCGCGAATTCGTTTCGCTGGCCGATGGGCGATACGCGACTGATACTGAGAAAGTTACTTTTTTAGATTATGAACCACGGTTGCGTTTAGATGAATAAAGGGAGCCTTTCGTGAACATGCGTTTTTTTGGGTTCGCGTGATTGAGAACAACAAGGGAAGGTTTTCGTGACACAGGAAAACAACCAAAATCTGACAAAATGCCTTGATTGCCAGGGTGCTGTTAGTAAACGGGCGGGTAGTTGCCCCCATTGCGGGGCGCCGTCGAGCCGCTTTGCCTCAAATGACGAAATCGTTCGTAATGCAAGCGATCAAGCGCAGGGCGAAAATGAAGCCCCGGCTGCCTCGCGAGGCGGCAATATTAAACGCGTAATTTTTGGCGTTGTTGTCGTAATTTTTGTTTTGGGTATTGCCAAAAATATCGACCTCTTTCTGTCGGAAAATGGAGCCAGTAATCCAAAAACCACGCTGTGCGCGCGCGTTCTCCTGGATAAGCTAAATACGGTCGGCAACAAATTTGAGGGTTTTGACAATCTCGCACAGTTTAACACCGATGAACGCAATAAGTTGCTGTCTGAGGTGTATGACGCTACGAGCCCTGATGAAATCAAGCTTTGTTCAAGCCAAGTGCAAATTGCAGCTGGAGACTTCCGCCGCGCATTCTCGGAGCTGTTGGATGTGATGGATGATGCAGAGGAGCGCGGAATGATCAACGGGAGACAGCCAAGTCCCGATCTTGTGCGTCGATTAAGGGAAGCCTCGGAGCAATACAAATCAGCAGCACAAGTGATCAGCGATGGAGCAGAATCATGATGGCAGGAAGCTTTAACAAACAAAAAAGATACGCCATATTTGGCGTCGTATCGATTTTATTGCTGGCCTTATTGCTCGGCGCTTGTTCGGAATCATCGCCGGTTTCAAAAACAGAAGTTGAAATTTCGATTAGCGATGCCGGTGCGATGACCATCAATGGTCAGGATCTGGGCTCGCCTGTGACATTTGCCAAGCTGGAAGGCGTTCT
Source organism: Hyphococcus sp. (assembly GCA_028281665.1). GTDB lineage: Bacteria > Pseudomonadota > Alphaproteobacteria > Caulobacterales > Parvularculaceae > Hyphococcus. The sequence goes on from JANQJK010000003.1 coordinate 101,003, forward strand.
GGGGCGTCCTTCGCGGATTAGTTATATCTCTGATTCTGAATCAACGTTTTGGGACAAGTTCGGCATTGTTTCGGTGCAGTCGGTGGATGGGCCGAAGCGCGTATCAAAGCTTCATTTGAAGCTCAATGATATGCCGGATGACTTTGAGCCGACGCATCGGTTCAATGGCGATTTAATTTTAGGTTCGCAAAGCCTGAATATTAAAGAAGAAAGTTCTTCTACATATGTATTTTTGCATGATCACCGTTTTAGTGAATACCTAGGTGATCGCAGAATGGTATACCGCGAGATCGGCGGACTCGCCATTTATGGAATTGGTGGAATGCCTAAAGCCGGAAGCGTTGACCATATAGAAATACATATTTCCAATTAGCTTTTTTTGTAAGTATACAAATCAAATTTCTCATTATTCACTGTTTCGACGGATAGGTTTTGGATTGAGGTGAAAAGACAAAATTTGCAGCGAAGTTTTTTCTACTGCCGCTTGCTATGATGATGCTGGTCGCGTGCGATAAATCCGATAATGCGAGCGCAAGTGCGGAACGGGAAATGAACGATGTTTCAAAACAAATGCTTGGGTTTTGTGTGACCTATTTAATGTTGGCTGACAATCCCGATTACGTCAAAATGGGTTTAGAAATTGCCGACCGTTATGGCAGTCAGAGTAATGGCGAAGCATTCGAAAAGGGCGTTGCTCGGGCTGCAACAAAAGCCGATAGTGACGAGAATAGCTCCGGTGTATCGACTCCCACTGAGGCTGAAATAAAAGAATGCAAAAGTCTCTTCCTCAGTAAATAATTAACGCCCTATGGATTACTCTTGGAGAGGAGCGAATTTTGTTCATGCGTTAATTTTTCTTGGCCGACCTGACGGCGCGAAAAGGGGTTCGTTTAAAATCTAGTATCGGGTTCTGTTCCGGGGTAAATTTGACGTCCACAATATATTATTGGTACAATGAATAAAATAGATTAGTAAGGGTGTATCAATGGTTTGGCAGCTCGCAGCGCGTGGATTAATGTTTGCCTTCGGCTCTGTCGCGAAGAAGAGCGCGGGCTTCATGCTGCGCCGCCCCTTCACAACAGTTGCCGGTGCGGCGGTGGCCGATCAGACGTTCAATAATGGCGACATTACGGAGAGTGTCGGTAAATCCGCCCTGAATAAGGCAACCGGTATTGATCTCGATAACCTTTCACCTGAAAAGCTTGTTGGTATGGGCGTTGCCTTTCTTGCCGTTTCAATGTTCGGAAAAAGCCTTATCGGAAATGGGCTATTGGGGACGATAGCAAGCATTGCCTTGGGTGCGTTCGTCGCTCTACGATTTGATGACCAGATCGGAGATTTATCCAAGCGCACGTCCGCGGCTATTTCCGGAAAATCAGCCGATAGCCAAAACGTGTTATTGCCGAAGCCTTAAAGGAATCGCATGCTGCGTGCCGCGGTCTATTCTATCGATCGCCTTATTGATCCGGTAATTTCAGTCTCGCATCCTCACCTTCCGTAAAGGCGCCCGTTTCCGTCAGTATCGCCTGCGCGGCTTTCAGGTTAACCCAGTCAATGGCGTGCGTATAACGCTGCGCATGATCGAGCATGCGGATGGTGGGTGTCGGATTGCCGGTTTGTGAAAGCGCTTTGAGGCCGCCGAGATAATCAACGCGGTAGGCGGTCGGGATGATGATGCGTTCCTGATCTTTCGCGATCAGTTCGGCATTCATCATGATGCGCGCGGCGCGTCCGTTACCGTCCGTGAAGGGATGGACTTCGCTCACCAGAAACATCATGAAAATGGCGCGCTGGAGCGGTTCAGCCAAGCCTTGCAAAAATTCAAACCCCTTGGCGAGCGTGCCGACAACAAGGTCCGGCTCAACAAAGACGGTGTTTCCGGCGCGGTTTGATTTTGTTTTGAATGCGCCTGGATTCTTATCAGGGCGCGCCGCCATGAACGCCGCGTGGCGGCTTTTGAGGAGTTTGATAAACGCATCGAAATCTTCCGGCAGCTTATTCATTTCCGCGTTATCGGAGACAATGCGGAATGTGCCGAGCACGTCATGCGCATCATCGGGGCGCTCTAGCGGAATGACGCCTTCAAAGACGATTTCTTCTGCTTCCTCGACCGTGAATTCCGTGCCTTCAATGAAGTTTGAAAAATAGGCCTCAAAGAAAGATAGCGTCGCGCGCGCTTCGGGCGTGCGGTCAGGCGATTGTCTGTCCGGCGGCATGAATTCCCTTAAAGCCGTAAAGAGCGTTTCAAACAGCGTGATGCGATCAGGGTCAAAGGGCGCGCCTGCGATGCGTGCTTTGCCGACCTTGCTCTTGATTTCTGTATCGCGGGTCCCCAGCAGCGCGCCGATGAGCTTGTCGAGTTCTTCAAACGCGGCTTGCAGGCCGAGTTCTTTTGCAATGGCGCGGGCGTCATCACGCAGGCGGTTCAGCGCTGCTTCGCCCTGCTGGCGCAGCATTGTATCAAGGCGCTCCTCGATCTCCTCGCGTGACAGGGTGCGGGCGAGGCGTTCGCCCCTGGCTCTGGAGGTGCGCATATTTTCAAGATAGGCGCGCGGCGTGGAGGCGAGGCGCGCACCGCCGATAAAGGGTTTGTCGCTTGTCAGCGGGCCCGGTCCTTTGCGCGGGCGGAAAATGACGCCCGGCAGTTCGGTGTCGCGTTTTTTATCCGAGATCAGGCAGACTGAACCGTCTTCCGCCGGTTTGTTCTCCAGGGCCGTGCGGTCGGTGATCAGCGCGTCCGGGTAGTAGGCGGTGATGAGCTGATACCAGTTCCGCTTGACCAGCTTTTCAGGGTCTTCTTCGAGATTGCGGGTGTAAAGGCGCGAGCCCAGCTTGCGGAGCTGGCCGCGCGCCGCCGCATCCGATACAGCCTTCGAAATAGCTGTCTCGGAGACAAAGACTTCCGGTAGATTCTCGACGGAAAATTCGGGCAATAAGTACTCCTTCCGCTCCCATTATACGGAATTTCTGGGATTTAAGGAAGTGAAAATCGGAAAAAACGGGATTTAAGGAAATTTTTGGGACAAAAATTCGAATGCTAACGCTACAGAACAGGCTAAAGTCCGAATTTCCGGGATTTAAGAGGCAAAAGTCTTCAAAAAACGGGGTTTAAGGAGTTTGGATGGCCGGAAGGCCGAAAACGCCTCCCAGTGCATCAAAAGCGGGACGCTAGAAAAGATAGCGCTTGCGGGCGAGTTTCATACTCAGCGCCGTTATCAAAATATACGGCCAGACAAAGGCGGCGAGCGCTGCGAACGATTTTATTGACAGTGTATCCCCAATGTCTTTGCCCAGCGCCACGTATTGTCGCCTGGTCTCATCAATGTCCGCCTTGGCCATTTCGATTTCGGCGTCGGCCAGTAACCGTTTCAGCCGGGCGTTCTCTCGCTCCAGGTCTTTTAGCCGTTTGGCCTGATCAACTTTCATGCCGCCATATTCTCGCCGCCAGCGATAATAGGTAATCTTAGTGACGCCCAGCCGGCGAATGACCTCGCCGACACTGACGCCCTCGGCGAGGTAAACTTCAGCCTCGCGCAACTTCGATATGATTTCTTCTGGGCGATAACGCTTTCCAGACATTCTCTATCTCCTTGAATGCAACCGATTGTTTCCTTGTTCGTGGCTGCGTTCAAAGGGGTCGGGTCAAGCCGGCTTACCTGTTTCAGTTTTGAGGCGCTTGGCTCGGGTCGGGCCCAAGAATAGGCTGCCAGGTTAGTGTATGCTCTTTGAGGTCATTTGAGGCAGGGCGCGCAATTCATGGCGAAGCCGGTCGATTGTGATCGGTTTTGCGATGTACCCGTCAAATCCCGTTTTGATCATGGCTTCGCGTTCTCCTTCGAGCGCGTCGGCAGTGCAGGCATAGACGGGAGTATCTGCGCCGTTCTGCATTCTCCGCAGCTCTTCAAGGGTTTCGATGCCGGAAAGGCCGTCAGGCATGTTCTTGTCCATCAAGATCACATCGTAAGGTTTGGATTCGACCATCATGAGCGCCTCCAGTCCGCTGCCCGCAATATCGGCCTCGCCGCCGAGCGACTTCACCATGGAGCTACCCACAAGACGATTGACCTCATTGTCGTCCACGACAAGAAAGTCGAGGCCCCGAAACGGTGATTTAGGGCAAGCATTGGATGTCTGCTGTTTGACCTTTAGCGCCGTCTCATCTGCAATCGTCTCAATGCCGATGATCGCGGTAAAAATCGCTCCTGGCCCGTCACTCTGTTCAAGAAACACATCGCCGCCCATCATTCGCGCAATCTGGCGGCAAATGGAAAGACCAAGTCCGGTGCCGCCAGGACGTCTATACGTTTCGCCGTCAACTTGATGGAACTTTTCAAATATCACTTCTTCCTGATCAGCCGGCACGCCGGGCCCATTGTCGGCGACGCGGATTTTTAGGGCGCTTCGGGCGTTTCGCACGGTCGGCGACAGTGAAACGGACACCTCGCCTTCGTCGGTGTATTTCACGGCGTTCGACAAGAGGTTCCAAAGAATCTGACGGATTCGCGAAGCGTCGCCGATTGCCCATGTCGGGACGACGTCATCGCAATACGTCTTCAATGCTATGCCCTTGGCTTCAGCGCTTGGCCTCAGTGCGTCCACGGTTTCATTCATCAGCTGGGCGGGTGCGAATGTTTCGCGTACAAGCGTGAATTTTCCGGCTTCAAGTTTTGAGTAGTCCAAAACATCATTGACTACCGTCAAAAGATGACGCGCTGAAGCGCCGAGAGGCGTTAAGAGTTCGGCCTTTTCCTCAAGCCGGTCGCTGCTTTGAATCAACAATTCCGTCAGCCCGATAACGCCGTTGAGCGGCGTGCGCAATTCATGGCTCATGCGCGCCAGAAATTCTGTCTTCGCTGCTTCCGCCTGTTGCGCTTTTGCTGCAAGCTGCATTATTTCCTTGCGCCGCTGGCGCCAGAGCAAGCATGCCGCCGGGGCGATGATAGCCGGCACGCAGAGAGCGACCAACAAGACCTGAGGTTTGGTGAGGTGACCGTCAGGTGGGATAACGATAGACGTTAGCAGAAATGACGCCAGGATACAGCCGATAGATACGACAATTGAAGATGGCCATTGGCTGTATGCGGGATGTTTGCGTTGTGTACTATCCATAGCATTCCTGCATTGTGTAGGCGGCAAAAAAGAACAAAGCTGGACAACAGACTCGTTCATAAAGTCTGTAGCTATTTTGATCCGGCCCTGAGCAGCCTGACAGATTCAGCGCTGTAATCGCCGCATGGATCGCCGGCGGCGTTGTCGGACATCGTTTTGGCGCCGGCGGCGGCTGCAACATCATCTTCTTGTTGCGGACGGATCCTTTTAAATTCGACGGCGAAGCCGTCGGAAGTATGACGCCGCACAACGCTCAACAATGCGCCAACGGAAAGAGAGACGCCGATTTCGGGGCGACGTTCACATCTAACGCGGCAACCCTTGGAAGAAAGATCAATAATGGTGCAGTCGAAAGACTCGCTTTCGCTTTCAAGTTTGGCGCGTGTCTTTATGTTGTATTTCGCGCGAACAGCGGATCGATTATCTGAAAGGTGGAAGTAAGGCAAGCCCTTTTGCGCCATGGCAATGCGTTGGTTCATCGAACTGCGCTGGTACTTTGTGAGAATGAATGAAAGAGCGAAGCCGCCCTCGAACAGCCGGGCGACTTCACCGGGAATGCGGCCCATACCGTCCGGGTAAAGAATAACGATATCGCCGATCTTTACCGGCGCATCGGAAAGAATGGCGGCCCCGGTTTCAGATATGTTCTGAACGCGACCGTCACTTTCAAAATCCTGATGATATAGAAATCTTGCTTGCTTTCCGAGTTTTAAACGAGGCGCCGTTCGGCGTTCTGATTGGGATGCCATTTTCTTTTCCTTTCGCTGTGGGCATATTTCTCCATTTGGCGAAATGCTTAACAATGGGGCATATCGCGGTTATCGAAAATCGACGGAAATTAGCTTTAAAAGCGTACTCGTCGTTTCATGCCGGATTGCCGGTTCCGATGCTGGATCGCAGCATGTGAAGCGCATACAATTTCTTAATTTTTTTAAATAGTTACATCCACATTGGTTTTGTGGAGATCTTTGTGCAGATTATTAATTATGTAGTATTGTGAAGTCGAAGGCGTCCTTATGTTTTGGAAATTTCAAGGCGAGTGGATCAAAAAGTACTGATAGAGAGATTGGCGCATAAAACTTATTCACCGAAAAGAGAGTAAATCAATCCGATTAAAGAAAAGCGATGTTATTTAAGGCTGCAACCCGGGATTATTTTTGCAGTTAAGAGGCGTACTGGAATACCGAGGCGCCGCTTCATTCTTGTCGTTCTATAACTGGGAAGCGGGCCTGCTCTTTCGCTTTGCGATCGCATTGGACGCGGCGCGCCGGAAGGCGGGAATAGAAAGGGGTTTTGTCAATACGCCATCCATGCCGGCTGCATGACAGCGCTCATGGTTTTCCGCATTCGCGCTTGCGCTGAGGGCGATGATTGGCGTTTGTTCGTCATGGGCGCGACGCTTATCAGCAAAGTCAACGCCGGATGCGTCCGGTAAAAATATGTCGGTGACGATCATGTCGTATTTTTCTTTCTGCATTGCCGCCATTGCTGACGTCGCGTCGCTGACATCGGTTACAACCAGGCCCTCCTCTTCTAGCTGTTCTTTGAGCATGAGCCTGTTGAAGGCGTGGTCTTCAATGAGAAGCAGAGACAGGCCTTCCAGCGAAGTGCGTTCAGGCGGAGCTGCGGCATTTTCCGCCTCCTTCGCCGTTTTTAACGGAACTTCAATCCTGAATAGCGAGCCGGCGCCTGGCGTGCTTTCGATGCCGATCTCACCATCAAGGGTTTCGACAATCCGTTTACAGACAGCGAGGCCCAGTCCGATACCTGAGACTTTTCGATTCTCTTGTGTGTTGCGTGAGAATAGATCGAAGAGTTTATCCTGCCGGTCGGCCGGAACGCCGACGCCGGTGTCTTGAACCTCAATCCGCAAGCGCGACGCATCAGGCAGGAGAACAACGTCAAACCTGATGTCTATGCGGCCCTGTTCTGTGTATTTTACGGCGTTGCTGACAAGGTTCAGCAAGACCTGACGTAGAAGCGTTGGATCGGTGACGACAGCACGCGGACAAGACGCGGCAATGTCGGTCGTTACGATAAGGTCCTTATTCTCAATATCGACCGACAGAACATTGATGACGTCCCGGACCAGTGCGTGCAGATCTGTGTTGTCAAACACAGGGATAAACTTACCTGAACTGTATCGGGCGTGATCGAGTGCATTTTCAAAAAACAGCAATAGCGACTGTGATGATGCTTCAATCGCCTCCAATTCATTTTTAAGAGCGCTTGCGTCGCCCCGTTTGCTAAGCACGTTTGTTGTCGCGATCAACGTTGTCAGCGGGGTTCTGAATTCATGGCTGATCATGGCCAGAAACTCTTCCCGGGCGCGGGAAGCTTCACGCGCCCGGTCCCGTTCGTTCTTCAACTGGTCCCGCGCTTTGCGAAGCAGCGTTTCGGATGCGTTGTATCCGTCATTGGCGAGTAGCGCGTACACGAAGAGATAGCCAATGACGAAGCCGTCGATAGCGCTGCGCGCATAGTTCTCATACCCCGGAGGAACTGAAATAAGAGGCGTCGGCCGCCAAACAAGCGTCGCTGCAAAGGCTGCACCTGCGCTGAGACAGATAAGCCCGACAGAGCGATAATCCCGCCAGCGAAAAAAGAGCAGGGACACGCTGGTGGTTACAACAATGTACAGTAAGAGATTGGCCTGCGGTCCGATCAGAAACCAGAAAATCATCGGTGAAAAAAAGGCGTAAAGACAAACGGTAATGTATGACTCTCGGTCTAGGGCGCTTTTGATGAGCGGCTTAATCAGTCCGAAAAAACCGAGGACCGCTTGAAACAGAAAGAACGGGGCGAGAAACGGCTCCAATATCAGGGTAAGCACAATCGAAGTTGTAAATACGATCACCCCTGAGGTGACGGTGAATCTGTTGCCGGCCTGGATAAAAGTGTCCGGGTGGAAAACATAGCGCTCAAAAGCGCTTTTCAACGTCTTGTACAATTGCGGAATGGGTCGGCGTTTGGCGGCGGCGGTTTGACCCGCATCGGGCGTATGAGTTGTCATTGATGTTATGGTGCCCCGCATAAGAAAAGAATGGAACGCTTTCTTTAACCTCTCGCCGCCTGGTTGAGAATATCAAGTTCCTTGCGAACATTGATCATGCTTTCTTCGGCGGCGGCGCGGCGTCCGGCTTCTATATGGTCTGCAACGGCCTGAACGGCGTCAGCCAATGCTGAAGCGCCTAACACCAGCGCTGAGCCCTTGATGCCATGAAGCGCTTTCAGCGTTTCAACATCGTTGCTTTCTTCTAAGCTCTGTTCCGCCGTTTTTATGAGCCCATCATTGGCGCCAAAAAAAAGACGGCTTTGTTGTTTGCTCATCTTGCCCATGTTTATACGAGTCGTCTTCTTGCGCATATTGTTAACCCCGACTGCCAAAAACCGCATCCACAATATGAAATACGCTTGCGCTTATATGCGCAGTCCAACTCTTATCTGAAAAACACATCCATAATGGATACAAACTTAGAGCGCTACAGCTGTGTTTTTGCAACGCTCTAAATAAACCGCGCCATTCATCGAATCCATTTTGGATTCGATGAACTCAGAAAATTAGCAATTAAGTTTCTTCTCCGGCGAAACCATGTCCCCAAACCGTTTTTGAGATTTGCTCAATCGGGGAGACATGAGATGCGAAGAAACAAAGAGGTTCGGTACGGAGAAACACTGACCGTCCGTTTCAATGCGCTCGTGAAAAGTGCAGCCTTCGCATTCTTCTCCCCGTTGCTGAGAGTTTTTCAGGCAAGAGATGTCTCCGGGAGACGCCATTATGTCCGTGTACAAAGATAAAGCGCCAGACGCCGTATCGAGTGATGAAGCCGTGAAGCGCTTGCGCAGCGATTTGCGCGCAGCCGCTCTGGCTGAAGAGGCGCGGCAAGCCGGACAGAAACGAAAGAACCCGATAAACGCTTTGCGGGAGGGGATCGCTCACGGTTTCGCTTTTCTGCGCGGGGGACGCATGGCGAAACAGGGAAAACAACTTTTCAGTTTCCCGCCGCTCATGGCGCCGCTTGTCTCCGTCCACGTTCCGCCGGACCACCCCCCCACCGGTAACGGAGACGGCGCCGCCATGAGAGCCGGTTCTCCCAGCCGGCGGGGCGGGCCGGGCGTTGGCGCAGTGCTGCTTGCCAGCCTCGTCAACGCGGTCAATCCGGCGGCGACCGCGACCTCTCTGCGGGTTGTCTCCCAGGTCGCCGTCGCGATTGCCGGGGGCGCGGCCGTTGTTGCGCCCCGTTCGGCGTTTGCGGCCTGTACGCCGGGCGACACGGGCACGGCGGGCGACGACGCCATCACCTGCGACGTGGCCAACCCGCCGGCGACAACGGTCAACGCTCTTGGGGGCGACGACACCATCACCATCGACGGCGTGACGACGGTTTTCGGCATTCTCGGCGGCGACGGCCTGGATACGATCGACCTCATCAACGGTGCCGGGGTTGCCTCCATCTCCGGCGGCAATGACGCCGACACTATCAACCTGACCAGCGGCGCGGTCACCGGCTCGGTGGATTGGGGGGCAGGAAACGAAAGCGGCGTGCTCGACCTCACCAATGTGACGCTCGGCGGCAACCTGACCTTTGGACTCGGCTCCGACACCTTCACGCTGAACGCCGGCACGGTGGGCGCGCACATTTTGCTGGGAAACAACACTACCGGTAGCGGCACCGACGCGGACACCTTCACGCTGGCCGGCGGCACGGTCACCGGCAACATCTATGGCGACAGCGGCGCCGACACGATTAATTTAAACAGCGGCACGGTGACCAGCGAGGTCAGAGCGTTGAACGGCGCCAATGTGATCACCCTGAACGGCGCGACGGTGGGCGCCATCACTGGCGGCACCGATGTCGATGTGATCAACCTCGACAGCGGCACGGTCGCCACCGTGAACTGGGGCGCGGGCGACGAGACCTATACGCTCGACCTGACCAATGTGACGATCGGCGGCAATCTGGTATTTGGAACCGGCTCGGACAACTTCACACTGAACGCCGGAACGGTGGGCGGCAGCATTCTGCTCGGAAACAACACCGGCGGCAGCGGCTTTGACGCGGACACCTTCACTTTAGCCGGCGGCACGGTCAATGGCCTCATCTATGGCGACAGCGGCACCGACACCATCAACCTGAACAGCGGTACGGTGACCGGCGAGATCAGAGCGTTGAACGGCGCCAATGTAATCACCCTGAACGGCGCGACGGTGGGCTCCATCACTGGCGGCAACGATGTCGACACGATCACCCTGACCAGCGGCACGGCCACCACCGTGAACTGGGGCGCGGGCAATGAGACGGTGACGCTGGATCTGACCAATGTGACTCTGGGCGGCAACATCGTCATGGGGACCGGCGCCGACAATTTCAGGCTCAATGCCGGCAATGTCGGCGGGAGCGTACTGCTTGGCAGCAGCGCCAATAATGACACCGCCGGCAATATTTTCACGCTCGCCGGCGGATCGGTCGGCGTGCGTATTGATGGCGGCAGTCAGGCGGACACCATCAATCTTAATGGCGGTTCGGTCGGCTCCACCGTCAACGGTTTCAACGGCGCCGACACCATCAATCTGGCGGGCAACGCCACCGTCTTCGCGATCGACGCAGGCAGTGATGTCGATGTGATCAACCTCGACAGCGGCACAGTCACCGGCAGTGTGAACTGGGGACATGGCGATGAAACCTATACGCTCGACCTGACCAATGTGACGTTGGGTGGCGACGTTTTCATGGGCGGCGGCATGGATAACTTCACGCATGTCGCTGGAACGGTCGGAAGAGACGTCTATCTCGGCATTGGCAATAATAGTGACTCTGCCAGCAATATTTTCACGCTTGACGGCGGGACGATCAATCAGCGCATCTGGGGCGGTAATTTCGCTGATGCGATCAATCTCAATAGCGGGACTGTCGGCAGCATCGTCTACGCCAACAGCGGCGCGGATACGGTCAATCTTGTCGGCACGGCGACCGTTGGCGGGATCGATGGCGGCAATGATGTCGATGTGATCAACCTCACCAGCGGTACGGTTACCGGCAATGTGACCTGGGGCGCGGGCGATGAGACCGCGACGCTCGATCTCACCAACGTCACCCTGGGCGGCAGCATCGGCATGGGCCAAGGCGCTGATAATTTCACCCATACCGCAGGTCATATTGGCCAACATGTGTTCCTGGGCATTAGCGCAAATAACGGCAATGACGCGGACACGTTCACGCTCGCCGGCGGCACGGTCGGCCAGCGCGTCGAAGGCGACCAGGGCGTCGATACGATCAATCTCAACAGCGGGTCCGTCGGTACACAGGTCAGGACGTTCTCAGGTGCTGACACTATCACCCTGGACGGAACCGCAACGGTCGGTTGGATCCAGGCCGGCGCGGATGTGGACATAATCACGCTGACCAGCGGCACGGTCACCAACAATGTGAACTGGGAAGCCGGCGATGAAAGCGGCGTGCTCGATCTCACCAATGTCACCCTGGGCGGCAATTTGATCTTCGGGACAGGGTCGGACAATTTCACGCTTAACGCCGGCACGGTGGGCGGCGCCGTCTGGCTCGGCGCGAACGCTAATAGCGGTACCGACGCTGATACCTTCACCATGAATGGCGGTATCATCACCAGCCGGATCGAGGGTGATCAGGGCGCCGACACGCTCAACCTCAATGGCGGCGAGATCCTTAACGGCACCGGCGTGCGTACCTTTACCGGCGCCGACGTCATCAATCTCGACGGCACGATCTTACATGGGGGCATTCAGTCCGGCGGCGACAGCGATACGATCAATCTGACCAGTGGCGGCGTCACCTTTGTGGACGCCGGCGCTGGCGACGATACGGGCGTGCTCGATCTCACCAATATTACGCTTGGCAATACGGCGACGTCAGGCATGGGCCAACTGACCATGGGTACGGGCTCGGATAACTTCACCCTCAACGCCGGCGTCATCAATGGCAGTGTGCTTCTCGGTATCGGTGCCAATAACGGGACTGACGCCGACATTTTCACCATGAACGGCGGCACGATCACCGGCCGCATCGAAGGCGATCAGGGCGACGACACGCTCAATCTCAATGGCGGGACGATCCAGAACGGCACGTCCCTGCGCGGCTTCGCCGGCAATGACACAGTTAACCTCAATGGCGCGACGATTGACGGCAATATCGACACCGGCGGCGACAACGATACGTTCAACTGGTCCGACGGCACACTGGCGGGATCGTTCACTGGCAATGTCGGCAACGACGCAGCGAATATCAGTGCCGCGACCTATGCTGGCGCGACAGTTCTGGACGGCGGTCAGTTCAACACCTTCGTCAACAATAACGGCACGCCGCTCGATACTTCCGACGATTTCACCGTCACTGATACTTTCGTCGATACGCTGACCTTCAACGGCGCCAATACCGGCGTCAGCGCCAACACGATCCGCGGCTGGGAGGTGGTCAATTCGGTCAACTCCACGCTGAACTTCGACACGCTACTGCTCAACGGCGTGAGCGCGGTCAACAACAACAATGTCGCCACCACACTCAACGTGACCGGCGGCGACGTGACGCTGTCCGGCGCCTCGGTGCTGGCGGACCTGCTGGGGTCCGCGAGCAATGAAACCCTGACGGTAACGGGCACGACCGTTGCTTCCAACAATGTCGAAGGCGCGGGCGGCGCCGACACGATTTCGATTACCGGCAATGCCTCGGTCACCGGCACCGTGTTCGGCGGCGCGGCCGGACACGACGCGAGCGCAGCGGCCGACGGCGGCGACACCATCACCATCAACACCACCGGTTCGGTAGGCTCAATCGACGGCGGTCTGGGCGACGACGCCATCAACCTGATGGCGGGAACGGTCAACACCAACGTGCTCGGCGGTGACGGCGACGATACGATCACCATCTTCGACGGCTTTACCGTCACCAGTCTCATCGACGGCGGTGCCAACACGGCCGTGGGCGACACCATCGCAGTCGACACCGCGACGACGCGCACTTTCGATGCGTCCAACCTCACAAATTTTGAAATCCTGCAAAAAGACAACACCGGCGTGCTGACCCTGACCGGCGCGCAAGGTTTCTCCGGCGGGACGGTCATCAATGGCGGCACGTTGGACGTTGACGGCGCGACGGAAACGCCGACCGTGACCATGGCGGATGGTGCGACATTGAACGTGGACGGAACGGTTCAGGCCGCCGGTCCCGCGCAAGCCGCGATCACCGGCTCGGCGGGCGTCAACACCGTCAATGTGGCGGGCATGCTGCGCGCGACCGCCGATCTCGGCGACGGCGCCGACGTGCTCGATGTCGCGGGAACCCTTGACGCCGGGACAGGAACCTTCGCCCTCGGCCTTGGGGACGATACGTTCACGATCCATGACGGCACGACCGTCATCGGCACGGTGGACGGCGGTGCGGGTACGGATATTTTCAACACCAACATCGCCACGACCGCATCAGTGGGCGCGACGCTGGGCTTCGAGACGTTGCTGAAGACCGGCGCGGGGCTTTTGAATCTCACAGGCCCGGCGGCGTCGGCTTTCGACACGATCAATGTCAATGAAGGAACCGTGGATGCCGACGGCGTCATCAATGGTGTGTCTGCCGCAACGGTTCTTGTTGACGCTATCTTCAATGTCGACGGCCCGCTCAGTTTCACGGCCGGCGCTGATACGTTGACCGTCGCCGGGACGGTTTCCGGCGCCTCGACCATTGATCTCGGCGCGGGTAACGACACGTTCACTTTCCAGGAAGGCGCGGTCACCAGCGTTCCCGTAGACGGAGGTGCAGGAACCGACACGTTGAACGCGAATATCCTGACATTGGGAACACTCGCCCGGGCCACAAATTTCGAGACGCTGACCAAGACCGGCGCAGGCACGCTCAACATCACCGGACCGGGCGTTTCCGATTTCTCGACTGTCAACGTCAATGAAGGCACGCTCGACATCGCTGCAACGGGCTCATTCGCCAATGTCAATGCTGCGACGGTCGCCTCGGGCGCTACTCTTGATGCGGAAGGAGCGTTCGCGTTTACAACGGGTGCAGATGATTTCGACATTTCAGGGATGCTTACCGGCGCCGGGGCGTTCGATATGCTGGATGGCGATGATACGTTCACCTTACGTGAAGGTGCGGACCTGTCTGGCTTTGCAGGTGCAGTCGACGGCAGTTCTGGAACCGATACCATCGTCGCGAATGTTGCGGGATTGAATACTGTCATTCTTGACGGAAGCCAGATCGCCAATTTCGAGCGGCTGCAAAAAGATGGAGGGCTTGCTTTAGGCTCGCAAGTAAGGCTGACCGGCGCGCAAACCTTCACGGGCGGTATCGACATCAACGCCGGCGCCGTTGATGTGCATGGCGCCATCGGCGCGCCGACTGTTTCTTTCAACTCCGGCGCCGGGACCTTTCTGGTGGTCAGCAATGGCGGCGTTCTGGACGACGGCGCCGGCGGGCACGCCGGGATTACCGGCACGCCCGGCGTTCAAACAGTCGGTGTGCTTTCGGGCGGTCTGCTGCGGGCCACCGCCGATCTGGGCGACGGCGCCGACGTACTCGACATTGCCGGTACGCTCGACACCGGAACGGGCAGTTTCAATCTGGCGGATGGCGACGATACCTTCGTGCTCAATGACGGCGCGACCATCATCGGCATTGTCGATGGCGGCGCCGGAACCGACGTCTTCAACCCCAACATTACGACCATGGCCAGCCTCGGCGCGGCGCAGGGCTTTGAAACCCTGACCAAGACCGGCGGCGGCGTTTTGAACGTTACGGGTCCCGCGACGTCGATGTTCGATACCGTCAACGTCAATGACGGCACGCTGGATATCGCCGCGGCAGGCTCTTTCGCCAATGTTAATGCGGCGACGGTTGCTGCCGGCGCAACCCTCGACGCTGACGGCGCCTTCGGCTTTACGGCGGGCGGGGACACGTTCGGCATCGCTGGCGTTGTAACGGGCGCGGGAACATTCGACATGCTGGCGGGCGACGACACGCTCACCTTGCGTGATGGCGCCGACTTGTCCGGCCTTACCGCCAGCATCGACGGTAATGCAGGTTCAGACACGGTTGTGGTCGATAACGCGTCCGCTCTCACCTTTAGCGGCGCGCAGGTGACGAATTTCGAGACCCTGCAAAAGGACAATACCGGCGTGCTGACGCTCGCCGGGACGCAAAGCTATTCCGTCGCGACGACGATCAACGGCGGAACCCTTGATGTGGACGACACGCTGGAAACACCGACCGTGACCATGGCGGACGCCACAACGCTCAATGTGGACGGAACGGTTCAGGCCGCCGGTCCGACGCAGGCCGTGATCACCGGCTCGGCGGGCATGAACACGGTCAATGTCAACGCCGGCGCAACGCTGCTGGCGACCGGCGATCTCGGCGACGGCGCCGATGTTCTCAATGTCGCGGGGACGCTCAATACGGGCGCGGGCACTTTTTTCCTTGGCGCTGGAGACGACACCTTCATCGTGCATGACACGACCGTTGTGATCGGCGCGCTGGATGCAGGGCTCGGCAACGATACGCTGAACGTCAATGTGAGCGCGCCCAATCTTGTGCCCCTGGGCGCGACGGCCGGTTTTGAATCCCTGGCGAAGTCCGGGCTCGGCGGTTTGCAGATCAACGGGCCGTCCAGCTTCATCGACGTGGATCTTCAGGCGGGCCTCCTTCAGGTCACGTTGCCGACAGGCAGCGTCGCCGCGCAGAACACAACCGTCGCCGCGGGCGCGATGCTGCAACTCGACGGCGCCTATACGGGTACGACCGGGGCCGACACGTTCGATGTGGCGGGCGCCGTTACGGGCGCCGGCGGCGTCGACCTGCTGGACGGCGACGATACGCTCACCCTGCGTGAAGGCGCAGACCTTTCCGGTCTGACGAGCGCCATCGACGGCAATACCGGAACGGATACTGTCATCGTCGATAACGCAACGGCGCAGACTTTCGACGGCTCGCAAGTGATCAACTTCGAAACCTTGCAAAAGGATAATACGGGCACACTGACACTGACCGGCGCGCAAAGTTTCTCCGGCGGCACAACCGTGAACGGCGGCGCGCTCGATGTGGATGGCGTCTATGAGACGCCCACTGTCGTGATGGCGGACGGGACGATCTTCAATGTGAACGGAACGGCGCAAGCTGCTGGCGCAACGCAAGCCGCGATCACCGGATCGGCGGGCGTCAACACCGTGCATGTCTTCGGAACCCTGCTCGCAACAGCCGATCTTGGCGACGGCGCGGACATGCTCAACGTATCGGGAACGCTTGACGCCGGCGGCGGGGTGTTCGTCATGGGGACCGGCGATGACGTTTTCACCGTCAACGATGGTGCGACCATCCTTGGCACGGTAGACGGCAGCGACGGTGCAGACACCATCAATACGAATATCACAAGCTCGGCTAATCTGGGCGCCAGCATCGGTTTTGAAACCCTGACCAAGACCGGCGCGGGCGTGTTGAATATCGTCGGACCCGCGTCATCGGTCTTCGACACAGTCAACGTGAATGGCGGCATACTGGATATAGCCGGCGCCGGTTTCATTACGGATGTTAGCATGGCGAGCGTTCTCGGGGGCGCGACGCTTGATGTCGACGGCGCGTTCCGTTTCACTGCGGGCGTCGATACGTTCGACGTTGCGGGCGTCATTACGGGCGCCGGCGATTTCGACATGCGCGACGGCGACGACACGCTGATCCTGCGCGACGGTTCCGACATCTCCGGCGTGACAAATCCAATCAACGGGGCTGCCGGAACTGATACTGTCGTCGTTGACAACGCGACGGCGCGGACATTTGACGACACCAGTATTTCGAATTTCGAGATTCTGCGGAAAGAGAATGCAGGCGTACTGACCGTTACGGGTGCGCAAAGTTTCTCCGGCGGGACGATTGTAAACGGCGGCGTGCTCGACATTGACGGCGTCTATGCGACGCCGACCGTCGCCATGGCGGACGGAACGACGCTCAATGTGAACGGAACGGCGCAGGCCGGCGTCTCGACGCAGACGGTTGTGACCGGGTCGGCCGGCGTCAATACAGTCAATGTTGCGGGAACGCTGCTGGCCTCCGGCGATCTTGGCGACGGCGCTGATGCGCTTGATGTCGCTGGAACCCTCGACACGGGCGCCGGAACCTTCGCGCTCGGTCTCAGCAACGATACGCTCACCATCCGTGATGGAACGACCATTGCCGGTATTGTCGATGGCGGCGCAGGAAACGACCAGCTCAACGCCGACATATCGACTTCGGCGATCCTCGGCGCCAGCATCGGTTTTGAGACGCTGACCAAGACCGGCGCGGGCGTGTTGAATGTGGTCGGTCCTGCTGCATCGAGTTTCGATGTGGTCAATGTCAATGGCGGCACGCTGGACGTCGAAAGCGCCGGCGCCATCACGAACGTCAATACGGCGAGCGTCGCTGAAGGCGCGACGTTGAACAATGACGGATCGTTTCTGTTTACGCCGGGATCGGATCTGTTTGACGTCGCGGGAACGCTTTCCGGCGCTGGCGATTTCGACATGCTGGAAGACGACGACGCGATGATTGTTCACGCCAGCGCCGACATCAGCGGCTTTACCGGCATGATTGACGGCGGCGACGGCGTGGACCGGGTCGAATTTCATAATCTTGTCGGCGTTCTGCCGGATACGTTTACAAACTTTGAGGAGGTTTACCTGCTCAATGACACGACTGCGGACGCACATATGCCAGGCGATGGCATGCGAATGCTTGATGCGATGCTTTTCGTGCATACTGATTCCCATTTCATCGCGGACGGGAACAGCCCCGGCGTCACCAACATCATGGGCGACCTTGTCAATCTTGGCGTCGTCACCATGGCGGACGGCGGCGCCGATGATGTGATCAATGTCGCCGGCGACTATGCGGGTGGCGGCGTTCTGGAAATCGATGCTGCGCTTGATGCGACTGCGACGGCCGACCTTCTTGTGATCGAAGGCAATGTCGGCGATGTGACAACGACGCTGGCGGGAACCGTCGCAAGTGCGTCAACATTGCTTTCCGTCACCGATGTCGGCAGCGGCGTCGGCGTCGATACCGGGACCGGACCGGGCGCAGGCATCGCCGTTGTCGATGTGTCGGCGACCGGCGGCGCCGCCGACGGCGACTTTGTTCTGGACAGTCCGCTTGTCGCCGGCGAGTACGCTTATGATCTTAATCTGGAGACGGACGGCGTCTGGTATCTGCAAAGCGAGCTGCTTGAACAGGTTTCGGGGTATAGCGCCGCATTGCCGGGCATGATCGGCATTATGAACCAGGCTGTCGGCCTCGGCGGCGACAGCCGCACGGCGCGCGCGGGGCAGGCGGACTATTTCGATCGCGAAGCGGGCGACGGCAACTGCAAGGCGACTGATTCCTGGATGCGCACGCGCGGGGGCCGCCTGCGCGAAACGCCGGAGAGCGGCTCACGGCTGCGTCAGCGATATGGACAACTGGACTTTGGGACCGGACAGGCGTTGGAGGCTAGCGATTCAGGATGTTTCAAGATAGCAGCGCGCGGCATTGTCGGCCTCGCCGATAGCGACGCCTATAATCTCGACCATCAAGTCGGTGCTGAACTTGACACCCGTTATCACGGCGCCGGTTTGTCCATGACGTTGCAGCGGGACAACGGCTTTTACATGGACTTTTCCGGCCAGACGCTTCGTTTCAATACGGATGTTTCCGTGCGCGGCGAAGGCGTGAAAGCGGAAATCGACGCATGGGGCGTTTCCGCCTCGGCAGAGACTGGCCTGCGGGTGGATCTGTCCAATAACCTCTACATTACGCCCCGCGTTCAACTGAACTGGAACGGTCTTTACGGGGACGACTTCACCGATGCGGACGGCGCCGAAATTTCGTTTGCGGACAATCAGCAATTCTCCGTCACCAAGGGGATTGTTTTGGAAAAAACAAGCGACGCAAACTGGATCAACGATAGCGCGAAGCTGGCGATCTATGGCGTATTCGATGTGAAGTACAACACGGATCGCGGTCTTTCGATCATCTCTTCCGGCGAAGAGTTCGAGTATGTGGGCAACGAAGTCTGGACGCGCGTCGGCGCCGGGGCGACGCTGGCGATCAACAAAAATTTCAGTTTCTACGGCGAGCTAAGCGGCTCCGGCGCGTTGTCGGGCAGCATCCGCGAATCTCACGGCGTTGAAGGCAATCTCGGGTTCCGGGTGCGCTGGTAAGGGAAATAAAGAAGCACGCTCCCGGTTTCCTGCCTGCGGCAGAGAGCCGACAATAGAAATCAATTTGATCTCGGATCGGAATCAAGGGGGTCGCGCAAGTATGGGGCGAGCATCTTTGAGAAGCGCGTTACCATTTCGAGCCCCTGCGCGGTAAGTGTTATGAGCACGCGTCGTGAATCATGAGGGTCTTTTCGTTTGGCGGCTATTCCAAGATTACAGATCACGTCAATACGCCGAAGCGCTGTGGTCGAAGGGACGTCCGTTGCGGCGCATAACCCCGTGACTGTAAGGTCATATTTTTCCACGTGGCTGAGATAAAGTTCGAAGATCATCATCAATGCGGAGTCTTCGATTAAATCCTCCGCGAGGAGTTCTTTATAGTGTTGTCTGATTTTCATGTAAGCTTGGACATACCTGAGAGCCTTGTTTTCGGCGGGTGCAATTGAAATTGCATTTGAGCCGTTTTCTTTACCAGAAACGTTATCCGAGGCACGCGCCGTCGTTGGCGGTGATTGCGTAGGGGTGGTCATTTTTCAGCCTGTCGAATCCATGCGTTTCTTCGATGGTGCATTCGCTGACGAATGCTGATCGGTCCATATTGGACGAATTAAATATTCAACTTCGCCTCGAATACGATTATATCTAACGGGTAATCGCCGTTATCTTTCGTTGCAATTCAACTGATCAATCGAGTGTTTGCAAATGCACTACTGGTCAATTTTCTGCTCGGCAGACAGCGGGTTTTGCACCCAATCTGCGAGTTGATTTGTTTTGCTCTGTTGGTGAAACGTAGACGTTAAAAAGAATGGCGCAGGCTTAAGAGACCGTCAGTGATACCGGTGAAAAAGTTGGCAGGCACATAGAGATGGGAGAAGAGACGGGCGCCGAACATGTCATTATCCATGCGCCAGAGATCATTGTTATTGCTGACGATCATCCGTTTGTGGGCGACTATTTGAAGCGTTTCTGTTTTGATCGCTGGCCTGACTCGAATATTAATCTGTATAACAATTATATAAATGTCGTCGAATTCGCCAAGAAATCGCCAATCGACCTGCTAATTATGGACTACGCAATGCCAGGACTTGACGCCCTGGAAGCTGTCGAAGAGGTGTTAGAGTGCCGGCCGGAAGTGAAGATCATTGTCTTCTCTGGTGCGGTAACGGCGATGGGCGCTGCGGAGGTATTGGCCGCAGGGGTGTCCGCTTACGTTTCCAAGGCGGCTGGCGTTGAAGGGTTGGAGAAGGTAGTCGATCTCGTGATGTTAGGTGAAACATATGCGCCTGCATCAGTTGCAACAGAACTGCTTAAGTCAATTCGTCATGTGGAAACCGATGAGAATGCGACGGAGGCAGGGAAAGTCCTGCTTTCGGATCGTGAGCGCAGAATTCTTAGTGGGCTTGCGGCTGGCGACTCCAACAAAGTTATCGCCGACGATATGGGGCTTTCTGAAAGCTCCGTTAAACAGCTCGTGCGCGCGATTTTTCGCAAGCTCAGCGTCAAAAACAGAGCCCAGGCAGTTGCAGAAGCTTTGCGTTTGGGGTTGGTCGACGCTGTCTCCTGAGTGAGTCAGCGCAGCCACATGTTATGTAACCGTGAGATTGGTTTCGACGGATGGCTGACCTGGCGGTAGCTTTTGCGTCGATGGGGTTGGTTCGTTCCGGTCGGCAATTGGATCACCGCCGCCCGGAACGAACCAACCCTCAAGCTAGCGCACAAACCGGAAACAAGGTTTGGCAACATCTGGCAACGGAGCAGATATTCACATCTGCATCTCGTTGACAGAACTAAACTAAATCTCAGAAAAATTTACTCTATTAATGGTGGAGCTAGGCGGAATCGAACCGCCGACCTCTTGAATGCCACTATTCTGGTTCTGCTGGCCGCAATTCGGTTAATGACAGAATTCTTTGTGGGGGAAGGCCTTCCCCCTGGCTTCAACCGCGCATTCGCGTTTTCAGCACACCCCCATCTGCGGGGACACCCCGCTAAGGGTTTCACCCTCGCGCCTGCAAGGCATCCAAACGTATCCACCGGCGCTTGTCGCTTGGCGGACCCTCGTTCGGAACCTCCTTGCACTTGCTACCCCACTTCTCAGGCGAAGCACCAGGATTGCATGTGCAACCCATTCCCATGAGGGAATAGAAAGGAGATTTGAGATGACAATGTTCTTCGCCAATCCTTATGATATATCCGCAATCGGATTTTATTTTGATAATGTTGAAACGTATAAAGACAAAGCAGCAAAGCTGAAAAACGCCCATGGCGACTCCGTAGAGGAATTCGAAATCGAATTTATTGACGGCGAAGCGATCGACGCCGCACTTGCCAAAGCATGGGGACTTTATCAGTCAAACATCCATGAATTTTTCGAAGCGTGTGAGAAATGGGAAGAGCACGAGAAAATCCGTTTTATCATTGCTGTCGGTGAGTGCGGATACTCATTCGAATATGGCAAGGACGATATCGACCTTCTCGACGTTGATATTTACGGTTGCGCTACTTTGCGCGAGCTGGCGGAGCAATTCATCGATGACGGTCTGTTTGGCGATATCCCTCCGCACTTAGAAAATTACATCGACATAGACGCGATGGCGCATGATCTTTCCTTTGACTACACGCAAACAGAGGTCGCCGGTGAATCTTTCGTCTATCGCTGCGGATAAGTTAGACGCTTCACAAAAAAGCGCGCCGCACATCCCTTGCGGCGCGCAAGACTTTGAGACTATCTTTTTTTTGGCAGGGCCAGTCGGCCTTTTTGCAGTAGAGCCGACTTCGAGGGTCGGACGAGTTTTCCTATTGCGGTTCGCTGTCTCTCGCTGCTTTTACGGTTGCCGTGGATTATGTTGTAATCCTTCACAAAACCATGACCGCCGCAGCGTTCGA
Organism: Hyphococcus sp.; assembly: GCA_028281665.1. Lineage (GTDB taxonomy): Bacteria > Pseudomonadota > Alphaproteobacteria > Caulobacterales > Parvularculaceae > Hyphococcus. Next base: position 123,201 of record JANQJK010000003.1, read on the forward strand.
CGCAACGATAATAGTTTTCCTTCACCGTGCCGCCGCAATAGGTATCATTGCATTTGCCGCAGTGAACAATCGTTGAAGTATCGCGACACCACGGACAGCGCCGCCCCGCCTGGTTGAATTCGTCAGGGTCGAAATCGCTGAGGTCAGCCGTTTTAGAGACCGCCAAAGGACCACGACGCACCTGATTTTGCGTCACCAGCGCAGCGCCGCTGCCTACCGTCTCATTTTCACGCACAATCTCCTGAATACGAAGCAGCTTTTCTCCCGCTTTACGGACATATTGAATGCGGTAGGGCTTATCCATGCGTGCGCATCGCATCGGGGCGATCACATACTCATCCCGACCGCTGGCCTTGCGCAAGGCGGCGGCGGTTTTTTCAAAGTCATCGGATGCCGCCGGCGCGGCCCGGCCGCGGGGGGCGGGAAGCATCTTTTTAAATTTATTCATGCCGTCCATCCTTTCTTCTTCATAATGACAGCCTTGGCGTCATTGACGCGCACTGCCGCCTGCGTGTCGCCGGTAATGTCGGGATGAACTTCTTTCATCCGCATCCGGTAACGCGCCTTGAATTCGGCCTTGGTAAAAGGCTCGCTTAAACCCAGCTCGCGCAGCGCCGACTGGTAAGGATCACGGTGTGAGCCCTTGCGGCGCTTTTGTTTTTGTTGCTCCTGGCGTTTATTTTCCTGACGCTGCCGTGTTTCTTCGCGTTCACGCTCTTCGCTGCCGGGATAGGGTGGCTCTTCACCGTTCTGAAGCGCTTTCCAATATTTTTTGAAAGCGCGATAGCTGATGAAGTCAGCCTTGAAGTCACGCTCATAAAGCGCGCGCAGCCGCTTCTCATTATCGATGCTTTGCATGACTTTCGCATTTAGGCGTGCATATCCATCAGCGAGTACGTCAAAAACAAACCTGATGGGGTAAGTCAGAGCAAAGACCGCCGCCCGGAAGACGCTTACACAAAGCTGTTCGACAAATTCGGCGAAGCGCGCTGTCGCTTCTGCGACAATGTTTGTCAGGGCGACAAAGCCCCTGACAATTCTTGAGCCGATGACATAGAGGAATACGCCGGCAATCAGCAGCAGGAAAAAACCGATGACTCCGAGCGCGGCACATGCGGCGAGCCTTAAAACGATGGACAACTCATCAATAGTTGCCATCACCCATCTTGCTTCTTCAGCAAAACCCAACCCGAAGGCGAGCAGCAATGGCGTTGCAATGCAGATTGCTGCGCCGAGAACAATCCCGACGATATAGGCAAAGATTTGCCCGCCTAATCCGGTATTTTCTTCAAACATGGCGCCTCCTTTCCGGGCTTTAACCGGGAATATCTCCGGGCTGCTTTTTCCATTGATCCTGGGCGCGCGTGGCGAAGCCTTCACCGCTTGCCTGCGCGTTCAGCCATGCATCACAGGCCTGTAAGCGCCCGACGATTGCGGCTGCGTCTTTCGGTCCGTACACGTCCATGAGGTCATTGCGCTGGCCCGGATATTCGAATGTGATGTGAAAGGACTTGCCGTAGATCGCCCGCTTGCCAATTATCTGGCCACGTTGCGCCGCCTTTCGGATTTGCAATTCGTGTCCTGCGCGTTCAGCTTCCGCCTTGTCATGCGCCAACGCCGAAAACTTGTGCTGCATTGTCCGATCGAAGGTGACGCCTCCGAGCAGGCCGCGCACGGTCAGGGTCTTTTCTGAAAGATGGATTGTCTTTCTTTTGGCGGCGAAGGCGGCAAAGACCTGCCACATGAATGGGCGCAGCAGCCAGGGCAGGACGAAGACTGCAAACCATGCCCATCCTGACGCGCCAGACTGCGCGGCCATGAAAACGATGCCGTAATAAGTGAGCGCGATCGCAGCGATATTCGTGGCCCAGAAAAGCACCTGCGCGCGACGCGGCGTCAGATAACGTGGAGACACAGTGAACGCCGTTTTTCCGTCCTTGTCTGTGGTCACCTTTGTTGTCGGATAACCGGCAAAGGGTGATCGAATGTTCATTGCGATATCTCCGCATCAAAGCGCTCTGGAAATCAGGGCGCTTTGGTGCAAAGATCGCTATGAACCCCGTGTCATTTCCTCGCGCCGTCCTCGCGCGCTCAGAAGGCGTTCGAATGCAGCTCGCAGACTGGCAATTGTGGAAACTTCGGAACGCGCTGCGCTTCTATTGGGAGGACGGGAAGCGGGAACACGGCAGTAGCTTCAACTGGAAAGATGTAGTGGAAGCGATCGATCTCTATACCGGTACGAGAATACCCTACGAAAGGTTGCGCGTTTTCGTAATGGGCGCAAAAGACAGCACCGGTGAACGAAAATACTCGGTGCCGGAAGCTGAACGGCTTAAAGCCATCTTTGAATTTGTCACACACCCCGAACCAGGCTTGCTGACACCGGAAGAACTGGAAGACAGTCAGCTCGACAAGCAGGCGGCGCTCAGGCTGCTTGCCTATCTCGATCAGGACTTTGATGGTGAACGGATTGCTCCGCCCGAAAGCGTGAGCGGCATATTCAAGCGGTCGTATGTCGATGAGAACCAGTACATTGTTTCAGAATTGCATCTTGAGCGACCGGGCGATGATGGGTTTGTCAGCGTAAAACAGATAGATTTGTTCTATGATGGCAGCCTTGCGGACAAAGTATCGCTAATGCCGCTCAGGGAGGAACAGAAAGCGCGGAGCGCGACGGTTCGTTATGCCGGATGGGCCATCCTGACACCGGAAGACAATCTCATATTCTTTCTCAAAAATGCGCGAAACGGACGGAACCGCTATTACTTCACAATGGCGAGCGATTTATCGCATGACGAGGAGAAATTGAGCCAGCTCTATCTACTTGATCACGATTACCCGATTGAGATGCACGATACGAATGAGCCGGACGCCTCATTATTAAAAGGCATCACAAAACGCCTTCAGAAAAATGTCGGCGTATTCCATCGTCAGATACAGGAAATGCATAACTGACATGGGAAATGATCACACAGAAAAACCGGACAAAGACGATAACGCTAAACCCCGCGCGCCTGGCGCTGCGGATACGCCGCAAGAAAGATTTCAGGGTGACGATATTGTTGAAACGCGCGCCGCGATGGAAGAAGCGCGCAAGAACGGGGAAGCGTTGTTAAAAGCCGCCGCGCGCGGGCACGAAGATAAAGTGCGGGCGATCCTGGAAGATGGCTTTGGAGCGCTTACTGTGGAATCCGGCACGGGAGCCACGCCGCTCCATGTTGCCGCTGCGAGCGGCGCGCGCGAAATTGTCCGCCTATTGCTCGGCAATGAATCCTGTTTACGGATGCTTCTGGTGCGCGATCATCGGGGGCGATTGCCGTCAGACTATGCCCATCTCTATGCGCATGATGCGGTTCTTGCCCGCTATCTCGCGATGAAAGCTGGTAAGCGCGCCGCAGAGCTGGGCATTGCGTTTACGCACAAGCCGCTCAAAGAAAAATCGCAATTTGATTTCTGATGAATTGATCAAAATAAGGGCCTCAGACGGACATGCCGTCTGAGGCTTGCTGTTTTGCTATCAGCGCGGATCGTATTTGCCCGCGAAATGTTTATGCAGAACGCTCCTTTCGTCAAAATACTCAACGCGCTGCAAGATCATGGGATGAAAGCCCGCCCAGATGACAAGCTGCCTCTTGAACCGGTCTTTTCGTGAAAACTGCCGCGCTATTTCTTCAGGCGTTGCCAGATCATGCAACTCCAGTGCTTCGGATTTTCCGGTCAGACCCTGCCGCGCCTGTTCCGCGCCGACTTCACTATCGCGGACAGCACTGATCAGCGTCTTTCCCAGCTTCTTCGACAGATACTCCGTTGTCGCCAGATCGTAATTGGCAAAACACTGGATGATGCCTGCATTGGCGACGAAGGATTCCCAACGCTCATTATAGAGCGCCTTGCCTTGTCCCCAATCCTGCAAAATCACCCATAACTTGACGCCGAATGATGCGATCTGTCCGGCTGCGTTTTCGAGCTGGCTCATATATCCGAGGACAGGAAACTCATCCAGGCACAGAAGGACCGGCGCTTTCGGTTTCGTCTCTTCGCGTTCCATTGCGTCAAGCAACAGATTGACGAAGATTCTGAGCCATCGGCTGCACAGCCCCATGCGGCTCGCAGGCAGGCACAGATATATAGTGACGCCGGACGGATCACGTTTGAGATCGGCCAGATCGAAATCGTGACCGGACAGCACATCGCGCATGGAGGCATATTCCAGCACTTTTGTATGGCGTCGCACGGTTGAAAGAACGCTCGCACGTTCATTGTCACTTTTCTCAAAGAATTCGACCGCCGCGCCTTCAATCGCTTCGCTGACCGCAAGGCCGTTTGACTTACCGAGCAGGTTCTCAGCATTGGCCGCCATCTCTTCTTCAAACGGGAAGATAACTTCACCATCTTCGCGCTCTTCGGTTTTCAGTGCGACACGGATCAGCCCGCGTACCGTCACGAGCGTCCGCTTTCCTTCATATTCGGAGGCTGTGGCGACGTGGAGAATGAGACCTTCGATGAAGTTTTTGGCGCATTCATCCCAATGCGGGTCTTTGCCGCCCGCGATCACCAGCGCGTCAGCGATCAGCGCGGCGTCCTCGATGATTGTCGGACTTTTAAGTTCAAGGACGGAAAGCGGATTAAAGCATGCACGATGTTTTACCGCTGTGCCCCGCGCCACCTTGAAGGGATCAAGCACAAAGACTTTCTGGCCGAGCTGTGCGCGGCGACGCGCTGTCATGCTGGCCAGTTCACCTTTGGGATCGGTCGCGAGAACACTGCCGCGATAGCTCAAAAGATTCGCAGTCAGCGTCACTGACTTGCCGGAACGGCTGCCTGCCATCGTCAGGATGTGCGTTTCATCGGAGACGCCGATGAGCTTGTCATCCATTGCGCCGACAAGAATCTTATCGCCCGGCTTTTCAGGGTCATAACTAAGCGCTGCGCTTTTCATGATATTTTCGGGCGCCTGCCAGCGCGCTTGCGGCGCTGTTTGCTCCTTCAGATATCGGGATGACAGACCGCGAGGAATGTCACTTGTGTACTCGTCTGTGAATGTTGACATTTCAGGCCTTTCCTTTTTCGTTCACGGAAAACGCCCGATATTTGGAGATATTGCTTCCTGCCTTCCTCGTTCCGTCCTCGTGGATCGGCAGTCATCGATTACTTACGATCTCATCAGCCCGTCCGGCTTGCGTTTTCATGCACGTCGTCAGTTCTGCCTTTGCCTACGGCCTACAAACCATCTTCCAGCCTTTACCCCCCATGCCTGACAGAACGGCGCGAATGCCCTGACGGCCTGTCAATGGCCTGCCCGCTCCATTCCCCCGGCATGCGCCGGGGTCCCGTGTTGACCATGACAGGTCCGCGTCCGTCCCGTCTGACGGCAGGTGAGGCTGGAATGGTCCAGCCCGCACAACCAAAGGAGAAATGATATGACGAGTGAATTTTCAAACGCAGCGGAAGCCCAGGAGACCGGCAAAAGCAATCTGCCTACCCATGTTGCAAAAGTCCGCAACGGCTACGGCAAGAAAGCAACTTACGAACGTATCGGCGTTGCCTGGGTGAACGAGGACGGCTCTTATTTCGTCAAACTTCACGGCACCCAAGTCGTAAGCCAATTCGCGCTTTACCCGATCGAAGCAAACGAGGCCGGAGCGTAAGCTCCAGCCCCACGCCCGACCTGCAAGAAAAGGCGGATCAGTTCTGATCCGCCTCTTTTTCTGTTCTGCTTTCGTAGTTGGCCAGTAGCTCTCCGAACGATTCCAAATCCTTGTATTCAATATTGTCGGGCGCGCCGTGCACGGCAATCACGATCAGGTCCGCCGCCGCCCAGTCATCCTCGCAACCGTCCGGCACCACATCCATTGCCTTAAAATAGGCTTGATACCAGTCATCTTTGCCATACTCAGATAAGAATGAAATCGCCAGTTCAAGGCGTCGTATCGCTGTTTGAATATCCGCTTTCATCGCTTGTTTCCTTTTGCCGTTGGCCCGATCGGCAATATGTTCGGCCCCGACTTTACACAGCCTCGTTACATCCTCGTAGCAGGCGATTGAAGTTGAGCATGTGGTCCGACTGAAGCGCCCCAATTGGATGGCGTTTCAGTCCAAAATCGGACAAAAAATAAAGTCAGTTTACTGTCCATATAAATCCTCTACCGTCCGACTCGATCTCCGAAACCATTGAAAATCGCGGGTTACAGCGCATTTTCTTTGAGCGGAGTCGGGCATTCATAGTACAATGATAGTAAGTGCAGAATGGCAGGGTTAGGCGAGTGTACAAGGTGTGCGTGGTACTACCACGCGCACCTTGGAGGGGGATTTCACATCCCCCGTTGACACCCCCGGTGAATCCCTAAGGCGCAAACATTCTTGTCGAATGTTTTTGCCAAGGGATTGTTCAGCCGCACGAAGCATCGAGCTTCGTTTGGCTGAGTGATGCGTTTCGTCCCACGATCCGACGCAGCAAAGCTGCATGGATCAAAACGTCCGAAGGACGTTCGGACACGCATCACGATCAGGGCGAACTCGCTCTCCCTTGAAACCCATCGAACCAAGGGGTCTGGACCCCCTGATAACCCGCCATCAGGACGTGTGCCGCCTGAACCTGCATTAAGGGGACTTCGCCTCCCCTTAAAACCCTGGACCAACCGTAAGCGCCGATTGGATGCGCGCTCATGCCTGCACGAGGCCCACGCGAGGCCGGAAAGGAGGCGTCACAGCGACATTGGACTCATGAGCAGGAAGGCGAAAAATACGCGCAAACGGCCTTTGTCGATCCGCTTACCGGCGGGCCGCCATGACGAGCTGTTAGCGCACCTGGATGACGAGGCCGACCGCGCAGGCCTGTCCCCGCAACGCCTATGTCCTCCAGCGTCTCTTCGGGTCCGAAGCGCCCCGCGCCGCCCGTCGTCCGACTGTCGAGAAAAAGCTCATTGGTCACGTACTCACACAGGCTATTCGCCTTCACGCCGACCTTCAGGAAATAGCCCGCGTCGCCAAAGACGGACGGGCCGTCGCGCCTCTTCTCAAACGTGCGCTCAATGAGCTGGTCATCATCCGTTCCGCCTTATTCAAAGCAATGGGGCGCAAGCCATGATCCCCTTTGCTTCACAGCGCGGCGGCGGGCAGGACCTTGCCGACCACCTCCAGAACGGTCTTGATAACGACTACCTGGAAGTAGCCGAAATTCGCGGAGCGATCGCGTCCGATTTGAACGGGGCATTTGCCGAATGGGAAATGCAGGCGCACGCCTTCACAAACTGCAAGAACTATCTTTACAGCCTGTCGATTAATCCGTGGGAAAAAGTGAACGGGCCGATGACCCGTGATCAATATGCAGACTATATTGATCGCGCCGAAGAGCGCCTCGGATTAACAGGCCAGCCGCGCGTCGTCGTTTATCATATCAAAGACGGACGTGAACACGCTCATGTGGTCTGGTCGCGCATCGATATCGAAAAAGAAAAAGCCATCCAGATGAGCTTTGATCACCAGTCACTCATGATGGTGACCAGAGAGTTTGCGCGCGACCATGAACTTGTATTGCCTGACGGGTATGAAAAAGGCCGCGAGGGCAAGAACCGTCAGAATACGCTTTACGAACAATTTCAGCAGAACAACACCGGCCTCACCAAAGAGGAACGGATGGAGCAGGTGACGCAAGCCTGGCGCGAAAGCGACAACGCCAAGAGCTTCGTGAAAGCGCTTTCCGAAAAAGGCTATATGCTCGCCACCGGAAACCGCCCCTATCTCATTGTTGATATTTACGGTTATTACTCTGCTCTGCCGCGCATGATTGACGATAAGTCCGTGCGTGCGAAAGACGTGCAGGCCTTTCTTGGCAAAGATTTTCCGCCTGACTCATTGCCAAGCCTGGAAGAAGCCCGCGCTCACGCAAAAGACCAGCGCCAGAAAATCAAACACCACGCCGATCGGGACGCACAAGCCGATCGTCGCGACCGCCTGAAAGAAGTGCACAAGGAACGGCGCAAGACAGTCGAAAAAGAGCGGCAGGATTTACGCGCGACGCAGGAGCGCGAGCGTAAGAGTCTTCACAGCAAACACGTTGCCGAGAAGGAAACGCTGCGCCAGGCCTTTGCAATTCAGGAAAAGGAAATCAGGGAAAAGCGCGACCGGTTCCAACCGACCGGCCTTGCGGCCTTTCTTGGTCGCGTCACCGGTATAACGTTCGCGCGCAAGAAGTTACACGAGTTTCAGGACCGCAAACGCTTTGAAGCTTTCTCTGAGAAAAGCGATGCGCTGGAGTTGAGACACCGCGACCAGAAACTGGAGCAGCAGCGCGCCCATGAAATGCAGAGTTTCGACATCGGACGTCGCGAACGGAGTCTCGACCGCATTGAAAAACGGGAGCTGGCGTCACTGGAAGCGGCATTCAAGAAGGAATGGCGACGTGATCTCCACAAGGGGTATGAGCACATGCCCACATTCGGCCTTGAGCTGACGCCTCCCGGACGACGAGCGCAGACACGCCGGGCGATGAACCGTTTTCAGAATGTCGCGCAGCGAAAAGCTGAAAAGGAAAAGCAGGAGGTCGCTCGTACTGGCCCGCCTGATCTCACCGAAGAATTTGATCGCGCGGCAGGCGTCAAAGATGGCGGTCGCGGTGAACGAGGCGGCGACGAGGATTCAGGCAAAGCGCCGCGCGTATCTGTGCGTTCCCGAAGCCCGAAAAGGAAACGCGGGCCGAATCAAGATCGAGAGAGGTAAGACATGAAGATCACAGTCAGAAAGGATATCTACGAGGCGGGTCTGAAGCTAACTCGTTCGGAATTAAATCGTCCGGGCATTTATACGGATTGGAACTTAGCGGAGATTCTCGTGGACGTGTTTCGTGAAATTAGGCTCGATGAGGAAGCAAACTTTTGGAGCGACGTTCGTCTCCATTTGATGGAGATGGAGTTCTTAGACTCCGAAGTCGAAATCGAATTAACTCAAATCCACCAACAATAAACCACTCGCATCGCGGGTGGTTGACCTCAATTTACACTTCACATTGCGGTTTACCTAATTTTCCCGTATTTTCTCATGGTGGGATGATTCCGCAAGGCAAGCCATGACCAGTGACATAATGACTATCAGGGAAGTCGCGGCTTACCTGAAGCTGACTGAAAAGACGGCCTATCGATTAGCCGCGGAGGGCGAAATTCCGGGCTTCAAGGTGGGAGGCAGTTGGCGGTTTCGGCAAGCAGACATTGATAATTGGATTGAGCAGAAGAAAGCAAACGAAGCCCAATGAATAATTCTTTCTTTGAAGAGCCGATACTAAACTCGCCGTATGAGGAGCCGGCACGGCATCATGCGCTTGATGAAGAAGGTCAGCCGACAGACCTTCCGCCTATTGCCGGTCGTCGTCCGTCTGCGCTGCTTTCTCCTGTCCCGAAACCAAAGAAACGCCGTTCGAAGCAGTCAAGCGATGACCAACGCGACCTAAAACTTTACGCAGACGACGGTATTTCATCTGAAGATCAGGAGTACAACCCGACCCCGATCATCAATGACATTCGGTCCCAACTAAAACTTTGGCGTTCCATTCCAAACCCGCAAGACTGGGGTGTAACGCCTGCAACAGCTCGCCTGTTGCAACATTGGCGGAACCATGAATTCCAGGGCATCCGGCCATTCTTCTGTCAGGTCGAGGCGGTTGAGACGATCATCTGGTTAACGGAAGTCGCACGGAAGAACGCAGCCTATAAACGGTTCTGGACTCATATTGAAAACGCGAACGCTGGCGCCAATCCCGAACTATTGCGCCTCGCGATGAAAATGGCGACGGGCGCGGGCAAAACTACCGTCATGGCCATGTTGATTGCTTGGCAGACCATCAACGCAGTACGATCCCCGACAAGCAAACTCTTTACACGCGGTTTCTTGATCGTGGCTCCGGGCATTACCATTAAGGATCGCCTGCGTGTCCTTCAGCCCAGCGATCCAGATAGCTATTACGAAAGCCGCGAGCTTCTACCGGCAGACATGATGACTGATCTCGGCAAGGCGAAGATCGTTATTACAAACTACCATGCTTTTCAGCTACGTGAGCTGATGGATGCGAACAAAACAACGCGTTCCTTGCTTCAAGGCCGCGCTGACCCTGTTCAAAGCAAAGAAACAGAAGGGCAAATGGTTCACCGCGTCGCGGATGAACTCATGGGTATCAAGAATATTGTCGTTATCAATGATGAAGCGCACCACTGCTATCGTGAAAAGCCGGATGGGGAGCAAGAAAAACTCACCGGCGACGAGCGCAAAGAAGCGGAGGAAAATAGCAAAGCGGCGCGGCTTTGGATCAACGGCATCGAAGCCTTCAAACGGAAGCTCGGCGTGCGCGCCATCTATGACCTGTCAGCTACGCCATTTTTCTTGAGTGGTTCAGGCTGGGCAGAAGGAACGCTTTTCCCGTGGACAATTAGCGATTTCTCGCTGATGGACGCCATCGAATGCGGAATTGTGAAGTTGCCGCGTATTCCGGTGGATGACAACATTCCTGGCGCAGAAATGCCAATCTTCCGCAACCTCTGGGAGCATATCGGGAAGGACATGCCGAAAAAGGGAGGCCTTACGGCGGACCCTAATTCCATCCCTGACAAACTGAAGACTGCGCTGCATTCCCTTTACGGACACTATGAAAAAGTCTCTGACGCCTGGGAGCGCGAGGGAATAGATATCCCGCCTGTTTTCATCGTGGTCTGTAACAACACAACGACATCCAAGCTAGTCTACGAATGGATATCCGGCTGGCAACGCGAAAACGAAGATGGCGAGTTGGTGACTCAACATCGCGGTAACCTGCCGCTGTTCCGAAATTTTGATCAGTATGACGAGCCACTTGCGAAGCCAAACACGCTGCTAATCGACAGTAAGCAGATCGAAAGCGGCGAACTCGACAAGAACTTCCGGGACATGGCTGCCCAGGAAATCGAGAAATTTAAGCGCGAACGGAAACAACGCGGAGAGCACGGCGAGATTTCAGATTCAGAGCTTCTGCGAGAGGTGATGAACACAGTTGGGAAGAAGGGACGCTTAGGAGAGCAAATCCGCTGTGTCGTTTCTGTTTCTATGTTGACAGAAGGTTGGGACGCGAACACCGTGACGCATATTCTTGGCGTGCGTGCGTTTGGCACCCAACTTCTTTGTGAGCAGGTCGTCGGGCGTGGCTTGCGCCGTTTAAGTTATGAGCTTAACGCGGAAGGTCTTTTCGACAGCGAGTATGCCAGACATTCTGGGCATCCCGTTTAACTTCACCGCCAAGCCGGTGGTTGCGCCGCCGAAAGCGCCAAAGAAAACGACGCACATCAAAGCCCTCAAAGAAAGAGAAGCCCTGGAAATCACTTACCCCCGCGTGATTGGCTATCGCGTAGACTTACCGGAAGAGCGCCTCAAGGCAGAGTTCACAGAAGAATCTTCCTATGTCATTGACCATGAAATGGTCGGGGCCAGCCAGACCGATATGTCGGGTATTGTCGGCGAAGGGCATACCCTTTCACTCAAAGAAGCACAGAACCTGAGGCCAAGCACTATAGCGATGAATCTGGCGAAGGACGTGCTCAATCGTCACTTTGTCGATGAAGATGGCGAGCCAAAATACCATCTGTTCGGCCAAATTAAGGGCATTTGCCGCCGCTGGATTGATGAAGGCTATCTGAAATGTCCTGGAGACACCGAGCCCTGGATGCTGAGCTTTTATCCAGAAATTGCGGCCCAGGCGACGGAACGGATTATGACGGCTATTGTTCGCGCGCGTGGTGGTGAAAGCCGCGTTAAGGCGGTGATCGATCCCTATAACCCAACGGGCTCGACACGCCACGTCAGCTTCACGACAAGCAAGGATGTGCGGGAAACCGATCCGCGCAAGTGTCATGTGAACTATGTGGTTAGCGATAGCGACTGGGAGGCGGAATTCGCTCGTGTCGCAGAAAACCATCTAAAAGTTTTGTCTTACGTCAAGAACCAGGGGTTGGGATTCACGGTTCCCTATAAGGACGGCGATGTCGCCCGCGAATATGTGCCGGACTTCATCGTTCAGGTGGATGACGGTGACGGAAGCGATGATCCCCTCAATCTCATCATCGAGATCAAGGGCATGAAGAACGAGCAAGTAAAACTGAAGAAAGAAACGGTGACGGAGAAATGGGTGCCGGGCGTGAATGCACTAGGCGCTTACGGTCGCTGGGCTTTTGGTCAGCTAGACAGTGTATTTGAGATCGACAAAGAGTTCAGAGCGATGGTTGATCAGGTATTGTCCGAAAGGGAGGCGCTATGATCGATGATCGTGAAAATCCCTTTGCGGAAATTGTCTATCATTTCGATTTGCCAGCACACAGCCTGCCACTGAAGCAATTCATCGATACGGCGCGCGCCAGCCAGTCGATATTGGATGATTTCAACGAGAAAATATTCGACAAAAATGTCAAATTTGAAGTCCGGGTTCTTCCATCCGAAAAAGGCGGGTTCATTGAAGTTCTTGGAGTCATTGTCACCGGTGGGGTGAGCTTGTGGGGTATACTCTGTACAGACATAGGCAAAGCCTATTTCAAAGGACTGACTGGACAAGAGCCGGGTGAGTGGGCGGAAGGACTCGGCGAAAGGCATCGTAAATGGCTCGAAAACCGCAGTAAGAATAAAACTAAAGAAAGCACAGAATTAAGCCCTACGCTTGAGCCGGTTGTTGAAGCCGCACTGATCTCAGATGAAGAACGCGATGCCGCTGCATTCGTCGAATTTCTGATTTCATTTCTTGCGGCTAATTCGGATAAACTGCAAAAGGTGGGGCTTACACCGGAAAAATTCCGCAAAGCCTTTCAAGCAAGAAACGCAATTTATAAAGCGTGCATCGATAATCCTGACGTTCAAGGTTTGAGCTTTGATCGCTCCCACGAGTTCCCTATTAAACGCTCGGACTTTCCACGGTTAATTACGCAAATACCAGATCAGGTGGACACTGAAGGTGACACGCCGATGTCATGGTGTGTCGAAATTGTGGATATTGTTGTGAACTCGCCTAACTGGAAGCGTGATGGCCGCAAATGGCAGGCGGCCACTGAAAAGCATCAGGACATCGCGTTTTCCGTAGAGGATAACTCGTTTTGGCATCATGTGCAGATCAAGGACATTCAACCTGACATCCGCGACAATTTACGGGTTCAGTGGGCGTATCCAGCGGGTCTGTCCAAGCCTTCCAGAGATGTCAGGGTCCTGCGTGTTCTTTCATACAACGGAACAAAAATATCTGATGCAATGTCTCAGGCTGAATTAAACCGAGAACTTGAGGAGGCCACCCTCATCGAACCTGAAACGCCAGGTTTGTTTGACGAAATAAACGACAACAATGAGAACAAGAAAAATGAGGTGGAAGACTGATGGCGCGAAAACCGAAAGCACCTAAAAAAATCGAAACCCTAACGCATGAAAAAGCCAGACGGCGGAATATTCCGACGGCAGAATTGCAATCCACCGCCGAGCGGATGGAAGAGCAAAATCCATTTGAGCCCGTCGTTTATGAGCGCGTCCATCCATTGCCCAAGGGTGAGAAACGCGAACGGGACGAAGACCTCGACCCACAAATCGTCTGGAAGGGGACGAGCATTCGCCTCACCCAAGATCAGGTTGAAGCTTTAAAGGCAGGCGAAAAGGTTGAGCTTGGCGATGCGCAACTTGTGTGGCGCGGCAAGGACAATCAGGACTGGTCCGACCTGGTGGTGCAAGCCCCGCCGCTTTACATCCAGGAGAAAATTCATCCCAAAGCGATCATCGAAGACCTGAAACGTCAGACCAAAGAACGCCGCGATGAAGAAGCTGGCATGATGGACCTGTTCGGCGACTTCAATGGTTTAACCCCGGAAGCGAAAACTGAATTCTACCAGCATGATCAACACTGGCAGAACCGCATGATCTTGGGCGACAGCTTACAGGTCATGGCGAGCCTCGCAGAGCGGGAAAACCTACGCGGAAAGGTGCAGTGCATCTATTTCGATCCGCCTTACGGGATCAAATTTAATAGCAACTGGCAGGTCTCAACCCGTAGCCGTGACGTGAAGGACGGAAAGTTAGAACAAATTACGCGCGAGCCCGAACAGGTCAAAGCCTTTCGGGACACCTGGAAGGACGGCATTCACAGTTATCTCACTTACTTGCGCGATCGCCTCACTGCTATGAGGGATTTGTTGACCGAGAGCGGCTCGGTCTTCGTTCAGATCGGCGATGAGAATGTCCATCGAGTCCGCGCATTAATGGACGAGGTGTTTGGCGAAGAAAATTTTGTTAGTGAGATAGTATTCAAAAAGACTGGGGGCCACAGCTCAACAGCGATTGCAAATGTAAATGACATTATTCTCTGGTACTGCAACTCGCTGCCTGATTTGAAAGTTCGTAGACTCTTCAGTGATAAGAAGCCCGGCGAGGAAGGGGCAACGAATTACACTTGGATAGAGCAGAGTGATGGAATCAGAAGACCTCTATCATCAAAGGAAAAGAAGAATATCGGTGGTTTGCCGAACGATATTAGAATCATGCAGCCTTATCCGATGTTTTCGGATGGTCCTTCTGAGCGCGACAGGCCTCTGATATGGCGTAATGAGACTTATTCGCCTTCTTCAAACTCTCATTGGAAAACCCATGGCGAAGGACTTGAGCGTTTAAACAAGGCGGACAGACTTGTGGCTCAAGGAAAAACACTACGCTTTGTGAATTATCTTTCAGACTACTCTATTACTCCCTTAATCAACTTATGGACGGATACGCAGACCAGCGGTTTTGGAGCCGATAGAAGATATATTGTTGAGACCAACCCGCTCGTAGTCCAACGTTGCCTCTTGATGGTAACGGATCCTGGCGATGTTGTTCTTGATCCTACCTGCGGTTCGGGCACGACGGCGACCGTGGCAGAACAATGGGGGCGACGCTGGATTACTATAGATACATCGCGCGTGGCTTTGGCGCTTGCTCGCACGAGACTAATGAGCGCTCGCTACACTTACTATTTCCTGTCCGACAGTCTTGAGGGGCGGGAAAAGGAACAGGAGGTTTCTGGTATCCTTCAACCGGACACGCTAACACACAATGATCTCCGGCAAGGCTTTGTATATGAACGTGCGCCCCACATCATGCTCAAGACCGTTGCCAACAATGCCGAGATCGATGTCATTTGGGACAAGTGGCAGCAGACACTTGAGCCACTGCGCGAAAAACTGAATGTAATCTTGAGCGAAAGCTGGGAGGAATGGGAAATTCCTCGTGAAACAGGCGCAGACTGGTCGCAGGATGCCCAAAAGGTTCACGCCGATTGGTGGGATGCGCGCATCAAGCGTCAGCAGGAAATTGACAAATCCATCGCGCAGAAGGCGGACGTCGAATATCTCTATGACCGCCCTTATGAGGACACGTCCAAAGTCCGTGTGGCTGGACCATTTACCGTTGAAAGCCTATCACCACACCGCGTGATTCCTGCGGATGAAGGCGAGCTGATTGACGATATCGATGCGCTGGAAGGAAATCGTTCGTACACCGATTCGCCGGCGCAGGACTTCGCAACTATGGTGCTGGAGAATCTGAAATCAGCCGGTGTGCATCAGTCCGACAAGCAGGACCGCATCACTTTCACAGCCATGGAGGGCTGGCCAGGAGACTATATTGCCGCCAGTGGCACCTATGAACAGGATGGCGCTCCCAAGAAAGCTGCGATTTTCATCGGGCCGGAATTCGGATCGATCACGCGATCCGATATTATGGCCGCCGCGCGCGAAGCCAATGACGGGCGCTTTGATGTGCTTGTCGCTTGTGGCTTTAACTTTGACGCTCACTCAAGTGAGGTGAACAAGCTCGGCCCGCTTCCAATCTTGAAGGCTAAGATGAACCCTGACCTTCATATGGCCGATGATCTAAAGAATACCGGCAAAGGCAACCTGTTTGTCGTATTCGGCGAACCCGACATCGAATGGGATTTTGACAAAGACGGCAACATAGTTGTCGAGGTATTGGGCATTGACGTGTTCGACCCCAAAACCGGTGAGGTTCGACCTTCCGGTAAGGATGACATCGCCGCCTGGTTTGTCGATACCGACTACAACGAAGAGAGCTTCTTCGTCCGGCACGCCTACTTTATGGGTGCGAATGACCCATACAAATCATTGAAGACGAGCCTGAAAGCGGAAATTGATCAGGAAGCCTGGTCAACGCTTTACCGCGACACGTCACGGCCCTTTGCACGCCCTTCAACTGGCCGCTTCGCTGTCAAAGTGATCAACCACTTTGGCGATGAAGTGATGAAAGTGTTTGGAGTGTAGGAAGTTACGATATGCTTAGAATAAAAATTAATGGTAATTGGGAGCCAGAGGATTTTGTCGCCCTGATGGAGGCAACAGAGTCTCTGTATTACAAAGCTCTACAAAGACCATACCGCCACCATTTGCATGATTTCCTTTTCTTTGAAGGGCGGCGAGTATTTTATTCCTATGACGAACAATTAGATGCGACTAACCGCTACTTGTTGGCAGAATCTCGCAACTCCGTGCCGGGGCATAGTCGCATTCAGGTTCGACGAGTCGATTACGCATCGCCTGGCAAGGTTGACCTTCTTGGCATTGGCGAGGCGTTCAAGTCTGTTGAAGGAATTATTGATCGCCTCATTACATTCTTCACCGAACGGAACTTACGGCGCGAAAGGGATAAACAGGCCCGTATAGAAACATCCATTAAGGAAATAGACGCTGATAAGCAGCGCGAAAGCCTTAGGTCCTTGCAAATTGAAAATGCCAGGGAGCTGTTGCGTTTACGTCGAGAATATCCTGAAGAACTAGAAAACATGCTGGTGCCGCTCGCTGTTCGCGACCAGGAGAGATTAACCAACCTCATTTCTCAACAAAAACTCATTGGCGTGAAACGGTCAGAAAAGAAGGATGATTCTGAATGAATTTCCTTCTGGCAGATACATTCCAGGCGGCGCTGGTCAAGCTTAATAATGAAGAGCAAAAGGCCGTAAAGCTGACCGTTTTTGATCTCCAGCAGGACCCATCAAGTCCGGGCTTGAAATTCCATCGTATCGACAAGTCGAAAGACCCGAATTTTTGGTCGCTTCGTGTCAATCGCGACATTCGTTTGATCGTCCACAAGACCAAATCCAGTTTTCTGGTCGCTTACGTCGATCATCATGATGACGCCTATAAATGGGCAGAGCGCCGTCGGATCGACACCCATCCGCGCACCGGAGCGGCCCAGATCGTAGAGGTGCGCGAGCGCGTCGAAGAAATCACCATCCCCAAATATGTGGAGGCAGAAGCGCCGACTGTTGCTGTTGCGGCTGAGGCGCCGGCCAAATTCCATCCACCACTATTCCTGAAACTCAGTGATGACGACCTACTCGGTGTAGGCGTGCCGGAAGATTGGCTGGAAGATGTGCGCAACGCTTCAGAGGACAACTTTCTCGATCTTGCGGAGTACATTCCTGCCGAAGCCGCAGAGGCATTGCTGGATTATGTCGCGGCTGGGCAACTGGTCGTTCCAGGAGAAACCAAGCCTGGCGCTGATCCTTTCGCGCACCCCGATGCTCAGCGCCGGTTCCGCGTCATGGAGAATGTGGAAGAGCTGGAGCAGGCCCTCAACTATCCATGGGATAAATGGGCCATCTATCTGCATCCGGCACAGCAACAATTAGTTGACGGAAATTTCTCTGGTCCGACGCGCGTCGCCGGTTCAGCGGGAACCGGGAAGACGGTCGTGGCCATCCATCGCGCGGCTCATATTCTCCAATCGAACAAGGCCGCAAAACTTCTGCTGACGACTTTCTCCAGCCCGCTTTCCAATGCGCTGGAGCATAAGCTTGGTCTGTTGCTGCACGATGATCCGAACCTGGACCACCGAGTTTCAGTCCGACCATTTGAGGGTGTGGCAAAAGAGCTCTTCACGCTGATACATGGTCATGATCCGAAAATGGCCAGACGTGAGCATGTTTTTTCTGCCTTAGATCAGGCCGCCAAAGAGCTTGAGCTTGAAGGATTTACAGATCGCTTCCTGATGTCCGAGTGGCGTTATGTCATTGATGCCTGGCAAATCGATGGGTTGGAGGCTTATGCGCGCGTACCGCGTCTGGGTCGCAAGAACAGGTTGGGTAGTCGTCAGAGGGAGCGATTATGGCCTGTCTTTGTGCGTACCAGAGAGATATTGGCTGCCCAGCATCGATACACACCAGCGACAGTCTGTGGTGAGGTAGCAGCCTACTACAATGACCGGCCAGGTAAGCCATTTACACACATCATCGTGGATGAGGCCCAAGACCTCGGCGTACCTGAATTGAAAATGATCGCCGCGATTGCACCTGATGAACCGCAAGCCTTGTTCTTTGCCGGAGACTTGGGGCAGCGCATTTTCCAAGAGCCATTCTCATGGCTTGGCTTGGGAATTGATGTTCGCGGGCGCTCTCACACGCTGAAGGTTAACTACCGAACATCTCACCAAATCCGGCAGTTGGCTGACAAACTTCTTCCCACAATCGTTCGCGATGTGGACGGCATTGAAGAGGACCGCCGAGGCACAGTCTCAGTATTCAATGGGCCTAATCCTGATATTCAGATTCATTCGGATTCCGAGGAAGAAATCCGGGCGATAAGTTTAGCCATTCACGAGGCTGTTGATGATGGAATGCCGCCAGACGAAATTGGCGTGTTCGTTAGGTCAGCCGATGAGCTGACACGCGCGAGAAAAGCTGTGAATGAAGCGGGCCAAACCCCGCTTGAGCTATCGGATAGGGTGGAAGACCGCACAGGGCGCGTTGCGATTGGCACAATGCATTTAGCGAAGGGGCTTGAGTTTCGCCAGGTCATTGTCATGGCTTGCGACGAGAACATTCTACCGGACCAGGATCGGATCGATATGGTTGCTGACGAGGTTGAGCTTGATGAGGTCTACGATACCGAGCGCCACCTCTTTTACGTTGCATGCACGCGAGCCAGAGAGAAGTTGATCGTATCTGGCGTTTCACCTGCTTCCGAATTCTTCGCGGATTTGAACAGTAGCGAAGATGTCTAATTCCTAGAGGTTCAAACTTAGACCTGCCGCCTTTGGGTCCCTAATCGACCAGCAGCAGTTTTGCTATGTTTGCACTTGGTCCAATCGGGATTTCATCCAGCTTACCAATTCCTGATAGAACACCGGATCGTCTGTCAGGCGCATTCCTACGGCGATTAACGCCAATGCACCTTCCGGCAAATCTTCCTCACCGTCATAATCGGGCATCATGATCTGGAAACCGTTTTCTAAATCGAATGTGACGGCGACCTGATCGCTTTCCAATATGGTTCTTTCTGACTGGCCGTTCTCCGGTTTCTGATCGCCCATCGTCTGCCTTTCTTCCATTGCGGTGTTCCTTGAACTGTAAACAGCGATGCCAGATACATGCAAAAGGATGGCGGATCGGGCCTTTAGGCGTAGCCATAACGACATTGCCCGTTGCCAGATATTGCCAAATTGATTACGAAACGAGCCCCAAATGACCCACAATCGAATCACGAGCGCTTTTTAGGCGGTTGATGCGCGGAAGCTAAGTGGTTAAAAAGGTTGGGTTATTTCGGCTTACTCTTGGGCCGCCTTAGCTCAGTTGGTTAGAGCGCTAGATTGTGGATCTAGAGGTCTCTGGTTCGATTCCAGAAGGCGGTACCATTCTCGTCACGGCGACTTTTTTGCGGGCCTCGGCCGGCCGGCCCTCGGCGGCGCGGGCGGATATCTTGCTGGATCGTCCCGTCGCCGAAATAACGCTAAACATTGCTCAATCAATTGCCTCAATTATCCGTCTACCCTATGTGCCTGTTTCCAGTGAGCGGTTGGGTTAATCGGAGGCGTGCGCCATGTGCGGGATAGTCGGCATACTCGGTCGTGAAGACGTTGCGACGCCGATCCTTGAGGCGCTGCGCCGTCTTGAGTATCGCGGCTATGACTCCGCCGGCATCGCGACCATTCATGACGGCGAGATCGTCCGCCGTCGCGCCGCCGGAAAACTCGACGCGCTGCACGGCAAGCTCGCAGGCGAACCGCTCGCCGGGCGTGCCGGGATCGGGCATACGCGCTGGGCGACCCACGGGCCGCCGATCGACGCAAACGCCCATCCCCACGCCACCGATCGCGTCGGCATCGTTCATAACGGGATCATCGAAAATTTCCGCGAGCTGCGCGACGAACTCGCCGCCAAGGGCCGGAACTTTCAGTCAGCAACGGACTCCGAGGTGATCGCACAAATGATCACCGCCTGTCTGGATGAAGAGAGCGCCGCACCGATTGAGGCGTTTCGAAAAATGCTTGCGCGCATTCGCGGTGCGTTTGCGATTGCGGCGGTATTCGCCGGCGAAGAGGATCTTATTCTCGCCGCCCGCAAGGGCAGCCCGCTCGCCATTGGCCGCGGCGATGGCGAAATGTTCGTCGGGTCCGACGCGTTTGCGCTGGCGCCCTTCACCAACCGCGTGACCTATCTCGACGAAGGCGATCACGCCGTCATCACGCGTGCCGGTTTTGAAATTTTTGACGGCGCCGGCGCTGCGGTAAAGCGCCGGGAAATCATATCGTCCGCCTCCGACGCTATGGTCGACAAGGACGGGCATCGCCATTTTATGGCGAAGGAAATCCATGAGCAGCCCGAGGTCGTCGGCCATACGCTGGCGCGCTTTGTCGATCCGACGAACGCTTCCTTACGCGATTTCGCGGGCGGCTTTGATTTCCAGAAACTCGACCGGCTGATCATTTCCGCCTGCGGCACGGCCTATTATGCGGGGCTGATCGCGAAATACTGGTTCGAGAAATGGGCGCGCCTGCCCGTTGAGATCGATATCGCGTCGGAGCTTCGTTATCGCGACGTTCCCTATGCGGAAAATGGCGGCGCGATCTTCGTCTCCCAGTCCGGTGAAACAGCCGACACGCTGGCGGCGCTGAGGGAGGCCAGGGCTCACGGTCAGCGCATCGGCGCGGTCGTCAACGTCGCTGAATCGAGCATCGCCCGGGAAGCGGACGATATCTTCCAGATCAGCGCGGGCCCGGAGATCGGCGTTGCATCTACAAAAGCGTTCACCTGCCAGCTTGTCGCGCTCGCCTGCCTCGCCGTGAAGGCGGGGGCTGATCGAGGCGTCCTCTCCAAGGACGATCAGTCGGGGCTTGTCGCCGCATTGATGGAGACGCCGCGGCTCATCGCCGAGGCGTTGCAGCAGGAAACGGCGATTGAGAAAATTTCTGCGGATCTCTCAAAGGCGCGGGACATTCTATACGTTGGACGAGGGGTGAGCTTTCCGATTGCTCTCGAAGGCGCGCTGAAGCTGAAGGAGATTTCCTATATCCATGCGGAAGGATACGCCGCCGGCGAGTTGAAACACGGACCGATTGCGTTGATCGACGAGCATGTGCCCGTCGTCGTCGTTGCGCCAAGCGACCGGCACTACGAAAAGACGATTTCAAACATGCATGAAATTATCGCGCGTGGCGGGCGCCCGCTGCTGATTTCGGACCGGCGCGGCATCAAGGCCGCCGGGGAGGTCTGGGCGGCGATCGAGACGCCAGACGCCCATCCCATGCTGTCGCCGCTCGTCTATGCGGTTCCCGTTCAGTTGCTCGCCTACTTTGCCGCGACGGCGAAGGGCACCGATGTCGACCAGCCCCGCAACCTCGCAAAATCCGTGACCGTTGAATAAGGCGCCTAGGGCCTGACGTCCCATTCCGCGACGACGGCGTTGTTGCCGTTCAATTCGATTCGACCGAACGCCCCCGTGCGCAGCTTCTTCGGAAATTCGGGCCGGACGGCGTCAGCGGCGTCCAGCGCAAATCGCGCCACGCCGTTGCTGGTGACCGCAAGCGCGACGCAATCGGGTTCGGTTTCGCGAATGCGCGCGAACAGGTCGCGCCACGCCGCGATCAGGCCTTCCGGATCGACGTCCCATCCGGGCGGCGGGATGGATGCGGCGTTCCATTGATCCAGCGCGTCCTTGCCGATGCGCGCGATAACGCTGGCTTCCGGCTGGTTTTCATCGGGGCCATAGTCGATTTCCAGGAGCGCGGGTTCCGGCGCAATGCTGCAACGGCCGCGCGCATGTCTGGCGATGGCCTGGGCGGTTTCCATGGTTCGCCTTAGGGGCGCTGCGTAGATATGCGCGAACGTTATGCCATGTCCGGAGAAATATGCGCCAAGCTGATCGGCTTGCGCCCGGCCGGATTGCGACAGCGGCAGATCCGTGCGCCGCCCGATGCGTGTCGGCGTATCGCCGTCGTCGAACGTGTTTCCATGTCGCGCAGCAAACAGCGTCGCCATCAGTCGACAACGCCCGGATCGCCGAGTTCGTCGATCATCCTGTTCAGCCGTTCAAGATCGGCGGGGGTGTCGATCCCGCTGGTGGAAACGGCTTGCGGCTCCACGAGAACGCAATGCACGGACATGCCGTTCTCGATCATTCTCAATTGTTCGAGGCCCTCAATTTGTTCGTAGCGGGACGGCGGCGTTGCCGTAAATTTGTGAAGCGCCGCGCGGGTAAAGCCGTAAAGGCCCACATGTCGGTAAACCGGGGAAAGCGCCGATTGCTGTCGGAGCGCAGTTTCATCTCGAATGGCGGGAATGATCGCCTTCGAAAACCACAACGCCTTGCCGGCCGGGTCTAAGACGCAAGTCGTGCCGCTTGCGGGCGACGTGCGTTTGGCGTCGCGTAGCGCGTCGAGCCCCGCCCAGTCGAGGCGAATGCACGGGGTCGCCGCATCGATCGCGCTCTGGCGCAACGCGTCGGCCGTCGCGGTCAGATAGTGGACCGGCGTGAATGGCGCATCTCCCTGAAGGTTAACGACGAATTTGCACTCTGGCGCGAATTTTTCCGCCGCCTCCAGGGCGCGGTCGGACCCGCTCCGGCAGGCGGGGTTCGTCATGATGGCGGGCGCGTCAATCCCGGCGCAGTGATCGGCTATGCGCTGATCGTCGGTCGCGACCACAAATGCGGCGTCCGACATCTTCGCCGCCGCGGCGCGCGCTTGAGCGGCGACCCGCTGCAACATGGTCTGCCCGGCGATTTCCGCCAGAGGCTTGCCGGGAAAGCGTGTTGATCCGTATCGGGCCGGGATGACGATAAGCGTTTCGACGGCCATTGTCCTTTACCGCCTTACGCCGGAAATCCGTGGATCGATGAACGCGCCTTGGCGATTGCGTCTATCTCCTTCAGTTCCGACAGCAACGCAGACATCTGTTTCAGTGGAACCATGTTCGCGCCGTCGGAAGGCGCCGCATCCGGGTTGTCATGGGTTTCCATAAAAACGCCGGAAACGCCGACGGCGACGGCGGCCCGCGCAAGCGTGGGGACCATGTGGCGTTGCCCGCCCGATGCGCCGCCAAGGCCGCCGGGCTGTTGCACCGAATGGGTTGCGTCGAAGATGACCGGCGCGCCGGGGTCAGCCGTCATTGTCGGGATGGCGCGAAAATCCGTGACCAGCGTGTTATAGCCGAAACTTGCGCCCCGTTCTGTCAAGAGCACGTTCCGATTGCCGGCGTCGACGACCTTGGCGACCACATGGCTCATGTCCCACGGCGCCAGAAACTGCCCCTTCTTGATTTTGACGACGCGGCCTGTTTTCGCTGCGGCAACCAACAGGTCGGTCTGGCGGCACAGGAATGCCGGTATCTGAAGCACGTCCACCGCCTCGGCGACGGCGGCGCACTGGTCCGGCTGATGGACGTCGGTGACGACGGGCAGGCTGAGGGTTTCGCGAATTTCCGCAAACACGGGCAAGGCCTCCTTAAGGCCCGCGCCGCGCACTGCGCCGGCGCTGGTGCGGTTGGCCTTGTCGAAAGACGTCTTGAAGACGAGACCGATATCCAGCGCCTCGGCGATCTCCTTCAGCGCGCCGGCCATTTCCAGCGCGTGCGCCCGGCTCTCAAGCGCGCAGGGGCCCGCAAACAGCGTAAATCGCTCCGCCGGGCCGATCCGCAATTTGCGGGACGGGGCCGCGATTTCGACAATGGGGTTCGGCGATGGCGGCATTGCGCGGATAGCCCTTTTCTTTCATTGCTGCCCGGAAGGGCGACATATGATAGACGGGTCCGACCCTTTGCAACAGCGCGAAACTTTGCCAGACAAATTGCTCAAACGGTCCGGGCGAACATCGATTTATGAACAGATTTAACGATATGGCGGCCGATGTCGTCGAGACGGAAATCGCGGGATTGTCGGCCCTCGCCGCCCGGCTGCGCGACGACAAGAGCGATCTCGCTGCGGCGGTGAACGACGCGGTTGCCCGAATCGCCGCGCTCAAGGGCCGGCTCATCCTGACCGGCATGGGCAAGTCCGGTCATGTGGCGCGAAAGATCGCCGCCACTTTCGCATCGACCGGCACGGCGGCGACCTTCGTGCACCCGGCTGAAGCCAGCCATGGCGACCTCGGCATGATCGCCCGCGAAGACATTGTGCTGGCGCTTTCCAATTCCGGCGAGACGGAGGAGCTGCGCGACATTCTGGCTTTTGCGCAGCGATTCGCGATTCCGCTTATCGTGATGACGACCGGCGCGGGTTCGACCCTGGCGCAAGCGGGCGATGTGCGCCTCGTGCTGCCCAGGGCGACGGAGGCGGGGGCGTCAACACCGGCTCCGACAACGACCACGACGATGATGATGGCGCTGGGTGATGCGCTGGCTGTCGCGCTTCTCCGCAAGAAAGGCGTCACGGCGCAGGACTTTAAAGCATTCCATCCTGGCGGACGGCTCGGCGCCGCGCTGAAGCGCGTTACCGATTTGATGCATCACAAGGAAATGCCTCTGTGCAATGGCGATGACGCCGTGGAAACCGCCGTCGACATCATCTCAAGTTCCGGCTTTGGGTGTGTGGGCGTTGTTGATGCTGACGGCGTTCTTGTTGGGATGGTGACCGACGGGGATCTTCGCCGCCATTTCACGAGGTCGCTTAAAGGCGCCCGCGTCGCCGACATCATGACGGAAAACCCCCATGTGGTCGGCGAAACCAGCGTCGCCGCCGAAGCGCTCGCCCTGTTCTCCGACCGCAAGATTACCGCTGTTTTTATTGTTGACGGCGAGCGCCGCCCTCTCGGGCTATTGCACGTTCACGACTGCCTGGAAGTCGGCGTTGTCTGACGGCGTCGACGGCAGGGCCCGATGCAGGCTCAACGGAGT
The DNA here is from genome assembly GCA_028281665.1 of Hyphococcus sp. GTDB lineage: Bacteria > Pseudomonadota > Alphaproteobacteria > Caulobacterales > Parvularculaceae > Hyphococcus. The sequence goes on from JANQJK010000003.1 coordinate 148,327, forward strand.
CGTCCGCGCTACTCTTCGCCGACCGGTTCGGCTTCTTCACCGTCGCGATCGATTACAGTAGCCTCGCTCACGTCTGATTTGACCTGAACCGTCTGCTGGAACAGAAACTGTTCGTTCAGAAAGGCAAACCGCTCCATGACTCTGTCGGAGTCTTCCTCCGATCCGTAACCGCATGCCGCCATGTCGACAGATAACTTCTCATCTTCGTCGAGTTGTACATCGCGGCGGATGATCATCGGATGGGCGAAATGGTCGTCCTTGGTCATCGTGAAGGATACCGGTCCGGCCATATAAGCGACCTGTTCGGGCGTTTCCGTGACCAGTTCCATGCCGTCCATGGCGATTGCTTCGGCTTGCAGTTTCTCAAAGCCGAGCGGACAATCAAGCGTAAGATCGCCTGTCGAATAAACATGGAAGTCCTTTTGCGCGACGATCTCCGCTTTTTCGTCAGTGTCGGTTGCATCGTCCGATTTCTGGTCGGCGCAGGACGCCGCCGGGACCAGGGTCGCGAGTGCAAGAAATGCGGCGTTACTGAGCTTCATGATTCGTCCTTTACGCTAGTTTTTCCATGCGCGGGCCTCGCCGATGCCGGCATTCAGCGCGGCCGAATGAATAAGGATCGCCTCCGGCCTGTCAATCTATTCAAACGCTGTGCCAGAATGGGCGACTGCGACTTCCGGTTGCATGGATATCCGTCGTTCGCTCTGCGCGCCGCCGGCGCATTATGCGCCGAACTAAATTGAGAACGGGCTTTCAAAGGCGCTGAAATCAACCGCCGAAGCGTCTTTTTCCGAGAGGATCACATTCTCCGCCGGCGCCGGCCAGGAGATGTTCAGGGACGGTGAGGCCCAGTGCACGGCGCCGTCAGACGCCTTGTCGTAGTAATTCGTCACCTTGTAGGCGACGATCGTATCGAGCTCAAGCGTCATAAACCCGTGCAGGAACCCCGCTGGCGCAAGGAGCTGCTTTCGGTTTGCGGCGGAGAGTTCTTCGCCAACCCATTTGCCATAGGTCGCCGAGCCCTTTCGTGCATCGACCGTCACGTCGTAGATTCGCCCCCGCACAACGCGTACGAGCTTCGTCTGTTCGAAGGGCGGGGCTTGAAAATGCAGCCCGCGAACCGTGAAGCGTTTTACCGATCTGGATTCGTTGTCCTGAACGAACAGGACGTCGGGCGTATGTTCGGCGTAGAGGCGGTGGCTGAATGTTTCGGAAAAAGCCCCGCGTGAGTCTTCAAATGCCGGCGGCACGAAGACTTTAACGTCAGGAATTGCCGTTTCGATTATGTCCATCCTACCGGTCCGTCGCTACCTGACCTGCTCGTCGGCGATGCGTTTCAGATATGCGCCATATCCGCTTTTCACAAGCGGCGCCGCCAGGGCGCGCAGCTGTTCGGCGTCAATAAAGCCTTTGCGGAAGGCGACTTCTTCTACGCAGCCAATCTTGAGGCCCTGTCGCTCCTCAACCGTTTGAACGAACTGCGAGGCTTGAAGCAGGGAATCATGGGTGCCCGTGTCGAGCCAGGCGAAGCCGCGTCCCAGCAGGCGCACCTGAAGCGCATCTTCTTTCAAATACATTTCATTGAGAGTCGTGATTTCAAGTTCGCCTCGGGCGGAGGGCTTAACGCGCGTCGCCCGTTCGCAAACGCTTTCATCATAGAAGTACAGCCCGGTAACGGCGTAATTCGATTTCGGCGCCGACGGTTTTTCTTCAATGCTGACGGCGCGCCAGTCCGCGTCAAATTCGACGACGCCGTATCGTTGCGGGTCCGTTACATGGCTGCCGAAAATGACGGCGCCGCTTTTTTCCGCCGCCGCGCCCGTCAACAATTCCGGCAGGCCATGGCCATAGAAAAGATTGTCGCCAAGAATCAGTGCGCATTTTCCGCCATCGATAAAGTCCTCGCCAAGGATGAATGCCTGGGCGAGCCCTTCGGGCTTGGGTTGAACGGCGTAGGAAAGGCGCAGGCCCCACGCGCCGCCATCGCCAAGCAGGCGGCGAAAACCCGCCTGGTCTTCCGGCGTCGTAATCACAAGAATATCGCGAATGCCGGCGAGCATCAGCGTCGACAGCGGATAATAAATCATCGGCTTGTCGTATACAGGCAGCAATTGCTTCGACGTTGCCTTGGTGATCGGATGCAGCCGCGTTCCGGCGCCGCCAGCGAGAATGATGCCTTTCATGGCGCGGTCCTGTGCTGATCGACAAGACCGAGGCGGCCGGTTTGGAAACCGCGTTTGCGGATCGCTTCCCACCACCACCGGTTTGACAGATACCAGTCGACCGTGCGCGTAAGGCCGTCGTCGATGCCGACGGACGGACGCCAGCCGAGTTCGCGCTCGATTTTTGAGGCGTCGATGGCGTAACGCAAATCATGCCCGGGCCGATCCGTAACGAACTCTATCAGGTCGGCATGGGGACGTCCCGCCGGCGCGGCCTCATCCATTTTTTCGCAGATCAGCCTGACAAGGTCGATATTTGCAAGCTCGCAATTTCCACCGACATTGTAGGTTTCGCCGAGCGCGCCTTTCTCCAGAACAAGCAGCAGCGCCTCTGCGTGGTCTTCAACAAAGAGCCAGTCGCGGACATTCTCGCCTGCGCCGTATACGGGGATGGGCCGGCCCTCCAGCGCGGCGAGGATGACGACGGGAATGAGTTTTTCGGGAAACTGGCAGGGGCCGTAATTGTTGGAGCAATTGCTGGTAACGACGGGCAGGCCAAAGGTCTCGCCCCAGGCGCGCACCAGATGATCGGCGCTCGCTTTTGATGCGGAGTAGGGCGAATTCGGCTGGTAGGGGCTTTCTTCCGTGAACAGCCCATCGAGCCCAAGCGCGCCGTATACTTCGTCGGTGGAAACATGATGAAACCGAAACCGGTCCTTGCGCGCGCCGGCAAGGCTCTCGAAATAGCGCCGGCTCTCCGTAAGAAGCGTAAAGGCGCCGAAGATATTGGTTTCGATAAAGGCGCCCGGTCCATCGATTGAGCGGTCGACATGGGTCTCCGCGGCGAGGTGCATGATCGCGTCGGGGGCATGGGTTTCGAGTGCGGCGCGAACCGCATCGCCGTCGCAGATGTCGCCCTGCACAAACGCATAGCCGGGCCGGTCGTTCCATCCTTTAAGATTGTCGGGATTGGCGGCGTAGGTCAGCTTGTCGAAATTGACGATTTCGATGCGGCGATCAAGCGCGGCGCGTATGACGGCCGAACCGATAAACCCTGCGCCGCCTGTAATCAGTACCTTCATAGTCAGTCCGGCGAGTTGCCGCCCGGTTTGTCTCCGAGCCGGCGCCCGGTCGATTGTCGCGTTCCTGTCCCGCCGGTTTGCCGCCGGCGGATCGCATCATACCAGATATTGTTCAGAAATGGTCAATTGCGGACCTCTTCCATGTCGGGCTCTATGCCGGCCTTATGCCGGATCGTGCAGACGGGAAAGGACGCCGCCATCGGCGTAAATCGTCGCACCGGTCATGAACGACGCGTCCTTGCCGGCAAGGAAGACGGCAATTCTGGCGATCTCCTCCGGGTCGGCGATGCGTTGCAGAGGGTGCACATCGGTCAGCGCCTGCATGGCCTTGGCGTCTCCGGCGAACCCGGCCTCAAGCATATCCGTGCGCGTCGCAGCCGGCGCCAGCGCGTTTACGCGCACCGCCGGGCCGAGGTCTATAGCGAGGGCCCGCGTCATGCCATGGAGCGCCGCTTTTGACGTGGCGTAGGCGGCGAAGCCCGGCTTCGTCGCCTCCGCGTGGACTGAGCCAATATTGAGGATGACGCCGCCGTCCTTTTCCAGATCGGGAAGGAAGGCTTTGGCGATCAGCATTGGCGCGACGACATTGACGTCGAGGGTTTCCAGGATTGCGTCAGCGGCAAGCGCGTCGAGTCTGCCGAGATGCTGCACGGCGGCATTGTTGATCACGGCGCGCAAGGGCGCGTCGCCGCAGGCCGCGCGAACTTTTTTCTCGAATTCGCTGATCGATTTCGGGGTCCGCGCGAAGTCGCCGATGTCCATTTGAACAAATGACATCTCCGGCGTCGGCTTCGCTGCGGTCATGCGATCGACGCCGACAACGCGATCGCCATTCTTGATGAACGCGTCGACAAGGCGCGTGCCGATGCCGCCGTTGCAGCCTGTTATCAGTACGCTGCGTTTCATGTCCGGCTCCCGAGGAACTGTGCGATCTTCTCGATGGCGATGCGACTGACACGGCGAACGGCGTCGGCCGAATTGGAACCGTTATGAGACCCGAAAATGCATTGCTCAAACTGGCGCAGCGGATTGTTCGGCGCAAGAGGTTCGATCTCGAAAACATCGAGCGCCGCCGAATGAACAACGCCGCTTTCAAGCGCGGCGATGAGCGCAGTTTCATCTATGACCGGGCCCCTCGCGACATTGACAACCCTGACGCCCGGCTTCAACAGGCTCGCGGTATCGGCGTTGAACATATGGCGTGTGGCCTCGTTGAGAGGGCAGGTGAAAATCAGAAAGTCAGCTTCGCCCAAACGCGCCGGCCATGTCGCCGTCTCTACATCGAGGCCCGCGACGGGTTTGTAGGCCGGGTCATAGACAACAATGTTCGCGCCGCAAGCAAGAAGTCGCTTCGCCGTTTGCGATCCGATATCGCCGAAGCCGACAAGCCCGACAGTGCGTCCGCCAAGAGAAATCCCGGTCGGTTTCGGCCATGCGTTCTGTGTGCGGATTTCCCGGTCTATGAAATAGGTCTCGCGGGCAAGGCCGATCGCATAGGCGATGGCGATATCAGCGACTTCGCTCCCGAAGACGCCGGGCGTGTTGATGACAGAAAGACCCGCATCCCGAAATGCTTCGAAATCCACATTGTCAACGCCCACGCCCCATTTGACGGCTGCGCGCAGCTTGCCTGCCGCGCCTGCCTCGACAACGCGCCGCGTCGCCGGGTCGTCGCCGATGATCCAGCCATCGTAACTGGGAACCGTTTCGATCAGTTCGTCCTCTGACAGAACCTGCGAAACCTTCGCTGGCGTAAAGGCAAGACCGTTCTCCGCAAAGTCCGGCGCGAATTCACTGATCAGGCCAAGCATCGGCGGGCAGGTGACGAGGACGTTGGGGAGGGTCATGAGGCGGGCGATTCCGGCAGCGTCTCGCCCGCAGCCAATCGCATCAGCATAGACTCGGCGATAAACCAGTCGGTCGGATCGTCAATGTCGATCGACTGAAGCTTTGGCGTCTCAAACATGAAGGGGCGTTCCCCGATGCGAGCGCCGGTTTTTGCAAAACCCTCCGCGGTGAAAAGATATCCGACCGAGTTCTCCTCAAGATAGGGCGGCAGGTCCTGAGTGCGCACGAGATTGTCAGGGTCATGATTAATCGGTTTTCCGTCGGCTTCATAAAAGCGGGTCTGAAGACGGTTCACCGTGAACAGTGAATCCGCCGCCCCTCGCGCCTCTTCGTCGAGAAAACGCGTCGCCATGGCGGTGATGGTGTCGCTCGCAAGCAGCGGGTTTGTCGTATGGGTCATGAAGTAATAATCCGAGGCCACATTTTCGATATCGTCCGCGAGTACGAGATTCATGGAAACGAGGTCGCCGCAGATTTCCGGCTTACGGTCGCGGATCTGGACCTTCCCGCCGCAGTCGCCGTCGCTCAAGCCCTGATCGGCCAGAATTGCGCGGGCATCCGTGTTGATGACGATCCGGTCGATGGCCTCCGTCGCGGCCAGCGTGTCGAGAATCCAACGGAACAGCGGCTTGCCCGCGATCATGCGAAAGTTCTTCGACGGCACGCGAGCGCTGTGTGCTTTCATCGGCAACAGTGCCGTCAGGCGTTTTGAGTTTCCAATCATACAATCCGTCTTCCGGAGGAGCTATTCCACTGCCGAGTCTGTCCGCTTCGCGCTGGGTCGCCGGTTTATGCCGCAGTCTTCAGGGCCCTTAAAGGCCCATGGGGGTTTTGTCCGCAAACCGTTCGAGATCGGAGATCCTTGCGCGCAAGGCTGTAAGCTCCGCTTCCTGGCGCGTCAGATGCCCGAGGATCGCGAAGCGCGTATATACTAGGCCGGCCGCCAGAAGGGCCAGGGTGCCCAGGCCGGCGCAGGCGAGCGCGATTAAAGCCATCGACGGCGACGCAAAGGCGATCCATGCGGCCAGCGCCGCTGCGGCCGCCGCCGTCGCCGCGACCGATCCGGGGCCGTAGGCTGCGACAAACGCTCTGATGCGGGACTTCCCGTCAGCCGGAGAACCCGGCTCGTCCTCATCTTCAATGTCTTCGATCAGTTCGTCCGGCGGCGTCGGTTCGGCGCCGGCGCCGAGGAATGGTTCCAGTTCGACAAATGGCAGGCAGCGCACGCCCGATTTACTGTTGCCGTTATAGATTTCTATTCCGGCATTGCGCAGGCGCAGCGCCGCGCGCCGCCAGGCGTTCATGTGCAGATCGGGGCGCGGATTGGGAATATTGTATTTGTCGCCGGGCGCCTGATATCCCTTGAAAAAATAGTTCGGGTTGTCGCGCGCCTCGACGATTTCAAGTTCAATGCCGTCGCCGCGCCGGGCGCCGTCGACGATTTCCTTATACTGAGCATCGACGCCGAGGATGACGATTTTCTTGTACCCCATGCCGGCCGCCCAAAGCGCTGAATGGCTCCCGGTCGTAGGCGGATTGACGCTTAACAGTGTTCGTCCGCCGCGCACGGCGTCGAAGTTCACAACGCGTCTCGTCCGCGCCGTCGGTCCGAGCGCATCGATCAGGTTTGCCCGCAGAAGAAACCGCTCAATGCGCCCTTCTTCGATCAGCGCGGCAATTTCGTCCTTGTGCGACATGCCGACCACGAGATCGACGCAAGCGTAATATCGTGGCCGCCAGTCAATCTCGCGCCAATAACGATAGGCGGCGTTCATGCCGATCGTGGCGTAAGCGCTGAGCGAGGGCAGCGAGACATTCGCGAGCGACGGACCGTTGCCCAGCACAAACGCCGTATCGGCGTCGACGCTTACGCGGCCTGATTCTGTTTGAATCGCATCCATGGCGCTGAGATATGTCACTGGCCGCGTGGCCTGTCTATTGCGCCGGGGCGGAAACTTTTTTGGAACGGAAGTCGCCTTGGGTTCGGGCGCCTCTAAGTCGGCGCCTGCCGGCCTTCAGGCAACCCTTAGGCAACAGTCAGGCGCACCGCCGCCTGATTTTCAAGGAACCATTGGTATGTGGATCGCAGGCCGTCCTTCAAATCGATTGACGGGCGCCAGCCAAGCTCCGCGAGGCGGTCATTGGACATCAGCTTTCGCGGCGTTCCATCGGGCTTTGACGTGTCGAAATTCAGCGCGCCTTCAAGGCCGACCACGTCCATGATTTCCCTGGCGAGGTCGGCGATCGTAACGTCGTCCCCGGATCCGATATTCACATGGCTGGCGCCCGAATAGTTTTTGAGGAGAAAAACAAGGGCGTCGGCGCAGTCGTCCACATGCAGGAACTCGCGGCGCGGCGCACCGCTGCCCCAGACCGTCAGGCCGGTTTTTCCCGCCTCTTTCGTTTCGTGCGCCTTGCGCACCAGCGCTGGAATTACATGGGATTTTTCGAGATCGAAATTGTCGCCCGGGCCGTAGAGATTGGTCGGCATGCCGGAAATGTAATCGACGCCATGTTGCTTCCGGTAAGCTTCGCACAGTTTAAGGCCGGCGATTTTCGCAATGGCGTACCATTCATTGGTGGGTTCGAGCGGTCCGGTCAGGAGAGCGTCTTCCGGAATCGGCTGCGGCGCATGCTTCGGGTAAATGCACGAAGAACCCAGAAACAAAAGCTTCCCAACGCCGGCGCGAAAAGACCCCTCGATGACATTCGTTTCCATAACGAGGTTGTCGTATAGAAAATCAGCCGGATACGTATCATTCGCAAGAATGCCGCCGACCTTTGCCGCGGCGAGAATGACGACATCGGGCTTTTTGTCCGCGAGGAATGCGCGCACCGCCGCCTGGTCCCGTAAATCCAGAATGTCGCGGCCCGCAGTGATGATCGTGCAGTTCTCGGCGCCCAGGCGGCGAACAAGCGCGCCGCCGACCATGCCCCTATGGCCTGCAACGAATATCTTTTTGCCCGTCAGCGTGTACATGAAAGTGGCAGCCGTCCTTCGTGTTTCTCGTTTCAGTCGCCGTTGTCGGGCGCGTCTTTGTTCAGCCCGTACGGTCGCGTCGGTGCCGCTCCAGCTCCACGGCTTCGCGGTCGGCGGCGACCATCTCCTTAACGAGATCTGTAAAGGACGTTTTGTGGGTCCAGCCGAGTTTTTCCCGCGCCTTTGACGGATCGCCGATCAGAAGGTCGACTTCCGTCGGACGGAAATACCGCGGATCGATCTTCACGAGAACGTCGCCCGTGCCGTCGTCGCGGCCGACTTCGTCAACCGAGGCGCCGTCCCAGCGTATCTTGCGCCCGACCTCGGCAAACGCCAGTTCCACAAACTCCCGGACCGAATGGGTTTCCCCGGTGGCCAGCACATAGTCGTCCGGCGCGTCCTGTTGCATCATCAGCCACATGCCCTCCACGTAATCGCGGGCATGGCCCCAGTCCCGCTTGGCGTCGAGATTGCCGAGATAAAGCGTTTGTTGCAGGCCCTTCTCGATGGCGGCGACAGCGCGCGTGATTTTGCGCGTGACAAACGTTTCTCCCCGCGTTGGGCCTTCATGATTGAAGAGAATGCCGTTCGACGCATGCATGCCGTAGGCTTCGCGGTAATTCACTGTGATCCAGTAGGCGTAGAGCTTCGCCGCGGCGTACGGGCTGCGCGGATAGAACGGCGTCGTCTCTGTCTGCGGAATTTCCTGCACCTTGCCGTAAAGTTCTGATGTCGACGCCTGGTAGAATCGCACCCTGTCCTGCAGATTGAGAATGCGCATGGCTTCAAGCAGGCGCAGCGGCCCGATTGCGTCGGCGTTCGCCGTGTATTCCGGCGTCTCGAACGAGACCTGGACATGGCTTTGAGCCGCAAGGTTGTAAATTTCGTCGGGCTTCGTCTCCTGAATGAGACGGATCAGATTGGTGGAATCCGTAAGGTCGCCATAGTGCAGAAAAAATGATGTCTCGTGTTCGTGGGGGTCTTCATACAAGGCGTCCACGCGCGCGGTGTTGAAAGAAGACGAACGCCGCTTGATGCCGTGAACCTCGTATCCTTTGTCAAGGAGCAACTGCGCGAGATATGCGCCGTCCTGTCCGGTTACGCCGCTGACCAATGCTACTTTCTTCGTCATGTCGTTCAGGCCGCCATTTCGTTGTCTAAATGCGCCATTGCCGCGCAGTTACTTTTTTCGCCGTCTGTTAACACCGAAAGCGGCGCGCCGCCGGTCAGGCGGATTTCGCCGCACCGCTTTCCTGTTCCGTGGTCCAGTAGGATACACACGGGATCTTGGATTTATCGCAGCGGTCGGCATATTTCCGCGCGATCTCCGTAACTTCCTCCAGCAAGCCTTCTTCGAGGGTGATCGGGTCGAGGCCAAGGCCGAGCAGGCGCTGGTTTTCGACATTCAGATCGTTCTCGGAATCTTCCTTGCGCGGATTGCTGACATTCTCGACGGCGGCGCCGGTCTTGTCCGCAATCAGCTTCGCCAGTTCGCGCACCCTGTGTGTTTCGGTCATCTGGTTCAGAATGCGCACGCGCTCGCCATGTTGCGGCGGCGATTCGATCGCCAGCTCGATGCATTTGACGGTGTCCTGAATATGGATGAAGGCGCGGGTCTGCCCGCCGGTGCCGTGTACCGTCAACGGAAACCCTACGGCGGCCTGCATCAGGAAGCGATTAAGAACGGTGCCGTAATCGCCGTCATAGTCGAACCGGTTGATCAGGCGCTCGTCGCGCTTGGTTTCTTCCGTCTGCGTTCCCCAGACGATGCCCTGATGCAGGTCCGTGACCTTGACGCCGTCGTTTTTGTTGTAAAACGCGAACATCAATTGATCCTGCGTTTTTGTCATATGGTAGATCGACCCCGGATTTGCCGGGTAAAGAATTTCCTGACGGACCTGACGCCCGTCATCGGTCTCGATCGTTACAGGCAGGTATCCTTCCGGAATCTTCATGCCGGCGGTGCCGTATCCGTAAACGCCCATGGTGCCGAGGTGAACGAGATGCGCGTCGATGCCGGATTCGACGATTGCCGCGAGGATGTTGTTGGTGGCGTTGAGATTGTTATCGACCGTATAGCGTTTGTGGTAAGACGATTTCATCGAATAGGGCGCGGCGCGCTGTTCGGCGAAGTGGACGATTGCATCGGGCTCAAAATCCCGCAGCAGGTTCAGGAGCCGCGCATAATTCTCCGAGACGTCGATATTTTCGAATATGATCCGCCGGCCGGAGACCTCTTCCCATGCGGCAAGCCGCGTCGAGACGGATTTGATCGGGGTCAGGGATTCGACCTCAAGCTCAATATCGATCTTCCGGCGGGAAAGATTGTCCACAATGATGACGTCATGGCCGAGGTTGGATAAATGCAGGCTGGTCGGCCATCCGCAAAATCCGTCTCCGCCAATCACCAGAATTTTCATTTTCGCCTCCGCGCCCGTCGGTCCCGCTCCAGCGCTCATATGGCGCAACAGCGCGCCGGGGAGCAAGACCGCGGGTTGATAGAGCGCGACGGTCCGATTGCGCAACCCCTGGCGGAGATCGCGGAAACTCGCTGCTTGACGCCGCAAATTGCGACCTTTTAAACCATTTCCTGCAAACTAAGGGGGCCCGTAAGTCTTAATCCTGGCGTGGCGGGCGCAGATCGGACGATTGCGACATCCATGGCTATGCTGCTTGACGACCTTCCTGCTTTGAACGATCGCTATGAGAATGCGCCGGCGCAGGAGATTATCGCGCACGCCGCCGGCGACCTGTTTCCCCGCCGCATCGCCGTCGTTTCCTCTTTCGGCGCTGAGTCTGCCGTGCTGCTCCACCTGGTCGCCAGTGTTGATCCGTCGCTTCCCGTACTGTTTCTCGACACCTTGAAGCTGTTTGGCGAAACGCTGCGCTATCGGTCCCGCATGCAGCATTTCCTCGGCCTTGAGGACGTCCGCGTTATTGGCCCGCGAAAGCGCGACCTGGAAGCGCGTGACGCCGACGGGACGCTCTCCATGCGCGACCCGGATGCATGCTGCGAGATCAGGAAAGCCGAGCCCCTGACGCGATCGCTAAAGGGCTTTGACTGCTGGATAACCGGACGCAAGCGTCATCAGACGACGTTTCGCAATGCGATGCCGATTCTCGAACATGACGGCCGTTCCTGCAAACTTAATCCGCTGGCGCGATGGAGCGGGGCGGACGTTCGAGGTTATTTCGAGCAGCACAAGCTTCCGCCCCATCCGCTGACCAAGGACGGCTATCATTCAATTGGCTGTATGCCGTGCACGTCCAGAGTCGTCGACGAGAGCGACCAGAGATCGGGGCGATGGGCCGGACAGGCGAAAACGGAATGCGGCATACATCTCGGCAAACCTTCCAAGTGATAGAAGGGTTGAGAAGAAGGCGTTCGGGCGGAGAGCGCATCGTTTGTCAGAAGAAACCGCATATCAGAATCAGCGCGCGAGACATCCTGTCGTTATTGCGGCTTTCATGATCTTCGGCGCGCTGTCTCCGCGCAATCAAAACCGGGCGGCCGCTGCGGCGCCGGCGACGCGAAAACCATGTTGTCCGTCGCCCGGCTTCCCTATATGAGGGGATTTTTGACGACGCACGAGCTGTACCTGAGCGGCGCCGTTTTGCGACCAGGTCGGAGAATAGTCATTGCCCCAGGCGCCGACGGCAGATCTTTCCACCCATTCCTTGAGCCGGTTGTATCACGGCGTTGCAAAGTATCGAGCCGCCGTTGAACTCGGCTGGTATGATTTTATCGCGCGGTTTCGTCTGTCCCTCATCGGGCCGCTCTGGTCGCCGATCCAGATGGCGTTGTTCATTGTGCTCATCGTTGTCGTGCTGCGCAACGGGCTTGGCGATAATACGAATTATGCGCTCTACGTGGCGCTCGGCTATTATGCGTGGGATTTTCTCTCGTCGTCGCTTGGCGAGGGAGCGACGCACTTTACCTATCAGGCCTCGCTCATCAAGAATACGCCCGTTGAGATACCGCATATCACTGTGCGAAAGCTCTCCTTTTTGTTCTGTCGAAGCGCCCTGAACGCCCCCATACCGATTATCGCGATCATCTGGTTTGGCGGCGTCATCAACGTCAATACGCTGCTCATACTGTTCGTTCCTGTCCTCTATGCATTGTTTATGTTCAGTACATTGACGGTATTCGGCGTCATTGGCGCTTATTTCCGCGATTTTGCCCATATCATGCCTACGATGTCCCGGTTTCTTTTCTTCACGACGCCGATCATATGGCAGGGCGATGTTGGGGTTCGAAAGGTCATCTCGGAATACAACCCGTTCTCGTACTTCATTGAATTGGTGCGCGCGCCGTTGAACGGCGAAGTCGCCTCCCTCAAGGCGTGGATCGTCGTCGGCGCGATAACCATCACAGCGTTCCTGATCTCGCTATGGGTTCAGTCGCGTTTCCGGTCGCGATTGATTTATCGACTTTAGAGCTCGCCGTCGTGCGCAACAGCAAAGACGCATATGAACCATTTGAAACTGGATTCGGTGAAACTATACCTGCCCGTGGGCGGCGGGTCGCTGCGCGATCTGTTCACGCGCCGTCGGAAATTTGACGATAATTCGCGCATCGTTGACGGCGATGGCGGACGTTTCTGCAAGGCTCTCGACGGCGTTACGCTGGATATCAGGGCTGGTGAGCGAATCGGGCTTATTGGCGTTAACGGTGCGGGAAAATCTTCGTTGCTGCGGGTCCTGGCGGGCATTTACCAGCCGACCGAGGGGAGCATTGACATCTCCGGGCGCATTTCAACCCTCTTTGCGCCCAACATCGGCATGAACGAAGATGCAAGCGGGTCGGAGAATATTTATATCTCCGCCCGAACGCTCGGCATGTCGCGCGCTGAAATTGCATCGGCGAAAGACGACATTATCCGTTTCGCCGATATCGGCGATTTCATTCATATGCCGTTGCGAACATATTCAGCCGGTATGAAAATGCGATTGGGATTTGCAATCGCCACGGCGATCGAGCCGGAGATATTGCTTGTCGATGAAGTTTTCGGCGCCGGCGATGCTGCGTTTCGGTCACGCGCCAAGGCGCGCATGGACGACCTCACAAAACGCGCGGGGGTTCTGGTAATGGCGACCCATTCAGACGGCGTTCTTCGTGAACTGTGCAGTCGGCTTCTGTGGCTCGATAACGGTCGCGTCAGGTTTGACGGCGATGTCGATGAGGGATTGACGCTGTTTAAGGAAGAAGCCAGGCGTCTACAGGTGGAAGCGCTTGCGCGCCGAAACGCTGAAACGCGTGACGAGGCGGTGCGGGCGCAACCGCAGCCGTGACGCGCCCGCGCTTCGCGATTTCCGTACCGATCGGCGCATGGCACCCGCTGCTGCCTGATTGCATTGAGAGCCTGTGCGCGCAAGGGAACGCCGTTGAAATCGCGGCGCTCGACGCATCGGGCGACCGGCGCGTCGCAGAAACCCTTGATCGGTTTCATGATCGTTTCGTTTACCGGCGCACCGGCGCCGACGCCGGGCAATCGGACGCTATAATTGAGGGGTGGGCTAACACGTCGGCGCCGTTTCTGGGGTGGCTCAACGCCGACGATGCGCTTTATCCGCATGCCCTCGAAACCGTCGCAAAACGGCTGAAGGCGGCGCCGGATGTCGATGTTCTTTACGGGGACAGTACGATTATCGACGACGAAGCGGCCTATCGCGGTTTTCACTGGGCGGTGAAGCCGCCCGGCGAGCGGCTGCTGCGCGACTGCATCATATCCCAGCCCTCATGTTTTTTCCGCCGCGCGGCGGTGGAAGACATTGGCGGTTTGAACCGGGACCTGCATTATACAATGGACTGGGATCTGTGGGTGCGCCTTTGGCGCGCGGGCGCAAGGTTCGATTTTGTTGACGAGGTTCTGTCACGGGTATTGTGGAGTCGCGACGCCAAGACGGGCGGATTCAACAAAGCGCGGCGCGCGGAGCTGGAACGCATCATCGGTGCAAACAGGGGCTTCGTTGAAAAGACGAAATCCCGCGTCGGTTTTGCGCTTCACCATGTCCTTGAATATGGCGTTCCAGCGTCCCTGTCCGACCGGATCAGGCGGCGAAAAGCGGGCCGCGGCCGCATTATCGGCGGGATCGACCGCGCCGGGCGCGTTCACGATTGCGCGCGCCTGCCGCTCGTTCATTACGGCGAAAGCCCTGTGCGCAGTTTTGAACTTTTTGTGTCTGACGGCGCGGCGGGAAGCGTGTCCGTTGGCGGCGCAACCATGCCGCTCGCTGGCGGCAAAAATGTCGTTCAAATAGATCGGCCGATCATAAAAGGCGATGTTGCAACGGTCACGATTACGCCGACATCGCCAACATATCTGGTGTCGGCCGCCTGGGTTTAACGCGGCGATCGTGCACGCATTTCCTGGCCCGTCACAGCCGATGGCCGTCTCTATTTCTTCGGTTCTTGAGCCGGGTGAATGTCTGCTCGGCGGCGCCAGAGCGCAAAGGGCGACCAGGTAATCGCCTCAAAAATCGATGCGATGGACGCTTTGCGCGCCGCTTGAATGCGCTTGCGCGCAGCCCATTGCTGCGGCGCCCCTGCGATGGCGTCGCGGATTGCGCGGGCAAATATGCCGCTGCGGCCGGCGAAAAGGAACTGTGCAAACAAGATTAAGTCCGTGAGCAGATGATAGGGAAGGGCGAGCAGAAAGATCGGCGCCGGCGTGTTTCGGAGGAAGGTCCAGATCCGGTTTCTGTGACCGTGATAAATCGAGAAATTGCTGTGGCGTCCGGTTACCGCCGATCCCTCGTGCAGCACTTTTGCGCTGTGCAGTTGCAACGCCCGCCCGCCCGAGAGGCGCAGACGGTAGCCAAGATCGATGTCCTCACAATAACAAAAGAAACTTTCTTCAAATCCGCCGAGTTCCTCGAATGCCGCCTTGCGGTAAATCGCAGCCGCCGCGCAGGGCGAAAAACATTCCCCGTCCGCCGGCGCCGTCTCGACCGGCCAACCGAAGTGACCTCGATAGGGCGTTCCGCTGCCGTGAAAGACGTCGCCGGCGCCGTCCAGCCGCTCCGGATTGTTGGCGTCGATCTGTAGCGAGCCGAACGCGTCGTAGAGCGGATATCGCAGCAGGGCCGCCTCGACCTCGCTCAACCAATCGGGAAACGGGTACGCGTCCGGATTGAGGAAGGCCAGCCAGTCGCCGGATGCCCGCGCCGCGGCGCGATTGTTGGCGACTGCGAAGCCGAGATTTTCGCCGGCCTCGATCGCTGTGACGTTGGCCGCGTCGGTAAGTGCGGCCCCCATCGATGCGTCGCTCGACCCGTTGTCGACAACGATGATTTCATCTGCGGGTCTTGTTTGAGCGGCCAGCGCCTCAAGACAGCGTTGAAGGCGCGGGCCTGAATTGTAATTGACAATGATGACGGTGATGCGCGGGGGCGCCGGCGACGAGGCGGTCATGCCTGGCCCCACCGTTCGGACTTCATACTGGCGTCAGACATCACGGTATGGCGGCTGAAAACGGCGCCGTCGCTCGCCAGCCCAGGGCGCGAACGGTGAACGCCGACCGCCGGCCGTCCTCATATGAGAGCTCTGCATCCACATCGTAAAGCTGCATCACAAACCGGCCGGGGGCGCCGCCCTGATTGAGCGCCGGGCGTTCGTTGGAGATCGGGCGGGCTGTCCAGGAGAGCGTCGCGTCGCCAATGTTCTCAACACCCTCCGGCGTTCTCATAGGGTTCATCGTGCGCAAAAAGGAAAGGGCGCTGGACATGTCCTTGATGTTGGTTTCCGCCCGTTCCACGGCCAGCACAGTGCGCGTCAGCTGGCCTTGCAAGGCCAGGAGCGGCAGAAACGCCGCAGCAATGAGCGCTACCGCGACAAGCGCTTCAAGCAGGGAAAAGCCTGCTTGAAGTTTCTTCGTCGGCGTCGCTTTTCTGTCAGCGGACGGCATCGTTGGTTAAAAGTCTCGTGGACGCAGGGTCTGTAAATTGTTTTCCCGAAGCGTCTGATCGATTTCGCCTTTGTACTTGTTTACAAAGGCGTCCCGATCCGCCTGTCCGCGGACGACATAGGCTTTGATCAGAATGACAAGCTCGGTGCGGTCGACGCTTGTTGAGTTGGTGGAGAAAAGGGAGCCGAGCACCGGCACGTCCTTGACGAACGGAACGCCGCTATTGTCGCGCGTGATGTTGTCCTGAATGAGACCGCCGATGACGGCCGTGCCGCCGTCCTCTAAGGACAGTTGGGTGGATACGCTCGTGTTGTTAAAAATCGGGCTGCCGGCCACGCCCGTTGTTGGCAAGGTGGAGGAAACTTCCTGATTAATGGTCAGGTCAATGCGGTTGTCGCTGAAAACGATGGGTTCAATCTGTAAGATGATGCCGGTCGACCGGTACTGGACCTCCTGGAGAATCGCATTTGGATTGCCGGCGTCACCAGCGGTCGCCTGTGATGAAAGGATCGGCACTTCTGTGCCAACCTGGACGGACGCCGACGCGCCTGACCGGGCGAGCAGGCGCGGCGTTGAAAGAACGTTGACCTGGTTGTTTTGAGCGAAGGCGTCGATCGCCACCTCCACGTCCGGCGACAGCACGCCGAACGCAACGCCTGCAGGTCCGAATCCGCCATTGGAAACGATGCCGGAAAGGCCCGATGCTCTGTCCGTGCCGGTCCTGTTCGGATTATTGAAGGCTTGGTCATTCAAATTACGAATGGTCCAGTCGACGCCGAATTCCGTGCTGTCCGTCAACTGGACCTGAGCAATCATGACTTCCACCAGGATCTCCGCGGGCGGCACGTCAAGCTGACGAAGCAGCGGCAGCAGGCGCTCATATTCGTTTGGCGTTCCGGTAAACACCAGGCGATTGCCCAGCGGGTCGACCACCAGCCCGCCTGCCGGACCGCCAGAGTCCCCGTCGCCGCCTGTGGCCCGCGCTGCAGCGAGCGCAAGCGGCCCGGCGTCCGCGTCGATTCCAGCCAGCACCTCATTGACCGTGTTGGCGAGAATTGTCGCGTCCAGGTTCTGAACCGAATAGACAAAAACCTGCGGCGCGTCCCCTCGCTGGGCCGGTCTGTCAAGCTCGCGGATCCAGTAGATAACACGCGCCCGGGCCTGATCCTCCCGCGTAAAAATCAGGAGATCATTCGATCTTTCAACGGCAAGCAACAGAATAGGCATTGGGCTGCTCGCGCTTAAGCTGACCTGCCACCCTTCGGCTCCCAGGATGTTCTGCAATTCGGCCGAAAGGTCCGATGCATTCCAGTAGCGCGGCGAAACGCGTTGCACCTGCGTGCCCGCAAACTGCAACTCGTCCATGTCATAGATAATGGACAGCGCGGCGTTCACGTCCTCCGGCAAGCCGTTCAGGATGACAAAGTTCCCCGACCGCTGGGAGTTTATTGTCAGATTTTCATTGTTGGAGCCCAACGCCTGATTGAGAATTCCCGCCATTGTGCCGGAGTCAATCGCGTTGAGTTCGACATACTGCACAATTGGACGCAGGCCGGCCGGCGTTTGGGCGCGCGCGCGCGAGCGAATGAACCGCGGGATGCGCGCCTTAAGCGCGCTGTCTTCGAGAATTTGATAGACGCCGTCTTCCGGGGAAACGCGTATGCCGTAATCCTTGAGCGTCATGGATACGAGCCCGAAAAAGACATCGGCCGACATGGCGCCCGATGACCGCAGCTGCACGATTTCGGATCGCTGAGCAACGCCGGGTCCCGTCGTATACGGAACATTCAGGATCTGTCCGAAGACCAAGTCGATAAACGCCGGCAACGCCAGCGGCGGGACGACGGTATCAACCTCTTCTATGCCGAAGGGCGGCGGCTGGCCGGCGCTTGACGTATCGCTGACGCCGACGGCGTCGCCGATCGACGGCACAGAGCGAAGCTGGCTGACTTCTCCGTTTCTGTCACTTCCGGCTGCGTTCTGAGCCTGCGCGTTGGACGACGCGGTCGCCTCTGAGCGCTCAACGTCGGACGATTCATTTCCCGATATCGAGTACTCTGGAAACGGTTTGCTAAGGGTGCAGCTGGCGACGAACAGACAGGCGCCAAGCGTCCGTAAGGCGTTGGACAGGCGGTCGAGCCTGCACCCCGCCGGCGCACGCGTCGACGCGACAGCGCCATGGCCGGCCATGTTGTCGTTTCGGCCGCAGTCTACGGTGATAGAGTCCAAAGGATGTCGCTTTCTAGTGATCGGCGTCTGCTTTCATACTTCTCAACCGATTCGGGCCGCCTTAATTTCAAAGAATGCCTCCGCCGGCAACGCAATTGTTTCCACGGGCCGATATGCCGCCGCAGGTCAGATCCCCGGGTTGTCATAGGGGAAAACAGTGACTTCGCGAATTTCGCCATTTCGTTCCAGAATGACCCGCTCCAGACTGGCGTCGGTGACGATCCACCCCCCGGGCAACGCGTCTCCGACCCCGGCTGTGATGTAGCCCTGGCCGGCGCTGTGGAAACTCAAGGCGATCTCGCCGTCCTTGCTCCATGCGCCGGCAATCCGCGGCGTTTGGTCTTCCGCACCTTCCGGCGCGGCGTTTTCCTGCTCGCCGGGTCTTTCGCCAAGGTGGTTTGTCGCCATCAGAGCGGAATAGAGCCGAAGCCGTTCTGCGTCTCCCAGTTGAGGATGGTCGCGGAGCGACCACGGCGTTTGATCGTCGCGCAATGCGCCGGCGCCGCCGCCAGCGGCGATCCAGCCGGTCAGCGCTCCGATTAAGACGGTCGCCGCGAGCGATATCAGGAACGGGCGCATCTCAGCTATTGTCCTGCTGCCGGGGCGCCGACAGAGAAACTGGCGCGTAGCCGGCTGCAAAAAAACGGCCGCTTGATTGTTCGTCAAACACGGCGTTTACCTCGTCGACAACAATCATTGGCTGATGAGCGGCCAGGGCCGCAAGCAATCTTGCGACGCTGTCGCCGCTGCGCGAATCGGTCGCCAGGCGAAATTGCAGGGCGCTTCCGCTCTGCAATTCTACCGGAGCCTGCTCGACTTCCACCGAAAGCACGTTGAGTTCGGCCGATCGCGCCGCCGCGCTGATCGCGCCTTGCAGTTCCGCCGCAACAAAGCCCGCCGTCGGCCCGGACCATTGGGTGGCTTGCCAAAGCGACAGCGCGCTTTCTGCATTCTCAGCGCGATCGCGCCATAATTTTTCGTCGATGGCGCCGCCGTGACGCGCCAGCCGTTCGTCCGCCTGCGTGCGAACTTCCCGGGCCTGTTCAACCGCGTCATCCATGCGCGCAATGAATGCAAATCCAAGCAAAACCCCCAGTGCAATCAAGCCGTAAAGCGTGCGCGGGTTAAGAGACTGCTTCAGGTTTTCAATTTGCTGCAACATGTCCATCAGTCTCGCAAATCCGGCGAGGCGCCATTTGATCCGTCGGTTGCGACGGTCGTGGCGGTGATGCCGAGCGTTTGCGCGCCGCGCCGTTCGATGAAGACGTCGGTCAAAACATTGTTCTTTTCGAGGCGAGAAACGAGAACGGGTATATCGAATTCAGCATTTTCGTCTGCGATTATTCGAGCTTCGACCGTCCGGTCGTTGACGCGAAAATTTGCAAGCCGTGCTGAACTTGCCGGAAATTCCGAGGCAATGGCGAGCAAGGCTTCGACGACCGTGGCCGGGTTTTCCGTTTCGGCGAGCTGTTCGATTTGCGCGGCGGCCTCCAGCGCCCTGCGCCGCGCCTCAATGGCGGTGCTGTTTTCGGCGAGCGCTTCGCGGATTTGCGCGCTGCTGGCCGCCGCTTCGCTTCTGTGCGTGACGAGTTGCGTCGCTTCGAAGGCGGCGACTAACGCGAGGACGCACGCCGCGGCGGCGCCGATGCGCGCGGGCGCAAAAGTGAGTCGCAGATTTTCCGGTTCAGGATCAATGAATGGCAGGTCGTCTCGAAACGGCGCTTCACATGGCGTCGGCGCCGCGCCCTGCGCCATGTCCAAAGGCGCCTGGGCCGCGCGGATGAAATGCTGCCATTCCCGTGCGGCCGGCGTTTTTGGCCACCAACGCGACGCCACGAGCGAGCTATCCCGCCAGACCTGGCCTTCTAATCCGTCGATGCAACGAATGAGGCGCGCGCCGTTGTCATAACCGCTGCGCGCAAGCGTCTCCGGAATCACGCGCACCGCCCGCGCCATTTGGCCGGTTTCAATTATGAAAGCGCCGTCCCAGCTCCATACGCCGGCCTGGAGCGGGTCCGCGGCGTCGCGCACCAATCTCGTTTGCGGTTCCGAATAGCCCTGCCGAAAGGCGACCCCCAGTTTGGCCGCCGCGCGGGCTTTGGCGTTCCTGCCGGAGACGCGCACGCGCGAAAAACTGCAGACTGCACGCGACAGCACAAAAACGTTGGGCTTCAGGGATAAAGAAGGCGGTGCGCCCGCGACCGCGCCGTCAGCGTGAATCGCCGTCAGTCGCGGACTTAAATATCGGCGCCATATCGCGCCCTTCGCTTGCTGCCGGGCCGGTGTCATTTTCAGCCTTGTCGTAAATCCATACCCTGCGGAACGGCTTATCCGCCGCGCCGGCGGTGCGCATGATCTCCACGGCGCGCCGACGCGTCAAGCCGCTCTCCGCCCGATGGGAAAGCAAAAACCGCGCCGTATCCGTGGGTTGAGTGTCCCGGGCGGTTAAACCTTCCAGCGGATCGCCCGCAAACGCCGATCCTTCCTGGTTCTCAAAGATCGCGGCCAGACCGGGTGGCCCCAATTGCGGCTTGAACTGAGTGCTCATGCCGCCAAATCTGGCGTTTTGCAAAATAAAGTCCCAGCTCTCGAACGGCGCGACGGCTGAAAACTCCAGGACGGAGGCAAGCTCGCCGGGCGCCCGCAGCGGCGAGTTCGTTGGCGGGGCGGCGTTAAACAATCGGTACTCCGCTCTCTCGGCGCCGCGAAATCGCCTTCTGACGTCGCTATCCTGATAGTCAGCAAGACGGGCGGCTGTTTCGACAGCCGCATCCTCGACAAAGCCGGCGGCCCGAAGGAAAAGCGCGAGCCGTTCCTCTGCCATCGCGCCGATTGGCGGGAATCCCGACGCGTCGTAGTAGGTTACGAATACTGGCGTTCGGGCTGCGTTCGAGATGCGCTGCTGGCCGTTCGCGCTCCAGTAATCCAGAGCGGTCAGGTCAGCGGCGTCGACTTCATCGAAGGGTGACAATTCAGCCGGTTGCTGCGTTGTTTCGGTATGAATGCCGCCCTGGATATTCGGTGAACTCAGAAATACAAACGCCGTCTCCGCCTCTGCGGAAAACAACGCCAATTCGGCGCCCGCATTGCCCTGCATGGCGGTGACGACGGCGGTGGCGCTGGCGACGGCGCGGTACCCGACAAGGGTAATCAGCGCCAGCGACGCAATGGCGACGAGCGCCAGCGGCAGGGCGAACCCTTTTTCGGCGTGTCCATGATGAATCGGTTTCGATGGATGCTCGGTCACTGGAAATCCTGCACGCGCTGCGGAATTCTCGGATCGCTCGCAATGTCGGCAATCCAGACGGTCGAATTGCCGCCATCATCAAATGATAACCGGATCGCCGCCGGCAATTGCGGCGTGTCGAAGTATGCGGCGTCGCCGAACGAACCGGGGTCCGGATTTGTTTCCGGAGGCCAGCTTTCCCGCCACGCGCCGTCAGCGCCCAGATAGGAGAACGCCGCTGCGCCGTCGAACTCCCGCAGCGTCCATTCAATCTCGTCAGACCTGTACACAATCCTGCCCCGGGTCGCGTTATTGGGTCGCAAGACTACGATGCTCGCCGACGCCAATTGCGGGTGCAGGCCATGCAACGGGGTGGTCGTGATGCCGGAAAAACCGTCAGCGGCGCCAACGAACCGGCGTGCGGTTTCTTCAGGCCAGGCGAAAATGAGCCCGCCGACAATTCGGTCGAACATTTGCTGGCCGGCGATGGCCGCCAGGGATGCTTCGGCCGCGCCTGACGCGCGGCTCGACAGTCTCATCCACGACGCCATCGACTGAAACAGGGCGGCCGAAACAAGCGAAACGATGGCCAGCGAGGCGATCAGTTCCAGAAGGCTGAACCCGCGTTGATCGGTCGATTTCAAGACCGGCTCCCAATCCGGATGCGCCCCGTTTTGCAGGCCGCATTCAGGCCTGCATGAACGGTGCGAAATCCCATGCGCACCGTTCTCAAATAGCGCGTTCGCAAACGGCGGTCACCGGAAAAAACGTAATTGGTTAAAACAGTTAACCAAATTAAAGTGATCGGATCGTTGCAACTTTGTCACATCGGTTCCGTACCGTTTGCAGCGACCATGTAAAGGTTAATTTTTTTAACGAACAGTTTCTGAAAACCGCGCCTGACTCGCGAAGCGCGCCAGACGATTTTGGCCAAAGCCTTGGCTCGACTGATGTTTTTTGTGCGGACGCAGAGAGCGGCCGAAAAAGCGTCCGATGCAAACAAAAAAGTAAAAAACGCATTTTTTGCGAGCGTGAAAAGGCAATTTTCGCGTAAGGGTTGCGTTCAGATTCCCCTTTTGGTTGTGCGGTTTTATGCGATTTTTATTCAAATCTTAGATTGAACGAAAAGCGATTATGAACTATTCCTAATCTCGCATGTTTCAGGGGAGATTGCGGCTTTTCACTTCGTGACGTTGGCCAATCCGTTTCTGCCATTGTGCGGCAGGTACGATAACCTTGCGAATTATTAAAACCGCAGCGACCCCGGAATTCATGGCGTTTTTTGTTTAACTGCAGCAACGGGGGAAACCCATGTTAAAGAAGACACTACTGATGGCGGCGACCGCTGCCATCGCGACGTGCGGGACGATTACCGCCGCGAGTGCGGGGCAGCTCAAGCTGCGTCTGCACGACGTGAACGTCAACAAGTCCGACGATCCGGGTAAAACCAAGCACATCGACAAGGACCTGAGCCGGGACCTCAATAACTCCTTCGGTCCTAATGGCACTGGCTATCCGACGAACGAAACGTCGGTCGATAAGGGCTTCGCTTATTTTCCGGACAAGCCTGATTTCACGCATGTTGTCCTCGCGGAAGAGCGCATGTGCACGGTGGAACAGCCCTGCGGCGGCTTCTACGAGATCGACGTATTCGAAGTCACTGACGGCGCCACTTTTGGCAACGCTGCGCGCTTCGACATCTTCCTCGAAGGCTCCGCGGACCCGATGTTCAAGAAAGACGTGAACTGCGTTAACGCGGTCCGCGCCGGTTCTGACAACGTCCATTCGCTTTCGGCCCAGACTGCCGGCGGGGTAGACTCCCAGTCGATCAAGGCTGGCGAAACCGAAGCCAACTGCACGGTCACCACGCAAAATGGCGACGGCAACCTGAAGCCTGACCGCGCTGTCGGCTGGGTGCTGCCGATCGAAACCAAGGCTTGCGGCGACCTCACGGTTCGCATGATTGTTACGCGCGCCGATCCCGTCGATGGCAGCCAGCTTGTCGATGAAACGTCGCACACAATCCAGACATGCGAAGACGGCATCAAGTCGCAGTTCGCCTATTTCCCGGTGAAGATCGATTACTTTGAGGACTTCCGTTCGTTCCTGATCGATCCTTACTACTATGACAACATTGAATATCACGTGGCATCTCTCTGGGCTCATTCCGGCGCGATGCAGATCGATTTCCACAACTTCGTGGTGGATCTGAAGGCTGACAAGCCGAAAACGGAACACCATTCCGTCCTGGATCTTTCCGACGTTGAGTCATACGATCTCGTGGTCGCCTTTGATGACCTCACGGGCATCAAAGAGGTCTGTCTGGATAATGGCTATTACGCCAACAACCAGTACTATGGCGGCAATGTTTACTGCGCGGATCTGGACTATGTCGAAGACACGGCGACGTGGTACTTTGACCAGACCACATTCGGTAAGCAATTCTGCATCGAGGAACGTACTGGCGAGTACAAGGGCGACAAAGACGCCGGTTGTAAGAACTGGTTCACGCTTCACGCCTTTGGCCCGAATTACGTCCACACCAACAATGGTCCGATCGATCACCAGATCGCTGTTGTCGTAAAGAGCGACATCAACCTGTACCCGGCGGAGTGCAACACGCCGCATTGCGTCAAGTTCAACACGCCTGAAGTTGAAGGCTTTTTGAGTCAGGTTGCGCAGCTCAACAAAACCGGCATCAGCTTCGGTCCGTTTGACTGGTCGACTGACGCTGGACGCCAAGTTGTCTCCTGGTACCGCGTAACAGGTATTCCGAAGGACATCGTAGACCTCAAAGGAGACATTACGCTTGACAATGTTTCCGGAGGCGAAGAGTACAAAGGTACTTGGAAAGTCGATTTCCCGGATGGCAACATCACCAACCACGACATGATCATTTCTCCGCAAATGATCGAAGACATGTTGATTGAGGCGGGCATGCCGAATGGCGGTAACTTTGGCCGCGCCGACATGACCTTCACGTTCTATGTCGGTGGTGACGAAGGCAAAAAGATGGACATGGACCGTCTGCTGCGCTCCAACGGCACGTGGACGAACTATGGCGACAATGGCAACGACGCCTTCTCGCTTAAAGCGCGTTCATGCGACGCTGGCCGCTTCGGTCCGCACGTTGCGAACAAGCTGGATCCGGGCTTCGAATACCTCCTGACGGGTATCTGCGGTATCGGCGAGCTTGATCGCTACGGCATCTACTACTACAACTACTAATCAGGCTGTTAAGTCACAGCTGATCATTGAAAGGGCGGTCTTCGGACCGCCCTTTTTTTTGTGCGGTGGTGGCGGCTTGCGACGCAGCGACTCTTTCGTTTGTGCCGTGATCGGCGCTAGGTTCTCAAGATGGCGGCGTACACCGACAACCCACCGGCATTTCGTCTTCAAGTCGTTTTGGGCGGCGTACAGAAATCCGGAACGACCACTCTGTTTCGCTACCTTCAAGAGCACCCTCAGTTAATGGCCCCTTCGCGCAAGGAGACCCATTTTTTTGACAATGAAGCGATCGGCTGGGAAAATCCGGACTACGGTCTCCTGAAGGCGTTCTTTCCCGCGACGGCGCCCGGACGCCTCGCGTTCGATGCGACACCAATCTATCTGTTCTGGCCGCCGTCCCTCGCCCGAATCCGCGCCCACAACCCTGACGCAAAATTGATGTTTTTGTTCCGCGATCCCATCGAGCGCGCATGGTCGCACTGGCGCATGGAAACCCACCGTAATGCTGAAAGCTTGCCATTTGAGAGCGCCATTCGGGAAGGGCGCCGGCGCCTCGGGGGCGGAGATCCGCTTCATCCGGCCTGGCGAGTATTCAGTTATGTGGAACGCGGCTTCTACGCACGCCAATTGCGACGCTTGTTCAGCCTTTTCCCGCGTGAGCAACTTTTGCTTCTCTCATTTTCAGACCTGAAACATGACCGACACGCTGTCCTACGTAGCATCGCTGCTTTCTTGGAGATCGCACCCTTCCCCTCATTGCCGGCCTATCACGAGCGTCGGACAGATACGCCGCCGATGAGTCGCGAGGACATACTTTACCTGCGCAATATTTTTCGAAAGGAGATAGACGAGTTTTCGCAATTGTCCGGGATCTGCGTGAAGAACTGGCTCACCATGCGCGGCGACTGAGCGATCTGATGGCGACTTCGGAGCAAAAAAGGCGGCTGCTATTTCATCGGGACTACCGAAGCTTTCAAGGCGGGCACCTGAAAGTGTTTGATTACTTCAATCATGCGAAGTTCTCGGACCGCTACATCCCGGAAATATTTTTGACGCCGGAGAGCACCGCTGATCACCTTTGGTCTTCAGAGGTTGGCGTGGCCTCGCGTTACAATCCTATGCAAGCGGACTGCTTATTCGTAGCCGGCTTGGATTGGAACGCTTTGAAAGCCTTTCCTGGAATCGAGAACGAAATTCCAGTCATCAATCTGATCCAAGGCATACGGCACGCCCGCCCGTCGGATCCGCTTTTTAGTTTTCTGTCGAAGCGCGCGATCAGGATTTGCGTTAGCCTTGAACTCGCGGATGTATTGAGACAAACCCGCAAATGCAACGGTCCGGTCCTTGCCATCCCAAATGGCATCGATTGCTCAAAGTTGCCGAAGGTTCAAAACCCACGCGATACCGATATATTTATTGCGGGGATTAAGCAGCCTGGCCTTGCCAGGAAGCTTTGCGAGGTCCTGACGACTCATGGGCATTCGGTCGATTGTATCGTTGAATCGGTAGAACGGTCGGAATTCCTGAGGAGGATGGCAAGCGCCCAGGTTGCGGTCACGCTACCGCTTGCGGCGGAGGGATTTTACCTTCCAGCCTTGGAAGCAATGATGCTCGGTTGCGCTTTGGTCTGCCCGGATTGCACCGGCAATCGCGGTTTTTGCAATCATGAGGAAACGTGCCTGATGCCTCCAGCCGAACTAGATGCGCTTGCGGCGGCAGTCCAGAAATTAGCCGACGACGCACCTTACCGCGATGCAATGGTCGACCGAGCGATGGCGAAAAGCGCACAATTTGATATACGTCGCGAGCGAATGGCGTTCTTGGAGATACTGAATGATGTTTAGAGATCTGATGCAATCGACGGCGCCGAAACCTTCGGATTTGGAATTTCTCGGTCGCTGGCGTCGGGGCCAGAACCATTGCCCCGGCTGATTTGAAGGGGTTCGTCAGCGAACCGTTGGTTGGCCTCGGCTATGACAAATTGCCTCGAAGCGCCATTGACGGGTTTCAGCGGTTGGTAAATACCCGTGATTAAGCGGCTGAGCGCCGAAAATCGAGAGCGTTGTCAATTCGCGTTCTCCCGCCGATAATGGACCGCAACTCGTTAACTTATGAAATTGCCCGCTTTTTGCATCGCGAAAGCACTCCTTGGACGTTATTGATCGCAAAGAAATGGCGATTTTGAATACCGAAATGCACCAGGCGACGCCGATCGGCGAATTGTTAATCAATAAGGGCCTTATCACCGAGAAGGACCTGGCGCAGGCGCTTGCCATGCAGGCTGAGGTGGGCGGATTGCTCGGGCAGGCTTTGCAGCGCCTTGGGGCGGTCACGGAGGAGGCGTTGCTTGAGGCGCTGTCCGAACAGCTCGATCTGCCTGTTGCGGCGCCTCACCTCCTGCCGGATAATCTCAGCGCCTTCACTGACGCGGCGGCCGTTTTGAATCTGCCGCCGTCCTGGTTCCTGGCCCACCGCGCAGTCGCCTGGTTCGAGCCCGCGTCGGGCGAGGAATCTCCGGAGCCGCAGATACTCTTTGTGATTGCCGCGGACCCGCTCAATCTTGAACTGCGCGAACGCCTTGAGGTCGAGGTGATGCGCCGCGCGGCGGCGGCGCCCGATGAAGATGATGAAGACGCAGAAGAGGCGGCGCCGGGCCCCGTCATTATCGAGTATCTGCTTGCATCCAATCAGTTGATCGACATGTGCCTGACGCGCATCCAGCGCTTGGCGAGCGCGGGCGACGAGGACGACGAACTCGCCGACGTAACGCGCTTGCGGGAAATGGCCGAAGAGGCGCCGGTCATTGACTTTGTCAACAATCTGCTCGCCACTGCGCTTAAGGAAAATGCGTCCGACGTCCATGTGGAGGCGTTCGAACACAGCTTTGTCGTCCGTTATCGGATCGATGGCGTGTTGCATACAAGGCAGACCCAGAGCCGCGCCCGCTTCGACGCGATTGCAAGCCGCATCAAGCTGATCGGCGGGATGGACATCGCCGAGCGCCGTCTGCCCCAGGACGGGCGCCACACTGTGCGTTTCGCCGGCAACGATATCGACCTTCGAATTTCCTCCGTGCCCAGCACATGGGGCGAAAGCCTGGTGATGCGCCTTTTGCGCAAGCAGGCCGAGTTGCCGGATCTGGAAGGTCTCGGCCTCACCGGGCGGACCGGCGCGGTGCTGGACGAAATTCTGAAGTCGCCGAACGGCGTCATGCTCGTCACTGGTCCTACCGGGTCGGGTAAATCGACAACGCTGTATCGGGGACTTGAGAGCATCGATGACGGCTATCGCAAGATCATCACGATCGAGGACCCGGTGGAATATGATATCGCCGGCATTACGCAAATTCAGGTCAAGCCCGAGATCGGCTACGACTTCGCGAACGGGCTGCGCGCTATTCTTCGTCAGGACCCGGACGTTATCATGGTCGGCGAGATCCGTGACGGGGAAACGGCGCGCATCGCCGCGCAGGCGTCTCTGACGGGGCACTTCGTCCTGTCGACGCTGCACACCAATTCGGCGCTGGCGGCGGTGACGCGCCTTGAGGATATCGGTCTGGAGCCGTTCCTCATCGGCGCCTCAATCCGGGGGTTGATGGCGCAACGGCTGGTGCGGCGGTTATGTGACGTGTGCGCGGTTGAGAAAAGAAGCGCGGTCGGCGAAAAGCTGTTGATGCAGGCGATGCAGGACGGCGCCCCGCTGGAATTGCCTGCGGCGCCGCGCTGGCGCGAGGCTGTCGGATGCGACGCCTGCGAAGGCACGGGCTATCGCGGCCGGATTGCGGTTGCGGAAATCGTCAAGCTCGAAGATGAAATGCGCGAGGCGATCGTGACCGGGGCGTCGGTCCAGAAACTGTTTACGATTGCGCGCAAGCAGGGGTTTTTGACATTATTCGAAGACGGCCTTCAAAAGGCCGCGGAAGGTCGTACAACGATCGAGGAAGTCCGCCGGGTCTGCGGCGGCGATGCAGGCTGAGACCGCGCGCAGGCGCGGACTAGCAATCACCAATCGAGCGCGACATGGCGACGGCACAGTTCAAATATAAAGCGCTGGACAGGCAGGGCAATGAAGTCGCCGGCGTGATTGCCGCTGGCGACAAAAAACGCGCTTTTGAACTTCTTAACGAGCGCGGTCTTGCGCCGTTCGACGTATCGCCTTCGGGCGCAGGCGCGGGGCTGCCGAAGCTGCGCCGGCGCAGTCTCACCAAAAAAGATCTCGCCCGATATATCCGCCAGCTTGCGACGCTGCTGCATGCGAATGTTTCCGTTCTGGATGCGCTCACAACATTGTCGCAATCGGGGGCCCATGAAGTTCTGGCCCGGCGCGCCCAGGCGGTTAAGCGCGACCTGCGCGCGGGGCGCGACCTCTCCGACGCTCTCGAAAAACACATTCCTGAATTGCCGGAATACGTGTTCCGCCTGGCCGAACTCGGGGAGGCGACGGGCGCCCTTTCGAAAGCGTTGAACGACGCCGCCGACCGTATGGAATACGAAGTGTCCATGCAGGCGGAAATCCGCTCTGCGCTGACCTACCCCACCTTTCTTGCATTTGTCGGCGGCGGCATCGTTGTTTTGATGTTTGTGTTCGTCGTGCCGCGATTTGCCGCTTTGCTGGGTGACAACATCATGCAGGCGCCGTGGCTGTCGCGTCAGGTCATCGGCTTTGGCGTCTGGATGCAAACCAACTGGTGGCTTGCCTTGATCGTCGTCGCGGCGGCGATCGCCGCAATCGTAGCGGCGCAACGGAACCCGAAGATACGCGATGCGGTGCAGGCGCAGCTCTCCCGCACGCCGCTGGTCGGTCCGTTTTTAAGGCAGGCCGAGGTCGGGTCCTGGGCGCGCACGGTCGGGATCGCGCTCAACAACAAAGCGCGCCTGGTCGATGCGCTGCGGCTTGGGGAAGCCGGTGCGCGCCTTGCCGTGTTTCGCCGCAATCTTGAGGCCGTGCGCCGCGATGTTCGCGCGGGCCGGCCCATGGAGGACGCGTTGCAGGAAGCGCAGCGGGACGTCGACCCGATGATTATCGACCTGATCCGGACCGGACGCAGCTCCGGCACGCTGGGCGAAATGCTGACATTCGCGGCGGATATTTTCGAGAAGGATGCGCGCGAACGCGCCAAGCGCCTGACCGCGCTGACAGAGCCCATCGCGATCCTGATAATCGCCGCAATTGTGGGGCTGATTGTCATCAGTATTGTCATGGCAATGACAAGTTTGTATCAATTCGAAATATAATCGGTCATGGAGAATTGACATGCGTATCTTTTCGCAATTCTCAATCGGGGGTCGGCGCAATCGTCGGCATAGGGATGGTCTGCGGGATCGTCGGCGTCAGCGCGGGTACTCGTTGCTTGAGATCCTTGTCGTGCTGGCGATCATGGCCGTCTTGGCGACGCTCGTTGCGCCGCGCCTCTTCAATCAGGTGGATCGCTCAAAGATCACGACCGCCCAGGCGCAGGCCCGCTCGCTGAAGATTTCTCTGGATGCGATGCGGCTCGACATGGGCCGGTACCCGACCGTGGAAGAAGGGCTTTCGCTTCTCGTCACGCCGCCCGCGGACGCGGCAGCGCGGGCGTCCTGGTTCGGACCGTATGTCGACGGGGATTTGCCGAACGACCCATGGGGCAACGCCTACAGGTATATCCCTCCGCAGACAGACGAATCGGGCCTGACGCGAGGGCCGCGCATCGTAACATTTGGTGCCGATAACGCCGAAGGCGGCGAGGGGCTTGATCAGGATATCGAGATATAGGGTGCAGCCGTCGGGCGCGCGCGCAACGTCGCGCCGGCGCCGCCGGCAGCACGGCGTTTCGTTGCTGGAGATCCTCGTTGTTCTCGCCATCATCGCCACGCTCGTCGCTGTCACGGCGCCGTCGCTGGACCGTTATCTCGACGCCCTGGCGTTCAACGGCAAGACACAGACGATCGCGCGCGATATTGCGCGTATGCGGATCACCGCGCTGGTGGAGCGGCGCATGCTGTTCTTTCCGCAGACAGATGAGCGGGGCGCGCCAGTCTACGAGGGGCTGAGCGAACCGCTGCCCGAGGGCTGGGCGATTGAAGGTCAGCCGATTGTCTTTCTCGAAAGCGGGGCGTGCTCAGGCGGTGAATTGACCGTCACCGCCCCAGGCGATAGGACGGTGGTGCTGAAATTCAATGCGCCGCACTGTCGTTTCGATAACGAATCATAATAAACGTTAATCCGAACGAGTCGTCGGCTCGTATTTTGCACATGCGGTCTAACGCCATTGATTCGCGCTGACGTGATCGGCCCCGGATTTCGGCGCAGGTAGTCGTTTGTGCTAAATTAACCAGATCTTTCAATAATTTACGACAGCAAATTTATTGCTGGAGAGTTGACACAACATTACACTCTGCTAACAAATATTCACGTTTAGTTGATCGGGGGAACACCATGAAGCTTCATTATCTCGGAATCGTGTCTCTGGCCGCGCTGATGGTCAGCTGCGAAGAGGTCGGTCCCGTTGGTCCGGCAGGCCCCGCGGGTCCTGCGGGCCCAGCCGGCCCGCCAGCGCCGCCGCCGGCGGAAACGGGCGAGGAGCCCGAAGACATTGGCGGTCGGGCGATACGTAAGATGGACGGCACGGAAAACAACGAATCATTTACTGAAATCGGTTCGACGTTTGAACGTCTGGCGCGTCTGGCCTCGCCGGATTACGCCGATTTCTTCCGCTCGCTGGCGGGCCCGACGCGTCCCGGCGCGCGTGCGATCAGCAACGCCGTCGCCGACCAGGCCGGCGCAGATGTTCCCAATTCGTTCGGCACGAGCGATTTCCTTTGGCAATGGGGCCAGTTTCTGGATCATGACATCGATCTGACAGGCGGTTTCTTCAACACGGCGCCCGATGCGACAGCGGCGAACATTCCGGTGCCAACCGGCGATCCGTTCTTCGATCCGATGAGCACGGGCACGCAAGAGATTCCGTTCAACCGCTCTCGCTTCGATCCCACAACCGGCGATGCCGTCGGTAATCCTCGCCGGCAGATTAATGAAATCACGTCGTGGATCGACGCCTCGAATGTATATGGCTCTGATCTTGAGCGTTCTGTTGCCCTGCGCGAAGGGCCCGACAGTCCGTTCCTGCGCACCAACGGCGACGGTTTGCTGCCGTTGAATACCCTCGGCGTCGATAACGACAACGGACCGGGCGGCGCGGCGCCGGAAACCATGTTCGCTGCGGGCGACATTCGCGCCAACGAGCAGGTCGGCCTGACTGTAATGCACACGCTCTTTGTTCGCGAGCATAACCGGCTTGCGGCGGAAGTTCAGACGGCCAATCCGGGCCTTTCGGGCAATGAAGTCTTCTATTTGACGCGCAAGCTTGTCGCGGCGCAGATGCAGATCATCACTTATGAAGAGTTCTTGCCGGCATTGCTGGGGGCGAGCGCACTAGACGCTTATGCGGGCTACAACTTCACGATCAATGCAAACATCGCCAACGAGTTTTCAACGGCGGCGTTTCGCTTTGGCCACAGTGCTTTGAGCCCGAACCTCGCGCGCCTCGATGCGGCCCTCAATCCGATTCCGGCGGGACCGCTTGCATTGCGTGATGCGTTTTTCAATGCGTCGACCTTGCTGACGACGGGCGCCGATATTGAACCGATCCTGCGTGGTCTCGCCATTCAGCCGCATCAGATGATTGACCAGCTAATTATCGACGATGTGCGCAACTTCCTGTTCGGTCCTCCAGGGGCAGGCGGTTTTGATCTCGCGTCGCTGAACATTCAGCGCGGCCGCGATCACGGCCTTCCTTCCTATAACGACCTGCGCGTTGCAGTCGGCCTTCCGGCGGCGGCGGCCTTTTCCGATATTTCGTCGGACGCCGGCATACAGGCGGACCTCGCCAGCGTTTACGCCAGCGTTGATGATGTCGATGCATGGGTCGGCGGTCTCGCCGAGGATCCGGACGGCGCTTCGCAGCTCGGAGAACTGTTCACGAGAATCCTCGTCATTCAATTCACGCGTCTGCGTGATGGCGATCGTTTCTGGTACGAACGCGACCTGACGGCGGGTGAGTTGTCGATGGTGAGCGGCACGACGCTCTCGGGCGTTATCCGCGCCAACACCGGCATAGGGACGGAGATCCCGGACAACGCGTTCTTCCATCCCTGATTCGTTGTTGCGCAAATAAGCGCTTAAAATCGAAACCGGCCGGCTGAGCGATCAGCCGGCCGGTTTTTCGCTTGTGGATCCCCGGGAAAACAGGGAAATCTAATTTCCACTACATCTTGCGGATCCCGATCAAACTGTCTCAATATCCTGTAGCTGCGGCCCGATATTCGTCGGGTTTGAGATTCTGAGGAAACAGGAGTTGAGATGCTGGACGCCGCTGAAACCCAAAGCGCATTACCGGGGCTGCTAACGCCGTCAAAGGCCTACAAGCCGTTCCGCTATCCGTGGGCCCATGATTTCTGGAAACGCCAGCAGCAGGTCCACTGGATGCCCGAGGAGGTGCCGCTCGGCGAGGACTGCAAGGACTGGGCGAACAAGCTCAACGACGCTGAAAGAAACCTCCTTACACAGATCTTTCGTTTCTTCACCCAGTCGGACATTGAGGTGAACGACAATTACATGGAGCGCTATGCACGCGTCTTCAAACCGACCGAAATAAAAATGATGCTGTCGGCGTTTTCGAATATCGAGACGATCCATGTGGCGGCCTATGCGCTTCTTCTTGAAACCATCGGCATGCCGGAGTCGGAGTTTTCGGCGTTTCTCGAATATGAGGCGATGCGCGACAAGCACGATTTCATGCAGGAGTTCGGCGTCGGCACCTTCGAAGACGTCGCACGCACGCTCGCCATGTTTGGCGCGTTCACCGAAGGGCTGCAACTATTTGCGTCCTTTGCCATGCTGATGAATTTCCCGCGCTTCAACAAAATGAAGGGCATGGGCCAGATCGTGACCTGGTCGATCCGCGACGAGAGTCTCCATTGCGAAGGAATGGTTCGCCTCTACCATGCCTTCGCGCGCGAGACCGGGTGCGTCACGCCGACGGTCGCCGACGATATTGTGGATTGCTGCAAGACGGTTGTGGGGCTTGAAGACAAGTTCATCGACCTCGCTTTCGAGATGGGGCCGGTCGAGGGCATGACCGCGGACGATATCAAGCGTTACATCCGCTACATTGCAGACTGGCGCCTCAGTCAGCTGGATCTGCCGAAGGTTTATGGCGTTGAAAACCACCCGCTTCCTTGGCTGACCGAAATCACCAATGGCGTTGAGCATGCCAACTTCTTCGAAGCCCGCGCTACTGAATACTCAAAAGCGGCGACGCGCGGCGAATGGCATGGCGAAGAAGGCGTCTGGACGAATTTCGATCAGTTGATGGAAAAACGACGCGCTGCTGCGGGCTGAACCCACAAATAAAAACGTCGGCCCTCGACGCGCTCGAAGCCGGCCCGGAACAGCCAGTCGAGCATCGCCGC
>JANQJK010000008.1 GCA_028281665.1 Hyphococcus sp.
TTGGGTGCTGTCACCGCAATGAGGCCCATGGCGCGCTGCACGGGCTCCTGCGCGTGCGCCAGATGACCCAGGACGATGCCCATATTTTCTGCCGGGAAGACCAGATCGGCGAAGAAACCATCCGCTTCCTCAATCTCTTCGCGCGCGTCTATGAAGACATGGGCATGACCGACATCGCCTATAAGCTGGCGACCCGGCCCGAGGCCCGCGCCGGCGACGACGCCACATGGGACCGCGCCGAGAAGGCGCTCGCGGAGGCGTTGACCGCCGCCGGTCTCGACTTCGATATCGCCGAGGGCGAAGGCGCGTTTTACGGACCCAAACTTGAGTTCCACCTGACCGACGCCATTGGCCGGACCTGGCAGGCGGGCACCTATCAGCTCGACTACGTCCTGCCAGAGCGCCTTGACGCAAACTATATTGATGAAACCGGCGCCAAGCAGCGTCCGGTCATGCTGCATCGCGCCGTCTTCGGCACCTTTGAGCGTTTTATCGGCCTGTTGATCGAGCAT
The DNA here is from genome assembly GCA_028281665.1 of Hyphococcus sp. Classification (GTDB taxonomy): domain Bacteria; phylum Pseudomonadota; class Alphaproteobacteria; order Caulobacterales; family Parvularculaceae; genus Hyphococcus. Next base: position 513 of record JANQJK010000008.1, read on the forward strand.
TACGCCGGAAAGCTGCCTTTCTGGCTGGCGCCGCGCCAGATTGTTATTGCGACCATTACCTCCGAAACCGATGCGTATGCGGAGGAAACGCTCAACGCGTTTCGCGAGGCCGGTCTTCGCGCGGAGCTTGATGTGCGAAACGAAAAGATAAACTACAAAGTGCGCGAGCATTCCCACGCCAAGGTTCCGGTGATCGCTGTTGTGGGCGCGCGGGAAGCGGAAGAGGGCATGGTTTCCCTGCGCCGTCTCGGCGAGAAACAGCAACAGCTCGTCTCGCGCGACGAAGCGGTCGCGACGCTTGCGGCCGAGGCATTGGCGCCGGATCTGCGCTCAAAAGCTTAAGGCGACCGAATGGCGAAAGTTGGTTTTCGGCGACGGCGGGATCAGGCGAGTCTCCTGCTGCTCTTTGCGCTGTTTGCGCTGCTGCCGGTTACGGTCGTCTTTGGCCATCGCGGGTTGGCGCCGTGGCTCCTGTTCGCCAGCATTCCGGCGTTCCTGCGCGGCGACTACTGGCTGAAGGTTTTCGGCGCGATCTTCGACCACATGGACCCGCGAGTTCCGTTTTTCGCCGCCTGTCTTTCGATCATGGTGTTTTGCGGCTGGATATTCCTGTCCGGCTTCTGGTCGCCGCGGGGAATGCCGTCGCTCGGATTCTGGGTGCTGGGCCCGGTTTTGATCGGCGGCAGCGTTGTCTGGTTCGCCGCCAACGTGAACCGGGTCTGGGCTTGGCGCATCGCTGTCGCCTATGCGGCGGCCATTGTTTTCGGCATGGGCGTTTTATCCTTCGAAGGGGTGAGCGGGGGCGCCCTGCGCGCTGTTCTGCCGCCCGAAGATCCGACCCCGGATCGTTCGCGCGACATCATTGCGCTCGGGCGCGGCGTCACCGCGCTGGCGCCCGCGCTGTTTCCGGCGGGCATCATTGCCGCCGCCGTCTGGAACCGGTGGGCGGCGCTCGCCATGCTGGGTCTCGGTGTCGCCGCTGCGTTTTTCAATGACGTTTCCGCTAACGCCGTCGCGCTCTCCGCCGGTCTTGCGGCGGCGATTATCGCCTTCAAGGCGCCTCGTGCGACCGTGCGCGGCCTGTCGTTTCTTGCGCTCGCCGCGTTGTTTCTTGCGCCGCTTGCGGCCTTCGTGCCGGTTGAAGCGGTCTTTGCGATGGGCGAGGGCTGGGCGCCGGCGTCCGCATTGCACCGGGTCGCCGTCTGGCAGGCGGCGGCGGAACGCATACCGGACGGGCTGCCATTCGGTCTTGGGGCGGATTATGTTCGCATCTGGAAAGAAACGGCGCCGCTCATCAGCGTGCCCGGCGCGCAGCAATTGCTGTCCCTGGCGCCGACCCACCCTCATAATCTTTACTTGCAGATCTGGCTCGAACTCGGCCTTGTGGGCGTTCTGGCCTTTGGCGGCTTTCTTTACTGGGGCGGCCTTGCACTTGCCCGCGCCCGTCTGGAAAAAGCGGTGATCGCCGCGGCCGCCGGGGCTTTCGCTGCAATTCTTGCGTCGACCCTTGTGGAGACAAGCCTGTGGCAGGTCTGGCGTTTCGCCGCCATGGGCCTTGCGGCCATGGGCGTCGGGCTCGCTCATTCCCTGCATATGAACTGGTCGCGCGTTCAATGACCGGCGATGGTCCGTCTGAAGACAGCGTCAGCGCCATTGTCGTCAGCTACAATACCGGACCTGTTCTCGCAGAATGCATTGCGGCGTTGAAACGGGACCGCACGGTTACGGAAATCGTTCTCGTGGACAACGGCAATCCCGCCGGCGCAATCGACCGCGCCGCAGGCGATGCAGACGTTCCCGTTCGGGTGCTGACCGGCCATGGCAATGTCGGGTTCGCCGCCGGCTGCAATCGCGGCGCTGCTGCGGCAACGGGATATTACCTCCTGATCATCAATCCGGACGCCATTGTTGCGACGGGCGGCGTCGCGCGACTGCTTGCGGATGCGAGAGAGTTAGAGGCCCCCTGGCTGATGGGCGCGCTGCTGACCGGGCCGGATGGAACGGAGCAGCAGGGCTCACGCCGCGCCGATCTCACCCCCTGGCGCGCCATTTTCGAGGCGTCATATCTTGCGCGCCTGGCGCCGAACCTGTTTCCGCCTTTCAACCTTCACCGCACGCCGCGGCCGGCGAAGCTCGTCGAGATCCCGACGCTTTCAGGCGCATGCCTGTTTCTGAGGGCGTCGGACTATCGCGCCATCGGTGGCATGGACGAGGGCTACTTTCTCCATGTGGAGGACATCGATTTCTGCAAGCGCTTCCGCGACGCGGGCGGGCGCGTCTGGTTCAGTCCGGACGTTGCCGTCACGCATCTGAAAAGCTCCAGCGATGCGCCGCGCAAAGAGGTGGAGGCGCACAAGACCCGCGGATTGATCCGTTACTTCGATACGCATTTTGAGAAAACATGGCCGGCGCCCGCGCGCTGGGTTCTGGCGAAGTTGTTGTGGCTTTCTTACGGGTTGAAAACCATCGGGCGAAATTAGTCCGTGTATTGAATGCCCAGCGGTCCGTAATAGCCTGATATGTCAAACAGGGCGAATGTACGCGCCTCGTCCGGTCCGACGGGGGCCGTGGCTTCCCCGACGCGCGCGATGTTGCGGAAGCGATAATTCACATGGGCGTCGCTACCCAGAATAGAGACGAAGAGACTGCGCTCATGGTCCTCCGGCCGGAACGGCATGAACGCTTCATAGTGGTGGTGCACGCCGTTATTGGGATCGAGGGCGGCAATCTCCAGGCGGCTGTCGCGCTGATAGTAGAGCATTTCCGCAATCATCGACCGGTCGTCGAACAGGACCGCGTCGAAATCGCCCGCGCGCGCTGCGATCTGCGACGAAAGGTTTTTCCAGCCGCGCAGCTCGGCGACGGCGGGGCCGGCGCCGACGCGGTCGATCAGGGAAAAATTCGTCATGGCGACAACGAAGACGGCGGCAACCGCGCCATGGAGCGCGAGACTGGCTTTTGCGAGCATCGCCCGCCTTTCCCGCAGCACCGCGCTGACGAGCATGACGCCCGCCGGATAGGCGGCCGCGGCCCAGTTTGCATGGGCGCGGGAAATGAACGCCTGGGCGGCGACAATGAGAAGCGGCGTCAGCGCAAAGACCAGCAGAACAAACCTGTTGCTGCGCGTATCGCGCTTTCGGGCGATCGAATAGCCCGCCGCCAGCAGCGCGACGAAGAGAACGGGACCGAAAACGACAAACTGCCCGCCGAGGAAGAACGCAAACGCCCCCGGTTTGAACAGCGTGTCCGACCAGTTTGCATTGGCCGCCGTGTGCGCGATGGTCTGAAAATCGTTTGCCGCATTCCAGGCGACGTTGGGCGCAATGAATGTTGCGGCGACGAGAGCGGTAAGGCCAAGGTGCGGGCGCAGCATCGCCTTGCGAAAAGGCGCTGAGAAAATCGCGGCGACGGCGGCGGCGGCGATGAAGTAAAGCATCGCATATTTCGACAGAAGGCCGAGACCGATTGCTGCGCCGAGCAACGCGAAATCGGCGCTGTTCGTTTCGCGGCGCCTCAGGATCCGGAACATCATGAACAGCGCGCCGGACCAGAACAGCAAGAGCGGTGCGTCGGTCGTGATCAGGAAGGACGATACGCTGACCCCCGGCAATGTCAGCCAGCCGACGCCGGCGAAGAGCGCCGTCCGGCGATCGAATAACTGATCCGCAGTCAGATAAATAATTGCGGCGGTTCCCGCATGCAGGAACGGCGCGGCGAGGCGCACCGCCCATTCCCCGTCGCCGAACAGGCCGGTGGTTGCGGCAATGATCCAGGCGATCATCGGCGGCTTTGAAAAATATCCTAAGGCCGGCTCCTGCGCCCATGTCCAGTACTGGGCTTCGTCAGGGCCGAGATTGCCGTCGGCGAACGCCAGTCCGGCAATGCGGATCAAAACGATGGCGCCGGCCCAGAACCAGAAGCGCCGCCAAAGGCCGGCGAATGGCGCCTTGGGCAATGCGTTCTCAGAACTCGCGGTCGGCGGGGACATAGATGGTGATCTCAACGGATTTGCCGTTCGAGTAGTTGAGCCCGTCAATGACGGCAAGGGCGCGCGGCGTGTCGCCGGCGGCGGCGAAAAAAGCCTCGGCCTCGCGCGCCTCGACGGCGGCGGCGGCGATCTCTCCGGCGGCGAACAGGCGCCCCGCCCTGGCGCCGTTGGTGAGTATGGTGTCGGTTCCGATCAGAAAGACGGCGGAGGGCTCTGAATACCCGGCGAGCGCGACGGTTTCGCCGCCGTCCCTGATGGGATGAAGACCGGCGTCATCGAGCGCCGCCGATATCTGCGGCGACATCATGAGCGCATCCAGCCGGGGCAGCACCGCGCCCATCACCGCCCATGCATAAAGCGCCGCCAGCCCCGACGCGTAAACCGCGCCGCGGCCCGCCCGGCCGCGCCAGAACACGCGCGCGGTCCATAGTGTCGCCAGAGAAAAGGCCGCCGCAAGACCGTAGCAAAAGGCGGTCATCGGCGCGGCGCTCAAAATGTTCGGCAGCATCGCGAGCAGCCCCGCGAATACGAGCCCGACGCCGCCATACGTCACAGCGCCCAGTTTTCGGAGCGTTGTGCGCCGGTCGCCGTCCTTGAGAACCGCGTGAGCGGCGACGATGGCGAGGGCCGGATAGAGCGGCATCACGTAATGCGGGAGCTTTGTCGCCGCGATTTCGAAGACGATCCACGAGGGAACGATCCAGGCGAGAAGAAACCGGGCGCGCCAGCCTGCCCGGTCGCGCCAGATATGGACGAGGCCCGGTCCGATCAGCGCCGCTGCCGGCCAGAACAGAACCCAGACGAGCAGCGTATGATATCCCGGCGGTCCCGAATGGCTTTCCTGCACCTCGCCCACCTTGCCCAGCATGTCCCCGCCGATGGCGTCGGCGAAAAACCGCCCGTCCGTTGCGTTGTGAATGGCGAGGGCCCAGGGGGCGACAATGGCGATCATGATAAGGACGCCGATAAAGGGGCGCATACGGATTATCCAGCGGAGCCGCCGTTCGGTTATCAGGAGACCGAGGCCGGTGAGCGCCGATATCATCAGCGCGATGGGCCCTTTGATGAGCGCCGCCGCGCCGTGCGCCGTCCAGAATGCGAGGGGCGCCCCCCAGCCGGTTTTCCGCCCTTCCGCATAGGCGGCGTAAATCTCGATGAAGGTCCATTGAGCGAGACAAACAAGCGCAAGGAGAACGCCGTCGGTCTTGGCGATGGTCGCTTCGGCGGCGACGACGGGCGCCGACGCGATCAGCAGCGCGGCTAAAAATCCCGTGCGTTCGTCATAAAGCCTGCGGCCGGCGAGAAACGTAAAAATCGCAGCGAAAATGACGCCGACAAGGGACGGAATGCGATAGGCCCAGATCTCGCGCGTTTCGACGCTGGAAAAAAGCGAGACGCTGCCCGCCTGCAACCAGTAGACGCCCGCCGGTTTCTTGTTGCGTTCGCGATCCTGAAACCGGATTGAAATGAAGTCGCCGGTTTCGAGCATCTGCGCCGTCGCCTGGGCAAAGCGGGACTCGTCGCGGTCGAGCGGCGGCATCGTCCAAAGTCCCGCCATCGCGACGAAAGCCGCGAATGCGGCGATCGCAACCAGCCGCCAGCGGGCGCGGTCTTGCGTTCGAGGCTCGCTCATATGGATAGTCCCCTCATGGCGCGCACATTAGGCGTTTGCGGCCCCCGTGTCTCGCGAGGCGTGACGGGCCTTCGCAAACCCTTTAAGAGCGCCGGCCATGAACGATGCCGCAAAACCCGCCATTGAGCAGCACGACCTGCCGGCGTTTTTCGCCTGGCCGGCGCCGCGTCCGGGCGCGCCGGCGGTCAGTATTGTCGCGCCGATGTATAACGAAGCCGGCGGCGCGGCGTCCCTTGTTTCGGAAATCGGGGACGCGCTTGAAGGCGTCGATTACGAGATCGTCGCCGTTGACGACGGTTCGACGGACGATACCGCCGCGGCCCTTTTGAATTCGCCCGCGCGTAATCTGAGAGTGTTGCGCCACCGGGAAAACGCCGGGCAGAGCCGCGCCCTTCGCACCGGCGTGCTTGCCGCGCGCAGCGATATCATCGTGACACTGGACGGAGACGGCCAGAACAATCCGGCCGATATTCCTGCCTTGCTGAATGCACTGCTCGACGGCGCCCCGCCGCTCGCCATGGTCGCGGGAGAGCGCAAAAAGCGTCAGGATTCAGCAGCAAAGAAATGGGCCTCGCGCCTCGCCAACGGTCTGCGCAAACGCCTGCTTCGCGACGGCGCCGACGATACGGGGTGCGGGCTGAAGGCGTTTCACCGCGAGGCGTATCTGCGCCTTCCTTATTTCGACCACATGCACCGGTATCTGCCGGCTCTCATGCGCCGGGAGGGATTTGCGGTGCGGTTTGTTCCGGTCCGGCACCGGCCGCGGGCCCATGGCGCGTCGAAATACACCAATATCGGGCGTTTGATGGTGGCGATTCGCGATTTATCAGGCGTTTTCTGGCTTCTGGGGCGGTCCCGCTCCCCCGGCGGGGTGGAGGAATTGGAGCGCTAAGGGCTGCATTGGCCCCCGCCCCTGTGGTAACGTTAAGGACGTTCAAATCCGCATCGCCGGCTGGGTATGCAATCGGGGGGCGGCGGGAAAAGGAAAGTTCGGGGAACACAACATGTATCAAATGGTGCCGCTTCTGGGGATCAGCCTCATCGTTTACGCCGTCCTGACGCTCACGGGCGCGGTTGGCACGGCAGAACAGCCCTGGCATGAAATGCTGTTCGTAGATCTCAATCTCGTGTCCGGGGAAACCTGGAAGATCAGCTTCGGCGATGTCTTCCTGTTGTTCAGCATGGGGCTTTTGTTCGTCGAGCTGCTCCGCGCCACCAAGACCGGTTCCGCGTCGATCATGAATCACGCCTTCTCGGTGGTCGTGTTCGTGGCCGCCCTGTTGCTGTTCATCATCGTCAAGGGCTTCGGCAATTCCGTTTTCTTCCTCTTTATGGCGATGACGTTCCTCGATTTCATGGCAGGGTTCATCGTCACCACGGTGACGGCGCGCCGCGACCTGTCGGTTGCCGGAGGACTCGGCGATTAAGTTTTAGTCGCTAGACGAGGATATTGACGGCGCGTCCGGATTCGCCGGGCGCGTCGTTTTTTATGACTGCATAGGCTTGCGCGGCGTGACCCGTTGACGGTCGGACCCGCCTGTTGTCCCGTACTGGCACAAGCGGCGTTGAGATCGGCGCCGAAACAATAATCGTTGTGCGCCCCGTGCTTCCTTTCCGCACGCGCGCAGCGCTGCCTGAGCGGCGCAGTGGCGGCCTGATTTCGGTCGTTCGCGCCACAGCGGGAAGGTTAACAATTCCTTTCATAACAGCGTTTATCGCAAGACTTGCGCCGAAACGCGGTGCGCCACAATTTCAAATTTTATTTACGGCTGCGTGGCTAAGGTCGTTTCGGACACAGCGTGAGTGGAGCGAATGGTAGAGAACGCGAATGCGTTACCGGATGCCGCGGCGGAGGCCGCCATCGGCGATCGGCGCAGCGATGCGCCGCCCGAACCCTTTGCGGCGTCGGGATCGCCTGTCTTCCAGCCCGCTGCCGACGGCGCGCTTCAGTCCATGTTCGAATTCGATCCCGGCGAAGGGGTGCTGCGCTGGTCCGACGAAAGCGCTGCGGCGCGCATTATCGGCGCCGCCGATGTAAAGGCCATTGAAACGCTGGAAAGCTTCAACAAGCGGATCGACGAAAAGTCGGCCGCGGAACGCGCCGAAGCCTTTGCCGGCCGCAAGCAGAGCTATTTCTGCGAATACCGGTTGCGGCGCGACGACGGCGAAACCCACTGGGTTGAAGAGCGCGGCGGCTGGATCGGGCAGAATGGGCAACGCCGGCTAATCAGCGTTATTCGTTCTATCGACAATCAGAAACAGCGCGATGCGCGCCTTGCCTGGCTTGCCGCCAATGACGAACTGACGGGCCACCTCAACCGGGTCTGCCTGCGCCGCGAACTTGAAGCGGCAATCCAGAACGCAAAAGCCAATAACAGCGCCGGCGCCTATATCCTCGCGGGCATCGACGATCTCGGCGCCGTCAATGCGGATTTCGGTTTCGAAGCGGCCGATACGGTCATCATTGAAATTTCGAAGCGTCTTGCGGCCATCCTCGGTCCCGATGATGCAATCGGGCGCGTCGCCGGCACAAAATTCGGCATCGTTATTCGCGAGTGCGATGAAGAGGGCCTTCGCGGCGTCTGCGCGCGCCTGATGAACGCGGTGCGCGAGAGCGTCGTTGACACCAGACGCGGCGGCGTCGTTGCGTCGATCTGTGTGGGGGCCGTGAAGATTCCGGAAAACGCGGATGAGGCCAATATCGCCATGGCCCGCGCGGAGGCCGCGCTCGACGCTGCAAAGCGTCAGGGCAAGTCAAGCTGGTCGGCTTTTTCCGAGACGACCGACACGGTCTCCATGCGTCGGCGTAATACGCACATGTCGGACGTTATTCTGACAGCGCTCAACGAACGCCGCATTCGTCTCGCCTTTCAGCCCATCGTTGCGGACCTTGACGAGGAGCCGAAGAAATTCGAGTGCCTCATCCGGATGCGCGGGGAAGACGGTCAGGAAATTCCGGCGCCGGAATTTATTCCCGCCGCGGAACGTCTCGGCCTCGTGCATCTTCTCGACAGGCGCGTTCTGGAACTCGCGACGAACACGCTTGAAGTCTGTCCGGATATCCACCTCAATGTGAATATCTCGATGGAGACGGTGAAGGACTTCGTCTGGGCCGAGGGCTATATCTCCCATCTTCGCGCCAACAGCCATCTCGGACGCCGCATCACCGTCGAGCTGACGGAAACGCAGGTCATCGATGCGATCGATGCGACGATCGAGTTCGTTCAGGAAATCAAGAAAATCGGCTGTTCATTCGGGATCGACGATTTCGGCGCGGGCTATACGTCGTTCCGGAACCTGAAGGCCATGGACATCGATATCCTGAAGATCGACGGCTCGTTCGTGACGGGCGTTTCGTCATCGCGCGAAAACCAGCTTTTCGTCCGTACACTGCTTGATTTGGCGCGCAATTTCGGCATGCAGAGCGTTGCCGAGTGGGTCGACAACGAGGCCGACGCCATGCTGCTTAAAGGCCTGGGCGTTGACTTTCTTCAGGGCTTCCTGATCGGCAAGCCGGAAACGGCGCCCGCATGGCTGCCGGAGGGCGCGCCAAACGATCCGCCGACGCGGGCCAGACCATAAGAAGACCCCAAGCGGGCCCTGGTCGGGTAATCCCCCTGTCTCAGCCGCCCTTCTTTTCAAGTTCGTCGAGCTTCTGGCGCATGGCGGCGAGCTGAGATTTCAGCTCGTCGATTTCGTCCGACTCTTCTCCGCGGCCCGCATGAGCCGGGTCCGATTGCGACGGCGCGTAGAGATTGGTCATGGGCGAGAACATTTTCATCGCCTGATTATAAAGCTCCATATTCTTGCGCACGCCTTCTTCGAACATGGAATAGCCGGGCGTCGACTCAAAAGCGTCGCGCATGCGATTGCGCAAATCGTCCTGATTTTGCGAAAAGGCGTTCATGCTCATTTCAAGATAGGACGGCACGAACCGTTGCAGACTGTCGCCGTAGAACTGGATCAGCTGCCGCAGGAACTGGATCGGCAACAGGTTCTGCCCTTTGCTTTCTTCCTCGAAGATAATTTGTGTCAGGACGGAATGGGTGATGTCGTCGCCGGACTTGGCGTCGTAAACGACGAAATCCTCTCCGTTTTTCACCATGTCCGCCAGAAAATCGAGGGTGACATAGGAACTGGTCGCTGTGTTGTAGAGCCGCCGGTTTGCATATTTTTTTATGACGACGGCGTCGGTTGAGCCATTGGCGCGCGGTTTTGCGCCCGGACTGGCTTCTTTTTCGGTCATGTGATGCATCTCCCGTTCTCGCGCCCCATCCGGGCGTCCCGCATCCGGCGTTTCGTCCCCTGCCGCCGGGCGGCGCTTTTGCGCCGCGTTGCTTTTGTGCGTATGCTAATGCTGCTATAGCACAAAAAACCGGTTTGCATACGCATCTCTCGGGAGATCGTAGAAAAAGCAAGGGCTTGTAGGGTTTTGGCGGCTGCGCGCGATGCGTCTTGCAGTGCGAAACGACGCGCGATTTCGCCTCATTTTTCGTGAAACGGAGCAGATGAAATGACGAAAGCAGTAATTGTTTCCGCCGCGCGCACGGGCGTCGGGTCCTTTGGGGGATCGCTGGCGAGCGTGCCGGCCGCGAAACTTGGGGAAACGGCGCTGTCTGCGGCGCTGTCGCGGGCCGGCGTTGAGGGCGCCGACGTGGGCGAGGTGGTCATGGGGCATGTGTTGCAGGCCGGACAGGGGCAGAACACCGCGCGTCAGGCGAGCATCGGCGCGGGCGTGCCGATTGAACGGCCGGCAAGCGTGATCAATCAGGTCTGCGGATCGGGCCTCAGAGCCGTCGCCATGGCGGCGCAGACTGTGTCCCTGGGGGACGCGGAAATCGTTGCGGCGGGCGGCCATGAAAACATGTCCCTCGCGCCCCATGCGGGGCATCTGCGCAATGGCGTGAAGATGGGCCCGTCCACCTTCGCCGACACCATGATCGTCGACGGGTTGTGGGATGCGTTCAACGACTACCATATGGGTCGGACGGCGGAGAACCTGGCCGAGAAGTACCAGATCTCCCGCGAAGAACAGGACGCCTTTGCGATCGCCAGTCAGAACAAGGCGGAAGCGGCGAAGAAAGCGGGCAAGTTCAAGGACGAAATCACGCCCGTCACCATCAGGACCCGCAAGGGCGAGATCGTCTTCGACCATGACGAATATATCCGCGAGGGCGCGACCGTCGACGGCGTCTCCGGCCTCAAGCCCGCCTTTGTGCGCGACGGCGGCACGGTGACGGCGGCGAACGCCTCCGGCCTTAACGACGGTGCGGCGGCGGTCGTCGTGATGTCCGAGAAAGAAGCGGAAAAGCGCGGCCTTGAGCCGCTCGCACGCATTGCGTCCTGGGCTCATTGCGGCGTCGATCCGTCGATCATGGGCATCGGGCCGGCGCCCGCCTCCCGGCGCGCTCTTGAAAAAGCCGGCTGGTCCCTCAACGATGTGGACCTGATTGAAGCGAACGAAGCGTTTGCGGCGCAGGCGCTGTCGGTGGGCAAGGAGCTTGGATGGGATCCGGAGCGGGTCAACGTCAATGGCGGCGCCATCGCCATCGGGCATCCGATCGGGGCCTCCGGGGCGCGCATTCTGATCACGCTCTTGCATGAGATGAAGCGGGCCGGGAAGGCAAAGGGGCTTGCGACCTTGTGCATTGGCGGCGGCATGGGCATCGCCATGTGCGTGGAACGCTGATGCAATGTGGTATGTGTACGGATAAAGCAGGCGAGCGCGGCGGCGCGAGCAGGATGGGAGAAGAACCATGGCAAGGAATGCAATTGTAACCGGCGGCACGCGCGGCATCGGCGCGGCGATCGCAAAGTGTTTGAAGGAAAAAGGCTGCACGGTCGCGGCGACGTACGCCGGCAATGATGAGGCGGCCGCAAAGTTCAAGGACGAAACCGGCATCAATGTCTATAAATGGGATGTCGGCGACTATGAGGCGTGCAAGGCGGGCATTGCGGAAGTTGAAGCCGCGCAAGGACCGACGGATATTCTCGTCAACAACGCCGGCATTACCCGCGACGGCATGTTCCACAAAATCGGCCCGAAGGAATGGTCGGAAGTGATCCGCGCCGATCTCGATTCCGTTTTCAACATGACCCACAATGTTTTTTCGGGCATGCGCGAGCGCGGTTTTGGGCGCATCATCAACATCTCTTCAATCAACGGCCAGAAGGGGCAGATGGGGCAGGCGAATTACTCCGCCGCCAAGGCCGGCATGCTCGGCTTCACCCGCGCGCTCGCCCAGGAAGGCGCCTTCAAGGGCGTGACCGTCAACGCCGTTGCGCCCGGCTACATCGCGACCGAAATGGTTTCGGCGATGCCCGAAGAGGCGCTGAAGAAAATCACCGCGCAAATTCCTGTCGGCCGCCTTGGCGAGGCGACGGAGATCGGCGATTGCGTCGCGTTCCTCGCCGACGACAATGCGGGCTTCATCACCGGCGCGGTCCTGTCGGCCAATGGCGGGCAGTACTTCGCCGCCTGATCCGGTCCTGATCCCGCGCGGAGCCGGCGTAAATTGACGCAAAATCAGGGTTTTGCCGTCGAAAATGAGCGGCAGGGCCCTTTTTTTACCAAAATGGCCGGTTACATCGGGCGGGTGATGAAAGCGGGATCGCGACTGAGGATGATTGCGGGCGGCGCGGCGGGCTTCGCCGCGGCGGCGTTTCTGTTTGGGCCGGGCGCCCTCGCGCAGGAGCGCGCCGTCGCCCTTATGCAGCAACCGGACTCCAATCCTTTTTCCGCCCTTGTGGGCGAACGCCGGGAACGCCGCGCGGATCGCCAGAACGGCAAGGTCGAGCGATATGTTCTGGCCGCGGACAATCGCGCGTTCCTGATCGAGGCGCGCACGCGCACTGCGCGGGTCAAGTTTTTGTGCGGGCCGGACGATCAGCGTCTTGACTGCACCGTCGACGCCGAGGCGCCGGCGCCGGAGATCTATCTTCTGTCAGTTACCCGCGGGCCCCGCGGCGATTCCATCTTCAAGAACGCCGATGGCGAAACGATGGTGCGCCTTGCCTCCTATGGCGGCGCCACCGTCCACTGGCCCGGCGACGGCGCCGGGTCGGCGGCGTCAAAATCTTTCGGTGACGATCAGCGGATCGAACTTCCGAAAGTCGGTTTCGATACGGCGCAGCGGCGCGCAAATGCGGCGACGGCGATCGTCAGCGCCGTCACCGGTTCGCCGATCACTTTTGAACTGGCGCCGCCGGCGCCGGGCGAAGCCGCCGACGCCGCGGTGCTGGCGGACGCCGTCATGCGCGCGGTCATCGGCGTCAAGGCTGTGGCGGGCGACGCCACCGGCGCGCGCATCCTCGGCGAAAGGATCCGCCGCATCGTGTTCGAGATCGGGCCGGCGCCGACGGCTCGGTTCGAAGAAGACGCGCTGATCATCCAGTATGTCCCGGATCAGGACATTTCCGGGCGGCTGTCGTCCCGCGCCGTTGAGCGATTCCTTGAGGAATATCTCTGAGCGGGCCCGATGGCCTCAAATCCGCCAAAAATCTGCGCGATGCTTCCGGCATGACCCTGCGAGCCGGTTTCGGATCATTGCTTGTCGCGGCGATAGCGCTTGCCGGCGCCGCCGAGGCGCAGTCCCTGCGAGACGAGCGCGCGCGCGAGGACAACGCGGCCGCCCTCGCCGACGAGGCCTATTACACCCGCAAAGTCTGCGGCAACGAAATCCGCGCGGAAATCGACTGGGCGAGCGCCGGCGACTGGCAGGCGGGCCTTCTCATTGCCGAATGCGACAGGGCGCTCGGCGCCCTCGAAGCGGCGTGCCGCGCAGGCGACAAGCGCGCCCAGCGGGTCAACCGTTTTGTCTGCGCCGGCGACGGCGCCGGCGCGCGACTTTCAGGTCAGTCGCTCCGATATGGCGCCGAGCGCGGCGCCAACGCGTTTGCAGAAACGCGCGAAGCCCTGAACCGGAAACAATGAACCGGAAGTAGCCTCACGCGCCGGTTGCGTGCGCGGCCTGTTCCAGAATGCCGACGCGCACCCCGTCGAAGACGAACTGCGTCGACAGAGCCATGAGCAGCATGCCGAGAATACGGGTGATCGCGTTCATGCCCGTGCGTCCGAGGGCATCGCCGATGCGGCTGGCGAACGACATCATTACGACGGCGATCGCCAGCACGATGACCATGGCCGTCAGGGCGGCGCCTTTTTCAAACATGCTCGTGCCCGGACCCATCAAAAGCATGATGGTTGCGAGCGCGCCGGGGCCGGCGAGCATGGGGATGGAGAGCGGGAAGAAGGCAATGCTGTCGCGCGCTGAGGCTTTCGGTCCCGGCGTCTTCGCCTGGGTTTCGCTGTCCGGATCGAAGAACATGCGAAAGCCCATGATGAACAGGATGACGCCCATGGCCGCGCGGAACGCCGCCATTGAAACGCCGAGATGATGCAGCAGCGCGTTGCCGGCAAACCCGAAAAACAAAAGGATGGCGATCGAATACAGCGCGGCCATCACCGCAATCCGCAGGCGCGTGCGCTGTGTTTCGCCTTTGGTCAGCGAGGCGAAGATCGGGGTCACCAGGATCGGGTCGATCACGATAAAGAGCGTCGCGAAAGCGGTGACGAAAGCTGGCAGGAGTTCAGCGGTCATGAGTTCAATCCGGGAATGGCGCGCATCTGCGCCTAACGCGCCCCATAGGCAAGATCGGGCGCCCTGCGACACTTTTGCGCCTGCCCCATGCGCCTGTCAAAACGACCTGTTGCCGGGATGGGGGCCCGCCGCTAGGGTCCGCCGCAACGCAACATCCAACCGGAGCATACCCCCATGGCCGTAGGCGCGCCCGCGCTCACCCCCCAGGAAGCGATCATCTATCTGATGGTCATGACATCGGCGTCTGACGGCGCCATCAACGATGCGGAGCTTAGAACCATCGGACGGGTGGTGCGTTCGTTTCCCGTCTTCTCAGAGTCCGACGAGCGAGCGCTCGTGCAAACCGCGGAAGCCTGCGGCGCGCTGATGTCCTCTGACGGGGGCCTGCATAAAGTGCTCGAGTCTGCGGCGACGGCGTTGCCGGAGCATCTCGGCGAAACGGCTTATGCGGCCGTTGTGGACGTCGTGACGGCGGACGAGAAACTGGACGTTACCGAGATCCGCATTCTGGAACTTATCCGCAATGCCCTGAAAGTCCCCGATGACGGTGCGCAGGCGATCGAGCATTCCGCCCGCGCCCGCCACATGACTGTGGACGGGGTTTCCTGACGTCGGGTCAGCCGGCGTGTCGTTGTCTCATCAGCGGAAAAAGTCCGAACAAGACCTGTCCGGCAAGACCAAGCGCGCCGGCGAGCGTTGCATATCGGGCGATCACGTCGGCCAGTGTTTGCCCGAAGCCGAATACTCCAAGCAATGTCTCCGCCCCCAACAGCAGGCCGAGGGCGGCGGCGCCCATAATCAGCCGGCTCGATGTATCGGGCGGTATGATGAAACGCCGGATAACGAAACCGCAGGCGAGCCAGCTCGCGCCGAGAATAAACGGTCCTTCGATCAGGACGGCGACGGTCTCGCCCGTCGCCGGCGCAAGTCCCAGCACGCGGATTGTCCCGAGCGCAAAGCCGACAGCGAAAACGATCGCGAAATACGCGGCCCCGGCGACAATGGATTTCATTGCAACAGCGTCCAGCAGACGCTGGAAACAATCAGTGCAATGATGATGTTGAGCGCAATGCCTTCCCGCGCCATGCGCGCGATGGAAACGCGGCCCGTGCCGTAGACAATGGCGTTGGGCGCCGTCGCCACGGGCAGCATGAAGGCGCAGGAGGCGGAGATCACTGCGGGGATCATCAGGAGTTGCGGATCGACGCCGGTTCCGGCCGCGATGGCGGCGAGGATCGGCATCAACAGATTGGCCGTCGCCGTGTTTGACGTCATTTCGGTCAGGAACGTGACCGACAGGCACAAACCCAGCATCATGGCGAAGACCGGGAGACTGGCGAGGCCGGCGAGACTGTCGCCGATCAGTTGGTCGAGCCCGCTCGCCCGGAACGCGGCGGCGATGCAGATGCCGCCGGCGAAGAGAAGAAGCAGCCCCCACGGGATATCCGTCGCCGTTTCCCAGTCGAGCAATGCCCCGCCTTTGCCGTTCGGCACAAGGAACATCAGGATAACGGCGAAGACCGCAACGGTGGAATCCCCCGCGGCCTCCATGCCGAGCGCGCCGGCCCAGCCGCCGAAAGGCTCGCCCCGCGTTACCCAAAGCAGGATCGCGATACCGAAGACGATCATGGTGCGCGCCTCGTCTTTGCGCCACGGGCCCGGCTCGCGCAGCGCCGGCGCGGTGACGCCGCGCAAAGAGCGCGTCAGCCACAGCCACATCACCGGAATGCCGAGCGCCACGATGGGCAGTCCCGTGCCCATCCAGCGGGCGAAGGAGTATTCCTCGCCAGTCGCCAGCAGGAAGTTCTCGGCAAAGATCAGGTTGGGCGGCGTGCCGATCAGCGTCGCCGTGCCGCCGAGGGAGGCTGCGTATGCAATGCCAAGGAGCAGGGGCACGGCGAGTTTGGCGCCGTGTTCGGTGTTGTCCGTGCGGGAAAGAATGGCGAGGGCCATGGTCGCCAGCATCAGCGTTGTGGCCGTGTTCGATATCCACATGGAAAGGACGGCCGCCGCGACCATGAATCCGAGAACGAGACGCACCCCGGAAGCGCCGACAGTGCGGATCATGTAAAGGGCGAGGCGTTCGTGCAGGCCCGATTTCGAGAGGGCCTTTGACAGCATGAAAGACGCCATCAGGAGAATGATCACATAAGAGCCGAGCGCGGCCGCCGCCTGGCGCTGGTCGAGGACGCCGGCAAGGGGAAAGAGCGCGAAGGGGACGAGCGATGTCGCCGGGATGGGCAGGGCCTCGGACACCCACCAGAACGCGGTCAGTGTTGTGATGGCGATGGTCCAGACAATTTTCTGATCGAGTCCGCCGATCTGGGCGGCGAGCCCGGCGGCGGTTGCGGCTGCAAGGCCGAGGAGAATGCGGACGGGCTTCATGGCGCGCATCTGACTGAGGTTGGCGGTCGATGTCCAGATTGTGAACGCGACAATCGGCAAAGGCGGGGTAGGATGGATCTCATGGTTCGACTGACCGTCGCGACAGCCGCGTTTGTTTTATCCGCGATGTCCGCTTTCGCGGCGCCGGATGAAACGGCGCTTGACTTGTTCAATGACGGCGAGTTCGCAGCCGCCGCCGATCTCGCCGAAGCCGTTGGCGATGCGGAAAACCTCGCGCTCGCGGCGCGGGCGCTGAACGCGCTCGCCTATCTCGACGGTGACGACAAACGCGCCAGGAAAACCGTCAAACGCGCGGCGAAGCTCGCCGACAGGGCAGCCGAACTCGATCCGACGCTGGTGGAAGCCTATCTTCAGGCCGCCATCGCCATGGCCCAGCGGGGATCGCGCATGTCGGCCTTCAAGGCGTTCTTCATGGGGCTCGGTCCCGGCGCGCGCGACCGCCTTGACCAGGCGCTGGCGCTTGAGCCGGAGAACCCGTGGGCGCTTTCCACGTCGGCCGGCTGGCATCTGGGCGTTGCGGCCCGCGCCGGGAACGGCCGCTTCGGCGCCGATGCGCAGACCGGTTACGAACAGTTCCTGGCGGCGCGGGCGCGAGACCCGGATAATGTTTCCGTTTGCTATGAGATGGCCCTGCGAATTCTGGCCTATGGCGAGCCGGCGTGGCGAACGGATGCGCTGACCGCGCTGGCGGAGGCGCGAGCCGCGTCGGCGCAAACCGCATTTGACGCTGCGCTGAAGAGGCGCGCGGAAAATTTTGCGGCGGCGATTGCAGCGGGCCCCGATGCGGAGGCGGCGTTTATCGCGGCGCAACCGTGAACTGGACGCGGCGCGCGGCGACCGCTACGCCGTTGCGCGATGAACGAGCACCACGCATTCGTCTATCGGCTGGCGACCAGGGCCGAGTGGGCTGCAACCCGGGAAACCGGCGTTGCGCCCACCCGCGAAATCGATGAGCGCGACGGGTATATTCACCTGTCGACCCGCGAACAGGTCATTGAGACCGCGAACCTGCATTTTGCCGGCGTTGCGGATCTCCTCGCCCTTGAAGCGCCGCTGCAACCCATCGCCGACAAAGTGAAATTCGAACTGGCGCCGAAACGCGGGCAGCATTTCCCCCATCTCTATGGCGAATTGCGCCGCGAATATGTGGCCCGCGCCCTCCCTCTTATTGATACGGGCGCCGGATTTCGGTTCGGAGACGAAGCGTGAGGGCGCCGTTATTCGCTGCGGATTTCGCCGCGCGCGCCGCCACAACGCTCGACCCGGAAACGGCGCACCGTCTGACCATCCGCATGCTGAAAACCGGCATCGGCCCCAGGGCGTGTATACGCGAGGAAGGTCTGGCCATTTCCGTCGCCGGTATCGATTTTCCGAACCCGATTGGACTTGCGGCGGGCTTTGACAAGGACGCGGAAGTTCCGAACGCCATGCTCGATCTTGGGTTCGGGTTCGTTGAAGTCGGCGCGGTGACGCCGCGTCCGCAATTCGGAAACCCTCGTCCGCGTGTTTTTCGCCTGTGGAAAGACGACGCGGTGATCAATCGCTACGGGTTCAATAATGACGGGCTGGACGCCATGGCCCGGCGGCTGAAACGCCGTCGCCGCAAGGGCGTTCTTGGGGTCAATCTCGGCGCCAACAAGGACAGCGACGATCGCGTCGCGGACTATGAAGCGGGCGTCTGCCGTCTCGCCGGTCTTGTTGATTTCTATACGGTCAATATCTCCTCGCCCAATACGCCGGGCCTGCGCGCGCTTCAGGGCAAAGACGCTCTTGCCGATTTGATGAAGCGCGTCCTCGCGGCGCGCGACGATGCGGCGGCCGGGACGCCGGTGTTTTTAAAGATCGCGCCGGACCTGACCGACGAGGACAAGGCCGATATCGCAGACGTCGCCAAAGAGCTGGCGCTTGACGGGCTCATCGTTTCGAACACCACAATCGCGCGGCTGGAGACGCTTCGGAGCGCGCGCGTCAAGGAAGCGGGCGGTCTTTCGGGCAGGCCGTTATTTGCGCCGTCTACGGAATTATTGCGCGAATTCTATCGCGCGGTCGGAACGGAGACGCCGCTCATCGGCGTCGGCGGCGTGTCTTCGCCCCGCGACGCCTATGAGAAAATTCTCGCGGGCGCGTCCCTGGTGCAGCTTTATACGGCCATGGTCTATGAGGGGCCTGGACTGCCGGCGCGGATCGTCCGTGCGCTTCCCGCGCTCCTGAAAGCTGATGGGTATGATGCCGTCGCCGAGGCCGTGGGCGCCAAGCATCGCTAATGGGAGAATGACGCTTTCAGGCGCGGCATGTAAATGAGCAGCGTTGCCGCCCGGAGCACGAAATACAACGAAAACGCTGCCCAAAGCCCGTGATTGCCGAATTGCGCCCCGGCCCACAGGGATGCGGGCAGGAAAATTGCCGTGGAGACAATCATGGAATCGCGCATCTCGCGCGCCCGCGTGGCGCCGATGAATATGCCGTCAAGCTGAAAGCCGACGACAACGATCAGGGGGCTGATTATGATCCAGGGCATATAAATTTTTGCAGCCTCGCGAAGGGCGCCTTCCGGCGTCAGCAGCGCCAGGAGTGCGTCGCCCGCAAGCCAGTACACCAGCGTGAAGCAGATCGCGGCCCCCAGGGCGAGTTCGAAGGTGCGCCGGACGGCGCTGGCGTAACGTGCGCGCCCGTTCGCCCTGTCCCGGGCGCCCATGGCCTGGCCCACCAGCGTTTCCGCGGCGATGGCCGTGCCGTCGAGCGCGAGCCCGGTGAACAGAAACAGTTGCAGAAGCGTCTGATTCGCGGCGAGCGCCACGTCCCCATAGGCGCTCGACCGCTGCACGAACCAGGCGAAACAAAAGGCCAGCAGCAATGTCCGAATGAAGATGTCGCGATTGACGGAGACGGTGCGGCGGATTTTGTCGGCGCTCCAGAAATCAGCAACCCGCCAGTGAGCCTTGAGCCCGCCATGACGGTTGAGGATCAGCGCGACGAAAAAGAGGCAGGCGAAGAAGCCGAAAACCTCCGCGATCAGCGTGCCCGTGGCGACGCCGGCGGCGCCCCAGTTGAAATGAACGACGAAGAGATAATCGAGAACGATATTGATCAGCGTCATGGCGACGCTGACGATCATCAGATAGTCGGTGCGTTCGCGCGCGGAGAACCAGCCGAACGCCGCATAGGTCGCGAGCGCGAACGGCGCGCCCCAGATGCGGATGGCGAAATAGGTTTCCGCCGCCGCGAATGTGTTGGCGGAGGCGTCCGAACCGATCTGCAACGCTTGAAACGAAAAATATCCGATGGGAAACTGAAAGAGGACGAGGCTTGCGCCGATGGCGCCGCCGATGGCCGCGCCGCGAACGAGGGCGGCGCGCGCCTCCGCTTCGTCCTCGGCGCCGGCGGCCTGGGCGGTGAGCCCGGCGACGCTCATGCGGATGAAGCCGAAGCTCCAGTAGGCGAGCGAAAAGATCACCGAGCCGAGGCCGATCGCGGCCACATCGAGGGGGCGCGCGGAATGGGCCAGCGCCCAGACGTCAACGGCGCCGAGCAGCGGGGTCACCGAGGAGGCGACCGACGCCGGCCAGGCGAGCGCAAAGATGCGTCGATAGCTGATCGGCGCGCCGGCGCCTCGGATGGCCATAAACTTCTCTCGCAGCGGGGTCTTAACGCCTTAGCGGCGCCGATTGTTTCTGTCACGCGCCTTGCGATCGGCGGCGAGTGAGGCGATGTTCGGGGTCGATGACCGACGACTGGAAGAACTGGGAAACGCCGCCCGGCGGCACCGGCAATAAATTTGACGGGCCGGCAATCGGCGCCCTTGCCCATCTCTATCGCGGCGAGGTCTATCGCTCGACAATCTGGCGCACCCGCCTCGACACGACGACAAACTGGTCCGTCGTGACGCTCGGCATCGCCTTGTCAATTGCTTATGCGAGCCCGACAGCGTCGCCCCTGCCGCTCCTTCTGGTGGGCATCCTGATTGCGATGTTCCTGATTCTGGAAGCGCGCCGCTATCGTTACTTCAATGTGTGGCGCGCGCGGGCCCGGTGGATCGAGACGAAGTTTTATGCGCCCATGCTCTTGCGGTCCTCATGTCCGGAGCCCGGCGAATGGCAGGACATTCTGGCCAATGATTATCTGGCGCCGGAATATCATATCGGTTTCTGGCGGGCCATGGGCCGGCGCATCCGCCGCAACTATATGTGGATCTTTGCGTTTCAGGCGGTTGCCTATTACGGCAAGATCATCATTCACCCGACGCCGCTTTCGTCGCTCAGCGAGTTTTTTGAGCGCATGGCGCTGGGTCCGTTTTCCGGCGTCGTCGTTTTTCTGATCGGCATCGTTCTTCACGGCGCCTGGATTTCGCTGGCGCTCGTCACCCGCGTGCGCGACAAAGCCAAACATGCCGGCCGCGAAGGCGTCGGCGGCATGGGCTGAGATTGTCTGCGGGCGCCCGCGCTACTCTTTGAAAATGAGCTTGAGGCCGTCTGGGGTTTCCACGATGCGATAAAAGCAGGAGCGCCGGTCTGTGTGACAGGCGGGCCCGGTCTGCTCGACCACGAGCTGGATCGCGTCCTGATCGCAGTCGGTGCGGATCTCCACGACGCGCTGAACATGGCCGCTCGTCGCGCCCTTGCGCCAGAGTTCGCCCCGCGAGCGGGACCAGTAATGGGCCTCGCCGGTTTCAATCGTTTTCCTGAGCGCCGCCTCGTTCATATAGGCCAGCATCAGCAGCCGCCCGTCGGCGGCGTCCGTCGCCACCGCCGGGATCAGCCCGTCAGCGCCGAATGCGGGCGCGAAGCGCGTCGTTTCTTCTATGGGTACATCGCTCATGGGCGCCGATCATAGCAGCGCCGGGCCGCTTGCCTAGCGTTCGTTATTGCGCGTTGACCCGAGCCCCGCTAGCAAACACCCGATGAGCTTGCAGTTTTACGACACCATGGCGCGGGAAAAGCGCCCCTTCGAGCCCGGCGATCCGAAACGGGTGACGATGTATGTCTGCGGGCCGACCGTTTACAACTACACCCATATCGGCAACGCCCGCTCTGCAATTGTTTTCGATCTTCTTTTTCGCGTTCTGCGTCACGAATACGGCGCCGACCATGTGGTCTATGCGCGGAACTTTACCGACATCGACGACAAGATCATCAAGGCCTCGCGCGAGACCGGCGCGCCGATTGACGAAATCACGAAGAAGTTCGCGCAGGTCTATCTCGATGAGCTCGGCCATCTGAACGCGCTGGCCCCCTCAGGCACGCCGCGGGCGACGGAGCATATTCCGGAAATGATTGCGCTGGTGGAACGGCTTGTGGAAACTGGGAGCGCCTATGCGGCGGAAGGTCATGTCCTCTTTTCGGTTGAGGCGTTTGACGACTATGGTCGCCTCTCCGGCGTTGACCGTGACGAGATGATCGCCGGCGCCCGGGTCGAGGTGGCGCCCTACAAGAAGAACCCGGCGGATTTCGTGTTGTGGAAGCCCGCGGCGGACGACGAACCGGGCTGGGAAAGCCCGTGGGGCCGGGGGCGGCCGGGCTGGCATCTTGAATGCTCGGTGATGATCGAGAAGGGACTGGGTGAGACCATCGACATTCATTGCGGCGGTCAGGATCTAAAATTCCCCCATCATGAAAACGAAATCGCCCAGAGCGCCTGCGCCCATGCGGGGGCGCCGCTCGCGCGCTACTGGATGCATAACGGTTTCCTCCGTATGGGAACGGACAAGATGTCGAAGTCAATCGGCAATGTGGTGCTGACCCATGAGTTGCTGAAAGACTGGCCGGGCGAGGTCATTCGCTGGGCGCTCCTCTCCGCCCATTATCGCCAGCCCCTTGAGTGGACCGAAGAATTGTTGCGTCAGTCGAAGCGCCAGCTCGACCGCTTTTACCGGTTGCTGGAGGAAGTCGCCGAGGAGACCGAGGAAGCTGCGCCGCCGGAAAGCGTCGTGCTCGCTCTCAAAGACGATCTCAATACGCCGGAAGCCTATGCGGGGCTTCATGAATTGCGCGACATCGCCACGCAGATGGAAGGCGACGCGCGCCGCAAGGCGCTTTTGCGTCTGCGCGCGGCCGGTCGCCTGATGGGATTCTTTCACGCCGACCCTGCCGCCTGGTTCAAGGGGGAAGGCGGCGATGGTCCGACAGCGGAGGAAATCGACGCGCTGCTCGCCAAACGCGCCGAGGCGCGCAAGGCGAAGGATTTTGCGACGTCGGACAAGATCCGCGACGATCTCGCCGCGCAGGGGATTGTCATCGAAGACGGTCCCGACGGCGCCACATGGCGGCGTGAGTGACCGATCATGCGCCTGATTGAAGCAATCGTTCCGTCGGGCAAGATTGATGCGGTCAAAAGGGCGGTTGAAAAATCCGAGCCGACCCATTGGCGTTTCACCACGAACGGGGAGGACGATCGCTGCGTGTTGCGCGCGTTCTTTGCGGGCGACACGGCGCAGGGGCTCGTTGATGCGTTGCAGGCGATCTGCGCCGGCGATGACGACTGGCGCATCATCGTCCTGCCGGTCGAGGCGACGGCGCCGCAGCCGGAGATTGACGCAGGCAAGAAAGAAGAACGCGCCCGCAAGAAAAAACTGGCGTTGCGCGAGGAAATCTACGGCGATGTGGCGGCGGGCGCTGCCCTGTCGCCGGACTTTTACCTCCTGACGCTGGCGTCCACCATCGTTGCGGCCATCGGCCTCAACGCCGACAATGTTGCGGTGGTGATCGGCGCCATGGTGATTGCGCCGCTCCTCGGACCGATCCTGGCGGTTTCCTTCGCCTCTACGCTGGGCGATTTCACACTGCTGGCGAAGGCCGCGCGCAACGCGGTGCTCGGGCTTTTGCTCGGCGTTTTCGTCGCGGCGCTGATCGGCGCGGCGATCCCCGTGAACTACGAGAGCAACGAGCTGATGAGCCGCACCGTGGTCGGGCTCGACTCCATGGTGCTGGCGCTGGCGGCCGGCGCCGCGGCGGCGCTCTCGATTGTCGCCGGCGTCTCCGCGGCGCTCGTCGGCGTCATGGTGGCGGTGGCGCTTTTGCCGCCGGCCGCGGCGGTCGGGCTCTTTCTCGGCGCCGGCGAAGTCGTTTTCGCATCGCGCTCGCTGCTCCTGTTGACGGTGAACGTGGTCTGCGTCCTCCTCGCCGCGCAAGGGGTCTATTTCTACAAGGGCGTCGTGCCGCGCACATGGCTCGAACGAAAAAAGGCGGGCAAGGCCACAAAAATCAAATTCGCGATCCTGACGGCGCTGCTGGTCATTCTTGCGGCGATCATCGTGTTCGCGCCGACGGAAATCATGCCGGATATTCCCGGTAAGGCCGCCGTCACTCAGAATGAGTAGGCTCCCCGCATTCGCTGCGCCCGCGGACGGGCGTCTGACGCCGGAGATGCTGGCCGCCTATGAGGCCGCCGGCGTTGTTGTTCTGAAAGGCTTTGCCGACCCGAAAGCCTGCAAGACGCTCCGCGATCATACGCTGGCGCTGGTCGAGCGCGACGCTCCCGCCGCCCCGGCAAGCGTCTTCTCCACCACATCGAATGTTCAGCTAACGGACGATTACTTTGAGCGATCGGCGGCGAATATCTCCTTTTTCTTCGAAGAGGAGGCGACGGAAACCGGCCCGAAAGCGGCGCGGCTCAACAAGATGGGCCACGCCATGCATGATCTCGATCCCGTCTTCGACGCGTTTTCGCGAAACGAAAAGCTGGCGACCGCCGCGGCGTCGCTGGGCTTTGCGGACCCGAGAATCGTTCAGTCCATGTATATCTTCAAACCGCCGGGCATTGGCGGCGAAGTCGTCTGCCATCAGGATTCGACCTATCTCTATACGGAACCCGGGAGCTGCGTCGGTTTCTGGTTCGCAATCGACGACGCCGACGAAGAAAACGGCGCCATGGCGTTCATTCCCGGCGCGCACAAAGGCCCGCTTAGGCAGTTGAATGCGCGCGGCGCTG
This sequence comes from Hyphococcus sp., assembly GCA_028281665.1. Lineage (GTDB taxonomy): Bacteria > Pseudomonadota > Alphaproteobacteria > Caulobacterales > Parvularculaceae > Hyphococcus. The sequence continues at coordinate 25,063 of JANQJK010000008.1, forward strand.
ACGGAAAGCTTGCAACGCGCGTGATCGATGAAACCCCGTTCGATAGCGTGCCGGTTCTTGCGCCGGCGCAGCGCGGCGATCTCGTCATCTTTCACGGCCGCGCGCCGCATATGAGCGCTGCAAACCGATCAGCACGACCGCGCCACGCTTATACGCTGCATATGGTTGACGGCGCTGCGCGCTGGCCCGCGGAAAACTGGTTGCAGCGCCCCGATGATTTGCCGTTCCGGGGGTTCTGAGGATGCTCGCGTGGTCGTGAAGGGCGGACGCCTTTAAATCGGCGACGCCGCGCCTATCTCATCATCAACTTCCCTGACAATCAGGAGACAATGATGATCACCATCCGCAAGGGCGTTGATCGGGGCCATGCCAATCACGGCTGGCTCGATGCGCGCCATACGTTTTCTTTCGCCAACTATCATCACCCGGACCATATGAGTTTTCGGTCGCTGCGGGTCATGAACGAAGACCGTATCAATCCGGGCGCCGGCTTTCCGCCCCATCCCCATCAGGACATGGAGATCATCACCTATGTGCTGGAGGGCGCGCTGGCCCACAAGGATTCTACCGGCGGCGAAGGCGTGATCCGTCCCGGTACGGTGCAATATATGAGCGCGGGGTCGGGCGTCACGCACTCGGAGTTCAACACCTCGGAGTCAGATCCTGTGCATCTTTATCAGATTTGGATCATGCCGAACCGGCGCGGCGTTGAACCTCGTTATGAGGAGCGCAAGATTGGGGAAGCGTGTGACGGCGCGCTTGCGCTTGTTGCGTCAGGCGACGGGCGCGATGGATCGTTCAAAATCCATCAGGACGCCGATCTTTATGCATCGGTTGTGAAGGAAGGCGCTGAATTGTCCCATCGTTTCAAGGCCGGCCGCTTCGGCTGGCTGCAAGTCGCAAAAGGCGGGATCGAATTGTCGGAAGGCTCGATCATGCAGGCGGGCGACGGCGCGAAGATCAACGATGTGGAAGCGTTGAACTTCAAGGCCCTTGCCGACAGCGAGATCCTGCTGTTTGACCTTGCGTAACGCCTACTCGCCGCGGCGCGCCATCGCCGCGGCGATTTCCGGCCGCGCCGGCGGCGAATTGAAGTGCGGCGGCAAAGGGGCCAAATAGACGGCGATGATCAGCGACCTTTATTCCGGACCCATTCTCGACGCCGCCGCCGGCATCCCGCCCGCGCGCCGGCTTGAGGCGCCGGACGCCAGCGCCAAAAAGGTCAGCCGGGTATGCGGCTCCGAAGTTGAGGTCGACGTTAGAATGGAAGACGGCGTTGTGGTCGATTTCGGGATGACCGCGCGGGCCTGCGCCCTCGGCCAGGCGGCCGCTTCGCTGGTGGCGCAGAACGTCATCGGCGTCACGGCGGAAGAGTTGCTTGTCTTGCGCGATGAGATGCGTGCGATGTTGAAAGGGAATGGCCCCCCGCCGTCAGGCGAACGCTGGCGGGGTCTTGCGGCGCTGGAGGCCATACGCGACTACCCCCAGCGTCACGCTTCGACGATGCTCGTTTTCGAGGCCGTCGCCGACTGCCTGACGCAGCTGGGGTTTCAGCGTGAAAACGCCTAGCCGGCGGGCCGGAACGCATTGTTGCATATGACAGAAATATAACCGTTGGTGGGTTGCAGACCTTGCGCAAAATCATATGTCTATCGCTGAAACGGTCGTCACTCTCTCCCCCCGACTGACCGCTTCCGAGCGCCCGCATTTCGAACTCCCCCACGAAATGCGGGCGTTTTTCATTTGAACCGCATAAAGACGGATCGTCTTCGGATGGTTGCGTCGGCGCGCGCTCGTTTACACCGCGATGGGCCGTTACGCAGCAGCCTCCTGCGCGTCCGCGGCGTCGACGCTTGCCGCCGCCTCTGCCTTCAGCCACGCCGCGAAGGCCTTCACTGACGCCGAGCCGGACTTGGACGGCGGGTGCACGATGTAATAGGCAAAGTCGGTGGGCGTCGTCAGGTCGAAGGGGATCACAAGCCGGCCGGCTTCGAGATCGGCGAGGGCGAGCGCGGATTTTGCGAGCGCCACGCCCTTGCCGGCGACGGCCGCTTCGATCACGAGGCTCGACTGATTGAATTTGAGGCCCCGCGTTCCCTCCTTGTGGCAGACGCCTGCGGCTTTCAGCCACATGGGCCAGTTCGGAATCTTCTCGTCCTTGTCCGGCGATGAATCATGCAGCAGCGTGTGGTGCACGAGATCGTCCGGCGCCTTCAGCGGATTGTCGCCGGTCAGCAGGGACGGCGCGCAGACGGGTACGATCTTTTCGGCCATCAAATGGTCGACCACCAGGCCGGGATACCGCCCGCCCCCATAGCGGACGGCGAGGTCGACGTCTTCCACGGCGAAATCGACCACATCCATGTCGGCGGACACCCAGACGTCGATTTCGGGGTTGGCCTCCTGGAAGCTGTCGAGACGCGGCACCAGCCATTTCGACGCGAAGGACGGAGCCACGGAAACCGCGAGGCGGCGCGAATCCGCCTTGGCCGCCAGAATTTCCGCCGCCTCGGTGAGCTTGTCGAACCCTTCGCGCAGGACCGGCAGGCTTGCCTGGGCCTCGTCGGTCAGCAGGAGAGCCCGTTTCTCGCGGCGGAAAACGGGAGTTTGCAGAAAATCTTCAAGCGCCTTGATTTGCTGGCTCACGGCGCCCGGGGTTACGTGCAGCTCCTCCGCCGCTTTAGTAAAACTTAAATGCCGAGCGGCGGCCTCAAAGACTTTCAGTGAATTTAGGGGTGGCAGACGCTTCATATTACGCCTCTCTCTCCAGCTTTCCTTCGCTTTACGACTATTAGAAATGCTGATCAATAGTGGAATCGCAGATTGTCACAGAAAAGTGACGCCTCAGTTAGGGCTACTGATTTACCCAAAAAAGAGGTTGGTTAGCCGTTAGATAAGTATACCTATCCAATTCGGCAAAAATACTCGTTTGAGGCTTGGGTTTTGCTCCCCTAGCTTCCCGCTGTTCTGATTGGCTGCGGTTCTTATGGTTAAGAATATCTAATATGAAACAGTTTCCCGCCTTCATCGACCTGGCCAACCGCCGGACCGTCATTCTCGGCGGCGGCGAGGCCGCGCTTGCCAAGGCCCGGCTGGTCGTCGCCGCGGGCGGCGCGCCTGTGCTGATCTGGCCGGAAATCGCCTCTGCACTGCGCGCCGAACTCGCCGGCCGCGCGGAACTTGTTGAGGCGTCCCCGGCGCGGGCCGATCTCGCCGGCGCGGCGCTGGTTTTTGTGGCCGTGGACGACGCTGAGACGGCTGCCCGCTGGGCGCGGACTGCGAAATCGGAAGGCGCCCTCGTCAATGTGGTGGACCGGGCGGAACTCTGTGATTTTCTGACGCCGGCGATTGTCGACCGCGGCGCGCTGACCGTGGCGATTTCCACCGGCGGCGCCGGCCCGGTTTTCGCGCGGTCCATCCGCGAGAAGATCGAGGCGCTGATCCCGGCGCGGACGGATGCGCTGCTCGAACTCGCCGCGCGCTGCCGAGATACGGTCAAGGCTAAGATCGCGGCGCCGGCCCGCCGACGCTTCTGGGAGGAGTTTTTCCGCGGCGCCGTCGCCGAACGCGCGCTCGCCGGCGACGATGACGGCGCGCGCGCGCTTGCCCTCGGCGCCGTCGATAGTTTTGATACGGATCAAAAAGAGGGCGTCGTTCATATCATCGGCGCCGGACCCGGCGATCCGGATCTCCTCACCTTGCGCGCTTTCCGGTTGATCCAGTCGGCGGACGTCATTCTCCATGACCGTCTCGTCAGCGACGAAATACTGAACCTCGCCCGCCGGGATGCGGAACGGGTGTTCGTCGGCAAGGCGAAAGCCAATCACGCCGTGCCCCAGGACGAGATCGAAGCGCGCATGATCGCCTATGCCCGCGACGGAAAAACCGTTGCGCGCCTCAAGGGCGGCGATCCTTTTGTTTTCGGACGCGGCGGCGAAGAGCTTGACGCCCTTCGTGCTGCCGGGGTTGAGGCGGTTGTGACGCCCGGTATTACTGCTGCAACCGGATGCGCCGCAGCCGCCCGCCTGCCGCTTACCCATCGCGATGACGCGCAGGCCGTCACCTTCGTGACCGGTCACGCAAAAGGCGACGAAGACCCGGATCTTGACTGGTCTGCGCTGGCGTCGCTGAAAAATACGCTTGTTGTTTACATGGGCGTCGGCAAGGCGAGCACGATCGCCGCGCGCCTTATCTATCACGGCCGCAAATCGTCGACGCCGGCGGCGATTATCGAAAACGGCACGCGTTACAACCAGCTGATCGTCAAGGGAACGCTGGGCGATCTTGGCGTGCTTGTGGAGCGCGCCGGCGTCAAAGGCCCCGCGCTCCTCGTGATCGGCGAGGTCGCCGCCCGCGCCGACGGCGCCGGTCTGGTGGACATTGCAACGAATGTGAGGAGAGCGGCATGAAGGCAGTTACCGCGAACCGGCTTGGCGACGGCGCTGTCGTTTACCTGACGGATAAAGATCAGTGGGCAGAGAATTTCGCCGAGGCGGCGCGCTTCCCCGACGAAGACGGCGCAGACGTTCTCGCCGCCGCGCAGACGCGCGCCGGGGAGATCGCCGATGTTTATCTGATCGACGTTGACGAAGACGGCGCCCTTGCCGGGCGCACAATTATCCGCGAGACCATTCGCACCCTTGGCCCGACCGTGCGCACAGACCTTGGCTATCAGGCGGCCCGTCCATGAGCAGCAAGCTGCAAATCTATGGCGACAGCCGCAGCGGCAACTGTCTGAAAGTGCGCTGGACGGCGGAGCATCTCGGCTTCGATTATGACTGGATTGAAACAGATGTCCTTTCCGGAACAACGCACACGGAAGAATTTCTGAAGCTCAATCCTTCCGGTCAGGTCCCTGCGGTCATTCTCCCGGACGGGCGGACGCTCTCCCAGTCGAACGCCATTATCGTTTATCTCGCCGGCCTGTCGGACTCAGCGCTTCTGCCCGTTGATCTTTATGAGTGCGCGAAAGTCAATGAGTGGCTGTTCTGGGAGCAATACACTCATGAGCCGATGATCGCCGTGCGCCGTTTTCAGAAAGCGTTTCTGAAAAGGCCCGATGAGGAAATCGATCCGCAATTGATGGCGAAGGGCCGCCGCGCCCTCGGCCAGATGGAGCTGGCGCTGCACGGACGCGATTACTTCGTCGGGGACGCCATTACGGTCGCTGACATCGCGCTCGTTGCTTACACCCGCGTCGCCCATGAGGGCGGTTTCGATCTTGATGAGTTTCCTAATATTCGCGCCTGGATCGCCCGGGTCGAGCGCGACCTTGCCATAGAATCGGCCGTGCCGGCCGGAGAGGCCGCCTGATGTATCGCTACGACGAATTCGATGCGACCCTTGTCGCTGAGCGGGTCGAGCAGTTTCGCGGTCAGGTGGCGCGCCGCCTTTCCGGCGATCTCACCGAGGACCAGTTCAAGCCGCTGCGGCTGATGAACGGGCTCTACCTGCAACTCCACGCCTATATGCTGCGTGTTGCAATTCCTTACGGAACGCTGTCGTCGAGGCAGATGCGCGCCCTCGCGGAAGCGGCGCGCAAATACGACAAGGGCTACGCCCATTTCACCACCCGTCAGAACCTTCAATATAACTGGCCGGCGCTTGTGGATGTGCCGGACCTCCTTGACGATCTGGCGAAAGTCGAGATGCACGCGATCCAGACCTCCGGCAACTGCATCCGCAATGTCACCTCCGACCAGTATGCGGGCGCCGCGCCCGGCGAAGCGGAAGACCCGCGCATCTGGTGCGAGGTTATTCGTCAGTGGTCGACCTTTCATCCGGAATTTTCGTTCCTGCCGCGCAAGTTCAAAATCGCCGTTACGGCCTCGGACCATGACCGGGCCGCGGTGAAGGTCCACGACATCGGATTGCGTCTTTACAGGAACGATGCTGGCGAAAGCGGGTTCGAGGTGCTGGTCGGCGGCGGTCTCGGACGCACGCCCTATGTGGGGCAGGTCATTCGCAAGTTCCTGCCCAGGGAGCACCTGCTGTCCTATCTCGAAGCGATCCTGCGCGTTTACAATCTCCAGGGCCGCCGGGACAACATGTACAAGGCGCGGATCAAGATCCTCCTCAACGCCAAGGGCGCGGAGGACTTTGCGGCGCTGGTCGAAAAAGAATGGGCGGCGATGGACCGTAAGGAGATCGATCTTCCTGCGGACGAGGTTGCCCGCATTCGCGAATATTTTGCGCCGCCGGCCTTTGAGGCGCTGCCGGCGACAAGCGCCGAGCTGGAGAAGCACCGCAAGGCGGACAAGGCGTTCGACCGCTGGGTGCGTTTGAATACGCATGCCCATGCCGCTGCGGGATATGCGATTGTCAATATTTCCCTGAAGCCGATCGGCGGCATTCCGGGCGACGCAAGCGACGCGCAGATGGACGCCGTTGCCGACATTGCCGAGCGCTACTCCTTCGACGAAGCGCGCGTCACGCACGAACAGAATCTCGTCCTGCCCCATGTCCGGAAAGACGATCTTTATACGGTTTATCAGGCGCTCGAAGCGGCCGATCTTGCAACGGCGAATATCGGTCTTGTCAGCGACATCATTGCGTGTCCGGGGCTCGATTATTGCTCCCTCGCCAACACGCGGTCGATCCCCATTGCGCAGCGCATCTCTGAGCGCTTCGCCGATCTCGGGGCGCAGGAAGAAATCGGCGAGTTAAAGATCAAGATTTCCGGATGCATCAACGCCTGCGGCCATCATCATGTGGGCCATATCGGCATTCTCGGCGTCGATAAGAAGGGCGAGGAATTCTACCAGATCACCCTTGGCGGGTCTGGCGCCGAAGATGCGTCAATCGGCGAAATCGCCGGGCGCGGCCTGTCGTCCGACGAGGTCGTGGACGCCATTGAGACGCTTGTCGGATTTTACCGGGAAAATCGTCAGGACAATGAACGATTTCTGGATACCTATCGCCGCCTCGGGGCGGAAAAATTCAAGGAGGCCCTCTATGCCGCTGCTTAAACTTGCCGGGGATCGTCTGCTGCCGGCGATTGAAGAAGCCAAAAACGAAGTGTCGCTTGAGGACTGGCGCGCCAACCGCTTTGCTCACGCAGACGCGACGGCGCTGGTCATTCCCAATGACGCGGATATTACGGATCTCGGTTGCGACGTTTCCGGTTTCAGCGTGATCATTCTTGAGTTTCCGGCCTTTAAGGACGGGCGCGCCTACAGCCAGGCGCGGCTCCTGCGCGACCGCATCGGCTATACGGGCGAGATTCGCGCCCGCGGCGACGTTCTGCGCGACCAGCTGCTTTTCATGGCGCGCTGCGGCGTCAACGCTTTCGAATTCGCGGCGTCGGATACGGCCTCGGCGGAGACGGCGCTCGGCGAGTTCTCCTATGTTTATCAGACGTCCGCCGACGGCGCGGCGCCTGTCTGGAAGCGGCGGCTTGGCCGCGCTGCGGCCGCATAAGGAATCCGGGCGATGTCGATTTCCGCAACAGCACGCGACGCTGCGACGGTCGGCGACGCCACGGCGCTTGAGGCCCGTGCGCGCCGTCTCGCCATGCAGTTCTCGGCATCGGGCGCCCGGGACATCCTGACGACCGCTATCAGGCAGGAGTTTCCCGGCAAGATAGCGCTCGTTTCTTCCTTCGGGGCGGAATCGGCGGCGCTTCTGCATCTGGTGGCGGAGATCGATCCGGCGACGCCGGTGATTTTTCTCGATACGGAGAAGCATTTCGCGCAGACGCTCAGCTATCGAAAGAAACTGGCCAGGCAACTCGGCCTGACCAACATTCAAGACATTCATCCCGACACGGAGGAGATCGCGGCGCGCGACCCGGACGGCGATTTGTGGAAGCGCGACGCGGACGCCTGCTGCACGCTTCGAAAAGTCGTTCCCTTGAAAGGCGCGCTCAACGGTTTCGACGCATGGATCACCGGGCGCAAACAGTTTCATGGCGGCGGCCGGGTTAATCTGCCCGCGTTCGAAGCGTCGGGCGAACATATCAAGGTCAATCCGCTGATCCGCTGGGCGCCGAGCGATGTGGAAGACTATGTGGCCGCGCACGATCTGCCGCCCCATCCCCTCGTGGAACAGGGCTATCCGTCAATCGGCTGCTGGCCGTGCACCCATCCGGCGGCGGCGGACGACGATGTTCGCGCCGGGCGTTGGCGCGGCGCCGCCAAAACCGAATGCGGCATTCACACATCCGCGATCTAGGGGCGATTCAGTAGGGACGCTTTGGGCCCGGCTCAGTCCAGCTTCGCGAGAAACTTTACGATGGCTTCCGACGCCGCCGGTTCCGTCAGCATCGGCGCGTGGCCGACGCGCGGGATGCGGGCATATTCGAAATTGGGGTGCGCGGCGCGCATTTTCTCGATGATCGGATCGGTCATCAGATCGCTGAGTTCCCCATGGACAAGCAATGTGGGCGTTTGCGCAAGGCTCTCCCAAGCGGGCCAAAGGTTCGGCGCCGGTCCCGCCTCGGCAAGCGCCTGTCCGATGGCGGGATCGTAATCGAGCACCCATCCTTCCGGCGTTTCGCGAAACGTGCGGCGCGCAAAGTCGACCCAGTATTCATCGCCGGTCTCGTCCGGGAAAGCGACGCCGTTGATATCCCGAATGCGGGCGGCGGCTTCGTGAATGTCGAGGGCCGCGCCTTCGGTCTTGCCGGCGTAGGAGCCGATGCGCGCGAGCCCTTCCGGCGCCAGTTCCGGTCCGACATCATTGATGATTGCGGCGCGAACGCGCTCAGGCGCCGCTTCGTTGACGAGCATCGTCGTGATGCCGCCGAGGGACGTGCCGATGAAGACAGGTCGCTCCCAGCCAAGGGCGTCGAGCGTTTTAATGACGTCGTCCCGATAGGTTGTCGGAAAATAGTTTTTCAGTTCCGGGTCGTAGTCCGATCGTCCGCGCCCGCGGAACGATATGGCGACCGCGTCCCGCCCGGTCGCCGCGACGGTCCTCGCGACATCATCGAAATCGGCGGCGTTGCGGGTGAGGCCATGAAGACAAATGACTGGCGTCCCGGCGCCGCCCGTCCAGTAGCGCGCTTCCAGCGACAAACCGGGCGCGACCTCGATCCGTCGATTGTCATAGCTCATGGGTGAGACGCTCCGTAACCAGTGTCGGGCGTCAGCTTAGCGCAGCCTCTCCATCGAGAACAGCGGCGGCGGCCTTCACAACGGCGCCGATACGGATCGCTGCCTGCACCTGCTCGGTCGTGAGGCCTGCCTTGCGCACGACCTTCTCATGGGAATCGAGACACATGCCGCAGCCGTTGATGGCCGATACTGCGACCGACCACAGCTCGAAGTCGACTTTCTCGACGCCGGGATTTCCAAGCACATTCATGCGGAGCTTCGCCGGCAGCGTCGCGTAAGTCCCTTCGCTCATGAGATGCAGGCTGCGGTAATAAACGTTGTTCATCGCCATGATCGCCGCGGCCGACTTTGCGGCGGCGGCGGCCTCCGATGAGAGCTTGCCTTCCGCCTCGGCGGCGACGGCCTTAATCACATCGGCGTTGCCGCTTGCGAGCGCCGAAGCCAGGAAACAGCCCCATTTCTGCTGATCGCTGAGGATGGTTTCGTTAGACAGGGATCCGAGATTGAGGCGGATGTCCTTGGCGTAATCGGGGATCTGATCGCGCAGGGCGTCGATGCTCATTGTTATTGTCCTTTTCTTTAAAACGCGCGGACGGGAAAAAGGGGGAACAATCGCCCGCCCGCGCGCCCACTGACTGATCGGCTTAGAGCGTGTCGCCGCCGACCGGCCTGTTGCATGGGCACAGTTCATCCGTTTGCAGAGCGTCGAGCACGCGCAGCGTATCCTGCGGGTTGCGGCCGACATTCAGATTATTCACGTATACGTGCTGGATGACATTGTGCGGATCGACAACATAGGTCGCGCGCAGGGCGACGCCTTCGGGCGAGCGAATGCCGAGCCCGTCGATAAGCGATCCTGTCGTATCGGCGAACTGCCAGGCCTGATGCTTGTCGAGATCCGGGTGGTCGCGGCGCCAGGCGAGTTTGCAGAACTCGTTGTCGGAGCTGCCGCCGAGCACCACCGCGTCGCGGTCCTCGAACTCTTTTGCGAGCCGCCCGAATTCGGCGATTTCCGTCGGGCACACGAAGGTGAAATCCTTCGGATAGAAATAGATGACTTTCCACTTACCGGAAAAACTGTCCTGCGTGACTTCCTCGAATGCGGACTGGCCGTCTTCTTCGTGGGCGTTAAAGCCGGGCTTGACGCCGGTCACGGCAAAGTCGGGAAGTTTGTCGCCGACACCTAACATGTTGGTCTCCTCGTTCGGATGAATGATGAATTTCTACACTGCGCGTCTTATTTCGCCGCGCCAGCGTGATATACGCCCTTTAAACAATTTATCAAATAGATTATATCGTGAACATATATCGAATTATTCGATCAAAGGTTCTCGAATGAAAGCCCTCCCGACCCTCCGCCAATTGCAGTTTTTCGTCACCCTGGCGCGCCGCGAATCCTTCTCCAAGGCCGCCGATGAGTGCCTGGTTTCCCAGTCAACGCTCTCCTCAGCCGTCAAGGAGCTGGAAGGGCTGGTCGGGCGCCAGCTCGTCGACCGGTCCACGCGCTCCTTCGCCCTGACCCCGGCGGGGGAGGAGGTGGCGATGCGGGCGCCGGCGCTGCTCGCCGGGGCGGAAGATCTCGTGGATGCGGCGAGCGGGCGCCGGCCGCTGGAAGGCGCCTTTACCCTCGGCGTGATCCCGACCATTGCGCCCTTCGTGTTGCCGAAGGCGGCGAAAGTCCTGCGCAAGAAATATCCGAAACTTGAACTGTTTCTGCGGGAGGATCTGACGGCGTCTCTCGCCGAGCGATTGTCAGCGGGCCTCATCGATGCGGCGCTTCTTGCGTTTCCCTATGACATTCCGGGCGTCGAGGTGATCGATGTGGGCGCCGACCCGTTCTGGTTCGCCTGCAACAGCGATCACGACTATGCTCAGCGAAAAAGCCTGTCGACGGAAGATTTGCACGCCTGCAAACTTTTGCTGCTTGAGGACGGGCACTGTCTGCGCGAACACGCTATCGACGCCTGCGCCATCGCCGATCGGGGCGCCGCCGCCTCGTTCGATGGAACGAGCCTTTTCACCCTGACCCAGATGGCCCGGTCCGGTCTCGGCGCCACCCTCTTGCCGGATATGGCGGTGAAAAACGGTCTTGCGAAAACCGCGGGGCTCGTCGCGGTGCCTTTCAAGAAGCCGCAGCCCGAACGGCGCATCGGCGTTGCCTGGCGAAAAGGCTCCGGCCGCGGGGAGGAAGCCCAGGCGATTGCCGAGGTGGTTCGGGACTTGTTTTAGGGCGAACGGTGCGCTGCAACTTGCGCCGTTTCTTCCGGCGGGTGCTTCAAATCCGCGATCCGGCCGTCGTCGGAAAGCATGATGGCGATGGGGCGGGTGGATTTGAACTGCGTCAGGATGAGCATGATCGTTACCGTAATCGGCACGCTGAGCAGCAACCCCGCAAAGCCCCATAACGACCCCCAGACGCTCAACGAAAACAACACGACGAGCGGGCTGAGATTCAGCGTGCGCCCCACAAGGCGCGGCTCAATGCCGTTCGCCATGATCTGCTCCGCGCCGATCAGCAGGACAAGAGCGGTCAGCGCCATTTGCAGCCCGCCGCCCGGCTGAACGAGCGCCAGCATGACAGGCAGCGTAATGGCGGAGGCGGCGCCGAAAATCGGGATGTAGTTCAGGATGAAAATAAGGAGCGCCCAGAAGCCCGCGAACTGAATGCCGATCAGCTTCATGATGATGAAACTGATGGTTGCGGTGATGAGATTGCTGACGGTTTTTACGGTGATGTACTGGCGCACCAGGGCGCCGATATCGCCGATCGTTTCGTTGATCACGCTGCGCTCGCGTTCATCGGCGCCGAGCAGGTTGATCTTGCGGAAGATTCGTCCCCGTTCGATCAGCATAAAGACGAGATAGAGAAAAACCGTGACAAAGGTCAGCAGGTTGGATGTGATGGCGGTGAGGCTCGATGCGGCGCGCGACAGGACAACGCGAACGACGTCGATGGCCGCCTGCTGGATCTGGTCGACGCTGCCTAGAATTTCCGCGGGAATGAGGTTTGACGTGCGCACCCAGTCAATTGCGTTCTGGGTCAGCGCGCGCAACCGGTCTTCATAGGACGGCCACGTCGTCAGAAGCGTTTCCACATTCGACCGGACGATTTCAACGAAAAGATAGACGCCGGCGCCAATCAGAATGAAGGCGATCATGAATCCCATCCAGTTCGGGATACGCCGGCCCACAAACGGCGTCTTCCTCACGTTTTCTTTAAGCGTGTAGATCAGAAAACAAAGGAAGCTCGCGATTACGAGGGGCATCAGGACGCCGCGCCCGATATAGGCGACGAAGCCGATCAACACGGCGATGGCGAGACCGTAAAAGGTCCGTGCGATGCTGGGCGCGACTGTCGTTTCCGTCAATTCGGTCACCAGGTGTTTAGTCTTGGAGGGAGCGTTAAGGCGCTTCGCGGCGCGGCGCCAGCTTGGGGCGCGCGGAGACGGCCGCTTTTCAATGCGCCCTCAGCGCTCTACCAAGCGATCATGATTGTTCGGGACATTTCCTGGCGGGCGCCTTACGCGGCCTTCGCGCCGCTCGACGGCGAGGCGCATGCGCACCTCCTCCACGGGGGCGACCGCCGCGAAGGCGGATGGTCGCTGATTGTCGCCGCGCCGGCCCGCGTCTTCCGGCTCGATGCGCCGGAACGGTTCGAGGGCTGGTTTGCCGATATCGGCCGCGAACTGAATGAGCGACGTATCGATGAAGGGGCGCACGCGCCCTTTCGCAGCGGCCTTGTCGGCTACATCGGATATGAGGCGCTTGTCGCGAACGAGCCGTCGCTCAGCTTGCCCGAGAGCCCATACCCATTGCCCCTGGCGCAATTCGGCGCCTATGACGCCGCGGCGATTTTCGATCGGCGGGCGCAGCGGGCGTTCATCACGGCTCGAAACGCCGAGGCTGCGGATAGTCTGGAAGAGAGACTTGGCGCCGGCGCCGCGCCGCCGATTACGCTGCCGGAGATTGCGGCGCTTCGGTCGAACTTTTCTCGCGACCGCTACATCGCCGCCGTCTCTGACGTCATCGAGCGTATTGGAAGCGGCGATTTCTTTCAGGCAAACATCGCGCAGGTTCTGACGGCTGAGGCGCGTTCGCCTTTATCTCCCTTCGCCTTTTTTCGAAAAGTCGCCGCGACAAGCGACGCGTTTTTCGCCGCGCTCTTTCAATGTGAAGAGGGCGCCATTGTTTCCAACTCGCCGGAACGGTTTTTCCGGCTGGATCCGGATGGCGTCATCGTCGCCGAGCCGATCAAAGGCACGCGGCCGCGGGGGCGAGGCGAGCGGCAGGACCGCGCTCTCGCCGACGAACTTCTCGCTGACCCGAAAGATCGCGCAGAAAACATTATGATCGCGGATTTAATGCGCAACGATCTTTCGCGCATCTGCCGCGACCATACGGTAAGGGAAGACGTGATTTGCGAACTGATGACGCTGTCGCGGGTGCATCACCTCGTCTCGCGCATCAGCGGCGAACTGCGTCCGGGGCTTGGCGTCGCCGACGTCTTTCGCGCATTGTTTCCATGCGGATCGATTACCGGTGCGCCAAAAATCGAAGCGATGAAGACGATCGCGGAAATCGAGGGCGTTGGGCGCGGACCCTATTGCGGCGCGGTCGGCTATATTGACGATAGCGGTCGCGCCGATTTTGCCGTGGCTATCCGAACGATGATGATTGACGAAAGCCGGCGGCGCATTTCGATCCCCGTTGGGGGTGGCGTAACCCTGCGTTCCGATCCGGCCTCGGAATATGAAGAAACGCTGGTAAAAGCGGCGGCCGCGCTTTCGGCGCTCGGTCTCTCGGCGGACGATCTATGATTCTCATCGTCGACAATTATGATTCCTTCGTACACAACCTCGCCCGTTACGTGCGCGAAGCCGGCGGGGAGACGCGCGTCGTGCGTAATGACGCTGCGACGGTCGATGAATGTCTTGCCGCGTCGCCGGCGGGCGTGATTGTTTCGCCGGGACCGAAGACGCCGACGGAAGCGGGTCTTTGCCTTGATCTGATCGCGGCGTTGCCGGCTGAGACGCCGCTGCTTGGGGTCTGTCTTGGTCATCAATGTCTCGTTGAGGCGCTCGGCGGTGCAACGATACGCGCGCGCGCGCCGTTGCACGGGGAGGCCAGTGCGATTTTTCATAATGGCGAGGGCCTCTTTGCCGGCGTTTCATCGCCCACTTCCGCCGGGCGCTATCATTCGTTGATTGCAGAGCCTGCGCCGGGGGCGCCGCTGGTCAAAACTGCATGGACGGCGGACGGCGCATTGATGGGCGTATCTCATGTCGAACGCCCATGGCATGGCGTGCAGTTTCACCCCGAATCGGTGCTGACGCCGGATGGGCGCAAGATGATTTCCAACTTTCTGGCTCTGTGTAAGGGGAGAGGCCGCCGGTGACTTTCTGGCTTAACGGCGAATGGCGCGACGATCCCGTCGCAATCCGCATTGACGATCGCGGATTGCTGCTTGGCGACGGCGTCTTCGAAACCATGCTTGTCCGCAACGGCGTTCCCGCGTTTCTGGACCGTCACCTCGAACGGCTGGCGGGTGGATTAACCCGGTTCTCACTCGACGCGCCGATTCCCGATAATCTGCGCGATATCATCCGCGAGCTTGCGGCGAAAAACGCTGCCGCGGATGTGGACGCGACATTGCGCCTGACAGTCACGAGGGGGCCCGGCGAACGAGGTCTGGCGTATCCGCCGGGCGCCGCGTCGCGGCCGACCATGCTTATGACGCTCGCCCGCCCGGGTGCGAAAGACCAAGCGGAGAGGACGCTCATCGTCAGCAAATGTGCGCAGGCCGTTCCCGGTGCGGCGGCGGCTTTCAAAACGCCTGCCTATCTTGAAAACATTGTCGCCCACAATGAGGCGCTTTCCGCCGGCTGCGATGACGCGGTGATGCTGAACCCCGCCGGCCATGTGGCGTGCGCCACGACGTCGAATATCTTTGTCATCGGCGACGATGGCTCGGTGGCGACCCCGCCGGTTGCGGACGGCGCCTTGCCGGGAATCGTGCGCGGCGTCTTGCTGGACAATGCCGGCGCCGCCGGGATCGCCATCGAGGTCCGCTCGATTACGCCGGATGACTTGCGACGGGGCGCAGTTTTTCAGACCAACAGCGTGATCGGCCTGGCGCCGGCGCGCCTCGACGGGGCGCGCAATGCGGCGTCAAATGAAATGTTCAGCCGTCTTGATGCGTGCTATCAAGACGCTTTGGCGGAAGACTTGCGACGGGCCGGCGCGGCGTGAATTCATTCATCATCACAGACGAACAGATCGCGCGGGTTATCGGCGCCGTGCTCGCCGACGAATTGTCGCGGCGGTTTAATCGACACTTCGATTTTCTGACCATTGCCACGTGGAGCGGCGAAACGAAGTTCGGCCATGAGGGGCTCGGCCTTGACGACGACGAACGCCGGGTTTGCCTGCGCCGCGCCGCATCGTTTTTCGGTCTCGACCCGGCGTATTTCGACGCTCATTCCGTGAACACCATCAGCGAAACGGCGCAGGCGATCAGCGGCAAAGTCCGGGACCGTCTTGAGTATTTTTCGTTCAAGTCCGCGGCCCGCGGCGACGAGAAAGCCGAATGCCGTCATCGCGCCGACGAAATCTTTCAGGACGCTGCGGCGGCCGCGAACATCTTCTACGGCCGGCGCCGGCTTCTGTCCTTTGTCGCGCCTCACAGTCTTCTCGGGTTTGAACTGACCATCCTGACGCCAAACCTTCAGGGCATTGAATCCATCGACGCCCGCGGCATGACGCCGGATCAGCTTTCCGCAACGCTTGCCTATGGGGACGTGCTGGTGGCGACGCCGACCCTGTGGCGATACATGATGCGTGAAAATCTGGCGTCGCCGGACAACACGATGGCTGTGTCGTTTGGCGAGGCGATGGCGCCGGATCTCGGCGTTGACATGCGCAAGGCGGGCTTTGGCGTTTTGCGGGAGCTATACGGCTCCACCGAAGCGGGGCTGACGGGCTGGCGCGATGCGCCGACAGAACCGTTCATACTGTTCGATCACTGGCGCCGTGAGGGCGATCGGGTCGTTCGCGCGGCGCCGAACGGCGAAGAACGACCGGCGCCGGCCATGGATTTCTTTGAATGGTCCGGCGAGCGCTCCTTCGTACTTTCGGGTCGGCGCGACGGCGCCGTGCAGATCGGTGCGGTTAATGTGCAGCCCGACGATGTCGCACGCCAGTTGTTGCAACACCCGGCAATTAACGAATGCGCCGTAAAAGCCAGCCGCAGCGGCGACGGCGTGATGCGCCTGATGGCCCATATCGTGCTGAAAAAAGACCGCAAGCCGGACGACCAAACGGCCCGCGATATCGACGCCTGGTGTCGCACGGGGCTGCGGCAGCAGGAGCGTCCGCGCATCTACCAATTCCACGAAAAGCTGCCCAAATAAAAACACCGCCCGCAGGCGGTGTTTTTTAGCGCTTACCTGTGCGGCCGCGCGTTATTCTCCGCCTTCGCCCTCTTTGGCGGCGGTTTGCGCCTGGCCGAATTTCTGGGCGACCTGCGTTGAAACTTCGTTGAACGTGTTCTGATCGTCGCCGACCGTTACTGTTCGTTCGCAGTTTGTCGTGCAGTTATAAGTCGATCGCGCCACTCCCTTGTGGAGCGTCAGCATGTCCGTGGCATTCGTTCGCACACGCACGATCATATTCTCGATAACGCCGCCTTCCGCGTCCATAACATAAATATTGGTCATGCCGGGCGCCTTGCCGTAAAGCAGCAGGTTCGAGGAATCCTGAACCGACACGTCGGCGATCGCCGGATTGCCGACAATGATGTTCTGCGCGGGCCGCTCCAGCTTGTAGGGGCGGACGTAATCCATGGTCAGCCAGACCTGGCCGGCCTGCGCGGCCGATGTCATGGCGGCGATTGCGGCGGCGGCGAATACAAACTTACGCATTAGACAAACCCTTTAATCCATTCGCCGCAAATCTAGCCCTTATGAGTCAATGCATGGTTAAAAGCCGCGGTCGCTTTGAACCCGTCGTTTCATCAATTGAAGCAAGAAGTTTACCCGCTCTTAAAGAGGCGTTGTTATTGACGCATGCCGAAAGACGTGAAAGCTGCCCATGTCCGCCACGCCGATCATTCTGCCTGCGACAACGGATAAGGACGAAGCGATCGACGTCGATGTGTCGCCGGTCGCGGCGGACAGTACCGATATCGTTTCCGCCATCGCCGCCGCCAGGCCGTTTTCCGGCCTGTCCGACAAAATCGTCGACGCCGTTGCGCAAAGCGCGGTGGCGCGGAGCTATTCGGCGGGCCAGACCGTGTTTTCCATGGGCCAGTATGACGGCGCGGACGCTATTGTCGTCGCACGAGGGGTGATGCGGGTTTCCATCATCGACGCAGAAACCGGCTCGGTCGTCGTTGACGATCTCGGCCCGAATTCGGCTTTCGCCATAGACCTCACATTCTGCGGCGCTGAGAACAGCGTATTCTCGCGCCTCTCCGTCACTGCGGAGGAAGAGCTGACCCTTGTCTTTATCGAGGCTGAGGCGTTGCGCGGGCTTGCCGGTCAGCGGCCGTCGTTGATGCGAAACATCGCCCGCTACTTTGCGGAGGAGCTTGGCGCGCGACGGTTTAATGCGACGACCGCGCAGGCCGCGCCCCAGCAGCGCGTTTTCGCGCAATTGCTGAAGTTTATCGAGCGCGACAACGTTCAGGGCCTGTGGCGCGTGCCGCAAATGCCCAAGCACCGCGAGTTGGCCGACCTTGCAGACGTCGAAGAAGGCATCGCCGCCGGCGCCGTCGCGACGCTGATCCAGGAAGGGATCGCCCAGCGTGACTATCCCGGCCTCATCGTCAACGATATGGCGCGCCTTAACGAGCTTGTCGGTTAGGTAAACATAAGTTTACCTTAAAATCTGTATACAGATAGAAAAACGTAGTTTTCTTTCACTGTTTGTTTACATGCATGTCTGATTATGCGCTAACCTGAAGGGGAAAACTCTTTCAGCGGTGCAAGTGAAGAGTAAGCAGGAGTCGACAAATGAAAGCTCTTATCCAGCGCTTTAAATCAGACGAAGACGGCGCCACGGCGATCGAATACGGCCTGATTGCAGCCCTGATCGCTGTTGCGATTATTGCTGCCGTGCGTACGCTCGGCACGACGCTGTCCGGTACGTTTGATAGCGTTTCGACCGAAATCAGCAACGGCTAAGAATTCCGGCGAAAGCCGGTATTCCAAAGACGGAAAAAGGAGGCCGAATGGCCTCCTTTTTTTGTTTATGTCTAACGGACAATTAACGGGCGGCCGATAGCTTCGCAGAAAGCCCAGCAGGAGAATTGGCTTCGTGTTCGCCTATTTGATGATTTCCGTCTTTCCCGCCGCGCTTTTGGTCGCCGCTGCGAACGACATTTACGAATTCAAGATTCCAAACTGGATCTCGATAACGCTGATATGCGCATTTCCGGCGGCCGGCATGGCGGTCGGCGCGGCGCCGAGCGTTATTCTGGAAGGGCTGCTGATCGGCGCCGGGGCGCTGGCTGTAGGGTTTGCGCTCTTTGCCGGGCGCATTGTCGGCGGCGGCGACGCCAAGCTGTTCGCCGCGATCACGCCGTGGATCGGCGTCGGCGCGCTGGGCTCCTTCCTTCTGTACACAGCCATTGCCGGGCTTGTGCTGGCGATCGTTATGGGCGCGTTTCGCACGCTGCCCGTATTGCCGATTTACGCCCGCGCGCCGTGGTTGATGGAGTTGCACGCACGATCGAAAGATCTCCCATATGCTGTGGCGCTCGGCGCCGGCGGACTTCTTAGTTTTTCGCAAACGCCGTTCTTTCAATTGGTGTTCGGCGGTTAACAAGATCAGTTAACGTAGTTTTGAGGAGTTTCGTGGAGCATTAGGGCTGGATTTGAGCGGCTTCGCGAAAAGTAAAGTAAGGCAGGGCCAACATGAACGTTTCACGAATTGCTATTCTCGGCGTGGCGCTTGTAGCTGGCGTCGGGGCATTCTTCCTGATGATGAGTAACCGCCCTGACGATACGCCCGTTCAGGTCGTGAAGCAGGTCAAGGAAGAATCGGTCCGTGTCCTGATTGCGACGCGGGACATTCAGCGCGGCGAAAAGCTGACGATCGAGGATACGAGCTGGCTCGCATGGCCGAAAAAAGGCATTCAGCCGACCTTTATGACCGACGCGACGCCGGATGCGCGCGAAAATCTGGAAAGCGCGGTTGCGCGGTCCCTGATTGTGGCAGGCGAGCCGATCGTTAACGCAAAGGTCGTTCGCGCGGGCAATTCAGGCCTGATGGCGGCCATTCTGGCGCCGGGCATGCGCGCGGTGACGCTTCGCGTTTCGCCGGAAACGGCATCGGGCGGGTTTATTCTGCCAGGCGATCGCGTTGATCTCCTGCACACGACAGGCGGCTCCACGCGCATGATCTTCGAAGACGTGCGCGTTCTCGCCGTGAATTCGTTCTACTCGGAGAATTCCGAAACGCCGCATATCGAGGGTTCCAACATGACGCTCGAACTCGCGCCGGAAGACGCCGAGTTGTTCATGTCCAAGCGATCCGCCGGCGCGTTCAGCGTCGTCTTGCGCTCGATCTTCAAGCCGGAAGGCAACGTCGCCGGCGTTCGGCGCAAGACCAACGTCAACATCATTCGCTACGGGCGATCATGAGAGCTATCGGCAGTCAGGGGTTCGAGATGAAAATCGCAGCCAATACATTTATGAAGAAAGGCGCCGAGGCGCTGACCGCCGTTGGCGCCGCGCTGGCGCTGACGTTTGCCGCCGCCGTCGCGCCCGCCGCGGCGCAGTATGGCAACAAGGAAGTGCGCATCGACACCGGCGGACAGAGCGCCGTCTCCAAGTCGATCGTGCTGCCGCTGGACAAGGCGGCGATTGTTGACCTGCCACTGCCGGCGGCCGACGTGCTTGTCTCGCAGCCGACCGTCGTTGACGCGGTCATCCGCTCGCCGAAGCGCGTCTATCTGCTCGGGCTTGAAACCGGGCAAACCAATGCATTCTTTTTTGATGCGCGCGGCAGGCAGATTCTGAATCTGGAGATCCTCGTTGAGCGCGATATGGACGCGTTGTCGGATCTTCTCGCGCGGATCATGCCGAATGCGCGCATTGAGATCGAAGCGATCAGCGACACGGTTGTATTGCGCGGGTCTGCGCAAAACGCGTCGGAAGTCGCCAACGCGTCATTGCTTGCGGGACGGTTCGTTGAGGACCCTGAAAAGGTCGTCAATCTGATCGCCGTACGCGAGCCCGATCAGGTCATGCTGAAAGTCCGCATTGTTGAAATGCAGCGCCAGATGCTGCGCCAGCTCGGCGTCTCTACGTCGGGCACCGTCCAACTCAACGATCTCGCCTTTGCGCTTTCTACCGGCGGATTTGCCAATGGCGGTTTTTTCGGCGACTCAGCAAACGTAACCGAGCCGATCGCCGGGAACCGCAATCCGCTGGGTGATCTGGTTGAGCTGGACGCTGAACTACAGGCGCTGGAAACCAACGGCCTGATCCGCGTCCTCGCCGAACCGAACCTGACGTCGCTTTCCGGCGAGTCTGCACGGTTCCTTGCGGGCGGCGAATTCCCGGTTCCGGTCGGTCAGGATGACGGCGTCATCTCAATTGAATTCAAGGAATTCGGCGTCGGCCTCGGCTTCTCGCCGGTGGTGTTGAGCAAGGGCCGGATCAATCTCGAAGTGCAGACGGAAGTCAGCGAAGTGACGACCGAAAACGCGTTCTTCGTGCCCGGCGCCACGACCGTCGATGAAAACGGCAACCTTATCACGACGACCGGTCTCGCGATTCCGGGTCTGTCGGTGCGCCGCGCCAATACAACCGTCGAACTGCCGAGCGGCGGCAGCCTCGTCATGGCCGGCATGCTGCAGGAAGACATGCGCCAAAGCATCGAAGGCGTTCCGGGCGTCAAGGACGTGCCTGTGCTCGGCGCCCTGTTCCGCAGCCGCGAATATCAAAACAGCGAAACGGAACTCGTCATCATCGTGACGCCGTATCTCGTTGAGCCGACCCACGAGTCGGAACTCGTCGGCCCCGATAAGGGCTTTGCGCCTGCAAGTGAAACGGAAAGCCTTGTCATGGGCCGGATGATGGCGCGGTACGGGCTGGCCGGCGCCGGCGTCCAGGAGGCCTCGTTGCAGGGCCCCATGGGTTTCATTCTTGATTGAGAGGATCGGATAAAATGAGCAAACGCTTTTCACATATGGCGGTCGTCTCTGTGCTGGCGCTCGGTGTCGCCGGATGCGCCACCGGCTTCAACGGACCGGAACAGGCGCTGACGGTTGCGGAAGCCCATCCGATTTCCGTCGACAGTCAGGTCGTTACGCTGACGATCGATGCGGACGCGACCACGACGGATCTTTCCGATCGCGACAAGGCGCGCCTTCGCGCTTTCGCCAACGCCTATCTCGTCAACGGCCACGGCCCTTTGACGATTACGGCGCCGTCCGGATATGCGGATGCGGACGGTCATGAAGCGGCCGCCGACATTCGTCAGGCGCTGAACGATGCGGGCGTTTCCTGGCAGACGCTTTCCGGCGCGACCTATCGCACCGGGGGCGACGCCGGCGATCGGCTTATCGTATCGTATACGCGCTATGTGGCGACCGCGAGCGAGTGCGGCGTCTGGACCGGCGTTCGCGCGCGCGACTATCGCAATGTCCGCACGCCGAATTATGGCTGCGCGACGCAGAACAATATCGCCGCGATGCTGTCGGACCCGCACGATTTGATCGCGCCGGCGGCGGTTTCGCCGCGTGATGCAATGTCGACGACCCGAGCCATCGACGCGTACCGCGCCGGCGAAACGACGTCGTCGGATACCGAAAACATCGAAGCTGAAATTGCTGACTAACAGCAGAACTGCGCCGAATTAGGGGGCGAGGAGACTAGAATGACAAACGCTGCGGAAAAGACGCTTCATCACGAAGACGATGAAGAAGGCGTCGCGGAAGGCGCGGCGAGCCTTGGGGCGGACGGGGGACCGGTCGGCGGAGGCGCGCAGGAACTGACGCCTGTCGAGGACGCGCTCGAAGAAGACGACGCCTGGCTCGACGAAGAACTCACCGATGAAGAGCTGGCGGCGCTCGGCGAAGAAGACTTCGACGACGAGGACTTTCTCGACGTTGACGGCGAGTTCGAAGACGATATCGACGCGTCGTTCTCAGATGACGAACTGACCGGCGACCACTTTTCCGACGAAGCACTGGCGGCGCTTGATGACGATGCCGACAATTTCGAGATGGACGAGTTTGCGGCCGAGGCCGTTGAGCCGGTCGCGGCCGATGAGGAAGAGGTTGAAGAAGCGTTGACCGCATCGCCGGCGCCGGACGCCGACACGGTTGGCGCGCTTGTCGCCGCCGGCGGCGGCGCCCTTGAAACCGGCGATTATGGCGGCGACATCACGGATCTTGGCGATACGAAAGTTGACCATCGGCCGGTGCCGAGGATTTCAATCCATGCATTCTGCGAGTCGCCGGCGACGACGGCGCTGATCGAAAAAGCGTCCGTTGACCGGCGCATTTCCAAAGCGCACCTAACCATGCATATGGGCGGCATCGCCAAAGCGGTCGATCAGTTCCAGACCGTCGCGACGCCGAACCTGATTATCCTTGAGACGCTGGCGGACGGCGCGGAGATTTTCGCGCAGCTTGGCGAGCTGGCGGAGGTTTGCGATCCCTCCACCAAGGTCGTGATCATCGGCCAGGTCAATGACATCATTCTTTATCGCGAACTGATCCGTCAGGGCATCAGCGAATACATCGTGCGCCCGCAATCGCCGTTGCAGATCATCAAGGCGATCGCCGATCTCTATGTGGATCCGGCGGCGCCGCCGATCGGCCGCACGCTTGCCTTTGTCGGCGCGCGCGGCGGCGTCGGTTCGTCGACGCTCGCCCATAACGTCGCCTGGTGCGCGGCCGAGGACTATCAGTCCGACACCGTGCTCTTGGATCTCGACCTGCCCTTCGGCACGGCGTCCCTCGACTTCGATCAGGAAGCCTCCGCGGGTCTCTATGAAGCGCTGAGCTCTCCGGAGCGTCTTGACGATGTTCTGCTGGACCGCCTGCTTCAGAAGCATACGGAGCATCTCAGCCTCTTTACGGCGCCGAGCGTCCTCGATCGCGATTACGAAGTTGACGATCAGGCATATGAAACCGTCATCGATGTCGTGCGCGGGTCCGCGCCGACCGTGGTCGTTGACGTGCCGCATATCTGGAACAGCTGGTCCAAACGCCTGCTCACGACGGCGGACGAAATCGTCATTACGGCAACGCCGGACCTTGCGGCGTTCCGTAATACCAAACAGCTCGTCGACATTCTGAGCGCCGCACGGCCCAACGATGCGCCGCCGACGCTGATCATCAACCAGTTTGATTCCAAGCTGTCGGCAGTTCGCCCGGAGCAGTTCGCCGAGCATGTCGGCCTTGAACCGAAACAGGTTTTTGCCTGGGAGCCGCAGATTTTCGGCGCGGCCGCGACCAACGCGGCGCCGATTGTCGAAATCAGCCCGAAATCCAAAACGGCGGTCGGGTTCCGCGATCTCGCCGCACAGTTGATCGGACGTAACGACGCCAACATCGCCCGACCCAAATTCAGCCTTTCAGGGCTGTTCAAAAAGAAACGGTAGGCGGCGCTTATGTTCGGACGCAGAACTGCTCCCGTCGACGCTTCTGCACCGCCGGCCGCAGCGCCGGCGAAGAAGCCTGTCGCCGCTCCAAAGCCGGCGGCCAAGAAGCCCGCAGCGCCAAAGAAATCGGCGCCGAAGCCGGCGCCGGCGGAAAAGGCGCCCGCGCCTGCGCCGCCTCGGGTCGCCTCGCCGGCCAATGACGGTCAAAAAGCGCAGCCGGTGGAAATCGGCGGACGCTCCGATGAGTATTTCCAGACAAAGACAACGATCTTCAACGCGCTGATCGACACCATCGATCTGTCGCAGCTTGCGCAGCTGGACACGGAGTCTGCGGCGGAAGAGATCCGCGACATTGTCAACGAGATCATCTCGATCAAGAACGTTCAGATGTCGATTGCCGAGCAGGAAGCGCTGCTTCAGGACATCTGCAACGACGTTCTCGGTTATGGTCCGCTGGAGCCGCTGCTTGCGCGCGACGATATTGCGGACATCATGGTCAATGGTTCAAGCCGCGTCTTCATCGAAGTCGGGGGCAAGATTCAGCTGACCAATGTGCGCTTCCGCGACAACGCGCAGTTGATGAATATCTGTCAGCGGATCGTGAGCCAGGTCGGCCGCCGCGTCGACGAAGCAAGCCCCATCTGCGACGCGCGCTTGCCGGACGGTTCGCGGGTCAACGTTATTGCGCCGCCGCTTTCGATTGACGGTGCGGCCCTCACCATTCGTAAGTTTAAAAAAGACAAGCTTACGATGGCCGACCTTCAGAACTTCGGCTCGATCTCGCCAGAAGGCGCGAAAGTGCTGGAGATTGTCGGCGCCTGCCGGATCAATACGCTGATCTCCGGCGGTACCGGTTCCGGTAAAACGACGCTGCTTAACTGTATGACCGGCTTCATCGAACACGATGAACGGGTCATCACATGCGAGGACGCCGCCGAGCTTCAATTGCAGCAGCCTCACGTTGTGCGCCTCGAAACGCGCCCGCCCAACCTTGAGGGGCAGGGCGAAGTGACCATGCGCGATCTCGTCAAGAACTGTCTGCGGATGCGTCCGGAACGGATCATCGTCGGTGAGGTTCGCGGCCCGGAGGCGTTTGACCTTCTCCAGGCCATGAACACCGGTCACGACGGCTCCATGGGCACGCTGCACGCCAACAGTCCACGTGAAGCGCTGCAACGGGTTGAATCGATGATCACCATGGGCGGCTACAATCTGCCGTCACGAACCATCCGCGAAATGATCGTCGGCTCGATTGACGTGATCATTCAGGCCGCGCGTCTGCGTGACGGCTCGCGCCGCATCACGCACGTGACCGAAGTGCTCGGCACCGAAGGCGACACGATCATCACGCAGGATCTGTTCATCTACGACATGGACGGCGAAGACGAAAATGGCGGCATTGTCGGGCGGCACAAATCCACCGGCATCGCGCGTCCGGCCTTCTGGGATCGCGCGCGCTATTACGGTCGCGACTCAGAACTCGCCACCGCACTGGACGCCGCTGCGGATTAGGAACTCATGGACCAGCAAATTCTCATTATTGCCGGCCTCGGCCTGATCTGTTTCGGCGCGCTGGCCATTGTGCTGCTTGCGCCGACGGAAAAGGACAAGACCAAAAAGCGCATGGACGCGCTGAATGCGGGTCGCGGCCTTGCGCGCGCATCGGGCGCGGCGGCGGCGGCGAATGAGGCGCAGAACAAGGAACGCCGCAAAAAGCTCACGGAGTCCCTTGAGCATCTCGACAATCAGACGAAGAATCTGAAAAAGAAAAAACGCGTTTCCCTTTCGCAACAGCTGGAGCAGGCCGGGCTCTCCGCGACGCCGAAGCACTTCTACATCGGCTCAGTGATCGCTGCGATTATATTCGGTCTGATCGGTCTTATCTCCGGGCAGCAATTATGGGTTACGGGGCTTCTTTTTGTTGTCGGCGGCTTTGGTTTTCCGCGCTGGATTGTCAACTTTCTGATCAAGCGCCGGAAAAAGAAATTCCTTAACGAATTTTCCAACGCGATCGATGTCATTGTGCGCGGCGTCAAGTCCGGCCTGCCTGTCAATGAATGTCTGAAAATTATCGCCCGCGAATCCCCGAAGCCTGTTTGCGACGAGTTCCATCAGCTCACTGAAGGCATTCGCATCGGCATGACGTTGGAGCAGGCCCTGGCGCGCATGTATGAACGCATGCCGCTACAGGAAGTGAACTTCTTCGGCATCGTTCTCATGATCCAGCAGAAAACCGGCGGTAACCTCGCCGAAGCGCTCGGCAACCTCGCCAATGTGTTGCGTTCGCGCAAGCTGATGGAAGGGAAGATCAAGGCGCTGTCTGCTGAGGCCAAAGCGTCCGCCATGATTATCGGCGCCCTGCCGTTCCTCGTGATGGGCGCGGTGAAACTGGCCTCGCCCGATTATCTGACGCCGCTCTTCGCCACGAAGACGGGCAACTTCATTCTGATCGGCGCCGGGGTCTGGATGCTGACCGGCGTCCTCGTCATGAAGAAAATGGTCCAGATCAAGGTCTAGGAACGCATCAATGGACGCTCTCATCAACGCCGTTACGGATCGCACGTTTCAGATCGCCGTGCTTGTATCGCTTGCCGCGATCGGGACGATCTACACGGTGCTGGAGCCGTTCCTCGTAAAGGACAAACTCGCCGAGCGCATGAAAGCGGTGACGACGCACCGCGAGGCGCTGCGCCAGAAGCAGCGCGACGCAATCGCCCGCAAGGCGAGCGGCCGGCTTCGCACAACGGCGAACGAAGGCGTTGTCAAGGAGCTGGTTGAGAACCTGAAACTGCTCGAACTCTTCGACGCGGAGTCGGCGCGCAAAAAACTGATGATGGCCGGATTTCGCGGACAGGGCCCCGTTTTCGTTTTCATGACGGCGCGTATCGGCATGCCGTTCGTCGCAGCGCTCGTTGTCGGCGTCTATGTTTACGCCCTTGAGGGCGTTCAGCTCGACAGCTTCGGCAAGCTGCTTGTCACGCTCGCCGGTTTCTTCACAGGGTTTTATCTGCCGAACATTTACATCTCCAACGCCGTCAAAAAACGGCAGGGCAAGATCACGCTGGCCTGGCCGGATGCATTGGACCTGCTCCTCATCTGTGTCGAATCCGGCATGTCGATCGAGGCGGCGTTCCAGAAAGTCGCCGAGGAAATCGGCCCGAACTGCGCCGAACTTGCCGAGGAACTTGGCCTCACGACGGCCGAACTCTCTTACCTGCAGGAACGCAAGCAGGCTTACGTCAACCTCACCGAGCGTACCGGCCTCGATCAGGTCAAGGGCGTGACAACAGCGCTGATCCAGTCCGAGAAGTACGGCACGCCCCTGGGCCAGTCCCTGCGCGTCATGGCCGACGAAAGCCGCGAAATGCGCATGCAGGAGGCTGAGCGCAAGGCGGCCGCCCTGCCGCCGAAACTCACCGTACCGATGATCGGCTTCTTCCTGCCGGTTCTCTTCGCGGTCATTCTCGGCCCCGCCATCATGGGCGTCATGGCGCTGGAGTAGTTGCGGGTGTTTCCGCGCTACAGCGGTTTAAGCATTTCGATCATCATGTGACCGTCTCGTTCGTGCGGGTAGGATTTTGTTTCTCGCCATCCGCGCGATGCATAAAACCTGAACGCCCGATCATTTGATGCGACGACGCGCAGCCGCGCGTCAGCGTGTCCGTCGCGGCGAATCTGGTCCTCAAGGGCGTCAAGCAGGTCAGCGCCGGCGCCAGCGCCGCGATGGTTTTTCACGACCCACAAGTCCGAGACAAAATTGTGCGATGCCAGGCCGACGCCGACAATGGCGCCGTCTGCGACGGCGACGAGGGCGTTGCGCCACCGTTCCGACGGGCCGGCGGGCGGCGGTCCGTTCTTTTCCAGGAGTTCCCGGTAAGTTTCATGTACGACGGCACGGACCGTGGCAACGATATCGGGAACGTCGCTGGTCCTTGCCCGTCTGATTTCCAGCTGCTTTTTCATCAAGCGACTGTGCGAGCTTCGCGCGACTGACGCACGATCACTGCAGAGCTGCGATCACTCCGCCGCAATCTGGTCGAGCGCTTCATAGAGCGGCAGATCACCCGCAGCGACGCGGTCGCGGGACGGGGCCGGTTGTCCCAGGCGCGCGCGGTAGACCCAGAAATTAGTCAACACGTGCTCGACGAAATCGCGGCTTTCCCGGTTCGGAATGCTCTCGATAAAGAGCAATGGATCCTCGATCTCCATCTTTTTCGACCAGCGGCGAAGATTGCCGGGTCCGCCATTGTAGGCAGCGGCCAGTTTGAAGAGATCGCCCTCGGCCGACCCTTCGATCAGATAGCCCACATAGGACTGGCCGAGACGGAGATTGTATCCCGGTTCGTAAAGCCGGTCGCGGCCACTTGCGCCGCGACGGCGCAGGGACCGGTCGCGGGCCATATAGCTCGCCGTGCGCGGCATGAGCTGCATCAGGCCGCGCGCGCCGACGCGGCTGGTCGCTTCGGTCTTGAACTTCGATTCCTGCCGCATCAGCGCGTAAAGCAGGGCGCGGTCGACCTTAAAGCCGTCCTCCGGCGCATAGTCGGGGATCGGAAAGAGACCAGCCTGTAAATACGGCGCATCGCCGGCGAGCGCGATGTCGATGGCGGCGGCGGGCATGTTCAACTCCAGCGCCACCGCAAGGAGGTCATAGTCCCGTTCCGGCGGAATTGCGCCGTTGGCCCAGCGCAGTTCGAGATCGGCCTCGGCGTTGCGGCCAGCCTGCGCAAGCGCGATGGCGCGCCTCACGCGCGGCTGTTGATCCGTCAGCGCTGCAAGGCCGTCAGCGGTGACCATGGGCGCTGACCAGTCGTAATCGTAGCTGCGGCCAAGCTGCGCCAGGGCAAGCTGCCCGTAAAATTGAAACGGAAACTCAGCGGCGATTTCGAGGTTCGGGGCAACGCTCGCCGGCTCGCCCGCGGCGAGCGCCGTGCGCGCAGCCCAGAAGCCCGCCGCCGCGCGAAGGGAATCCTCCTGATACGGAACAGTCGCCATGGTCGAGAAATTGTCGTAAGCGCTCGCCATGTCGCCTTCGCGATAGGCGATGAGGCCGGCGATCCAATGGGCGAGGACGCCGGTTTCGCCATTGCGCGATGCGGAGCCGGCAATCTCTTTCGCCGTCTTCACATAACCCTGATAGTAAAGGCTTGCCGCAATCCAGGACCGCATGCGGTCATACTGGCGCTCCGTGATGGCGCCGCGTCTTCGATGTCTGTCGATTTCTTTCAGCGCATCGAGGGCGCGGCTCTTGTTCGACAGATACCGCACGCGCCCCTCGATGCGTTTAAGGCGCGGTTTGCTTGTGCGTTCGTAATCCGCCTCAAGCGCCGGGTGCAGTTCCTTGTCCGCGGCTGCGCGCCATTTGCGCGGAATGGGCCGGGCCGGGTATCCGGCGCCGGACGGGCGGCGTTTTCTGGCGAGGCTGTAAATTTTGTCCGCCTCCGGATGGTCGGCGTAATAGGCCATCCAGCGTTTCAGCTCGCTGAATTTCGAGCGGTAGGCGGTCGGATGCATGTAGCGCTGAAACTGCACATACCCCATCAGCACGTCGTCGCTGACGGCGGCGATCTTGGCGTCGGCCGCTTTCCACTTGCCCTCGTCCTGAAGATCGAAGATCTCGCGGTAAAGCGCTGCGTCCTCTTCGCTCAAGACCTGCAATGGCGACTGCGCCAGCGCGGCGCCGGAAAGCGCCAATGCCCCCAACAGAAAAACAACCAACCGTTTCGCCATAACCCAACACATCGCTTTCATCTTGCACATACGGTGCGCGTCGCCGCCTGTGTTGGCGGCGCAAGTCCATCAAAATTCGGCAGTCCTATCTTCACCAGGGAAGGTGAATAAGAGTGTATTAAATAAGGTTAACCTTCCCTTAACCGCCCCTCCAACGCCTGCAAATCCGCCCATGCGAGCCTTTTGTTCGCCGGCTGGCGCAATAGAAACGCCGGGTGGAACATGGGCAGCGCTGCAAAGCGCGCGCCTGAGGCCGTCTCGATATCGCGCCAGCGCCCCCGCGCCCGCATGATGCCGGTGACGCCGAGCATCGCCTGCAACGGCGCGCCGCCAGCGAGGGCAATCGCCCTGGGTTCGGTCAGCTCGATCAGCCGGTCCACGAAAGGCCGGCAGGTCGCCGTTTCCATGGGGCTCGGCGTCCGGTTGCCGGGCGGGCGCCAGTAGATGACGTTCGAAATCAGGACATTCGTTTCCCGTGACCGGCCGATGGCCGCGAGCATGCGGTCGAGGAGCTGACCGGCGCGGCCGACAAAGGGCTTGCCGATCCGGTCTTCGTTGCGGCCGGGCGCCTCGCCGATGACGAGGAGGTCCGCGCCGGGAACGCCGTCGGCGAAGACGGTCTTGGTTGCGCCGGCCTTTAAGGGGCAGCCTTCGAAGGCGGCGACGGCGGCTTCCAGTTCCTCAAAACTGTTGCACGCGCGTGCGGCTTTTTCCGCGGCGCCGATCGCCTCGTCGGCGGAAATCGCCGCGGCGTCGGGATCGGGCCGGAAGACCTTTGGCGCCGGCTCGGCGCGCTGTGGGCGCGCTTCCGGTCGCGCTTGGGGGTGGGGCGCCGGCGCCGCCGGCCGAGCCGACCAGGCGTAGTAATCGGCCGGGTCCGTCGCCGTCGCCTCGTCGACGCCCATATCGGCGTACCAGCGAAGCAACGCCCTTGCGGCATCCTGCTCGGAAATCTCCATGAGGCTCAGCATAACAGCATGGGGCGATCAAACAGAAGCGGCCAGCGTCAGTTGCGATGCGTAATAAAGCGGCAGGCCCCAGAGCCTGTTGATAAACGCGCGGGCGATAAACTGGTCGCGGGCGACGGCGATATCGGACGCCGCGAAGCCGACGGCGCCGGCGATGAGTTGCCAGCGATAAAGGCCGTCCCCTTCGCCTGCCGCGACGCTGGCGACGACCATGATGGAGATGATCGTCACGTAAATAGCGACCGGGGCGCCCATGGGGCCAAGTTTTCCCCACAGGGTTCGCATGACCGCCGCCCCGACCGCGACCATGCCGATGACCGTCACGAAGACCAGCGGTTTCGGCTCCGGGGACTGGGTCAGGAAGGCGGCGATATAGGCCCCGTGGCCAAGGGCGAAAGCGCCCATGCCGGCGAGAAACCATCGCTCGCCGCGCGAGATCAGCAAAACGTCCCCGGCGGCGCAGGCGATCAGACCGGCCAGCATGAGGGCGCCGAAAACGCCGCCCTGAAGCGCGCCTTCGCTGACGGCGAGGGCGACGAAGGCCGCCGACGCCGCGGGCTTGGCGAGCCATTTGAGCGCCCGCCGGTCCTGATGTTCGGCCACGAGCAGCGCGGCGACCGCGCCAAGGCAAAAGACAGCCAGCAATACGGACATGTTCTCCCTCCGCGGTCGGCATTCCTGCGGCGCCAAACTCATGGCCTTTTTCAGCGATATTTGCCACAACCGGCCGGATTTGGATTGACCGAACAAGAAAGAAAAGACTGATGGACGACAGCGCGCCCGAACGCGAAGCCATGGAGTTTGACGTTGTTATTGTCGGCGCGGGACCTGCGGGGCTGGCGGCGGCGATCCGGTTAAAGCAGCGCGCGGAGGAAACGGGCGGCGATATCAATGTCGTCGTCGTTGAAAAGGGGTCCGAAGTCGGCGCTCATATTCTCTCCGGCGCGGTGCTCGACCCCGCCGGCCTCGACCGGCTTTTGCCCGACTGGCGCGAACGCCCGGGCGCCCCGGTCGACACGCCGGTGACGTCCGAAAGCTTCAAGATCATGGGCGCCTCCGGCTCCGTTCCCCTGCCGGTGTTCGCCATGCCGCCCATGGTGCAGAATCACGGGTGCTACATCGTCTCCATGGGCAATGTCTGCCGATGGCTTGCAGAAATCGCCGAAGGCATGGGCGTTGAGATCTATCCGGGCATGGCCGCCTCGCAATATCTGACGCGCGGCGACGGATCGGTGTGCGGCGTCGTCGTGGGCGAGATGGGCTACGGCAAGGACGGCGAGAAAAAGGCGTCCTATGAGCCCGGCATGGAGCTTCAGGGCAAATATGTTCTGTTTGCGGAGGGCGTGCGCGGATCGCTTTCGAAGCAGTTGATCGACGCGTTCAATCTCGACGCGGATTCAGAGCCGCAGAAATACGGCATCGGCCTCAAAGAACTTTGGGAAGTTGCGCCGGAAAAGTCCCGTCCGGGTCACGTGCAGCACACATTCGCATGGCCTTTGAAAAACGACACCGGCGGCGGCTCCTTCTGTTATCACTATGCGGACGGCACGGTCGCCCTCGGTTTCGTTGTTCACCTGAACTACAAGAACCCCTATCTTTATCCGTATGGGGAGTTTCAGAAATTCAAGACCCATCCGGAAATTGCGGAGCTTCTGGAGGGCGGCAAGCGGATCGCCTATGGCAGCCGCGCCATCACCGAAGGCGGGTTTCAGTCTGTGCCGAAACTCGTCTTTCCGGGCGGCGCGCTGATCGGGTGCTCCGCGGGCTTCGTGAACGTGCCGCGCATCAAGGGCAATCACAACGCGATGCTGACGGGCATGATGGCCGCTGAGGCCGCCTTTGATGCGATTGCGGCTGGGCGCGCCGGCGATGCGCTCGACGCCTATCAGGCCGCTTACGACGCTTCCGAGGTGCGGGCGGAGCTTAAAAAAGCGCGCAACGTCAAACCCTTATGGACCCGTTTCGGGACGCTCCTGGGGGGCGTTGCGCTCTCCGGCGTCGATCTGTGGACCAACACGATTGCCGGGCTTTCGTTCTTCGGTACGCTCGGGCACGGCAAGACCGACGCCGAGGCGACAGAGCCCGCGTCGAAACACAAAGAGATCGATTATCCGAAACCGGACGGCGTCATTACGTTCGACCGTCTTACAAATGTCGCTTTTTCCGCCACCAATCACGAGGAAGATCAGCCGGCGCATTTGAAACTTAATGATCCGTCAATCCCGATTGGTGTTAATCTGCCCGTCTACGCCGAACCGGCCCAGCGCTACTGTCCGGCCGGCGTTTATGAAGTCGTTACGGAGGAGGGCGGCGGAAACCCTCAGTTTCAGATCAACGCCCAGAATTGCGTCCATTGCAAAACCTGCGACATCAAAGATCCGTCTCAGAATATTCTCTGGACGACGCCGGAAGGCGGCGGGGGGCCGAACTATCCGAACATGTAAGGAAGCATTCGTTTTGCGTATCCGCGTTTTAATTTCCGTTGCGGCCATGAGCGCCGGGCTGACCGCTTGCGTGACGCCGGCGCCGCCCGACAGTGTCGTCGGCGATTATCTCTCCGCCCGGCTCGCGGCGAAAAATAACGATGTCGCGGCGGCGGCCGGCGCGTTTTCCGAGGCGCAGCAAAAAGCGCCGGGCTCGCCGGAAATCCGCCGCAACGCTTTTTACTTCCGCCTTGCCGAGGGCGATTACGCCGAAGCGTTACGGCTCGCCGAAACGCTGGCGAAAGACGAAAACGCCGGCAATGGCGGTCTTGCAAAAGCGGTGCTCGGCGCCCGCGCGATAAAATACGCCCGCTACGGGGAAGCCAAACGTTACATCGCCGCCGCGCGGGAGGCCGGTTTCCCGACGCCCGCGGCGAACATCATGGAAGTCTGGGCGGTCGCCGGGGCACAGGGGGAGGAGGCCGCGCTTGAAAAGCTCCGCCTGATACCGGGCGACGAATATCGCGGGTTTTATCCGCTCCACGCCGCGCTTCTGTCTGAAAATATGGGGCATACGGACGATGCGCGCAGCGCCTACCAGCTTGCGGTGATGGCGTTTTCCGGCTCGGCGGAGATGGCGGCTTACGGCGCCTTTCTCGAACAGCAGGGCGACGACGCGGCGACCCGCGAGTATTATGAGCTTCTCGCCAGCCAGGACGGCTATGCGCATTTTGCCGGACTTGCCGGTCTCGAACGGCTCGACCAGGGCCGGCGCCCGGAAGGCCCGCGCACCATATCGCCGTCACGGGGCGCCGCGATTGCGCTATATTCTCTGGCAAGCGGGGTGTTGCAGGACACCTATCGCAGACGCGAGGCGGCGGAAGAGGCTGGGTACCGCGTTGGCGAGGCCGACTACAACATCTCTCTCGCCATGGCCCGGCTTGCGCTTTATCTCGATCCCGGTTTCGACGATGCGCGCCGCTTTGCCGGATCAATCCTGAATCTCTATGGCGAGCATGAAGAGGCCATCGCCGCCCTCGCGATGGTGCCGCGATCCTCGCCCTATTTCGAACAGGCGCGCATCGGAATCGCCGGCGCCTATGAGGCGATGGACGACACCGACGCCGCCATCGATACGCTCCTCGCGACCATCCGGTCGCGGCCGAACGCCGTCGACGCGCGCCTTTCCCTTGCGGGACTTTTTGCGTCGAAGGAGCGCCACAAAGAAGCGGCGGCGGTGATGGACAAGGTGATTGCCGGCCTGCCTGAGGAGCCCCGGTCGACCGCCTGGCGCTACTACGTCACGCGCGCCGCGTCCCTGATCGAAATCGACGAGTGGCCGCGCGCCGAGGCGGATCTGAAACGCGCCGTCGAGCTGGCGCCGGAAGAGGCAACGGCGCTCAACTATCTCGGCTACTCCTGGGCTGAGCGCGGCGAGAATCTTGATGAAGCCTTTGAGCTGATCGAACGCGCCGTCGCTTTGCAGCCGAGCTCCGGCGCCATCATCGACAGTCTCGGCTGGGCCCATTTCCAGCTTGGCGATTACGAGCAGGCGGTCGGGCATCTGGAGCAGGCCGCTTCGCTGGAGCCCAGCGATCCGACGATTACGGATCATCTGGGCGATGTCTACTGGCGTCTCGGCCGGCGGCTTGAAGCGCGCTACCAGTGGCGGCGCGTGCTGGAGCTGGAGCCCGACGAAGACCTTGAGAAGATCGTCGGCGAAAAAATCATCCGCGGCCTTCCGGCGTCCGGCGAAACGAAATCGTGACGGCGATACGCGAAAACGCGCCGGCGAAAATCAATCTTTATCTTCATGTCGGCCCGCTCCGCGATGACGGTCTGCACGATCTCGCCAGTCTTTTTGTCTTTACGGAAAAGGGCGACGACATCGTCGCCGAGGCCCATGACGCTCTGTCGCTCCACATTGAGGGGCCGTTCGCCGGCGCGCTTGCCGGTCATGGCGCAGCGGACAACCTTGTGTTCCGCGCCGGCGAAAGCCTTCGCGCACGGTTCGGCGTCGCCGCCGGCACCAGGCTCCGCCTTGTGAAAAACCTCCCCGTCGCCGCCGGCATTGGCGGCGGTTCCGCGGACGCCGCGGCGGCCCTGCGCGCGCTTGCAAAACTGTGGGGCCTCTCACTGCCGGCGCAGGAATTGCGCGCTCTCGCTTTTAATCTTGGTGCGGACGTTCCAGCCTGTCTTGACGGCGCGCCTGTATTTGTCGACGGCGCCGGAGAAAAACTGTCGCCGGCGCCCGCCTTGCCGCCCGTCTGGCTGTTGCTCGTTAATCCGGGCATCGAGGTTCCGACCGGCCCCGTGTTCCAGCGTTTCGACGCTGACAATCCGGCGCCTCCGCCGGCCGCGCATCCCGCGGGCGTCGAAGGGCGGATCGACGATGTCTTGCAACTCATGAACGCGTCCCGCAACGATCTTGAACCGGCGGCGATAAGGATCGCCCCGGAGATCGGAGACCTCCTCCAATCCATGCGCGCGCAGCCCGGCTGTCTCGCCGCGCGCATGTCCGGCAGCGGCGCCACCTGTTTTGCGGTGTTCACCGATGAGGCGGCGGCCCATGCGGCAGGCGAGTACTACAAAAAGATGAATCGCTGGGCGATGGTCTCGCCGATCGCATCAGGTTAAGGCTTCGGGAAACCGGCAACGCGAAAGACGACCCGCTCCGACAATGCCCGACCTTGCCCTTGATCGTCCCCTTACGATTTTCGTTGCAGCGACCCTCGCCGTCGCGGCGTCCTATGCCGGGTCGTTTCTCGCCATGCACTCCGATGCGTTGCTGGACAATCCCAACCACCGGTCGAGCCACGATCACGCCGTTTCGCGCGCCGGCGGTCTCGCCATGCTCGCTGCGGCCGTTGCAGGCCTCTTCGTTATCGCCGTTTTTGCCGGCGGCGACGGGGCGCGCGGTCCGGCGCTGAAATTCCTGGTTCTCGGCGTCCTTGCCGGCGGCGTCGGTTTCGCTGACGACCGCTTCAATCTTTCCGCGCCGGTGAAGTTCGGCGGCCAGCTTCTCGTCGCCATCGCTTTCGTCTGGCAGGTCGGGCCGCTGGAGGCGGCTTCACTGCCCTTCGTCGGCGTCGCCGAGCTTGGGTTTTTTGGGGCCGCAATTACCGTCTTCTGGATCGTCGGGTTCATGAATGTGTTCAACTTCATGGACGGGGTTAACGGCATTGCGGGCGTCGCCGCTGTTATTGGTCTCCTGTTGTTTGGCCTCGTCGCGGGCTCGTCCGGCGCCGGCGCAGCGGCGGGGATTGCCGTCGTCACGGCCGCCGCCGCCGCCGGCTTTCTGCCGGCGAACCTCCTGCGCGGCCGGCTGTTCATGGGTGATTGCGGCAGTCATTTCCTGGCCTTCATGATTGCCGGGCTCGCCATATTCGCCGCTAACGCCAGCGGGGGGCTCGCAAACCCGTTCCTGCTGCCGACGATGTTCCTGCCGTTTATCGTCGATGTCGCCTTCACGCTGACGCACCGGATTGCGCGCGGACAGAACGTTTTTGTCGCCCATCGCGAGCATATTTATCAGCTGGTGCTGCGCCGGGGCGCATCCCACGGAACGGTCGCCGTCCTTTACGCCGGCGCGATTGCATTCAGCGCCGCCGGCGCGATCCTGATGCTGATGATGCCGCCGGCCTGGATGTGGACAGCGCCGGCGGCAATCGCGATTGTTTTACTGTCGATTGCAATAGCGGTCTATTCGAACGCAAAAGCGGCCGGCATGATCGACGCCGTGTCAGGCGATTCGCGATAGCGAGGTTTTTACGAGGTCCCGAAGGGCGTCGGCGTAACGGCCGTCGGGCGCCTTCCCAAGCGCGTTAAGCGCGCGTTCGGTGTATTGTCGCGCGCAAACGACCGTATCGACAATGGCGTCGTCGCGTTTCATCAGGGAGACGGCCTCTTCGAAGTCCGCTTCCGTCTGCCGGCCTTCGGCAATGACGCGCCGCCAGAATGGCTTTTCTTCCGCGCGCGCCCTGGCGACGGCGTAGACCACCGGCAATGTCATTTTGCCCTCGCGGAAATCGTCGCCCACATTCTTGCCGAGGTCGCCGTCGAAACCGGCATAGTCGAGCGCGTCGTCGATGAGCTGATAGGCGACGCCGAAATACCGGCCATAGTCGCGCAAGGCTTCCTCGGCGTCGCCGTCGGCGCCGGCGATGATCGCGCCGGCATGGGCGGCGCCGGCGAACAGCGCCGCCGTTTTCGCCTCGACGACGTCGATATAGGTGTCGAATTTCGTGGCGACGTTTTTCTGCGTCGTCAGCTGCAACACTTCGCCTTCGGCGATCACGCCCGATGCGCGCGAGAGGACTTGCAGCACGCGCAGATCGCCCGCGGCGACCATAAGTTCGAACGCGCGGGAGAAAACATAATCGCCCACGAGAACGCTTTCCTTGTTGCCCCAGATCACATTCGCCGTGCGCGCGCCGCGGCGCAGGGCGGACCCGTCCACCACGTCGTCATGGAGCAGCGTGGCGCCGTGAATCAGTTCAACGGCGGCGGCGAGTTTGACGTGGTCGTCGCCGTCATAATCGAGGGTGCGGGCGGTCGCGAGGGTCAGCATGGGCCGGATGCGCTTGCCCCCGGCATTGACGAGATGGCCGGCGAGGTCCGGGATCAGCTGCACCGGCGACTCCATCCGGGCGAGGATCTGCCCGTTCACCGCGTCGAGGTCGTCGGCCAGCAGCGTCCGCAGCCGGAGCACGGCGTCCGAAAACTCCGGCGCCCGCGGCGGCGCGGCCGTTTCGAGTGACGTCGCCAGACGAGCGGGCAAAGGAACCTCTCAATGCTGTTCGGTAAGTAACCGGGGGAGATTGGAGTTTCGGGCATGCCCGGTCAAGCGTCGCCCGTCGCATTCCGCAGCGGCCATTTGGCGCTTTCTTGAGGGCCCGAGATTGCGCATTCGCGGTTTCGCCCCTATCTGCGGCCGATGACCGAAAAGACATCGATATTTTCCAAACTCGCAAGGGCGACGCCCTTTGTAGGGCCGTCCGACCCTCTCGTAACCGTGATCGAGCTGAACGGCGTCATCGGAGGCGGGGAGCCGGGGCGCAAGGGCCTGTCCCTGCGGCGGCTGGAAAAAACCATCGAGGCCGCGTTCAAACCGGGAAAACTGGCGGCGGTCGCGCTCGCCATCAATTCGCCCGGCGGCTCGCCGGTGCAGTCGCGGCTGATCCTGAACGACATTCGCCGTCGCGCGAGCGAAAAGAACGTTCCCGTCCTTTCCTTCGTCGAAGATGTGGGCGCATCTGGCGGTTATATTCTGGCGCTTGCGGGGGATGAAATCTACGCCGACGAAAGCTCCATCGTCGGCTCCATCGGCGTTATCGCCGGCGGATTTGGCTTTGTTGAGGCGATCGCCAAGCTGGGGGTCGAACGGCGCGTACAAACTGCGGGGAAGAACAAGTCGACCCTCGATCCGTTCAAGCCTGAAGACCCGGAAGAGGTCGCCCGTTTGCAGGTCATCCTTGACGATCTGCACGATCAGTTCATTGCGCTCGTGCGCGTGCGCCGGCCGGGCAAGCTCGCGGACGATCCGAACATTTTCTCCGGCGAGTTCTGGACCGCGCCCCGGGCGAAGGAACTGGGTCTTATCGACGGAACGGCTCAGCTCGGCGATTTTCTCCGCGCCCGGTATGGCAAAGACGTTAAGGTTAAGCGTATGACGCCGGACGGCGGGTCGCTTTTGCGCAAGCTGCTTTCCGGCGGCGATGCGGCGGCCGGCGGCCTTGTGGACGCCGACGCCCTGATCGACGCGGCGGAGCGGCGCGCGCTCTGGGCCCGTTACGGCTTGTAAAGCGGGCGGTTTGGCGATGCGGTCCGCACGGGGTATGCTGCGGCAACTCAGGAGCATCGATTATGAGTGGTGTTTTGACCCTTGCAGCAACGGTGGCGGCGGCGGCCGGCGCGGTGGCCGCCTATCGGTTTATCGACCGTCGTCAGCGACAGTTTGGCGACATGCTCCAGCGCGCCGGCGGCGGCAAGAAGCCGTCCAGGATCATCGACTGCGAGCGCGACCCGGAGACCGGCGTTTATCGTCCGCGGCGCTGATCCGTACCCTAATCATTCCGTTTTGAGATAGGTCATCACGACCCGTCGCCGATGCGGCCGGTCGCGGTGTTCCAAGAGATAAACCCCCTGCCAGACGCCGAGGGCCAGCGCGCCGTCGATCACCGGGATATTGAGGCTCGTGTCGGTCAGCGCCGTCTTCACGTGCGCGGGCATGTCGTCGGGGCCCTCCGCGGTATGGCGCCAGGGCGCATCCTCCGGCGCCAGCCGCGCCAGATGGTCCGTGAGGTCGGCGAGGACGTCGGGATCGGCGTTTTCCTGAATGGTGAGCGACGCTGAGGTATGCTGGAGGAACAGGTTCAGCAATCCGTTCTCGGCCCCGATTTCCGTCAGATAGGCCGTCGCCTCGCCGGTAATGTCGACGGGGCCGCGCCCGCGCGTCGCAATCGAAATAGTCTTGGGCACGAGGCGGAAACTCCTTAAAGCGGAATATCCGCTGTAAACTATCCGCAGCCGGTCTCACAGCGGAAGTCAGAAAGGACCAACGTCATCGCCGCGCCGATCGCCTTTCTGGATATTGAAGCGTCGGGGCTCGGCCCCGCCTCCTGGCCGATTGAAGTCGGCTGGTGCTTTCTCGCGGGCCGGCCCGAGACGATGCTGATCCGGCCCATCGAAAGCTGGCCGGACGACGCGTGGGATCCGGCAGCCGAGGCGCTGCACGGCATTTCGCGGAAAAAGCTCGGGCGCGCGGGCAAATCTCCCTGCTATATCTGCGAGCGTATGAATGCGGCGCTGGCCGACGCGGCGGTCTATTCCGATGCGCCGGACTGGGACGGGTTCTGGCTTTACCGGCTGTTCGAGGCGGCGAAGATCCGCCGGCGTTTCGATTTGCTGAATTTCGCCGATCTGTTCCCGGACGCCGCCCCGGAGGCGTTTCGCGCGGCCAAAGACCGCGCTAGCGCGGAAACCCCCCACAAACACAGGGCGAAGGCTGACGTTCTCCATATGCGCACGCTTTACAAGCTTGTGGGCGAGCGCCGGGGCGATTAGCGCCGGCCCTGAGAACCGGATGCGTAAACTAAAGGCTTTGCGGGGCTTTGACCTTGCCGGCCTATTTGCTAAGGAGCCGGCCTGACAGCCATCAGGGGCGCTCGGCGGCTTACTTACTGCATACCGGGACGACGCCTAAAACTTCCGGCAGGAGTGAAATACATCATGAGTGAAACGCCAGCGGATCCCCAACTCTCGGGGCGCATGTTCCTTTTCGAAAAACCGGAACTGATCAACAAAGAGCAGCACGGCGATCTCGGCGTTACGCCGACGGAAAAGCGTTTTGAGTTCTGCGCCACCGCGCGCGCAATTCCGCTCACGGTTTCGGAGATTCCCGCCGCCATGAAGGACTATCCGGTTGTTTTCGCGGGGACCGATCAGATGGTGCCGCTCGCCATTACCGGCCTCGTCGACAATGTGAACCTGTTCGTTGACGAGCGCGGAGACTGGGAAGCGAACCGTTATGTTCCCGGCTACATCCGGCGTTATCCCTTCGGCGTCGCGAACGAGACCGGCAGCGATCGGTTCGCGATTGTCATCGACACGGGCTTCAAGGGCCTGAAGAAAGGCGGCGATACGGCGCTGTTTCAGAATGGCGAGCCGAGCGAGATGACTCAGCAGGCGATTGAATTCTGTAAGACCTACGAGGAAGACCGTCAGCGTACAAACGACTTCGGCGCCCGTATTAAGGAACTTGGCGTCGCCAAGGGGCAGTCGGCGCAATTCACGCCGACCGGCGAAACGGAACCGCGCACTTTTGCCGAGTATCTCGGCATCGACGAAGCTGCGATCAGGGAGCTGCCTGCGGACAAGCTGGCCGCGCTTCGCGATTCCGGCATGCTGGCGCTGATCTACGCCATGCTCATTTCCATGGGCAACTGGCGCCAGCTCATGCAGCGCCGCGCCGTGCGCTATGGTCTGTCGGACAAGGATATCCTGACGCCGGCCGTCAATTAAGGCGTCTCGCGCCGCCTCACAATCGGGCGAGGCGGCGACAGGCCGCGGCGATATTCATTGGCGGATAATCATTCTGACGTTACCTAGGCGCAATGATTCTCCGCGGTTTTCTCATTGTCCTGGCGGTCCTTGGCGTCTGCGCGCCGGCCTATGGCGAAGCGCTGAGCCGCGCTGAAACGACTTATGTAGAGAGCGCGCTTTATGCGGATCGCGCGGGGCTCGTTCCCGGCGAGACCACCTGGTTCGCCCTGCGTCAGGATGTTCGCGACAAGTGGCACGTGTTCTGGGTCAATCCCGGCGATGCGGGATTGCCGCTCGCCCTTGACTGGTCTCTGCCTGAGGGGTTTGAAGCGGGCGACATCGTTCATCCGGCGCCGGACTATATTCCCGTGGGCCCGCTTGCCAGTTACGCTCATGAGGGCTCGCCGGTCTTTATGATTCCGGTCACGGCGCCGGCGGATGCAGAGATCGGCGCCATTGTCGACGTCTCCATCAGCGCCTCGTGGCAGGCATGCGAAGACATTTGCGTGCCTGAGGACGCGCTGTTCTCCTTCTCGCTTCCGGTTCTTGCAGCGGAGAGCGCGCCGGTCAGCGAAAACCGGCTTCTGTTTGTCGCCGCCCGCCTTGAACACCCCGAGCCCCTGACGGCGCCGGCGGCGTTTCGGCGCGCGGGCGACAG
Source organism: Hyphococcus sp. (assembly GCA_028281665.1). Taxonomy (GTDB): domain Bacteria; phylum Pseudomonadota; class Alphaproteobacteria; order Caulobacterales; family Parvularculaceae; genus Hyphococcus. Next base: position 66,560 of record JANQJK010000008.1, read on the forward strand.
TTACGAACTCGCCATTGCCGGCTGGACCGGCGGCGCGGCGGACGACGTTTTTTTCTTTCCCGAAGATGAAGGGCTGACAACGCCGGCGGCTGTGCAAACCGTCCGACTGTCCGACGGCGCCCTCGTCGTTGGCATGAAGCCCGGCTGGATCGACGGGCCGCCCGGCGATGTCGTGCGCGGCGTGTTGCGGGTCGGCGCGGGCGCTGAGGCGCGCGCCTACCTTATTGACGGGCGCGTTGCGCCGGGCGCCGCGGCGCCGCCGCCGAAGCCGGCGCCCGCCGTCAATGTGGGCGCCATGCTCCTCTTAGCTTTTTTCGGCGGGCTCATTTTAAACGCCATGCCATGCGTCTTTCCGATCCTCTTCGTGAAAGCGGCAAGCCTCCTTGCAAGCGCCCAGCACGATCCGAACGTCACTCGCGCCCACGGCGCTATATACGGCGCGGGCGTTGTCGCGACGTTTGCGGCGATCGGCGCCGTACTCATCGTGTTGCGCGCCGGCGGCGAACAGCTCGGCTGGGGCTTCCATCTGCAATCGCCGGCAGTGATCGGCCTTTCCGCCTACGTCCTCTTCGTCGTCGGATTGAGCCTTGCAGGCGTTTTTTCCGTGGGCGAGAGCGTCGCCGGCGCCGGTGAGGGCCTGACGAAAAAGCCGGGGGTGGCGGGGGCGTTCTTTACCGGCGTTCTCGCCGTCGCCGTCGCCGCGCCGTGCATCGGGCCGTTGCTGGCCGCGCCCATGGGCGCGGCGCTGACCCAGCCGGCCCATGTGAGTATGGCGATCTTCATTGCCATGGCGCTGGGACTGGCAGCGCCCTTCGTGGCGATCACCTTCGCGCCGGGCCTTGGGCGCGCCCTGCCGAAACCGGGGCCATGGATGGTGGTCTTCAAGCAGGTGCTGGCGTTTCCCGTCTTCGCCGCCGCGGCGTATTTCGCGTGGGTGTTTGCCCGGCAGACCGGCGACGCGTCCCTCGCCGGATTGCTGGGCGGGCTTGTGCTGCTGGCGCTCGCCGCGTGGCTGTTCGAGCGCAGCAAGGGCGCCGGGGCGGCCGCGCTCGTCGTTCGGGCGGCGTCGGCGCTGGCCATTGTTCTCGCGCTTGCGCCGTTGTTTTCCGCAAGGCCGGTTGCGGCGTCCCCCGGCGTTGAGCGTTACGGCGCGTTCAGCGCGGAGCCCTATGACGCCGCGGCGATCGCCGCCTATGGGGCGGAGGGGCGGCCCGTTTTCGCGATTTTCACGGCCGCCTGGTGCGTCACCTGCCAGGCCGACAAGCTGACGATTTTTTCAAGCGATGCGCTCGCGGCGGAGATTGAGCGGGCGAACGGGGTCGTCATGGTCGCAGACTGGACCCTGCGCGACCCCGATATCACCGCGGCGCTTGAGCGCCTCGGCGCCTTTGGCGTGCCGTTTTACGCATTCCACGGGCCGGACGGCGCCGTGACGCCGCTGGCGCCGCCCATATCAAAACGAGACATTCTCGCTCTGCTTGAGCGGTCGTCAGAGTAATTTCAGGGTTAATTCGGCGCTGTCGCGATGCGCGCCGGTTCTTCCGTTGCGGCGTCAGCGCCGACGCCGGCATTGGTCGCGCCGGCCGCAAATATCACGCAGACCGCGGCGATGGCGGCCAGGTTGGTTAACAATCGAATGACGTGACGCGGGGCGAACAGAAGCTTCATGACAATCCCGTTAGCACAGGCGTCGTTAACGGCCATTGAGGATGACAGATAAAATCCGTATCAAGCGCCGGTCGTCCAGCAGTTTTGGAAAGACGGTGCGATGACGAATTTGGTCGATACGCCGGAGTGGCGGGCGCTGCAAGCGCATGCGGAAGCGCTGGGCGCCGCATCGATGCGCGATCTTTTCGATCGCGATGCGGACCGGTTCCGCCGTTATTCGCGCTCGGCCGCCGGGCTGTTTCTCGATTTCTCCAAGAACCTGTTTTCCGACGAGGTTTTTGAAAACCTGTTGGGGCTGGCCCGTGCGCGCGGGCTGGAGGCGCGCCGCGACGCCATGTTCGCGGGCGAGGCGATCAATAAAACGGAAGGCCGGGCGGTCCTCCATGTTGCTTTGCGCGCGGGCCCGAACGCGGATTACTCGGCCGCCGGCGCGCCGGTTTCGGCGCTGGTTAATGACGAGCTTGCCCGCATGAAGCGGTTTGCCGACGCCGTTCACGGGGGGGCGTTCAAGGGCCATACGGGCAAGCCGCTGACGAATGTCGTCAATATCGGCATTGGCGGGTCCGATCTCGGCCCGCTGATGGTGGTGGAGGCATTGCGGCCCTGCTGGCTCGACGGGCGGCAAAGCTTTTTCGTCTCGAATGTGGACGGCCAGCATCTCGTTGACGCGCTTGACGCCGTCGATCCGGAAACGACGCTGTTCATTGTCGCCTCAAAGACCTTCGCGACGCAGGAGACGCTTGCCAATGCGCGCTCGGCGAAGGCGTGGTTTCTGGCGAGCGGCGCTGGGGAAAAAGACATTGCGAAGCACTTCGTCGCCCTTTCCACGAACGAAGCGGCGGTGACGGCATTCGGGATCGACCCTGACAACATGTTCCGCTTCTGGGACTGGGTGGGGGGACGCTATTCGCTGTGGTCGGCCATCGGTCTTTCCATTGCGCTCCAGGTCGGCTTCGGGAATTTCGAAAAACTGCTCGCCGGCGCCCGCGCCATGGACGAGCATTTCCGGGCCGCGCCGCTTGGCGAGAACATGCCGGCGCTTCTCGCGCTGATCGGGGTCTGGAACCGCAACGTTCAGAACATCGCCGCCCATGCGGTGCTGCCCTATGACCAGCATCTCCATCGGTTGCCGGCCTATCTGCAACAGGCGGATATGGAATCGAACGGCAAGGGCGTGGGCGAGGGCGGCGAACCGGTCGTTCACGATACGGGGCCTGTGTTGTTCGGCGAGCCGGGCACTAATGGCCAGCATGCGTTTTATCAGCTTCTTCATCAGGGTACGGATATCGTATCGGCGGATTTTATCGCCGCCGCCGTCAGCGCGTCGGAGCTTGGCGACCATCATCAGATGCTGCTGGCGAATTTCCTGGCGCAGACCGAGGCGCTGATGCGCGGCAAAACCGAAGCGGAGGCGCGCGCCGAACTCGCTGCTGACGGGCTGTCGCAACCGGAGATCGACCGGCTTGCGCTCCACAAGGTGTTTGCAGGCGGTCGGCCGACCAATTCCATTCTCATGGAGCGTCTGACGCCGGAAACCCTCGGCGCGCTGATTGCGCTCTACGAGCACAAGATTTTCTGTCAGGGCGTCATCTGGGGCGTCAATTCCTTCGACCAGTGGGGCGTGGAACTTGGCAAGGCGCTGGCCACAACCATCCTGCCGGAGATCTCGGCGCTGGGCGAGAAAAAGCCGGGCGGCAGCGCACACGATTCGTCCACGAACGGTTTGATCGGCTGGATCAACGCGGTGCGTTCGGCCGGATCATAGTTTCTTCGTTTCTATAGGGCTTGTTCGAATTTCACGGAAATGCGAAGTTTGCCGGGCTTTTTGAGGCGCTGAGTTGTGGGCGAAACGAAAACGTCGTGATCGATTTACATTCTGCATTCGGGCTTGTCATCCTGTCGGTTGCGCTCGCCGCGTTGACGCCGGCCGTCGCCGAGGATCCGCCAACCCACGCCAATATTCAGACGTCGAAAGGCAACATCGTTGTCGAACTCGACGCCGCCGCGGCGCCGTTGACGGTTGCGAATTTTCTGGAATACGCCGAGGCGGGCCATTTCGACCGGACGATCTTTCATCGGGTCGTGCGCGGCTATGTCATTCAGGGCGGCGGTTTTTCGCGACACTTCAACGAGCGGCCAAGGCGCGACCCGGTTCCCTATGAAGGGGACAACGGCCTGAAAAACACGCGCGGGACAATCGCCATGGCCCGCAATCGCGATGAAGATTCCGCACAGGCGCAATGGTTCATCAATCTGCGCGACAATGACGAACTCGATCATCGCGTCACCGATCTCGGTCCGATTTTCGGATACGCCGTCTTCGGCAGGGTCGTCGAAGGCATGGACATCGCCGACGCGATCGGGGCCGTTGAAACCGGCGAAGGCGGGCCGTTCGAGGCGGAAGTCCCCGTCGAGCCGGTGATTATCCTGCGGGTCGATCCCATTGAATGGGACGAGGAATCGGCGCCCGCGCCCGCGGAATAAACCTGTTGAGCCAGCCTGCGTTCATTGCCCCTTGGGCCGGCATCGGCTATCCCGCGGGCAATGGCGAAGAAACAGAAAACATTCCGGCCGAAGGCCCGCGTTCCCCGCGGGTTTCGCGACCGGCTGGGCGCGGAAATCGCCGCCGAGCGGGAGATGCTGGCGAAAATCTCCGCCGTCTACGAAGCGCACGGCTTCGATCCGCTGGAGACGCCGGCTTTCGAATATACAGATGCGCTCGGCAAGTTCCTGCCCGATGTGGACCGGCCCAACGCTGGTGTTTTTTCGCTCCAGGATGACGACGAGCAATGGATGAGCCTGCGCTACGACCTGACGGCGCCGCTCGCCCGGTTCGTGGCGAAAAATTTCGACGCCCTGCCGAAGCCGTTTCGCCGTTACGCCGTCGGCCCTGTTTGGCGCAATGAAAAGCCCGGCCCCGGCCGCTATCGGCAGTTCACCCAATGCGACGCCGACACGGTGGGCGCGTCGGCGCCGCATGCCGATGCGGAAATGTGCATCTTGTTCGCCGACGTGATGGAAGCGGCGGGCATCGCCCGCGGTGACTATGTCATTCGTCTCAATGATCGCCGGCTGTTGACGGGGCTTCTCGAAACCACCGGCCTCGCCGGCGAAGGGGAGGCGGAGACGGCGCAGCGCCTCACGGTCCTGCGGGCCCTCGACAAGCTCGACCGGCTCGGCGAGGAGGGCGTCAGGCTGCTGCTCGGGCCGGGCCGAAAGGACGAAAGCGGCGACTTTACCGACGGCGCCGGCCTTACAGCGGATCAGATCGACCGTGTGATGACGTTTGTCGCGTCCACCGCCGGAACGAACGAGGAAACCTGCAATCGTCTTGCAGAATTTTTTGCCGGTTCTGAAACCGGCATGGCGGGCGTCGCCGATATGCGCGCCATCGCGGCGCAGGCCGGCGCGCTCGGTTACGCGGAAGACCGTATACAGATCGACCTGTCCATCATTCGCGGCCTTGAATATTACACAGGGCCGGTTTTCGAGGCGGATCTCACCTTCGAAGCGAAAGACGATAAAGGCCGTCCCGTTCGGTTCGGGTCTGTCGGCGGGGGCGGGCGCTATGACGGCCTCGTCAAACGCTTCAAGGGCGTCGAGGTTCCCGCTGTCGGCATATCCGTCGGCGTTTCGCGGCTGCTGGCGGCGCTGGAGTTTCAAAAAAAAGGCGAGGCCGATGCGCCGGGCCCGGTGATTGTCCTTGCCCTGGAAAAAGGTCAGATGGCGCAGTATCAGGCGATGGCCGCGGAGCTGCGCGCGGCGGGGCTGCGCGCCGAGGTTTATCTCGGCGGCTCCAATTTCGCCAAGCAGCTGAAATATGCGGACAAGCGCGCCGCGCCCGTCGCCGTCATTCAGGGCTCGGACGAACGGGAAAAGGGCGAAGTCACGATCAAGGATCTCGTTCTCGGCGCGGAGCTTTCCAAAGATATAGAAGACAACAAAGAGTGGCGCGAAGATCAGCCGGCGCAGTTTGCTGTAAAGCGCGACGACCTTGTCGAGGCGGTAAAGAACACGCTGGCGCGCCGGCGATAGTCTGTCTTTCGTCTTACGCGAACACCCACAACACGCCCGAGACCGTTACGATGGAAATGAGCGTCGTCGTCAGAATGGCGGCCGCCACCTCGGTTTTGTAAAGGCCGTGCTGGCTCGTCATGATGAAAGCGACAATGCCTGTGGGTACGAAGGTAAAAAGCGCAAGCGCGCCGAGATAGTTCGGGTCGCTGACGCCGAAGGCCATCGCGAGGCCGAGGGCGATGGCGGGCAGGAGCGCCATCTTGAAGGCCGCAATCAGCGTTACGCGTCCGGCGACCTGGCCGACCGGGGGGAACTGATGGGTCGCCAGGAACAGGCCGAGGGAAACAAGGGCCGTTGGCCCCGCGGCGCGGCCCAGATAATCGAAAAACACATCGAACGGACCCGTCAGCGGCAGTCCGATGGCGGCGTAGACGAACCCGGCGGCCATGCCGATCACCAGCGGGTTGCGCGCTGCGCCCGTCAGATTGGCGATGACGCTGGCGCCTTTCTCCTTCGTCGCCATCAGCGCGGCGCCGATGGCGATAAAGACCGTGCCTTCGATCAGCATAAGGACGATAAAGGGACGCCCCCAGCCCTCGATATTCATGGCAATGGGCAGGCCAAGGAAAACCGCGTTGCCGAGGGTCGATGAGAATCCGTGGGCGCCGGCTTCGGGGCCGGTCAGTGAAAACAGCGCTTTCGAAGCGAAATATCCGCCGAACATCGCCACGAGCGCTGCGACGGCGTAGGCGGCGGCGATGCCCAGATCGTCGACGCCCGGCGGCTCGGTGCGCGCGGCGAGGCCGAACAGCGCGACCGGCATGGCGAGGCGAAAAACGAATTTGTTCAGCGCCTGCGCATCGTCGGCCCCAAGAGCGGAGAGGCGCGCGGCGACAAAGCCGGCGGCGATGATCGCGAAAACGGGCAGGGCGACGGATATGACGGCGGACATCGCGGGGCCCCCTTAAAAGCAGCGGAACGTCTCTCGCGGGGTTCGCGCCGCCCGGTCAAGTTTTGTGGGGTGAGGGCGGGGGATAGCTTGGAGTTGAAAGATCGGTATTGGCCCTTTGCGGACATTAAATGGTATTGTGGATTTGAATTTCAATTAGGGTTGCCCGTGGATCACGAAAGCATAAAAAGAAGCACTGAAGCAATTTTGCGCGAGTACGGCATTGAAGTGCCCTCGCATTTGCCCGGAATCGAGCAGATCGGAGAGGTCGAACCAAAATCTTCTGCAGAAATTGCTAGGCGTGCGCTCGTCTTATCCTACTTCATTGGATTAGCTTTTGGGGCTTCGGCAGACACACTGGTCGAAAAGATTAAGCGATACGACCTTTGGAATTCGTTGTCGCCATTGGAAACGAAACTATTGAGTTCGAAAAGTATCTCTGACGAACAACAAGCTAAAATTTCATTGCTATGTGAGAGTATACAGGCCTTTGCTTGGTGCTTAAACCTTGTCGAGATGGATAATTTCCGACATTGCGACGATGACCTTGCGTCAAATTTTCCGCTTGATGCTGAGCCGCGCGATTTTATCAGTCTATCAAAGCGGCGGCCCATAAGCGAAATCCAAAAGCAGGCTGATCTACTGTACCGGTTACATTGGTATTCTCGTCAAGCACGCCTCACTGGAAAGAGCGCACAGGTCAATGAGGGCGTGATTGAAAATCGTCGTCGCGCGATAGATTGGACATACGGAACTGCGAAGAACTGGGATGACATTTCCTTAGATACTTAGGCAAGCGTTTAGGTCGCCGCGAATGTCCGCTCTTGGCGAAAAACACACACCACACTTCAAAAACACCGATAGTGAAAAGATAAGCGCCGGACAGGCGCCAAAAACCTTGGATTTCCCGGGGGCTGGGGGGCGATGGTTAAAAACCGGAATTTCCGCCGCCAGCGCCTGTCCGACCCCCTCAAGATGGCGGGCGATTGGGGCGCGCCAAGGGACCAATTAAGGCCATTTCGTGAACGCTGTGGCGGAATAAACCGCAGAAAACGGGCATTGCGGCCTTGCTCTTGGGGAAATCACGGGCGATGCTGCGGGCGATGAGTTCGCCGGAGTCTATCGAACCGCAGCGCCTGGCGCGCGCCGTCCCCCGAAGAGGGCGCCCGCCGGAACCCGTCGCTTTCACCCGATCGGAACTGACCCGCATCCTTGGCGTCTACGGGCAATTCGTCGCCGCCGGCGAGTGGCGCGATTACGCGATTGACTGCCTGTCCGAGCGGGCGGTGTTTTCTGTCTTCCGCAAGGCGTCTGAAACGCCGCTCTACCGGATCGAAAAGCGCCCTTCATTAGCGCGTCGTCAGGGACAGTGGATGATTGTCTCCATGACCGGCGCGATCCTGAAGCGCGGCCATCATCTCAGCCAGGTGCTGAAACTGTTCGACCGGCGGAAGTTACGACTCGCGACCTGAGGCGAAGCCCGCTTCGCCGCCGCACGCCTCTATCGTTTCATCGAAGACATGGCGCTGCGCGTGGCTGCCCCCGATGCGGTGCAGCGACGGCGCGACGGCGCGCAGGGTCTTCGCGGCTTTGTCCTTGTCGCCGCGCAGGAAAGCGATGATCGCTTCGCCGGTCGGCGCGGCGACCTCGGTCCAGACGTCGCCTGCGGCATCGTCCGACAGTTCACCCCGCCGGCGCATGCCAGTGAGAAACGCGTCGGCCTCAGCGCCGGTTCCGGCGCGGGCAAGTGCGTACAGGTAATGCAAATCGTGAAAGGGCAGGAGGTGATCGTCCATCCGCATACGGACCTGCTCGACAATCGGCTCCCAGCGCGCGCCCACATCCGCGCCGCGCAACTCAAGGCGCCACAGCATGGAGACGGCGCCGATCTGTTCCTGCGGAAACTCCGGCCATTCGCCCCAGAGCCGTTTGTCGAATATGGAAACCGCGTCCGCATTCTGGCCGAGCGTCAGGCGAAACAATGCTGCGTGCCACCAATTGTGGTCGCGAATGAAAACGCCCTTGCGGTCCCATGTATGGGCGCAATGATCGAGCCAGTGGGCGCCGTCGCGCGCGCGCCCGGCGGTTTCCATGACATGGGCGACCGCGTGATGGGCCCAGGCGTCGTCAATGGCGATTTCGGTTGCGTGCAGGCCTTCTTCCTCGGCTTCGTTGAGGCGATGGTTCTGTTCCAGCGCGAAAGCGATCATGCCGTGGGCGTAGGGGCGGTTTTCATGGGCGATGCGCGCGCGCTCGCCGAACCGCAAAAGCGCGCCGGCGTCGCCCAGATTAAAGGCGTGATACTGCCCCCATTTGATGGCGCAGAGATCGCCCGGCCAGCGCACGGTGAGTTCATCGAGGGCGGCGCGCGCAGTGTTGAAATCGAGGCGCGCCCAGGCGCGAACCGCGCCGCAGAAGAGGCGTTCCCGCTCCGTTGCGTCGCCTTCATGGCGCTCCATGCGATCGAGGTAGACCCTCGCCGCCTCCCATCCTTCGGCGCCTTCAAAGGCAAGATGAAGCGCCGCCGCGTGGGCGTTGATCAGGGGCGCATGGGTATTGGCGTCTGCGATGTCGAAGAGGGCGCGAAGCTCCGATCCGTAACTCAGGAACTCGGTGACGTAGGCGTCATAGCCGGCAGCGGTCGCCGCGTCCGCGCCGGTAATCGGGAGGTCGTACTGGTCGCTCGCCTGATACATCCGGCGGACCTTATGGAGGCGGGCGCCAATGCGCAATTCGCGAGGGCGTGACCCATGATCACATTCATGCCGGAGGGTTGCGAGGCAAGCCGGAAGTTTGCGGGGCGTGCCGGCGGCTTGCATGGACAAAAGAAAACCCCCGCCTTTCGGGCGGGGGCTCTCGGCGTTCGATGGGGCTCGCGCTATTCGCGCATGATGCCGAGAATATTCAGGATGTGGATGAACAGCGTCGCGAACGAGCCGTAAAGGGCGAACGCGCCGAAGATGGCCGCGCGATCATTGCCGCCGGCGCCTTCCACATACATGTTTTTGATCATCTGCGTCTCGTAGGCCGTTACAGCCGAAAAGACGAGAACGACCAGCGACGATGTGATGAGGCTCAGCATGGTGCTCTGGAAGATGAGCGCGTTCAGGACAATCGCGACCAGCAGGCCGATCACCGCCATGAACAGGAAGCTGCCCCAGCCGGAAAGGCTTTTCTTCGTCGTATAGCCGTAAAGGCTCATGGCGCCGAAGACGGACGCAGTGATGAAGAAGGCGCGATAGATTTCCTGCGCTGCGTCTGCGCGGATGAAGGCGAACAGCATCGTTGAGATCAGGACGCCCCAGAAAGCGGCGTTGACCCAGAACATCGCGTGGGCGGCGACTTTCGATCCCGACATGATGACCTTCGGCGCGAACCATCCGAGGGCGAGAATGCCGACAAACGGAAGCCAGCGAAGCGGCGTGCCGGCGATCTGCAACATCAGCGCTTCATTGCTGGCCAGCAGCATGGCGAAGACGCCGGTGCCGGCGACGCCGAGCGCCATGTAGTTGTAAACGCCCAGCATGTACTGCCGGAGGCCCTGATCGATGGCGGCGCCGGTCGCGGTCGTGGTCGCCGAGCGGCCAAATTGCGTGCGCGGTTCGTTCATGGACTTTGATCCCTTTCAATAACGTGCGGCCGGCCCTTGCGGGGGCCGGCGACAATCCCGGCGAATATTGGGCTTCTCGCGGCTCCAATCAAGAGGCGGAGGGCCAGAAAACGGCTTATTCCAAGGGTTAACGAAGGGTTATCGAAAATCCTATCACGGGCGCGCGGTCATCCGATCAGTCGATCATCTTGGCCGAGCGCAGCCAGAATTCCTCATCGAATCCGGGGGTTTCCAGATTGGCGATGAACTGCCGCGTCGCCGCGCCCCATGAGAAGCGCTGGGCCCACTCCCGGCAGGCCTGCGGATCGCGCTTCTCCCACGCCGCCATGCAGGCCGTGCGCAGGTCCTCGTTCATGGCGCCGCATTCCTCCGGCGCCCCGTCGAGGATTTCCAGGGGGCCGCGCACCGGATAGGCCGCCACCGGCACGCCGCAGGCCAGCGCCTCCACATTCACCAGTCCGAACGTATCGGTGCGCGACGGGAAAACGAAAACGTCCGAACCCTGATAATATTTTGTGAGGTCGTCGCCGTATTTCGGGCCGACAAAAACCGCTTCCTTGTATTTTTCCTCCAGTTCCTCGCGCTGCGGCCCCTCGCCGACAATCAACTTCGTGCCGGGCAGGTCAAGCTCGATGAAATCTTCAATGCTTTTCTCTACCGCCAGCCGTCCGACATAGAGAAAAATCGGGCGCTCATACTGATCGAGAAAGGATCGGTCGCCGGGCTGAAACTGTTCGAGATCGACACCGCGGGCCCACAGCTTCATCTTGGAAAACCCGCGTTCGGTTAGCTCCTCAATGAGGCCCGGCGTCGCCACCATCATGGTTTCGCCGTCCTTGTGAAAATCTTTCAGCACCGCATAGCCCCAGGCAATCGGCGCTTTCCAGCGTTCATTGGCGTATTCCGCGAAGCGCGTGTGAAAGCTCGTCGTAAAGGGATAGCCGCGGCGCTTGCAGAACCGGCGCGCGGCGCGGCCGATGGGCCCCTCTGTGGCGATGTGAATGGCGTCGGGCTGGAACTCGTTGATCAGCTTCGCCACCTTGCGATTGGGCATCAGCGAAAGCCTGATTTCCGGATAGGACGGCAGCGGCACCGATTTGAAGTCGTTCGGCGTGATGTAAAGCACCTCATTGCCGAGGCCGGTGAGGATCTGCCCCAGCGTGTCGAGCGTCCTGACGACGCCGTTAAGCTGCGGTTTCCAGGCGTCGGTGGCGATCACGATTTTCAGGCCGCCTTCCACATTCGGCATGTCGAAGCGGGCCTTGGCGCGGGTCAGGCGGCCCACGCCTGAGCCAAGTCGTCGCAGCGGGCCTTTTTTGCGCTCCGGCGCGGGGTCGTCGGCAGTCTCGCTCATGTCTTTGTTTACCCGTTGCAGCGCCGTTTTGAGTGTTTTTTGTCCCCGACGCGAGCGCTGTATTCTTGATCGGCGGTGATTGTGACCATTTTGTTGCAGCGCAAAAAATATATTGCAATGCAATAAAGGAATTTCTATTCTACTTCGTGCAACGGCCCTGTCGTTGCCGCCCTTTTAAGGGCGTTTCCTCCCTATGACTTGGCCGCAGGCTTTTTAAAGTCTGCGGTCTTTTTTTGCGGCTCAGCAGGCATGCTTATTCCGCGGCCTGCGCCATCCACAAGGTGTCGCGGTCGAGGCCGGTCATTCGCTTGATGAGGCCGATCATCGATTTGCGCAAGTCCTCGAACGCATCGGTTCGGGTGATGCGTTTTTCATCCAGATAGAGGGCGCGGTTAATCTCGATCTGGAGGACGTGAACGCCGGTCGCCGGCCGGCCATAGGAGGCGGTGACATATCCGCCGGCGTATGGCGCATTGCGCGCGGTCTCATACCCCATTTCAGTCAGCGTCTCGTCGGCGAACTCCGTGACCGCCGAGGCGCACGACGCGCCGAACCGGTCGCCGAGGACGAAATCGATAGGCCGCTCGCCAGGCCGTATGGGCGCGCCGCCCGCCGAAGGCATGGAATGACAGTCGATCACGACGGCGCAGCCGAAGGCGGCGATGGCCTCGTCGATTAGCCGCCCAAGCGCGGCGTGATAAGGGTCGTAACACGATGCGAGGCGGCGCTCGGCGTCGGTCAGGCGCAGTTTTCGCGCATAGATATCCTGACCGTCGGCGACGATCCGCGGGATCACCCCGAGCCCGGCAATGACCCGGTTTGAGCGGGTGTCCGCCCGGGCCGGCAGGTCGTCGGCGAACATGCGCGGATCAAGCTCGTCCCGGGACCGGTTCACGTCCACATAGGCGCGCGGGAAGAGGGCCCGCAGGAGCGGCGCCCCGTATCGGGGCGCGGTCTCGAACAGAAGGTCCACATAGCTGTCCTCGGACTGGCGCAGGGCGTGGCGATCGAGGCGGGCGTTTTTCAGGAGCGATGTCGGGTAGTCGCGGCCCGAATGGGGCGAGGCAAAGATCACCGGCGAGGCGAGCGTCCCCGGCGCCAGCACTTCCACCGCTGACCGCCGATCGCCTGGATTGCTTGCGCTGGCGCCTTCGTGATCGCACGCCTTGGACATTCCTGTTCCGATCCTGATAATGAAACGACCTGCGGCATGTTAGCGCCGCTTTGGGGCGCTCGTTAAGACCTTCGGTCCAATCAGGCGGAATTGGAGCGGCAATTGCAAGAGGTTTCGCGAATTTGTCAGGGACGCCGGTTGGCGTCCATATCCCGAACACGGTTATGTCTTAACGGCGAAACCGGGCGGCAGCGTAAAGGCGAGTAATATGGCGGCGATTTTGTTGGCGGAAGATGATGAATCGATGCGGCGCTTTCTTAAAAAAGCGCTGGAGCGGGCGGGGCACGCCGTGATCGACGCCGCGCAGGGCGACGAGGCGTTAACCGAGCTTCAGCTTCGCGAGTTCGATCTCCTCTTAACCGACATCGTCATGCCCGTCATGGACGGCATCGAGCTGGCGCGCCGGGCTGCGGAAATCGATCCGGAAATGAAGATCATGTTTATCACCGGTTTCGCTGCGGTCGCCCTCAATGCGGCGAACCAGGCGCCGGAAGACGCCAAGGTTCTCTCCAAGCCGTTCCACCTGAAAGACCTTGTGCAGGAGGTCGACCGCGTCATCGCGGCCTGATTTTCGCCGCCTGATTTTCGCCGCCTGGTTTTCGCCGCCCTGTTTTCGCTACCCGGCGCGCATCCGGGCGAGGCTTGCAAGCCTTCTGATTTGCCTTTAGAGACCCTCGCCTCCGCGGCAACCCGCGAGAGGGCGCGTAGCTCAGTGGGAGAGCACTACGTTGACATCGTAGGGGTCGGCAGTTCAATCCTGCCCGCGCCCACCATTCGCAGGCGGTCCGCCGTAGGCGGAATTTTTGATACGGCGAATCAAAAACAGCCGAAGAATGCCCGTGCAGGGCTTCAGGTCCGTTTACGGAGTAAACGCAACCTGAAAAATTCGAAAATGTCACAGGTCAGTCGAATTGTATCGGACGGACGCGCGCGAATCTAAAGCCATGGCGCCTCGCCCGGCTCAATCAGTTCGTGCAATTGCCCGGCGTGGAGCAAAGCTGGACGCGCAGCGACCGTCGCGGCCAGCGCGTGGCGATGCGGTCAAAGGTCACCGACGAAATAAAATAGTGCGTCAGTGAAGACGTATACGGATAATTGATTTCAGCGACGACGACGGACGTGTCGACATCCAGAAGCGCCGGGTTGGGCAGGTTGTTGTAGACGGCGCCCGCCGCATAAGGCTCGCCGCCGCCATTATCGTAGCTCCAGTGGACGACCGGGTTGTCCGGCGTTCCGTCGCCATCGGTATCGTCAAAGATCACGCTGACGAGGCGTATATCCATGGTCGCCCCGTCCACATCGATGATTTCCTCAACGCCGACAAAAAGACTGTCGGCGGCGCTTTCGAGAAGTTCGGTTTCCTGTGCGGCGAGGTCGGCCAGCGTGTTCGCTGCGAGCGTCACGCGTCGGCTTTTGGTGAGGGCGTCGGATCCCTCGACAACGCCGAAAAACAACACGAGCAGCAGCGGGAGCAGCAGGGCGAACTCCGTCGCCGCCATGGCGCGGCAGTCTCTCGCAAAGGCGATCAGGGACGCGGGGGTCATCGATCAGTCCTCAAACGGTTCGTTACGGAATATCGACAGCGCGACCAGTTCCCTGAAGCCGTGCCTGTTGGTTTTCATCTTGATGCCGAGGGCAGGATTGACGGGCTTGTAAAGATAACAGACGCGCACCCGGACGATTTCGTTCTGTGCGCCATAGTCGCTGGCGTCGAATTGCGCACCCTGGATCGTTGGGTCGTCCTTGTCGCGACATACGGGATCGGAAATGTCGGCGGCCAGCGCGTCGAACGAGGCGAAGCGCGATATGTCGACCGTCAGGGCCTTGTCGCAGTCGCCGAACGTCGAAACGACGTTGCAGATTTCGTCGTAGAAGGCTTCTTTGGAGTATGCCGGATTGCCGTCGTCGTCGGTTGCGTTTTGCGCCTGGCCGGTGCGGATGAGGCGCGCGGCCGTGGCGTTCGCCTGTTCCACGGCGGAGTTCACGAAGAAAAACCAGCCGGCTTCAAGAATTGAAAACACCAGAGCGAAAAAAAGCGGCGCGACGAGTGCAAACTCCACCGCTGCGGAACCGCGCTGGTTTTTGCGCGATGCGCCGTATGCCTGTCGCCTCATGAGCGTCTCCGGACCCCTCGTCGGAATCCGTACATTTTTAGCTAGTGAGTCTTAATACGGCGTCAGGAGATATGGTTAACGCCGCAACCGCTGGAGGCGTTCAGGGGCCATTGGCGATTGTCGAAAGCAAAGCTGCAAACAGCAAAAACGGCGCGCCCATCAAGGCGCGCCGTTTTCGGCATCCGTATGCGGAGGCTTACTTGCGCAGATTCTTGATCTTGTTGCGCGGCGCCGACTTGTTCTCGATGAAGAACTCAACCTGCCGCGCCGTATCGTCGAGACCGTTTTGGTGGGCGTCGATGGGGTTCGCCGCGTGGATTTTGGCGCCGTAGATGTCGCTGAGGCCGTCCCTGTTCAGCGCCCGCGCGGACAGGTCGTCGGACTGGCCCTCGAACGCCACCGTGCGCCGGGCGGTCGAAAGCTCCGAATGGAGCATTTTCGCCTGCTCGATGAAAACCAGCATGGAGGTCGCAAGATTGCCGCGCGCCATGCCGTAGTCGGATATTTCGTAGCGCTTGATATAGGCCGACCCCGACGGATCGAGGCCCGCGCTCGCAAAGGCGTAGCGATAGTTAAACGCCGTCACCGTCTGCGGATTGGCGTCGCCCTCGAAAATGGCGACCATGGAAAGGCCGACGCACTGGGTGTTGTTGGCGCCTTTACAGGCCGCCGGTACGAGCAGGAAATTGATTTCGCCGCCGGCGTTCGCCGCGATGTAGTTCTGCCCGTTCGCTTCCTGCGCCTGCCAGACCGCGCCAAGCTCGTTGAGTACGGATCCGACCGTTTGCGCGTCAAAGGACGCAATCACGTCGGTCGGGTTTGCAACCGGCGCCGGTTGCGCCAGGGCGCCGAGCGACGTTGCAATAGAGAAAAGCGTGCCAGTCGCCGCGATGCGGATCGGATTCTTCATAGATACCCCTCACAAATAACCCACGCTTGGCGCAAGCCCCATGTCGCGCCGGAAGCGGCGTTAACCTTAGGCCAAAAACCGGGACTGAGCAAAGCGGGGCGTCCGGCGCGGCAATTTCCATGGTGACTTTGTCGACGCCCCGTGGTTTAGGCGGGCGCGATGGGAAAAAAGACCGATAATCAGACGCCTGCCCCTGCCTCCGCCTCTGTCACGGCAGCGGGCCCGGCAGCGGGCCCGGCGGCGGGTGGGCGCCCTGAGGCCAAAGCGGGCCTCGACGCCCGGCGGGGCGCCCTGGAAGTGCTTGAGCGGGTTCGCGGCGGCGAGCCCCTCGACGAAGCGCTGGGGCGTTCGGGCGCCTTTACGGCGCTGGAAGGGTCCGATCGCGCCTTCGCCCGGGCCATGGCGAGTGCGGCGCTGCGCCGGCGCGGCGGGCTCGATCATCTCATCGGCGCCTATATCGACCGGCCCCTGCCGAAAAAGGCCGCGCGGGTGATGGATATTCTGCGTCTCGCCAGCGCGCAGCTTCTCGTCCTGAAGACGCCGGACCATGCTGCGGTCTCAACCGCCGTCGACCTTGCCGGCGAGCGGCGCGAAACGGCGGGCTACGCCAGGCTGATCAATGCGGTTGCGCGCAAGATCGCCAGGGGAGGGACGGCCGCGCTCGATCAGTTGCCGGCGCGCATCGACACGCCCGGATGGATGTGGCGCGGCTGGGAGAGAAATTTCGGTCCGGTAAAAGCGCGCGCCATCGCCGCCGCGCATAGGGAAGACCCGCCGCTCGATATCGTCGTGAAGGACGCTTCGGCCGTCCGCGAATGGGCCGATCGTCTGCAAGCGGAGCAATTGCCGACCGGCGCATTGCGTCTGCGCGGCGTTTCCGATGTGACGGTTCTTGAGGGGTTTGCGGAGGGCGCCTGGTGGGTGCAGGACGCGGCGGCGGCGTTGCCCGCGCGTCTTCTCGGCGATGTCGCCGGCAAGCGGGTTCTGGATTTGTGCGCGGCGCCGGGGGGTAAAACGATGCAGCTCGCCGCCGCCGGCGCCAATGTCACAGCGGTCGATATCTCCGCGCCGCGCCTTGAACGGGTGCGGGAAAACCTCGCGCGCACAAAGCTCCGCGCCGATCTTGTGGAAGCGGATTTGCTCAAATGGTCGCCGGACGAAAAGGCCGACGCCATATTGCTCGATGCGCCCTGCACGGCGACGGGCACGATCCGGCGCCATCCCGATCTTCCCTGGCTGAAAACCGAAGACGACGTCAGAGCCCTGTCGGCGCTACAGGCCCGTATGATCGACCGCGCCATGACGTTTCTCAAACCCGGCGGGATCCTGCTTTACTGCGTCTGTTCGCTCCAGCCCGAAGAGGGGGAGGCGCAGGCGAAAAACGCGCTGGCGCGCCACGACAATCTCCGGCGCCTGCCTCTTTCCGCGGACGAAGCCGGCGGGGTCGACGGCGCCGTCACCCGCGATGGCGATCTGCGAACGCTGCCGTCGATGCTGGCGGAGCGCGGCGGCATGGACGGATTTTTTGCCGCGCGGTTTACGGTGGATGCGAATTAGAGTCGTTTCAGCGCGGTTCCCGAAATGAAACACAATCAGGCGCTGGGTCATGTCAGAATGCGCAGGCGGCGCCCCCGGATTGCGCCTTCACGTTGTAATAATCCCGCGACAGGCGAGCGGCGGCGTTAGATTCTCTCCCCGCCGCCCATTGCGGCATGAGCTTTGCGACCTCCCGCCCCGAAGCAGCGCGCCGAGTGAATCGGCGCCCAGAGTTCGAGGGCGAGACATGAAAAGCATCCCGCATCCGATTGACGTTCACGTGGGGCGCCGCCTGCGCGCGCGCCGTCGTCTGCTGGGGTTAACCCAGGAAGCGCTGGCGAGCGCCGTCGACATCAAGTTTCAGCAGATCCAGAAATACGAAAGCGGCTCCAACCGGGTCTCCGCCTCGCGCCTGTGGGCGCTGGCCAAGGCGCTGGACGTTCCCGTGTCCTACTTTTTCGAGGGCATGAACGGCTCCGAGCCCGAACTTGAGCACGACCTCTCCGGCGAATACGGCTTCGATAAACTCCCCGTGGCGGAGATCCTCGACGAGAAAGAAACGATCGATCTCGTTCGCTGTTACTACCAGCTCGCCAAAGAGCCGCGCCGCCGCCTTCTGGACCTCGCCCGCGCCATGACCGACGCCGACTGAGCCGGACGCGCCCCCGTCCGGTTGCGCGCCGCCGCGACGGTCCTATGATCGTCGCCGCATGTCGTCCGCTTCCGAAGATCATAAACAATTCGCCGATTTCGCCAGGCGCCTCGCCGAAGCTGCGCGGCGTGAGACGCTGCCGCGCTTTCGCGCCGGCGCCGCCGTCGTCAACAAGGCCGGCGCTGAGTTCGATCCCGTCACCGATGCGGACCGCGAAGCGGAGCGCGTGATCGCCGACATGGTGGCGAGGGCCTATCCCGATCACAGCTTCATCGGCGAGGAATTCGGCGAACGGATCGGCGCGGCGCCGTTCCGCTGGATCGTCGACCCCGTCGACGGCACCCGCGCTTTCGTCTGCGGCGCGGCGACCTGGACGACGCTCGTCGCTCTTGAACGCGACGGGGCGCCCGTTCTCGGGATTATCGATCAACCTTATACGGATGAATACTGGATCGGCGTCGACGGCGATGCGCAGTTCACCCGGGCGGGGAAAACCATCGAAGCGCGCACGAGCGGCCTTGCGGACATTTCAAAAGCGCGGATCTCAACGACGGATCCGCGCACAGACATATATCTGAAGGGCGAGGAGGCCGATGCCTTTGCGCGCCTTGCCGCGGCGACCCGCATCGCGCGGTTCAGCCTCGACGCTTACGCCTATGGGCTGCTCGCCATCGGCGAGCTGGATATCGTCGCGGAGACGTCGCTTCAGGTTTATGATTACGCCGCGCTTCGGCCGGTTGTCGAAGGCGCCGGCGGCGTCGTCAGCAACTGGCGCGGCGATCCGGTGGGGACGGACGATCGCGGCGAAGTGCTCGCGGCGGCGACGCCGGAGCTGCACCGTGCGGCGGTGGAGATTCTGTCCCTGCGGCGTTGACGCGCCGTCAGATAGCCCGGCGCGCTACTCCGCGCCGTTCAGCGCCGGCGCAAAAAACGCATCCACATGGTTCCAGAACGGTTTCCGGTACTCGTCGCGTTCCATCATGATTTCGTGGAAGGCGCCGTCAACGGTAACATGATCGATATGCTCGCTCATCGCCGCGATGGCCGCGTGGTCGGCGCCGTCGATAACCTGCTCGTCGCCGGCGGATATGACTTTGACGGGCGTTTTTAACCGGTCGAAGAAGCCCGCTTCGTGAATCCGCTTCGATGTGCGCACTGCTTCGCGCACCCAGCCGTAAGTCGGCGCGAAAAGCGCGATATCGGGTTCGGCTTCCTGCAACAGACGAAAGCGTTCATGGCGCGACGGGTCTTTGGTCAGGACGTTGCCTTCGAACGCCTTGGAATCGTCCAGCCTGCGGAAGACTTTCGCGTTCTCGCCGCCGGCCATGCATGCGGTCGCCGCCACGGCGCCGTAAACTGCGTTCCCGGCGCCATTAAACAATCGCGTCATGGGCGCGGTCAGAACAGCGCGCGAGAAACCCTCGTCGCCGCTTGCAAGCAGTAACAGCGCCGGCAGTCCGCCCATGGAGTGAGTGAGGAGGAGATAAGGCCCGCCGAAACGGGCGGCCACCGGACCGTCTCGAAACGCTTTCAGGTCGCTCGCCAGCGTCTCGAAATATCCCGCCCATTTGTCCGGCCGCGTGGAGAGGCCCTGGCCGCGCCAGTCCATGATCGCGACGTTGAGCCCGCGGTCGCGCAACGCGTCGACAACTTCGAAGTATTTTTCCGTGAACTCCGCCCAGCCCGGCGCGACGATCACCGTCCCGCGCGCGCCCGGTGCGGGAAAGAGGCCCGCGCGCAGGCGGGCGCCGTCCGGCGCTTGAAACGTTACGACCGACGCATCGCGCGGAACCGGGTTTTCGTCGATTTCGATGAAGCGGTTCATCCGCCCGCCAGATCCAGACGGGCCATGACGCTCATGTCGCCGGCAATGGCGAGCCGTCCGTTGATGACCGCGTTTTCGACCGCGCGGTTCGAGGTCAGCGCGCGGCGCATGATGTCCGCCGGGCAGCGCCAGATGCAGTCGGCGCCTTTGGCGCCCGCCGGGAGCGTTGCCGCGACCGCCGGCGGGTTGGCGCGCCCGTCGACGAAAACCGGATCGCCGCCCTCCGGACGCAATTCAAGGACGCCCCCGAAGGGCGTCCTGAATGCCTTGCCGGCGGTTTCGATCATCGGCGCCGTCATTCGTAAAGCGCTTCTTCAACCGCTTCCGGCTTCACAAAGCGCAAGGTCATGCGATCGCTTTCCCCGATGGCGTCGTAGGGCGCCCGGTCGAAGTCCGGATCTTCGTTGCCGCGGATTTCAGAGGTGCGGCGCACCGGCGGCAGCGTCCAGACGCCGAACGGGTGATCTTTCGTGTCGGCGGGGTTCGCGTTGATTTCCGAGGACCGGTCGAAAATGAAGCCGGCGCCTTCGGCGAGGGCGACAACATCGTCCGTATAGGCATAACCGGACGACCCGTCGCGGGGCAGCTCGGCGCCGTCGGCGCGGTGCTCGACAACGCCCAGCACGCCGCCCGGTTTCAGGGCGTCGAAAAACGCCTTGAAAACGCCCTCGGCGTTGCCCCGGCCCTGCCAGCTATGGACGTTGCGGAAGGTGACGACCGCGTCCGCCGACCCGGCGGGCGCGATCGCCGCGTCGCCGTTCAGCACGGTCATTTCGATCACGCCATATGTGTCCGGCTGTTCGGCATAGGTCGTCCGATATCTTGCGACGGCTTCGACGACGCGCTCATTCTCGCTTTCGGGGTCGTAGCCGGCCGCATAGAGCTTGCCGCCGCCGGAGTTGAGGTAAGGGGCGATGACTTGCGTGTACCAGCCGCCGCCGGGCGAGACTTCGACCACCGTCATCGCCGGCTCAACGCCGAAAAAGAGGAGCGTTTCTTTCGGGTTGCGATAGACGTCGCGGGCGCGTTCCTCGTCAGACCGGTGCGGCCCGGCGATGGCGATGTCGAGAAGCTCGGCCGATGTCGGGGCCGTTACCTTCCCCGCGTCGGGCGCCGCAGGCGTTGTCCCCGCATCTTCGCCGCCGCCGCATGCTGCAAGCCCAAGCGCCAATGCTGCAATCCAGTGTCGTCTGTTCACGTGGTTTCTCCGCTTCAGGTCACGATTGTTCGGTGAGACGTTTACCATGCCCCGGCGCCCCGTCCAGCAGGGCTTGAAACCGGAAAACCGGCGCCTAAATCACGTTTTGCGGAGGCCATGCGGCTCCGCGTGCGGGCGTCGTCCAGCCGGAGGCGTTTCGCGCTTTGATCCTTGCTTCTTTTAGGAGGAATAAAATGCGTAGCTACGACCTTACCCCCCTTTATCGCTCGACTGTCGGTTTCGACCGGGTTTTCGACCTGCTCGACAATATCGGCAAGGCCGAAACGGCGGGATATCCGCCCTACAATATCGAGCGCCTCGATGAGAATGATTACCGCATCACCCTTGCGGTTGCGGGCTTCGGCGAAGACGACATCGACATCGAAATCAAGGAAAACGCGCTGACCGTTAAGGGCGCGCGCAAAGAGGCCGACGAAGGCCGCCAGTTCCTGCATCAGGGCATTGCGGGCCGCTCTTTCGAGCGCCGCTTTCAGCTCGCCGAGCACGTGGAAGTCGCCGGCGCATCGCTGGTGAACGGCCTTCTGGATATCGACCTGCGCCGCGTCATCCCGGAAGCGATGAAGCCGCGCAAGATTGCGATCAACGGCTCCAACGTCAAAGTCCTCAATAAGGACCAGAACGCCGCCTGAGTCCCAATAGGCTGAAACCGGCGCACCCTATGCCCCTCCCGGTTGCGCCGGCTGGCGAAAAGGGCGCAGCATCCCCCGTGCTGCGCCCTGTTTTTTTATTTCAGCCCTTGTTAGGCTGTTACGGTCGCTTGGTGTTTTGAGTAGTATTTGCAAAACCCGGAACCCGCTCTCCCCGGCGAAAGCCGGGGTCCACGGCGTACAAGGAACGGGTGGTGATGTTTCTGGGTCCCGGCTCCTGAGCCTGATGAGGGGCGCCGGGAAAATCGGGTGGAGAATTTCGCGCCTTAACTTTCGGGCGCCAGGTATCCGGGGATGGGTATGCGTAGTCTCTCAATGACAATCATCGTCGCATCGGTGTTTGCGCTTGCAGCCTGCGCGACGCCGGACCCGGAATATCAGTCGATCTCGATCCCCTACGATCCTTACGATTTTGACCCGGCCGATCTTCAGGCCGAGGCCGACGCTCATTGCAACGCCTACAATATGCGCGCGGTTTATGAGGACGAAACGGTCGACCCGTCATCGGTCCGCTGGCGTTACCGGCATTATCGTTGCGTATAGCCGTCAGGCGGCGACGAGCTTTTGCGCGGCGTCGTAGATTTCGCCGTTCGCCGCCAGAATTGAGCCGGCGTTGAGGAAGTTGTTTCCCCCTTCGATTTCGCTGATGAGGCCGCCCGCCTCGCGCACGAGCACGGCGCCCGCCGCAACGTCCCAGGGGTTCAGCCCGCGCTCCCAGTAGGCGTCGTATCGACCGGCGGCGACGAAAGCGAGATCGAGCGCTGCCGAGCCGAAGCGGCGAATGCCGGCGGTGACTTCAAGAACGCGCCTCGTTTCTTCGAGCGCGCGTTCGCGGCCTTTCAGACCGGCAAAGGGAAGCCCGGTTGCGAACAGGCATTCGCTGAGGTCGGCGCGCCCGGAAACGCGAATGCGCCGGTCGTTGAGCCAGGCCCCCTGGCCTTTCTCCGCCCAGAACAACTCGTCTGTAGCCGGATTATAGACGACGCCGGCGAAGGGTTGCCGGTCCCGTTCCAGGGCGATGGAGATGGCGAAATGACCGAGCCCGTGCAGGAAGTTGGTCGTGCCGTCGAGCGGATCGACAATCCAGCGGTTTGAATTGTCCGCGCCCTCCGTCTCGCCGCTTTCTTCCATGACGAAACCGTATTTCGGGCGCGCCTTGGAGAGCGTTTCGAATATCGTCTGTTCGGCGCGAAGATCGGCCTTGGAGACGAAGTCCGCAACGCCTTTGCGCGAGACCTGGAGCGCCTGCGCTTCGCCGAAGTCGCGAGAGAGGCCCCGCGCTGCTTTGCGGGCGGCGTCGATCATGACGGCGACGAGGGCGGAATACTGAGCCATGGGTTGATCGTTTCGGTGTGTTGCTGATCGGCGGCGCACCATAGGGACCGTTCGGCGAATGGCAAGCGATCGCCGAGCTGCGCTGCGGGCCGAGCTGCGGGAATCAGTTCCGCAAAGACCGGCGCTGAGCTATGGTTTGAAAAAAACAAGTTCAGGGACGACCCACATGACAGACGCCGCCTCCCTAAAGGAGACGAACCTTACGCTGCCCTTGCTCATGCAATCGGCCATGAAAGTCATTGCGAGCGATCCGCTGTTCGCCGTCGGAGAGGAGCAGATTCGGGGCAATACCTACCGCGTTTTCCAGAACATTCCGAAAAATCTCGGTCAGTTTTTTGCTGAAGCGGTCGCCGAACAGGGCGACAAGCCCTTCCTCGCATATGAAGGCGAGCGGCTCACCTTCCGCGAGCTGCACGAGAAATCCCTGCGGTTCGCCGACGCCATGGCGCGTCGCTACGGCGTCAAAAAGGGCGATCATGTCGCCATCGCCATGCGTAACTACCCGGAATGGTGCATCGCTTATGTCGGTCTCGTTTCGCTTGGCGTCGTGGTCGTGCCGCTCAACGCCTGGTGGAAAGGCGACGAACTGAAATACGGCCTGCAAGACTCCGGGGCAAAAATCGTGATCGCCGACGGGCGCCGGCTTGACTATATCAGTCCCTATAAAGATGAACTGGGCCTGACGGTAATTCTGGCGCGAGACGAGGCCGACGGCGCCGATTATCGGTTCGAGGCGCTCGTTGAAGAGGGAGACGCCAGGCCGATAGATGCGTCGATTGCGCCGGACGACCGCTTCTGCATCGTCTACACATCAGGCTCGACCGGCCAGCCGAAGGGCGTCGTTCTCACTCACCGCGGCGCTTTGTCGACGCTTTATTCGTGGTTCTTCATTTCCAGGTTTCTGGAGGACGCCATTGGTCGCAGCATCGTCGGCGATGATCCGGGCATTCTGCTGGCGATCCCGCTATTTCACGTTACGGGCAGCCATTCGATATTCATGCTGTCGTTTCTGCTCGGCCGGCGGGTCGTCATTATGCGCCGCTGGGATCCGGAGGACGCTGTACGCATTATCAATGAAGAAAAGCTGACAAATTTTGTGGGCGTGCCGAGCCAGTCCTTCGAGCTGATGCGCGCCAGCGCCAATGACGGTCTCGATACGCTGATTGATGTGGGTTCGGGCGGCGCCAAGCGCCCGCCGGACCACGTTGAAAAGCTTGCGCAGTCCTTTGCCCAGGCGATGCCGTCCTCCGGCTACGGTCTGTCCGAGACGAACGCCATCGGTAGCGTTATTTCACTGAACATGTATCAGGAAAGACCCGGCTCGACCGGGCGGCCCGTTCCGCCGCTTACCGATATCAAGATCGTCAAGGACGGCGTCGATCAGCCAAAGGGCGACGTCGGCGAGATCTGGATTCGCTCGCCGGGGAATTTTGAAGGCTACTGGAACCTGCCGGAGGATACGGCGAAGGCGATAACCGAGGACGGCTGGTTTCGGACCGGCGATCTCGGTTACATGGACGAGCAGGAATTTCTGTTCATTGTCGATCGCATCAAGGACATCATCATTCGCGGCGGCGAAAACATTTCCTGCCTGGAGGTTGAAGCGGCCGCCTATGAGCATGAAGCCGTTGCGGAAGCGGCGGCTTTTGCGGCGCCGGACGAACGTCTCGGGGAACGGGTCGGCCTCGTCGTTTATCCTAAAGAGGGCGCATCCCTGGAGGCGAGCGATCTCCATGAATTCATGAGCACGCGCATCGCCGCTTTCAAGGTTCCGGAACGGATTTGGATCTCCCCGGCGTCTTTGCCGCGACTCGGCACGGAAAAATTCGACAAACTGATGATCAAGAAAATCGCCCAGCAGCACCCGCCGGCGCTGACAGTCTAGGGACTGCATGAAATGCTTGCGCTTCGCGCTGGCTCGCTCGAATAAGGACGCCTAGTCACCGGAGCCGGCGATGCTGGAGCTCAGGCCTAATTGTGAATTGTGCGACCGGGACCTGCCGCCATGGTCCGCGGATGCGCGGATCTGCACCTATGAGTGCACGTTCTGCGCTGACTGCGTTGACGCGATCCTGGAAAATGTCTGTCCCAATTGCGGCGGCGGCTTTGAAAAGCGCCCCATCAGGCCGCGGGAGTCTTACCGGCCCGGCGTCGGCCTCCAGCAGCACCCGGCGTCGACGAAGCGCATCAACACAAGGCGCTCGCGCGAGGAAATCGTTTCATTCGTGCAGGGCGTCAAAGACATCGCGCCGGAAGGTCGATAGGAGAACATCATGAGTGATCTTGAACAGTTTCGCGCCGCCACAAAAGCCTGGCTGGAAGAGAACTGCCCTGAGGAAATGCGCAGCGACGGCGGGCTCGACGCCATCTGCTGGGGCGGCAGGAAATGGAAGTTCGAATCGGAGGCGCAGAAAGTCTGGCTGGAGCGGATGGCGGAAAAGGGCTGGACCGTGCCCGCCTGGCCGAAAGAATATGGCGCCGGCGGGCTGTCCAAGGAAGAAGTCAAAATCCTGAAATCCGAAATGCGCGCCATCGGCGCGCGCTCGCCCCTTGAAAGCTTCGGCATCTGGATGCTCGGGCCGGCGCTTTTAAAGTTCGGGACCCACGAACAGAAAGCGCATTTTCTTCCGCCCATCGCGCGCGGCGAAATCCGCTGGGCGCAGGGCTATTCCGAGCCGAATTCCGGTTCGGACCTCGCCTCGCTTCAGACGAAATGCGAGGACAAGGGCGATCACTGGCTCATTAACGGCCAGAAAGTCTGGACATCATACGCCGACGAGGCGGACTGGATTTTCGTGCTCGTGCGTACCGATCCGTCGGCGTCGAAGCACAACGGCATCTCGTTCATTCTCGTGGACATGGATCAGGACGGCGTTTCGACGAAGCCGATCAAGCTGATCTCCGGCAACTCCCCCTTCTGCGAAACGTTTTTCGATGACGCGACGACGCCGAAGGAGTTTGCGCCGGGCGTATCGTCGATTGTCGGCGATATGAATCGCGGCTGGGACGTTGCAAAATATCTGCTCACCCACGAACGGGAAATGATCGGCGGCGGCGGTTCGCTCGGCATGAACGCGCGCAGTCCCGGCGAAGTTGCGGCGGAGAATATCGGCCTTGACGAGACGGGCCGTCTCGACGACCCGATTCTTCGCGGCAAGATTGCGCAGGCGGAAATCGACGGCTGGGCGTTCCTCCTCACCATGGAACGCGTGAAGGACGAAGCGAAGGCCGGGCAGGGGGTGGGCGCCAAGTCGTCCATGCTCAAATATTACGGCACCGAGCTGAACAAGCGTCGCTTTGAGCTGGCGATGGACGGCGGCGGCTCCGACGAACTGGAGTGGGAGGGCGATCGCACCGATGACGGGCGCCTGGCCCGCCTGTGGCTGCGCACGAAAGCCAACTCCATTGAGGGCGGCACGTCGGAAGTGATGCTCAATATCATCGCCAAGCGCATTCTTGAACTGCCGGGCGCGTAGCGGGCGCGCACTGCGGAGTAGAAAAACCCATGGGACAGGTCGCCGACTGGTATTTCGATTACGTCTCGCCGTTCCCCTATTTGCAAATGGCGCGGTTTGACGACCGCATGCGGCGGGAAATTCGTCCGCGTCCGGTGCTTTTCGCTGCGCTGTTGAATCATTGGGGCCACAAGGGTCCGGCGGAAATTCCCACCAAGGCGCGCCACACCTATTGCCTGACCCATTTTATGGCGCAGACGCGCCGGCTTCCCTTCAAGGGCCCGCCGCGCCATCCGTTCAATCCCCTTGCGGTCTTGCGGTTGTCCCTGTCGCTGGGGGCGACATTCGATGTTGTCGAGACCATCTACGGCCATATCTGGGGAGAGGGACAGGACGGGCAATCGCCCGAAAGTCTCGCCGCGCTCGCCCGCAAGCTCGGCGTCGACGATCTGGACGCGCGGATCAACGATGCCGCCGCCAAGGACGAGTTGCGGCGCATATCGGATGAAGCCATCGCCCGGGGCGTATTCGGCGTGCCGACGCTGTTCCTCGAAGACAATCTGTTCTGGGGCGACGACGCCACGGACATGTATCTGGCGTTTCGCCGTGACCCCGCGATGTTCGAAGCGCCGGCGTTCAAGCGGTTGCACGCCGTGCCGGCGGCGGCCGTCCGCCCCAAGTCGCAAGCAAGTTAACGCCGCGTATTAACCCGCGCAGCCCGAGAGATGAAGAAAGGCCGACCCCAATGCCCCTCGTATTGACCGAAGAGCAACAGATGCTGCGCGATTCCGCGCGCGGTTTTCTTGACGAAAAGGCGCCGGTCGCGGCGCTTAGGAAGCTGCGCGACGACGGCAACGAAGACGGCTTCGATCGCGGCCTCTGGAAAGAAATGGCCGAGATGGGCTGGGCCGGGATTGTCGTCGATGAAGACCATGGCGGGTCCGGTTTCGGTTTTGTGGGCGCCGGGGTGCTGGCCGAAGAGATGGGCCGTACGCTGACGGCGTCGCCTTTTCTGTCGACCTCCATTCTCGCTGCGACGGCGCTGAAAAAAATCGCCGGCGACGCGCATAAAGAGGAGCACCTGCCGAAAATATCCGCCGGCGAGGCGCTGTTTGCCCTTGCCATAGACGAGGGCGCGAAACACCGGCCGGCGAAAACCGCCATGAAGGCGGAAAAACACGGCAACGGGTTTAAGCTCTCCGGCGCCAAGACGTTTGTGGCCGACGGCGCGGTCGCCGACAAAATCATCGTCGCCGCCCGTTCCGCCGGGGCGCCCGGCGAAGAGGAGGGGCTGACGCTTTTTCTTGTGGACGCGAAGGCGAACGGTCTTTCCGCCGAACGCACGGTGATGGTCGACAGCCGCGGCTATGCGCGGCTCGACTTCGACGGGGTGGAAGCGACCGGCGACGACGTTCTGGGCGAGGTGGACAACGGCTACGCGGCCCTTGAGGGGGTTCTCTCCGCCGGCCGCGCCGGGCTCGCGGCGGAATTGTCGGGCGCGGCGCAGGGCGCTTTTGACATGACGGTGGACTATCTGAAGGAACGCAAGCAGTTCGGCGCCGCCATCGGATGGTTCCAGGCATTGCAACACCGCGCGGCGCATCTCTATTCGGAGATTGAGCTGGTGAAGTCCGCCGTATTGAAGGCGTTGCAGGATCTGGACGGGATGTATGACGCCGCCGCCCTTTCATGTTCCCTCGCCAAGGCAAAGGCGGGCGATGTTGCGAAACTCGCCAGTCAGGAAGCGGTGCAGATGCATGGCGGCATCGGCATGACGGACGAGTATGATATCGGGTTTTACATGAAGCGTATTCGCGCGGCGCAGGAAATGTTCGGCGACGCCGCCTTCCACGCCGAACGGTTCGCCAGATTGCGCGGGTTTTAGGGAGCGCCGAGATGAAAGCGGTAAGGGCTGAAGACCTTGACGAATATGTAGGCAAGGAAATCGGCGTTTCAGACTGGGTGACGATCGATCAGGACCGCATCGACAAATTTGCGGATGTGACCGAAGACCATCAGTTCATTCACGTGGATCCGGAGGCGGCGAAGGCGACCCCGTTCGGCGCGACGGTAGCGCACGGTTTTCTGACGCTTTCCATGCTGTCGCGTCTCGCCGCCGACTGTGTTCTCATTCTTGAGGGCGTCAAGATGGGCGTGAACTACGGTTTCGACAAAGTGCGTCTTGCAGCGCCGGTGAAATCCGGCAAGCGCATTCGCGGGCGCTTTACGTTGATGTCCGCGAAGCAGAAAATACCCGGCCAATGGGCGCTCAAATATGCGGTCAAGGTTGAGATCGAGGATGAGCCGAAGCCGGCGCTCGTCGCCGAGTGGCTGACCATGCAGGTCGTTTAGGGAGCAGCGATGCCGGCGGATTACGCGCCGATATACGCATTGATACGCGATGTACCGAAGGGCGCTGTCGCGAGCTATGGCATGATTGCAAGCCTTCTTCCGGGCGTCGGGCCGCGACAGGTGGCCCGCGCCTTGCGCACAGCTCCAAAAGGCTTGCCATGGTTTCGCATCATCACATCGTCAGGCGCGATGGCCGACCATTCCGGCGCTGAGGCACAGCGCCGCCTACTAAAAAAAGAAGGCGTCGCCTTCAGGAAAAACGGCGCCGTCGACTGGGCGCAATGTCGCTGGCGGGGGCCGTCGCCGGCCTGGATTGCAAAAACCGGCGCGGACCCTATGGAGGTCATGGAAATTATCGCCGGATGGGCGCGTTAGCGGGGGTCTGATGAGCGAGCCGATCAACATTGTCTTTGTCTTGTTTCCGAACCTGACCCAGCTCGATTTCACCGGGCCGTTGCAGGTGCTGTCGCGGCTGCCGGGTGCGCGGGTCCATCTGGCGGCGCGCCATATGGCGCCCGTGGAGACGGACGCCGTCCTGACGCTCAACCCGACCTGCGTGTTCGACGATTGTCCGCAAGCGGATGTTATCTGCATCCCTGGCGGGTTCGGCGTTGACGACGCCATTAACGATGCGGCGCTGATGGAATTCGTTAAGAAGCAGGCGGCGAATGCCCGTTACGTGACGTCGGTGTGCACCGGCGCCTTCGTGCTTGGCGCGGCGGGCCTGCTGAAGGGCAAGCGCGCAACAACCCACTGGGCTTATCATGACGAGCTGCCCAAGGTGGGCGCCATTCCGGCGAAACAACGGGTCGTCCGCGACGGCAATACATTCACGGGCGGCGGCGTTACGGCGGGCGTCGATTTCGCGTTCACCCTGATGGCCGAAATCGCCGGCGAGACCCATGCCCGGGCGATCCAGCTCGGCCTCGAATACGATCCGGCGCCGCCATTTGCCGCCGGCGCGCCGCAAAAGGCCGATCCGGCGACGCTGGAGGCCGTAACAGGCCGCTATGTGCCGCGGGTTGAGGAATTCCGGGCCGCGCTTTCGAGGGCCATGGCTTAACAATTGATTCAAGTCGCTGGCTGAAAATCCCCGAAAACTCATATAGGGTTCGCCCTTACGATTTCGATGGCCGCGCAGCGGCGGGAGGTTCACCATGCAATATCGTTTTCTGTTATCCGTCGTCGCTGCGGCGATTGCCATTTCCATGACCGCGAGCGGCGCGGCATTTGCCGCCAAGCCGGAAAAAATCGACCGGCGCGTCAACGAAGCGCTCGCCGATTTTCGCGAAGACATTGGCGGCGCCGACGCGGTTCTCGCCAAGGCAAAAGGCGTTCTCGTTTTCCCGCTTATTCGCAAGGCCGGGTTCGGGGTCGGCGGCGAATACGGACAGGGCGCGTTGCGCATCGGCGGGAACACGGTTGCGTATTATTCGACCGCGGCGGCGTCTATCGGTCTTCAGATCGGCGGCCAGTCGCGCCGGCAGATCATCGTCTTTCTCGATCAGGGCGCCCTCGATAAATTCCGGGCGAGCGACGGCTGGGAAATTGGCGTCGATGCGTCGGTCGCCGTCATCACGCTGGGCGCCGGCGGCGCCATTGACACGACGCAGCTAAACCAGCCGATTGTCGCGTTCGTCTTCGACAATAAGGGCCTTATGTATAATCTGTCCCTTGAAGGCTCGAAGATCAGCCAGATCCACGACGACTAGGCGCGATCGATGGCGGAGAGATGGGCGCGCTTCTCTCCGTCCGACAGGAACGATCCCTCGATGCTGTTGCGCGCTAGCGTTCGGATGTCGTCCTGCGAAAGATCGAGCGCTTCGATCACCGCGCGGAAGTTGTCCATGACGTAGCCGCCGAAATAGGCGGGGTCGTCTGAGTTGACGGTGGCTTTCAGGCCGAGATCGAGCATGCGTTTAATCGGATGCGCGCCCATGTCGTCGACAACGCAGAGTTTCTGGTTGGAAAGCGGGCAGACGGTAAGCGTCATGGCCTCGTCGCGGAGCCGCGCCACAAGCCCCTCATCCTCCAGCGCGCGATTGCCGTGATCGAGCCGGTCGATTTTCAGAAGATCGAGGGCTTCGCGAACATATTCCGGCGGGCCTTCCTCGCCCGCATGGGCGACGACCTTCAACCCGCGCTCGCGGGCCGCCGCAAAAACCCGTTCGAACTTTGACGGCGGGTGGCCGACTTCCGATGAATCGAGGCCGACGCCTGTAAGATGGTCCAGCCATCGCTCGGCCTGTTTCAATGTTTTGAACGCGTCTTCCTCCGGCAGGTGTCGCAGGAAGCACATAATCAGTTTCGTGGTGACGCCGAACTGCGCCTTCGCCAGTTTGAAGGCCGTCAGTATGCCGCTTATCGCCGTATCGAACTGGACGCCCCGTTCGGTGTGTCCCTGCGGATCGAAAAATATCTCCACATGGCGCACATTGTCGGCGCGCACGCGGTTGAGATACGCCATGGTGAGGTCGAAGAAGTCTTCGTCGGTCCTGAGGACGTTCATCCCCTGATAGTAGATGTCCAGAAAGTCCTGTAGATTTGAAAAGTCATACGCCGCGCGGATTTCCTCAACGGAACCGAACGGAATATCGACCTTGTTTCGCTGCGCCAGACGGAACATCAGATCCGGCTCAAGACTGCCTTCGATATGCAGATGCAGTTCGGCCTTCGGCAGGCGGTGAGCGAAAGCGATGCGGTCTTCAAGTGTGGACATGGGAAGAGGGCTAGCCGGTTTTCGCCGGGGTTAAAACAAAAACCCTTCCTTGAAGCCGAGACCGTCGGCGTCGGCGAACCGCGCCGGTCCGTCTTTCCGGTCGATGTCGAAGGCCGCCTCGTCAAAGGCGTTATAGTTTCGGGACGTGACCGTATCGACGGCGCGGAAGACGGCGCGGGCCGTCTCGCGTTCGATGGTCAGGTCGATGAAACCGTGACTGGCGCCCGACAGATAGCGGACATCCTTGTTTTCGCGGTTGGTGAGCAGGGCGTAATCGGCGCCCTTGCCGCCCAGAAATTCCGGCCGGTAAGGGGAGGGGGAGGTCACGGAACTGACCCCAAGCTCGACGCCCGCCGCGGCGCCGTCTTTCGAGACCAGATCGTTCGCCCACCAGGTGTGGGTATCCCCGGTGACGACGATCATGCCGTCGCCGCCATTCGCTTTGGCGAGATCGTAAAACCGTTCGCGCGCCGCCGGATATCCGTCCCAGGCGTCGAGATTGGTCGGCAGGCCCAGCTTGGAGAACTCCACGAAGGCGCGCGCCTGGTCCCACTGTTCTTCAAGGGAGATGATGTCTTCCTCGGTCACACGCTCGGAAAGATCCGGCGCGATGACCTTGCCCATGATGACCTGGTTGGCGATCAGGCGCCATGGCTGGCCGGCGTTCCTGGAGTCCTGAAACGTCGTTTCGAGGAACCGGCGCTGGGCGGCGCCCAGCAATTCCCGCGTCTCGTCCCACAGAATTTCGTCGCGGAATTGTGCGACCGCCTCCGGAGACGTCAGTGTCGGGACGATTTCGGTATATTCGAAGGGCTGCGTCCGCGCCGTCAGTCGCGTTTCAATCGCTGCGATGGTCAGGAGATCGCCAAAGGAAAACGACCGGAAGAACGCTTCCGGCGCCGGCGTCGGTTCGCGCACCGGCATCCATTCGAAATAAGCCTGAAGGGCGGCGCGCCGGCGCGCGTCCCAGTCGCCCTCGGTCTCGGGGTCGTGGTTTTCCGCGCCGGTTTTCCAGGAATCGTTTGCGGTTTCGTGATCGTCCCAGACGGGAATGATTGGATGGGCCGCATGCATCGCCTGGGCGCTCGGGTCGGACTTGTATTGCGCATGGCGTCGGCGATAATCCGCGAGGGAGAGCGTCTCGTGGGCCGGCTCATGTTCGCGGTTCAGCGCCGCGCCGGACTCGCCGCCATAGCTGTCGCGGCCATATTCGTAGAAATAGTCGCCAAGATGAAGAACGGCGTTCAACGCGTCTTCCCGCGCGATCAGGTCATAGACATTGAAATAGCCGAAGGGATAATTGGAGCACGAAACAACGGCGAAGCGCGCTTTTTCAACGGCGCCGGCGGGCAGGGTGCGCGTGCGTCCGACCGGTGAGTACTGATCGCCGATTCGAAACCGGTAATAATAAGTCGCGCCGGGTTCGAGATCCGCAAGGTCGACCTTGACCGTCCAGTCTTTTGCCGCGCCCGTTTGCGTTTCTCCTTTGCCGCGCATGTCGGTGAAGGCTTCATCGGCCGCGGTTTCCCAAACGACGCTCATGCGCCTGTCGCTGCCGGCGTCAGACGGAGACGCCCGCGTCCAGATGACGACGCTTGTCGGTCCGGGATCGCCGGAGGCAACGCCGTGGGCAAAGGCGCCCGTAGCTGCCTCTGAAACGGCAGTGTAGGGAGTCATTTTCGGCGACGCGGCGCAGGACGCCGCGCCCGCGGCAAGGCCGCTCGTCAGGGCGGTTCTTCTTGTGATCGATTGCGTCATCTGGTCCCCTCCAGTTCTTCCACATGGGTGGTCGCGGCCAAGATTTACTCTAATCTTATGACAGGAAATCGCGCAGGCTCGAAGCCTGTCGCCCATAGCTGGGGAAATCGATGCAGCAAAAGACGAAATTGATGATTGTTGCGGCCGCGGCGTGCGGCTTGTCCGCATGCGCCAATGAGAGCGACGACGCCGCGCCCGCGGAGACGCCGGAGACCGCTGCTGAAGCGCAGGAGGCCGCGCCAGCGACGGAGAGCGCAGAGGCGGGACCGGTGCGTCCGGACCCCGATCCCTATCCGTCGACCTATGAGCCCTATCCGTCCGGGACGACGCTGGTCGCGGGCGCAACGGTCCTCACCGGAACCGGCGAGCGCATCGAAAGCGGTTCGGTCCTGATCGAGAACGGCAAAATCTCCGCCGTCGGGCCGGACCTCGCCGCGCCGGACGGCGCAACGGTGATCGATGCGACAGGCAAATGGGTGACGCCGGGCATCGTCGACATCCATTCCCACCTTGGCAACTATCCCTCGCCGTCGACCCAGTCGACGTCCGACGGCAATGAAATGACGAAGCCGAACACGGCGGAAGTCTGGACCGAGCATTCCGTGTGGCCCCAGGACGCCGGCTTCACGCGCGCCCTCGCAGGGGGCGTCACGTCGCTTCAGATCCTGCCCGGCTCCGCCAATCTCTTCGGCGGGCGCGCGGCGATCCTGAAAAACGTCCCTGCACGGACGGTCCAGGGCATGAAGTTTCCGGGCGCGCCTTATGGTCTCAAAATGGCCTGCGGCGAGAACCCGAAAAGAGTCTATGGCGAGCAGGGCGGTCCGGGCACGCGCATGGGCAACTTCGCCGGATATCGCGCCGCCTGGATAGACGCGCAGGAATACAAGAAAGCATGGGAGGACTACTGGTCGGCCTATGAAGTCTGGGACCCCGATGGCGACGAAGGCGCGCCCGAAGCGCCCGTGCGCGACCTTCAGCTTGAGACCCTGGCCGGGGTTCTGGCGGGCGACATTGTCCTGAACATGCATTGCTACCGGGGCGATGAGATGGCGTTCGTCCTCGATATGGCCGAGGAGTTCGGCTATCGGGTGACGACGTTTCATCACGCCATTGAGGCCTACAAGGTCGCCGATCTCCTGGCGGAGCATGGCGTATGTGCGGCCGTCTGGGCGGACTGGTGGGGCTTCAAGCTTGAGGCCTACGACACCGTCACCGAAAACGCAGCGCTCGTTCACGCTCAGGACGGCGGGTGCGCCATCATCCATTCGGACAGCGACACCGGCATACAGCGTTTGAATCAGGAGGCGGCGAAGGCCATGGCCGCAGGCCGGCGCATGGGGCTTGACCTTCCCGAAGAGACGGTGATCTCCTGGCTCACGGCGAACCCGGCGAAAGCCATGGGCGTCTTCGATCAGGTGGGCGCCCTCGAAGCCGGCAAGATGGCTGACGTCGTCATCTGGAGCGGCAATCCGTTTTCGGTTTACGCGCTTGCAGAAAACGTCTTCGTGGACGGCGCGCTTTTATATGACCGAAGCGATCCCCGGCGGTCGCCACGGGTCGATTTTGAACTCGGACAGCCAGGCAACAATGCAACCGGCGGAGCAGGCCAATGACCATTCGTAAACAGACGATCGCATTTCTGGTCGCCGCCGCATTGTTGCAAGGCGCTGCCTATGCGCAGGGCGTGACGGCGATCATGAACGGGCGCGTGCTGACCGGCGCCGGCGAAACCATAGAGAACGGCGACATCATCATACGCGACGGACGCATCGCGCGGATCGGGGACGAGCTTTCCCCGCCGGCGGGCGCCACGGTGATCGACGCTGCCGGAAAGACGGTAACGCCGGGCGTTTTTGCGCCGATTTCCAGTCTCGGCCTGTCGGAGATCGGCCTTGATGCGGAGGCGAATGACGCGGGGCCACAGCAGCAGGTCGGGTTCCCTCTGGGCGCCGCCCTTGATGCAACGGACGCGATCCGCTCCGACTCGACGCTCATCCCGATCAACCGCGCCGGCGGCGTGACCCGCGCGGTGACGGCGCCGACGCCGGGGGATTCGCTGTTTGGCGGGCGCGCCGCCGTCATCGACCTGACGGGACGGGCGAATTCGGTGACCCGCGCGCGGGTCGGTCAGGTTCTCGCGCTCGGGTATGGCGGCGCGGTGCGGGCAGGCGACACCCGCCTCGGCGCCTGGGCGCTGTTGCGCGAAACCCTTGACGAGGCGCGCAGCTACGCCGCCAATCCGAACGACTATGTCCGGCGCCCCCGCGACGGGCGCCATGCGCTCGCGGATCTGAAAGCGCTCGGGCCTGTTGTCGCGGGCGACCAGCCGCTTCTCGTTTCCATCAACGGCGCGACGGACATCAGGAATTTAATTCGTGTCAAGAATGAATACGGCTTGCGCGTCATTATCGTCGGCGGGTCCGAGGCGTGGAAGGTCGCCCGCTCGCTCGCCGCGGCGAATATTCCGGTGATCCTGAATCCCGCGGCGAATCTGCCGGCGCAGTTCGAGGATCTTGCATCCACCCTTGAGAATGCGGCCCGGCTCAACGCCGCCGGCGTCCGCATCGCGTTTACGGGAACGGCGAGCGGCACCCACAATCTGCGCGCCCTGACGCAGCAGGCGGGAATCGCGGTCGCCCACGGGCTGCCTTATGACGATGCGATTGCGGCGCTGACCCGCAATCCCGCAATGATCTACGGATTGGGAAACGATCTCGGCTCGCTGGCGACCGGGAAGATCGCGGACGTCGTGGTCTGGGACGGCGATCCCCTTGAGGTGACGAGCGCGGCCGAAGCCGTCTTCATCAACGGCGTTCAGCAGGATATCGATAATCGGCAGGCGGCGCTGTTGCGGCGCTACCGGGATCTCAGCCGGGGCAATCTTCCCCACGCTTATCGCGGGGATTAGCGCTCGAAAAGACCGCGCCGCCGATCATCAGCACCGGGATCAGTCCGAGCGCGATCAGGAGGAGCGCTGCGGGCGCGGCGTCGGCGAGGCGTTCGTCCGCCGCGAGCCGGTAAACGCGGGTCGCCAGCGTTTCGAAATTGAACGGCCGCAACAGAAGCGTCGCCGGCAGTTCCTTGGCGATATCGATGGCGACAATGGCGCCGCCGGCGGCGACGGCGCCGCGCAATTGCGGCCAGTGCACGGCCTTGACGATCTTCGCCGAACCGGCGCCCAGGGTTTTCGCCGCGGCGTCCATCTGCGGATTGATCTGGGCGAGCCCCCCGGCGATGACGTTGTATGCGGCGGTGAGGAACCGCGCGCCGTAAGCATAGATGAGAACGGCGATGCCGCCCGCCGCGCCGGCGCCGATCCACCGTGACAATAAGGACGCGAGCGCCAGGAGCCCGATCGCAATAACCGCGCCGGGGACGGCGTAGCCGAGGGTGGCGATCCGCAGCATCGCCCGCGTCAGGGGCGCGCGGGCGCGCCGTCCCGCATAGGCGAGGAGGCCCGCCCCCGACACGGCGACGGCCGCGCCGGCGAGGGCCACGAGCCCGGTATTGCGGAAGGCTTCGGCAAGGCCGCGGATGGCGGCGGGGCTGTCGGACTGCAAAAGCTTTGCGGCAAGGACGCCTGCGGGCAGTATGAATCCGAACATGATCGGCAGGCTGATGATTACGAGAACGATGAGCGCGTGAAACGGCGAAAGCCTGACGCGATGCGCATTGCTCCGCGCATAACTCGCTTCGGCGGCGCGGCCCCGCCGGCCGGCTTCCTCCAGCAACACGAAAATCAGCGCGGCGAAAAACAGCAGCGCGGCGAGCTGGGTCGCCGCGCCGAGATCGCCGAGCCCGTGCCATGTTCTGAAAATGCCGACGCTCAGGGTGGCGACGCCGAAGTAATCCGCAACGCCGTATTCCGCGGCGATTTCCATCAGCGCCAGCGCCAGCCCGCCCGCAAGGGCCGGACGCCCCGCTGCAACGAGGACGCTGAACGCCGCCCGCGCCGGGCCGGCGCCGAGCATGCGCGCCGCCTCCATCAGCGCCGAGGACCGCGCGGAAAGGGATGCGGCCATGGCGAGGTAGACATAGGAATAAGTGCTCAGCATCAGGATGAACGCCGCCCCCGGCGCCGATCTGATTTCCGGCAGGTTAGCCGCGCCCAGAAGCGCCGCCGCCGGCCCGAAGGGCCCAAAGAAGTCGCCATAGGCGTAGGCCGAGACATAGGCCGGTATCGCAAAGGGAAGCGCGAGGGCGAGGGCGAAAACCCGCCGGCCGGGAAACTGCGTGAGGCACACCGCCGCCGCCGCGCCGGCGCCGATGATCGCGGCGCCGAAGCCCGCCATGGCGCACAGCGCGAGGGTGCCCATGGCGTATCGCAGGCCCGGTCCCTCAAAAAACGCCGCAAGGCTGCGCTCCGCGTCCGCCGCGCCCCAGAGCGCGGCCGCAATCGGCGCGGCGACAATGGCGGCGACGACCGCGATGGCAGCGCCGGCGAGGGTGTTTCGATTTGACTGGTGAGCAGCCATGAGGCGCCTTCATTGATGCGAATTGTCTTCGCGGGAACGTGACTCTTTAGCGAAACTCAGGCATTTGCCAAAACCTCGGGCGCCGGGGCGGCGCAAAAAAGGAACAGTGCGCGGCGCGGTCATGGCGTTTACCCTTTCCAACATATCCCATCGCTTCGGCTCGTTTGTCGCCGTGGACGACGCGTCTCTTGCCGTTCGCGATGGGGAGATTGTCTGCCTTTTCGGACCGTCGGGATGCGGGAAAACGACGTTCCTGCGGGTCGCCGCCGGGCTTGAGCCATTGCAGGCGGGCGCCGTCAGGATCGATGGCGGCGTTATCGCCGAGCCCGGTAGCGGGGCGCCGCCGGAACGGCGCCCGATCGGGTTCGTCTTTCAGGATTATGTCCTGTTTCCGCATATGACGGTCGGACGCAATATCGGTTTCGGGATCGACGGCGCCCGGCGCAAAGCCCGCGCGGTTATTGCGGAAGAACTTGAGGCAGTCGGGCTTGCAGGATTTGAAAAGCGCTACCCCCATGAGCTTTCCGGCGGGCAGCAACAGCGCGTCGCGCTCGCCCGCGCCATGGCGCGGCGCCCGCGCGCCCTGCTGCTCGACGAACCCTTCGCCAGCATCGATACGGTGTTGCGCCGGCGCCTCCGCGAGGAATTGCGCCGCATCCTGAAAGCGCGCGACGTTGCGGTCGTCCTGGTGACGCACGATCCGGAAGAAGCGCTTGCAATCGCCGACCGCGTTGCGTTGATGCGCGAAGGGCGGATCATCGAAACGGCGGCGCCGGCGGATTTGTTCCGTATGCCAAAGACCCCCGACGGCGCCGCGATCTTTCCCGACAGCCAGCAGGTGCAGGGAACGATTCGCGGCGGCGCCGTTGAGACGGCGTTCGGCCGGTTTGTGACCGATGCAGCGAATGACGGGCCGGCGGTTGTGGTGTTTCGCGCAGGCGCGTTGACGGCGCAGCCCGATCCGGGCGGATCGCTGCGGGTCGCCGACGTTCGCTTTGCCGGGCCCGGCTGGACGGTTTATCTGGCGGGCGGCGTTGACGGTCAGTTCCTCCGTGTCGGAATGAATGCGGCGCCGGAAGTCGGGTCGGCGATGAGCGTTATGGCGGATCCGGCGGGACAATTTGTCTTTCCACTCGATTGAGAGAGGGCCTTGGCGGGCCGTCTTTGCTTTGCTATCAAGGTGATAATAAGAATTAATCGCAAGAAAGAAAGAAGATAAAGCAATGTTTTCAATGCATTGGATTGGCCGGGCCTTTCTCGGCGCCGGCGCTGTGGCGCTGGCGGCCTGCGGCGGGGAGAGCGGCGCGCCGACTTCCGGCGCTGTGGACGCCGCGGACGCTGAGAGCGTCGTCAATATTTACTCCGGCCGCCATTACGATGCCGATCTCGAAATATACGATGCGTTCACGGAGAAAACCGGCGTCAACGTCAACCTGATCGAGGCCGGAGGCGATGCGCTGATCGAAAGGCTGGCGCGGGAGAAAGACGCCTCGCCCGCGGACATTTTCATCACCGCCGACGCCGGCGTTCTCTGGCGCGCGGAAAGCCGCGGGCTCCTCGCAAGCATTGACGATGAAACGCTGCGCGACCGCGTGCCGGAACAGTATCGTCATCCGGAAGGGCAGTGGTTCGGTCTCGCCCGCCGGGCCCGTATTATCATTTACAACACGGAAATGGGCCTGCCCGAAGGGCTCGACGATTACGAAGACCTTGCAGACCCCGCCTATCGCGGAATGATCTGTATACGGTCTTCTTCCAACGTTTACAATCAGTCGCTGCTCGCCTCAATCATTTCCCATAGCGGAGAGGAAGCGGCGGCGGAATGGGCGCGCGGGGTCGTCGCCAATTTCGCGCGCAAGCCGCAGGGCAACGACACGTCGCAGATCGAGGCGGTCGCCGCGGGCCTCTGCCGCATCGGCGTCGTCAACAGCTATTATGTGGCGCGTTTTGTCGGCACGGATATCGGCGACAAGGTGGGCGTCCTTTTCCCCAATCAGGCCGGCCGCGGGGCCCATGTGAATATTTCCGGCGCCGGCGTCGCCGCCCATGCGCCCAACCGGGAAAACGCCGTCGCGCTGCTGCGTTACCTCCTGGAGGACGATTCGCAATCGGCCTTTGCCCGCAGCAATAACGAGTATCCGGTGGTCGCCGATATCGCGCCTTCGGGGCCCGTGGCGACCCTTGGGGAGTTTCAGGCGGACCGGCTGTCGGTGTCGGAACTGGGCCGAAATCAACGCCTTGCGGTGGAAATATTCGACCGGGCAGGCTGGCCGTAACGAGGCGCCGTTGCAATAGATATAACGCCGATATAACATTGATCTGCAACGGCGGGGAGCGGTATGGCGCAACAGGACATCGGCGACGGCGGAGCCGCTCGGCAAGTTCCGGCGGGACTTTCAAAGAACGAAACGCTGGTCTGGGAAGCCCTTGCGGCCGGCGACGACCCTTTAAAGGCCTACGAAATTCTGGACCAGTTGAAAGATCGCGGCGTGCGCGCGCCGATGACGGTTTACCGGGCCCTCGACGGTCTCGAAGGCAAGGGCCACATCCACAAGATCGACGGCATGAACGCCTTTGTCCTGTGCAATCACGAAGGCCCGCATCTGGTGCAGACGTTTCTGGTCTGCGAGAAATGCTCCAATGTGAAGGAGCTTGAAATGGTCGCCGTCGAGGCGGGCATTCTCGATGCGGTGCGTAAATCCAGTTTCGAGATGAATACAGCCCGCCTTGAAATCAAAGGCGAATGCGAAGCCTGCGCCGCCTAAAACGCCGCGCCGCCAAGCGAATCGTTGACTCACCATAATCGGCGCTTATGGTCGCCCGTAGCATTCATGCGGGAGAGGTTCGGCCGCAAAAATGGCCGGGCGCCGAAGGAGCAACCGCCCCGGAAACTCTCAGGCAAAAGGACCGCATGAAGGACGAAAGGCTGGAAAGCGGGCGACTCATTTTTTTGATCGCCCCGCCGAAGGAGTAAGCGGGCTGAGGCGTCGTTTCGAGTGAACGCGCACCCGCGAAATCTCTCAGGTTCCCGTGACAGCCGGGGTCGCCGCGTTTACGCGGCGCCTATTGTCATGGGAGATTGAATGGCCGACGCCCTGAAACAGACGCCCCTTAACGCGCTCCATCGCGCCCTTGGCGCGAAGATGGTGGAGTTCGCCGGTTATGACATGCCGGTGCAATACCCCATGGGCGTCCTCAAGGAACATCTCCATACGCGGGAAAAGGCGGGGCTCTTTGACGTCTCCCATATGGGTCAGGCGTTTTTGAAAACGACTGAGGCGGAGCCGGGCGGCGACGGCGCCCATGAAGCGGTCGCCGCCGCAATTGAAACCCTTGTCCCCGGAGAAATCGTCAAGCTGAAGATGGGGGGCTTGCGCTATTCGGTGCTGCTGGGCGAGGACGGCGGCATTCTTGACGATCTGATGATTACGCGCCCGGCGAAAGACGGGTTGCAGGGGACGCTGTTCCTTGTCGTCAATGCGGCGACAAAAGCGGACGACTTTGCGCTGATCGGGTCCGCCCTTGCCGATCGCGCGACGCTGGAAATCGCCGATGATCGCGCCCTGCTCGCGCTTCAGGGACCGGCCGCCGCGGGCGTCGTTGACCGGCTGCTGCCGGGCGCCGGCGAACAGACCTTCATGACCATGCGGCCCTATGAATGGAACGACGCTTATCTGATCGTCAGCCGCTGCGGCTATACGGGCGAAGACGGGTTCGAGATTTCCGTTCCCGGGGAGCGCGCGGAAGAAATGGCGAAGGCGCTCCTTGCGGACGATGCGGTTGAGCCCATCGGTCTCGGCGCGCGCGATTCCCTGCGGCTCGAAGCGGGGCTGTGTCTTTATGGGCACGATCTGGCCCCGGAAAATACGCCGGTGGACGGCAACATCGCCTTCGTTATCGGCAAGCGCCGGCGCGAAGAGGGCGGTTTTCCCGGCGCGGAGAAAATTCTGAAGATGCGCGCCGAAGGCCCGGCGCAGCTGCGCGTCGGTCTCCTGCCGGAGGGGCGCGCCCCGGCGCGCGAAGGCGCAGAAATTCAGTCTGCGGATGGAAAGACAATCGGCGCGGTCACGTCCGGCGGCTTCGGCCCCACATTGGGCGCGCCTGTGGCCATGGGGTATGTGGACGCCGAGTACGCAGCGAGCGGCACGGTCGTCAATCTTATCGTGCGCGGCAAGCCGTTGCCGGCGCGGGTCGCCGACATGCCGTTTACGCCGCACCGCTATTACAGAGGGTGAAGGAGAAACCATGACAGTCAGATACACAAAGGATCACGAATATGTCCGCGCAGAGACGGAAGGCGGCGACGTTTACATCGTCGGCATTTCGAAACACGCGGCGGAACAATTGGGCGATGTCGTTTTCGTGGAACTGCCCGATGCGGGCAAGACGTTCAAAAAAGGCGACGACATGGCGGTCGTTGAATCCGTCAAGGCCGCATCAGACGTTTACGCCCCGATTTCCGGCGAGATCGTGGAGGCCAACAACGCCATTGTCGACGAGCCGGCGAAAGTGAACGAAGACGCCGAAGGCGCGGCGTGGTTCGTCAAGATGAAGCCGTCCGATCCGGCCGAACTCGACGCGATGATGGACGAAGCCGCCTATGCGGCGTTTATCGCCGAGTGACGAACGACGGCAGGTCAATCGAAAGACGAAAAGCAGGAATAGAGATGCGTTATCTTCCCTTAAACGACGCCGACCGTCGCCAGATGCTGAGTGTCATCGGCGCTGCGTCGGTCGATGAGCTGTTCGCCGACGTGCCGGCGGAAGCGCTGAACGCCGATTTCGATCTGCCGGACCATCTGGGCGAGCTGGGGGTCGAGCGCGCGCTCTCCGCCATGGCGGCGAAAAACCGGGACGCCGGGGCGGGGCCCTTCTTCCTCGGCTGCGGCGCCTACAAGCATCATATTCCCGCGACCGTCGATCACATTATTCAGCGCTCGGAGTTTCTGACCGCCTACACGCCGTACCAGCCGGAAATCGCGCAAGGGACGTTGCAATATCTTTTTGAGTTCCAGAGCCAGGTTGCGGCGCTCGCGGGCATGGAGGTCGCCAACGCCTCCATGTATGACGGCTCAACGGGTTGCGCCGAAGCGGCGCTGATGGCGCGGCGCGTCACCAAACGGAGGAAAGCGATCCTCTCCGGCGGGCTGCATCCGCAATACGCTGCGGTGACGCGCACGAATCTTGAGCTGCATGAGGACGACGTCGTCATCGCGCCGCCGGACCCGGCTGGCGCGGAGGACATCGTCTCGCTGATCGACGAAGAGACTTCCTGCGTGATCGTTCAGAACCCGGACGTATTTGGCAATGTGCGCGATCTGGAGCCCATCGCCAGCGCCGCCCATGAAAAGGGCGCGCTGTTGATCGCGGTTGTGACGGAGGCCGTTTCCTTTGGCGCGGTTAAAAGTCCGGGCGAGATGGGGGCGGATGTTGTGGTCGCCGAGGGTCAGTCCATCGGCAACCCGCTGGGGTTCGGCGGGCCCTATGTGGGGCTCTTTGCGACGCGGAAGAAATATCTGCGCCAGATGCCCGGCCGCCTCTGCGGGGAAACGACCGACGTGGAAGGAAAGCGCGGCTTCGTCCTGACGCTCTCGACCCGGGAGCAACACATCCGCCGGGACAAGGCGACGTCGAACATCTGCACCAATTCCGGCCTCTGCACGCTGGCTTTCACGGCGCATATGTCGCTGCTCGGCGAGACGGGGCTCAGGCGCCTCGCGACGCTCAATCACGAAGCGGCGTGCAATACCGCCGATGCGCTGGGCGCCATCGACGGCGTTGAAGTCGTGAATCAAAGCTACTTCAATGAGTTCACCCTGCGCCTGCCGTCTAATGCAGAGAACGTCGTCAAGGCCCTCGCCGATCAGGGCGTCCTCGCCGGCGTTCCCGGCGGACGGCTCTGGCCCGATCATCCCGATACGGAGAACCTGCTCATCGTCGCCGCGACTGAGTGTGTGACGGATGAGGATATTGAAACCTTCGCTGCGAAATTGCGGGAGGCGTTGTGATGGCCCCTCTCAAAACACTGGTTCGCATCGTCATTGTGATCCCCTTTCTGCACGCCATTTCGTTCGCAGAGGACGGGGACCAGGAGTTTCGCTGGATTGGTAAGCAGCCGGACTCTCAGCTAAGAGTTGATGACATTCAATGCGGTGACGAAAGGTATGAGATTGCTGCAAACATGAGTAACCCGCCGAGGGCGAGGTTGTTAGCCGCAACTAAATCCGAAAGCCGGTTTTCTGATGACGCCTACGCCGCCATCAAGAATCTTTTTTCTTCATTTGAGAGAATTGATCACACAAGCTTTTCCTGCGGTGGCTACGGCCACACCACTAGTGGTGAGATGCTCAATCTTACCGACGCCTTTGAAGTGAAAATTACCGGGAGAAACAAAGATGAACGCGCCGAGGCGGCCGACGAGTGTTGGATAATGAGAGGGTATTACGAAGATTCCACGGAAGCTTCGGTGGTCATAATGAACGACCGTGTCATTAAATGGATCGAGCCGGGCATGGGAACATGCATTACTAGATTTGGACCTGGCGTCGAGATTGGCGACGCGAATTCTGTCGACGGAGCGTCGCTATGACCATGAACGCTCAAGGCCGCCCCACGCGCAGCGACGATGTTGCAACATCCGAGGCGCCCACCTTCACCGGCAACAAGGCGTTGCAGATCGAGGAAGACCTGATCTTCGAGGTTGGCGACTTCAATGGAACCGGCGTCGACCTGCCGGAACCGGAGGGCGCGCCGTCCCGCCTTGGCGGTATGGAACGCACGAGCGTCATCGGCCTCCCCGGTCTTTCCGAGCCGGAGACCATGCGCCACTATGTGCGCCTCAGCCAGAAAAACTACGCCATCGACATGGGGCCGTTCCCGCTCGGCTCGTGCACCATGAAACACAATCCGCGCCTCAATGAGAAAGTCGCGCGGATGCCCGGTTTCGCGGA
This sequence comes from Hyphococcus sp., assembly GCA_028281665.1. Classification (GTDB taxonomy): domain Bacteria; phylum Pseudomonadota; class Alphaproteobacteria; order Caulobacterales; family Parvularculaceae; genus Hyphococcus. The sequence goes on from JANQJK010000008.1 coordinate 111,279, forward strand.
CCTTCACCCCTTAACGCCGGAGGCGCAGTGTCAGGGCGCACTCGAAGTGATTGACGCGCTGGGTCACTGGCTGAAAGAACTGACGGGCATGCCCGCCGTCGCCATGTCGCCCAAGGCCGGCGCCCATGGAGAGCTCTGCGGCATGATGGCGATCAAGGCGGCGCTGGAAGCGTGCGGCGACGCGGCGACGCGCACCCGCGTGCTGGCGCCGGAATCCGCTCACGGAACAAATCCGGCGACGGCGGTTCAATGCGGCTTCACCGTCGATGAAATTCCCGCCGATAAAACCGGCCGCGTCGATCTCGCCGCGTTGAAAGAGATGCTTGGGCCGGACGTCGCCGGCATCATGGTGACGAACCCCAACACATGCGGGCTTTTTGAGCGCGACATTCGCGCCATCGCCGATGCCGTGCATGAAGCTGGCGGCTATTTCTATTGCGACGGCGCCAATTTCAACGCCATCGCTGGCAAGGTGAAGCCCGGCGACCTCGGCGTCGACGCCATGCACATCAATCTGCACAAGACCTTCTCAACGCCCCATGGGGGCGGCGGGCCGGGTTCCGGCCCCACGGTGTTGTCGGCGGCGCTCGCGCCTTTTGCGCCGGTCCCTTACGTCACAGAGGAAAACGGCAGCTTCAGTCTCGTCGAAACCCGTCGCGCGGCGAAAGAGGAAGGCGAAGGCGCCCGGAGCTTCGGCCGCATGACCGCGTTCCACGGACAGATGGGCATGTTCACCCGCGCCCTCAGCTATATGATGAGCCACGGCGCCGACGGGATTGCGCAGGCCGCCGAGGACGCGGTGCTGAACGCGAACTACGTTCAGGCGCGGCTGAAGTCGGAAATGACCACGGCGTTCGACGGCTATTGCATGCACGAGGCGCTGTTTGACGACCGCTTCCTGAAAGACACAGGCGTTGAAACCATCGACTTCGCCAAGGCCATGATCGATGAAGGCTATCATCCGATGACCATGTATTTCCCGCTGGTCGTTCACGGCGCCATGCTGATCGAGCCGACGGAGTCGGAATCGAAACGCGAGCTCGACCAGTTTTGTGACGCGCTTTTGTCTCTGGCGAAGCGGGCGAAGTCGGGCGATGCAGGTGCTTTCAAGGCGGCGCCCGTTCATGCGCCCCGCCGCCGGCTCGACGAAACAGCAGCCGCGCGTAAGCCGGTCCTGCGCTGGACGCCGCCGGTTGCGGAAGCCGCGGAATAACGCTGCGCCATCACATTTGCGCGGGGCCGGCTTTTCCGGCCAGCGCATTTTGCCATAAGGTTCGTTTTTTCGTCAGGCGTGATTGCGTTGACTGGCGGGTGAGCGAGTATGTGAGCGGGGCGAAAGCATGGAAACATTAAGTAGATTGTCTTTGCTCGGGCTGGAGTTCCTGTCGACGCTTTTCATCTTCGTCGTGGGGATCGGTGCCCTCGCGGTCGTCCTGATGTTTATCGCCGATGTCAGCCAGTCGCGCGATGCGGTGCGCCACAACTATCCCGTCGTCGGCCGGTTCCGCGAACTCTTCACGCGCCTCGGTGAGTTTTTTCGGCAGTATTTCTTCGCCCTCGATCGTGAGGAAATGCCGTTTAACCGCGCCGAGCGCGACTGGATATACAAATCCGCAAAAGGCAAAAACAACACGCAGCCCTTCGGGTCGACCCGAAATCTTAATATCGTCGGCACGCCGATTTTCGTGAACTGCGCGTTCCCGCGCCTTGACGAAGAGGCGGCGGACCCGTCTTCGGTCGAGTTCGGTCCCTATACGGATAACCCGTATCGCGCCGCATCCATCATCAACATTTCCGCCATGAGTTACGGCTCTCTGTCGAAACCGGCGGTGCGGGCGCTGTCGCGCGGGGCGGCGCTGGCGAAATGTTACTTGAACACCGGCGAGGGCGGGCTTGCGCCCTATCATCTGGAAGGGGGCTGCGACGTTGTCTTTCAGATGGGCACGGCGAAATATGGCTGCCGCGACAAGGATGGCGGCCTGGACGAAAAAAAGCTCGCGGAAATTGCCGCGCACGGGCAAGTCAAAATGATCGAGGTGAAACTCGCGCAAGGGGCGAAGCCCGGCAAGGGCGGCATCCTGCCGGCGGCGAAGGTGAACCGCGAGATTGCGAATATCCGCGGCATTCCCGCCGGCAAGGCATCGATCAGCCCGAACCGTCACCCGGAAATCGACAATGTGGACGAGCTCCTGGACTTTATTGAACGCGTCCGCCGGGTCAGCGGACTGCCCACGGGCTTCAAGACGGTCATGGGCGCCTATGGGTGGGTTGACGATCTTTGCGACGCCATTGAGCGGCGCGGGATTGAGGCCGCGCCCGATTTCATCACCCTTGACGGCGGCGACGGGGGCACGGGCGCCGCGCCCATGTCGCTCATGGACAATGTGGGCCTGCCGCTGAAACAGGCGCTCCCCATGCTGACGGATATTCTGGAGCGGCGGGGCTTGCGCGAGCGCATCAAAGTCATCGCGTCGGGCAAGCTGGTGACGCCGGCGGAAGTCGCCTGGGCCTATTGCGCCGGCGCCGACGTCGTCAACACGGCGCGGGGCTTCATGTTCTCCATCGGCTGCATCCAGGCGCTTCGCTGCCATACGAACAATTGCCCGACCGGTGTGACAACTCACAAAAAGTCCCTGCAGGGCGGGCTCGACCCGAAGGTGAAAGCCCCGCGCGTCGCCCACTATGTCGAAAAGATGCGCAAGGACGTGGCGATGATCGCCCATTCCTGCGGCGCGGCGCATGCGCGCAACCTCAGGCGTTTTCACGTACGCATCCAGCAGGAAGATGGCGGCTCCGTTCCGCTTGATGAACTGACGGCCCGCATCCGGCCCATGGCGCCGGAGGAGTACCGCGCACCGGAGTAACGTCGGCGAAGGTCAGGTTTACGTCCAAATCCGCGGGCGCCGTGCGATTGAACGCGAAGCCTCAGCCAGGAGCACCTTTCGTCAGTATCTCCGAGAGGCCCTCGAACACCCGGAACTCGTGAACCCCAACCACGATCAACTGGGGAAACAGGGTGGATTAATTCAATACGAGCTTTTCGTGGCGAACATGCTCTATTCGTTCGATGAGATTCTTCAGAACATCCCGTCCGAGGATTGGCGCGAAGTTGTCCGCGGCGAGGTGGCCAGGCATGCGGAATATTTGCGGTTCGGTGACTTCAGGAAGCAGCGCCGGTATTACACGCCGGAAATCATTGAGATCATCGATGCGGTTTGCGGCGACGCTGCGCTGAAGGGCGCCGAAACCGGCGCTGTTTCGTGAACCGAGTGCAATGCGTGTGATCGGCGCCGGTTGACGCGCCCTAAGCGACGGTTGGCGAATCGCATATGGCGGCGATAGCATAGAGCATGCCCAGGCTTCTCATTGTCTATCATTCGAAGACCGGCGGAACGCGCCAGATGGCCGAGGCTGCGGCGGAGGCTGCGCGCGGGGAGATCGACACCGTTCTGAAAACGGCGCCGGAGGCGGGCCCGGACGATCTGTTGTCCGCTGACGGATATATTTTCGCCGCGCCGGAAAACCTTGCCGCCATCTCCGGCGTGATGAAGGATTTCTACGACCGCTGCTACTATCCGGTGCTGGGAAAGATTGAGGGCCGGCCCTACGCGCAGATGGTGTGCGCCGGGTCGGACGGAGAAAACGCCGCGCGTCAGACGGCGCGCATCGCCACGGGCTGGCGTCTGAAGGAAGTCCAGCCTGCTCTCATCGTCTGCACCCACGCCCAGACGCCCGAAGAAATTCTTGCGGAGAAGACGATCCCGGAGACGGGACGCGGCCGGTGCCGCGAACTCGGAAAGGCGTTGGCGGCGGGTTTGGCGATGGGCGTTTATTGAACGCGGTTTTAGAGGCGCCTGTTAAGCGATAAACCGGGAACCACTTTTCGCTCTGCGTTTACGGATTAAATCCGCCGCGTTTCAGGAACTGAATTTCTTCGGCCGTTGAAACGCGACCGAGAATGCGGTTGCGGTGAGGAAAGCGTCCGAAGCGGGCGACGATATCCCGGTGCGTAATCGCATAGGAAAGATTGCCGGCGCCGCGCTGGCGCGCCTTGAAGAGGCGCACGGAGTCTTCCTGCACGGCACGATCCTCGGCATGCATGAACGGCATCAGGAAGAACTGCTGAACATTCGATGGAAAGAGGAGGTCGAAGCGCCGCGCGAGCGCGTTGCGGGCGGCGGCGAGTGCGAGCGCGTCAAACGCAAAAGCGCGCGGGCTGTCGCGAAACATGTTTCGGGAAAACTGGTCGAGAATGATGATCCGTGCGAGGGCGTTGCGCGGTTTCGCGGCCCATGCGTCCAGCGCGCCGTTGGCGGCGGCTTCATGAAGCGGCCCGAAACGGGCGGCGCAAAGCCGGTCGAACGCCAGGTCGCGGCGATACCACTGATAAGGTTTGGTTTCGTCGAACCAGAAAGAAAGAACGGCGTCGGCGTTGCGGTCCGATGGAGGCGGGAAATGCATCCGCGGGATTAGTTGAGCTTTCCGCGCAACTCAGCAATGGACTTCTCGATGAAGGCGTTCTGGGCGCCGGTGTCCATCCGCTCCCGGATGATTTCGCGGGCCGCGGCGATGGCGACGTCGGCGGCGCGTCCGCGCACTTCCGACAGGGCCTGGGCCTCGGCGCGGGCGATCTTGTCTTCCGCCGCCCTGGCGCGCCGCTCCATCTGGGCGTTGATCTTGTCATGGGCCTCGGCGGCGAGGGTTTTGGCGTCTTTTTTCGCCTGCTCGATGATCGCGGCGGCTTCCGATTCCGCCTCGCGCTGGCGGCGCTGATATTGCGCAAGCAGCTCCTGGGCTTCCTCGCGCATTTTCCGCGCCTCGTTGATCTCGTCGGCGATGCGGTTTGAGCGCTTGTCGAGGCCTGCGGCCATGGTCTTGTGCAGTCCGGCCCGGGCGAAAATGCCGATGACGATGATAAACGCGAGGAGCACCCAGAAAGCGGAGTCCGCAAAGAGGCCGCCTTTGGATGCTTCGTAGCCCGCTTCTTCTGCGGCGGCAGCGGCAATGAGCGTTAAGGAAATCATGGCCGCCTCCTAGCGAGCGATATTCGTCATGGCGCGGGCGACCGCATCGTCGGTCGGCGCTTCGTCGATCAGCCGTTCAACGATGGCGCGGGTCGCGTCGGCCGCGGCCTCCTCGACCTTGGCCGTCGCCTCTTCTTTCATCTCGCCGATGCGCGCTTCGGCCGCCTCAAGCTGGCCTTGCAGCTTGGCGTCGGTTTCCGCCTGCATCTCCGCGATCTCCGCATCGACCTCGGCGCGCGTGTCCGCCGCAATCCCCTGCGCCTTGGCCTTGGCGTCGGCGAGGGACTGATTATAGGCGTCCTCCGCCGCCTCGGCCTGGCCGCGGAATTCCGAGGCCTGGTCGAGATCGTCGGCGATGCGCCCGCGGCGTTCTTCAATCGCGCCGCCGATAGCCGGCAGAAAGCGCCCGGCCATCAGCCAGTAGAGAATGCCGAAGGTGACCGCGAGCCAGAACAGCTGGCTCGGCCAGGTCGACATATCGAGCTGCGGCAGGCCGCCGGATTCGGCGGCTGCGTCTTCAGCGGCGGCGGCCGCGGCGACAATGACGGCGGAAAGAGACAAGGATCAGCTCCTGATCGGGCGTCTGACTAGAAGATTTCGAGCAGGATCAGGATCGAGATCGTGAAGCCGAGAAGGCCGGTGAATTCCGTCAGCGCAAAGCCGAGCAGCATGGTCGGCTGGTTGGCGGCGGAGGCGGACGGATTGCGGAAGGCGCCCGTCAAGAAGTTGCCGAAGATGAGGCCGAGGCCGACGCCGGCGCCGGCGAGAGGAATGGTCGCAAGACCCGCCCCGATCAGTTTTGCTGCTTCTACTTCCATTGGTATTCACTCCTGGTCGTTTTGTTTGAGCCGGTTTATCCCGATCTCGCGGCTGGCCCTTCGACCCGCGCGGGAAACTTGAACTTAGTGGTCGGCGGCGTGCGCCGCGTCGCTGAGATAGATGCAGGTGAGGATCGCGAACACATAAGCCTGTAGGAACGCCACAAGAAATTCGAGCGCGGTGACGGCGATGGCGCCGATAAACGGCAGCAGCCCCATGACCGACAAGACGCCGCCGGCGCCGACAAGCGACACGACGAAGCCGGCGAAAAGTTTCAGGATGATGTGGCCGGCGAACATGTTTGCGAACAGCCGGATGGCGAGCGACAGCGGGCGCGACAGGAACGAGACAAGCTCGATCGGCACCAGCAGGATGTACATTGCCGGCGGCACGCCCGACGGCGCAAACAGCTTCAGAAACTTGATGCCATTCTTCCAGAAGCCGTAAACGATCACGATCGTAATCGTCAGCATGGAAAGGGCGAGCGTCACCGCGAGGTGGCTCGTGGTCGTAAACGTATGCGCCTCATGGGGCAGGCCCGGCAGCGTCGGGATCATGCCGAAAAGATTGGCGATCAGGATCCACAGGAAAAGCGTGAAGACATAAGGGAAGAACTTGCGTCCTTCCGGGCCGATGGTGTCGCGCACGAGATCGGACACGAATTCGTAGAGGACTTCCGCCGTTGACTGCACGCGGTTCGGGATGATCGCCGCGCGGCGGGTGGCGGTGAAGAAAAACGCGATGATCGCGCCGGTGCAGATGAGCATCCACAGCGCCGAGTTCGTCAGGGAAACGTCGATGGAGCCGACGCTGAGATCGACAATGCGAACGATTTCGAACTGGTCCATGGGGCCGGCGGCGCGAAACGTATTCATGGTATGCTCGTTATTCCCGTCTCACCAAGACGATGCTCGTCGCATGCGCCGTTATTTCATTTCAACGAGCGCGCAAGATTGCGCAGCCCGGCCGCAAATCCGACCCCGATGCCGACCAGCAGAAGCCACGGGCTCGTGCCTAGCCATTTATCGAGCAGGAAACCGATCAGCATGCCGACGAAAAGCGCCGCCAGGAGATCGGAAGACGCGCGCAAAGCCCGTCCCCAGGCGGCGCCGCTTCCATGTCCGCGTTCCTCGGGTTCGCCTTCGCCCCGCATTGCGTCGAGGCGGTCGGCAAACTCGTCCAGAGACGGCGGCGCCTTCCCGTCGGCGCCTTCTTGATCGTCGGAAGTCGCCATCTAACTGCCCGAAAACAGGCGCGAAACGAACGCTCGCGCCCCTCGAAATCGCGCGGACAATATAGGCGCTGCAATGCAGCGTCAAGCGAAGGAATTCTTTCCTATCGCGTTGATTTTTATTGGAAAACACCCCCGCGGCGAGCGGTCGCAATCGCCCTTGTGCGGGGAGCGAAGAACGAACATATTAGCGATGGTCTATAGCCGGCGACGGAAAAAGCCGCCGCCGCGAGGGAAATGAAACCGATATATGGCGAGCGTCATCAAACAGCGTGAACTCGAAGAGCTGTCCATAGAAGTGAATTTCGCGGAGATCAGGCGTTTTGTGACGCTTGGCGGCTGCGTTATCGCGGGTTTTTTGGGCGCATTTTTCGGAGCGCGGCCTGGCGAGGGACTTCTCGCCGGTGGGTTTGCGTCCTTGCTTATACTCCTTGCCGCTTTTCTGGTGCTCGTGGTCGTTCTTCGTATTGTGGATGTTTCCCTGTGGCGCAGCCGCCGTCGCGTGCGCGCACAGTCAATAGATATCGGGGTGCGCGCCATTCGCGAGAAGCTTGATGCGTTGCATCCCGGCATTGTTGAAGAAGCGCAGGAAATCGATGCGGTACTCCTTGTGGACGCGGCGCAATCGCGTATTCGGGACAAGGCGCCGCGCGACATGGTTGAGCGCGATCGCCGCGGCGTCTGAGCGGCAACCCGCTATTTCCAATGGGCGGGACATATTTCGCGGCGGGCGCACGTCCCTGCCGCCTCAGCGGCTCGCGGAAATAACCGATGCGTTGACGGACCTGCCGAACGCCATCGAATATTTCGTCGTTCTTGAGCCGGGCGAAAATGGCGTATTCACGCGCCGCGAGGCCCGCGAAATCAGCCGGTGGGTCGATATCCTTGAAGACGCAAAATCCCTTGAGCTGATGAATGCCCCGGCCTTTTGGGAATATGTCATTGCGGTTGTTTCCGTCTGCGGCGCTGTCGGCGGTCTGGGGATGGCGTTTTCTGCACCGCTGGCCGGTCAGGTCGTCGCTTCTCTCGGCCTTATTGTCGGTGCGATCGGTGCGGCGAGCGCGTTTGCGGGTGGCGGCGCGCTGATGCGCAAGGAAATGCGATGTCATGCGCGTCTGCGCGCTATTGAAGACGCGATTTTCAGGCTGCATGACGCGCTATCGGCGCCGCGCCGCTGAACGGTTGCCTACTCCGCCGCGGCGAGTTGTTCGGCCTTTGAAAGGTCGACGGAGACGAGCTGCGAGACGCCCCGTTCGATCATGGTGACGCCAAACAGCCGGTCCATGCGCGACATGGTGAGCGCGTGGTGGGTGATGATGATGAAGCGTGTCGCCGTTTCCGCCGACATTTCGTGCAGGAGGCGGCAGAACCGCTCCACATTGGCGTCGTCAAGGGGCGCGTCGACCTCGTCGAGGACGCAGACCGGCGCAGGGTTCGCCATAAAGACCGCGAAGATGAGCGCCGTTGCGGTCAGGGCCTGTTCCCCGCCGGACATGAGCGACATGGAAGCGAGCTTTTTGCCCGGCGGCGAGGCCATGATTTCAAGCCCGGCGTCCAGGGGGTCGTCGGAGTCGATCAGGCGCAGTTCCGCCTGGCCGCCATTGAAGAGGCGCTTGAACAGCGAGCTGAAATTGCTGTTGACCGTCTCGAACGCGTCGAGCAGGCGCTGGCGCGCCTCGCGGTTCAGCCCGCCAATGGCCGCGCGCAGTTTTCGGATGGCGCCGTCGCAGTCTTCCCGCTCGACGGTGAGCGCTTCCATGCGTTCGGCGACTTCTTTCAGTTCTTCATCCGCACGCAGATTAACGCCGCCGAGGTTTTCCCGCTCGCGTTTGTAGCGTTCGAGCTTGCGCTCCACGTCGTCGCGCTCGGGAAGGGCTTTGCCCTCTTTGTGCTCCGCGATGCCGAGGAGGTCTTCCGGCGCCGCCTCGCAGGTCTCGCGGGCAAGGTGCACCGCTTCCTCGACGCGCTCGGCCGCCGCTTCCGCCTGCGCCTGCAACCGCGCGCGCGCTTCGCGCGCTTCCGCCGCGGCGTTGTCCGCTTCCCTGGCTGTCTTGTCCGCTGCGTGGGCGGCGTCGACGCCGCGGGCGAGCGTGTCGGCGGCGTCATTGCGCCGGGCTTCCGCAACGCTTAACTGCTCCAAGAGGGCTTTGCGCTTCTCTTCGATTTCCGCCGGCGCGCCGGCCGCGGCGTTGCGTGCGTTTCTTGTTTCAACGAGCCGGGCATCGAGTTCGACAATACGGGCCTTCGCCGTTTCCGCGCGCTCGCGCCATGAGGCGACTTCGCGGTCCAGTTCTTCCAGCCGTGCTGCGCGCGCTGCGGCTTCGCGGGTCAGATCATTATGGGCGCCGCGGGCTTCGGCAGCGTGGGCCCGCGCCGCGCCGACAGTTTCGCGTAAGGACGCCATGGCGCCGGCGATAAGATCCGCGTCCGGCAGATCCGATTGATCGGCGCGCAGCGTTTCAAGACTTTGTTCGGTCTCCGCCTTGTCGTCGGCGAGGCGGTCCAGATTTTCGTCGATCGCGGAAATGCGCGCCGTTGCGCGTTCGTGCTCGCGTTCAAGGGCGGCGAGCGCCGACCGGGCCGTGTCGAGACTTTTGCGTGCATCGGTGAAGAGCGCGCGCGCCTCGCGTTCGACCCGCTGATTGTCCTCAAGGCCCGCGGCGGCCGCATCATATTCGCGCTGCGCCGTTTCGACGCGCGCATGAGCCGCTTCCACATCGTTTTCCAGAGCGACAATGCGGTTGCGCTGTTCGAGGCGCACGGCGGCCGATGTTTTTGCATCGGCGCGGGCGACAAATCCGTCCCAGCGCACAAGGTCGCCTTCGCGGGTGACAAGCCGCTGGCCCGGGCGGAGGAAGGCTTTCAGGCGCTCAAGGTCTTCGCGGCGGACAACGCCGATGGCCGCAAGGCGCTGGTGAAGCTGGGCCGGCGCGCGGGCGAACTGGGCGAGCGGAGATGCTTCCCCCGGCAGCGGTTCGGCAAAGACGCCCCCGTCCCGCGACCAGTGCGCCGGGGCGGCCTCGTCGGTCGCCGCGCTCAAATCGTCGCCCAGGGCCGCGGCAAGGGCGTTCTCATATCCGGGGTCGACGTCGATGTCTTCCAGAAGCGGGCGCCAGTCGTCGCTGTCATTGACCGCAAGAATTTTCCGCAGGGCTTCGCGCTCTGCATCGATCTCCGTGAGGCTCTGTTCGGCCTGGCGCAATGGTCCGCGTAAGGATGTTTCGCGGCGCTCCGCGTTCTGACGCTCCTCTTCGGCGCGGTGAAAGGCCGCTTCCGCGCGGGTGGCGGCTTCGTCAGCGGCGGTGAATTGCGCATTGGCCGCTTCCAGCGCGTCGGCCTGGGCGGCGGTCGGGTTGATGAAGTCCCGTTCCTCGCGAAACGCTTTTGTCTGTTCCTCGATCTTGCCGAGGCGGCGTTCGGCGACGGCGACATTGTCCGAAATCGTCCGGCGCCGCGCGTCGATCTCTGCGGCTTCCGCGCTTTTTTCCTCAAAAGCGCTTTCCGCTTCGGTCAGTTTTTCTGACGCCGAACTCACGGCGCCCGTCGCTTCGGCAATGCGCGCCTGCTCGGAGGCTTCTTTTTCTTTCAGCGCCGCCGCTTCCGCGTTTTGCCGTTCGGTGGCGGTTTCTGCATCGCTCAGAAGGCCGCGCTCGCGTTCGAGGTCCGCGGCAAGGCGTTCGATCTCGCCATTGAGGCGTGCAAGTTCCGCTTCCGCCCGGCGCGCTTCCTCGTCCAGCCCTTCGCGCGCAACCGTCAGGCGGTGAAGCCCGGCCGCCGCTTCCGCTTCCGCCTGACGCAACGGATCGAGCGCTTCATGAGCGTTCGTTTGCGCCGATGTGGCGGCGGCTGCGGCTTGCGCCGTCTGTTCGATCAGGCCGGCGATTTCGGCGAGGCCTTCGCCGGCTTTTTCCTCCGCAAGCGTCGCTTCGCGCCAGCGCAGGTAACTCAGCATCGCTTCGGTGCGGCGAATGTCGCCGGAGACATTGCGATAGCGCGTCGCCTGCCGGGCCTGCCGGGCCAGCGCCGCTTTCTGCGTTTCAAGTTCGCCGATCACGTCATCAAGACGTTCAAGATTCTGTTCGGCGGCGCGCAGGCGCAGCTCCGCCTCGTGCCGGCGCGAATGAAGCCCGGTGACGCCCGCCGCTTCTTCCAGAAGACGGCGGCGGTTCTGGGGCTTGGCGTTGATGAGTTCGGAAATCTGGCCCTGGCGCACGAGCGCCGGCGAATTGGCGCCGGTCGATGCGTCGGCGAAAAAGAGCTGCACGTCCTTGGCGCGCACTTCCTTGCCGTTGATGCGGTAGATCGACTGGGTGCCCTCGTCCTTGCGGATGATGCGGCGGGAAATCTCAAGGTTGTCGGTGTCGTTCCACTCCGACGGCGCCGTGCGATCGGAGTTGTCGAGGGAGAGAATCACCTCCGCCCAGTTGCGCGACGGGCGCATGGAGGTGCCGGAAAAGATCACCGCATCCATGCCGTCGCCGCGCAGGGCCTTGGCGGACGTCGCGCCCATGACCCAGCGCAGGGCTTCCAGCAGGTTCGACTTGCCGCAGCCATTCGGGCCGACAATGCCGGTCAGCCCGTCGCGGACCTCAAAATCGGTCGGCTCGACGAAGGACTTGAACCCGATCAGACGAACATTGGTGAATTTCACGTGCGGTTCCCGACTGCTATTGCGCGAATACGCGCCTGCGCTGTTTCATTTGTCTTTGAATCCAATAGCTAATGATCGCCGATTCTGTCCCTTGGCCAAGAACTGCGCCGTTTGCTGGGGAAAGTTAGTCGGCGTTCGCCGCCGCCGCATCCAGCGCCTCGAAGATTTCCTCAAATGTCCCGAACCGCCGATATTTGCCGTTGATGATAAAGCTCGGCGTGCCCTGAATTGCGAACTCATTCGTTGCGATGGAAATGTTCTCGTCGATATGGGCCTTCACGTCCGCCCGTTGAAGACAGGCGTCAAACGCGGCTTCATCAATCCCCGCCGCGGCGGCGGTTTTCACAAGTTCGCCTCTTGCGTCCTCGCCGAACGCCCAGACTTCCTGGGTCTCAAACAGCGTATCCATTAGCGAGAAATAGCTGTCCGAACCGCCCGCGTCCGCGGCGCAGCGCGCCAGCATCGAGCCGGCGTAAGACCGGGCGACCAGCGCGGGATGTGCCGGAACGACGGGCATTTCGCGCAGGATGAAACGGACTTTCCCGGTCTTGATATACTTCTCGTCGACCGTCGGAAAAACTTCCTCGTGCCAATGGGCGCAGTGGGAGCAAGTCAGCGAGGCGTATTCAATGACTGTAACCGGCGCATCGTCGGCGCCGAGCGCCATTTCCGACAGCGCCCCTTCGCTCTCGCCGACCGTTGCCGGCGTATCTGCGAAAGCGCCGGGCGTAGCGAGGGTCAAAAACGCGGCCGCGACGGCCGAAGCAAATTTCGAAAACGCGGCCATAACCGCCTCCTCCTTACGCAACCCCAGTGCGCTCACGCGCTGCGTTCCTAGCTCTCCGCTTTCTCTATCGCTTCGTCGAGCGCCTTGGCCATATCGTCAGCATTGGAAAAGTGCCGGATGCCGCCGTCGATGATGAAGCTCGGCGTCGAGCGCACGTCATAACGGTCGCGGCCTTCCTCTACATTTTTATTAATAAAATCGATCAATTCCTGACGGCGCACGCAATCATCGAAGGCCTCTCCGTCAAGCCCGGCCTGGGCGGTGATTTTCATCAGCTCGTCGCGGGTTTCCCCATAGATCCATTTTTGCTGGGTTTTGAAGAGGGAGCCGAGAACCAGGAAATAGGCGTCCGTGCCGCCCTTTTCCGCGGCGCATCGCGCCAGCATCGAGCCGACCACGGACAATTCCGCGGGCGCCGTCGGAAACTCGCGGAAAACGAAGCGGACCTTGCCGGTGTCGATATATTTTTCCTTGATGTCCGGGAACACGTTTTCATGAAACGCGGCGCAGGCCGGGCAGGTGACGGAGGCGTATTCGATGACCGTCACGGGGGCGTCGTCGGCGCCGAGGGCCATTTCCGCAAGCGCGCCGGTATTGGCGTTGTCCGTGACTTCCGCGCCGGCGCTGGAATCCGGCGTTGGGGAAGGCGCGTCCGGCGAGTCCTGGCCGCATGCGGCAAGGGCGAGGGCGGCGGCGCTGAAGGCGCAAACCTTTGAAGCAAGGCGAAGCGTTTCGGAGAACATTTAAGGAAAACCTTTCCTGGACGGCCGCGCGCCCGCGCCGCCGTTCGGCAAATCCGGAGAATGAGGCCGGAGAATCGCCGAAGGCGCGGTGGGACGCAAGCCCTCCGGGCCTCTATTTGTCCCGCGATCTGGCGCTGATCGCCGCGCGAAAAGACGATAATGCAGCGCTCAGGGGCTCGTCCGCGCCGTCATGGGCGGCGCGCGTCGGGGCGGCGCCCATCACGGCGCCATGGCGGGCGCCCGCACGCTGGCGCAAGGCGATACGGTTAACCGCGTCCGGCCCCAGATACCGGTTGACGGCGAGGATGATGTCGTCGGTCCGCATCTGGATTTCCGCCGCCGAGGCCCCGTCGCGCACGATCACCTCCAGGGTGCGCCCGGGACCGTTCCCCAGCACCCGGCCCGGCCGGCCGAGCGCCGCGATATCGGCGCCGGCGATCGACGGCCAGTTTTCCGCAAGGCCGGGATCGGCGTAGCGCGTCGTCTGGGCCAGTCTTGAAAAAACCGCCGCCGCCGCCCGCGCCGCCCGCGGCGGTCCGCGCCTGACCGGTCTGGTTTGTTGAAAACTGTTCACGGCTCGCCCGTCTCCGCTATTTTTGCGTTCGGCGCTTTGCCAACGGCGCCGAGGATCATCATAACATGAACGCCATGGCGTTTGACGGCAGGGTTGAAAAAAATTCCGGCGCGATCTCGCGCGCGGTGCTTCGCTGGTACGACCGGCATGCGCGGGAGTTGCCGTGGCGCGTTGGCCCCAAAGCGCGGCGCGACGGTGCCCGGCCGGACCCTTATGCGGTCTGGCTTTCCGAAATCATGCTCCAGCAGACAACCGTTGCGACGGTCGCGCCGCGATATGCGGCGTATCTTGCGCGCTGGCCGACGGTGAAAGCGCTCGCCGCCGCGCCTCTCGACGATGTGCTCGGAGAGTGGGCGGGGCTCGGATATTATGCGCGGGCGCGCAACCTTCATAAATGCGCCGCAGCGGTCGTGAACGATCATGGGGGAGAATTTCCGGATACGGAGGAAGTGTTGCGCGCCCTGCCGGGGGTCGGCGCCTACACAGCGGCAGCGGTGGCGGCCATTGCATTCGACCGGCGGGCGGTCGTTGTCGACGGCAATATCGAGCGCGTCGTTGCGCGCCTTTTTGCGATCGAAACGCCGCTGCCCGCGGCCAAGGCAGAGATAAAGGCGCGCGCGGACGCGATCTGGCCTTCAAGGCGCTCCGGCGATTTCGCGCAAGGGCTGATGGATCTCGGCGCGGGCGTCTGCCGGCCGAAATCGCCCAGCTGCCTTTTATGTCCGCTTGCGGATCACTGTGCGGCGGCGAAGGCCGGGATTGCAGGGGAACTGCCGAGGAAGGCCGTCAGGAAACCGAAACCGCAGCGACGCGGCGCGGTGTTCGCCCTGACGAACGGCAGGGGCGAAATGCTGTTTGAGCGGCGCGCCGAGAAAGGACTGCTCGGCGGCATGTTCGGACTGCCGGGAACCGAATGGGCGGCGGACCTTGCCGAAGAGATTTCCGTTTCCGCGCCGGCGTCCGCGCCCTGGCGCAAGGCCGGCGAGGCCCGCCACACGTTCACGCATTTTCACCTGACGCTCGACGTTTATTCAGCACAGGCGCCTAAGGGGTTCCGGCGCAATGGTAATCAGAAATGGATCAAGCCGGCGGATGCAAAACTGCCGACGGTGTTTGATAAAGCCATGCGCTGTGCGCTCGGTCTCTAAAGGGCGTTGAGGGAATCCACCGCCGAAGAAAAGAGTCGCAGCAGCGCATATTCGAGCGGCAGAAACGCAACCTGCGACAGGATCATGTAGAGCATCTGCGCCATGATCGGAAAAATGATAAAACGCCAGCGCGGCGGCAGGGCATTCCAGATCATCGGCGCGGCGATGATCATGATCAGGAATTCAAGCGGGCGCGGGCTGGTCGCCATGCGCAGAATAAAAAGCGAGTGGATGCCGCCGGACCAGTCCCCGCGCTGAACCTGCGTTTCAAGCGCCGTTTCGTAACTCGCCGTATCCATGGCGGCGAAGCTCAATACAAAAAAGAAAGCGCCGGTAACGAGAACCGATATCGCAACCCATTTCAGCGAAAACGCATGATAGCCGCGGGCGAGCCAGTAGCCGACGCCTTTCTTTGGAGGAGGGTCGCGGACAAGGCGCGCCGCGCCCGTCGCCGCATCGACGTGGAACGAGACGTGGGATCTCAGTTCAGGCCGAGCTGGCAGCCGGCGTCGCGCCCATCCCCAGATATCGCCCACGAAACCTCTCCGATCCGCTATAGTCCTGCAAACTTGCGGGGAAAGGTTTCAACGGCGCGGGCGGGAATGTTAAAATTGAATTCAATTGCCGATTTTTCGAAAAAAAGTTGGAGGCGACGCTGATAAAAACACCATTGCCGGGCCTGATGGCGGCAATCGCCGCGCTGATCGCGCCGGGCGCCGCGGAAGAGATCCGCGAGGGCGACTATCTTTACCATATGATGACCCTGCGCGCCGATCCGGGCGAGCTTGAAAACCTTCTCGGGTGGTTCTTGCGGTAAAGCGTTTAACCCACATCCCGATCTCCCCGGCGGAAGCCGGGGCCCACTAAGTTCAAACAAATATTCTGGATCCCGGCTTTCGCCGGGATGAGCGGTGAAGGATTACCCCCCCATCCCCTTCCGGATCTTGTCGCGCAGGAAGTCGATGGGTTTGCGGCCGGTCTTTTCTTCATAGTGCCAGTAGGTCCAGCCGTTGCAGGCTTCGCGCTTTTGAACCGCGGCGCCGACCTTGTGGATCGAGCCCTGAATTTCCGTCTCGCCGTCTTTCACATAGAGCGAGCCGTCGGCGCGGACCTTCGCTTCGTGATTGCCGCGCGGGGAATAGAGTTTCGCGCCGGGCTTGATGAGTTTCGTCTCGACAACCTGCCCGAAGGGCACGCGCGGCGCGGCTTTCGGCGAGGGCTGGGTTTTAAGGTCGTCGTCTTCCAGAGGCTTGACCCGCGCGATGCGTTTTTTTGCTGCGGCGATGTAGGTTTTGTCGCGTTCGATGCCGATGAAGCGCCGTCCCAGATATTTCGCCGCCGCGCCCGTGGCGCCCGACCCGAAGAACGGGTCGAGCACAATATCGCCCGGCTTTGTTGAGGCGATGAGCACGCGGTAAAGAAGCGATTCCGGCTTCTGTGTCGGGTGAACCTTATTGCCCTTTTCGTCCTTCAATCTTTCCGAGCCCGAGCAGATCGGAAACTCCCAGTCGGAGCGCATCTGCAAATCGTCATTGGCGGTTTTGAGGGCGCGATAGTTGAAGTTGTATTTCGACTTTTGCGATTTGGCCGCCCAGATGAGGGTTTCATGGGCGTTGGTGAGGCGCGTCCCGCGAAAGTTCGGCATGGGGTTTGACTTGCGCCAGATGACGTCGTTCAAAATCCAGAAGCCGAGATCCTGTATAACCGTCCCGACACGGAATATATTGTGATAGGAGCCGATCACCCAGATCGCGCCGTCGGGCTTCAGGACGCGGCGCGCCTCGGCCAGCCAGTCTCTCGTGAAGTCGTCATAGGCCTTGAAGGATGAAAACTTGTCCCACTCGTCATCGACGCCGTCGACGCGGGAGTCGTCCGGCCGGGTGAGGTCGCCGCCGAGTTGCAGATTGTAGGGCGGGTCGGCGAAGACGAGATCGACGGATGCGTCCGGCAGGGCCCTCATCGCCTCGATGCAATCGCCCTCGATGATCTTGTCGAGGCGGGCCTCGATCGATTTCGCCGCTGGTTTTTTCCGCGCCGGCATTGCCGTCTCTCCCGAAGTTAAGGCGGCGCACTTTGAGTCGGGCTGAGTCCCCGGTCAAGATGCGGGGAGAAAAAAGATAATGGAGTCAGGGTGTTAATAGAGTTTAACGGATCGTTAATGCGCCGGCGGCGGGCGCCATATGTTGGGGCGCGGGCCCGGCGGCCTTCGGGTATTTTGTGTTCTGTCCCTGTCCTGGCGCGCGGGTTTGTGACTGGGGTATACCGAACGTTCGGTATATTAAGAGCCCGCAGGAAAAGGAAAAAATCTCATGCGGCACTTTGGCGACATCATGTTTCGAGGCGCGGTGGAGGCGGAGCAGACGCGCCGCGGCTCGCGCGCGGCCTATGCGAAAATGACGGGCGGCCCGGCGCCGGTCGGGCTGTCGGGGCGCGAGACGGCGTTCATCGCCGCGCGGGACAGTTTTTACCTGGCGAGCGTTTCCGAAGACGGCTGGCCTTATGTGCAGCATCGGGGCGGGCCCGCGGGGTTCCTCAAGGCGCTGGATGAAACGACGCTCGCTTTCGGCGACTACCGCGGCAACAAGCAATATGTTTCCACGGGGCATTTCAGCGAGAATAATCGCGCGGCCCTGTTTCTCATGGACTATCCGAACCGGCGCAGGCTGAAGATGCTGGCTCGGATTGATGTTCTGGGCGCGGGCGACAATCCGGATTTGGCGGCCCGCATCTCCGTCGACGGCGAAGGCAAGGTTGAGCGTATCTTTGTACTGAACGTCGAAGCGTTCGACTGGAACTGTCCGCAGTTTATCACGCCGCGATTTACGGAGCGCGAGTTGCAGGCGGCGCTGGCGCCGCAACTCGATGAAATGGAGCGCGTTAAAAAGGAAAACGCAGAGCTGAAACAGCGTCGCGCGAAACTCGGAGGGTAATGCTTATTCCGCTGCGATAATCCCGCGCGCATTGATAGCGGCGGCGACCGGCGCGAAGCTTCTGCGATGATGCGCGGTTGCGCCAATGCGCTTAAGCGCGGCCATATGCGCCTTTGAGCCATAGCCCTTGTTGGACGCCCAGCCATAATCCGGGTGGATTTCGCCAAGGTCGCGCATCTGCTGGTCGCGCACGGTTTTGGCGATGATCGACGCAGCAGCGACAGACAGGGATCGCGCGTCGCCTTTGATGACAAGTTCGGTTTTGCAGGGCAGGCGCGGGTCCTGATTGCCGTCAACGAGGCAGGCGACTGGCGCCGTCGGCAATGCGGCCACGGCCCGGCGCATGGCGAGAAGGCTTGCCTGCAAAATATTCAGCCTATCGATTTCTTCAACGCTCGCTTCGCCGACGCCCACCTCCGCGCATGCACGGATGATTGGCGCCAAAGCCTCGCGGCGTTTTTCCGTAAGCGCTTTGGAGTCCGCGAGCCCGTCCGGAATGTTCTGCGGATCGAGGATCACCGCCGCCGCGACCACGGGACCGGCAAGCGGCCCGCGCCCGACTTCGTCGACACCGGCGATCGGGC
The DNA here is from genome assembly GCA_028281665.1 of Hyphococcus sp. Taxonomy (GTDB): domain Bacteria; phylum Pseudomonadota; class Alphaproteobacteria; order Caulobacterales; family Parvularculaceae; genus Hyphococcus. The sequence goes on from JANQJK010000008.1 coordinate 129,770, forward strand.
CGGCGTGCGAAACGGCGATGAGGTTTTCGAGATCGAATGACGGCGGCGTTTTCATGTAAGGCGCACGCTAGCGCGAGTCGCGGTGCAGAAAACGGTCAGACGCATCAGCCTGCAAGAAAAATGGCTGCGCGTACAATCGTCGGCGCGATCATGCCGACCGTCACAAGGACTGCTGTCATGATGAGAAGTTTCGATTCCATGGAACTTACTGCCTGATGGTGTTTTGACGCCGGGCCGCGCCATGGCCGCCCGGCGCGTTAGGATGGCTATGCCGCCTTGCCGGCGGCAAGCGCGTGCACGGCGGCGGCGTTCAGAAGCTGGCCGCCGATGGCCCAGTCATTCTCCCTGACCTCGTTGATCCGCACCCAGGTGACCTGGCGCATGTTTTCGCCTTCGACGGCGACCATGGCGTTGGTGACCCGGTCGATGATCTCGGCCTTCTGGTCGGCGGTGAAAACATTCTCAATAACGTCGATATTCACGAGCGGCATGTCGGTTACTCCCTTTTTGTTTCGCGGGGCGGCGCCTGTGGCCGTCCCTGTGTTTCGGGGTATAGGCGGGGCGCGGTTCGCGAGCTTGAAGGAAGTCTGGAGAAAATCGGGAGTTTCGCTGAAACTTCGAGTATGATGGCGGATCGATGATCTACCGGTTTGGAAAATTTACGGTCGACGAGGAAAAGGTGGAGTTGCGCCGGGACGACGCCGTCGTGCCGGTGGAGCCGCAGGTTTTCGCCCTGCTGGCGCTCCTTATCGCCAATCGCGACCGCATGGTTTCCAAGACGGAGATTATCGAAAAGATCTGGGACGGACGATTTATCTCCGATGCGGCCTTGTCGAGCCGGGTGAAATCGGCGCGCCAGGCGGTGGGCGATAACGGCCGGGACCAGCGCTGGATCAAGACCGTTCACGGCAAAGGGTTCCGTTTCGTCGGCGACGACGTGGTGGAGGGCGGGACGGCCAGTCCCGCGACAAGGGACGAAGCCGAGACCGCCGCGCCGGCGCGTGAGGGCCGCCCCTCGATTGCCGTTTTGCCTTTTCGTCTGGTGGGCGCCGCGGGGCCGTATGCCGGCGTCGCCGATGCGCTGCCCCATGAGCTGATATCGGCGCTGTCGCGCTTGCGGTGGCTCTTTGTCATTGCGCGCGGATCGTCATTCCGGTTTCGCGGCGCGGAGCCGGACATTCGCGAAGTGGGAGCGGCCCTTGGCGTCAGATATGTTATTTCCGGCGTGGTCGAAGTTGTGGGCGAGCGCATTACGGTGACGGTGGATCTCGCCGACGCGAGGAATGGCGGCGTGCTCTGGGGCGACGTGTTTTCCGGGCGCGTCGATGATGTGCATGAAATCAGATCGCGTATTGTCGCGAGCGTTATCGCCGCCCTTGAAGTGCACATCCCTCAAAATGAAGCCCGCGAAGCGAGCATCACGGCGCCCGATCATCTCGACGCCTGGGCCGCCTATCATCTGGGCCTGCAACATCTTTACCGGTTCAACAAATCCGACAACGGGGCTGCGACGGCGATGTTCGAGCGCGCGATTTCGCGCGAGCCGGACTTCGCCCGCGCTCATGCGGGCCTCTCGTCGACGCATTTTCAGAATGCGTTTCTTCATTACAATGATGATTTGGCCGCCGAGAGAACGGCCGCGCGCCGGGCCGCGGAGAAAGCGATCGAGCTCGACCCGCTCGATCCTTTCGCGAATTTCGCCATGGGCCGGGTGTCCTGGGTCGAGCAGGACCCCGCCGCCGGCATCAACTGGCTTGACCGGGCGGTCACGCTGAGCCCGAATTATGCGCAAGGGGTCTATGCGCAGGCCTGGGCCGATACGGTTTCCGGCCGCGGCGACGGCGGCGCCGACGGGATTGATCTTGCCCTTGCCCTGAGCCCGCTCGATCCGTTTCGCTACGCCATGCTCGGGGTGCGTGCGTTTACGCGGGCCATGGCCGGCGACGAAGCGGGGGCCGCGCGCTGGGCCAATGAGGCGGCCCGTTCGCCCGGCGCCCACGTCCTGATCGCCGCGATAGCGGTGGCGCTGAACGACATCGCCGGCGATGAAAAGCTTGCAGTGCAATGGGCCGAGAATGCGCGCAGCAGGTTTCCCGGACTAACGCGCGCTGATTTCTTTGGCGCCTTTCCGTTTGCTGACGGGGATATGCGCAGGCAAATTGACAAGGCGCTTCAAAAACACGGGTTCGCCTGACGTCTACTCGAATAACGACATCTGGGTCGTGTGAGCCGCTGGAACACGAAACTGGGTCAGGTCGAGCGGCTTTTTTTTGTTGTCGAGGCCAAGACGGATCTCCGCTTTTTTGAAGCGCTGGGCGATCAGCTTTGCATATGTCGATTTGACGTCGCCGCCGCGGGACCACTGCGCGTCGTAATCCCTGCCGCCGTTCATGTCGCGTATGTTGCGCATGACGCGGGCGGCGCGCGCCGGCGCATACGTCTCCAGCCATTCCTGAAAGAGCGGCGAGACCTCAAGCGGCAGGCGTATGATCGTATAACCGACGAAATCGGCGCCGGCCTCTTTTGCGCCTTCAAGCAGGGTTTCCAGCTCATCGTCGTTAAGGCCGGGGATCATCGGCGCGGTCATGACGCCGGTGGGAATGCCGGCATCGCTTAATGCGCGCACGGCGGCGAAGCGTCGTTCCGGCGCCGCGGCCCGCGGTTCCATGGCGCGGGCGAGGCCCTTGTCCCGCGTTGTGATGGAAACCATGGCGCGCACAAGGTTGCGCTCCGCCATCGGCGCCATCAGGTCTATGTCGCGGGTGATGAGGTGAGATTTCGTCAGTATCGTGACGGGGTGATTGAAGCGTGAGAATGTTTCCAGCACGCCGCGCATGATCCTGAATTTCCGTTCGATCGGCTGATAGGGATCGGTATTCGTGCCCATGGCGACGATGCGCGGCGCATATCGCGGATTCGATAATTCTTTTTCAAGGAGCGCCGCGGCGGACGGTTTCGCAAACAGCCGCGATTCAAAATCGAGCCCGGCGGAGAGCCCCATATAGGCGTGGGTCGGCCGCGCAAAACAGTAAATGCATCCGTGCTCGCAACCGCGATAGGGATTGATCGAGCGATCGAAGCCGACAAAGGGCGACTTGTTGAAGGTGACGATCTTCTTCGGCTTCTCGATGGTCACATCGGTTTTCAGGGGCGGCGCATCGTTTCGCTCCGTCTCGGCGTCGCCGTCGAATTCCGGCGCGCCGGTCTGCCAGCCGTCGTCGACGCTTTCGCGGGTTTCCTTTTCATAGCGGCCCGATTGGTTGGAGCGCGCGCCGCGTCCCTTTCCCCCCGCTGGCGGTGGTGAAGCCCCGGGGCGAGCAGGGCCCCCTTTGGCGGGGTGGCGGAGGGAAAGGTGTGCGGCGCGCGCCATGGGCGGACCCTAGCCGAGAAAAAGAACAAATCAAGAACATTTTTTCCCGATGGTATTGCCGGTTTTTTGAATTGCCGCGGCGGTCCGGACCACGCAAAACCGGCCGGCTATGATTTCCGTCGTGATTCCAACGCTGAACGCTGCCGAGCGCCTTGCTGCGTGCCTCGATGCGCTCCGTCCGGAGGGCGATGACCGGTTTGTCGGCGAGATCATTGTCGCCGATGGGGGCTCGTCGGACGGCTCCGTTGAAATCGCGAAGCGGGCCGGCGCGCACATTGTGACGGCGCCGGCGGGCCGCGGCGAACAGTTGCGCGCCGGCGCGGCGGCGGCGGGCGGCGACTGGCTGTTGTTTCTCCATGGCGACACCGTGCTTGAGCCGCGCTGGGTCGCGGATGCCGGTGCGCATATGGGCAAGGCCGGCGATCGGGCGGCGGTCTTCACTCTTGCGTTTGACGCCGGCGGGTTCGCCGGCCGGATGGTCGCCGCCGGCGCGATGATGCGTACAGGGATGTTCAGGCTGCCTTACGGGGATCAGGGTCTCCTTGTCTCGCGCACTATGTATGATGCGGTTGGCGCCTACCGGTCGATGCCTCTCTTTGAAGATGTGGACATCGTCCGGCGCCTTGTCGGAAAATACGGGCGAAACGCGTTTCGCGTCCTGCCGGCGCGCGCGACGACGAGCGCTGCACGGTATCGGCGCGTGGGTTACGTGCGACGCGTTATTCGAAACAACATCCTGCTCGCGCGGTATTTTGCCGGCGCCAGTCCTGAAAAACTTGCGAAAGAGTATCGCTGATGCGCGGAACCGTTATTATCTTTGTCAAAACGCCCCGCGCCGGCGCCGTAAAAACAAGACTGGCCGCGGACGTCGGGGCCGGGCGCGCCGCGGCGTTGTTCCGTATCATGACGGAAAGAACGGTGATGACCGCTCTTGCGGGCCCATGGCGAACCGTGATTGCCGTGGACGATGGGGCGGGCCTCTCCGGCCGGGAGCATCTCTTTCCGCCTCATGTTGCGCGCTGCGTGCAAGGGGCGGGCGATCTGGGGCAACGCATGGGGCGGGTCATGGGCGCGGCGCCCCCCGGCCCTGTCATCGCCATCGGCGCCGACGCGCCGGGACTGCGCGCTGAACATCTGCGGCAGGCGTTCGCAGCGTTGCGGGGCGCGGACGCGGTTTTCGGCCCGGCGGCCGATGGCGGCTACTGGCTGATCGGCCTTGCCCGCCGGCGCGCCGCGCCGGCGCTTTTTGAGGGCGTGCGCTGGTCGACCCGCCACGCCCTCAAAGACACGACAAAGACGCTGCCGCCGGCGTTCAAAACTGCTATGCTGGAGACGCTGTCCGATATCGACGAGGCGCGCGACCTTGCAAATCTTGAGGGCCGGTCGACGCGTCATCGCACAGATCAGGGGAGGCGATGATGAGAAATATGATCGGCGCCGGCGTCGCGCTGTTTCTTCTGGCGGCGATAACCATTGTTTTCTACGTGCTGCCGGCGCGGGTCGACGCCAGGGCCAATCGGGTGATCGCTCATGAGCCATACGCCGTCAGTTCCCAGGCGCGCACGCTGCACGAAACAATTCCCGTGGCGGACCTTCATGCGGATACGTTTTTGTGGATGCGCGATCCGACCCGGCGCCAGAACCGCGGCCAGACGGATATTCCGCGGCTGATCGAAGGCGGCGTCAAATTGCAGGTGTTCACGGCGGTTACGAAGTCGCCGAAGAATCTCAACTATGAAGAAAACGATGCGGACTCTGACGATATCACCATGCTGGCGATTGCGCAGCGATGGCCGGTCGCGAGCTGGGGTTCGCTGTTCGAGCGCGCGCGGTATCAGGCAAAGCGCATGGAAAAGGCGGACGAGCAATACGGTCCGGAATTCCGCATGGTGCGCAACCAGTCGGACCTGCGCCGGTCGCTGAATGTCGGCGCGCTGGCTGGCGTTTTCGGCATTGAGGGCGCGCACCCGCTGGAAGGAAAAATTGAAAACCTTGATCGGCTTTACGACGATGGTTTGCGCGTCGTCGGCTTGCAGCACTTTTTCGACAATGAACTTGGCGCGTCCTTACACGGAACAGATGGCGGCGGCCTTACAGATTTCGGGCGCGACGTTGTCCGGCGCGCCAATGAGCTGAACATGATCATCGACGTGGCGCATTCCTCGGAGATCGTGGTCGGCGAGGTGCTGGCCATGTCGACGCGGCCCGTCATCGTATCCCACACCGGGCTCAAGGGGCATTGCGACAGCGAGCGCAATATCTCCGACGATTTGATGAAAACCATCGCCGCGGCCGGAGGCATTGTCGGCGTCGGCTTCTGGGACGGCGCGGTCTGCACGCCGGACCTTGAAACCATTGCCGAAGCCGTCGTCTACGCCGTCGACCTTCTGGGTACGGAGCATGTGGCGCTGGGCTCCGATTTCGACGGCGCCGTGACGACGCCGATTGACGCCTCGGAGTTACCGGCGCTGACCCAGGCGCTGCTGGACGCCGGCCTTGACGAGGCGACGATCCGCGCGGTCATGGGCGAAAACGCCGTCCGGTTTTTTCTTGAGAATCTGCCGGTAGACTGACGCCGCCGGGCGGGCCGCGACGCCGATCAGAAGAACAGCGCCAGCGGCACGGCGATGACGATCGCCACGACGGCGACCATGAAAATGAAGGTCGCTGAATTATTCACCGCCTCAAAATCGGCCTCCTGATCGTGAAGGCGGGCGGGATCGGTATGGGTATCGAAAAGGGCCATGACAAAACTCCTCCGGCCCTGTTGTTGTTATCGGCGGAATGCCGTGCGTTGATGGGCCGTGTCATAAAACTGTCATAGTAATTGCGCACCCCGTGCGCAAAGTCAAGACAGGATGCGCAAAATTTGCGCGAAAAGCGCGCTGAGCGCGCCTCGCAAGCGGCGAAGCTGTGGAAAAGACAGGCATTTTGGGAACAACGCCCTCAAGGCGCCGTTCGTCGCAATCAGCGTGAATTCGCCGATAGCCCGCCAATCATGTCGGGCGCGCCGGAACGGGTTATTTCTTCTTCGCCGCCTTCGGTTTCGGCTGGGGCCGGGTGAAGACCCACTCGTCATCGGAAGACAGCGATTTTGAAAACTTGTAGCCGCCGACGGTGAATTTCTTGAGGTCTTCGGCGCGGTCAATGCGGTTCTCGATGGCCCAGCGCGCCATCATGCCCCGCGCCTGTTTGACGAAGATCATCATGGCGCGGGCCTTGCCGTCTTTGACTTCCTTGAAGTTGAACATGATGAAACGGCTTTTCAGCGCCTTGCGGTCCACCGCCTTGGCGTATTCGTTCGACGCGAGACAGACGATGGTCGGGTCGTCGTGAGCCTTCACCGCCTTGTCGAGTTCGCCGGCGAGCACCGGTCCCCAATATGCGTGAAGACTTGACCCTCGCGGGTTTTTCAGGCGCGAACCCATTTCAAGGCGATAGGGCTGAATGCCGTCAAGCGGGCGCAATAGTCCGTACAGACCGGAAAGAATGCGCAGGTGATCTTGTGCAAATTCGAGGTCGTCCTTTTTCAGCGTATTGGCGTCGAGGCCGCGATAGACATCGCCGGCGAAAGTCAGCGCCGCCTGCTTGGCGCCCGTAACGCGCCCGCTGGTTTTGAGGGCCTGAAAGCGCTCGTAATTGATGTCCACAAGGGTGTCGGAAATCCCCATGAGTTTCTTGATGTCGGCGCGCTTCAGTTTCTTCGCGACCCCGGCGATTTCCGTGAAGTCCTTCTTGAGCGTCGGCTGCGTCGCTTTTGGCGCGCCCGCGGGCTCGTCGAAATTCATAGCCTTCGCCGGCGACAACAACATCAGCATGCGTTCTGTTCCTTCTTCACAGCATCTTACCGGGGTTCATGATGCCTTTGGGATCAAGCGCCGCTTTTACCGCGCGCATCATATGGAGTTCTTCGGGCGACTTTCTTTTCGCCAGCGTGTCGCGGCGGTGGCGGCCGACGCCGTGCTCGGCGGAGATCGATCCGTCGAAGGTCGCGATCACGTCATAGACGGCGCTTTCAATGTCCGCACGTCTGTCGGCAAGGGCGTCCCTGGGCGCGCCGTCGGGCCCGATAATGTCGTAATGCACATTGCCGTCGCCCATATGGCCGAATTCAACGAAACGCGCCTCGGGCGCAATGGACCGGACCGCGTCCCGCGCTTTATCGAGAAAAGCGGGAATGTCGCTGGTGGCGACGGAAACGTCGTGACGGGCGCCGAGCCCTTGCGTGTTGATCGCCTCGGACATGGAGTGACGCATATGCCAGAGCGCCTGCCGCTGCGTGTCGTTTTCGGCAATCACCGCATCGGCGAGCAGACCTTTTTCAAGGGCGCCGGCGAGCATGGTTTCGACCGTCGTCCGCAGCGTTCCCGCTTCGCCGGATGAGAACTCCATCAAGACGTAATACTGATGGGCCGCCGCGAGCGGGTCGCGCACGCCGGGGATGTTTTTCGCCGTCAGGTCGATGCAGAGCCGGTTCATGAATTCAAAACTCGTCGCGCCGCCGCCGGTGGCGTTCTGCGCATGGGCGAGGAGCGCAACGGCGTCCTCGGCGCTTTTCAGGCCGGCGAACGCCGTCGCCCTGTCGGCCGGTGCCGGGTAGAGTTTCAAAACCGCGGCGGTGACAATGCCGAGGGTTCCTTCGCCGCCGATGAAGAGGTGTTTCAAATCGTACCCGGTGTTGTCTTTGCGCAGCCGCTTCAGCCCGTTCCACACGCGCCCGTCCGGCAGCACCGCTTCGATGCCGAGCACGAGATCGCGGCAGTTGCCGTAGCGGATGACATTGACGCCCCCGGCATTGGTGGAAATGACGCCGCCGATCTGGCACGAGCCTTCCGCGCCGATCGACAGGGGAAAGAGGCGGCCTGCGTCGGCGGCGATCTCCTGCGCCTCGGCGAGGGTTACGCCGGCCTCAAGAGTCATCGTGTTGTTGAGCGGCGAGACGTTGCGCGTTGCCCGCATCCGTTTCAGGGACAGCAAGATTTCGTTGCCCGCCGGAATCTGACCGCCCACAAGGCCGGTGTTGCCGCTCTGGGGCGTGATGGACACATTGTGCTCGGCGCAGATCCCGACCACGGCGGCGACCTCCGCCGTTGAAGCCGGCGTCACGATCATCGCCGCCTCGCCGGGCCAGCGGCCCCGCCATTCGGACAGAAAGGGCGCGGCGTCGTCCGGCGCGACGACGCCTTTATCGCCAACGGTTTTTGCGATGGCGTCGAGCGCGTCGCGGGGCGGCGGAAGGGATCCGGTCATAAATCCATGGTCTATGCGCCGGCCGGCGCGCGCGCAAGACTGCGCTTTGCCGCGTTCGAGGTTTGTTGCTAAACATGCCCGCAAGCAGCAGCAGTCTTTGCGAGACGAGATGACAAACCTGTTTTCAAAAGCGGTTGGGGGCGCATTCATTGCAGCGGCGTATGCAGCGCTTGCCGCATGCGGTTCCGACGGGGGCGAGGCGCCGCAGGAGAACGCCGGCGACTTCATCGCCGCGGCGATCGCCAATCCGGAACGCGCCGGCGACGAAGTGGCCGACGATCCTTTGCGCAAGCCCGCCGAGGTGCTTGCCTTTACCGGCGTTGAGCCGGGTATGACGGTTTTCGAAATGGAAGCGGGACACGGCTATTATACGGAACTCCTGTCCTACATTGTGGGCGAGACCGGTTCCATCGTGATGCAAAACCCGCCGGCGTTTGACTCCTTCGCCGGCGCGGCGGTCGCTAGGCGGCTTGACGGAAATCGCCTCCCGAATGTTCGTCACGCAAGGTGCAATTTCGACGAACTGACGGCCGATGACGAAACAGTGGACATCGTGACCTGGTTCCTCGGTCCCCATGAGCTTTACTTCATGCCCGCCGGCGTTGAAGATCTGGGAGACGAGAAGCGCTCCTATCAGGAGATCTATCGCGTCCTGAAACCCGGCGGATATTTCGTCGTTCTCGATCACGCCGCTGCGCCCGGCGCGCCGAAGTCAACCGGCGGCGACACCCACCGCATCGATCCCGCCATTGTGCTGGCGCTGGCGGAGGAGAACGGTTTCGAGCTTGTGGATCAGAGCGACATTCTGCGTAACCCCGATGACAATTACGATCTCGGCGTTTTCCATCCGGAAGTGCGGCGCAAGACCGACAGGTTCCTGTTCAAGTTTCGCAAGCCCGCATAAGCGGCGCTGTTTCACTGGCCGCGCGGCGCGGCGGCGCGGGCGAGCCGGTCGTTGATCGCTTCGCCCAGGCCGTCGTTCGGCATCGGCGCCACCGCGATGGTCGTCAGGCCGCGCTCCCCGCATTGTTCGTCGAGGGCGCGCAGATATCGGAAGAGGTTCGCGGCGGCCTCGCGCAGATCGCCGGACGCGCTGAGATTCATGGACAGCGCGCCGGGTTCGCCCGCAACATCGCCAAACCCGAGGAAAGCCTCGCCGTCGCGTTGCGCCGCTGCGTTAAGGCGCATGCCCGCCGCCGGCGCGTAATGGCTGACGAGCATGCCCGGCGCCTGCGGTTTATCCGTTTGCGGAGGATCCATGAGAGGCGCGCCGGCGACCTTTTCGATGTCGGCGCGCGCAAGGCCGCCGGGGCGCAGCAACGTCACGGTCTCGCCCTCCGGTTTCACAATGGTCGATTCGACGCCGACCCGGCACGGGCCGCCATCGACGATCAACTCCGGCTGAATGAGCAGCCCGCCCGTTCGAACATGGTCCGCCGTGGTCGGGCTGATGCGCCCTGACCGGTTGGCGCTGGGCGCTGCAAGGGGCCGGTCCGCCGCCCGGATGAGCGCCTGGGCGCTTTCATGGGCGGGCGCGCGGACGGCGACCGTGTCGAGGCCGGCCGAAACCAGCAGCGACAGGCCTGCGTCCGGCCGGCGCGGCAGCACAAGGGTCAGCGGCCCCGGCCAGAACGCATCGATCAGTTTTCCGGCAAGCGGCGATATCTCCACATAGCGCGCCGCCATTTCCGCGTCCGCCACATGGCAGATCAGCGGATTGAAACGGGGCCGCCCCTTGGCCTCGAAAATCTTTGCAACGCTTGCGTCACGGGTTGCGTCAGCCGCGAGGCCATAGACCGTCTCGGTGGGCATGGCGACAAGCCCGCCCCGGCGGATGATTTCCGCCGCTGTCTTTATCGTCTCATTGTTTTCGCGATCGGACATGTTCTTTGGCGCCAGGAGCGTTCAACGAACCGATGGCGCGGCCTTCTCACAAATGTCAAATTTTTCCGGTCGGCGGCCTGCCGGCGTTCAGCTGATGATTTTCGCTGTTCCCTACTGTATTGTTGAAGAGATTTTCATGTCGAGGGGAGCGGGGCATGCGGATTTTCGCGCTTATCGCCATGCAGCTGGCTGCGGCCGGCTGTGCGTCAAACATCAGCTACTGGACAACGCCGTCGCTCGGGCCTTCCGCCGCCGCTCCGACGACAGGCGAGGCGCAACTGCGGTGCATTGAGGCGAGCGCGGCGGACGTTCAAAAAATCGTATCCGACTGGCCCGGCCCTGCCGAACGGGCGCCGATCGAATATGCGTCGGCGGTTCCCGAAATTGACCGCGGCGACATCGAAACCATGTCGGCCATCGCCGACGCTGCGTTGCTCATGGAAATCTCCTACTGCGATACGGAGAAGGAAAGCGTCCGCAAGAAACGCGAGGACGCGGCGCTCGACTATCGCGCCCTTGGCTATGACGCGGCGTATTTTCACCCGCGGTATTATGTCTTCCTGCACGACCCGAACCTGTTCCTCCTCGGCCGGCCGGGATCGAACGAGCTGACGGTGGTGTTCACCGGCACGGAAGTCGGGTTCAATCCACTGGACCTTATTCAGGATCTTCGCACCGGCGCCAGCTACAAGGGACGCAAAGACGGCAAGCCTTACGTGCCGCGCGGTCACACCGGCTTCCGGTCGAGTTTCCGAAATGTGATCCGAAAGGACTTCTTTGAAAACGCGACCACCTTCGATGACCTCGATGAGCATTGCAGAAATCAGGAGCCCAGATATCCTCAGAGTATATTCGATGACGCTCCCCGCGTCAGTCTCGCCAATTTCATATGCCGGAACAAAATCCGGAACGGCAATGAGAACGAGAAGATCAGGCTTACGGTGATCGGCCACAGTCTTGGCGCGGGGATCGCGCAGATGTCGCTCGGCGCATTCGAAGGGCTGACCTGGCGGCGCGATGACGGCCTGCCGCCGGGCGTGAACAAGCCCGCCGGGGCGTGGCCGTTTGAAGTGAAGGCGGCGTATCTGTTTGCGCCGCCGCTCGCGCTTTATCCTCGCGACAAGCAGTGCGACGTGCTCGATGTGACGAGCCCGATCGATGTTTACCGGCAGAATTCCCTGGCCGACCGCACCTATGCGGTCATTCGCGACGGCGACATGGTGCCGGCGCTCTGGAACCCGCTGAAGCGCGCCTTCCATTGCGTCGAGGGGGAGCATTTCGGAACATTCGTGCGGATCCCGCGCGGCGAAAGCATCGCATTCATCGAACGCAATGTGGACTGGACCAATGCCGAACCCCACCGCCCGCGAAACTATCGCGATGCGGTGGACAAGGCGCTCAATGCGCTGAAGGAAGCGACCTCCGGGCCGGCGCCGGCGGAATAGTTACAGTAGCGGGCGCTGCATTGTCGGCCGCTGTAGTGCAGGCTGGCGAAAGCCGCGCCGACGCGGCATAAGAGCCGCGCAATCTGCCAAAACTGGAACGGAACAATGACCTTTTCGACGCCTGTTCGCGACATGCGGTTTATCCTTGAGCACGCAGCGGGGTTTTCGGCCCTTGAAAGAACCGGCGCCTTTCCGGAACTGTCCGACGATCTCGTCGCCGCCGTCATGGAAGAGATGGGCAAATATTGCGATCAGGTCGTTGCGCCCCTCAACGAAGGGAGCGACCGGGACGGCGCGCGGCTGGAGAACGGCGTGGTCAGGACGAGCCCCGGTTTCAAGGAGGCCTATGGGCAATATGTGGAAGGCGGCTGGAACTCGCTCGCCTTTCCCGAAGACTGGGGCGGGCAAGGGTTGCCCGCGACGCTGGCGAACGCCCTTGTCGACGCCCTGAACGGCGCATGTATGTCCTTCGCGATCGGCACGACCCTCACCACCGGCGCGGTCAAGGCGATCATGCATGCAGGGACCGACGAGCAGAAAAAACTCTACCTCGAAAAAATGGTTTCCGGCGAATGGACCGGCACCATGAACCTGACGGAGCCGCAGGCGGGGTCGGACCTCTCGGCCATACGCACGAAAGCCGAACCGGTCGGCGACGGCAGATACAAGATCAGTGGGCAGAAGATATTCATCACCTATGGCGATCATGATATCGCCGACAATATCGTTCATCTCGTTCTGGCGCGCCTGCCCGATGCGCCGGAGGGCACGGCCGGCATCTCCATGTTCATCGTGCCGAAGGTTCATGTGAACGAAGACGGCGCCATCGGCGCGCGCAACGACGTTCAGTGCATCAAGCTCGAAGAGAAAATGGGCCTCCACGGCAGCCCGACCTGCGTCATGGCCTTTGGCGAGAATGGCGAGTGCTACGGCACGCTTCTCGGCGAAGAGAACAAGGGCCTCAAAAACATGTTCGTGATGATGAACTCTGCGCGGCTCGATGTGGGGTTGCAGGGCGTCGGCGTTGCCGAGCGGGCGTTTCAGCGGGCGCTCGCCTTTGCCCAGGATCGCCGCCAGGGCCGCGCGCCGGGCGTCAAGACCGGCGACATGATCCCGATTTACGAACATGCCGACGTGCGTCGCATGCTGCTCGACATGAAAGCGATGACCGAAGGGGCGCGGGGCGTCTGTTACGCCAACGCCGTCGCCTACGACCTTGCGCGCAAGGCGCCGGACGAGGCCGCCCGGCGCGAGGCCGCGGCGCTCGAAGGTCTGCTGACGCCGATTTCAAAAGCATGGTCCACCGACCGCGCGAACGATGTCGCCTCAATCGGCGTCCAGGTCCATGGGGGCATGGGCTACATTGAGGAAACCGGCGCCGCCCAGCATATGCGCGACGCCCGCATCGCCGCGATCTATGAAGGCGCCAACGGCATTCAGGCCATGGATCTCGTCGGGCGCAAGCTGCAAGGGGATGGCGGCGCGGCGGCGAACGCCTTTATCTCGCAGATCGCGAAGGAGGCGGACCTTGCCGGCGCGGCAAAGCGCGAAGATGTCGCTCATTGCGGACGCCGGCTCGCCGAGGCCGCCAGCGCATTGCAGAAGTCGACCGATGCATTGCTCGAAACGGCGAAGTCCGATCAGGAGGCGGTGCTCGCCGCCGCCGCCGACTATCTCAAACAGTTCGGCAATGTGGCCGCCGGCTATTACCTGACGCGGGGCGCGGTCGCTGCGGCGCTCCTCGTGAACGAAGACGCGTCCGGCGCCGGCTACTATGAATCGAAAATCGAACTCGCGAAGTTTTTCGCCGATCGTTATCTGACCGAAGCGGTCGCGCTGACCGACGCCGTCACCGCCGGCGCCATGCCGCGCATCGATCCGGAATTGTTGAGCGCGTAAGCTTTCGGCGCGGTGGACGGTTGTTTCGGGACTGAGTTTCGGTTCCGCACTCGGATTGCCTGGCGCCTCCATGGCCGCAGCGTTACTGCTATTGGCAACAGAAACCATCCTGATAATCTGTCAGCTGACCCAGGGGTGAGGCGAGGGCGCGGCATGATCATTCTACGAACGAAACTCCTATGTTTCCTCGCCATTGTTTTCTGTTCGCCCTTGTTGAGTGCTGGTGCTTCGCTGGCCGCCGAAACATGTCAGACCTTCGAGGGGCCCGCGGTGTGGACGGGAGAGTGCCGTAAAGGCGTTGCGCAAGGTTCGGGGAGAGCGACATATGACGGCGGCTACGTCAGCACTGTTGACGGCGTAATGATTGACGGGACGCCGACTGGCGAAGTCACGGTCCAATACTCAGATGGCGGATACTATGTTGGGGAGATGCGTGACGGCGAACCGTATGGGTACGGATTATCGATGGAGGCTTGGGGAGAGGGGTATCAAGGAAACTGGGTTGAGGGCTTCCGCGACGGCGAAGGAGAATACATTTCAGCCGACGGAAGGAAAGTTCCGGGCGTTTGGCGGCGCGGCAGACTGATCGGAAGTTGGTATGTCGATGCAGAGTCGGGATGCTCCATTTGGTGGGCCCCCGAGAATGACCCTGTCGGTTCATTAAACTGGTCGGGCGAATGCGTCGATGGAAAGGGCCATGGCGAGGGCCGGTTGGATTGGACGTTAGCCAAAGGAGATCGACCGGCAGAGAAGTCTATTGTTTTTGACGGGCGTCTTGTTGACGGCATTATTCAGGGGCAGGGGGCTTGGCGAAAAATCGAGAAGTATGTGAACGTCACGAACGAGATCACGTATCAGGGAAGCTGGGTTGATGGTCAGAGAAGCGGCGCCGGCGTTGAAACGAGTAATGTGGTTTCACGCGATGGTTCCCCAGATATCGAAATTCGGGAGAAATATGACGGCGAATGGAAAAACGATTCCTACTGGGGCGTTGGCGTATACGAAAAGCGTCGACGTTCCGGTTCTGAAAGTGCGTTCAGCCTAAAAGAGCGAGGCGCGTTTGCAGCAGGGCGACTCCATGGCGAAGGTCAGCGCGAAGCTGTTCGCAATACTTCCGAAACTGACAAGACGATTGAAAAGGAAACCGGGATATTCGTCCAGGGCGAGCTGGGCGGTCCGGGCGTGCAGACTTACGAGTCATTTCGTCAAGGAAAAAGGTACTATCAGCGCATTGAGGGAAGCTGGGCTCAAGGCGGTGTGTTGCAGGGAGTCGCTGAATACGCCGACGGAGCAACATTTCGAGGCGTATTTTCCGGATATGGCCCTATTCCATTTCAAGGGGAATGCGAGTTTCCCGAAGCCGGTTTTTCAGGCCCTTGCGAGGCCCATGAGCGAGACACTTCTGAGTTCAGCGGCGAGACGTGTTTGGTTCCACAGGGAAGGAAGGAGCCGTGCTTGACGGTAATCTCGTCATGGATTTCGTAAAGCAGATGGCCGCCAGCCTGCGCAGGCCGTCGGTCAGCACCTGCATGCCGATCAGAAACAACCCCAGACCGCCAGGGAGGGTGAACGGGCTTATCATGCGACTGAATTTGTAACGGATAAGACCGCGTGTTCCAAATGAACGCGCTCGCGACCGGCGCCCTTTGCCGAGGGGCGCGCATTCATGATAACGCTTCCACGTCTCACGCAACGCTCAATCGTCAGAAAGTCTCGCCATCATGATCCGTTCCCTCTGTCTCGGCGCCGTCGCGCTTGCGGGCGTCGATCATGTGGGCATCGGGTCGGACTATGACGGCGTCGGCGATTCCCTGCCGACGGGCCTGAAAGACCCCTCATCGTTCCCTATACTGATCGATGGTCTTATCGCGCGCGGATATGACGATGACGCAATCGAAAAGATACTTGGGCTTAATGCGCTCCGGGTCTGGGAAGCGGTCGAGGACGCGCGCAAAAGACGGAAGTGGAATTGAGCGGCGCAAGGCGGGCGCCAACCCGTTCGTTCGCGACAATTTTCAAAAAATTTGCATAAAATAAAAAGTATATCTTTACACTGATTAATGCTTGAAGCGCGTCCGCAAAAGGTCCATAACAAGGGCGGGGAGCGCGCAAAGCCTGTTGGGCGCGGGCATTGGCGGCGACCATGGCGCCGCCGCCGGCTCGCCGATATGCAGGCGCTTATTAACGGATTTGCGTTGGAAAGTTACGAACATGAAGGATCTGGAGAAGATTAAACGGTATATGGACGCCCATGGCGTTGGTTGCGTGGTGGTGAAGGACCATGTGGCGATCTCCATCGCCTGGCGATCCCAGGGGATCAACGGGGAGGAGCGGCGCATGGAAACGACCAGCCGGGCCTCCTCCATGAGCGAAGCCTGTTCCATTGTCGGGTGCCGCAGTCCCGACGCCGATGGTCCGGACTGCGAGGAGAACGCCGCCTGACGCCGTTCATTCGTGAAATTGCTGCTGCGCTTACATGGTGAATCTCCCGCGCGTATCGCTTAATACGGTCGCGCAAATGGAGGATTTACCCGTGGCGACGCTTCAAGGAAAAACACTGTTCATCACCGGCGCTTCGCGCGGCATCGGCCTGGCGATCGGCCTGAGGGCCGCAAAGGACGGCGCCAATGTGGCGATCGCGGCGAAGTCGGCCGAGCCCCACAAACACCTGCCGGGCACCGTCTACACCGCCGCGGAGGAAATCGAGGCGGCGGGCGGCAAGGCCCTGCCCCTGATCGTTGACGTGCGCGACGAGCACGGGGTTATGGAGGCGGCGGCGAAGACCGCGGAGACCTTCGGCGGCATCGATATCTGCGTGAACAATGCGTCCGCAATTTCGCTCACCGGCACGGAAGCGACGGAAATGAAGCGCTACGACCTGATGCACCAGATCAACGGCCGCGGCACGTTCCTCACCTCAAAGGCGTGCATTCCTTATCTGAAAAAATCCGACAACCCGCACGTTCTCATGTTGTCGCCGCCCCTCGACATGGATCCGAAATGGTTTCGCGGCCATGTCGCCTACTCCATGGCGAAGTTCAACATGTCCCTTTGCGTCCTCGGCATGGCGGAGGAGTTCAAATCCGACGGCATTGCGTTTAACGCGCTGTGGCCGCGCACGGCGATTGCGACGGCGGCGGTGAAATTCGCCCTTGGCGGCGATGCGATGATTCAGGCCTCGCGCACGACAGACATCCTCGCCGATGCCGCGCATATGATCTTCACGAAACCGGCGAAGGAGTTCACCGGTAACTTCCTGATCGACGACACGTTCCTCCACGAGAACGGCGTTACGGATTTTGAAAAATACCGGGTCGATCCGTCAAAGCAGCTCGTGGTCGATTTCTTTGTGCCGGACTTCATTCCGCCGCCGCCGGGCGTCGCCGATACGCTGGCGAATATGATGGGGAGCTGAATCGCCGCGGCGCCCGCAAGCCATGCGCCGCGACGTCGCTTCAAGGCGCTACAGCAGCAGGTCCGCGGCGAAAAAGGCGAAGAACCCGCCGACGACATAGGCCGCGGCGGCGATCCAGAGGATCATCGTCCCGGCCCGGCGCATGCCCATGCAGGCCCGCGCCGCAGCCGGATCGATGGGACAGGGCGCGTTGCGCATCGCCCATTTCATGATCGCGGCGGCGAGCAGTAATGCGCCCGCGCCGATGAAAAGCGGGCCCTTATGGGCGGTGAGCCACACAAGGCCCGGAACATTCGCCGCAAGCCCCGCCATCACCGCGCCCGCGCCGACGGTAATCAGAAACGCCGGCAGGGCGCAGCACAACAGCGTGGAGACGCTGGCGAAAAGCGCCAGCGCCGGGCCTGCCGTCGCAATCGTCGGCGCAGCCCTGATGCGATGTATCGCGCGGAGAAGACATATGATCCGTATGCTGTTTGTGTGACGCATGCGCGCCGTCATGCGCCATGGTTGCGCGGGCGTCTTCGCCGGCGGCGTGGTGGGAGGCGTTGTCGGCGTCCATGCCGAGGGCGTGGGCGCAGGGCGCCGGCGCGTTGGCGAGGCTCGCCATGGCGAAGAGGAGGGCGAGGACAAGCTTCATCGCTTCCGCCCGCCCATCACCGCGACCAGCTCCTCAACCTTTTCCCGCCGCGCCGCGAGGCTTTTGCCGGCGAGGGCGTCTTCAACGCAGGTGTCCAGATGATCGTCCAGAATGACGGTTTCCAGTCCGCCGAGGGCCGCCTTGATCGCCTGCACCTGACGGACGACGTCGATGCAGTAGCGATCCTCGTCGATCATGCGCGCGACGCCGCGCACCTGTCCCTCAATGCGGGCGAGGCGCTTCATGGCGGCGGATTTCGTATCGTCTCTCACGGGCATCATATACCCTATGGGGGTATAACCAAATGTCAACTGTCCGTTACGCCCCTAGCTTGGGCGCCGGGAAGCGAATAAGACCCCTTAAATGGCAAACCGACGCATTCGCCCGGTCGAGCCGGGCGACATTCCGCATATCAAGCTCGTCGCCGAGGCGGCGGAGCTGTTCCCCGGCGACATGCTCGACGACATGATCGAGCCTTACTTCAAGCGAACGCGGCGCGACATCTGGTTTGTCTGCCTTCTCGACGACAAGCCGGTGGGGTTCGGGTTCTGCGAGCCCGAACGCATGACCGACGGGGCCTGGAACTTGCTGGCCATCGGCGTCCTGCCGGAACATCAGGGCGCGGGTCTTGGCCGCGAGATGATGGCGTATCTGGAAGGGCGCCTTGCCGAACAGGGCGAGCGGGTGCTGCTCGTGGAAACCATGAGCACGCCCGCACTGAAAGCGACGCGGGAGTTCTATCGCAAGAGCGGCTACGCGGAGGAAGCGCGCATCCGGGATTTCTACGAGGACGGCGCCGACAAGGTGGTGTTCTGGAAGCGCGTGTCGAACCGCTGAGCGCCGGCGCTTAACGGCGCTCTGCCCACGCCGCTCGGGTCAGCCGCATCACCGCGCAGTTGGCGCCAGTCTTCAAGCATGGGCGCATCGTCAATCGTGGCGGGGCGAAGGATCATGCGTCATACATATGCGTCCGCCGCGCACGGCGCCAGCGCGCGAGCGTGTGCGGTTCAAGACATCGCGGCGGCCGGTTCAAGCGGGTTCCGCGGCGACAACGTAGTTTCGACACCCGCGCAGGGCGCCTTCCTTGTCGATCACGTCAAGCGCCCGGGCGCGCAGGGTTTCGCCGCGCTCGCGGAGCGCCTGCGCGAGGGCGCGGTCGGCCAACGCCTCAAGTCCGGGCGCGCACATATCGATCTGCGCGTTGACGAAGCCCTCTTTGTAGCCGATGGCGAAGTGCTTGACGTTGCGGACCGTAAACCCCGCGCGCTGCACATGATCGACGACCCATGGGGCGGGATACTCACGGTACGGCATATTGCCGGTGAGCAACATGCAAGCATCGCGAAAACGGCCGATCTCCCAGAGGAGCGCTCCCGCTTCCGTCTCCGGGCGGGCGGTGGGTACGTAAGGTTCGAGCCCCGTCACGTAGAGGGCGCCCCGCGTCACCGGGCGCAGGCGCGCGAAGAGATAGGACTGGAAATACGGCGAAAATCCCTCGATCGCGCCCAAAAGATAACCGGCAAGCACCGTGTCATAAAGCTCGCCTTTCAGAAGTTCCGCGTCGGCCCAGTTGCCCAGGACGATCCGGTCTTGCGGCCTTAGCGCCTCATTAATCGCGCTGCGCGTCCGGTCGGCCTCGCCGGCCGAGCAGGTCACCGCCGTCCACCGGGTCGTTGCAAGCCCGGCGACCCAGCGAAGGGAATTGGCGCCCGTGCCCGCGTCAAGCATCGCGCCCCAGGAGCGGTCGCCTTGCAGGCGCTCGATGTAGCGAAAAAGCGCCGAGTGTTTCCGCTCCGTCACGGGCGCCGCCTGCGGCAGTCTTGGAGCATGGGGATGTCGTTATTCGTGGCGGGGCCAAGGATTGTTTTCTTTCCTTCCATCATTAATCTCAACATCTGGTCTGCATCGAAGCATGGGTAACACGGAAAGATCTCTGATGAATCCGCTTGATGAATATATAAATTATTGGAGGCGATTTGCTGCTGCGAAACCACCCTACCTGCACGCCGATGATGATAATGCTATGACAAAACGGCAGTGGGGCAAATTCCATGATAAGCCTTACGATTTTGAGTCTTATGTTGCGTCACCTTGGCAAAACGAGAAAACAACAATCTTTCATACTGGTTTATTACCGCAACCACATTTGGGTAAATTGGAGTCTGCGAAGGCAATTGTTTTAATGACAAATCCCGGCTTCGATGTTTCGGACTATTGGGCGGAAAAGAATCCAGCCCTTTATAAAGACCTATTTGCTACAATTCACCAAAACCTCTCCGGATTTGATTTTCCATTTATTTTTCTTGATCCGAAGTATTGTTGGCACGGTGGATTTAAATGGTGGGAACGAAAATTCCGCGATATCGCCACACATGTAAAAGAGATAAAAGGATTGAGTACTTATTATGACGCGTTGCGGTATGTTGCCAATCACGTGGCGGCTATCGAAAGCAATCCTTACCATTCAAAAAATGCTGTCAATATTGAAATTCCGTCTGTAATTATGGCTCGCAGAGCTGCTCAATTCCTTGGAGACGTTCCGCCGCCAACCCTCAATGCTCTTGTTATTTGTCGGAGTGTACAAAAATGGGGCGTGAGAGATCAGGACCATGTTGTACAATACCGAACTAGTGGCGCCGCACAATCTGCAAGCTTGAAGATTGGATCGGCTGGCGGTAATGCGGTCTTGAAAGCAATTACCTAGCGTAATGTCTACCCTTCTCTACACCCATCCCGTTTTCTCCCGTCACGAGGTTCCGCCCGGTCATGTTGAACATGGCGGACGGTATGACGCCGTCGACAGGGTTTTGAAAAGCGACGCGTTCGCCCATCTTGAGAAACGCAACCCGCCGACGGCGACGGCGGACGAGATCGAGCGCGTGCACCCGGAAAGCTTCCGGCGCGTCGTTGAAGAAAACGCGCCGACGGACGGTCTCGCCCAGTTCGACGCCGACACATTCATGGGGCCGTCATCGCTTGAAGCCGCGTTGCGCGCCGCCGGCGGCGCCGTTGCGGCGACTGACGCGGTCTTCGGGGGCGAGGCGGCAAACGCCTTTGTCGCCGCGCGCCCGCCGGGCCATCATGCGGAGCCTGAGCGGGCCATGGGTTTCTGCTTTTTCAATTCCGCCGCCATCGCCGCGATGCATGCGCGGGCGGTTCATGGCGCACAGCGCGTCGCCGTCCTCGATTTCGACGTGCACCATGGCAACGGCACGGAGGCGGCGTTCCGCTCCGATGAAAACGCCTTTTACGCGTCCTCTCACGAATGGCCGCAATATCCGGGCACGGGTCCGGAAAGCGAGCGCGGGGACTTCGACAACATCGCCAATGCGCCGCTGGCGACGGGGTCGGGCGGAGACGCCTTCCGGCGGGCGTGGGGCGAGCTGCTGCTGCCGGCGCTCGGCGACTTCGATCCGGATTTCATCGTCATCTCCGCCGGCTTCGACGCCCATGGGGCGGACCCCCTCGGCGGGCTGACCCTCAATGAAGACGACTTCGCCTGGGCGACCGCGGAAATCGCCGGCGTCGCCCGCGACAAGGCGAAAGGCCGCATGATTTCTGTCCTTGAAGGGGGCTATGACCTCGATGCGCTGGCGGCCAGCGTTGCGGCGCATGTACGGAGCTTGATGGAGGCCTGAGAACCGCGCCATAAGGTCCGCGGAAAGGGGCATCGGACAAGTTTCATGACCGGCCGGATCGTTACAGTGCGCCATGGGCGCCCGGACCTCGCCCGTGATGTGACCATCACGGCGCGCGAGTATGGGGACTGGTGGGCGCAATATGACCAAAGCGGGCTGGTGGCCGATGAATGCCCGCCCGCGGGCCTGATTGCGCTTGCCGAGCGCGCCGAGACGATCCTCTCGTCGACCCTGCCCCGCGCGATTGAGACCGCGCGCCATATCGCCGGCGCCGATCGCGCGATTCCGGCGGACCCCGTCTTTGTGGAAGCGCCGTTGCCGCCGCCGCCATTTCCTGACTTTTTAAAGCTCCGCCCCGGTCAGTGGGGCGTCGTTTCGCGCACCCTCTGGTTTTTGGGGTTTGCGCCGGACGGCGTCGAAAACCACCTTCAGAGCTGGGCCCGCGTGCGCAAAATCGCGACGCGTCTCGCCGAACATGCGCGCGAAGGCGATGTGGTGCTTTGCGCCCACGGATATCTCAACTGGATGATCGACCAGCAATTGCGCCGGCAAGCCTGGGTTCGCGTCAGCCGCGACGGGGGCAATCATTACTGGTCGTGGCGCATATACGAACCGCCGGGGTTCAGGAGCGGCATTGAAGCGCCGGCAGCAGCGGAATAGTCGATAAACCGCTTACGGAAGATTCCGATTTTTTTAAAGCCCTCGATGTCGGCGCCGCCGGATTGAGGCTGACCGTGCGCGCTGAGGATTTTGGCGCCGAATGCCAGGAGCCCGCGCCTTGCAGGCTTGACTTTCTTCACAAAGGTGACTCTCTTTTATGAAAGATAACAATTATCAGAGCATTCATTTGGGCCCCTAACGATAGATGCGAGGGCCGCCCCACCGTCAATTTGACGAGAGGACACGTGAGTTTATGAACTCAGACGCGCCATTTGACGTCAGCATCGTCATCACCTCTTTCAATCACCGGGACTACCTTGTGGAGGCGGTGGAAAGCGTGCTCGCGCAGACGGTCAAACCCCGTGAAATCCTCCTGGCCGACGATGGTTCGACGGATGGCTCAGTTGAGACCATACGCAATTACGCCGATCTCCACCCCGGCTGCGTAGTGCCCGTCATTCATGAGAATATGGGCATCCCAAGAAATCGAAACAGTGCGCTGAAGATTGCAAAGGGCCGTTATGTCGGCGTGCTGGACGGCGATGATCTGTTCCGCCCACAGAAGCTTGAACGCCAGCGCGAAGCGCTTCGTCGCGATCCAGATGCAGTGGTCGTCTACTCTAATTACTCTAACTTCAATAATCGCAGGCGGAATATTTCAAATCGGTATAACGCCCCGCAACCGCAAGGTGATGTACTTTTTGACGTCGCTAACGCTCATTTCGCGATCATGCGCACAATGATTGCGAGAACCGACGCCGTTAAAGCGGCCGGGTTCATGGATCCAGAACTGCCAAAGTACGATGGGTTTTGGCTAACAATACAACTCGCAGCGGCCGGGCGCTTCACCTACGTAGATGAGGTTCTGGTCGACAAACGAGAGCATCCTTCGGGCGACTCGAACCTCAATATGAGTCAAGACTTCAAAGACCTTGGAACTATCTACGAGCGCGTGAAAGCTCTAACTGCGCACCTCCCGGCGGCGCAGTGTGTCCAACTTGAAACACGCTGGGCGGCGGTGTTGGAAAGGGTAAAGGCAAGGAACGGATAGCTGTCGCCCGACAATAGGTTATCCTGGTTTAGCCGGGAACGACGGAGATACGTCGGGTCTTTTGTTTCATCGTTGGGGAATGTACTCACCATAATGGCGTATCCACCGCGGCAGGGCGGCGTCAGAGAATATGCGCTTAGTAATGCTCGTGAAGCCCTGACCGACGTCAACGCACATGGCGCAAAGCCCGTAGCGCCCGCCGCGCTCCTGAAGTTCTTCCGTCGCAATCAACAACAGTCTAGCGCCAGAATTTGTTCGTGCGATAGTTCAGCTTTCAACTGCTGCGAAGCCCGTTGGCGAAGTTCATCGCCGCCCCAACTGGTCACGACTGCGGGGGGGGGGCGCGTTGTTTGAATAAGTTGTAGCTTCTGCTGTGAGCGGTTTTATCGGGTTCGGACCGACCACTATTAAAACTGTAATTACACCCATGGCGAAAATCGCCAGCGCACGGATAATGCGACAAAGTTCTCATCATGCCCCTCCGACCCGGGCCGAAACTATTGGCCAAAAACGCCGGCGGATCAGGTCGCGCGCGCAAAAAAACGCCGCTTGCAATGACGGCCGCATCCTTCCAAAAAGGCGTCCATGGCAAAAAAACCCGACGACATCCTGGCGCTGTCTTTTGAGAAGGCTCTTGCAGAGCTTGAGGACATCGTTTCGAAACTGGAGAGCGGCAAGGCCGAGCTTGAAGACTCCATTGCGCTTTACGAGCGCGGGGCGAAGCTGAAAGCCCATTGCGAGGCGAAGCTCAAATCCGCCCAGGAAAAGATCGAAAAGATCGTCGTCGGCGGAAACGGCAAGCCGAAAGCTGAGCCGGCGGAGTTCGACTGACATACGCAAAATCCGCTTCGTCGCGCTCCGTGGCGATTTCTTTCGTTGACATATTTCGGTATTTCGTGAAATAAGGAAATATGACCGACGTATACCGCGCGCTGGCGCACCCTTCGCGCCGGGAAATCCTCGCGGCGCTGACAAAAGGGCCGCTTTCCGCCGGCGACATTGCCGACGCGCTGAACATCGCCAAACCGACCCTTTCGGGCCATCTCGGCGTTTTGAAAGACGCCGATCTCGTCGATGTGGAGCGCCGCGGCGTGACGCTGATCTATCGGATCAACGCCTCCGTCGCGGAGGAAACGATGGCGAACCTGATGTCGCTTTTTCGCGTCGGTGAAGCGGCGCCGAAAAGGCGCTCCGCCAGGGGCCGCGCTTAAATGCCCCGCGCCGCTTACATATTCAGTGTCGGCATTATTTTGCTGATGATGGGCGTTTCCTTTTACGGCCTGCGGCATATTCCGGCGGACGCGATGCTGCCCAGCCACTGGAATATCAAAGGGGAAGTCGATGACTATGCGCCGCGCAATGTCATGCTGGCGCTGTTCCCGGCGCTTGGCCTGATTGTCTCTGTTCTCTTTGCGGCCATTCCCTGTATTGATCCGCGACGGGAAAATGTCTGGCGCAGCGCCGGCCTCTATTATGCGAGCTGGTTCGGCGTGCTCGGCCTGATGGCGGCGCTTCATTTCGTAATCGTTTCCGCGGCGGCGAACGGCGCCGAACCGGATTCCCGCCTCATTCTGCTGCCGATCTGCGTGTTGCTGATCGTCATTGGAAACTTCATGGCGAAAAGCCGGTCGACCTGGTTTATCGGTCTGCGCACGCCGTGGACGCTGAGCAGCGAAGCGGCGTGGATCGCCGCGAACCGGGCGGCGGGATGGCTTTTTGTGGCGACGGGCGTTGCGACGGCGGCGGCGATTTATCTCGTTGATGTCCGGTCCGGTTTTGTGGTCATGTTTGCGGGCGTTCTCGCCGCCGCTGCAATCGGCGTTGCGATTTCCTATCTGGTGTGGCGCGACGATCCCTCTCGCGCGAAGTAGGCCTGCGACCAAACAGGCATTCGCTCAGTCGCGCATACCGATCAGGCGCGGCAGTACCGATGCATAGCCGCGCGGGAACAGGCGCTGAACAATCGAGATAAAATGCCCGTCCGCGCCGACGATGACCCGGCGTTTGCCCCTGGCGGCGCCGTTAATGATAATGCGGGCGGCGCTTTCAGGGCTGTTGCGGGCAACCTTGTCGAACTTCCTGTCGAGCTTCTCACGGGATTTGAAATTGTCCGGCAGATCGTCAAGTTCCGCCGCGCGGGCAATATTGGTGGCGACGCCGCCCGGATGAACGCAGGTGACCGAAACGCCTTTCGGCGCCAACTCCATAGCCAGCGTTTCGGAAAATCCGCGTACGGCGAATTTCGACGCGCAATAATGCGCCTGACCGGGAAAGCCGATCAGGCCGAATACGGACGATATGTTGGTAATGGCGCCTTTGGTCTCGATCAGCTGGGGCAGGAATGCCCGGCACATGTCGACCGTGCCGAAAAAATTCACGTCCATGACCTTGTCAAAAGAGGCGGTCGGCGTCGCCGCAAACTCGCCGATCCGGGTGACGCCGGCGATGTTGAACAGAAAACTCGCCGCGCCCCACTGGTCGCGCAATTGCGCGGCATAGGCCTCGATGGCGTCCCGCTCCGCAACGTCAAGCCGGTCATAGCGATGGCGATTGTCCGCGGCGCCGATCAGGGCCCGCGTTTCGTTCAGGCCGTCCTCGTTGACGTCGGAAAGGGCGAGCAACGCGCCGCGCCCCGCAAGATCAAGCGCAATGGCGCGCCCGATCCCGGCGCCGGCCCCGGTGACGACGCAGCGTTTGTCAGAAAGTCCGTCCGGCACTCCACACCTTAGTCAAAAAATAAATTTCACGTGAACGATGAGGTCTTCGCGACAGGCCGGGTGGTCCAGTGGCGTTGACTTTGACCGCCATTTCTCCATTGCTTCTATGGTTGCCTTACTGAATATTTCCTGCGGCACCTCGGACAGAATTCTGATATTTTCGACCTGCCCGTCGGCGTTCAAATCATAAACGGCAAAAAGCGCGCCGACATAGCCTTCGTCTTCAGCAGGGATCGGATAGTTTGGCGGTTTGCGAATCCATTCTATATTGCATTCCTCGGCCGTTTTTATTTCCTTTGCAAGTATTGGATTGAGTTCTTCGATTGCCGCTTCGTTTTCGGGCGTCAGCTTTCTACTGTGAGATTGTAGTAACGCACCTGTGGCTGACCGCCATGCAATAATCTGCGCAAGCGTATCATCGAACGCGTCGAAACTCTCCTGCGGCGGAAAGGGTTTTTGCGCGCGTAAAAGGTCTGCGTATATCTCATGCAGTTTTTGAGTCGAATGCCGCGTCACGGTTGATTGTCTGTTGAGGCCGATTTTCGCCGCGGCCTGAACGAGAATCGCCTGCCCGAGCGATTTATAGTCGTGTGGCGCGGCGCTTAAGATAGCAGCCTCGGCGGTTTCGCCGTCGCGAAGCGCCTTGCGCAGATGTTTGGCGTTCACGCTTTTCAGGGCCAGCTGCAGACGCGCTGCCGCGGTTTCGACGCTGGCGCCGCCATTTTGTTGTTCAAATGCGTCGACGGCTTCTCGCAGCGCTTTCTCATCTCGGCGCGCGAAGCCTGATTGGACAGCTTCAGCGAAGGCGATCAGAAACTGCAGCTCAACAACCGGAATGGCGCCGTCCGCAAGTGGCGCGAGCTCATTTGTCCGCCGCAGCGGCGCCAGGGCATTTTTCGGGTCCGACAGAAATATCATCCGCCCGTAGTTGAAGGCCAGAATCGCTGTCAGCCGGTCGTCGCCGAGCTCGGTTTCGGCGGCGATCCATGCGGCCTTGGCGTGCTCGGCAGCGGCCTCGGCGTCGCCGACCTGCAGCGCCTGATTGTAAAGTTTGTACTGCGTCAGATATTCCGGGTCTTCCGCCGCCGCCGCGCCAATTCCTAAAATGAGAAAGAGGGAAGCCAGCGCCGCCCGAAGCCGTCCCGTCATTTCGTCCCCTCCAGCAATATTTCCAAATCTTACGTTGCCCTGCGCAGCGCCGCAAATGAGCCCTGCGGCATTTGCGCAACCCGTGACACGAAAGCGTCGTCAACTTGCCGCGATTTCATGGCATATGGGGTGGTGAAAACCGCCAAAATCGCTAGAACGGGCTCCTTCCGCCGCCGTCAGGATGCGCTACAGAGCGCCTCGACAGTCAAAGACGGCAGACGGGTCCCGCATGATGAGAGGGGAAGACAAGATGGCCATAGAGACGCCGCTGTTAGATCAAGTGAATTTTCCGGCCGACCTGCGCAAGCTGGAAAAATCCCAGTTGCGCCAGCTCGCCGATGAACTGCGCGCGGAAATGATCGACGCGGTTTCAGTGACCGGCGGACATCTGGGCTCGGGCCTTGGCGTCGTCGAGCTGACAACGGCGATCCATTACGTCTTCAACACGCCGGACGACCGCCTCGTCTGGGACGTTGGCCACCAGTGCTACCCGCACAAGATTTTGACCGGCCGGCGCGACCGCATCCGCACCCTGCGTCAGGGCGGCGGCCTTTCCGGTTTCACCAAGCGGTCCGAGAGCGAATACGACCCGTTCGGCGCGGCCCACGCCGCGACGTCGATTTCCGCGGCCACGGGGTTCGCGGAAGCCTCTCGGCACCTTGATAAGAACACGACATCCATCGCCGTCATCGGCGACGGCTCCATGTCCGGCGGCATGGCCTATGAGGGCCTCAACAACGCCGGCCATCTCGGCTCGAAACTGGTGGTGATCCTCAACGACAACGATATGTCGATCGCCCCGCCCGTGGGCGCCATGAGCGCTTACCTTGCCCGCGCATCGTCCTCCGGCGTCTATCAGGGCTTCCGGTCTTTCGGAAAACAGCTCGCGAAACGCCTGCCCAAAGCGGTCTACAAACAGCTCGCCAAGGCGGAGGAATATGGTCGCGGCATGATGACCGGCGGCACGCTGTTTGAAGAACTCGGTTTCTACTATGTGGGGCCCATCGACGGCCACAATCTCGACCAGCTCGTTCCCGTATTGGAGAACGTCCGCGACATGAAAGAGGGCCCGGTCCTCGTTCATGTGGTGACGCGCAAGGGCGCCGGTTATCCGCCTGCGGAGGAATCCGCCGACAAATATCACGGCGTCGCCAAATTCGATGTTGTCTCCGGCAAGCAGAAAAAGGGAACGCCGAACGCGCCGGCCTATCAGAAGGTCTTCGCCAAGGCGCTGATCAGGGAAGCGGAAACCGACGACAAGATCATCGGGATCACCGCCGCCATGCCGTCAGGCACGTCGCTGGATATGTTCGCCGATGTTTATCCGGAGCGGTGCTACGATGTGGGCATCGCCGAGCAACATGCCGTCACCTTTGCGGCGGGCATGGCCGCTGACGGGATGAAGCCGTTTGCGGCGATTTATTCCACATTCCTCCAGCGCGGCTATGACAGCGTCGTCCACGACGTGGCGATCCAGAACCTGCCCGTGCGCATCCCCATGGACCGGGCCGGCCTCGTGGGCGCCGACGGGCAGACCCACGCCGGCGCCTTCGACATCGCCTATCTCGGCTGCCTGCCCAATATGGTGCTGATGGCCGCGGGCGATGAGGCCGAACTCGTTCACATGACGGCGACGGCGGTCGCCTTTGACGAACATCCGATCGCCTTCCGCTATCCGCGCGGCGAGGGCGTCGGCGTCGACCTGCCGGAAAAGGGCAAGATCCTTGAAATCGGCAAGGGCCGGATTGTGAAGGAAGGAACCAAGGTTGCGCTGCTCGCCTATGGCGGCCGTTTGCAGGAAGCGCTGAAAGCCGCCGACATGCTGGAAAGCCAGGGGCTCTCAACCACAGTCGCCGATGCGCGCTTCGCCAAGCCCCTCGATCATGACCTCGTCATGGACCTTGCGCGCAATCACGAAGTCCTCGTGACCGTCGAGGAAGGCTCGCGCGGCGGCTTCGGCGCGTTCGTGCTGCACTTCCTTTCCGACGCCGGGATTCTCGACAGCGGCCTGAAGATCCGGACGATGACTTTGCCGGACGTTTTCCAGGATCAGGATTCCCCGGCCAGGATGTACGATGCGGCGCGCCTCAACGCCGCCCATATCGTCGAGCGCACCCGCGAGGCCCTTGGCATGACGGCGGAGGTCGTTAACCTTCACGGTTAATGAACGCCTGTAGCGTACCGGAAATATTGATGTAACCGGATTTTCCGGTTGGATTTCTTTCCGCCGTTGCCGGCATTTTTCGGTATGGGAATCGGCGAAAGAATCAAAAGCGCCCGCAAGCGGAGCGGGATGTCTCAGGCCGATCTCGCCCGGACCGTCGGGCGCTCCCAGTCCGCGGTCGCGGAGTGGGAAACCGGCGACACCGAGCCGCGGCGCAACATCGTCGAGAACATTGCAGAGGCCCTCGGCGTATCCGCCATCTGGCTTGAAGTCGGCGGCGTCAGCGAAGACGAACGCTCGGTCCCATATGAGGCGCCCCCGCGTTTAGGGGCCGCGGACGGCGCCGGCGACGGGCCCGGCGATCTCGTTCCGGTTTACGCGGCAATTGCCGATGCGGGCGACGAAAACGCATTTTGCCTGGGCGAAATCGTCGAACACCGGCGCCGGCCGGACAAATGGAAAAATGTCAGGGCGCTTTACGGCGTCTACGTCGCCGACGACGCGATGGCGCCGCGGGTCAATGCGGGCGAGCTTATCTGGGTGCATCCCCATCGCCGTCCCGCGCCGGGTCAGGAGTCGCTGTTTGTCGCCAGCAAAAAGGAATCGCGCGATGCGGTTTTGAGAATCCTGGTCGGTCAGACGGCGGCGAAGTGGATCGTCCGCCGGCTTAATCCGAAGAAGGAAAGCGATCTCAAAAAAGCCGACTGGGACTGCCAGCTCGTGGTCGGCATTGACTTGAACAGATAGGGCAGGGCCCGCGGCCCGTCCGGCGAATACCCGACAATATTTACATTTAACCGGAAAAACCGGTTGACATTATTTACCAAAAACTTGATTTTGCCGTCCGACGCAACCGGGACGGCTTATTGATGGCGGGGGACGATCATCCAGAGCAGAAGCTCGCTGCGATAGAGGCAGAAATCGCCCGGTTGCGTCTCCGGTTCGAAACCCGCCTCAGCGCCATCGCCGATGAACTGCGCCGGGCCGAGGCGCGCGATGAATGGGCGGCGACGCAGCTGCGCGAGGCGAGGCAAACCCTGCGCGCCCAAAGCGGGCGGATCGAGGCGATTTACGCGGAGACGACCTCCCGGGGGTGACGCGGCCGCTGACGCGCCGGTCGCCGGGAGAGGCCGGCGCGGTGTTTGCCGTCATTGTCGTCGCGCCGTTAACCACGCGAATTCTCTTTAACCACACCAATTGTCTTTAACCACATTGGGCCGCAGCCGCCGCGCCGACGGGCGGCGTATTTTAACGGGTTCGGCGCGCAACATGCATGCGGGACGGCTTACGCAATGCGAGTGTATCGATCGGTGCCGTCCAGCACGTCCATCATGATGCCGGCTTACAATGTCGGTTCCTATATCGGTGACGCGATTGAAAGCGTTCTGGCGCAGACCCGTGGGGACTGGACCCTTGTGATCGTCGATGACGGCAGCACCGACGACACCGTTGAAGTGGCCCGGTCCTACAGGGACGACCGCATCAGGGTTATCCAGCAGGAAAACGCCGGCGCGGCGGCGGCGCGCAACGGCGCGGCGCGCGCGTCCCAAAGCGAATTCCTGTCGATGCTGGACGCCGACGACGCCTGGGCGCCAGACTATCTTGAAAAAATGCTGGGCGCTCTCGAAGCCGCGCCGGAATGCGCGTTTGTCGCCTGCGACGCATACACGTTCGTTGACGAAAGGCGTCCCGGCAATCGCTGCTCGGAAAACGTCAAGATGGCGCCGCCGGTAACGCTGAAGCGGGTCGCCTCCCGCGCGTTTCAGGTCTACACCGCCGTCACCATGCGGCGCGACTGGTTCGATCGCGTCGGCGGGTTCGACAACGATCTGCGCAATGCGCAGGACTTCGATTTGTGGATCCGCATTCTGGTTGCAGGGGGCGAGGCGGCGTATCTGCACGAGCCGCTCGCCTGGTATCGCCTCAGAGACGATTCGCTGTCGTCGAACGATACGCGCCTCAGCGCCTTTACCATTAAAGTCTACGAAAAGCTCCGCGCCGCGCGCCCGGACCTCATGGTTCTTTGCGATCAGCAGATCCGGAAGCTGCGCTACACCATTGCCCTTAACAATGCGAAGGCGGCGCTGCGCGAGGGTCAGTTCGGTGCGTTTCACGAGCATGCGGAAGAGGCGTTGACCCGCGGGCGCAACCCCAAGCTCAGCGCGACCATGCGCCTTGCCCGCGTCGCCCCGCCGCTCGCCCGGTTTTTGATGACGGCGCGAAACTGACCTAAACATTTGGGCCCGTTCACTCTGGATAAGCGCGCCTTATGCGGCTCGATGTGCATCTTGTGGAATCCGGCGTTTATGAATCGCGCGCGCGGGCGCGCGCGGCGATAGAGGCGGGTCTTGTCCGGGTGAACGGCACCGTCGCGACAAAACCATCCCGGAAGATTTCCGAAGACGATGACGTCGCCGCAGCGGGCGAGGCGTACGTTTATGTTTCCCGCGGCGGGGTGAAACTTGCCGCCGCGCTTCAGGCGATGAAGATCGATCCGGCGGGCAAGGTCTGCCTCGATCTCGGCGCCTCCACCGGCGGCTTCACCGATGTGTTGCTGCGCGCCGGCGCGGCGAAGGTCTATGGGGTCGATGTGGGGCGCGATCAGTTGCATCCCTCGCTGCGAGACGATCCCCGCGTCGTCAATCTCGAACAGACCCATGCGAAGGATCTTTCACCGTCGCTTCTCCCCGAGCCCGTGGACGTCATCGTCTGCGATGTCAGTTTCATTTCCCTGAGGAAAGCCCTGCCGCCGACGCTGGAACTGGCGGCGCCGGGCGCGCGGCTCGCAGCGCTGATCAAACCGCAATTCGAAGTCGGCCGGGCGCAGCTCGGCAAGGGCGGCATCGTGAAACCGGGCGAGGCGAACTCGATCGGCGTCGTCAGCGGCATTGAAACATGGCTCAACGGATTGCCGGGCTGGAAAACAACCGGCTGGACCGAAAGCCCCATTGCCGGCGGCGACGGCAATCGTGAGTTTTTGATTGGCGCCGTGAAGCAAGGTTAGCGCGGTTCGGGGCCTGGTTGAAACCGAACGGCGTGTCGCCGCCAGGAGCGGACGCCGCGACACGAAGTGTCGCGGCGCGTGCTTTCTATAATTTTCTTCTATGCGTTGTTGATTACGATTTTTGCTTGGACGCCCGGTTTAATCGTAAAGGGGCAGCTGCCACTGCTAAACGAAATACCTGATCCATCGCTTTTCGTAGTGCTGCCCTGGCACCCACCTCGTTCTATACTCAGAACTTTGGTGACCATATCAACGGTGACGGCGGTCGCTCCGTCATTTTTTATTGTACACTCGGCGCCTACGCCGTCCCAGCCCTGTTCGGCAACCCCTGCTTTGACAGGCTGAGTTGATCGTGCGCCATCATCTGCGATGATTTCACACTTCCCGCTGATTGCATTTTCCGCCGGATCAACGCGTAGAGCGACGCTTGTCTCGATATTGAGGTCTTGTGCGTGCACGGTTGAAGTCAAGGCAAAAACGCTTGCAAAAATAACTGTTTTCGATTTCATCACCATCCCCTTGTTGATTTGAGAAACGCGCGTTTGAACTCGCAAACGCCAGTTCACAATTGTTTACTGACTGGCACGCAACCCCATGACTATTCCGTACATTTTCCTGGATGTGAATACCCCTGATTTTCATAGAGGCATGTCTCTGGAATCTATTTGGAATTATGGACGCCTGCGCTTGGTCGACATCGCTCGCGGGGCGTAATTTCGGACGCTGCCGTCACCCGCATTGCGCGCGGTGCAGCATGACGTGGTCGGCGAGGACGAGGGCCATCATCGCCGCGCCTACGGGGACGCCGCGAATGCCCACGCACGGGTCATGACGGCCCCTGGTGACGATCTCCGTCTCTTCGCCCTGCGCATTGACGGTTCGGCGCGGGGTGAGGATTGACGATGTGGGTTTGACCGCGAAGCGCGCGACGATGTCCTGGCCGGTGGAAATCCCGCCGAGCACGCCGCCGGCCCTGTTGGAGAGATAATGGGGCGACCCGTTCTTTATACGGATCTCATCGGCGTTTTCCTCGCCCGACAATTGCGCGGCTTCGAACCCGGCGCCGATTTCAACGCCCTTGGCGGCGTTGATGGACATCATGGCGCTGGCGAGGTCCGCGTCGAGCTTGCCGTAAACCGGCGCGCCGAGGCCGGCGGGAACGCCGGAGGCGACGACTTCGACAACGGCGCCCATGGAGGAGCCGGCCTTGCGCGCAGTGTCGAGATGGGTTTCCCACGCCTTTGCCGCTTCAGGGTCGGGGCACCAGAACGGATTGTCTTCGATAACGCCCCAGTCGAAATTGCCCCGGTCGATTTTGTGCTCGCCCATCTGGACGAGGCAGGCGCGAATGGAAAAGTCCGCACCAAGAATAGATTGCAGCGCCAGCTCCGCCACGGCGCCGGCGGCGACCCGTGCCGCCGTTTCCCGCGCCGACGATCGCCCGCCGCCGCGATAGTCGCGGATGCCGTATTTCGCGTCATAAGCAATGTCCGCATGACCGGGACGGTATTTGTCGCGAATGTCAGAGTAGTCTTTCGAGCGCTGGTCGACATTTTCGATCATCAGGCTGATGGGCGTCCCCGTCGTGCGCGGGCCGTCGGTCCGGTCGTCCTCAAAGACGCCGGAAAGAATTTTGACGCGGTCGGGCTCCTTGCGCTGGGTGACGAATTTCGATCCGCCGGGTTTGCGCTTGTCCAGAAAGGTTTGAATGTCTTCCTCGCGCAGCTTCAGGCCGGGCGGACAGCCGTCGACGACGACGCCAAGGGCGGGCCCGTGGGATTCGCCCCAGGTCGTGAATCGAAAGACCCGTCCGAAGCTGTTGAATGACATCGATGATTTCCGTAAGCGACGTTGATTTCAAGCGCGCGCACCCTATCATGCCCCGCTCATCTCGCATAATAGGCGGGTCGTGATTTATCGGACGTAAACGGACGTCAGAAGTCGGATGGTTTAAGTAATGTCGGATGATTTGATACCGCCGAGCCCGAATGAGGAGGCCTACGCCGTCGACGAGGATCAGGGCGATGTGTTCCCCGTTCACGACCCGTTCGCGCTGTTTGCCATCTGGCTCGAAAAAGCGGGGGAAACGGAACCCAACGACCCCAACACCATGGCGGTGGCGACCGCCGGCGCCGACCATCTGCCGAATGTGCGCATGCTTCTCCTCAAGGACGTCGATGCGTGCGGGCTCACCTTCTATACGAATGTGGAAAGCGCCAAGGGCGACGAGCTTGTTGCGAACCCGCAGGCCGCGGCGTGTTTTCACTGGAAGACCATTCGCCGCCAGGTTCGCTTCCGCGGGCCCGTGGAGCGGGTCAGCGACGAGGAAGCGAACGCCTATTTTGCGACCCGCGCCCGCAACGCGCAGCTCGGCGCCCATGCCTCGGCCCAGTCCCGGCCGATGGAAAGCCGTGAGGCGCTGGAGCAGGAGATCGCCCGGCTCGACAAGCTGTATGACGGGGCGGACGTGCCGCGCCCGGCGCACTGGTCCGGCTATCGTCTCCGGCCCGTCGAGATCGAGTTCTGGGTGAACCGGCCGTTCCGCCTCCATGACCGTCTCGTCTATCGGCGCGACAACGCCGAGGCGGACTGGCGGAGCGAGCGCGTTTATCCTTGAAATATGATTGGCGTACCAAATACTTGCCATTCCAGACAGCTGGGAGGCCAGACAGCTGGGAGGCAAGTATGCTCGACGTCATTGCACCACAGCTTTTTAGCGGCGCCCGTGGTGTAGTGAAATCCGTTTTGTCTGCTGACGCTGACGTTATGCGAAAAAGCATGGAACGGCAGGCGTCAACGACGCCAACCGCTGCAACTGAGCGTCTGGTTGCGCGACCGCTAAAAAATGTTCGAGAGCGCATGCGGGCACGCCACATTGCGAATTCAAGCAGTTCTTTCTCTATCGTCGGCGACACCCGTTCGCAGTGTGGGCCACAACGCCATATAATCAGGCGAAAGTCCTGCTCATTCCCGCGAAGGCGGGATTCAGTCATAGGTGAAACCATGCTTTCGCATGATATTTGCGCATGCTGGACCCCGGCTTTCGCCGGGGAGAGCGGGAGGAAATAAGTCGAAAACCACCCACCCGTTCTTTAACCACCCACCCGTTCTTTCCGGCGAAAGCCGGAATCCAAAAACTTCTGCGACGTCGTTGCGCCGGTCAAGATTCTCAGTGATTTGTTCACGCGCCTCGCGTTACTATGCCCGCGATCCTGATCGGAGGCGTGCCTGTGACCATTGTCATCGCTATTCTTGGGGCAGTCGCCGCAGCCTTCTGGGCATTTACCCATTTCGTCAACGCAGCGCAGGAAGGGCGCGAAGCGCTCCGCGACGCGAAAGGCGTCGTGCGCCGCGGCAAGTGGAACCGCCGCGTTGACCAGCGCCTCATTGAGAACCTTTCCGATCCGCGCGAGGCGGGCGCCATTCTCGCCTTTCAGATTGCGCAATATGACGGCGCCGTGACCGACCGCCAGCGCGATGCGATGATCGCCCATATGCGTGAGACGTTTCAGGCGGATGCGGAAACCGCTGACGGTCTCTTCGCCTTTGCGCGCATGGCCGTCGGCGAGGTCAACGACGCCGGCAATTCCGTGCGCAAGATTTTGCGCCCGTCGTCGATGTCTGCACGGCGGACGAAAAGGGCGAGCTGGTTGCGCTCCTGGAGCGCATGGCCGAAGTCGAAGGCGGGCCGAATGAAATGCAGCGCCGCCTGATCGCGGAAGCGCGGCGGATCCTGCTGGACGGTTGACGGGCGCTCCCCCGATTTGCCCTTGGCGTCGATTTTCGGATACGGTCCGCGCCGTTGGACGGGCGCGCATCCAATGGCGCGCGATGGCGAAGGGACAGTTTCATGAACTCTAAAGCGATGGCGCCGCTTGCCGCGGCAATCCTGTTTGCGTTCGGCTCTGCGGCCGCCGGCGAGTGTGAAATGAACGGCGAGGCGCCGACGATGCCCGATCCCGCGACGGCGACGGATGAGGACGTTTCGGCGACCATTGGCGAGATCAAGGCGTTCCAGGCCGCCCTCGGCGCGTATCGCGAGTGTCTCGACGGCGTCACAGAGAACAAAGAGCTGGAAAAAGAAGAACGCCAGGCCGCGCTCGAAGCGTTTAACGCAAGCGTCGACGCTGAGACGGCCATGGTCGAGGACTGGCAGGCGTTTCAGGCTGCGCGCAAGGAAGTGCAGGGCTGAGCGTCGCCGCCTAGCCTTTCAGACTGTATACGGACGATAATGTCGGCTCGCCGCCGCACCGCGCGCGGCCGACGCCCACAAGCCGTATCAGATGCGCGAGCACATTCAACGCCGCGGCCTTGTGCAGGCGCGGGTCCACATCCGCATACATCGCGTCGACCATGTCGGCGATGCGCGAGCGGCCCTTCTTCAACTGCTCAAGGATCTGCGCATCGCGCATCAGGCGATGGGCCTTGACCGCGCGAACGAAACGGCGCGGATTTTCAATGGGCGCGCCATGGGTCGGCAGATAGGTTTCGTCGTCGCGCGAGAGCAACAGGTCGAGGCTTTCGAGATAGGCCGTCATGTCGCCGTCCGGCGGCGCCACCACCGTCGTCGCCCATCCCATCATGTGATCGCCGGTAAAGAGCGTCTTTTGCGCCGGCAGCGCGAAGCACAAATGATTTGAGAGATGTCCGGGCGTATGCACGGCCTCGATGCGCCACTCGTTGCATTCAATGACGGCGCCGTCGGCGATGATCTCGTCGGGCGCGAAGGCGTAATCGGCGCCTTCGTCAAGGGCCGGCGCGTCAAGCTCGCGCTTGCGCACCGGATGCGGGCCGAACCCGTAAATCGGCGCGCCGGTTCGCTCGGCGAAGGCCCGCGCGCCGCCGCAATGATCGGAATGGGTGTGGGTGATGAAAATGCGGCTGACCCGGCCGTCGCCGACCGCCGCTTCAAGGGCGTCGAGATGGGCCGGGTCGTCCGGACCCGGATCAATGACGGCCACATCGCGCGCGCCGATGAGGTAGACCCCGGTGCCCGTATAGGTGAAGGGCCCCGGATTGTTGGCGATGACGCGGCGGACGCCGGGCATGATGTCGTCCGGAACGCCTGGCGTGAAGTCTATGTCTTTTACGAAGGGTATGGAGGGCAACGTCTTAGCGTTCCCCGTTCGCCACAGCCGCGTCCACCATTGAGGAAAACGCGTCGGCGAGGCCGCGCATGGCTTTCAGCTTGTCCTGCGACGTGAGCGCCGATGGCGGGCCCATATCGGTCTTGTTGGCGTCGACAATATAGATCCTGCCGTCGCCGCGGTCGCGCAACACGTCGATGCCGCCGAAGTCGAGGCGCATGGCGGCGGCGAATTCGGAGATTTTTTGCTGCTCGTCCGGGGAAAGCAGCGCGTCGGCGTCTACGAGATCGACGCGATAGTTTTCATTGGTGAAGCGCAGGGAAGGTTCGCGCCGCTTCAAATAGACGAAGGGAACCTTGCCGCCGACAATGGGCGTTCGAATGTCGATATGGTCGCGGCCGTCATAAGTGTTTGAGACGAGGCGCTGATAGACATGATCGCGCTTCGGCGCGGCGATGGGGCATTCGATGATGCGCCCGTCATGGCGTCCGTTGCCCTCGGACTTTTCGACGGCCGGGCCGCGCCAGCTTGTCGGGTCGATGCTGAGAGCGTAACCGAAGGTTTCTTCAAAGACCCGCGCGACGACGCTTTTGCGAATGTCGAAACAGCCCACATTGAAGGCCGGCTTGGCGGACGGCGCCGGGCGGGGCGCGGTCAGAAATTCGCGGTCCTCAAAATAGAAATGGAGGTCGGCGGCCGCGTGATCGTCGGTGATCTTCACGTCGGCAAGCTGGCAGACCGGCCATATGGCGTAAAAGGACCGCGGCTTTTTCGGAAAGAACGAGATGCGCGCCCGCGGATTGCGCCGTTTCAGGACACGGCTGGCGCGCACGCCGTTCACCAGCCAGACAAAACTTGCAATGGAGAGGGCGTCGCGGGCGAAGCCGGCGGTTAACGGGATCGCAATGCCCGTCTCTTTTGCGACCAGTTGATTGCCGTCGATTTTGTACTCGCCAAATACGGACATACTATCCAATACGCTCCTGCCAATACGCCCCGACTACGCACCCTGGCCGTCACGCATTCGGCAATCGGCCTCAAACCGCAATCGGCCCCAAACCAATGCGTCCGGCCCAGCATGCTCCGGCGAGCCCGCCGGTTCGGTTAACCAGTCCCGCCGGTCGCCGGCCCTCCTCTGTAGATGCATTTTTCTGCGATAACACGGAAATAATAAAGCCGTGAAACCGGAAAATAGTCCCGTTTGCGCCGGTTCGCCTCCGGTTTGAGATGACCGGCGCGGCATTTGCGACGGCGCGGCCATGTGTGCCGTTCGTAAACAAAGTCTTAAAGCCGGGAGCGCAATTTTAGCGGCCGGCTTCATGATTGCCGGCGCCGCTCATGCGGGGGAACGCGTGGCGGACCGGCATGGTGGGGGAACGGCGGGGGGCGTCGCCGTTGGAGACGGCGCCGCCGGCGTCACCGACCGAGCGTGGGTGACGGCCCCGCCGAACTACCTCTACGTGGTCGAGAAAGAGCGGGGGAGCTTTCTCGACTGCGGCGAGGGGCGCGAACGGCGCGCGGCGGACGAGGACGGGCGCGATATGGCGCCGCTGCGCTGCGGCGTGACCCTGACCGAGACCATGGTCATTCCTGCGGCCGCCTCGTCAGCGCGGATTATCATTCACTTTTAGGCGTCGGCGCATTCTCTGCGTTTTCGGGCTCGCCGCCCTCCGGTTCACTTGAGCCGAATGCGGCGTTCATCAGGCAGTAATCCGTTTCATAAACGCCGTCTTCGGTCTTGCGCGCATAGACCATGTACTGCTTGCCATAATCGAACCGCACGCCGCATTTGCCGGTGTTGGTTCCGTGAAATATTTTTGTGCGATCGCTCAACTCAATCGGCGCACCGTTTTTCATCGCCGACAGAATGTTGAAGACGGTCGCCTGCCGGTCCGCCGCGCTGCGCATGTCGGCGCCGAGCACCAGCTCCGCGTCGATCACAAGGCCGGTCAACAGATAATCCGGTGCGATCGCTTTTGCACAACTGCACAGGATTGCCCGCGCGCGGTTGAGTTTCGGCGGCGCGGTCAGGTCGGCGACGACGCCGGGTGCGTCAGGGTCGATCGCCGGCGTATCGGCCTGCGTCATGGCGAAGGCGGCGAGCAACGCAAGGAACATCTATAAACTCCGTATACAGTTTAAATCGGCGGATCGGTGCGCGGCGCCTTGTGGGCGTCGAACAGCATGGTCAGCGCCGGTTCGTGCCCCGAAATGTCATATCCGGCTCTGCCCGCTTCCTCGATGATCTGCCCGACCGGTTTGCCGAAGCGCGCCTCCGCATAGGACCAGACCAGCAGGGAGCGCACGCCGGACTTGCAGAATGCGAGGGTCTTGCCGTCCTTCGCGTCGTCGATGGCGCTTTCAAGCCCGCCCGTATGGTGGGGCGTAATGCCGCCGGAATCGACGGGCAGATAGGCGTAGGCGACGCCCGCGTCCTCTGCGGCTTTTTCAAGCTCGCGGCTTGGCGGCTGGCCGAGCGCTTCTCCGTCAGGCCTGTTGTTGACGATGAGCGTAAACCCGTCTTTCGCCGCCGCGCGGATGTCGTCGGCGGTAATCTGAGGCGCCACGTAGAATGTATCGGTGACGGAGATCGGTTTTTGTGACACTGTGTTGTCCTTCGCGCCTTTTCTGATCGACCCGGGTTTATTTCGTCAAATGAAGGGAAATTGCAATGGCTGCGGATCTGCGCCCGTTTCATCTTGCGTTTCCGGTTGACGATCTGGCCGCGGCGGATGCGTTTTACGGGGGCGTTCTGGGTTGCGCGAAGGGCCGCAGCTCGGCGGACTGGATCGACTTCGATTTCTTCGGCCATCAGCTTGTCGCGCATCTCGCCCCGTCAGAGTGCGCCCGCGCGGCGACAAACGACGTTGACGGCAGGAACGTTCCGGTGCGTCATTTCGGGGTGGTGCTGGATAAAGACCGCTGGCGGGCATTGGCGGACCGGCTGCGCGGCGCTGATGCGACGTTTATCATTGAGCCGTGCGTGCGGTTTGAAGGCCAGACCGGCGAACAGGGCACGTTTTTTCTGCTCGATCCGGCGGGCAACGCCCTTGAGCTCAAGTATTTCGACGATTTGCGTCAGCTTTTTGCGGTCTGAACGAATTCGATTGTCGAATGGAGCGCGGCCCTTGCGTCTTCCGTGTATCGCAGGCGTTCAACGCCGCAGAGACATCAACAGATCGAGGAGAATTCAACATGGCAAAGTTTTTGTTCGTTTATCATGGCGGCTCACAACCGGAGACGCCTGAAGAAGGCGAGAAGGTCATGGCGAAATGGATGTCGTGGATCGACGGTCACGGGCCGACCTTTGTCGACGGCGGCAATCCGGTCGGCATGTCGAAGACGGTGACGTCGTCGGGCGTCGCGGATAATGGCGGCGCCAACCCGGCGTCGGGATACAGCATCGTCGAGGCCGATACGATTGACGCCGCGGCGGCGGTGGCGAAGGGCTGCCCGATTCACGAAAGCGGCGGTTCGGTCGAAGTCGCCGAGATCATGGAGATGTAACAATGGGGGCGCCGGCGCGCGCCCTTTGCACCCCCTGTGCGCCCCGGCGCGCTCAACCGGAGGACTGTTATGCATATCCCTGAGGGCTTTGCCCGCGTCACGCCGTATATATTCGCGGAAAACGCGGCCCGTTACATGGACCATCTGATCGCCGCGCTCGGCGGCGCCGATGGCGGGCGAACCATGCGCGGCGATACGCTGGCCAACGGTCATGTCCGTTTCGACACTGCGTCCGTTATGATCAGCGAGTCGGGCCGCGGATTTCCGCCGTCCAGCATCGCGCTTTATCTCTACGTCGCCGACGCTCACGCCGCCATGGCGCAGGCGCTCGAAAACGGCATGGAGAAGATCATGGACGTTGCCGACATGGACTATGGCGACCGCCAGGGCGGCGTCAAAGACACAGCCGGCAATATCTGGTGGCTGTCGCAGCGGCTGGAAGACAAACCGTACAATTAGCGGGCCTTACAACTAGCGAGCCTTACAACTAACTGCCCGGCGCGCTCTCAGTCTCCCCATGTGTCGTCTTCGTCGGTCTCCCCGAGGCCGCGCAGGGCGCCCCAGATGCTCCAGAGGACGAACACCGCCAGCAGCAGGAAAACAATGAACGACAGGAATGTCACCTGTATCATCTGGTGACGGGCGGGGCCGCCCGCAATCAAAAAGCGCACTTTTTTCGCAAATGCCCTTGACGCGCGCAAAAAATGTATATACAAACGATATACAAGGTATATACGTTTTCGGCGCGTTATGGCTGACAGACGACAGAAGAAGAAAAAGAAGAAAGACAGCCAGTTGATTATTCGCGTGAGCGCCGGAGAGCGGGACGCGTTTGTGGAGACGTGCGAGCGGCTCGACACCAGCGCCTCGCGCGAGATACGGCGCTTCATGCGCGAATTCACAGCGGCGAAAACCGTCGATGGGAAAAACGAGAAATAAGGCCCGCCAAGAAGGCCGTTACACCGATCCGACCGTCCGCCGCGCTTCTCCCCCAAGGTGAGGCCCGGCGAATGTGAGGATCGGTCGGGAGGCGAAAAGCCAATCCCGGACTAAAAACCCGCCGCGCCGGTCGCGGCGGGTTTTTCGTTATGGCGCCCGGTTATTGACGGGCGAACACGATCTCGCCGTCGACAATCGTCATCACGGTCTCGACGCCGAGAATGTCCTCTTCCGGGATCGTCATGATGTCCTCGGAGAAAACCGTAAAGTCGGCGCGCTTGCCCGGCTCGATGGCGCCGAGACTGTCGTCCTGAAAGGACGCATAGGCCGGCCAGATCGTAAACATCTTCAGCGCTTCGGCCCGGGTGACGGCCTCGTCGGGCCGCCAGTTTTCGTCCTGGTACCCATTAAGTCCGCGCCGGGCGACGGCGCCGTAGAACTCGATGCGCGGATCGCCCCGCTCTACGGGCGCGTCCGAGCCGCCGGCGATGACGGCGCCCGCGTCAATCAGAGAACGCCACGGATAGGCGCCGTCGAGACGGTTCGGCCCCAGCCGGGCCGGTGCGAAGAAATAGTCGCCGATCGCATGGCTCGGCTGCATGGAGGCGATGACGCCCAGCGCTGCGAAACGCGGAATATCCTCCGTATGGAGAATTTGTGCGTGTTCGATCCGCCAGCGCAGATCGCTTTTGTCAGGGTGGCGCGCAAACGCCTCTTCGCACCAGTCGAGCGCCAGGCGGTTGGCTTCGTCGCCGATGGCGTGGGTGTTCACCTGCACCCCGGCTTCGAGGGCGCGGTCGAACAGCGCCATCGTTTCCTTCTTGTGCATCAGTAAGAGGCCGCTTGCGTCGGGCCGGTCGCTATAGGGCTCGGTCAGCAGCGCGCCGCGCGAGCCGAGGGCGCCGTCCATATAGAGTTTAATCGCATTGGTGATAACGCGACCGTTGGCGCTGATGCGCGCGCCGTTTTCTTCAAGGGCGGCGAGTCCCTGCTGGTCGACGGAATTGTAAACCCGGATGTTGAGAACGTCGTCCTGCGACAGGCTTTCCATCAAATCGAGATTGCCCGGATCGACCGATACGTTGTGAACGCCTGTCCATCCGTATGCGGTGTAAACGTCGGACGCCGCCGCATATGCCTCGCGTTTCATGTCGGCGTCCGGCGCAGCGACGAGGGCCATGACGCCGTCCTGGGCGCGGTCGATCAGCATGCCCGTCGCGCGGCCGTTCGCGTCGCGCTCAATGACGCCGCCGTCAGGATCGGGCGTTTCGTCGTCGACGCCGGCCGCAGTGAGCGCCGCAGAGTTTGCAACGAGGGCGTGCCCGTCGGCGCGCTCAAGGATAACCGCGTTGTCCGGGCTTGCGGGGTCGAGATCGTCCCGCGTCGGCATGCGCCCTTCCGGCCAGCCGGTTTCGATCCAGCCGCGGCCATAGATGACGTTGCCCTTGTCCGCGCCCTGAACGGCGGCTTCGACCCGTAGGACGAGGTCTGCGATCGATGCTGCGCCTTCAAGGTTCAGCGTCAGCTCGCGCATGCCGATGCCCAGAAGATGGGTATGGGAATCAGTAAAGCCCGGATACATGGCGGCGCCGGCGAGATCGACGATGTCGGCGTTTGCGCCGGCGGCCTCTTCCACGAGAGCCCGCGACCCGGTCGCGAGAATTATGCCGTCCGATATGGCAACCGCCTCGACCGTGGGGGCATCGTCAAGGGCGGTGTAGATCGGTCCGCCGGTGAAGATCGTTGCGGCGGCGCTGTCCTGCGCCGGCGGCTCGTCGGGCGACGGGGATGGACCGCATGCGGCGGCGAGTGCGGCGAGCAATGCGGCGGCGAAACAATTTTTGGCGATCATGTGCGTTTCCTTCCCTATGGGAAACGCCATAGGGGGCAGCCGGAAGCGGCGC
Organism: Hyphococcus sp.; assembly: GCA_028281665.1. Taxonomy (GTDB): domain Bacteria; phylum Pseudomonadota; class Alphaproteobacteria; order Caulobacterales; family Parvularculaceae; genus Hyphococcus. The sequence continues at coordinate 173,490 of JANQJK010000008.1, forward strand.
AACTTCCTGTAGCGTTAACCATAAAGGCGGGCGGGAAATGATGGTCGGAGTGGGGTGATTCGAACACCCGGCCCCTGCCTCCCGAAGACAGTGCTCTACCAGGCTGAGCTACACTCCGACGGATCGCTTGCGGAGCGGATGAAAAGCGCCGCCGCGAGGGCGCTCCCTATAGCGGCGGCCACGGCCCCGCGCAATGGCGATTCGGCGCGGCGGAACGGCTTGCTGCAACGGGCCGCCGCCATTGTCGGAATTTCCGCCAGGCCATTGCGCGGGGCGGGGGAAAGCGCTATTTCCCCGCTCCCAGCGCATGGGCGACGCCGGCTTCGGCGTCTCCGGCGCGACGAAACATCGGGAGATTCCGGGCCGCCGGCGGCGGCGCCTGGGGTGTCCCGTTGTGGGTAGTTGGGGCGTCGCCAAGTGGTAAGGCATCGGTTTTTGGTATCGACATTCCCAGGTTCGAATCCTGGCGCCCCAGCCAAATCATCAAATCATGGAACCGCACACGGGCGCCATTCACGGCGACGGCGGCGGCGTACCCTGCGGCGCGGCAAATATTCTGCGTTGCAACTGACAGATTGTGTTGTTACAAACTAACTCAATTCGGGTGCAGGCGAGGCCGTCTGGGGGTCGCGTTCAGGCTTGATGCTGCGAGTCGCTTGTTGGGACAAAGCGTGCGCGTTAAGGCGACGGTTAACGGGGTATTTTTTTAAGGGCGGTCTCATCTTCATCGGTATAGCGCGATTTTTGCGTATTTGACTTCACGGCAAAAACGGATGTTGAATAACATCCTGACGCCGCGTGGAATTGCGGGTGAACGAGGCGTCATGGCGCTCCGGGAAGATGGGCGCGAGTAAGGGGATGGAAGCAGGGTGAAGAAATCGGATCCGCGATTTACGATCAGAAATTTTTCAGGTTTCGAACGCAGCCGCGTTCGTATCGGCGCCGTCTATTTAATGTGGTCGGGCGCACATCAGTCGGCCACAGCGCCGTTTCAATCAGCCGCAACAGACCGGTAGGTGAGGCACTTATGAAAAAAGCAGCGATTTTGGGATCAGCAGCGGTGATGCTTGCCGCGATCGGCGCGCCCGCCCAGGCGCAGTTCTCGTCGGCGCTCGACACGAGCGAGCGAACGGCAAAAGACACCGCCGCGTCGCAGCAGCGCATTGATCAGCTTGATGATCAAACGGCGACCTTGCTGAACGACTACCGTGCAAATTTGAAACAGCTCGAAGCGGCGCGTCGCTATAATGCTTCGCTTGAGCGGAACATCGAGGCGCAGGAGCGCGAGATCACGCGGCTGCGCGAAGACATCGAAAATGTCGAAGGCCTGCAACGCGCAACCCAGCCGCTGATGGAAGACATGATCGCGAAGTTCGGCGATGTCGTTGGGGCGGATCTTCCGTTCCTCGTTGAGGAGCGGTCGGCGCGCGCGGCGCGTTTGCAGGGCGTTCTTGACAACCCCTCCATGTCGGCGGCGCAGAAGTACCGCCTTATCGTTGAGGCTTACCAGATCGAAAACGAATATGGCCGCACGATCGGCGCCTATTCCGGAACGATCGGCGAAGGCGAGAGTGCGCTAACCGGCGAATTCCTCCGTGTGGGTCGCATCGCGCTGATTTTCAAAACGCCTGACGATTCCGTTTTGCGCATATATGACGCGGCGCAAGGCGATTTCGTCAATCTGGAACGCAGCTATCTGCCGGACGTGAAGTTCGGCTTGCGGATGGCGAAGGAGCAGACCGCTCCAGACGTCTTCTTCGTGCCGGTGAAACCGGCCGCCGCTCAATAATGGCAATCTGAGATAGAGGATTATACGACATGAAAAGCATTAAACTTGCAGGTCTGTCTCTGATCGCCGGCGCGGCGGCCCTGGGGCTCAATCTTTCCGACAACGCGATGCTTGCGGGGGCGAACGCCCAGGAAGCGGTCACCCTCGATCAGGTGCTTCAGGCGATCCGCCGCGAGCGCACCGAGGTGAGCGCCGAAAACCGCCAGCGCGAACAGCAGTTCTTGCAGCAGCGCAATCAGCAGCAGGCGGCGCTCAATCGGGTTCGCGCGCAGGTCGCAGCAGCCGAAGCGGAGTCGACCCGTCTTGAAGGCGTCATGGCGACGAACCAGGATACGATCGAGGAGCTCGACGCTGAGCTGGCGTCGAAACAGGGCGAGTTCCAGGAACTGTTCGGTGCGGCGCGTTCAGCGGCCGCCGACCTCAATGCGCAGGTTGAGCGTTCAGTTATCTCCACTCAGTTCCCGGGTCGCGGTGAAACGCTCACCGAATTGGCGCAAACAGAGAAACTTCCTTCCGAGGCGCAGCTTCGCGATCTCTGGGAAATCATGGTCCAGCAAATTGCCGAGCAGGGTAAAACATCGACCTATTCGGCTGATATTGTCCTCGCGAACGGCGAGTCGACGGAAGGAACGGTTACGCGCATTGGTCCGTTCGTTGTATTCTCGGACGGGAGATATCTTGAATATAAAGAACTCAAAGATGCGCCGGAACTCGGCAATGTGTTGCAGTTCCTGGCGCGTCAGCCGGCGGGAGATGTCACGGCGGCGGCCAGCCGTGTTGCAAACGCGTCCGGCGACGGATTCGTCAGGGGCGCCATTGATCCTTCTCTCGGTACGCTGCTCGGGTTGATCGTTGAAAGCCCGACGCTTCGGGAGCGCATCGATCAGGGTCGCTTCATTGGTAAGGTGATCATCGTCGCGGCGCTCTTTGGCATCGGGCTTGGCATTCTCAAGTGGGTGACGCTGACCATGACTGCCGGCGCGGTTCGCGGTCAGGTGCGCCGTAAGAAGCCGTCCAAATCCAACCCGCTCGGCCGCGTCATGCTCGCATATGAGAATACGCAGTCAGCGGACGTTGAGACGGTTGCCTTGAAGCTCGACGATGCAATTCTCAAAGAAGTGCCGAAACTGGAATCCGGCCTCAACCTCGTGAAAGTGCTCGCCGCGACGGCGCCGCTTCTCGGCCTGCTCGGTACGGTTATCGGCATGATCAACACCTTCCAGGCGATCACGCTGTTCGGAACCGGCGACCCGCAGATCATGGCCGGCGGCATCTCCGAGGCGCTCGTCACCACGGTGCTTGGCCTTATCGCGGCGATTCCGCTGCTTCTCCTCCATGCATTTGCCTCCGGCGCGGCCAAACGCGTCAGCCAGATCCTTGAGGAGCAGGCGGCCGGCATCATCGCCGAGCATGCGGAAAGCGGCCGGGCCTAAAGCCCGGTTCGCTGGAACCCAAGCAAAGGAAACAGGTCCGCTATGGAGTTGTTAAATCCCGCCATCGCTTTCGATGCGATCCGCGACTTTCTCGGAGCCGGCGGTCAGGTTCTCGCCATTATCATGGTGGTCACGTTTTTCATGTGGGCGCTGATTGTCGAGCGGCTGATGTACTGGTCAGGCGCCCATGCGGGCGTCGTCAAGCGCGCCCAGCGCGCCTGGGCCGCACGATCGGACCATCAGTCCTGGCACGCCCATGTAATCCGTGAGCGCCTCATCTCCGAAGCGATGCAGGAGGCCTCGCGCTTCAACAACGTCATCCGCGCTCTTGTCGCCGTGACGCCGCTTCTCGGTCTTCTCGGAACTGTTACTGGCATGGTCAATGTTTTTGACGTCATGGCCGTGACCGGATCGTCCAACGCCAGATTGATGGCCGCCGGCATTTCGAAGGCGACGATCCCGACCATGGCGGGCCTTGTCGCGTCCCTGTCGGGGCTGATCTTTATCAACGCCTTCGACCGAAACGTTCAAAAGGCGCAGCATCGCGTCAGCGACGATCTGCTTGTTGAGTCCAACAAAACGTTCACGGACGATATCTTATGAGGAAACGCGCAAGGCATCAGGACCAGACCGCAGACGTAAACATCACGCCGCTGCTTGATATCGTCTTTATCCTGCTCATCTTCTTCATCGTCACGGCGACTTTCCTTCGGGAAAAAGGCATCGATGTCAGAACGCCGGAAGATCCGGACTGTGAGCCCCAGTGTCCTACGCCGCCGCCTGCACTGGTCCTGGCGATTCAGGAAGACGGGTTCGTGCGCGTCAACAATCTGCGGCAGATCGATCCGGGTTCGGTGAAGCCGACAGTGCAGGAGTTCATTGCTCGCGAGCCAAATGGCGTCGTGCTGGTCAGCGCTGCGCCGGAATCAGAGTCCGGCATTGCGGTTGAGGTGATGGACCAGGCGCAGGACGGCGGCGCGCGCGCCGTTTCGCTTGCGCTGCAGGAGGAGCAGTAGTCCGCGCCCGGGCGAGGTCCCGGTGTACCGCTTTATGAGTATTTTAACGGCTAACAATTTGTAGGCGAACCGAAAATGGCGAAACGCAATTCATTCCAGCAAGCGGCGGAAGAGGAAGACGTCAACGTCACGCCGCTTCTCGATATTGTTTTCATCATGCTGATCTTTTTCATTGTGACGTCGACATTTGTGCGCGAGCCCGGCATCGAGGTCGAGCGGCCGGAAGGGGTCACCGCTACGGATCGGAAGTTCGCCAAAATCATTGTTGCGATTTCGGCGGACGACGAAATCTGGATCAACAAGGAGGAGGTCGAGTTGGCCGAAGTGCGCATTCGGGTGGAGGAGTTGATCCGGCAGAATCCGCGCAGCACGGCCGTGGTCCAGGCGGACAGGGGGGCGAAATCCCGCTGGCTGGTCGAAGTCGTCAACCAGATTCGCGCGACCGGCATCAGTGACGTCGCGGTTTCGACGGAAAGAACGTAAGGGAGCAGCGGCCATGGGATCAGCATTCAGGCTTTTTGTCGGCGTTCCGCTTGCGGCGCTCGTCACGGGGCTTCTTTTTCTCTTTATGTCGGCGATGATCCGACAGCAGGTTCGTCTTGACGAAGAACAGGCCGCGGTGAACATCTCCATCACCGCCCAGTTGCAGGACACCGACCCCACCAGCATCAACAAGGAATTTAAACGGCCGACGCTGGATGCGCCGCCGCCGCCGCCGCCGGCGGTGAACGACCCGTCGAACCGTCCCGCCCTTGACGGCGTGGCCGCGGCGGTCCCGGAAATCAATGCGGATTTGAATATCGGTTCCGGCTTCAACCCCGACCGCGATGCGCAACCGCTGGTGCGGATTCAGGATCCTTATCCTGAACGGTGTCAAAGCAGAGCGGGTGAAGAAGAACGCGTGGTCGTGCAGTTTGATGTGACGCCGGACGGCCAGACCACGAATATCGAAGTTGTTGATTCGACAAACAGCTGCTTTAACAGAACAGTTGTTCGCTCGGTTAGCCGTTGGAAATATCAGCCAAAAATCGTTGACAATCAGGCGCAATGGCGTCGCGGCGTCCAGACGGTTTTGGTGTATCAGCTAACGGAATAATTGCGTTTGCTCGACGCCAGCAAACGTTTGACAGGGAATTAGGGCGACGCCATGAGAAAGATGCGCTGGAAATCAGTTAAAGTACTTCTGTCTGCTTCGGCGGCTGCTTTTGCGGCCGGCGCGCTTGTAGCGCCGTCATCTGTGTTGGCGCAGGAATGCCCGGGAGAGGAGGGCGGGCCATCCTCGACATTGTCGCCCCGCATCGGTCAGGAGCTGCAAAAGCTATACGAACTGCTGCAAAACGACCAGCAGCAGGCGGCGATCGCCGGGCTCCAGCAATTGCTCGCCAATCGCGGCGGCTCTATGAGTCCGTATGAAACTGCAACGGTGCAGGAAATTCTCGCATCGGCATATGTTCAGGTCGAAAACTTCAATGCGGCTCGCCGTTCGTTTCAGGCCGCGCTTGATGCGAATGGCTTGCCGCCAAACCGAAACAATCAAATTCGCTACTTCATCGCTCAGCTGCAGTTCCAGGACGGCAACTATCAGGCGGCGATTCAGGGCCTTAATAACTGGATCGCGCTGGCGCGACGCTGCAACGTTCCGGTTGACAACAGCGCCTGGTATCTTCTGGGCGCGGCCTATACACAGGTCCGGCCGCCGCAATGGCGTCAGGCGATGACGCCGGCGGAAAACGCGGTCAACGGGCTCGACGCCGCCAATCTCAACAAGTCGTATTTCGACCTGCTCAATCTGATCTATTCGGAGCTGAACGAAAATACCAAGCGCGGCGCCCTGCTTGAGCGGATGGTCAATAACTGGCCTGGCGAGAAGAGCTACTGGACCCAGCTGTCCGGGCTTTATTCCCAGACCGGCCGCGATCAGGATGCGTTCTCCGTCATCGAGGTCGCGTATCGCGCCGGCCTTCTGACGACCGAAGGGGAACTGAAGACGGTTGTTCAGTACTACTCCTATTTCGACAATCCCTATCGCGGCGCGAAGATGCTTGAGCGTGAAATGAACGCCGGCAACATCCGGCGCACGCAGGACAATCTCGTGCTCCTGTCCCAGCTTTGGAGCCAGTCGCGCGAGCACAAGAAATCAATCCCGATCCTGCGCGAGGCCGCCGGCAACTCCTCCGACGGCGAGCTGTCCTACCGGCTCGGCATGGTCCTTCTGGCGGACGAACAATATGCAGCGTCTCAGCGGGCCCTCGAACAGGCGCTCAACAAGGGCGGCATGGACCGCGAAGACACCGGCGATGCGTGGCTGCTGCTGGGCACCGCCCGGTTCAGCCAGGCGGGACCGGAAGACACGGCAATCTGGGCGCGGGCGCGCGAGGCCTTTGTGAACGCCCAGCGCTATCAGAAGTCCGCCCAGCGCGCATCGCAGTGGATCAGCTATATCGACGCTGTCGCGCAAACCTATCGTGATGGCATAGAGCTTGAGCGGCGGCAGCTTCTGGAGCGTTGCCAGGACGATCAGACGCGCCTCGAACAGGCAGAGCGCATTCGCGATCTGCAAAACCGCGGCATGACCGATGAAGAGCGCGAAAAAGAGGCTGAGTTCGTCCGCGATTGTTCAGCGATCTTGAATCTCGATGGTTACAACGATGCGCCCGCCGGCGGCGATGAGGGCGACACCGACGAATAAGGCGCCAAAAAAAGCGAAGTCGAAACCAAAAAAGCGGCCCCTCGGGGGGGGGGCCGCTTTTTTCATGCGCGTCGCCCGCGGATTAACGCGGCGTCAATATTCGTTGCGTTCGCCTAAAATGCGTCCGCCGTCGATGGCGTCGGGCGTGCGCTCGTTGCATTCGAGCCAGCCCTGGCGCCAGCCGGCGCGATAGGCTTCGTCATTCTCGAAGGCGTATTTATCCCGCGCGGATTTGGTTGAAAAACTCTTGTCCTCCTCGTTGGAGGTGGTGCAGCCATCGGCGAAGCCGACGTGAAAGCTCGGCTGCTCGCGCAGCGCCGCAAGATCGCTGTTGACGCAACCGGCGGCGGCGCCCGCCGCCAGCACTGCAAGCGCCTGAATTGCTAAGGTTTTTCCGGTATTTCCCACGAGGCCCCGCGCCTTTCGTCGCTGTTTCGCCGCCGACCTTAGCAAAGCCGGAAGCCAAGGTCTTTCGAAAAACAGGAAGGGGAATGAAATCCCCCGTTAACGGTGTTCCGTTTACAACGATCCCCGAACAAACGCCGGAATTGCGCATACATGGCCGATTTTGACATCGCAGGAACGAGCGAGCCGGAACCGGACGCCGAAACCATGTTGACGCCGATCACGCGGATCGGCACGACGCCGCGCGCGCAAATGGTGCGCAAGCTCGCCGACATCGTCGTCCTGCCGGCGGGCCGCATTTCCGCAAATGAGCGCTCGCTCGTCGCCGATATTCTTTTGCAGATCGTCGACAAGGTCGAGCTTGAACTGCGCCTTGAGGTCGCGACGCGCGTGGCGCGCGTGCCCGAGAGTCCCCCGGCGCTGACGCGCATGCTGGTGCTGGACGAACCGCCGGTGGCGGAAAAAATCCTGCGCGGCGCGGAAGTCATTCCCGAAGCGCTGCTTATCGAGGCCGCCCGCGAAGGCAGCATGGATCACCGCCTGCTGATTGCCCAGCGCATAGATCTGTCGACCGCCGTCGCCGATGCGCTCATTCATTTTGAAGAGATCGACGTCTGCAAGGCCGTGCTGCGGCGCGAGGATTGTCTCCTGTCGCCGAACGCGATCAACAAATGCGTCGCCATGTCGGCAACCAACGCAGATTTGCAGGCTGCGCTCCTGCGCCGCCGCGAACTGGAGCCGGCCCACGGATTTATGATGTTCTGGTGGGTCGAAAGCGAACAGCGCCGGCGCATCCTCTCGCGCTTTGCGCTGGACCGCAGGGTCATCCAGGACGCCCTGGAAGATCTCTACGCCAAGGTATTCCGTTCCAATCACGACCCGGACCCTTTCGTTAAGGACATTCTCATCCTCGCCGAGCGCCGCCACCGGCCGCGCGGCGCCAATGGCGAGCCGGTGTCTATCGACGTTGTGATCCGCACACTGACGGCGGCGCGGCGTTATCCGAGCCAGGAAGTCATTCACGCCGTCGGCATGGTCGCCGGCATCAGCCGGGATCTTGCGGCGCGCATCCTGCGCGACCCGACGGGCGAGCCGTTCGCCGTCATGTGCAAGGGCCTTTCGGTTCCGCGCGATCAGTTTTTCGCGCTGTTCGACGTCGAGAGCGAAGAGGGCGTCGTCGGGTCGGAGCAGGCGGAGTATCTGCTCAGCGTCTTTGACAGCCTTGCCCGGGACTTTTCGCGGGCGATCCTGCGCTACTGGGACTGGGACGCCAATCCGCGCATTGCCTACATCTCGCGGCTGCTCGGTCTCGACGACGATTTTCCGATTGATCCGCACGCAGCTTAAGCCTCGCTTAAGGCGTTTGTGCCATACACATGTTCAGCCGGCGGCGGCCTTGCGTATCTAGGTCGTCGCCGGTTTTTCTTTGGGCGGAGCTGAAAGGTTCCTTAACGAACTCGCGAAAATTTTCGCGGTCGGTCACGCCGCGCGTTAACGCCCGATATGGCAAGATGTTGATAGCCGCATCGGCGGCTTTAAGACTTTCGGAGGGCGCATGTTCCCGTCAATGCGTGTTATCGTTTTCGCCTCGCAAAAAGGCGGATCGGGCAAGACCACGATATCCGGCCATATTGCGGTCGAAGCCGAACGGCAGGGCGCCGGTCCGGTGGCGCTGATCGACACCGACCCGCAAGGCTCGCTGGCGAAATGGTGGAACGTTCGCAAGGACCCGCAGCCGGCTTTTATCCAGTCGGTTTTTTCAAATCTGTTTTACGATCTCGACAGCGCGCGCGACGAAGGCTTCAAGCTGGTCGTCATCGATACGCCGCCGGCCGTGACCCGCGCCATTTCCGAAGTTGTCAGCTTCGCCGATATCGTCGTGGCGCCGACGCGCCCGAGCCCGCACGATCTGCGCGCCGTCGGCCCGACGGTCGACATCGCCGAAGCGCGCGGCAAGCCCCTGATTTTCGTCGTCAACGCCGCGACCCAGCGCGCGCGCATCACATCGGAAGCGGCCATCGCGCTTTCCCAGCACGGTACGGTGGCGCCGACGACCATTCATCATCGCGTGGACTTCGCCGCGTCCATGATCGACGGCCGCACGGTGATGGAAATCGATCCGTTCTGTCAGTCGGCGCAGGAAATCTCCGCCCTCTGGAGCTATCTCCACGACCGGCTGCAACGGGCCGACGGTTCCTACCGCGCACAGGACGAGGCCGCCGCGAACATGGCCAGCCCGCACAATCGTGTGTTCGGGCGCCGGGCGGTGTAATGTCGGGCTACGCGCCAAATCCTACCGCTCCTGAAAACGCCGCCGCCTCGCTCACATCGAGCCTGCTGGCGCGCAAAGGGCAAGCCACGCCCGCCGTTGACGCGGTGGTGCATGAAGGCGTCGATGTCGATCTCAACACAAATTTCGCCGCAAGACCGAGACGGCGGGTGGTCGATGAAGACGCCATCGAGACGCTTTATCCCGAAGGCCCCCAAAGCGACCGTCAGGATGCGCCGCTTCCGCCGGCCGACCCCGAGGCTCACCGCTGGAACGGGGTCGAGCACCGTCGGCGGCCTGCGATCACCCTCGACGCCGCCCCTGAAAACTGGACCATCACGTCGGACGGCGCGCCGGCGCGCCCGCAACTGCGCCAGCGCGCGCCGCGCGACGATGCAGGGCAAATGCGGGCCAAAGAGGGCGCGCTGCGCGCCACGGTGAAGTTCCGCATGCCGGCAACCGACTTCATTCGCCTTCGCGCCGCCTCCCGCGCGATGCGCGAATCCTGCCAGATCATTATCGTTGATGCGATCGCCGCTTATCTCGACGCCAACGAAGTGGACCCGATCGACGAGGAAACGGCGCGACGGGAAGCCGCGCGTCTGTCGCGGAGCCGCCGGTCCGGCTGACATGCATGGGGGCGCCGCGCTTCGCCCCTTGCACTGATTTTCACCAGTCAATGCGTTGATTCTGACGCAAATTCTGCGCTATGGACGCGGTTCACAAGAACTGCCGCGCCCGCATGCCGTCTTTTCTGCGGGCTGGATCGGCGCCGGATGGGGCGCCGCTTCCGAATTGCGGCGAATGCTGACAATGCGGGCGTTTGCCGCGATGATAATGCCATTCGCCGTCGGCTTGTTCGCCGCCGGACGGGGTGTGAAAGAAGGCGATGGGGCGTATTCTCGTTTTGGTCGCGGCGCTCACGGCGCTCTGGCTGTTGCTTTCCGGATATTACGACAAGCCGCTCCTGCTCGCCTTTGGCGCCGGGTCGGTCGCCTTCGCCACATGGCTCGCCCATCGCGCCGGCGTGCTCGACGCGGACGGTATTCCCGGCGGCGTTTTCCCCGGGATCTTCGGCTACTGGCTCTGGCTGATTGCGGAAATCGGCAAGACCAACATCATCGTCGCCCGCCATGCGCTCGCTGTTGAGCCGAAACTGTCGCCGAAGCTGTTCTTCGTGCCCAACCCGCCGCGCTCATCCGTGGGCAAAGTCATCTTCGGCAATTCCATCACCATGACGCCGGGCACCGTGACGGTGGATCTCAGGGAGGACGAAATCCTCGTCCACGGCCTCACCGAAGACCTTGCGGATGTCGCCGGCATCAAAGCCATGGGCGAGCGCGTCGCAAAGATCGAGCGGAGGCGTTAGGAGCCCATGTTCGCCGCCGCCACCGTCGCCATCATCGCCGCCATGGTCCTTGCCCTGGTGCGCGCCTTTGCGGGGCCCTCGCTTTACGACCGGGTGCTTGCGGGCAATTCCTTCGGCACCAAGACCGTGCTGCTGATCGGGCTGATGGGGTTCCTTACCGGCCGGCCCGATTTTCTCGACATCGCCATTCTTTACGCGCTGATCAATTTCGCCGCGACCATCGCGATCCTGCGCTTTTTCTCCTACCGCCAGCCGAAAGGCGCGCCGGCGGAGCCGCGCCGGGCCTCAACCGGCGGAGGCGGCGAATGATGGAACAAACGCGTGGAGAGTCACTGGCGACTTCAAAGATTCCGCTCATCCCGGAAGCCGCATTTGCAGAAATCTCTGATTTCGTTGGAAATGCGCGCTATCCGGGATCCATTGCGCGGCCTGAGAAATTTGCGCCGTGGATTCCCGCTTACGCGGGAATGAGCGGCGACAAGGTTTCCGAAACTGTGCAGGCCGGAGCATCGTCATGATGGGCCTCGATCCGAATATCGTTGACCTGATCCGGGATATCCTGTCATGGGCCCTGTTCATCATCGGCGGCGCGGCGGTGGTTGTGGGCGCCCTTGGCATTGTCCGCTTCCCGGATTTTTATTCCCGCCTCCACGGCGCCGGCGTTACCGATACGGCGGGGGCCGAACTCATGGTCTTCGCCATGATGTTGCAGGCGCCGAACTGGCTTGTCTTCGCAAAGCTCGTTTTTATCGCGATTTTCCTCGGGCTGACCTCGCCGGTGGCGACCCACGCCATCGCTCATGCGGCGTGGATGACCGGCTTCCGCCCCATGGAAGGCCCGGACCTGCGCTATGACGGGGACAAGCGATGACGGAGGGCTACTCATACGAAGTCTCGCCGATCCTGCTGGTCGATCTGTCGCTCCTGACGATGCTCCTGGTCGTTGCGCTGGCAATGCTCCGTTCACGGCATTTATTCGCCGTTGTCATGCTGTCCGGAATTTATTCGCTCCTGTCGGCGGCGTTTTTCGTCTCTCTCGACGCGGTTGACGTGGCGTTTACCGAGGCCGCCGTCGGCGCCGGGGTTTCCACCGTCCTGATGCTTGCAGGCATGCTGCTTACGGCGCGACGTGAGAAACCGTTCGAATCGCGCAGGGTGCCCATTGCGCGCCTTGCGGTGTTCGCCACCGGCGCGGCGCTTCTTTATGCGACCATCGACATGCCGGCATTCGGCGATCCGAACGCGCCGGCGAACGCCTATGTGGGTCAGGCCTATATCGAGGAAACGCCGGGCGACATTTCCGTGCCCAATATCGTTACCGCGGTGCTGGCGAGCTATCGCGGCTTCGATACGCTGGGGGAGGTGATCGTCGTCTTCACCGCCGGCCTCGCGGTTATCCTGCTGCTCGGCGTCGGGTCGGCGCGGGGCGGGCGCGAGGTTTCCGACGTGGATGGGGAGGGCTCGTAAATGCAGCACCTCATCCTCAAAGTGACGACGAAAATTCTTTTCGCGCCGATCATCGTCTTTGCGCTTTATGTGCAGTTTCACGGCGACTACGGCCCCGGCGGCGGATTTCAGGCGGGCGTCATTTTTGCGGTCGCGTTTATCCTGCACGCCTTCTGTTTCGGGCTTGAACAGACCAGGAAGGTCATTCCGTTGAAGGCCCTGATCATCGCCATGGTGGTCGGCGTCATGTTCTACGCAGGCACGGGCGTCGCGACGATGCTGCTTGGCGGCAATTTCCTTGGCTACGATCAGATCGCGCCGGAATCGACGCACCACGCCGGCCAGCATTACGGGATCATTCTCGTTGAATGGGGCGTCGGCGTCGCGGTGGCGTCGACCATGATGACGATTTTCTATCTCTTCACGGGCCGCGAGCCGGATATCGACCAGGAAGACTGGTAGCGGTCATGGAAAGCTGGACTGAATTCGTCATCGCACGATACAACTACTGGATCGTCATTATCCTGATGATGATCGGGCTCTACACGGTTTTTGCGCGGGGCAATCTCGTGAAGAAAATCGTCGGGCTCAATATCTTCCAGACGTCGATTTTCATTTTCTACATCACCATCGGCAAGGTCGCCGGCGGCACCGCGCCAATCTATATCGGCGACGAGCTTTATCACGGCGACGACCATGGAGGGGGCCATGGGGACGATTACGATAAGGGCGCGGACAAGGCCGCCGACAAGGTCGCCGACAATGTCGCCTCTGGCGCAGAAGACCATGTCGGGGAAGCCGGCGCCTCGCTGCATTCCAAAATCGAAAACGATCTCGGCGTCAACGATCTGAAAGCCGCGGCGAACGAATTGAAACTCGGCGAAGGCGCCATCGCCGGCGAGGGCGGCCATGACGCCGCATCGCTCCATGCGGCGCCGGACGGCGCGGCGAAGATCGCCAATGAACAATTGATGGATGCGGGCAAACCGGCGAAAGACGCGATCGAGCTTACCGTCGACGCCGCCCACGCCGCGGCGGAAGCGACCGCCTATCATTCGGAAGTTCTCTATACGAACCCCTTGCCCCATGTGCTGATCCTCACCGCCATCGTCGTCGGCGTCGCCGGCACGGCGGTGGGCCTCGCCCTCGCGGTGCGCATCCGCGAAGCCTATGGCACGATCGAGGAAGATGAGCTTGTCGCCATGGACAACGTCGCCGAGTTCGGCGACGCGGCGAATGCGACGGGGGCGCGCGCATGAACCTTGCTGCGCATCCTTCGAGACGCCCATTCTCCTTCATCCTGAGGGCGCTCGCAGAGCGCGTCTCGAAGGGCGAAGGAGAATGGGCTCCTCAGGATGAAGGCGGCTTTGTTGAATTGTCGCCGCAGCGAGGCGCTTCATGAATCTGGCTGCGCAACTTCCGGTCCTGCCGGTCGTCATTCCGCTCGTCACGGCGCCCATCGCCATGCTGCTGCCCAATGGCCGCGCGCCATGGGCGTTTGCGACGATTGTCAGCTGGCTGACTTTTGCGGCCTGCGCGTTTTTGCTGCAAGCCGTTCTGGGCGCCGGGGTCATTTCCTATGAGCTGGGCGACTGGCGCCCGCCCCTTGGCATTGAATACCGGATCGATCTCGCCAACGCGCTGGTCTTGTTTCTGGTGTCGGGCATTGCGGCGGTGGTGTTTCCCTTCGCCTATCGCTCGGTGCAGCTCGAAATCGACGCACGCCAGACGTCGTTTTTCTATTGCGCGCTGTTGATCTGCCTGACCGGACTGCTTGGCGTCACCATTACGGGCGACGCGTTCAACGTCTTCGTGTTTCTCGAAATCTCGTCGCTCGCGACTTATGCGCTCGTGGCCATGGGCGCGCGGCGGGACCGGCGCGCGCTCACCGCGGCGTTCAACTATCTGATCATGGGCACGATCGGCGCGTCCTTCTTCGTCATTGGCGTCGGCCTTCTCTATCAGGCCACCGGCACGCTCAACATGGTCGACATGCATGACAAGCTCGTGGGCCAGTCGAGCCGCGTCATCGACGCCGGCTTTGCGTTTATCGTGGTCGGCATCGGCCTGAAGCTCGCCATGTTCCCGATGCATCTGTGGCTGCCCGGCGCCTACACCTATGCGCCCTCGGCAGTGTCGGCGTTTCTCGCCGCGACGGCGACGAAAGTTGCGGTCTATGTGATGATCCGGTTCATTGACACGGTGTTCGGATTTCAGTTTGAGTTTCTGGGCGCGGCGTTCACCTGGGTGTTCCTGCCCCTCGGCCTTGCAGGCATGTTTATCGCGTCGCTCGTTGCGGTTTTCCAGGACGACATCAAACGCATGCTCGCCTATTCCTCGGTGGGACAGATCGGCTACATGCTGCTCGGGCTTTCCTTCGGCACCGTTGAAGGGCTCACTGCAAGTCTCGTCCATATCTTCAATCACGCGTTGATGAAGGGCGCGCTTTTCATGGCGGTCGCCTGCGTCGTCCTGCGCGCCGGCTCTCATTCGGTGAAGGCCTTCGCCGGTCTCGCCAAGCGCATGCCTTTCACCACCTGGGCGTTTATCATCTCCGGCATGTCGCTGATCGGCGTGCCGCTCACCGTCGGCTTCATTTCCAAATGGTATCTGTTGCAGGCGTCGTTTGCCGCAGGTCACTGGTATGCGGGCTTTCTGATCGTCGCCTCGTCCCTCATCGCGGTGCTTTATGTGGGGCGCATTGTTGAGCTGATGCTCCTGCGCGAGCCCGCCGAAGACGGGCCCTACGCCATCCCGGCGAAGGACGCGCCCCTTTCCATGCTGATCCCTATGTGGTTCCTCGTGCTCGCCAATATCTATTTCGGTCTGCATACGGAGCTGACCGGCGGGATCGCGTCCCGCGCCGCTGAGGCGCTGATGTTCATGGCGGGAGGGGCGTCATGATGCATGAACTGGCGCCAACGCGCCCCTCCTTCGAGACGCCCGATATTCCCTTCATCCTGAGGGTCGCGAAGCGACGTCACGAAGGACCAAGGGAATATCGGGCTCCTCAGGATGAAGGTGGCGTTTCGCGGATGGGAGGCGCCCAGTGATCTCTCCCTCCGTCGCGCTCGCCGCCGCCGTCGGCGTTCCCCTGATCGGCTGCCTCGTCATCTGGCTTTTCGACAAGTCGCCGAATTTGCGCGAAGCGGCGACGCTTCTCACCGGCGCCGTGCTGGTTGTTCTCAGCGTCACGGTCTTTCTCGCCGTCGGCAATGGCGGGACGCCGCAGATTTACGTCTTTGAAGTGATCGACGGGTTGCCGCTCGCCTTCCGGGCCGAGCCCCTGGGCGCCATGTTCGGCGTCATCGCCAGCGGCCTCTGGTTCGTCAATTCGCTCTATTCCATCGGTTACATGCGCGGCCATGACGAGAAGCATCAGACGCGGTTTTACATGGCGTTCGCCATTGCGATCTCCGCGGCCATGGGCGTCGCGTACGCGTCGAACCTCTTTACGCTTTTTATCTTCTACGAAGTGCTGACGCTCTCGACCTTTCCCCTTGTCACTCATTACGGCGACGAAAAGGCGCGAAAGGGCGGGCGGATTTATCTCGGCGTTTTGATGGCGACGTCGATCGGGCTTTTGTTGCCGGCGATCGTCTGGACCTATGCGATTGCCGAGACGACCGAGTTCGTAAATGGCGGCATCTTAAGCCAGCATGTGGACGCGGCGGGTCCGCTGGTGGGCGTGCTGCTCGGCCTTTATGCCTTCGGGATCGGCAAGGCGGCGCTGATGCCGGTCCATCCCTGGCTGCCCAACGCCATGGTGGCGCCGACGCCGGTGTCGGCGTTTCTTCACGCGGTTGCGGTCGTGAAGGCGGGCGTCTTTGCGATCCTGAAAGTCGCGGTCTATGTCTTCGGCATTGATCTGCTGAAAGATACGGGCGCGTCGACGCCGTTCATGTGGATCGCGGCCGGGTCGATCCTGCTCGCCTCGCTGATCGCCATGAGCAAGGACAATCTGAAAGCGCGGCTCGCCTATTCCACTGTGTCGCAGCTTTCCTATGTCACCCTCGGGGCGATGCTGGCGACCTCCATGGGCGTCATGGGCGGGGCAACCCAGATCGCGGCCCACGCCCTCGGCAAGATGACGCTCTTCATGTGCGCCGGCGCCATTTACGTGGCTCACCACAAGACACTCGTTTCGGAACTTGGCGGCATGGGCCGGGCGATGCCGGTGACGTTCGCAGCGTTTTTCGTCGGCGCCCTTTCGATTATCGGCCTGCCGCCGCTTGGCGGTTCCTGGCCGAAATTTTTCCTGATGCTGGGCGCGGCGGACGCCGGCGCATTACTGATCATCGCGGTACTGATGATCTCCTCGCTCCTGAATATCGTTTATCTATTGCCGATCCCGCTCAGGGCCTTTTACGGAAAGCCGGCCGCGACGGCCGATGGCGCGCCTCAGAAAATCGCCGAGGCGCCGATCCTCTGCCTGATCCCGATCATGGCCACGTCGCTCGCCTGTCTCGTTCTCTTCTTCACGATCACCGATCTCACGACCTTTCTTGAGCCGCTCATCGAAAACGGGAGCCGCGCGCCATGACCGAACACGAACAAGGCGGCGAAACGCATGAACACGGCAGCGAGCCGCCGGGCTTCTTCGACAAGCCGTCGACGCGCAAGGCGGTGTGGATCGTTCTCATCGTGCTGTGCGCCGGCTTCGCGCTCGCCGGTTTCGTGATCGACACCCACGGCTATTTTGCCGTGGAAGGCTTCGGCGCCTTTTACGCGATCTTCGGCTTTATCGTCTTTTCGTTCATCGTTCTGGCCGGCCAGCATCTCCGTAAAATCCTGATGCGGCCGGAGGATTACTACGATGACTGACCTGCAAGCCGTATTGACGAGCCCAGGCGTCATCGTCGTCCTGACGGCGCTTGTCGGCATGGGGCTGGGCCCGACGGCGCGGGCGGCGGTTTACCTCGCCGGGCTTGCGGTGTCCGCATTGGTCCTTGTCGGATACGAACAGGGCCTTGCAATATCCTTTGCGCTTGTCGATGCGCCCTATCTTTCCGTCGACCTGACGCCGTTGCGGGTCGACCGGCTGTCATTCATCTTTGCCCTGATCTTTCACATCGCCGCGGCGCTCAACGTCATTTACGCTTGGCGTATCTCCGACCGCGTGCAGGATGTGGCGGGCCTTGCCTATGCGGGCGCGGCCATCGGCGGCGCGCTCGCCGGCGATCTCCTGACGCTGTTCGTCTACTGGGAGATCACCGCCATTGCGTCTGCATTCCTCGTCTTTGCGCCGGGCACGCGGGAATCCTTCGGCGCCGGCATGCGCTATCTGGTGGTGCAGATCCTGTCGGGGCTATTCCTGCTCGCCGGTCTTGTACTGTTCGTTTCGTCCGGTCGAGGCATGGCGTTCGAGGCGATGTCGCTGACGGCGGCGAGCGGCGAGTTAGATTTTGCCGCGCTTGCCCTGTTTCTTGCCTTCGGCATCAAGGCGGCGTTTCCGTTCCTGCATAACTGGTTGCAGGATTCCTATCCCAAAGCGTCGATCACCGGGTCGGTGGTGCTTTCCGCCTTCACGACCAAGCTTGCCGTCTATGCTTTGGCGCGCGGGTTTCCGGGCGCCGATCCCCTGATTTACATCGGCGCGGCGATGACCGTCTTCCCGGTCTTCTTTGCGCTCATTGAAAACAATCTCCGCAAGGTTCTCGCCTACAGCCTCAACAACCAGGTCGGCTTCATGGTCTGCGCCGTCGGCGTCGGCACCGAACTCGCGATCAACGGGGCGGCGGCCCACGCTTTCGTGCACATCATCTACAAGGCGCTTCTCTTCATGAGCATGGGCGCGGTGCTTTACCGGACCGGCACGGTGAAGGCGACGGAGCTTGGCGGGCTTTACAGAACCATGCCGGCGACAGCGGTGTTCTGCATCATCGGCGCGATGTCGATCTCGGCCTTTCCGCTGTTCTCAGGGTTTGTCGCCAAGTCGCTGACCATGTCGGCGCTCGGCTATGAAGGACTGTTTTTCGTCTGGCTTGTCTTGTTGTTCGCGTCGGCCGGCGTGCTTGAACATTCGGGCATCAAGATTCCCTATTTTGCGTTCTTCGGTCACGACAGCGGCAAGCGCCCGAAAGAGGCGCCGCCGCAGATGCTTGTCGCCATGGGTGTAGCCGCGGCCCTGTGCATCGGCATTGGCGTTTTCCCGCAGGCGCTTTACGCAATCCTTCCCTATGACGTGAAGTACCAGCCATACACGGCGGCCCATGTGGTCACGCAAATGCAATTGCTGCTTTTTGCGACCCTCGCCTTCGCGCTGCTGATCAAGTTCAAGCTTTATCCGGACGAAGTCGCGTCCACCAATCTCGACTTCGACTGGTTCTACCGGGTGCCTGGGCGCGCGCTGGCGGGCTGGGTGAGTGGTGCGTCCGGCGCAACATTTAACGCCTTCTGGGCGATTTTCTCAGGCCGGGTGCACGCCATAATGGAACGCATTTACGCTGTTCACGGTCCGGAAGGACAGATGGCGCGGTCCTGGCCGATCGGTTTCATGGCGCTGTGGACCGCAATTTTGCTGGGCTTTGTGCTGGTGATTGCTTTCTTCGCCTGACGTCGCGCGCAGCGCGGTTAAGGTTACGAATAAAAAAAGCGTTAACGGCGCTTTGCAAACTTATCCGCAACATTCAATCGGGTCTTATCATAAGGCGTACGGAGGAATCCTCCGTCGCTCGCAGAATGTGCGCCAGGGAGGCAACAAGAATGCCGTTCAATGAGGACGCGTTTTCCGGTCAGACCTGCCGGGTCATCGCCCGGCTTGCCAAGGAGGTTGTTTGTGAAGCGAACGCGCTGCCCCATGCAGCGCTTCTGGACGAACCGCGCGGCGACACGCATCTCGCGCTGTCAAGGCAGATCGCCATGTATCTGGCGCATGTTGTCGGCCAGCTGACACTTAACGAGGTCGGGACGTACTTCAAGAAGAACCGCGCGACCGTCAGCCATTCCTGCACGAATGTGGAGGACCGGCGCGACAGTCCCATCTTCGACTTACAACTTGAGTTTATGGAAAAACAGTTGCGCGACCGCATCGCCCGGTTTCGGGCGAGAGAGGCGCGCGAGAAGAAAGGCGTCGCCCGGGCGCGCCTCGTCGTTCGCGAGCGCTAACCGTCGGCCGCTTCCGCGGCGGCGATGGCGCGAATGCGCTTCACCATGGAGTGCAGTCCGTTTGAGCGCTGGGGCGTCAGGTGGTTGTCGAGATCGAAGGGTTCGAGCGCCCTGGCCGGGTCGAGTGCGGAGATTTCCGCCGGGGATTTGCCCGAGTAAAGCGCGATCAGGAGTGCGACGAGGCCTTTGACGATATGGGCGTCGGAGTCGCCCTGAAACGTCACGCGCCCCTGTTCGCGATCCGCATGGAGCCAGACCTGGCTGGCGCAGCCCTTCACTTTATGCGCCTCGTCCCGACAGGCGTCGGGATAGGGCGCAAGGGTGCGCCCGAGATCGATCAGATATTTGTAGCGGTCGTCCCAGTCGTCGAGGAACTCGAAATCGGCGCGGATATTCTCAAAATCAGACATCGGGTGGGAAATAAGCGCCGACAGTTGCCGAAGCAAGGCTTGCGCGATCCGCGTTAAACCAATCTCCCGCTCTTGCCGCCTGTCCTTCGAGACGCAAAAAATATCTTCATCCTGAGGGTCGGCGCAGCCGACGTCACGAAGGACGAAGATATTTTTCGCTCCTCAGGATGAAGGACAGTGATCCCGGCTGGCGTCAGGACACCCTAGCTCGATGACGGCCCGCCGACCCAGCCGGTGCAGGTGGCGATGTCGTTGAGGGCGTGTTCGCCGAGGCAGAACGCTTCCTCATAGGGCGTGCGCGTGGCGGCGATGCACTGGTCGAGGGTCAGTTTCGACATTTCGAGGCATCGCTGCGACTTATTGTTTTTCGCATAGACCTGAACGATTTTCGGATTCAGCGAATTGGTGGAATAGCGCGCCGCGAGATTGAGAATGCGGTCCATGATGACTTCGGCGTTCGCCTCGCTCATGCGTCCGGTCGGCGCCGACTTGCCCCAGTCCGCCGACCATTCGCCCGATGCGCTGGCGAGGGACGGCGCAATCACGCCGCCATCGGCCTGATGATCGAAAGCGGGCGCCGGGGCGCTGCCGCGGCCGCGGCTGAATTTCGCCGCTTCTTTCAGCCGTTCCTGGCTGGAGGAAATGCGCGCCTTGCCCCATTTCGTTTTCTGCATGGCGTAGGCTTGCGTCTTGAAGGCTTCGCCGAGGGCGGTGATGCGCGCCCCGTCGCGCGCCGTCATGGCGAGGACCGAAGCGATGGCCTTGTCGGCGCCCGGCAGCTTTCTGGCGAAGCTCGGATCCTGCGCAAGATTGGAGAGAAGCCCGTCCTGACCGCCAAGCCGGCCTTTGCGGCGGTTGGCCTTTTTCTTCAGTTCTTTCTTCAGCGCGGCGGCGAATTCCGGCGTGTCCGCTGCAACGAGCGCCGCATAGGCGACCCAGCCGCCGGCAATCCCTTCCGGATCGTGGGCGCCGAGGCGGCGGTGCGCCTCCCGCGTCACACTGGCGTTGTCGAACGGCATCGCCTCGACGGCGGCGACGTCCTCGCGAAAGCGAATGTAATCGGCCGCGGCCCGTTCGAGGGACGTGTCTTTCGGCTGTGCGAGCGTGTCGGCGGATACGGCGGTCGTCGCGAAGCCCGCGACCACGGCGGCGGCGAGTGCGAATCCCGATTTTCGGCGTGGCGTGAGTGCAATTGCGTTACGCAACATTGGCAAAGTCTCCCGAGTGTTCCTTTTCAAGCCCCGTCAGAAAGGCCCCGCCACGGTAACGCCGCATCTTTTAACCTGTGGTCAAAGAGTATGGCCAATTTCGAAATAAAAGCGAGCGAGCCCGATCCTGAACTCCCCGGATTCCGCCATTTTTCGGTCTTTAGCATTTATTAACGACAATCCTGCCAAGGTGAAGAGGCGTTAACGAATCTGTAGATCTCGTAAATTTTCGCGTCGGATTTTAAGCAGGAATCGTACCGGAATTGCTCAGTTTTCGCCCATTCTCGGTCTTTCGCCGCCTTGCCGGCCGATTCGGCGCCGGTCCGGTCTGGTCCGGCGGGCCGTCGGACATGGTGGCGACCCTCGATGAGGACGGGGTCATTCGCGCCGCGTCCGCAAGCGCCGGGGAAATCATCGGCGCGGCGGGCAATCTCGTCGGCCGGTCCATATTCGACTTCATCGGACGGGACGACCGGGCCGCGGTGCGTGCGGCGCTCGCTCACGCGGTCGAGCGCGGCGCATATGCCGATCCCTCGCGGCTGTCGGCCGACTTCACCCTGCTTCGGGCGCGCCGGGCCGCAGCGCCCGCCGAAATTACGATCAGGACCGCCGGCAAGGGCCGTCTTGCGGCGCTGATCCGGCAGCGTTTCGTCCGCCGCGCGGAGGAAGCCGCGGCTGTGCGCCCCGCGCCGGAACAGTCCGATGACCGGCAGCCTGTGGACGCGGATCTCATCGGCGATCTCGCCCATGAGTTGAAAACGCCGCTCAACGCGATTATCGGTTTTGCCGACGCCATGCGCGCGGAGACGTTCGGTCCCCTCGGCGCGGACATTCTGGGCGCGCGCAAATACGCCGAATATGTGGGCCACATCCATGCGTCGGGCGCCCATTTAAGCGCGCTCATCAGCGCCGCGCAGGACTATGCGAAAACCCGCGCCGGCCATTACCGGCTGTCGCCGGAACCGGTCAGCCCGGCGGCGATCGTCGAGGAATGCGCGGCGATGATCCATGGCGCCGCCGACAAGGCCGGCCTCGCGCTGAAAGTTTCCATCGAAGACGATCTGCCCGACGCGATGCTGGATGCGCGCGCCGTCAAGCAGATCCTCGTCAATCTTCTTTCGAACGCGGTCAAGTTCACCGACGAAGGCGAGGTGGCGCTGTCCGTTTGCGCAAAAGGCGGCGATCTTGAATTCGTCGTGCGCGACACCGGCGTCGGCATGAACAAGGTCGTTCTCGCCAAACTTGGCGGGCGCTATTCGGACACGCACCGGACCGGCGTTCGCGGCGCCGGCGGGTCGGGCCTCGGCCTTTCCCTGGCGTTCGAACTGGCCCGGCTGCATGGCGGTTCCTTGCACATCGACTCCGAACAGGGGGTCGGCACCACGGCGCGCCTCAGGACGCCGATTTCCACAAAGGCCGGCGCCGCTGACGCGCCCATGGCGGACATTCAAAGCCAGCTCGACCGCGTCAACGCCTTCCGCGCAGAGCGCGCGCGCGCGGCGAACGCCGCGTAATCAAAGAGTACGCAGCAATGTCGTCGCAGGCAATCGCCTCTTATAACAAAGCGCAGCCTTAAGAATCCGCTCATCCCTGCGAAAGCAGGGATCCATCTTCGATCTAGGATACAATGGATTCCCGCTTTCGCGGGAACGAGCGGTTGAGATGTTACGCGAAGCGGATTGCGCCAGCATTGCGGATAGTATCACAAATCACAATTGCAGCATGAAACCCGTGCGCGGTGGACAGCGCGTCCCTCGCGGGTGCACACTCGTTTGCAATCTCTCAGGCAGCGACAGGAGGCGAAAGGCCCATGGCTGTATCCTTGAAAATCAATGGCGAAAACCGCGCACTCGAAGTTGACGGCGAGACGCCGCTTCTCTGGGTGCTGCGCGACGATCTGCGTCTTACCGGCACGAAATTCGGCTGCGGCATCGCGCAGTGCGGCGCCTGCACCGTCCATGTGAACGGCCAGCCGCGCCGCGCCTGCGTGACGCCGGTTTCAACGCTGGAAGGCGCTGATGTTATGACCATTGAAGGGCTTGAAGGGCCGGAGGCCGATGCGGTGCGCGCCGCCTGGGCCGAATACGACACGCCCCAATGCGGTTATTGCCAGTCGGGCCAGATCATGACCGCGGCGGCGCTCCTTCAGCGCACGCCGAAGCCGACGGACGAGGACATCGACAACGCGCTTGCGGGCAATATCTGCCGTTGCGCCACCTATGTTCGGATACGCAAGGCCGTCAAAGCCGCCGGCGAAAGGCTGGAGGGCTGAACCATGGCGCCATATGACAAACCGGAAAAAGCCACTCTCGCCACCCGCCGCGGTTTTCTCGCCGGCGCCGGGGGGCTCGTTATTGCGGTGGCCCTGCCAACAAAGGGGCGCGCCCAAACAGGGACGACAGGGGCCGCGACGGGAGCCGTATCGCCGAACGCTTTCATTCGCGTGACGCCGGACAATATTGTCACTGTACTGATCAAACATATCGAGTTCGGGCAGGGGCCGTGGACCGGCCTTGCGACGCTTGTGGCCGAGGAGATGGATGCGGACTGGGCGCAGATCCGCGCCGAGCACGCGCCGTCCAATCCCGCCCTTTACGGCGATCCCAATTTCGGGATGCAGATCACCGGCGGTTCCGCGTCCATTGCGACCTCTTATGACCTTATGCGCAAGGCCGGGGCGACGGCCCGCGCCATGCTGGCGTCGGCGGCCGCCAAGGCCTGGGGCGTTCCCGTCGATGAAATCACGGTTGAAAAGGGCGTCCTGTCGCATGGGTCCGGCAGGACAGGTTCCTTCGGCGAGTTCGCCGAGGCGGCCGCGGCGGAGACGCCGCCCGACGCGCCGACGCTGAAGTCGCCCGATCGGTTTATCTATATCGGCAATGAAGACCTGCCCAAGCTCGATACGGCGGACAAGTCCACCGGCGCCGCGGACTTCACGCTTGATGTCTATCGGGACGGCATGCTGACGGCCGTGGTCGAACATCCGAAAAAGTTCGGCGCTGCCGTTGCGTCATTTGACGACAGCGCCACGCGGGCCGTGCCCGGCGTTGTCGACGTGAAACAGGTGAGCGCCGGCGTCGCGGTGCTTGCGGAAAACACCTATGCGGCGCTCAAGGGCCGCAAGGCCCTGAAAGTCGAGTGGGACGACAGCGCCGCCGAAACGCGCCACACGGACGCCATTCTCGGCGACTGCGAAGAGGCGGCGAAAGCGCAGGGCGTTGTCGCCCATGAGGCTGGCGCCGTCGCCGATGCGCTTGCAGGCGCCGAAACTGTTCTTGAGGCGGAGTATCTCTTTCCTTACCTGGCGCACGCGCCCATGGAGCCGCTCGACGCAGTCATAGAGCGGTCTGCCGATGGCGGCGTCGAGGCGTGGCTCGGCAGTCAGGGCACGACCATCGATCATCAGGTCATCGCCGGCGTTTGCGGCGTCGACATGGCGCAGGTGAAGCTCAACGTCATGCTTGCGGGCGGCAGTTTCGGCCGGCGGGCGCAACCGACGGCGCATCTGGCGCAGGAGGCTGCGGAGATTTTCATGGCCGCCGGCGGAGATACGCCGGTGAAACTGATGTGGACGCGGGAAGACGATATTCGCGGCGGCTATTATCGTCCCGTGACCGCGCACCGGCTGCGTGGCGGTCTTGACGCCAATGGCGACATTATCGCCTGGGAACAAACGCTCGCCGGTCAGTCATTCGCCGTGGGCACGCCCTTCGAGGCGTTCATGGTTCGTAACGGCGTTGATGCAACGATGCTCGAAGGCGCCAGCGAGACCCCTTACGCATTGCCAAACGCCGTCGTCAGCGCGCATATCGTCAACAATCCCGTGTCGACCCTTTGGTGGCGGTCGGTGGGCCACACCCATACCGGACACGCCGTTGAGTGCTTTATCGACGAGCTGCTGGAAGCCGGCGGGAAGGACGCGGTCGCAGGCCGGCTCGCGATGATGACCGACAATTACGCGCGCCTCGCCGCGACGCTCGAAAAGGCGGCGGAGATGGCCGGCTGGGGACGCGAATTGCCTGACGGGCGGGCCCTCGGGGTCGCGTCGGTCAAGTCGTTCAATTCCTACGTGTCGCAAGTGGCGGAAGTCTCAATCGATGGCGGCGTCCCCCGCGTTCACAAGGTCTGGTGCGCGGTCGATTGCGGCGTCGCCGTCAATCCGGAAATCATCCGGGCACAGATGGAAGGCGGCGTCGGCTATGCGCTCAGCGCCGTCCTCTTTAACGAGATCACGTTCGACGAGACGGGCGCCGTCGAGCAGTCGAATTTCCACGACTATCGCTCCCTGCGGATCAGCGAGATGCCCGATGTGGAGGTTGCGATCATCAAATCCGGCGAGGCGCCGACCGGCGTCGGCGAACCGGGCGTGCCGCCGCTTGGGCCGGCAGTGGCCAATGCGGTGCGCAGGCTGACGGGCAAGGCGGTGCGGCGCCTGCCGATGGTCCGCGACGATTTTCAGGCATAGGAACGCTTCATGGGCATTAAAGGAACGACAGCAGCGGCAACCCTTTTGGCGGCGCTTGCCGTTCTGGCGTCGGCGTGCGAGCGGAACGCGTCGGAGCCTTCGGCGCCCGCCGCGACGGCCAACGAAGTGAACGGCCTGAAAACGCCGGCGGCCTTTGCGGCGATTGAAGGCGACGAAGAACGGTCGGCGGCGCTGTTTACGGAATTGTCGAAGGTTATGCTTCATCCGCGTTGCGCCAATTGCCATCCGCGCGAGGGCGGGCCGACGCAAGGGGACGACATGCATCCCCATAACCCGCCGGCGGTGCGCGGCTTCGGCATGGGCGCGGCGGGCATGGAATGTTCGTCCTGTCACGGCCCGGCGAATGTGGAGTTTGCGAGCATGGTCGGGTCGATCCCCGGCGCCGAGCCGTGGATGCTGGCGCCGGAATCCATGGGCTGGGCCGGCGCGAGCCCCGCGGAACTCTGTGCACAGATTAAAGACGAGGACCTTAATGGCGGGCGGACCCTTGACGATCTCGTCTTCCACAATACCGAGGACCATCTCGTAAACTGGGCCTGGCATCCCGGCGAGGGGCGCAGCCCCGCGCCCGGCGATCAGGAGACCTTTGGCGCGCTGACGGCCGCTTGGGCGGCGGCGGGCGGTCATTGCCCCGCCGGATAGGGCTGACGCAAGCGGGATGGCCGAGCCGCGCCTGAAAACCGAAATCAGGGTCGCCGCCCATATGCGCCGGGCGCGGGGGGAAGGCGCCTTCGCGACGGTGGCGCGAAAAGGCGACCCCGACGCCGGGGCGGTGGCGGTGAAGGTCTATCTCGGCTCGGGCGCCGCGCGGCTTTATGTGCAGAGCCGCGATCTTGACGGCCATCTCATCTGGCGCGACCCCTTTGAAGACGATGCGCATACGGAAGGTTCCGAAAAGCGGGTGGATGGCTGGCTCGCCAGGGAAATCGCCATCGACCCCGATCTGTGGGTCGTCGAGATTGAGGACCGGGAGGGCCGCGCGTTTCTGGAAGAGAGCTGACGGCTATTAGGCAGGAGCGGACATGCGCTTTCGCCGTTTGTTGCAGGTGCGTACTTTCAGAAAAATGCGGCGAGAACAGGGCGCTGACAGCGATGCCGGCGAGCCCCGATGCATCTGGAAAACGACCCCATATTTCAATGCCGCGTATCTTGTGTCGAGTACGGAATACCGTAAACTGACGGTTGGGCTGTTGAGGGGCGCTATTCGGGTGCGGGGTGTCGACAGGATTAGCGCAAAAACAGATTGCCGGATTGCCCCGCAATCAATGCCGATCTTCCATTAATCTCTATACACCGGAAATCTACAGGGGAGTCTCCACCGATGACTGCTTTATCTTCGCCATTAAAAGGTCTTGGCTCGACGTCGATGAAATCGCGCGCGCTTCTGACGGGCTTTGCAAGCCTCGCCGCATTGCAGGCGTCGGCCCTCGCGCAATCGGGAAGCTGCGCCGCCGGAGAGAAGCTCGGTTCCGACAAACAATGTCACAGCGACGTTAAGTTCCACGCGAAGGACTTTGTTACGCAGGGCGAAATCGATCAGCTCATCAAGGCCAATGGATGGCGCATGGCGACGCCCTCGGAAGTGGAAAAGGCCTGGTCTCAACTGGGTCTTGACGTTTACGCGTTCGGCAGGATGTCCGACGGGCGGTTCGCCGTGCCGGTGCAGCGCAATCATTCGAATTTTTCGAAGAGCGCGAATATCGGCGCCGTCGGCGGCAATCAGGGATTCTTTTACGTTCATGAAAAACCGAGCGGCGGCGTTTGCGCGCCGCCCAGTTGCGTTGTCGGCGAGATCTCCATCACGCAGCAACCCGACTGCAAAGAGGGGCAACAGCGAAACGGCGCCGTATGCCTGCCGACGATCAAGTTCCACAGAATGTCGCTCGATACGTCCGGGTATGACCGCGTAAAGATTTTTGCGCGGGAACGCGGATGGGTTCTCGCCTCCGCGGAGGAAGTCGGCGCGGCCCATAACGCGCTTCAGTATCGGGAAAGATATGCGGGCTATCTTGCTGACGGCCGCGTCGCTTCCGCGTCAGGCGCCTTCAAAATCGAACAAACCGCCACCAGCGCCAGCGGCGTCAGCCAGCTCACGGCGAGCCCGGAAGGATTTTTCTACGTGCAGGAAACGGCGGTTCCGCGCGTTCAAATTCTTCCCGTCAACGCGCCGCCGCCAACGGCGGTTTATCCCGGTTCAGCCTGGGTAAAGGTCCGCCCGCCAACCTTTTCAGGATTGTGGAGCAATAATTCCGCAGATCAGCACCCGGCGCGCGTGCTGTTCGGGCTCGGCGATGCGGTGCTGTTGCGCAAAGCGGCGGCTCGGTATCTGAGCGATCAGGGGCAGAATGCGTCAGGCGCATCTGTTGACGCCTATCTCCAGTCGCTTCGAAGCGATCCGGAGGCGAGATATCGATTTGCCCCGGCGTTGCTCATGGAGGGGTTTGAAGCCCTGTCGACGCCGAACCCCAACAGGGCGCAATCGGCGTTCAGAAAAGCGTTCGAACAATATATGAGTTACGGGCGTTACCGCGTCGACGGCATCACGCTCAGTCGCTGGCTCGAATTTAACGGACATAACCCGGTCAAAGCGGCGCAAGCGTATGGGCAGGGGCCCGTCGCCGGCAACCTCCTGCCGAACACGCCCAATGTTGCAGGGTTCGAAGCCAGGCTTACCAATCCAATGGAAATCGGGTCTGCCGGTCTTCACGCGATTGATTTGCTTGTTGATCCGGCGGCGGCGGCCAGCTTGCCGGAGTTCAGAAACACCGGAACGGGCATGCTGGGGGCGGATTTTGCGACCGTTGCAGCAGCGGTTGGCGCGCAGTTCGGCGGAACTGCGGCGACGGTGGCGCTCGTGGCGACGGCGGTCGCAGCGGGAACGGGCAAGAAAGGCGCGTTGATTAAAATTGTTTCCTCTGTGGGCTACATCGCGGGTAAATCCACCGGCGCAACTAGCGTCGGCGGCGCGCTCGGCATCGGCATCGGCGTGTCGGTTGCGTTGACGGCCCTGATCACGAAGGCTGTTGTGGAGCAGGCGCGCGCTGACGAGCTTGACCGAAAACTGAAAGCCTCGGTTGGAGCGGGGCCGCAACCGCTGAATGTTTACGAGCTCCTGAATTCGGGAGACGAGGGCCAGCGCCTCGTCAATCGAAGCGCCGTCTTCAGCTATCTTCTGAAGATGCTGGTGGGCGATCCGGCGGACAAAGGGTTGTTGACCCTGAAACAACCCAAGCCGCCTTCATATGTGGACGGGTACTGGACCTGCGGTTCGCTCGGGAAGCTTCATTTGGACCAGACGGGGTTCCGCGTGGGCGGAAGTCACGCGTTTTCGGGCGCCGGCAACGCCTCCTTCAAGGGAGAGGTCAAAGGAAACGTCGTAACATCGAGCGCCAAGGCCTTAAAGCTGGAGGCGTCTTCCGACGCCGGGCGCCTCAGCGGATCGTGGACGCCGGCAAACGGTCAGGCGAAATCCGTAAGCTGCACGCGCGACAAACCGATCGGTTATGTCCGCATGCAAAATCATTGGCATAAAGATCAATATGTGCACAACGAAACGGGCAAGGCCGGCGTTGGCGCAATCGAGCCCGGCTGGTGGAGCGCCCAATGGAAGATCGTGCCCGCCGAGGGGGATTTCGTTAAGTTCCAGAACAGATGGCGCACCAACGAATATCTGCATATCCAGAACGGAAAGCTGGAAGTCGGCCCCCTTGGCGATCAGGGCTGGTGGAGCGCGCAATGGCGCACTGCCACGGTCGACGGGGAATGGACGAGAATCCAGAACCGCTGGAAGCCCGATCACTATATTCACAATCAGAACGGCGCCATTGAAGCCGGCCCGATCAAGAATGCGTGGACAAGCGCCGTCTGGAAAATTGAATAGCTGAAGGTGCGGGGGCGGGCGGCGCGAGGCAGCGCCCTAAGCGGTCGCCCGCTGGCCGATTTCGTGGAGTTTCGGGCGACGTTTCGCCGGGGTTTCCTCTGCTGAGGCGGCGGCCGCGGACTGCGAGCGCACGCGCCAGAAACGCATGACCCGCTCGGCCGCTTCCTGCGGAATTTTCAGATAGAGATCGAGAATTCTGAGGGCCTTGTTCTGTTCGGTGTTATCCCGTTGCAGGCCGAAGACGATCTTGGCGAAGGTCGCGCGCTCAAGGCCCGCGGCGCGGCTCGCGATTGCAAGGGATTCCCAGCTCTTGTCCTTCAGGATTGCCTGCGCCGTCGACGTGTCGATGCCGACCACGTGCGAAAAGGCGAGCAGAAACTCCGTGGAGCGTTTCATCTCCATGAGTTCTTTCAGAAGGCTCTCGTTGATCTGGTTGGCGGCGGCCTTTTCCTGCACAAACTGATGGGCCGCGGTGACTTCCGACTTCGCGTCGCGCACCGCCGTTTTCAGAATCTTTTTTCGGTTCGAATTGACGGCCTCGTCGATCAAAGCCGGATCGAGCATGTCTGACCGTTTCAGAATCTCTTTCTTCAGCGCCGAGGAGACAAAGAAATACATCTTCGTCAAGAGTTTCGGCGGCAGGTCGAACCGCTCCGTCATCGGCTTTTGCAGGCTCTTTATCGAGCGCGCCTGGCCGACCATCTTCTCCATGGAATCGTTCGAGAATTTGGCGCCCTTGTTTTCCGCAAGGCTGACCAGCACCTCCTCGTCGCCGCGGGCGACCAGTTCCGCCGTCAGTTTTTCGGGCACTTCCCGGCGCTTGGTGATCGCGCGCATATGCTCCTGGCCGCGCTGTCGGATGATCCCGAGAAGGTCTTCCTCGGTGAGCGCCTCTGAGCGCCTCAGCACCGGCTCGGCGACGGAGATCTCGTCCCGGGCAAGCTGGCGCAACAGCCCTTGGGGCGCGTCGGGCACATCGGCGAGTTTTTCGGCGAGTTCCCGGCGCAGGGCCGTTTCGACCTGTTCCGTCACGCGGGACATGATCACGTCGAAATGCTGCATTTCCGACGAGGTGAACCGGTCCGGCGTCGTCATGAAGACGTCGGTGATTTCGCGCAAGAGATCGCGGCGTTTATCGCTCGACCCTTCTTTTGCGACGGCAATGAGTTGCTTTAGACGCGACGCGCCGACAGTCATGTCAGTATGCCCTCCACATGCGCGGTAGAGTATGCTTAGGAGAGGTAAAGAAATCGTCGCCGGGGGCGGTTTGCGTAGTCAGAACAGGAGTTTGGTATGGCGGGTGCGATCAGGTTAACGATATTGGCGCTTGGCGCGGCAGCGCTTTCCGCATGTGCGAGCCTGCCCTTTGTCGGCGACGAATTTCAGTCGTCGGGGGCTGAAAACTTCGCCGGCGGGTCGCAACTGGCGGTCCTCTTGGCTGCGGACGACGCCCGCGCGCTCGATGCGGCTTTCGTCGATGCGATGGATACGGGCGTTGCGAAAAGCTGGCGTGGCCGGCGCGCCGCCGGCGCCGTCACGCCGACCGGATGGTCGATCTCCAACCTCAGGCCGGACCCGGATGCGCGCGTGCCCGCCTCCCGCAACAATATCGATCTTGCGCCGGTCCTTGAAACCGAGCTTGGCCTCTATGTGCTCACCCGAAATGCGAATGTGCGGCTGGGGCCCGGCGTCAGTCACGGCGTTGCGGAAACGCTGCCGTCCGGTGCGGGCGTGGACATTGTCGGCCGGACCGTTCGCGACAAATGGATGCTGATCGCCCATGAGGGCGTCGTGCGCGGTTATGTTTCCGAAACGCTGATGATTAAAGCGCCGGGTACGGAGCTTGAGCTTGCCGGGGGGCCGCGCCGGCGCGGCGCGCTCTGCCGCGAATTCGTGCAGCGTCTGACCATCGGCGCGGAGCGCGATCAGTGGCGCGGCGCCGCCTGCAAGGGCGAGAACGGGGAATGGCGCCTTGCCCGCGAGCCGAAGCCGGCGGCGGACGAGCGGGCGCTGCTGCTGGATTAGCATCGATCACAGCCGGGCGCGCGCGTAAACCGGCCCGTCGCCTGATCTGAATTATGCAGCCGGGCGGACGGCGCCGTTACGGTGTTGTTGCAGACAGAGATAACCGCCAGGGGGCCTGAACATGGCCGATGAGCATCCGAACATTTCCGTTCTCAAGCGGTTCGATCCCAACCAGGACCGCCTGACCGGCGCATCAACGCCTCGACGCTGCGGAGATATGGGGCGAACTTTAATATTGTTGTTGTCGTTATATTAACGTTGTGTCCTGCGTCGGATGCAGTTGCTAAAGCCCGAATTAACCTGCCTATCCTATTGATGATCGGGAAAAGACAGGAACCCCGTGTCATCTCATGCTCGACGCAGCGTTTTCAAAAAAGGCCGATCTGAGTAACGAGGCCGTCTCAATTCAAAACGCATTCGTGTTGACCGCATTCAGCTTTGCGGGCGTTCTGCTCCTTTATGTTGTGAGCGTATTCCTGCTGTTTTCGGAGTTAAGGATCGGAATGGTCGCCGGCGCCGGCACGGGCGTCTGTGCTGCGGCCCTTGGCGTCTGGGCGAAATTGTCAAAAAACATAATTTGGCCGGCGCGCATTTTCCTGACTGTGACGCTTCTGTGTGCAACTTTTGTTGCGTTTATCAATGGCGGCGCCGATGGCTATATCGCGCCGTTCTTTATCGTTGTGCCGCTCGGCGCGGCCTACTTTCTGGGCGCCCGGTCCTCATTTGTGTTCGGCGCGCTGGCGGTGTTGTGCATCGCCCTTCTGCATCTGGCCGACCTGAACGGCCTGCTTATCGAAAGCCCCTTTGACCCGCGCGACGTTAAGACGGCGGCGATCATCGTGTTGATCACCTGCATTCTGCTTGGGCTGATCACGTCCAGCTTTTTTGCAAGCCGGGTGTCGCGCCACGCCAATCATGTCGAGCATTCCCGCGCCCTGCTCGCCAGTATGGCGGAAGTCGCGGAGGTGGGCGGTTGGGAACTTGACATTAAGTCGATGCGCCTTGTCTGGACGGATCAAACGCGGATTATTCACGACGTCGACGAGCAGTATGTCCCAACGCTTGAATCGGCGGTCGCCTTTTACGCGCCCGAAGTGCGCGACACGATCCGGAACGCCGTGCAGGATTGTATCGATAATGACGAGTCGTTCGATCTTGAGTTGCCTTTGATAACGGCCAGGGGACGCCATATCTGGGTGCGCGCAGCGGGCAGGCGAATTGACGAAAGCGGCGTTCCTGCAAAGCTGATTGGCGCCTTTCAGGACATCACGCGTCAGAAAGAGGAGAAGGCGTCGCTCGCCTCGGCCTTGAAGACGGCCGACAAGGCGCTGTCGGATTTGAGGGCCTATCAGTCTGCGCTCGACCTCAATGTAATCGTTGCAATAACCGATGCGAAGGGAAACATTACGTTCGCCAACGACAAGTTCTGCGAGATCAGCGGGTATTCCCGCGAGGAACTTCTTGGGCAAAACCACAACATTCTAAACTCTGAAACCCATCCCAGATCCTTCTTCGTCGACATGTGGCGCACCATCGGCAAGGGAAACTCCTGGCGCGACGAGATCTGCAACAAGGCAAAGGACGGATCTCTCTATTGGGTCGACACCACTGTTATTCCGATTTGCGATCCTTCCGGCCGGCCCCAGCAATACGTCTCCATCCGGTACGACATCACCGACCGGATCAACTACGAGAAGGAACTGGATGAGCGACGGTTGCAGGCGGAGGCCGCAAGCATTGCGAAAAGCCAGTTCCTGGCGACAATGAGTCATGAAATCCGCACGCCAATGAACGGCGTTATGGGCATGCTTGAGCTCATGCTTTGGGACAATCTCAGCGAAAAGCAAAAACGTCACGCACTGATCGCCCAGAAGTCGGCGGACAGGTTGCTCCGGATCATCAACGACGTTCTGGACTTTTCGAAAATCGAAGCGGGCCAGGTGAACCTTGAATCGATACCGTTCAATACGTTCGATCTCATCGATCACGCCGTCGCCCTGATGGCCGCGCGCGCCGGCGAAAAACGGCTTGGCCTGTCGTTTGACATTGATGACGGCGTTCCGAAATGGCTCGCGGGAGACCCGACGCGCATTACGCAGACCCTCCTTAATCTCATTGGCAACGCCGTGAAGTTCACCGATGAGGGCGCCATCGCCGTCAAAGCCGCTTATGCATCCGGCGCCGACGGGAATCTCCTGACGATCACGGTAAGGGACACCGGCATCGGCATCCCGAAGGAGGATCAGGCAAAGCTGTTTGAGCGCTTCACTCAGGCGGACTCTACGACGACGCGAAAGTTCGGCGGTTCCGGTTTGGGCCTCGCCATCTCCAAACAGCTCGTCGAATTGATGGGCGGCGAAACCGGCGTCGAAAGCGAACCCGGCGTCGGCAGCACGTTCTGGTTCGCCATACCGGCGGATCCGGCATCGGCGGTGGAGAGGCCTGTGACGGCTGCGTCCGACGAGGCGTCGCGTCAGCTGCCCGAACGACCGCTGAAAGTCCTTGTCGTTGAGGACAACGCCATCAATCAAATGATTGTGGAAACGTTCCTGCGAACGGAAGGTCACGCCGTCACGACCGTAGACGACGGCGCCAAAGCCGTTGACGCCGTTCAGGCCGGGGCGTTCGATCTCGTGCTGATGGACATTCAGATGCCGGTCATGGATGGCGTCACCGCCACGCGGACGATCAGGGCGTTGCCGGGCCCGATGAGCGAGGTCCCCATCGTCGCCGTGACGGCGGACGCCATGGAAACGGATCGGGACAAGTATCTTGCCTGCGGGATGGACGAGTATCTCAGCAAGCCCGTTCAGTCGAAAGCGCTGTTTGCGGTGATCAATCGCGTCATGGCGCGCGACGGAAGCGGGGAAGCGGAAACGCCTCAGCTGCAACACGGCGCGCGATCAGCGTAGCCGCGGGTTTTCGTTTTGTCTGATTAGTCGTCCGGAGCGGATGTCACCCGCATATGGCGATGCGGCCTTCGACCACATGCTGCTGGAACGCGTCAAAGGACAGCGTGAAGTCGCACGCGCCCTCGCATTCGCACAGTCCGATGCAACTGCCCCGGGCCTCGATATTGTATTCGCCGCGGGGCGCCAGGCTGCGCCCTTCGCTTGATCCGTACTGGATTTTCTCTCTGACGATAGCCTTCGGCCCGATCTGCATACCCATCGCTGATACTCTTTTCACGCGTCTTCGATTCGTTGAGTAGACACCAAATGGGCGACGATTTGGTTCAATAAATGGTTAAATTTTGACGCCGCGGCGTTAACTGTAACTTTCGTGTGAGCCGACCGGAAGGCGCGCTTAGTCCCGATAGCGTCCGCGGCGCGGATTGCCGTCCCGCGCCACGCGGGTAAGCCCCCGCGAGACATCGTTGTAAAAACTGAGAAGGGAACTCTCCTCGGCGTAGGTCGCGGCCGGATAGGCGCCGTCGAGGCGCCGCGACGGCAACCCCTGATGGGCGGCGGTCATGAAGTTCTTCCAGATTTCCGCGGGGATCGACCCGCCGGTCACCTTGTCCATCGGGCGGTAATCGTCATTGCCGACCCATACGCCCGCGGTGATCTGCGCCGTGTAGCCCATGAACCACGCATCGCGCCAGTCGTTGGTCGTGCCGGTCTTGCCGGCGGCCGGGCGCCGGCCGAGAGACGCGCGCCGGCCCGTTCCCGAATGGATCACCTGATAGAGCATGTGGGTCATGTTCTTCGCCACCGCCGGCGTCATGACGCGCTTCGCCGGCGCCGGGGCGTGTTCGTAAAGCCGCTCGCCGTCGCGGGTTTCGATCCATTCGATGGCGTAAGGCTGCGGCTTCACGCCGCCGGTGGCGAAGGGCAGATAGGCGGCGGCGAACGCCTCCAGCCGAACGTCGACGGCGCCCAGCGCAATGGCGCGAAAGGCCGGCACGTCTTCAACGCCGAACCGCATGGCCGCCTCGGCGACTTTTCTCGCGCCGACCCGCTGGGTGACCTGCGCGGCGACGGTGTTGATCGATTGCGCCATGGCTTCGGTGAGGCGGACGGGGCCGCGATAGCGGTCGGTGTAATTTGTCGGCGCCCAGTCGCCGAACTGCACGGGCCGGTCCACAAAGCGCGATCCGGGCCGGAGCCCCGCTTCCATGGCGGCCACATAGACAAACGGTTTGAACGCCGAGCCGGGCTGGCGCGTCGCCTGCGCCGCGCGGTTGAACTGGCTGTCCTTGTAGGAGCGTCCGCCCACCATGGCGCGCAGGGCGCCGCTTGCGTCATAGGCGACAAGGGCGGCCTGTTCGGCGCCTTTCAGCCGCGCCTCCACCGTAAGGCCCGCCTTGACGGCGGTTTCCGCGTCGCGCTGTAATTTCTGGTCGATGGTTGTCTTGACGATCACGTCGCCGGCGACGGCGGGTGCCAGTTCCCTGGCTTTCGCCGCCACGTAATCGAAGAAATAGCCGAGATCATTGTCCGTATTCTGAACGATAACCTTCGCCGGGTTGAGCCGCGCCTCGCGGGCGTCGAAGGGCGCAATGGCGTTCGCTTCCACGAGGTTGTCGAGAACCTCGCCGGCGCGCCGTTCGGCGCCTTTCGGATTATGCGTCGGGGCATAGGTGGATGGCGCCTTGGGCAGGCCCGCCAGCATGGCCGCTTCGGCGAGCGTCACGTCGCGGGCGGACTTGCCGAAATAAGTAAGCGCCGCGGACTCAACCCCATAGGCGCCGGCGCCGAGATAGATTCGGTTGATATAGAGCGAGATGATTTCGTCTTTTGAAAAATGCCCTTCAAGCCACAAGGCCAGAAGCGCCTCGCGGATCTTGCGCGTATAGGTCTGCTCCGGCGACAGGAAGAGGTTCTTTGCAAGCTGCTGGGTGATGGTCGAGCCGCCTTCGACGACGCTCCCGGCGCTCACATTCGCCGTCGCCGCGCGCAGGGCGCCGCGCAAATCGACGCCGGCGTGATCGTAAAAGCGCCGGTCTTCCGTGGCGAGAATGGCGTCCATGAGATAGTCCGGCAGTTCAATGGGGTTGACCTGCGCCCCGTAGCGCGCGCCGCGGGATGCGATCTCTTCGCCGTTGCGGTCAAGGACGACAATCGCCGACTGCCGGTTGACGTTCCAGAGGTCCACATCCGTCGGCGCCCGCGGCGCCATATAGACAAAGGCGAAAGCGAGACCGCCGGCGGCGCCGACGAAGCCAAGCGATGCGATCGCCGCGGCGAGGCTGCCCCAGAAGTCGCGCCAGGCGCGGCCTTCGCCCGGTTCTTTTCTATATTTTTTATTTTCTTCGTATGGGGAGGGTTTGGCCGGCGTTTTCGGTTTGAAGAGTTTTGCGCGTATGGCGCCGGCGGAACGGCGCGCGCCTTTCGCCCATGCAAGGGCGATCGCTTTCAGGCCCGACGGGTCGAATTGCGGTTTCGTTTCGCCGCCGTCTTTTTTTTTGCCGTCGTCGTTCATCGCCGCTTCCGCCAGATCACGCGAGGTCGGCAACCCGGCTTCGTCCTTCGTGACGCCTTTTCCTTCATCCTGAGGAGCGGCGAACGCCGCGTCTCGAAGGGCGAAGGAAAAGGCTCCTCAGGATGAAGCCAGACGCCATCGTTCATTCCGCCCACTTGCTCGATAATTGGGGCCGGGACGTGGCGCAAGCGCCATAATCGGCATTATCCGCGGGGGGGCCCGCGAACCGGACAGACAACGCAATCGCCGCGCCGCAGATCGCTGGAATGCGTCCTCATTCCAACTGGTTAGCGGCGGTCGCGGTTGGCGCTGCCATTGTCGCCGCCATTGTCGCCGCCATTGTCGCCGACGGCTGCCATGTCGGATTGTTAACGGGGATGGGCGGCGCGCCGGCGCCGCGGCGGCTGACGTGATGCAAAGCCGAAGGGCGTTCACCGATGAAATCATCGTCGCGCAGGACGACTGACCGCATGGAACAAACGCTGCTTGAAAAACGTGAGGCCGCCCCGAAGGGCGGCCTTTTTCTTGTGCGGTTGGCTTTATTACACCGCGGCGGCCGCGGTGCGGGCGGGCGCGTCGTTTTGCTTCGTCGCCAGGGCGATGATGGAACAGCCGGCGATGGCCGAGGCGATCGACCCGGCGATCACCCCGAGGCGCACTTCGTTGAGGAGCGCCGCGTTGTCGAATGCGAGGCCGCCGATGAAGAGGCTCATGGTAAAGCCGATGCCGGTGAGCCAGGCGACGCCCGCAAGCTGCGCCCAGTTGACGTCCGCCGGCAGGCGCGCAAGGCCGGTTTTTGTCGCCAGGAACGACATGGCGAGGACGCCCACCGGCTTGCCGACGAAAAGGCCGAGCGCAATGCCCAGCGGCACCGGCGACAGCATCGCTTCAAGGGTGATGCCTTCGAAGGAAAGGCCGGCATTGGCGAAGGCGAAAACCGGCAGCACCATGAACGCGACCCACGGGTGCAGCGAATGCTCCAGATTATGGAGCGGCGAATGGCCCTCCTTCTCCTTGCCTGTGATCGGAATAAAGAGGGCGGTGACGACGCCCGCAAGCGTTGCGTGGACGCCGGACTTCAGGACGAAGACCCAGACAATCGCGCCGACCAGCACATAGGGCGTCACCGATTTCACGCCTAAGCGGTTGAGGGTGAAAAGCGCGGCGATGCCCGCCGCCGCCAGCAACAGCGCGGTCATGGAAAGGTTCGCCGTATAGAACAGCGCAATGATCGCAATCGCGCCGAGGTCGTCGATAATCGCGATGGCGAGCAGCAGGATCTTCAGGCTCACCGGCGCGCGCGCCGCGGCGAGCGCGAGGAAGCCCAGTGCAAAGGCGATGTCGGTCGCCGCCGGGATCGCCCAGCCTGAAATCGTTTCCGGATTGCCCCAGTTGAAGCCGACATAGACAAGCGCGGGCGCGGCCATGCCGCCGATCGCAGCGAAGATGGGCAGGGACGCCTTGTCGAAGGTCGACAATTCGCCTTCCAGGACTTCCCGTTTGATTTCGAGACCCACAAGGAAAAAGAACACCGCCATCAGGCCGTCATTGATCCATAAGAGGAGCGGCTTGGTGATGTCGTAAGAGCCGACCTGGATCGAAACCATGGTCGACAGCAATCCGTCATAGCCGGCCGAAAGGGCGGTATTGCTGGCGATCATCGCCAGCAGGGCGGCCAGGATCAAAAGCAGTCCGCCGCTCGATTCGAGCCGGAGAAAATCCTGCATGCGGGCGACAATTCTGGCCATGAGACTTGGTATTCCTTCTTTACTCTATCTGTTGCGCGGCTTTCATATCGGCGCCGCTGCGTCGCCGGGGCATCGTTGTTGTGTCGTATGCTGACCGCCGGATTGCGCCGAAGCGCCGCTGAAGAAACATCAGCAGCGCGCCGGGCTTGCCGGATTGGTTTCGCCTATGGCGTTATCCGGGCGCGGCGTTCACATGTTGCTGCCCGGCCACGTCTTCCCATTCGGTGATCTGGCACAGGCAGTTCACGAGGGCGTATTTGAACTGGGCCTGGGCGTTCGGAGAGAAATGATCCGATGCGGCGCCGTGATAGACAAAACGGCACAGCACCCGTTGGCGCCCGTCCTTGCCTTCGAACAGCGGGATGCATTCGAAAAGTTCATACGGCCCCCAGCTGCTGACGATATCGACCTGTTCGCGCAGGGCGCCGAGATTGCCGTCCCAAACGGCGAGAATGTCGAACACGCGGCTGTTCTCGCGAAGGGCCGGCCGGGCGCCTGAGGGCCGTCTGCGATCGGCCGGGCGCGACGGCGCCCGGGCGGCGTCTTCCTGGCCGCCAACGCGGGCTGCTTTCAATGGCGTAGTCTCAAACATGCGCACCAGTCCTTTTCGTTACTGCCCGTAAGTATGGTCGAAATTCAGGGATTGATAAACTGGATTAAATGATCTATTTTGATTGGAAATTCCAATTAAGGGGCGTCGACCAAAGGGCTTTCGCCGAATGACCGGAAACATCACGATCAAACAATTGCAGTGTCTCCTGGCGATCGAGCGGACGGAACACTTTCGGCGCGCGGCAGAGCGTTGCGGGGTCACGCAGCCGTCTTTGAGCGCGCAGATCGCCAATCTGGAAGAGGCCCTTGGCGTGCGCCTGGTGGAGCGCAGCCGGGCCGGCGTTTCCATGACGCCCGAGGGGCGCGAAGTCACGGTGCGGGCGCGGCGGATCACCGATGAACTGCAAGGGATCGTCGATTTTTCCGAAGGCGCGCGCCGGGGCTTGCAGGGCACGATCAGGCTCGGCTCCAAGCCGACGCTCGGGCCCTATCTGTTGCCGCGCGTCGTCTCGACCCTGCATCGCGAATATCCCGATTTGAAACTGTACATCCGCGAAAGCGAGCCGCGTCATCTCGAACAGGAATTATTGGGGGGCATGCATGACGTTGTCCTGACGCAATTGCCGGCGACGTCCTCCGACATTGTCGAGGAGCCGCTCTTTCAGGAGCCGCTTTATCTCGCCGTCGCCTCCGATCACGAGCTGGCGAAGCGCGAAGACATTTCCGTAAAGGCGCTGAAGGGACTTGAAGTCCTGTCTCTCAACCCCGCCTTTCATCTTCACGATCAGGTGCATCTTCTTTGCGAGCAGTTCGGCGCGCAGCTTGTGCGCGACTATGAAGGCACCAGCCTCGACGCCATCCGGCAGATGACCGGCATGGGCATGGGCGCGACGTTCCTGCCGGCGCTTTATGCGCGCTCGGAAATCAAGGCCGGAAGCGAGGTCGTTGCGCGCAAGCTGAAAGGGCGAAACATCGCCCGGCCGATCGGGCTTCTGTGGCGCAAGTCCGCCGGCGCCGGACAGTCCTACCGCAAGCTCGCCGTCATCATCCGCGCGGTCGCGCGCCGGTATTTCAGGGACGTCGCGGTGGCCGACGAGGCGTCTGATCGGAAAAGACGATCAAAGTGACGTTTCAATTGCGGTTGTACGGCGAACGATCGCTCTCATTTCTCTGTCAACAAAACAGAAAAGGAGAAAATCATGGTTCGCACATTCGGCGTCGGCGCAGTCGCCCTCATGTTGGTCGGTTATTTCAGCGCGCTTGGGGCGTTACTGTAATCCTCCCCGCGTCACGAGCGCCCTTAACCGGCCAGAGCCCCGCCGTCACACCCCGGCGGGGCTTTTCTTATGGCGATCCGCGATCAGCCGAGCCCCAGCCGCGACCGCCCGGGTTTGCCGGCGGCGGCGATGCTGGCATAGTGCGTCCCCAAGGGGCGAGCGGCGTTTGTTGAAACGTCAGCGGCGCGGGGGCGCGCCGGGCCCGAAACTCCGACGGGGCAGCGAAAGACACCATCATGACCAAAAAAACGACCGCCTGTAAGCAGGCGATGAGAACCGTATTATTCGCCGGGGGCGTTCTTTTCGCCGGCGCCATTGCGCTGGCGCAGGACGACGAAAAGGACGAGGACGAAGACAAGGGCCCGCCGACCATCGAGGAAAAAACCGAGGACTTTGTGAAGTCCGAGGGGCTCTTTGCCTTCTACACCGATCCGGAAAACGGCGACGTCTACATGGAGGTCGCCGAAAGCCAGCTCGATGAAGAGTTCGTCGCGTTTTCCTATTCGGAGAACGGCGTCCTTGAGGCGGGAACCTTTCGCGGCGCCTATCGCGACAACCGGGTGATCTCCATCGACCGCCACTATGACAAACTGAAGTTCATCGAAGAGAACACGGCCTATTATTTTGACGAAACAAATGCGGTTTCCCGCGCCAGCGACGCCAACATTTCCCCTGCCATACTTGCAACGGCCGGCATCGAGGCGAAAACGCCAGGCTCCGATGAAGAGGGCGAGGAAAGCGAAACCCGTTATCTCGTGAAGGCCAACGGCGTCTTCCTCTCCGAGGCGCTGCATCAGGTGAAACCCTCGCCCGATCCGGAAGCGGGCCCGGACGCGTTTTCCGTTGGCGAGCTTTCCGGCGACAAAACGACGTTTGCCGATATCCGCAACTATCCGCAAAACAGCGACATCATCGTCAACTATGTTTTCGAAAGTAAGTATCCGCGCGTTGGCGGCTCCGGCGCGGTAACGGATCCGCGGGCGATCACCGTACAGGTGCAGCATTCGCTCATCGCCATGCCCGAAGACGGGTTCACCCCGCGCATGGACGACTATCGGGTCGGTTACTTCTTCGACCAGGTGACCGATCTCACCTCCACCGACGCCGCGCCCTATCGCGACCTCATCACCCGCTGGCGCCTTGAGAAAAAAGATCCGGATGCGGCGGTTTCCGATCCCGTCAAGCCGATTACCTGGTGGATCGAAAACACGACGCCCGTCGAATATCGCGACACGATCCGCGACGCTGTGCTGGCGTGGAATTCCTCTTTCGAAAAAGCGGGCTTTTCCAACGCGATCGAAGTGAAGGTCCAGCCTGACGACGCAGAGTGGGACGCCGGAGACATTCGTTACAACGTTCTTCGCTGGACCTCTTCGCCAATCCCGCCCTTCGGCGGCTACGGGCCGAGCTTCACCAATCCGCGCACGGGCGAGATCATCGGCGCGGACATCATGCTCGAATACTCGTTTATCACCAATCGCTGGGTGTTCGGCGACGCATTTGAAGACGCCGGCATCGCCGGGTTCGATCATGCCCTTGCGGCGCCGGCGAGCGCCAGCGGGCGGCATATGTGTGCGGCCTCGTCGCATCTTCATGCAAACAACCAGTTCGGACTGACGGTCCTGAAGGCGCTTGGCGCCAACGACGTAACGCTCAACGAACTCGTGAAGGAAAGCATTTACTTTCTGATGCTGCATGAGGTCGGCCATACGCTCGGCCTCAATCACAACATGAAAGCCTCGACCCTTTATAGCCCTGATGAAGTGAACGATCCGTCGATCACCCAGGGCGCCAATGTCGCCTCCGTCATGGAGTATCCGGCGATCCACCTTGCGGCGCCGGGTGAAACCCAGGGCGATTACTACATTTCAACGCCGGGTCCCTATGACGACTGGGCGATCCAGTTCGGTTACGATCCGAACATTGAAGGCGATGCGCGCGACGCGTTGCTCGCCCGCTCCACCGAGCCCGGACACATCTTCGGCAATGACGCCGACGACATGCGCTCCCCCGGCGCCGGCATCGACCCGCGGGTCATGATCAACGACATGTCGTCCGACCCGGTTGCCTATGGGGTCGGCCGGCTTGAGCTGTTGCGCGCGACGCTGCCCGGGCTCGTCGGCAAATACAGCGATGAAGACAGCTGGCAGACGCTGCTCCGCGGCTATTTCTTCGCGACCAGCCAGCAGTTCACCATGGGGCAGGTCATCTCCCGTCAGATCGGCGGCGTCTATGTGGACCGCACCCCGCCGGGGCAGGATGGCGTCATGGATGCGCCGTTCACCCCTGTGCCGCTGGCGCGGCAGAAGGCTGCAATGAACGCGTTGAAGACATATATCTTCGCCGCAGACGCCTTTGACGCGCCTGAGGAACTGGCGCGCCACCTTCAGGCGCAGCGGCGCGGGTTCAATTTCTATGGCGGCACGGAAGATCCGAAACTGCACAGCCGCGCACTGGGCGTGCAGACGTCGGTGCTCGGCCATCTGCTCCATCCTGTGGTGTTGCAGCGCATGACGGACTCCGCGCTTTACGGAAACGCATACACGCCCGAGGCGATGATCGGCGATCTGACCGATGCGATATTCGGCGGCGATCTGCGCGGCAACCCCAATGCGTTCCGGCGCAACATTCAGACCGCTTATCTTGAGCAGCTGGTCGGAATCATCGACAATCCCGCCTACGATCCGACGGCGCGGGCCGCCGCGCTCGCCGGCGCCAGGGACGTCCGCGGGCGGCTTGGCGGTCTCCTTGGCGGCGTCATGGAGATGGGTCTGTCAGCGGAAACAAAAGCGCACCGGGCCCAGATCAACCGCACCCTGCGGATGGTCGGCATCTGACGTTTCGCTTCGGCTTGGGTTTTGACGGCGGCGCGAGGATCCTCGCGCCGCCGTTTTTTGTGCTAAGCGTCGCTTCGTGAAACCTGATAAGCCATTCTGGGAAACGAAAACCCTTGCCGAGATGACGGGCGAGGAGTGGGAATCCCTTTGCGACGGCTGCGGGCGCTGCTGCATCTATATTCTGCACAATGAAGAAACCGGCGACGTTTTTGAAACGGATGTCGCGTGCAAACTATTTGACGCAAAGAGGCGCCGCTGCACCGATTATGCAAACCGGACAAAACGCGTGCCTGACTGCGTGCGCCTGACGCCGGACAATGCGAAGGCTCTGTCATGGATGCCGAAAACCTGCGCCTATCGGCGCCTCGCCAATGGCGAGGGCCTGCCGGACTGGCATCCGCTGATCACCGGCGACCCGGAAACGGTCGCCCGCGCCGGCGTCGCCGTGCCGCCGGACCTTATCCCGGAAGAAGAGATTGACGATGCGTTATTGGAAAGCCGGATCACGAAGGCGCGGTGACGGGCGCGCCGTTTTGCGCCACGGGTATGCCGGCGACTGGCTGATAAGGACAGTAGAGGCCTCGAAAGCTCGAACGCTTTTCCAATTGGGTTTGTTCTGAACGTTCCTTTGCGCGTCAACCCGACAGCGGCGGTAAAAAAGGCATGTACTGGTTCCAGCCCGG
The DNA here is from genome assembly GCA_028281665.1 of Hyphococcus sp. Taxonomy (GTDB): domain Bacteria; phylum Pseudomonadota; class Alphaproteobacteria; order Caulobacterales; family Parvularculaceae; genus Hyphococcus. The sequence goes on from JANQJK010000008.1 coordinate 217,543, forward strand.
AAAATATGAAAACGCGTAGTGAATTGCCGCCGCCCAAACACGCCGCCCAAACCCCCAAAAAACGCCGCCCCAATAAGGCGAGCGCGCCCCGCATTTTACACCAATAACCGTAAATTCTTTCACGAATCCCGCATTTGGTAGATACGTATCAACGTCTTTCCGGGAGGCCTTATGGTTCTCCCCATGACGAATTCAGATCAAAAAACACCGTCCGCAGATGCTGCATCGCATACGGATGAACGAAGCTGGCGACAGCTTTCGGAAAACATCCTGACGCTCGCGGTCCGTAAATCGGATCGGATGATCGACGATCGCAGCGGCGACGATGACGCTTTTGATCGCGACGCGCGCGATCTGCGCCTCTTGATGGGATCGGCGGAGATTGCCGCGCGCATGAACCGGCAACATGAAAAGGAACGCCGCCCGAATGACGAAGCACCGCCCCCGCGTGAGCACACCGAAGAAGAACTTAACGACATCTTCCGCAACGTCGTCGCCCGCATCGACCGCCTCGACGCCGACGAGCGCGCAAGAGCGGCAGTCCCGCCTTCGCCGGATACGGGACAGGATGCTCCGCGAAATATTGCAGGACGAAGCGGCCATGGAGTGGCGGATCAATGCGCTTGAGCACCAACTCGAACCGCCCGGCGACGACTGGACCACATGGCTCATCCTTGGCGGGCGAGGGGCGGGCAAGACCCGCGCCGGCGCCGAGTGGATCCGCGCTCTCGTCTGGGGCCGCGCCAACGACAATCGCGGCGCGCCGCCGAAAGCCCGCGCCGTCGCGCTGGTCGCTGAAACATACGCCGATGCGAGGGAAGTCATGATTGACGGACCCTCCGGCATTGTCGCCTGCGCCGCCGAGGCCGGCCGGCCCGCTTACGAAGCGTCGCGCCGCCGCCTCGTCTGGCCGAACGGCGCCGTCGCCCATTGCTTCTCCGCGGAAGACCCGGACGGCATTCGCGGCTACCAGTTCGACGCCGCCTGGAGCGACGAGCTTGCAAAATGGCGGTATGCGGACGAAACTTGGTCGAACCTGCAACTGGCGTTGCGCCTCGGCGCCCGCCCGCGCCAGATCGCAACGACGACCCCGCGGCCCATCGGGCTGATCAAGCGGCTGATGGCGGCGAAGACAACGGCGCTCACCCGGGCGACGACGTACGACAATCGCGCCAACCTGTCGGAAGCGTTTTTTACCGAGATCGCCGCCGCCTACGAAGGAACGGCGCTCGGGCGCCAGGAGCTGCTCGGCGAGATCATCGACGATGTGGCCGGCGCGCTCTGGAACTGGGCGATGATCGAGGCGGCGCGCATTTCTCATTATCCGCCGCTCTCGCGCATTGTCGTGGCGGTGGACCCGCCGGCGACGGCGGGCGAGGCCGCGGACGAATGCGGCATCATTGTCGCCGGCGCGACGTCGAACGAATCGGAGAGCCGCGTTGCGTATGTGCTCGCCGATTGGTCGGCGGCGGGGCTTTCCCCCCGTCAGTGGGCGGACAGAACCGTCGCCGCCTTCCATGAGTTTGAAGCGGACCGGATTGTCGTCGAAGTCAATCAGGGCGGCGACATGGCCAAGGCCGTGATCGCCCAGGCCGATCCGTGCGCTCCGGTGCGCGGCGTTTACGCAACCCGCGGCAAGCGCCTGCGCGCGGAACCGGTCGCGGCGCTTTATGAGCGCGCGCGCGTGCGCCATGCGGGCGCCTTTCCGCAACTCGAAGAACAGATGACGAGTTATGCGGGCGACGGAAAATCGCCCGACCGTCTCGATGCGCTGGTCTGGGCGCTGACCGATCTGATGCTTTCCCCCGCGCCGGCGCGTCCCGGCGTCAAGCGGCTCGATTAGGAGTGCTCCCTGTGCTGAATGCCTTCATCAACCTCATGCGCGGAACCCCGGCGGAAACCAAAGCCTCCGCGGCGAAAGCCCTGATATCCCTGCACCGGCTGGGTCAGCCGGCCTGGACGCCGCGGGATTACGCCTCGCTCGCCCGCGCCGGTTTTGAAAAGAACGTCATCGCTTATCGCTGCGTGCGTCTCGTCTCAGAGGCGGCGGCGTCCGCGCCCCTTGCCGTGTCAGAGGACGGCGCATTGATGGCGGACCACCCGCTCGCGCGCCTCCTGGCGGCGCCCAACCCGGAACAGTCTGGCGCGGAACTGCTGGAGAGTTTTTACGGGTTCCTGCAAACCGCGGGCAACGGATATCTCGAAGCGGCGCTCATCGACGGCGCACCGCGCGAGCTTTACGTCTTGCGGCCGGATCGCATGAAAGCGCGTCTCGGCGCCGGCGGGTGGCCCGAGGCGTGGGATTACGCCGTCAACGGACGCACCGTGACGTTTCGCAAGGCCGCCGACGAGATGTCGCCGATCCTGCATCTGAAACTCTTTCATCCGACCAACGATCATTACGGCCTTTCCCCGCTGGAGGCGGCGGCGGCGTCGGTGGATCTTCACAATGCGGCGTCGGCCTGGAACAAGGCGCTGCTTGACAATGCGGCGCGGCCCTCCGGCGCGCTCGTCTATAAAGGGCCGGAAGGCGCGGAAAATCTGACGGCGGAACAATTCGACCGTCTGAAAGCCGAGCTTGAAAACACCTATCAGGGCGCGGCCCATGCGGGCCGTCCGCTCGTGCTCGATGGCGGCCTTGAGTGGCGCACCATGTCGCTCTCCCCGGCGGAGATGGATTTTCTTGACGCCAAGAACAATGCGGCGCGGGAAATTGCGCTTGCCTTTGGCGTGCCGCCCATGCTGCTCGGCATACCGGGCGACAACACCTACTCGAATTACCGCGAGGCCAATCTCGCTTTCTGGAAACAGACGGTGCTGCCGCTGGTGAAGAAAACCGCCGCCGTATTGACCGCCTGGATGAAGCCGGCCTTTCCCGGCGCCGCCATCCTCTGTCAGACCACGGAGATCGATGCGCTCTCCGCCGACCGCGATCAGCTCTGGCGCCGCGTTACCCGCGCGGATTTCCTTAACGACGATGAGAAGCGCGCGCTGCTGGGGCTGGCGCCGTGCGAGGAGGAAGGCTGATGTTTCAACGCAACAGCAATCTGTCCGATCTTCCCGGCGAAAGCCGGGACCCAGAAACGGTTCCATTATGGACCCCGGCTTTCGCCGGGGAGGCCGGGGGTCGGGTCGCGACCATCGAAGGCTACGCCGCCCGCTACAATGAGCCGGATCTCAACGGCGACATCATCGCCCCCGGCGCCTTTGCAAAAACGCTGAAGCACCGATCAGCGCCCGTGCGCATGCTCTATCAGCATGCGAGCGAGACGCCGGTGGGCCGCTGGACCGGCTTTCGCGATACGCCGGCGGGGCTCGTCGCCACGGGCGAGATCCTGCTCACATCGCAAAAGGCGCGCGAAGTGTTCGCGCTGATCGCCGGCGGCGCCATTGACGGGCTCTCCATCGGCTATCGCGCCGTCCGCGCCCGCAAGGGGCGGGGCGGAAGCGGCCGGCGCATTCTTGAGGCCGATCTTTGGGAAGTCTCCATCGTGACCTTTCCCATGGCCGCCGGCGCGCGCATCACCCACATCGAATCGGACGGGGCGGCTGCCCTCCGCCCGCCCCCCGCAAGGCCCGGCGCCTTCTCCCCCAGGGCGCCGGCGACGCGCGCATCTTCCCCCTCGGCGCGCGTTGCACGCGCCGGCGCGCGCCTGATCGCGGAGGCGCATCCGCCGTCCGACCGGCGGGCGTTCAGTCCTCCCCTCCTGAACGCCCGCCATTTCATCTCCGCCGTTCGCGATGCGGCGTCAATTCTATCAGTAAACGGAGTAAAAAGGTAAGATGACTATTGAAACCAAGGCGAGTGACGCGTCCGTCGAGAGCTATGAAGTCCGCGGCGCCATGCGCGAGTTTCTGGGTGCGTTCGAGCAGTTCAAGGAGGCCAATGACGCCCGGCTCGACGCGCTTGAGGAAAAGAAAACCGACGATGTGGTGCTGATCGAAAAGATCGACCGCATCAATGAGGCCGTGACCGAGCAAAAGCGACAGGTCGACGCCCTGGCGCTGAAATCGAAACGCCCGGCGCTCCACGAAGGCGCGCCCGTCGCCCCGGATGAGCGCAAGGCCGCCTTTCAACGCTATATGCGCGCGGGCGACGCCAGCGCCGTTGCGGCGCTTGAACAAAAGTCGCTGAACGCCGGCACGGACGCCCAGGGCGGTTATCTCGCCCCGGAAGAAACGGCGCAGATCGTTGCACGGGCGGTGAAGGACATCTCGCCGATCCGGCAGATCGCGTCGATCCGCGAAATCGGTGCCAACGTCTTCCGCAAGCCGGTCTCCAATGGCGACGCCGCCACCGGCTGGGTCGGCGAAACCGGCGCGCGGCCCGAAACGACGGCGCCCACCATCACCGCCGTCGACTTTCCGACCATGGAACTCTACGCCATGCCCGCCGCCACGCAGACGCTTCTTGACGACGCGGTGGTCGACATCGAGCAATGGCTCGCCGACGAGGTGCAGGGCGAATTTGCGATCCAGGAGTCCGCGGCTTTCGTGAATGGGGACGGCATCAACCAGCCGAAGGGCTTTCTCGACTATACGATTGCGGAAGAGTCTGTCCGCGCCGCCGGTCAGCTTGGCTATGTGGCGACCGGCGTCGATGGCGGCTTTCCGGCGTCGAACCCGTCCGACGTCCTGCTCGATCTCATATACACGCCGAAACAGGCGTTCCGCGCCAATGGCCGCTTCGTGCTCAACCGGTCCGTGCTCGGACAGTTGCGCAAGTTCAAGGACGCCGACGGCAATTATCTGTGGCAGCCCTCGGCTCAGGCGGGCGAGCCGGCGCGGCTTCTCGGCTATCCGGTCACGGAGGCCGAAGACATGCCCGATATCGCCCTTGGCAGTCATTCGATTGCGTTCGGCGATTTTCGGCGCGGCTATCTGATTGTCGACCGGGTCGGCGTGCGCGTCCTGCGCGATCCGTACTCCGCCAAGCCCTTCGTTCTTTTCTATACGACGAAGCGCGTCGGCGGCGGCGTTCAGGATTTCGACGCCGTCAAGTTCCTGAAGTTTTCAGTGAGTTAAGCGCCAATCCTCCCCCATTAATGGGGGAGGTGTCTGCGAAGCGGACGGAGGGGCGCTTTTTAAACCCCCTCCGGTCCTTCGGACCGCCTCCCCCGCAGGCGGGGGAGGGGCGCGACACCAAAAGGACGCAAAAAAAATGTCCCTAACACTCATCGCCCCGGCTGCGGCCGAACCGGTGACGCTTGCTGAACTGAAAGAGCACATCCGCGTGACGGACGCATCGGAAGACGCGTTTATCGCCGGCGCGCTCGCCGCCGCCGTGCGCTCGATCGAGGCGCGCAGCGGCCTTGCCCTTTTGACCCAGGGCTGGCGCCTGGCGCTCGACGCGGCGCCGCAAGAGACGCTGCTCCTGCCCATCGCGCCGGTGCAGTCCGTGGATGCGGTGACGGTCTCCGCCGCGCCGGTCGATCCGTCCGTATACGAAGCAGCGCCCGGTTCGCCGGGACGGCTGCGCGTCGCCGCGCCCTGGCCGGCGCCCGCCCGCGCCATCGGCGATATCGCCATCGATTTTACCGCCGGCCATGCAACGCCCGCCGATACGCCGGGCCCGCTGAAACAGGCGGTGCTGATGCTTGCGGCGCATTTTTACGAAAACCGCGAATCCGCCGGCGAGGCCAGGGTCTATTCCGTGCCGCGCAGCGTCGACGCGCTGATCGCGCCCTATCGGGAGTTTCGACTGTGATCGGCGCCCTCAGAAACCGCATCGAGCTCTTGACCTTTACGCGCTTTGACGACGACGCCGGCGGCGGCGCAGTCGTCTGGCTGCCGGGCCCGGAAATCTGGGCCCAGGTGACGCGGCTTACCGCGACCCGCGATATCGCCGGCGACCGCACGCGGCGACTGAAACGCATCGCCGCGATCATTCGCCATCGCAGCGATATCGCCCTCGGTCAGCAGGTGCGGTTCGACAATGACAATTACGAGGTCGTCAGTATCGAGAGCGACGATGGGCGCGCGCGCCGCATCACCCTGATCTGCGAGGAGGTCTCGCCATGACCGATGCATCCCTTTCCTTGCAGAAGGCCGTCTATGCCTGGCTGATGGCCGATGCGGCGCTGAAGGCGGAAATCGGCGATCCGGCGCGCATCTATGACGACCCGCCGGTGGAGGCGGTGTTCCCGTATCTCACCCTCGGCGAGTCGAAGGCGCGGGCCCTTGCCGGCGTTGAGGGCGCCCTTGAGCACGAAGTCCGCCTGTACGCCTATTCGAAATATGCGGGCCGGCTGGAAATCAAGCGCATCATGGGCGCGGTCTACGACGCCCTGTACGACGCGCCGCTGCAACCCCAGGACCATCGGCTCGTCAGTCTACGGTTCATTTTCAACGACGCTTTCCGCCGCAATGACGGCGAGACCTATCAGGCCGTGTCGCGCTTTCGCGCGGTGACTGAGCCAGCGTAATGCCGATGACCTGCTTGTCCCTTTATCCATTCATTCCCGCGTCCTTCGGGACGCAAAATTCCCTTCACCCTGAGGGCTGCGCAGCAGCGTCCGGAAGGACGAAGGGAATTTTGCTCCTCAGGATGAAGGCGGGAGTGAATGAGTTGACACTAAGGAGTTAAACGATGCCCGCACAACGCGGCAAGGATTTATTGCTGAAAATCGGCGACGGCGGCGCGCCGGAAACATTTACGACCATTGGCGGCCTGCGCACGCGCACGCTGTCGCTGAACGCGCAGACCGTCGACGTCACCCATGCGAATTCCGTGGGCGGCTGGCGGGAACTTCTCGCCGGCGCCGGCGTCAAACAGGCGTCGGTTTCCGGCGCCGGCGTCTTCCTCAACGAAGCGGCGGCGGAAACGGCGCGGGCGGCGTTTTTCAACGGCGATATCGTCAACTGGCAGGTGATTGTCCCCGGTTTCGGAACCATCGAAGGCCCGTTCCAGATCGGCAATCTCGACTATGCGGGCGACTTCGATGCGGAAGCGACCGTGTCCCTGGCGCTTGAGTCCGCGGGGCAGCTGGCCTTTACGGCGGCGGCGCCGTGATGAAAGACCTGCTTCCGAATTTTCTCCGCTCATCCCGGCGAAAGCCGGGATCTCGCGCGGCAAGTGCGGCGCGTGTCTCCGGAGATTCCGGCTTTCGCCGGAATGAGCGGAAAATGAGAACATTGGCGGGCGCCGAGTGATGCATCCCGTCAGCATAATGATCATGGGCGCGCCGGTTTTCGGCGCGCTTGTCCCCTCCGTCTCAGCCTTCGGCTTCGACACCTCCCCCGCAAGCGGGGGAGGAGAGGGCGCGGCGGCGATTGTATGACCATGACCAATCCCGTCAGCATAATGATTAATGGCGAGACACACCCCTTGCGGCTCACTCTCGGCGCCCTTGCGGAAATCGAAGAGGCGCTGGGCGGCGATATGGAAAGCCTGAAGTCACGCCTCGCCAATCCCCGCATCGGCGATCTGTTGCTTATCCTGAATGCGCTTCTGCGCGGGGGCGGCGTCAGCCTGTCCCTCGAAGCGTTGAAGGCCGCGGATGTGGATCTCGCCGCGGCGACGGTCGCGATTGCCGAAGCGTTTCGCGCGCTGGAGGCGCCGGGAAAGCCGCCGGCGCCGCCGGCCTCATCGGGGGCGGCGTAGAAAAGTGGCGCGCGTGGTTTTCCTTCGCCGTCCTGCGGCTCGGGCTCTCCCCGGACGCGTTCTGGTCGCTGCGCCCCGCCGAGTGGCGGTGGCTGCTCGACGCGGCTCTTGGCGGCGCCGACGCGCTGGACGGCGCCGCGCTCAAATCCCTCATCCATCAGTATCCGGATAAAACCCTATGACCGATCGCGTGAACATTACCTATGACGCCGGCGGCCTTGCCGGCGGTCTTGGCGCCGCCGGGGCCGAGATCGAGCGCATCGCCCGCGACCAGATCGCGCCGGCGGCGGAGCTGATCGAAGATGCGTTCGCCGTGGCGGCGGTGTCGATCCAGTCGAACCTCGCCCGCGCCGCGGAACGGGGCGAGCTGTCGCTCAAAAAACTGACCCGCGCGCTCACGCAGGATTTGCGCCGCTTCGCCATCGACAGCCTCGTCCGCCGCCCCATCGAAAATCTCATCACCAATGCGCTGACGGCGCCCTTCGGCGGCGGCCGCGCCGCGGGCGGGCCCGTGGCGGCGGGGCAGCGTTACCTCGTCGGCGAACGGGGGCCGGAGTTTTTCACCCCCTCCGTCAACGGCGCCGTCTCGCCCATGGGCCCGGCGCCGGTCTCCGTCAATATTCATCTTCCCGGCGTTCAGGATGCGGAGAGTTTTCGCCGCTCCGAAACGCAGATCGCCGCCGCGCTGGCGAGAGCCGTGGGGCGGGGCAGCCGCAATCTCTGACCCCGCGGAAAGTTGTCGAGTAAAAATCCATGTCCTTTCACGAAGTCCTTTTTCCCGTCGACATCTCGCTGAACTCCGAAGGCGGGCCCATGCGCAAGACAGATATTGTCGCGCTGGTTTCCGGCCATGAGGAGCGCAACTCCCCATGGGCGGGCTCGCGGCGGCGGTTCAACGCCGGCTACGGCGTCAAATCCATCGACGACATTGAAGACGTCATCGCGTTTTTCGAGGCGCGTCACGGCCGGCTTTGCGGGTTCCGCTTTCGCGATCCGTTTGACTATAAAAGCTGCCGCATCGCAGAAACCCCCGGCGCCGAAGACCAGTTTCTCGGAACCGGCGACGGCGCGGCGAGCGACTTTCAACTGGTCAAACGATACGATTCCGGCGGCGCGTCCTACGCGCGCGATATCAAAAAACCCGTCTCCGGCTCGGTTCTCATCGCCCTTGACGGCGCGGCGCAGACCATCGGCGCGGACTTTACCGTTGACGACGCCGCCGGCCGCGTCTCGTTCACGGCGCCGCCGGGCGCGGGCGTTTCCGTCACCGCCGGTTTCCTGTTCGATACGCCGGTTCGTTTCGATGCGGACGAATTGCGCATCAACCTTGCGGCGTTCAAGGCCGGCGATATTCCGTCGATCCCGCTGATCGAGGTGCTCGTCTGATGCGCAGCCTCGACCCTGACCTTCAGGCCCATCTTGACGCCGGCGCGACGACGCTCGCCACGTGCTGGCGCATTACGCGGAGCGACGGCGCAGCGCTCGGCTTCACCGATCACGACCGGGCCCTCACCTTCGACGGAACGACCTTTTCGCCGGAGAGCGGCGCGACCGGTTCGGCCCTCGCCTCCAGCGCCGATCTCGCCGTCGACAACAGCGACATCGAGGGCGCCCTTGACGATGCGGCGCTCTCCGCCGTCGATCTCGCCGCGGGCCGTTATGACGGCGCCGCGGTTGAAGTTTTCCGGGTCAACTGGACAGCGCCGGACCAGCGCGTGCTCATGAAGAAAGGGGTTATCGGCGAAATCTCCCGCGCAGGAGACGCCTTCAGGGCGGAACTGCGCGGGCTTTCCTCCGCGCTCGATCAGCCCGTGGGCCGGGTCTTTCAGCGTTTGTGCGACGTGAATCTGGGCTCGGCGAAATGCGGCGTCGATCTCAGCGATCCGGCGTTTATGGCGACGGGCGCCGTGACGTCCTTGCGCGACGATCAGAGTTTCATCGCGTCCGGGTTCGCCGGCTTTAACGACAGTTGGTTCGCCCACGGAGTACTGACCTGGGTGACAGGCGCAAACGCCGGCGCGGCCGCGCACATCAAGTCGCAGACGGCCTCCGGCGCGGTGGCTCTGTGGCTGCCGGCGGGCGCCGCCGTTGCAATCGGCGATCAGTTCACTGCAACAGCCGGCTGCGACAAACGTTTCGCAACCTGCCGCGACAAATTTTCAAACGCCGTCAATTTCCGCGGCTTTCACCTGATGCCCGGCAACGATTTTGCGGTGTCCTATCCGCTGCGCGGCGAAAGGAACGACGGGGGGAAACGGTAAGGCAAACCCGAAGGAGAACGACGATGGTAAAGAGTAACGAGTTTACGGCGAGCAGTCTCGCTTTGGCTGTAAAGAAAGCGACTGCCGCCTATGATCGCCGACGCGGCTTTGAAAGAAAAAACGTTTGCGGTGATCTGGCATTTGAATTTGCGGATGCAAAGCGGACAGCCGGATCGCTACTGGACGATGTTGAGCGGATGCGACGCGACGCTGAGGCGCTGGAAGAATCGGCGCGCCGCAGCGCCCGCCGCGCGGCAGTTAACGCCGCGATCGCAGCAGCTGTCGGGTTTGGTACAGCTGCGCGTGCGCTTCGGATAATCGCGCGTTGGCGCTTCAGAGATCTCGATCGGCGCGATTTGATCAGTCTCGTTCCAGTCGTTGGCGGCGGCGTTGCCGCCGCGTTGGATGCACTGGCCGCGATTAATGACATCCAGGAAGCAAGACGACTTTTGCGTCGCGCTGAGCAGGCTGAGAGGAGCGCAGACGATCTCGGCGACGATATACTGCGTCTTGCTGACGAGTACCGTCGCGCCGGCTGCGGTCGTGATCGCGGGACAAGCTGAATGAATCGCTTAATCCGCGAGCCAGCCTGCAACGATGTCGCGCAGGAAAAATACCTCGATTGCGGCAATCGCCAGCATCAGGCCGACACCGATGGCGAGCGCGCCCGCAGGCCTTGGCCGCAACGTGCCGGCGATAGCCCAAAACGCCAGACCGATAAGTACAATCGCAGCAGTGATTGTCGCGGCGACATAAGTGAGGTTAATCCAGAATACGTTGGATACAGCTCTGTCAGCGGCGGTATAGTAGATGATCCAGAGAAACCACGCCCAGGAAACGATAAGCATTGTATTGCTAAAGCGCTTCATTGCGGCGGTCTCGGCATTGATCCAACTTTGCGGCGTTACGCATCAACTCTAAGCGCAGCACTACGTCCGCGCAACCGATTGCGCTGGTGCATTGGTTTTGTCGCAGTCTCCGATCCCTTACGCGGCGAAAGAAACGATGGCGGGAAGCTGACATGAGTGCAGTTCCCACCTTCTCCGCAACCGTTTCCCGCATTCAGATCATTGACGCGGCGCGAGACTGGCTCGGCACGCCTTACGTGCATCAGGCGAGCGCGAAAGGCGCCGGCTGCGACTGTCTTGGCCTCGTTCGCGGGGTCTGGCGCGAGCTTTATGGAAGCGAGCCCGAGGCGCCGCCGGCCTACACGCCGGACTGGAACGAACGGCGCTGGAAAAACGGCGCCGGCGAAACCCTGCTGGCGGCGGCCCGGCGCAACATGGCCGGGCGCGCCGACAAATCCTTCGAACCCGGCGACGTCCTTGTCTTTCGCGTCTGCGCCGACGGTCCCGCGAAACATTGCGGCATCGCCGTCGCGCCGGACCGGTTCGTCCACGCCTATGCGGGCCGCGCGGTCACCGAAAGCTGGCTGTCGCGCTGGTGGCGGGAGCGTCTCGCCGGAACCTTTATCTTTCCCGGAGCAGAGTAATGGCGCAGCTTATTTTGACCGCGGCGACAAGCATCGGCGGCGGTCTTGGCGGGTTTCTCGTGCGAACTGTCGCAACAACGGCGGCGGCGTACGCCGCGGGCTATGTGGACCGTCTGATATTCGGACCGCGCAAGCGCGCCGTCGAAGGCCCGCGTCTTGAAAGTTTCAATGTGCAGGCCAGTCAGGAAGGCGCCGGCGTGCCCCGGGTCTTCGGCCGCGGGCGGATCGCCGGACAACTCATCTGGGCGGCGAACTTCAAGGAGACGACGTCGGAAACGACCCAGTCCTCCGGCGGCAAGGGCGGACGTCCCGCGGCGCAAACAACGTTTACGGAGTATCTCTATTCGATCTCCTTCGCCGTCGGTCTTTGCGAGGGAGAAATCGACCGCATCGGCCGCGTCTGGGCCGACGGCAAACCGTTCGATATTTCCGAGCACAATGTCCGCGTCTATCGCGGCGGCGAAGCGCAACAGCCCGACGCGCTGATCGAATCCGTCGAGGGCGCGGGCAATGCGCCGGGTTTTCGCGGTCTCGCCTATGTCGTGTTCGAGGATCTGCCGCTGAAGGATTTCGGCAACCGCATTCCGCAACTGTCGTTCGAAATCGAAAACAGCCTCAAAAAGGAAGACCCGAACGCGCTTGAAAACACGCTGACCGCCGTGACCATGATCCCCGGTTCGGGGGAATTCGTCTACGGAACCACAAGGGTGCTGCGCGAGGAAGGCGAAGGCGTCACCGCGGCGGAAAACGTGAACAACGCGTCCGGCGCCACGGACTTCACCGCCGCCCTCGACGCCCTTGAGGACGCGGCGCCCAATCTCGGCCACGTGTCGTTAATCGTTTCCTGGTTCGGCGATTCTCTCGCTGCGGGACAGTGCCGGCTCCGCCCCGGCGTCGACGCCGCGACAAAAACAACGACTCCTTATGGGTGGAAAGTCGGCGGGACGACCCGCGCCGGCGCGCACCTTGTCTCGCAATCGGGCGGCGCCCCCGCCTATGGCGGCACCCCGGCGGACGCCGCGGTCGTGGAGGCCATCGCATCCTTAAAGTCCCGCAATTTGTCGGTCTTATTCCATCCTTTTATCCTGATGGACGCGGCCGGCTATCCGTGGCGGGGCCGGATCGACGCCGGCGCCAACGACAAAACCGCCGCCGCCGCGGCGGACATCGCGTCTTTTTTCGGGACAGCGGCGCCGGCGGATTTTTCCATTCAGAATGGCGAGGTCGTTTACGCCGGGCCGGCCGAATGGTCGTTCCGGCGCATGATCCTCCACTATGCTCATCTCTGCGTTCTCGCCGGGGGCGTCGACGGGTTCCTCCTCGGCTCGGAACTGCGCGGCGTCACCACAACCCGCGACGGCGCGTCGGGCTATCCCGCCATCGCCCGGATGAAATCCCTCGCGGCGGATGTGCGCGCCGTGCTGGGCGGCGGCACGGAGATTTCCTACGGCGCGGACTGGTCGGAATATTTCGGCCATCAGCCGGCGGACGGTTCGGGCGACGTTTTCTTTCATCTGGACGATCTGTGGTCCGATGCGTCCATCGACTTTATCGGCATCGACAACTACATGCCCATGGCGGACTGGCGCGACGGCTTTGCGCATATAGATGCGCTCGCCGGCGCCCGCGGCCAGCATGACGTCGACTATCTTAAATCCAACATAGACGGCGGCGAAGGGTTCGACTGGTTTTACGCTAATGCCGCAGACCGCGACGCGCAGACGCGCACGCCGATCAGTGACGGCGCCTATGGAGAGTCGTGGGTTTATCGGTACAAGGATCTCTGGAACTGGTGGTCGAGCGCGCATCATAATCGCCCCGGCGGCGTGCGCGATGCATCGCCCACAAGCTGGACGCCCCAGTCGAAAAGATTTGTCTTCACCGAAACCGGCGCCCCGGCGATCGACAAGGGCGCCAATCAGCCCAACGTGTTTGTCGATCCGAAGTCCGACGAAAGCGCGGTTCCCTATTATTCGAACGGACGGCGGGACGACATGGCGCAACGGCGTTTCCTGGAAGCGCAGGCTGCGTTCTGGAGCGACGCCGCCAACAATCCGGTTTCCTCCGTCTACGGCGCGCCCATGGTCGATGGGGCCCGGCGCTATGTTTACGCCTATGACGCCCGTCCCTTCCCGGATTTCCCGGCGAGGACCGACGTATGGGGGGATGGAGCGAACTGGGAAACCGGGCACTGGCTGAACGGCCGGCTCGGCCGCGCCCCGCTAGACCTACTGGTCGAGGCGCTGGCGGCGGAGGCGGGGTTTGCCGCTGTCGACGCCTCGGCCCTTGACGGCGTCGTCACCGGATATTTGATCGACCGCCCCCTGTCGCCCCGGGAGATGATCGATCCGCTGGCGGATGTTTTCCAGTTCGACATCGTCGAGACCGGCGATCAACTGCGCTGCCAGCCGCGACACTCCGCCAATGTGCATATGATCGACGCCGCCCGGCTGGCGGAGCGGGAAGACGGCGCCTTCTCCCTGTCCCTCGCGCAGGAGACCGATCTCGCCGCCGCCTTCCGGCTCGGCTTTTTTGACGAGGCGCAGGACTTTGCCGCCGCGGTTGTGGAGGCGCGCGACCCCCGTGCGCGGCCCGCTCGGGAAGCCGGCGTCGATGTGGCGGCCGCCATCCCCGCGGCGGAGGCCGAAGCGCGGGCGCGGTCCATTCTCGCCGATGCGTGGGTGATGCGTGAACAGCTTTCCTTTTCCCTGCCGCCATCGGCGCTGGCGCTGGAGCCGGGAGACGCGGTCGCCCTTAATGATCTGGGTACGGAGCGGCTCTACCGCATCACGGATATCGAAGACGGCGCGGAGCGCGAGGCCCGCCTCGTGCGCGTGGCGCCCTCGATTTACGAAAGCCCGGTCGGCCCGGCGGAATTTTCTGCGGCGCCGCCGGTCAGCGTCTATGGGGCGCCCGCCTGGGAGCTTTTTGAGCTGCCGATGATCGAGGGCGCCGAAGCCAGCGGACCCTGGTTCGCGGCGTTCAGCGATCCGTGGCCCGGTGCCGTCGCCCTTTACCGGGGCGGCGGCGGGACAGAGCCGTTGCTCTCGGGGCTCGCGCCGGCCCGTGCGGTGATGGGCCGGCTCAAAACGGCGCTGGCGCCCGCCGGCGCCGGCCGCTGGAGCGGTCGGTCGGTCGATGTGGAGTTGTCTTTCGGAACCCTGGCGTCGCGCGCGGCGGACGACGTTCTCGCCGGCGCCAATCTCTGCGCCGTTGAAAGTAACAACGGCGCATGGGAGCTGGCGCAGTTTCGGGACGCAGAGCTGCAACCCGATGGAAGCTGGCGCCTGTCGGGCCTGTTGCGCGGGCAGGCCGGAAGCGACGGAGAGGCGTTGGCGGGAGCGAGCATCGGCGCCCGCTTCGTCCTGATGACCCGCGCGGTCACGCAAGGGACGTTTTCGGCAAACCTGCGCGGCCTTTCTTTCGACTGGCAGGCGGGCCCCCAGAAGGAAATTCCCGATACGGAGAATTTCACGTCAAGGTCGTTTGCGTTTGAAGCCCGCGCATTGGCGCCCCTGTCGCCGGTTCACCTGCGCGCGGCCCGCGAGGGCGCCGACATCAGGCTTTCCTGGATCCGCCGGACGAGGGAAGGCGGCGACTCCTGGGAAGGGGAAGTCCCCTTGAGCGAACAGTCGGAGCGTTACGCGCTCACGATCTATAACGGCGCGGCGCCGCTGCGCGAGATCGAAACGACGACGCCGGACTATCTCTACGCCGCCGCGGACATCACCGCGGATTTCGGCCCTGCCGGCCCCGGCGCGGCGATAACATTTTCCGTCGCGCAGATTTCCGATGCGGTGGGGGCGGGGGATGCTGCGACTCAAGCATCCGCCATCGCCTGATTGAGGCCGCCTTTGCCCGGCTTTTCCCTCCCCCAAGCCCCTTCAAATCCGGCGAAAATCGCTTATCTCTGGCGCAAATGGGCCGCCTGCGGCGCGCGGTTAACGAAGCGTTACCCAATGGCGGCCTAAAAACGAATCGATAGCGGAAGAGAAGACGAGCGTTGGCGAGAAATCCTTACATCGTGCTGGGCCTCAGCCCGACGGCGAGCGATTCCGATATTCGCACGGCGTTCCGCAAGCTCGCCAAGCAATATCATCCGGACCGCAATCCCGACGACAAGAAGGCGGAAGAGAAGTTCAAGGAAGTCTCCGCCGCGTTCGATGTCATCGGCGATCCGGAGCGGCGCAAGAAATTCGATCGCGGCGAGATTGACGAGGAGGGCAAGGAGAAAGCCCATCCCTTCGGCCAGTGGTCGAACCGTCAGGGTCCGGGCGCGGGCGCCCATACGGGCGGCGCCTTTCGCGGCGGTTTCGATCCGGGCGGGCCGGGCGCCGGCGCCTCGTTTGAAGACCTCTCCGACATATTCTCCGATCTTTTCGGCGCGCGCGGCGGCGGGCGCGCCGGCGCAGGCCCACGTCCCCAGGCGCGCGGACGCGACGTGCGCTACCGGCTTGAAGTCGATTTTCTCGATGCGGCGCTCGGCGCCAAAAAACGCGTCACCATGCCCGACGGGCGCACGCTGGATCTTACTGTGCCCGCCGGTCTCGAAGACGGGCAGTCCCTGCGCCTGAAAGGCCAGGGCGAAGCGGGCGCCGGCGGCGCCGGCGATGTTTACGTCGATATCAAGGTGCGCCCGCACAAGCGGTTTGAGCGGCGCGGCGACGACATTCATGTGGAGCTGCCGATCTCGCTCAAGGAAGCCGTGCTCGGCGGCAAGATCACCGCCCCGACCATTGCCGGCGAGGTCGCGTTGACCGTGCCGAAGAATTCAAGCTCGGGCACTGTGTTGCGCCTGCGCGGACGCGGCGTCGCCAAGGGCAAGAACGCGCCGGCGGGCGATCAGTATGTCCGCCTCAAGATCGTTCTTCCGGAAGGGGGCGACAAGGAGCTGGAAGAGTTCGTCAAGAGCTGGCAGGGCGCCGATGCGCCGGCCCGCAAGGACTTCGCCGACGTCTGACCGGCTGGAACTTGCCGCGTGTCTCGACTATAGTTACCCCACACCCGGCAAGGGGCGCCGGAAGAGGGCGTTCTTTTAATTGATCCGTATCGTCATTAATCAGCGGGACGCATCCTGATGGCGCTGAGCGAGCGCAAACGCGAACAACTGACCGAGTTTCTCGGCGGACTGCCGACGGCGACCGCCGTTAAGCTCTTTGCCGCGATTGAGGCCGACCGTCTCGCCGGCGGCCAGCAGCTTCCCCATAATGAAATCCTGAATGATCTGCGCAAGCGCCTGCTCGATCGCGGGGCGGTGCTGCCGGCCCGGCGCGCCGACGCAAGGCGCCTTTTCTTTACGCCGTTCGAAGATTTCTATGTCGGCGAACGGCAGAACCGAAAGCGCCCCGGCGTCATCCCGCGCACCTCCCTCGGCCCTATCTGGCGGCTGATGATGCGCGAGACGGCGCTGTCCGAAGCAGCCTTCGCGGCGGCGAGCCTCGACGAAGCCATCAGGGCGGGGCGCAACACGGACGATCTGGAGCGGGCGCTGTTCATCGCCGCGGAAGCCGGTCTCGGCCGCGTGCTTGACGCCGCCGCGGTGGAAGCCGGCGCGCGGGCGCATATCTGCGACATGCTGGGCGGCGAGGCGGCGTTCGCCGATTTGCAGGAATTGCGCAGGCTCCTCGCCGGCGTTGAGTTTCTCAAACAGGTGCAGCGAACGATCCCCGCTGGCGCCGGCGCATTGTCCGAAGACGATCTCTATGGGTTGCGGTCGATATTTTTGTCCGCACACGATCAGTCTCCGAAGCTCGCCGCGTTCCTGTTGCTTGCGGTGAAAGGCCGGCTTGAAAAACCCTGGCGCGCCCTTGAGCTTTATTATCACCTGGCGCGCAGCGCCGATACGCGCCTTGAGGCTGCGCGCGACACCGTCGCCGCCCTGCCCGAGGCGTTGTTCGAAGACCTTGAAGCGCTTGCCCGCGCGCTCGAACGCGACGGGATGGCGGCGGAAAGATTTGACGCCCAGGCCGGGCGCCTGCGGGTCGGCTGGTTCGCCGATTACGCGGACGGTCTTGCGCGGCAGGCGGAAAAGGCCGGCGACAATGTTTCGGTCAATCGCATCGAAGCCTGCCGGGACGTTGCCGCCGAGGCGTTCGAACGGTTTTGCGAACTGGCGCTGGCGGCCCTGCGCGACGCCATGCCGGTGCGCCAGTCGGGCGGGTCGAGTTTTCTTATGGCGCAGCGGCCGGACTATTCCGCGCCGCCCTCGCCGCGCGCGGTCGAACAGGCGAAGGAAGCCGCGACGCTGATTGCGTCGGCGACAATTTTCGCAGACCGGCTTGGCGCGGCGGCGGATATCGCCGCCGGCATTGCACGCGAGGCCAGCGAGAAAACGGCGTCCTTCGCCACCGATCTCGTCACGGAGATTCGCGCGGCCGAAGGGGCCGAACGCAAGGCCGCCGAGCGCATGCTCGACCAGTCGCTTGAAATCGCGGAGCCCTTGCTGGATCGTGAGGAGGCCGGGCTCATTCGTGATCGGGCGAAGGCTGCGGCGGTGGCGGTTTAGGCCTATACCCTGCGCGACGCGGCACGATGCAGGGAGCAGAACATGACAGGCGAAACACGCAAAGCCGAATTCAACGGATCGACGGGCGAGAAACTGGCCGCGGCGCTGGAACTGCCCGCCGGCCCGCCGCGGGCCTACGCCCTCTTTGCCCATTGCTTTACCTGTTCCAAGGACATCAAGGCGGCGCGGGAAATCGCCCGGGCGCTGAGGGCGCAAGGGTTTGCGGTTTTGCGTTTTGACTTCACCGGTCTTGGCGGATCGGAAGGCGAATTCGCCAACACGAATTTCACGTCCAATGTGGAAGACCTTGTGGCGGCGGCGGATTTTCTGCGCCGTGAATTCGAGGCGCCGTCTCTCGTCATCGGTCATTCCCTCGGCGGCGCGGCGGCGATCGTCGCGGCGACGCAAATTCCCGAAACCAAAGGCGTTGCGATTATCGGCGCCCCGGCGGAAGCCGATCACGTGGCGTTGCAGATCAGGGACAGCGAAAGCGAAATTCGCGACAAGGGCGCCGCCATTGTGAATCTCGCAAACCGTCCCTTCGAAATCAAAGCGCAGTTCCTTGACGACCTCAAAAACCAGACCGTCACCGAGTGCGCGTCGTCTCTCAAAAAGCCGCTGCTCATTCTTCACGCGCCGCTCGACGAAACGGTGGGCATCGACAATGCGACGAAGATATTTGTCGCGGCGAAACATCCGAAGAGCTTCGTCAGCCTCGACACGGCGGATCACCTTCTCTCCGACACGGAGGACGCGCGCTACGCCGCAAGCGTCATCGCCGCCTGGGGCGCGCGGTATCTTCCCGCAGCGCCCGACGATCCGGTGGAGACAAAGCGTCTGGATCCGGTTGACGGCGGCGCGGCCGAAATCATCCCCGAGAAAAGATTTGCGGTTTCCGCGTCGGCGGACGATTACCCCATGATCATCGACGCCGACAAGGAAGAGGGCGGCGACGGTCTCGGGCCGAACCCGACCCGCCTCGTCGAGGCTGCGCTTGCGGCCTGTTCGGCGATGACGATCCGGATGTACGCCCGGCGCAAAAAGTGGTCCATCGACGCCCTGAAGGTTGTGGTGACGCGGGCGGAAGACGAGGATTCCCATCTCTCCCGGGTGCTCGAAAAAACCCTCACCGTGACCGGCGATCTCGACCAGACGCAGCTGGCGCGACTCCATGAAATTGCAGGGAAATGTCCGGTTCACCGCATGCTGGCGGAGGGCGTCGAAATTCGCTCGAAAATGGTCTGATTTTTAACAATTTTTAATGGGAAAGAGCGGGTTTGCGATACGTCGCCTTACGCCTATCTGGCTTATATCGACGGCGGGCGATTCTCGCGAGGCGACGTAAATTTGAATGGGTAAAGCGATTATGAAAAGTTTCGGCTCTGGAGTTTTGTTGGCGAGCGCTGCGGCGCTGTCCTTGAGCATTGGCGGCGCGCTGAACGCGCAGGCCCCGAGATTGATGGCCCCGCCGGTGTCTGCGGACGGCATGCCGTCGCTGGCGCCGCTCGTGGAGCAGGTGAGCCCCGCCGTCGTCAGCGTTCTTGTGGAGCGCGAAGTTCAGTCGCGCGCCATGCCGAGCCAGTTCGAAGAGTTCTTCAATTTTCGCTTCGGTTCGCCCGAAGGGCAGGGCGATCCCTTTGATGACGGTTCGCGGCGCATGCAGGCGGAAGGGTCCGGCTTTTTCATCGACGATGACGGCCATATCGTCACAAACAATCATGTGATCGAAGATGCGGACAAGGTTCGCATCCGTCTCACCAATGGCGACGAAGTCGATGCGGAGATCATCGGAACCGATCCGCTTACGGACCTTGCGGTGCTGAAAGTCGACACCGAGAAGAACTATCCGTTTGTGGAATTCGCCGAAGGCGTGAACCTCCGGGTCGGCGACTGGGTTGTCGCCGTGGGCAATCCGTTCGGCCTTGGCGGCACCGTGACGAGCGGCATCGTTTCGGCGATCGGCGGACAGGACCGCGAAAACCAGTATCTCGATTTCATTCAGATCGACGCGCCGATCAATCGCGGCAATTCCGGCGGTCCGACTTTTGACCTCAAGGGCCGCGTCGTTGGCGTCAACACGGCGATCTTTTCTCCGAACGGCGGCAGCGTCGGCATCGGTTTTGCGATCCCGGCGAAAGTCGCGCGCGAAACCGTGGCGCAGCTCATTGCCAACGGTTCGGTCACGCGGGGCTGGCTCGGCATTCAGCTTCAGGAGATCACGACGGAGATCGCCGCTGCCCTGGAGTTGAAGTCGCGCAACGGCGTTCTCGTAAACAGCGTTATCGACGGCGAGCCGGCGGCGAGAGCCGGTCTGCGCGACGGCGACGTCATTGTCGAAATCGGCGGGGAAAAAGTCGATACGCCCAATGAATTGTCGCGCCGCGTCGCATCCTTCGCGCCCGGCGAAAAAGTCCGCGTGAAGGTGCTGCGCGAGGGCAAGGCCAAAACCGTCAACGTCACCCTCGGACTGCGCGACGACGATTCGGCCGCCGGCGACGATGAAGCGCCGGCCAACGATAATGACACGCTGTCATCCGAAGTCGGCCTGCGGGTTTCGGAATTGAACGATTCCCTGCGCCAGCAGTTTCGGGTGCCGAGCGAGGTCAGCGGCGTGATCGTCACCGGCGTCCGGCCCGGCAGCCCGGCGGAAAACGCCGGCTTGCGGCCCGGCGCGGTTATTTTGCAGGTCGAGGGCCAGGATGTTCGCAATGCGGACGAATTGCGTGATAAGATCGAAAACGCGAAAGAGGACGGCAAGGACGCGATCCTGATGCGGATGCAGTTCGGGCGGAACAAGCAGTTCGGCGCCCTGTCGCTCGTGGAATAGCGGCCGCGGTTCAGCGGTCGTCGCCGGAGACGGCGAAACGAGTTCTCCCGGCGGCTTCGCAGCAAAAACAGAGAAGTCGCCGTCATTGTAACCTGTAACCCGAATGGCGAGATCATGAGGATATTGCTGATTGAAGACGACGCCGAAGCGGCGGCCTATGCGGCGAAAGGGCTGCGCGAGGCGGGCCATGTGGTCGAGCATGCGCTTGACGGCGACGCCGGCCTCGATATGGCCGATGTGGGCGACTATGACGCCTACGTCATTGACCGAATGCTGCCGAAAAGCGACGGCCTCAGCCTGCTCGCGGCGCGGCGCAGCCAGGGCGACGAAACGCCGGCGCTCTTTTTGTCCGCCCTCGGAGAAGTTGACGACCGCGTTTCCGGCCTGAAAGCCGGCGGCGACGATTATCTCGTCAAGCCCTACGCCATGCCGGAGCTGCTGGCCCGTGTTGAAGCGCTTGGCCGGCGCCGCGCCGTAGAGCCGTCTGCGGTGACGACCCGGTATCAGGTGGGGGATCTGGAAATCGATCTCCTGTCCCGCACGGTGCGCCGCGCGTCGCAGAAGATCGACCTTCAGCCCCGCGAGTTCCGGCTGCTCGAATATCTGATGCGCCACGCCGGACAGGTCGTGACCCGCACCATGCTTCTTGAGAATGTGTGGGAATATCACTTTGATCCGCAGACGAATGTTATTGACGTTCACATCTCGCGGCTTCGGTCCAAGATCGACAAGGACTTCGAACGGCCCTTGTTGAAAACGGTGCGGGGCGCGGGCTACACGATCTCCGACGAAGATTGACCGCGAATACGGACCTCGTCGAAGACGCGCCGGTGCCGCGGCGGGGCAGGAAAAAGCCGGCGCGGGCGAAGTCGCGCCGGCGCCGCGCGACCTCGGGCGTATTGCGGCTTTTCCGGACGACGTCTTTTCGCTTCACCCTGTTTTTCGTGCTGCTGTTCACCTGGGCGGTGGGCGTTCTGGGCGCCTTTGTCTATCGCGCCTCCTTCGGCGCAGCCTCTGAACAGACCGACGTTATCATCGATGCGGAGCTTGCGGTTCTCGCCAATCTTTTCGGCGATGACGGGCCGGGCATGCTGACGCGGGTTATCCGTCAGCGGACGGCCTGGCGCGACGATTCGATCTACATGCTGATCGGCGCGCCCTCTGGCGTTTCCCTTGCCGGCAATCTGACGGCGTTGCCGCCGGAAGCGCTGACCGCGGAAGGCGCGTTTTTCGATTTTGTCTATGAACGCCCGGTGCTCGATGCGGCGGGCCGCGAGGCGGGCGTCCAGTTGCGTCCGGCCCGGGGCAAGCTCGTGCGGTTTCGCGCCTCCTCCGATGCGGAGCAGTCGTTTCTGGTGGTCGTCGCCAGGGACGTCTCGACGCGCGAGTTCCTGCGCGATCGTCTCGCGGAAGTCTTTCAGCGGATCATCATCGCGACGATCATTCTCGGGATCATTGTCGGGCTTCTCTTTTCGCGCTCGCTTCTTGCGCGTGTGGAGACCGTCAACAAGACGGCGCGCGCCATCCGCGCCGGGGATCTCTCCCGGCGAATACCGCGCACCGGCGCCGGCGACGAGTTGGATCACCTAAGCGAGAACCTGAACTCCATGCTCGATCAGATCGAAAGACTGATGACCGGCATGCACGATGTTTCAGACAATATCGCCCATGATTTGCGCTCGCCGCTGACGCGCATTCGCAATCGCCTCACCGACGCCATGAAAAGCGGTCCGGAGGAGAAAGAAGTCGCGCTCCAGGCGACGCTGGAAGACACCGAGCGCATGCTCTCCACATTCAACGCGCTTTTGTCGATTGCGCGTATCGGCTCCGGTGAAAGCGTTCGCAAGATGGCGCCGATTGACGTTGTCGCCGTCGCCGAGGAAATGGCGGAGCTTTACGAACCGGCGGCCCAGGACGCCGGGTTTGACCTGGTGCTGATCACGGCGCCAACGCCGCCCATCAAAGGCTCGCGCGAACTGGTGAGTCAGGCTGTCGCCAACTTTCTCGACAATGCGTTGAAATACGCGGATGGGGGCTCGCGCATCGAACTGAAAGCGGCGCCGGACCCTGGCGGCGGCGCGATCATCAGCGTTGCCGACGACGGCGTTGGCGTCGCGAAAAAAGATCGCGCCCGTGTGCTTGAGCGATTCGTTCGCCTTGAGGAAAGCCGGTCAACGCCGGGGAGCGGCCTTGGCCTCAGTCTCGTGGCCGCCATTGCGCGGGCGCACAACGCGCAGCTCAAGCTGGAAGACGGGCTGGCGCGCGCCGATGGCGGCGTTGGACTGCGCATGGTCATGCGCTTCCCCGCGGCCAAAGTGGACTGAGTCGCGCGCATTTGCATTTTTCGGCGTCGCGACGCCGATTCTTGCAATGGGAGGCTTGCCATGAGTCGCAAATCACCTGCTTTTTGCTGAAGAAAGCGCCGTGTCAGTTGGCGCTTGCGATTGCGATCAAAGCTTGAAGGAACAGAGAAATGAGCAAAGCAGAGTTTATCGCCAATGTCGCCAATTCAGGCGACATGAGCAACGCTGAAGCCAAGCGCGTCGTTGAACTCGTGTTCGGCGAAATCGAAGCGGGCCTGAAGCGCGCCAAGAAAGAGGGTAAGTTCACCATCGGCACATTCGGCACCTTTACCGTGTCGAAGCGCGCGGCGCGCAAGGGCCGCAACCCGCGCACCGGGGAAGAGATCAAAATCAAGGCTTCGAAGTCGCTGCGGTTCCGGCCGTCGTCGAGCCTGAAAGGCGCTGCGGGCTGCTAGGCCGCATCCCTTTTTGTTGATCAAGGCCGCCGCGGGAGAGCGCTTCCGCGGCGGTTTTTTGTGCGCGCCGTTTTCCCTCTGGCGTCGCCGGGCGGACCGTGATCAAGTCTGAAGTCCATGGCGACATCGACAAATCTCGGCGACAACATACGGCGCGCGCCGAAGCCGTTTGACAAAGGCGCCGCCGATCGGTTGCGTGACGTCTGGGGCGCGGACTGGTCCGCATTGTCGGCGGATGAAGCGGCGCTCCTTGAGGGCGCGGCGGGCTGCTCCCCCTACCTTCGGCGCATGATGGCGCGGTCGCCGGCGCGCGTTCTGGAAATATTGCGGACGCCGCCGGCGGAGACCATCGCCGGCGTCTGCGCCGCGGCGCGCGCAGCCGGTGCGGTGAACGCCCGTGACGCGACCATGCGCGAACTGCGCGCGGCGAAGGAGCGGGCCGCCCTCGGCGCGGCGCTCGCGGACATCGCCGGCGCCGCTGACGCCATGGAGGCCGCCGAATGGATCTCGCAATTCGCCGACGCCGCGTGCGATGCCGCCATCGCCGCGGCCGCAGCGAAAAACGAACTGCCGAAGGCGCGCGCCGGCCTTGTCTCCATCGCCATGGGCAAGCTCGGGGCTTTTGAACTCAACTATTCGAGCGATATCGATCTCATTATCATTTACGACGCCGCGGAAATGGGCTGCGAGGCCGACGACGCCCGCCAGCGCGCGGTGCGAACGGCGAAAGACGTTGTCGCCATCCTGCAAGATCAGACCCCTGACGGTTACGTCTTTCGCACGGATCTTCGCCTCAGGCCCGATCCCGGCGTTTCTTCGTTAGCCGTGTCGGCGGCGGCGGCGGAAGCCTATTACGAATCCTTCGGTCAGAACTGGGAGCGCATGGCCTTCATCAAGGCGCGCGCCCATGCGGGCGACATCGCTCTTGGGGAGCGCTTCCTTTCCGCCTTGCGCCCGTTTGTCTGGCGCAAATATCTCGACTTCGCGGCGATTGAGGACGTCAAGGCGGTCAAGCGCCAGCTGCACTCCGCAAAGGGCGGACAACAAATCGAATTCGCCGGACACGACGTCAAAACCGGACGCGGCGGCATTCGGGAAATCGAGTTTTTCGCCCAAACCCAGCAATTGATTCTCGGCGGCAAGGCCGAGGATCTGCGCTCCCGCAAGACCCTCGACGCCCTCGATGCGCTGACGCGGCGCGGTCATGTCTCCGACGAAGAACGAAACGAAATGTCCGCAGCGTATCGTTATCTTCGTCATGTGGAGCATCGATTGCAGATGATCAACGACGCGCAGACGCACAAGATTCCGAAGACCCCGGAGGATATAGAACGCGCGGCGGTCTTCTCCGGGGAGACGGACGGCGCCGCCTTCAGGGAAAAGCTCCTGTCGGTCCTGGAAACCGTCCAGCGAAACTACGACACACTGTTTCGCGAGGATGCTCTTGACGTCGAGCAGCCGGGGCCGCTCGTCTTTACCGGCGTCGAGGGCCACGATGCGACGCTGCAAACGCTTGCCGATCTCGGTTTCGGGCGCGGCAGGGAGATCAGCCGGACGATCAGGCGCTGGCACGCCGGTTCCGTTCGCGCGACGCGGACGGAGCGGGCGCGCAACATCCTGACCAAACTGATGACGCCGCTCTTGGTCGCCCTGTCGAAATCAAGCGATCCGGATGCGGCGTTTTTTGCATTCGACGAGTTTCTCTCGCGCCTTCCCGCCGGCGTGCAGATCTTCTCGCTGCTCGCGAACAATGTGGCTCTCTTCGATGCGCTGATCGAGATCATCACGATCTCCCCCTTCCTTGGCCGGGAAATGGCCAGGCGCGCGAACTTCATTGAGGGGCTGGTTGAACAGGGGCTCGGCGCGCCCTTGTCGGATCCGCCGGACTATATAGCCTCGGTCGAAAAGGCGATCGCGCCGCTCTCCGGACAGTATGAAAGCGTTTTGAATGCGGTGCGCCGCTGGGCGGGGGAAGCGCGGTTCTTCGCCGCGGCGAAACTCGCCGCCGGCGCCATTGATGCGGACATGGCGGCGATTCATTTCAGCGCCATTGCGGAAGCAAGCATTCGCGCGTTGACCCCGGAAGTCGAAAACGAAATGCGCCGCCTCCACGGGAAGATCGACGGCACGCTCGCGGTCGTCGGGCTTGGACGACTGGGCGCGGCGGAAATGACCGCATCGTCCGATATCGATCTCATTTTCGTTTACGACGCCCCGGAAGGCGCGCAGTCTACGCCGGAGCGCGACGGCGCGCGCGCCCTCGGCGCGGTTGAGTATTTTACGCGGCTCGTGCGCCGGCTCGTCACGGCGCTGTCGGCGGCGACGGAAGAGGGCGCCCTTTACGATGTCGACATGGCGCTGCGCCCGTCGGGCGGCGCAGGGCCCGCCGCCGTCAGCCTCGCCGCGTTTCGCCGCTACTACAAGGACGACGCCTGGACGTGGGAAGTCATGGCCCTTGCAAAAGCCCGCATTGTTGCCGGCGCGCCTCAGCTTGCCGGAACGCTGGAGCAGGAAATTGACGCGATCCTGAAACGCCCGCGCAACCGGACCGCGGTCGCTCATGACGTCAACAATATGCGGGGCCGGCTGCTCGGCGCCAAACCGGGCGCCAGCCCGTGGGATGTCAAGAACATCCGCGGCGGCCTTACCGACATTGAATTCGTCGTACAGTTCCTGACCCTCGTTTCCGCGGCGTCAGCGGGGCGCCCGCCGGCGCAGGCCCGTCAGGCGATCGCATGGTTTCGCGACCGTAATATGCTCGATGACGCGGCGGCCGAGACTTTAGTCAGCGCGCATCATAATTTCAGCGAAGTACTTCACGCTGCGCGCGCGGCTACAGGCGGACTATTTGCGGCTGATTCGGCCGGCGAAGCGCTTGCGGCCCGTATGGCGGGGATTTGCGATGCGCCCTCGCTTGCGGTGGCGGAAACACAGTTGCGGGAGATGCAAAGCCGGGTGGCGAAAGTTTACCGACAAGTGCTAGGAATGGATCCGAACGACACCGATTAACCGGGCATATGGCCGTCACTTTCGATCTGCTTGTCATCGGCGATGATGCGCCGAGCCTTTGCGCTGCGGCGGCGGCTGCGGCGGGCGGCGCCAGCACGGCTCTTGCGGCGACGGGCGCGGTGA
The DNA here is from genome assembly GCA_028281665.1 of Hyphococcus sp. Lineage (GTDB taxonomy): Bacteria > Pseudomonadota > Alphaproteobacteria > Caulobacterales > Parvularculaceae > Hyphococcus. The sequence continues at coordinate 244,121 of JANQJK010000008.1, forward strand.
CCTATGGCGGACCTTCCGTATGCGACATACCGAACTTTGTCTGGCGCCGGCTCGATCTTCAGGAATTCGGTCTTGAAACCGAGCCTGTGAGCGCCCGCATCACGCTGCTCGCCGACGGTCAGACGACAACGACCTATCGCAGCCTCGAAGAAACCGTCGATGCATTGCGCGAGGTTGACGCTGACGGCGCGGCGCTCTGGCCGGAGATGACCGACGACATGCGCGCGCTCGGTGAATCCGGGCTTGCCGCCGGCGTCAGCGGGACGGCGCCGAACACGCTTTCGCTGATGAGCGATATGCGCGCCTTTGCGGATCTGGGACGCGTCGCCGGATCCGGTGAGGAACTGGTGGAAGACTATGTGAATGGCGGCCCGTTGAATGCGCATATCAACGCCCACGCCCTAGCGCCGTTCGGTCTTGGCGGCGTTGAGGCGGGATCGGCCGCGGCGCTGCCGGAGTTTTTTGACGAACATGCCTGGCGGGTGCGCGCAAAATCCGGCGCGCGGTCGATCATTGGGGCGCTGCGCAAAGCCTGCGAGCGCAATGGCGTCGCGACGACGCCCGCCGGCGTCGAAAAGGCGACCGCCGACGGCGCCAAACACAACAGCATCACGTTCAAGGGCGGCGAGAAAGTTCGCTCACGATACATTTTTTTCGCCTGCCCGGACGCCGCCGAGGCGGCGGGCTATGGCGGCGCGGGGCAAGGCGGGCCGCCCGTCGCCGCGCCCGCAAACGGCGCGCGCGCGGTCATGCGGATCAAGCTGCGCGATCGCGTCGCGCCGCCGGTTGGAGATTCGTCTGCGCTCTTTCAGATCGTCGATGACGGGTCGGATCTGAAAGACGCGCGCGCCGCGGCGCTCGGCGGGCGCATCTTCGATCGCATGCCGGTCGAATTCGAGTTCACCGACAAGGGGGACATTGTTGCGCGCACCTCTTACGTTCCGAAACGCCTGCAAGAGGAAGGGGAGTGGCGCGACTGGACAGGGCAGGACCGTCAGCTTCTGTCGACCATTCTGTTAAACCGGCTGGTCAGCCGCATTGACGGATTGCAGGATCAGATCCGCAAGACGGACCTGAAGGTTGTCGACCGCACGGTCGCCGGCGATGAAAAATTCGCCGGCGCCCGGAACGTGGTTTTGCAGCCGCGCCGCCACGACGCCATCGCCGCCGCCGTAACCCTCATCGACAAAGTGCTTGCAGATGACTGACGGCGACGGCCAGATCGGCAAGGCGAAGATCGAAGGCGGCGTCGACGCAATCGTCATTGGCGGCGCCCCTGACGGGCTCGTTGCTGCGGCCTATCTTGCGCGGGCGGGTCTCAAGACCGTGCTGTTCGAAGCATCGGGCGAGATCGGCGCGCCCTGCCGGTCTGCCGCGCCGGAGGGTGATAGTGCAAGCCTTGACGGCGAACACCTGTTTCACGGGCTCGATCCGCAGACCATCGACGATCTTGACCTTTATAGCTGCGGCGTCGCCTTTGCGGCGCGCCGGATGGGGGTCGCCTACTTCTTCGAGGACGGCGAATGTCTGCGGCTCGGCGGAGATTTGCGCGCGGCGGCCCAGGACGCCGATCCTGACGGCGATGCGTTCCAGCACTTTATCACCGACGCTTTCGAAGCGGCGTCTTTCATGCGTCCGCTGTTTTCCGGCGCCCCCGGCGTCAACGCTGCCTTCGCGACGGCGCTCGCCGATGCGCCGCCGCGTCTTGCAAAACAGCTGGACCGATGGATGACCCAGCCGGCGGAAGAGGCGCTCGCCGACTATTTTCCTGAAGGCGCCGTTAAGACTGCCATGCTGGCCGAGGCGGCCTTCCGGAACGGTCTGCCGCCCCATGAAGCGATGAGCTTTTCGCCGCTGCTTGCCCGCTGGTCTGGCGAGGTCGCCGGCTTGCAGGGCGCTGTCGCGTTCGCCGAAGGCGGCGCGGGCGCGGTCATCGACGCCCTTCGCCGGGCTGCCCAGAAAGCCAAGGTCGAATTCCGCACCGCGAGCCCGATTGCAAGGATCCTGATCGAAAAGGACCGCGCCGCCGGCGTTGAGCTGGACACCGGCAATCAGCTTCGCGCGCCCATCGTGATCGCCGCCGTCGACGCTGAAACAACGTATACGGAGTTAATCGGTCCGGCGGTGCTCGACCGGGCTTTCCAGCAATCGATTTCCATGCGCAAACCCGCCCTTTCCACTGCGCATCTTCATCTGCGCCTGAAGGGCGCGCCGATTGACGAAACGACCCGCGCCGGTCTTGCGCGCCGCATCGTTTACGCGCCGCCGGCCGATAAGATCTGCCGGGCCTTTGCCGGCGCCGCACAGGGCGACGTGCCCAAGGAATTGATTATCGAAGCTGTATTTGAAAACGCGTTCGACGAAAATGCGGCGCCCGACCGGCAGCAATTGTCCGTCCTCGCGCATCCGACGCCGGCGCTTGCTGCATCCGACGAGAAGGGTCGCGAAAAGTTGCGCGATGCGATTGTCGCCGGCGTCGAACGTTTTGCGCCGAACATTGCTGAGCGCATCGACGCCGAAAGGCTGGCGACGGCCGCGGATATGGCGTCGGCAAGCGGCGCGCCGGCCGGCGCCTTCGCCGCCCGCGAAGGCGTCTACCGGCAGCTCGCGCGCGCCGCCGCCACCACATCCGCCGGCTCCGTTGGCGGACTTTTTTTCTGCGGTCCCGAGGCGCAGATCGGCTACGGGATAAACGGGGCCGCCGGGCGCAACGCGGCGCAGGCGGCCCTCGGCAAGATCGACCGGGCGGGAGCGGCGCGATGATTTTTCCCGTCGACGACATCGTCGCCGAGCGGCCCGCGCCGACGCCGCTTTATGCGGCGGCCGCGTCCGTCAGCACCGCCAATCTCTGGACGTCGATCAACGGTTTTGCGGCGGCGCGCGTCTATGATTCCGTCGAAGCGGAATATCGCGCCGCGAAGGAAGGCGCGGTCATCGCCGATTTCGGACCGCTCTCGCGTTATGCCGTGCGCGGAGAAAGCGCAGCGGTTTTGTTGTCGCGCGTTGCAACGGCGCCGGCCCTCAGCCTGTCGCCGGGCGAAAGCGCTCGCGGTCTCATTCTCGATGACGAAGGCGGCGTGATCGATCTCGCGGAGGTCTCCCGCCTCGCCGACGAACTTTTCCTGTTGACGACGCCGTCGCCCCAACCACGCGCCTTGCAGCTCGCCGCGCGCGGTCTCGATGCGCAGGTCGAGGATATTTCGCGAACGGTCGCAGCGATCGGCGTTCTCGGCGCCAACGCCAATGAGGCGCTTGCGGCGTCGGGGCTGAAGATCCCCGGCGATCATGTTGCCGCTTCCGCCGTGTTGCGCGGGGTTGAAACCGCGGCGCGGCCAATGCAGTTCGGCGCGCTTCCGGGCGCTGAGCTTGTCTTTCCCGCAGAAGACGCGCTGACGATCTGGGAGCGGCTCATGCGCCGGAGCAGCGTCAAGCCCATCGGGCTCGACGCCATGGAGGTCCTGCGCATTGAAAGCGGCGCGCCGCGGCCGGGCGCGGATTTCATCACGCGGGTTCCCCGGCGCGGGGCTCGCCGTCCATTACCGTCGGAGATCGGCCTGCCGCATCTGGCGCCGCTGGACGGAGGCTGGTTCAACGGTCGCCGGTCCTTGCGTTTCGCGGCGCCCGCGCCCGATCATTATCTCGTAACGCTGGCGATTGACGCCGACCACGTTCTGCCCGGGGCGCCGGTCGCGCTTGGCGGCAAGGCGGACGGGCGCGTTACGTTGGCGGTCTGGTCGCCGGCGGTTCGGCGTGTCATCGCCTTTGCGTCCCTGCCCGGGGCAACCGCAGGAAAAATAAGGGAAATCAGCGTCGTTGACGATGGCGGCGAGGCCCGCCGGGCGCGCATTCTCGACACGGCGGAGAGCCGTCTGGCGGCCGCCTTCCAACAGTCCCAGGCGCAAGCGACGGATTAGCCTCCCCCGCGCGTTTAAAATGCGGCTGGTAAAGTTGGAAAAGGAGAAACCATGAAAAAATCAATCATCGCCGCCGTCTGCGTTCTGGGCGTTGCCGGAACCGCGGCGGCCGTTTCGGCGGCGCCGGCGGCGATCGTTTCGAATGGCTGGACGCCAATGGCGACGGCATCGTGACCGAAGCGGAAATGGATGTGCGCCAGGCGGCGTTTTTCGACGGCGCTGATGCCAATGGCGACGGCGGTGTCTCGGCGGAGGAGATGCGCGCCTATCGTAAGGCAAAACGCGAGGAATGGCGGGAGAAAAACAATCCTGACGCCAATGGCGACGGCGTCGTTGACCGCGTCGAGTTTCAGGATGCGGCTGACAAGCGCTTTGACCGAATGGACAAAAATGGCGACGGCGTTCTCAGCGACGACGAACGCAAGCGTCGCCATGGCCGCCGTCATCGTGGCCATCGCGGCGAATAGGCTTATCCTGTCTGAACGGCGGGCGGATCCGTCCGCTCGCCGTTCGCTGTCGCATGGGCGCGCAGTTTATTGGCAACGGAACGAGACAGTGATGAAGCGCTTGTTGCACGCGCCGGCCGGGGCGACCGGCGGGCTGCGTCCATTCTTGTCGAGCGGCATACGGACAAAATCTACGCCGTGTGCTTTCGCACGCTTCGCTCTCGTCCGGCGGCGGAAGACGCCGCGCAGGAAACCTTTCTGCGGCTTTGGAGTCATGCATCGAAATGGCGCCCGAAAGGAGCAAAGTTCGAAACCTGGCTGTACCGAGTGGCGATGAATATATGCCTTGATCAATTGCGCAAACGAAAGCGCGAGGCGCCGGAGGAGAGTGCGCCGGAACGGGCCGATGACAGTCTGCGTCAGGACGATCGCGTCTTTGCGGCGGAGCGTCGCCGGGCCGTTGACGAAGCGCTGGAGGCGCTTCCCGACCGGCAACGCATGGCGATCAACCTGTGTTGCTATCAGGAGCTTTCCAATATTGAGGCGGCGGAAATCATGGAAGTAAGCGTTGATGCATTGGAGTCGCTGCTGGCGCGTGGGCGCCGGGCGCTGCGGGACCGGCTGGCCCCCATGCGCGAGCAGCTAACAGGACGGATGAGCGATGACGGAACCGCCCAGCACTACTGATAACCTTGCGGCGGCGAGACGCTGTCTTGAGATTTACGGCGGCGACATCGCGCGCTGGCCGGAAGATGCGCGCGCGCGCTGGGGCGACATCGCACTGAGCGATGCGCTCAAGGATGAGCGCGCCGAGGCCGATGCGCTTGACGCCCTGCTCGGCGCGGCGACCGCGCCGTCGACGCCGCATGATCTCAAAAACCGGATCGAGGCGAGCTACCGTCCGCCAACGGAGCGTCCCGGTCGCGGGCGGTTCTGGGATGGTCTGTCTTCGCTTGCCGGCTGGATGCGGCCATTGCCGGCCGGTGCATTGGCGAGCCTGTCTGTTCTCGGGTTTGCCGCGGGCGCGGCGATTGACGCCGACGACCGCCTGACGCCGGAATATGAGGCATACGCCTATCTGGAGGACAGCGGCCTTGTGGCGTTTGAGGAGGAAACGGGGGCTCTATGGGACGCGGAGTGATCATTCTTCTGGCCGCATCGCTCGGCCTGAATTTTCTTGTCTTCGGGTATCTCCTGAACGACTGGGTGGATCGCGCGCCGCCGCAACCGCCGGCGGCTGCGGACTTTCGCGGCTTCGATACCCCCCGCGCCCTTGTGGGCGTTACGAATGCGCTGCCGCCCGACAGCCGGCGCGCCTTCCGCGCCGCCTTTCGTCAGCGCCTTCCCGATATGCGCGCTCATCATCGGGAGATGCGCGGCGTTCGCCTTGAACTGCGAGACCTTCTTGAGGCGGATGAATGGGACGGCGAGGCCGTTGCAGCAAAAATGGCGGAGATCCAAACATTGCGCGCGCGTCAGCACGAAGCGTTTGACGAAGCGTTTTTGGCGGCCGTCAACACGCTCTCCGCCGAAGACCGCCGCCGCATGATCGAATATGCCGAGGAACGGCGTGCGGCCCGTCGCGAACAGAGGAAATTCGGCCCGCCGGATCGCCCTTAGGCGTCGCGGGCAACGCGGCGGGTTTACTCCGCGGCCTGCGTTGCGTTGAAGGTCGGTCCGTCCGGTGCGCCCGGCGCTGTCATCACGTAAGCGTCTTTGCGCATGAATTGCGGCAGGCGGACCTTGGCGTCCTTGCGTCGCGGGAAGGCGGCGCAGGCGACGGTGCCTTTGCCGGGTTCGCTGATCAGGGCGAGGACGCCTCCTTGCATTTCCATCAGCGATTTTGACAGCGCAAGGCCAAGCCCGGCGCCTTCGCCGTCGCGGGCGAAACTGTTGTCCGCGAGCGTGAAGGGCTCGCCCAGCTTTTTCATGGCGGCCCGGTCGATGCCGGCGCCTGAATCCGCAACGATGATGGTGACCCCGTCGAGATCGGCCTCGGCGGTCAGCGTCACTTCCCCGCCTTTCGGCGTGAACTTGATGGCGTTCGAGAGAAGGTTGAGCGTAACCTGTTTGATGGCGCGCGGATCGCCCCAGACCGGCGGCGCATGGCCCACGGCGGCGGTGAGTTTCACGCCCGCGTCGCCGGCGCGCTTTGAAACGAGGCGCACGGCCTCGCCGAGCATTTTCTCAAGGCCGACGCTTTTCGGTTCGAGCACCAGCCGGCCCGCCTCGATTTTCGACATGTCGAGCACGTCGTCGATCAGTTCGAGCAGATGGCGGCCGCTGGCGAGAATGTCGTTCACATATTCAAGGTATTTCTGGTTGCCGAGGGGGCCGTAGAGTTCCGACTGCATGACTTCGGAAAACCCGTTAATGGCGTTCAGGGGCGTTCTGAGTTCGTGGCTCATATTGGCGAGGAATTCGCTTTTCGAGCGATTGGCTTCCTCGGCGCGATACTTCTCATACTGATATTTCTGCATGGTCTCTGAAAGATCGCGCCGCGAGCCTTCGAGGTCTTCCACCGTTTTCTGCAATACGCGTTCTTTTTTCTTCTGCGCCGCGGCCCGCTTCTTGAGATCCGTCACGTCGCCGCCAATGGCGACCGTGCCGCCTTCTGCCGTGCGCCGGCGCGAGACATGGGCCCAGCGTCCGCCGGGCAGCGCGACCTCGGTGGATTTCGCGGTCTCGTCTTTCAGCGGTCCGAAATGTTCCATCAGCATGTCGCCCCCGGCGCCGGCGCAGGCGGCGAGGTCGGAAACGGCCGCTCCGGCGCGGGCGAATTTCACCGGGATGCGGAAAATCGATGCGAACCGCTTGTTGCATACCGCCAGCCGGCCGTTCGCGTCCCAGAGGGCGAAGGCGTCGGGGATGGCCTCGATGGCGTCTTTCAGTCTCGTTTCGGCGAGGGCGACGCCGGGCGCGAGGCCCTTGGCGCCGGAGAGATCAAGGGCGACGCCGGCGCGCTCAAATCGGGTCGCGTCCCCGGCGGTCCGGAGATATGCGCGGGACCATGCGCCGGCCGGGTTGCGGAACCGCACAACGCCCTCGGTCACGCCGGAGGGCTCGCCGGAGATGACCGCCATGGCGAGGCGCAGATCCTCCGGGTGCAGGACGGCGGAGATCTCCCGCAGGGTGAACCGGCGGTCCCGCGCGCCGAGGCCCAGGGGCTCCAGAAAGGCCCGGGCGAACATGACGCTGCGGTCTTTTTTCTCGTAAAACCATGGGGAGCAGCGCCCCCCGGCGAGCGCGGCCTTGAAGTCAGAAAGCGTCGCCATGGCGTGGGCCGCGGTTTCCGCGGCCCGGCTCTGGCGAATGAATGCGGCCATCAGCGAGATCACAACGACCCCGAGGGCGGCGAGCATCACCGCAAAGGTAATCCAGGCGCGGGAGCGGTCGAAAATGTCCCGGGCCGGGGCCGCCGCCAGCAGCGCTTCGCCATTGTCCAGCGGCCGCCAGGCAATGGCGATCTTGCCGCCCTTCGCCCCGATCTGCGTCTCGCCGCGCGCGTTGAGGGCGAGCCCGTGCAGGGCGTCCGCTGGAAGCGCCACAATGTCCGTGCGTCCGGCCGTCGCCAGAATGTCGCCATTGGCGGAGAGGTGATAAAGCACGCCATAGCCGCCGGGCAGGGAGGCGTTCAAAACGTCGCGCGCCGGCGCGCCGGTCATGATGGCGATATTCATGGCGTCGGCGCCGTCCCCGGCGGCCCGGTCAAGCCGCAGGGCGGTCTCCGTCTCCCGCAGGGACGCCTTGTCAGTGGTTTCGATAACGAAAAGAACGCCGACGATGGCGATGAATGCGGCGGTCAGAATCGCCACGCGAAAGGGCGACAGCGCGTTGATGCGCGCCGACAGATCAAGTCCTGGGTTGTCCTTGGGACTTTTCGCCATTCCACCCGTGCTCGCCACCGGCGCCCGATTGTTCATAATCGCCGGAAAAACCGGTGCTTAGTAGCAAACCGTTGCCTCGTGCGCCATGCACAAACGTTTACGTTTTGTAAACTATTCCCGTTCGCGCCGGGCTGTCACCTTCGAATCGGTGAGGGCGCCCCTGTGTAAAACTCCGTCCGAGCCCGTGCTGCCCGGTTGGTTTTCCATTGGCGCCGGCGGCCGCGCCCGGTAACGAGTGCCGGATGAGACATTTTTTGAACACTGCGGATTGGTCCCGCCCCGAACTTCAGGCGATGATCGACGACGCGCGCGCTATGAAAGCCGCGCCGATGGGCGACGCGCTGAAAGACAAGACGGTCGCGCTTCTCTTTCTGAACAACTCTCTGCGCACGCGCACGTCGTTTGACGTGGGCGCCCGACAGCTTGGTGCCCATGCGGTCGTCCTGTCGCCGTCGGGGGGCATGTGGCCGCTGGAATTTGAGGACGGCGTCGTCATGGACGGCGAGGCGGAGGAACATGTGAAGGAAGCCGCGAGCGTCCTGTCGCGCTATTGCGACATGATCGGCGTGCGCGCCTTCCCGAAATTCGTCGACTGGCAGGAGGACCGCAAGGACAAGATCCTCAACGCCTTTGCGAAATATTCCGACGTTCCCGTCATCAACATGGAGACCATCACCCACCCGTGTCAGGAGATGGCGCACATTATGGCGTTGCAGGAACGGTTCGACGGGGACGGTCTGGGGGCGCTGGACGGCAGGAAGTTTTTGCTCACCTGGACCTATCATCCGAAGCCGCTCAACACCGCGGTGGCCAACTCCGCGCTGATGATCGCTGCGAAGTTCGGCATGAAGCCGACGCTTCTTTGTCCGACCAAGGATTATATTCTTGACGAGCGCTATATGGAGCAGGCGGAGAAAGACGCCGGCGCCAACGGCGTTGAGGTGACGGTCACCCACGATATCGACGAAGCCTATGCGGACGCCGATGTCGTTTACGCCAAAAGCTGGGGCGCGCTGCCGTTTTTCGGCGACTGGGAGCCGGAAAAGCCGATCCGCGACGCCCACAAACATTTCATCGTCGACGAAGAAAAAATGCGCAAAACCAACAACGCGCTGGTCTCCCACTGCCTGCCCATGCGCCGCAACGTGAAAATGACCGACGCCGTTTTCGACGGGCCTACCTGCATCGCCTACGAAGAAGCGGAAAACCGTCTCCATGTGCAAAAGGCGATTATGAAGGCGTTGGCGGGGTGATGCTTTCAGATAAATACAAACAGAAATGGAAAGATCGACTCTTCGACCTGAAATCGTACTTGAAACTCGATTTCTTGGTCACATTAATCTGTTTTCTTGTGGTTTGGTTGCGAGACATGAACCGTAACAGTAGTGATTAATAGTCGATACGCAGCCCCTTCATCCTGAGGAGAAAAATTCTTCATGTCCTTCGTGACAGCCCTGCGGGCCTCCTCAGGATGAAGAATTTTTCGTCGCGAAGGACGAAGGGGCGGGAGACGGGGCGATGACCGAAGCTCAAATCTGGGTCTACATGCTCCGCTGCGCTGACGGCTCTTACTATATCGGCAAATATCAGGGCGACGATCTCGAAATCCGCATCTGGGAGCACAACAATGCCCACTACGCCGACGCCTACACGTCGAAAAGACGCCCCGTCGAATGCGTCTGGTCGGAGCAATTCCTTCGTTTCGATGACGCCGTCGCCTGTGAGCGGAAACTGAAAGGCTGGAGCCGCGCAAAGAAGGAAGCCCTGATCCGCGGCGACGAAGCCGCGCTCAGGGCTTACTCAAAACGCGGCTTTCGTCCGTCGGAACTGTCTGGTAAAGCCCCTTCATCCTGAGGAGCAAATTTCCTTCATGCCCTTCGTGACGGCGCTTTGCGCCTCCTCAGGATGAAGGAAGTTTAGCGTCGCGAAGGACGAAGGGGCGTTGCGAACATACAGGCTATGACATCCCCGACTTCCACCTCGACCCGCGAAACCATCGTTCAGCTCCTGTCCAACATGCAGGACGGCAAGGAGATTCGCTCCTACCTCCAGCGTTTTGCGCAGGTCGATCAGTCTCGCTTCGCCATCATCAAGATCGGCGGCGCCATCCTGTCGGAGCAGCTTGAAGAGACCGCCTCGGCGCTCGCCTTCCTGCATACGGTCGGCCTGACCCCGATTGTCCTCCACGGGGGCGGGCCGCAGCTCGACAAAACGCTCACCGAGCGGAAAATTAAAACAAAGAAGATCGACGGGCTGCGCGTCACCGACGCCGCGACCCTCGACGCCGCCCGGGACGTCTTTATCGGCGAGAATATCCGGCTTGTGGATGCGATCAGGCGGCAAGGCATCTCCGCTCATTCATTGACCACCGGCGCCATCGAGGCGGATTACATTGATCGTGAGAAATACGGGTTTGTCGGCGAGCCGACCTCAATCCGGCTGGGGCTTATCGATTCCATCGTCACATCCGGCGCGATCCCGATCCTCACTTGTCTCGGCCTCGCGCCGGGCGGACAGCTCGTCAATGTGAATGCAGACTCCGCGACCCGCGCGCTCGTCCATGCATTGCAGCCCATGAAAATTATTTTTCTCGCCGGCGTCGGCGGTCTTCTGAACGCCGAGGACGAGATCATTCACTCGATCAACCTTGCGTCTGACTATGACGACCTGATGGGCCAGTCCTATGTCGAGGGCGGCATGCGACTGAAGCTTCAGGAAATCAAACGTCTCCTTGACGAAGCGCCCCTGTCTTCGTCCGTGTCGATCACGACGCCCGCCGGGCTCGTGCGCGAACTCTTTACCCATGGCGGCTCGGGCACGCTCATCCGCAAGGGCGAACTCATCAACGCCTATTCGGAGAAGGCCGGGATTGACGGCGTCCGCGCCGAAGCCCTCGTTGAGGATGCGTTCGCCCGCAAACTGAAATCCGGCTGGTGGAAAACCGCAAACATTTCGAGCGCCTATGTTTCGGCCTCCTACCGCGCCGGCGCGTTTCTGTCGCGCGTCGATGCGCCGTCCGGTCCGTTCGACTATCTCGACAAATTCGCCGTTCTCGAAGACGCCCGCGGCGAGGGCCTTGCGCGAACGGTGTGGCGCCGTTTTACCAGGGATCACCCGACCGTGTTCTGGCGCTCGCGCACCGAGAACGGGTTCAACGCCTTTTATGATGCGGTGGCCGACGGTTCCGTGAAGCGCGACCCGTGGACCACATACTGGCTGGGTGAAACCGATTTTGCGCGAATCGCGGAAATCGTCGACATTATCTCCTCAATGCCGCCGAGTTTTGAAGGTGAGTAGAAGAGATGACTGAGCCGTTTCTTATCGGTCTTGTGGGCGCCCGCGGCCATACGGGTCGCGAACTCATTCGCCTGATCGCCGGCCACCCGGAGCTTATGCTCGCCTATGCGGTCAGCCGTGAATTCGCCGGCCGGCCCGTGGCCAGCGTTGCGCCGGAAGACAATGACGAATGCATTTTCGAGGCGCTGACGCCGGAAGAGGTTGCGCGCCGGCGCGCCAATGTGGTGATCCTCGCTGCGCCGGACGGCGCCGCAGAACCTTATGTGGACGCTATTGACGCCGACGGCGCCAAGCGGATCATCATCGATCTCTCCGCCGATTACCGGTTCGACGATCGCTGGGCTTACGGCCTGCCGGAGCTCAACCGCGCAAATATCCGCGGCGCGACGCGGATCGCCAATCCGGGCTGCTATGCGACGGCCATGCAACTGGCGCTGGCGCCGCTCATGCCCCACGCCGGCGGCGTGCCGGCGGTGTTCGGCGTTTCCGGCTATTCCGGCGCCGGGTCGACGCCGAACCCGCGCAATGATTTGGAGCGGCTGAAAGACAATCTGATGCCGTATGCGCTCAGCGGCCATAAACATGAGCGCGAGGCGACGCGCCATCTCGGCGCGCCCGTCCGCTTCATGCCCCATGTTCACCCGGCGTTTCGGGGATTGCTGGTCACGGCGCATGTTCCGCTCAAGGAGCAATTCGATGTTGCGCGATTGAAGGAACGCTACGAACAAAAATACGGAAACGAGCCGTTGATTGCTTTGCAAGATGAAGCGCCTCAACTAAAAGATGGTGCGCATCGCAACGGCGTCGTCATTGGCGGCTTTACGGTTGGCGAAGACGGCATGAGCGCGGCGGTCGTTGCGGCGGAGGATAATCTTCTCAAGGGCGCGGCGACCCAGGCGGTGCAGAATGCGAACCTGGCGCTCGGGCTCGATGAACTGGCGGGGATCTCGCTATAGAGGGTAAAGGATAAGCATGGCGGCGGCCGGAGATAGCGAATTTCTCGTCCAGGCGGCGACCTATCTCGGCGCGGCGGCGATCGCTGTTCCCATCTTCAACCGGTTCAAGCTCGGCTCCATCCTCGGCTATCTCGCCGCCGGCGTCGCAGTCGGCCCGTTCGGGCTCAACCTCATTCATCAGGAGGAAGGCGTTTTCCACGTCGCCGAGTATGGCGTCGTTCTCTTTCTTTTTGTCATCGGGCTTGAGCTTTCCCTGTCGCGCCTGTGGTCCATGCGCGGCCAGATTCTCGGGCTCGGATCCACGCAGATGGCGATTACCGGCGCGGCGATCGCCGCGCTCTTTCTGGCCTCGGGCGTCATGTCCACGAGCGCCGCCATTATCGCCGGGCTCTCATTTGCCTTTTCGTCGACGGCCTTCGCCCTTCAGCTTCTGAAGGATCGCGGTGAAATCAACACCGAATACGGCAAGCGGTCGTTCTCGATTCTCCTGTTCCAGGATATCGCCGTCATTCCCCTGCTCGCCGCGATCCCGTTTGTTGCGGGCGCTGCCGGCGCCGGGGCGCAGGGCGCCGGGTGGGATGCGGTGCTGAAGGCCGCGGGCGTTCTTGCGGCGCTCGTGTTGATCGGTCGCTACGCCCTTAATCCTGTGCTGCGCATGGTCGCGGCGTCCGGTTCGCGCGAAGCCTTTGCAGCGACCGCGCTGTTGATCGTGGCGCTGACGGCCCTTGCGGTCGGATGGGCCGGCCTGTCGATGGCCCTCGGCGCGTTTCTCGCCGGCGTGTTGCTGGCGGAGTCCGCTTACAGGCACCAGATCGAGGCGGACATCGAGCCGTTTCGCGGCTTGCTCCTTGGCCTCTTTTTTATCTCCATCGGCATGCGGCTCGACCTCGCGCTCATCGTCGCCAACTGGTGGATCGTGCTTGGCGGCGCATCAGGCCTCGTCCTGATCAAGGCGGGCATTCTTTACGCTGTCACCCGGGTCGCCGGCGCGGCCCATGACAATGCGTTGAAGTCCGCGGCGGTGCTCAGCCAGGGCGGCGAGTTTGCGTTTGTGGTCATCAGCCTCGGCGCGAGCGCGCTCCTGTTCACGAATGGCGAGGCGACGATGATGTCGGCGGTCATCACCATCTCCATGATTATGACCCCGCCGCTGGTCATGCTGGCGCACCGGCTGACCGCGCGGGGCGACGGCGAAGACACCAGCGAGCTGGCGGGCCCGGAACGCAGCCATGATCATGTGATCGTCGCCGGCTTCGGCCGCATGGGGCAGATTATTTCGCAGGTGCTTTCGAATTCCGGCGTAAAGGTGACGGCGATCGATCGTTCCGCGTCGCACATCCGAAACGCGGAACGGTTTGGGTTCAAGGTTTATTACGGCGACGCGGCGCGTCTTGATATTTTGACAATGGCCGGCGCCGCCGAGGCCCGCGCAGTCATTCTCTGCATGGACGACCGGGAATCGGTGAACCTCGCAACGAAGCAGCTGCGCGACGCCTACGCCAATCTGAACATTCTTGCGGTGGCCCATGACCGTATGCACGAAATCGACCTTCGTCCCCTCGGGGCCGATGTGGTTGTTCGCGAGACGCTTGAGTCTTCGTTGCTGATTGCGCGCGAGGCGCTTGCCAGCATCGGTCATGACGAAAGCGAAATCGAGGACTATGTGGAGCAGTTCCGCAAGAGCGACCGGGAGCGCCTTCTTGCCCAGGCCGATTACGGCCCAGAGGCCGGCATGGAGTTTCTGCATGCGCGCTACGAAAAGCGCGGCGATCGCGGCGGGAGCTAGGGATCCGACGCCGCGTCCTCAATCCGGTGCATGTCGTCATCGGAAAGGCCGAAATGATGACCGATTTCGTGCACGAGAACATGGACGATCAGTTCCGTCAGCAGAATGTCGCCGCGTTCGCGCCATTCCGTGAGGATTGATCGCCGGTAAAGGTGTACATGGTTCGGCAGGGCGACCGGGTCCGTGACGCTGGCTTCGGTGACGGCCACTCCTTCATAGAGCCCCGACAATTCAAGCGGATCATCCATGCCCATTTCGCGCAGGAGATCGGGCTCCGCTTCATCGGCCACATGAATCACCACATTGCCGCACAGTTTGCGAAACTCAGCCGGCAGACTTTCATAGGCCGCCGACGCCAGGTCATGAAATTCGCTGAGTGAAGGCGCCGTGTTCATGACGCCTCTCATAGGCCGGGCTAAAGCTCGACGAAAGGCTGCAACACTTTTCCGAGCACGGTTTTGAATTCCAGCGGCGCGCTCGTAGCAATGAGGCAGACGCAAGGCTCGTCGCCAAACGCAATCGGCTCATGGGTGTGCTCATGGTCGAGATCGGCAATGTCTCCGGCGCGCCATTCGCCGAGGGCGTCGCGATAGGCGCCGCGCATCAAAAGCGTCAATTCCTCGCCCTTGTGCGTGTGGACGGGCACGCCTTTGCCCGGCGCAAATTTAACGAGGCGCAACACGCCGTCGCGATAGCCCTGCGCTTTCATCACATGCTGATGAACGCCGGGCGCCACCCATTTCCAGTTCAACGCGTCGATGGAGCGGCCGCCAAGATAAGCGTCGAGCGCCGAGGCCGGTCGCGGCCGCTCGTCAGCCTGCGCCGGCATAATCTGCGCGCCGGTCATCGCCAGCGTTTTCTCCAGCGCGTCGGCGCTCATGGCCGCCGGCTCTGCATTGGCAAGTACGCCGCCGCCAATGGCTTCAAGGGCGTCGATGTCCCGGGCGCACTGTTCGCAGACCTCGGCATGGGCCGCGATCACAACGGCGCGCGCCTCATCGAGGCGTCCTGCGGCGAAATCGGCCAGCGTCTCGTAGCGCGGGTGATGCTGCGGGTTACTCATCGTCAAAATCCAACTCTTTTCGTACCTTCTCGATCGCGAGTCTCAGTCGCGACTTCACCGTGCCAAGCGGAAGACCCAGCCTCTCGGCAATCGCCGAATGGGGCTCGTCCGCATAAAAATGCAGCATCATGGCCTCCCGCTGTTCGGCGGGAAGGCGGGTCACTGCCTCCCTGATACGTGCGTCGCGCTGTTTCAGTTCACATACGACGTCGGCGCGGGGCGCCTCTTCCGGTACGAGCATCGGCTCGTCGGGGTCGAGATCCGGTTTTGCGGCGCGCCGGATCGCGTCAATGCGGGCGTTCCGCGCAATGGCGAAAATCCATGTGGCGGCGGAAGCCTTTGAAACATCATAGAGTTTTGCCTTTTTGAAGACCTTAACCATGACTTCCTGGGCGAGGTCGTCGGCATCGGTATCGCTGGCGCCGCCTTTCATCAGGACGCCTTTCACCCGCGGTGCAAAATACGCAAAAAGCTCGGCAAAGGCGCGCCTGTCCCCCGTTTCGGCAACGGCGGCGAGCAGATCCTCCATAGCCCGGCCGTTTTCGCCCGCCTTTGCTTTTTTTTCGCCGCCGGCCAAATCCAGGCCTCCCTTCGCCTCATCGCCGTCGATGGGGAATCGCTGAAATGTGAATGCTTTAGGGCGCCGCGACGCGCTGATCCAGATACAGTTGCACCGCGTAGTTGTTGCATCCCAAATGCGAGAGTTCCATGGCCTTCGATTCCGTCCAAGCAAGTTCAGGCAAACCGCGCAAAGTGGCCGTTATCGGGACGGGGGTGTCCGGATTGTCCGCCGCCTGGCTGCTCTCGAAGTCCTGCAACGTTGCTGTTTACGAAAAAGCCGAGCGCCTCGGCGGCCACTCCAATACGGTCGATGTCCCGGTCAAAGGCGGCGCTGTCCCCGTCGACACCGGCTTCATTGTCTACAATGAGCCGAGCTACCCGAACTTCACCGCCATGCTGGATCATCTGGGTGTGGCGCCGGCGCCGTCCTGCATGTCGTTCGGCGTTTCAATAGACGGCGGCGAAGTCGAATATTCCGGACAGACCTTTTCGTCCGTATTCGCGCGCAGATCGAATGCCGCCTCGCCGACTTTCTGGAAGATGCTTACCGACATTCCGAAGTTTCATCGCGACGCAAAGGAAACTCTGCGCGCGGGGTTTTGCGAGCATGCATCGCTGGGTGAATTCGTCGCCCACGGTCGGTACGGCCGCGGGTTTCGCGAGCACTTCCTGAAACCCATGGCGGCCGCAATCTGGTCGACGCCGCAGATGAAAGTTTTTGATTATCCGGCGTTTTCTTTCCTCCGTTTCTTCGAAAATCACGGGCTTTTGCAGGTCCTGAACCTCCCCGAATGGCGAACGGTGGCGGGCGGCTCGCGCAGTTATGTGGCCGAACTGGCGAAGTCCTTTGAGGACAATGTGCGGCTAGGCGCCGGCGCGGCGTCCGTTGTCCGCGAAGGCGGCAAGGTTGTCGTTACGGACGGGCGAGGCCACAGCGATGTGTTCGATGCGGTCGTTGTGGCGACCCATGCGGATGCGGCGCGCGGCATGGTGCGCGATCTCGACGCAGAGGAACGGTCCGTCCTTTCCGCCTTTCACTACCAGCAAAACCACGCGGTGCTGCATATGGACGCCGCGCAAATGCCGAGACGTCGGCGCGCCTGGTCGAGCTGGAATTACATTGGCGATGAAACCGCCGGCGCGGTGACTTACTGGATGAACAGGTTGCAGAATCTCCCCTGCGAGGAGAACATTTTCGTCACGCTCAATCCGGTCGCCCCCATCGATCCGGCGAAAAAAATCGCCGAATTCGCCTACGATCACCCGATGTTCAACACCGCGACGGAGCGGGCCCAGGCCGGGATCTGGGACATTCAGGGGCGCGGCGGCGTCTGGTATGCGGGCGCGCATCTGGGTCACGGGTTTCACGAGGACGGGTTGCAGTCGGGTCTCGCGGTCGCCGAAGCGCTCGGCGGCGTCAATCGTCCGTGGTCGGTTGAACGCCAGTCGGACCGGTTGAAGATCGGCGTCCAGGCGAGGGCTGCGGCTTGACCGGCGCCGTCGTCTATGAAGGCGTCGTCGGGCACCGGCGCCTGAAGCCGAAAAAACATCGGCTGAAATATGCGGTGTTTTCCTTTCTGCTCGATATCGACAGGATCGATGAGGCGGCAGCGCAGATGCGTTTGTTTTCGCGCGGGCGCTTTAATCTCTTTTCGTTTTACGACCGCGATCACGGGTCAGGAAAGCCGGCGGATATCGGCGCCCATATTCGCGGCGTTTTGCGCGAGGCCGGCTATGGCGACATCGGCCGGATCCTGATGCTCTGTTATCCGCGCATGCTCGGCTATGCGTTCAATCCCCTGACAGTCTATTACTGCCACGACCGGTGCGGGCGCCTGGCGGTCATGATCTACGAAGTGCGCAACACCTTCGGGGGACGGCACAGCTATCTCATCCCCGTCGAGGGCGGGCATATCGATCAGCAGGCAGATAAAGTGTTTCACGTATCGCCGTTCAACGACATGGATCTGCGTTACCGCTTCCTGCTGACGCCGCCGGGCGAGGGTCTGCGCGTGTTTATCCAGACGCTTGACGATAAGGGCCCCGTCCTCAACGCTGTTTTTTCAGGCAGGCGCGAGGCATTGTCCGACCGGAAACTTCTGTCGCTGTTCGTTCGTTATCCGCTGATGACGCTTAAGGTCGTTGCGGGGATTCACTTCGAAGCGGTGAAGCTGCTGGCGAAGGGCATGGGGTTGAAACCGGGCGCCCCGGACCCGGAACACGCGGTCACGATTTTGGGCAAGGAAGCCGCGGCTGTAAAAGACGCCGCCTGACCCCTCGCAACGGCGCGCCCGTTGACGTAGTTTGCCGGCGTGTCGAAGAAGCTACGTAACTTGCAAGCGAAGTTGCGCGATTTCGCGTTGGCCTACCCGGATGCCCGGGAGGACCGCCCGTGGGAGCATCTCGCCATCAAGGTGCGCAAGAAGGCCTTCGTCTTCATGAGCGGCGAGCAGCTTCAGGACGGCAAGCTTTCCATGACAGTCAAACTGCCCACCTCGCACGAGATGGTGCTGGCGCTGCCCTATGTGGAAAAGGCCGGCTATGGGCTTGGGCGTTCCGGTTGGGTGACCATGCGTCTCGGTTCTAAGGATCCTGTCGACTACGGCATGTTCAAGGGCTGGATCGATCAGAGTTACCGCGCCATTGCGCCGAAGACCCTGATTAAAAAACTCGACGCCGATTGACCCGTCGTCGCGTGGACGGCGTTTGTCTTTTGCGCTAGCAGGGGACCGCTTACTCGGGAGAAACAGAAATGAAGAAAGTTCGCAAGGACGCCGCGTCGGCGCTCGACGGGCGGTTGTTCGACGGCATGACGATCATGTCCGGCGGCTTCGGGCTTTGCGGCATTCCGGAAAACCTGATCGCGGCGATCCGCGATTCCGGCGTGAAAGACCTGACGGTGATTTCCAACAACGCCGGCGTTGACGGGTTCGGGCTCGGCCTGCTGCTGGAAACGCGCCAGATCAAAAAAATGGTATCGTCCTATGTGGGCGAGAACAAGGAGTTCGAGCGCCAGTTTCTTTCCGGCGAACTGGAGCTTGAGTTCAACCCGCAAGGCACGCTGGCCGAACGCTGCCGCGCCGGCGGCGCAGGGATCCCGGGCTTCTACACCAGGACCGGCGTCGGCACGGTCATCGCCGAGGGCAAGGAACACAAGGAATTCGACGGCGAGACCTACATCATGGAGACCGGGCTGGTCGCCGACCTTTCCATCGTGAAGGCCTGGAAAGGCGACGAGCAGGGCAATCTCATCTACCGTAAGACGGCGCGGAACTTTAACCCGATGATGGCGTCGGCCGGAAAGGCCACCGTCGCGGAAGTCGAGGAGATCGTCCCCCTCGGCAGCATGGACCCGGACTGCATCCATACGCCCGGCATTTTCGTTCAGAACATCATTAAGGGCGAGCACGAAAAACGGATCGAACAGCGCACGGTGCGCGAGCGGGAGAACGCGTAAATGTCCTGGGACAGAAATGACATGGCGCGCCGCGCCGCGCAGGAACTGGAAGACGGGTTTTACGTCAATCTCGGCATCGGCATTCCGACTCTGGTCGCGAACTTCATTCCGGACGGCGTCGACGTTACTCTGCAATCGGAAAACGGCATGCTCGGTATGGGACCGTTTCCCTATGACGACGAGGTCGATCCCGATCTCATCAACGCCGGCAAGCAGACGATTACCGAACTTCGCCGCACGTCGTATTTTTCCTCGGCGGACTCATTCGGCATGATCCGCGGCGGTCATATCGACCTGTCGGTGCTGGGCGCCATGGAAGTTTCGGAGAAAGGCGATCTCGCCAACTGGATGATCCCCGGCAAGATGGTCAAAGGCATGGGCGGGGCGATGGACCTTGTGGCCGGCGTCAAACGGGTTGTGGTCGTTATGGATCACGCCTCCAAGTCCGGCGCGCCAAAGCTGCTGCATGAATGTTCGCTGCCGCTCACCGGTCAGCAGGTTGTCGACATGGTGATCACCAATCTCGGCGTTTTCGAGATCGGCCGCGGCAAGGGTATGACGCTCACCGAACTGGCGCCGGGCGTGACCGTCGACGATGTAAAGGCGCAGACTGAAGCAAAGTACGAGGTTGCGGCCTGATTGACCGTCGGTCTAACCGACTGCGGCTTTCGACGGCGCCTCCTCATCGTGCACATGCACGATGCAATTGAGAAGATGTTCGATCGCTTTCTCGTCACCGGTCACCTGAAACCGCCGCAGCGCTTCTTCGCGCGATAACTCGGCGCGAAAGGCTTTCATCATCGTTGAGACGTCGGTGGCAATCTTGGCGGCCGCCGGCGCATCGGCGCCGCGGCGCGCGATCATCTCTTCGTTGATATAATAAAGCGTATACGGATAATCGTCGATAATCAGCCGCGCCACATAGGAAACGCCAGGCTGCGGGCAGTGATTGGCAAAGAGTTCCACGGCGAGCGCAACGGAGTCCGGCTGCAGGTCGTCGGCATAAATGCAGTCCCGCGCCGGGGATGGGTCCGGGCGGGTCATAAAATAGTGGATCGACCATTTCATGAGCTGGCGGATGGCCGGGCGCAGTTGCTCGCCCATCTCCGACAGGCGGTAGCCGCCGCCGGCGTGGCCCGGTGCGTCGATGACGCCGGCCTCGTCCAGTTCTTTCAGGCGCTTCGACAGAAGATTGGCGCCGAGCCCCGGCAGACCGGCCTGCAAATCCCCGAACCGGCGCGGGCCAAGGAACAGATCGCGCAGAATCAGAAGTGTCCACCGCTCGCCCAGAAGGTCCAGCGCGTGGGCCAGAATGCAATCCTGATTATATGTCCTGGTCATTGATTTCTTTTTGTTTTTCCACCCTGAAGGGGCCGGTCTCCGCCGGCGCCGCGCCCAGCGTACTCCAATTGTCGTCAATGTGTCATAGCCTGCAAAATAGCAGAAAATTCACAAAAAACACTTTACACTTTAATTTTATATAGTACATTGTTCGTTATTCGCAAGGAGAAACCCCGGCCCCCGCGCCGCAACTTCAAGGATCCCGATCATGTCAATCAAACTGATAGCCCCTGTCGCCGCCGCCGCTTTCGCATTTGCGGGCGCGACGGCCATGGCGGAAGGCTGGAGCGAAAAAATTGAAATGTGCGCCCTCGCGGCCGAAGACGAAGGGCTGGTCGATCTTTCCAGATATGCGGCCGAGTTTGACGGCGGCACGACGCGGCGCCTGTCGCTTGCGTTCTATCCCCTCGCCGAGGGCGATGCGGGCGAGGACGATATCGTTGAAGTTGAATGCAGAATTGCTCGCGGCCGCGTGGTCTCGGTTGACCAGCGGTCGTGAAGCAAGCCCCGCGTCGCCTTCGGGCGGCGCATTACTCCCTGAACTTGACCGCCCGCGGGTTTCCGCGGGCGTTTTTTTATTTGGCGCTTAGGGAGGCGTGGGCGGAGCGAATCATGCGCTCGCCATTGATAAAGCCTTGTCCCCAGTCATCGTTAAGGTCGCTCAAGGGATCGGCGGCGACGGCGGCGTCCGCGTCCATGCCCTCATCGATCAGCGCCTGAATGCGCGCGCGCACCTCTTTCAACATATCGGTCGTACGCTGAAGGTCCGCCTTGTCTGCAAGGGGGCCATGGCCGGGGATGATCTTCGTTGCATCGTCAATCTTGCCCAGAACGCTTGCATGGGCGGCGATATAGCCGTTGAGATCGCCGCCGGAGCGCAGATCGACAAACGGATATCCGCCATTGAAGAAAATGTCGCCCATGTGAACGACGTTGGCGTCCTTGAAAAAGATGATGGCGTCGCCGTCCGTATGGGCTTTTTGAGGGTGCCACACGTGGATGTGCTGGCCGTTCCAGTGAAAGGAGATGGTTTTCGAAAAGGTGATGACGGGCAGGGCGTCGGCAGGGGCCGGACCCACATCCGGAAGACCGTCGCCGCCCTTCATGCCTTCCTTCAGGCGTTTGCGAACATTGTCATGCGCGACGATGTGTGCGCCTGACTTGCCGAAATGCTCGTTCCCCCCAGTGTGATCGAAATGCCAGTGCGTATTGAGCACGAACTCGACCGGCTCTGCCGTCACCTTGGCGATGGCGGCCATGATCTTGTCGGAAAGCGGCGCGAACTGATCGTCGATGACAAAGGCGCCGTCCGCTCCGACCGACAGGCCGATATTGCCGCCGGCGCCTTCCAGCATATAGATCCCGTCTGTGACCTTCGTCGTCTCGATCTCGACATTGGAGAAATCATTCTGCGCGGCGCATACGCCCAGCGTTGCTACGGCGGCGGCCCCAGCGGCGACAATGTCCTTGATCACGGCTATAGCTCCCGGTTTCTGCATGGTGCGGCGGCGATAGCACGGCGCGTCCGTGGCGCGAAGTCACGTTGGCGTTGGACCTAGCGTTAACCAGTTTTGTTGCGGTGCAGCGCGGGCCTTGATAAAGGGGCAGGCGTTTTGCAAAGAGAAATCCTATGACATGGACGCGTGACAGCTGGCGGGAACGGCCGGCCAAACACATTCCGGACGACTACCCCAACCCCGACGCGGTTGCCGCGGTGGAGGCGGAGCTGTCGACCTATCCGCCGCTGGTTTTCGCCGGTGAAGCGCGCCGGCTGCGGGCCTCGCTCGCAGAGGTTGCGGCGGGCAAGGCGTTCCTGCTCCAGGGCGGGGACTGTGCGGAGAGCTTCAAGGAGTTTCATCCGAACAACATCCGCGACACGTTCCGGGTTCTGTTGCAGATGGCGGTGGCGCTGACCTTTGGCGCAGCGATGCCGGTGGTCAAAGTCGGCCGCATCGCCGGTCAGTTTGCAAAGCCGCGATCGTCGCCGGTGGAGACGATCGACGGCGTGACCCTGCCCAGCTATCGCGGGGACAACATCAACAGTCAGAAGTTTTCGGCGGACGCGCGCGCGCCGGACCCGCAGCGACTGCTCAAGGCCTACGGTCAGGCTGCGGCGACCCTCAACCTCATTCGCGCCTTTGCGACAGGCGGATACGCCGACCTCCGCAACGTGCACAAATGGAACCTTGAATTTGTCTCCGGCAATGCGCAGGAAGACCGGTATCGCGTGCTCGCGGACAAGATTTCCGAAGCGCTGACGTTCATGGAGGCTTGCGGCGTTCTCGGCGAGGATATCCGCGCCCTGCGCGAGGTGAACTTTTATACAAGCCATGAAGCGCTGCTGCTTGGTTATGAAGCGGCGATGACCCGCGTCGATTCAACGACCGGCGACTGGTACGACACGTCCGCTCACATGTTGTGGATCGGCGATCGCACGCGCCAGCCGGACGGCGCCCATGTCGAGTTCTGTCGCGGCGTTGAAAACCCGATCGGCATTAAGTGCGGGCCATCTCTGGAACCGGACGAGCTGCTGACGCTGCTTGATATCCTGAACCCGAAAAACGAAGCGGGCCGTATCGTGCTTATTGCCCGGTTTGGCGCGGACAACGCCAGCGCCGGTCTGCCGCCCCTGTTGCAGAAGGTTCAGGGCGAAGGCCGCGAGGTCGTCTGGTCCTGCGATCCGATGCACGGCAACACCATCAAAGCGTCGAGCGGATACAAAACACGCCCGTTCGACGCCATCCTTTCCGAAGTAAATACATTTGTTGACGTTTGCCGTGCGGAAGGCGCTCATCCGGGCGGCGTCCATTTTGAAATGACAGGGCAGAACGTGACGGAATGTTTAGGTGGATCGCAGGAGATCTCCGAAGCGGATCTTTCCTCTCGGTATCACACCCATTGCGATCCAAGGCTGAACGCCACGCAATCCCTTGAGCTGGCGTACATCCTCGCGGACCGGTTTAAAGAGTTTCGCAAGTGATTTTGCCCCTCAGGCCCCCTTGTATCCGGCCTGCAATAGGGTGAAACATAGTTTGACTATGGCTGAGCGACGGTATCTTTCATCCGCCGCATTTAACCAGTAAGGCGTCAATCAGGGTTTGGGGAAAAGTGTTTGGTGATCGCCCTGAATTCCGGCAAGCCGAACGGAGTGTCGCGTGGCTGCATTGAAGTTGGGCGTAGCCGGAGCCGGCGTTTTCGGATCCTATCACGCTGCGAAAATTGACGCGCTTGCCGATGCTGATCTTGTCGGCATCTACGACACGGATCAGGCCCGTGCGGAAGCGCTCGCCGTGAAATTCGCTACAAGCGTTTTTGTCGACTACGACGCCTTTCTCGGTGCTCTCGACGCTGTTGTGGTTGCTGCGCCTGCCATCGCACATTTCGAGCTTGCCGAAACGGCGCTCAACGCCGGCAGGCACGTTTTTATTGAGAAGCCCGTGGCGTCCAGCGCCGCATCGGCGTCGGCGCTTGCGCAACTGGCTGATCAAAAAGGCTTAGTGCTGCAGGCGGGCCATCAGGAACGCTACGTATGCGATGCGATCGGTCTGTTCTCCAGGAAGCGTCCGCCCCAGCGCATCGAGTGCGTGCGGCACGTGCCTTTCACGGGCCGCTGCGGTGACGTCTCGGCGGTGTTCGACCTCATGGTTCACGATATCGATCTGATCCGACGCCTGACGAACGCCGAGCTGTTGAACGTCTCCGCGGAAGGAAATGCTGAAAAAGTCGCCGCGGAATTATTTCTGTCATCTGGCACGCTGGCGGTATTGAGCGCACGGCGCTCCGCAAAAGCGTCCGAACGGCGCATGACCATCGTCTATGATGACGGGGTCATTGATTTCGACTTCATTCGTCGCACGCTCTCCAATACGACCGATGCGGCAATCTCGTCCGTTTTTGACGCTGGCGCCGCGCCGCTGGCGGTTCGCGACCCTCTTGCATATGGAGCCGAACTCTTCGCAAATGGCGTTCGCTGCGGTAAAACCCTGGGTGTAAGCGGTGAAGACGCCGCCGAGACTGTAAAATGGGCGCGGAATATTGAGCAGGCGGCTGGTATTGAGGCCGTGCGCGATATCGATCTGCGCAAAAGGGTGCGCAAATGAACGGTGTCGCTAATATCTCGCTTGCCGCCGAATCCCGGCAGGGGCGGATATCTTTTATCGATCTCGTTGCGCAGCAGCGGCGTATTCGTCCCGCTGTCGAGCGCCGGCTTCAAGCCGTGCTTGACCACGGCAAGTACATCGCGGGCCCGGAAATCGAGGAACTGGAAGAGATGCTCTCGGCGCGCACGGGCGCGGCTGGGGCCATCGCCTGCGCCAGCGGCACAGCAGCGCTGATCATTCCGCTCTTTGCGTTGGATGTGAAACAGGGTGATGCAGTTTTCATCCCCTCTTTCACCTATAATGCGACAGCAAATGCTGTCTTGGTCACCGGCGCGACGCCGGTCTTCGTCGACATTGATCCGGCGACGTTCAACATCGACTCTGGCGACCTGAAGGCGAAAATCGCTGAAGTGCGTGCGAGTGGCGAATTGAATCCGAGATGCGTAATTCCCGTGGACATGTTCGGATCGCCTGCGGATTATGCAGCGATTGCGACCATTGCATCGGACGAAGGCTTGTCCGTGCTGTCCGACGGCGCGCAGAGTTTTGGCGGTGTGCTGAACAATCGTATCGTTGGTAATCTTGCGCCTGCAAC
This sequence comes from Hyphococcus sp., assembly GCA_028281665.1. Lineage (GTDB taxonomy): Bacteria > Pseudomonadota > Alphaproteobacteria > Caulobacterales > Parvularculaceae > Hyphococcus. Next base: position 269,524 of record JANQJK010000008.1, read on the forward strand.
GTCCACCAGTTTTTTCCCCGGTAAAGCGCTCGGCGCCTACGGCGATGCGGGCGCGGTATTCACCCAGGACGTGCGCGATATTGAGGAATGGATGTCGATCCGCTGGCACGGCACCGACAATGAACGCAAAACATCCGTGCGCGTCGGGTTTAACGGGCGCATGGATACGTTTCAGGCGGCGGTGCTGCTGGAAAAGCTGAAGATTTTCGATGATGAGCTGGCGGTGCGCCGACAGATTGCGCAGACCTATGATTCCCGGTTCGCCGGATTTGCGCGCCCGCAACGGCATCTGCCGGGCGCGCAATCGGGCTGTGCGTATTATTCGATGTGCGTCGACGATCGGGACGCAGTCGTTGCGCAGGCCAAGAAGATGGGCGTGCCGACGGCGATTTATTATACAACGCCGCTCCACAAGATGCCGGCTTTTGCCGAATTCGCGCCGGAAGGCGGCCTGCCGGCGACGGATGCGGTTTCGGGAGAAATCTTCGCCCTGCCGATGCACCCCTATTTAACGCCGGATCAGGTCGATTATATCTGTGACGTAGTGGAAGCGGCGGCGTCCTAGCGATCGCGCGGCGCCCCAATCGTCGGGCCAGATGACCGAAAAGCTGAACATCGCCATTGCGCAAGTCTCGCCGACGGTCGGCGATATTGACGGCAACCTCGCCCTCGCCCGCGCGGCGCGCGCCGAGGCGGCTGAGGCCGGCGCCGATCTGGTGGTTTTTTCCGAGCTTTTCGTCAGCGGCTACCCGCCGGAAGATCTGGTTCAGAAACCTTCGTTCCAGCGCGCCTGTCGCCGCGCTGCGGAGGCCTTCGCGGAAGACACCGCCGATGGCGGTCCCGGCGTCATTATCGGCGTTCCCTGGCGCGATGGTCCGCATCTTTATAACGCCGGCGCCTTCCTTCAGGGCGGGCGCGTCGACGCCGTTCGGTATAAGTCACACCTTCCCAATTACGGCGTCTTCGACGAACCGCGCCGGTTTGCGTCCGGCCCTGAACTGCCCCAGCCCGTTGAGGTCAACGGCTTCAGGATCGGGCTGATGATCTGCGAGGATATGTGGCTGCCCGGTCCCGGCGAACATCTGCGCGACAACGGGGCGGAACTTTTCATCGTGCCGCACGGATCGCCGTTTCGGGAGACCGCGCTGAACGAACGGGTGGGCGCCGCTCGCGACCGGCTGCGCGCTTGCGGACTGCCGCTCCTTTTCGTCAATCAGATCGCCGGCCAGGACGAAGTTGTTTTTGAAGGCGCGAGCTTTGTCATGGCGGCGGACGGCGCTGTCGCCCATCGCTGTCCGCAATTCATGGAAGGTCTCTATCTGACCCGGTGGGAGCGCGACGCAGACCGTGTCGTCTGCGTCGACGGGCCGAACCATGACTGGGTCGGCGATGAGGAAATGGTCTATCGCGCCGTCACCATGGCGGTTCGCGACTATGTGACCCGCAACCGTTTCAAGGGCGTTGTCATCGGTCTTTCCGGCGGCGTCGATTCCGCGCTGACCGCGGCGATTGCGGTCGATGCGCTGGGCGCCGATGCGGTTCACTGCGTGATGATGCCCTCGCGCTATACGTCCGATGAAAGCCTCGAAGACGCGGCGGCGTGCGCCGATTTTCTGGGCGTTTCCTACCGCACGATTGCGATTGAACCGGGTGTCGCGGCGTTTGAAACCATGATGGCCGATGCGTTTGAAGACACGCAGGCCGACACGACGGAAGAAAACATCCAGTCGCGCCTGCGCGGCGTTATCCTCATGGCGCTGTCCAACAAGTTCGGCGACATGGTGCTGACCACCGGCAACAAGTCGGAGATGTCGGTCGGTTACGCGACGCTCTATGGGGACATGAACGGCGGATATAATCCGCTTAAGGACATCTGGAAGCTGGACGTTTTCGCCCTGTGCCGCTGGCGCAATGCAAACGATGCGCCGGACCTGAAAGGCCCGAAAGGTGAGGTCATCCCGGAACGGATCATTACCAAGCCCCCAAGCGCGGAGCTGCGCGAGGACCAGCGCGACGACGATTCGCTGCCGCCTTACGACATTCTCGATCCGATCCTTGAGGCCCTTGTCGAAAAGGAGATGGCCGTCAGCGATATCGTCGCGCTCGGATATGATGAGAAAACGGTGCGGCGGGTGGAGCATCTCGTCTATGTGGCCGAATACAAACGCCGTCAGGCGCCGCCGGGCCCGAAGGTAACCGCCGTCAATTTCGGTCGCGACCGGCGCTATCCCATCACCAATGGGTGGCGCGACCGCTAGGGCGCGCCCTTTGTCGGTTCTCCGGCGGCGTGTATGCTCGCCGTTTCCGGAACCGGCGGAGACCGATGGCCGATATCTTCCTTTCCTACGCCCGTGACGATCTCGCCCGCGTCAAGCCGTTGGCCGAAGCGCTGGCTGCGCGGGGCCTGATGGTCTGGTGGGATCAGCATATGCGTTCGGGCGATGAGTTTTCGGCGGAGATCGAGCGCGAGCTGAATGACGCCGGCGCCGTAATTGTGTGCTGGTCCAGGAGTGCGGTGAAGTCTCGCTGGGTGCGCGACGAAGCGAGCATTGGCGCGCGGCAGGGAAAACTGAAAGCGGTTAGTCTTGATGGCGCGGAGCCGCCGCTCGGCTATATGCAGTTTCACGCCGTCGACATTTCAGCGTGGTCGGGCGCCGCGGACGCCGATGTTGTGACCGCGCTCGCTGCGGCATGCGCCGATGCGCCGCCGGGCGGGGCGCCGGCGCACGAGGCGCCGATGGCGGCGGCAATCCGGGAGCGTCACGCCAATTCCGACGCCTCGCTCATCGTCCTGCCCTTCAGCGCCATCTCCACCAATCCCGCCGACGAGGTATTGGCCGCCGCCATCCATGAGGATCTGACGACGCAGCTCGCCCGGATGCGGAACTACTTCGTTATCTCCCGCACCACGGCCAATGTATGCGCCGGGAAGAAAATGTCTGTCGCTGACCTCAGCGCCGAACTTGGCGTCGCTTATGTGCTGGAAGGAAGCATGCGCCGCGCCCGAGATGACGTCCGTGTCACGGCGCAGCTTATCGATGCAAAAACCGGCGGCCATATTGCGGCGCTGCGCTTTGACAGGCCGTATACGGAGTTGCTGGCGTTGCAGGACGACCTGATTGCGCAAATCGTGAACTGCCTGGGTTCGGAGATCAATCTCGCCGAAGTGCGCCGGGTGGAAGCGCGCGCCAACGCCGACCCAACGGCGGTTGACTATTTGAAGAAGGCGCAGCTCTTGTTGACGCGCAAGGGATGGAACCGGGAAGGCCTCGGGGCGACCATGGATTGCCTGCAAAAGGCGATCGCCGTCGATGCGGACTTCGCCCCGGCCATCAGTCAGCTTGCCCTGATCAAAGGCATGGCGGCCCAGTTTGGCCTTATCGACGAGCCCCATGACGACGTGCGCAGGGAAGTCGTTGAACTCGCCAATCGCGCCGTCGGCCTTGAGGGCGATGCTTCCGACGTCTTGGGCTTTGCCGGCTGCGCGTGCTGCGATGTTGGCGAAATCAACCTCGGCTATGGCATGCTTGAAAAGGCGTTTGAAATCGATCCTTCCAACGCGCAGGCCGTCGCGGCTTTCGGCTGGGCGCATATGATGCTCGGCCGTTTTGAGGAGGCGGAGCAATATTCCGAGGCGGCGATCCGGATCAGCCCGCAGCAGCCCGCTCTGGCGCTGTGGCTTTACGGTTTGGCGCAGGCGCAGATCATGCTCGGAAAGCTGGACGAGGCCTGTGAGAGCCTGCAACGGTCGCTCCGCGCCGACATCAAATTCCTGCCCCCATACGGCGTGCTTGCGACCATCGAGGCGGAAAAGGGCGACGGCGCGGCGGCCGAGCAGACGCTGGCGCGGGCAAGAAACGCCAATCCCGGGCTCGACGATGAAACCTTTCGTCATATCGAAGGCAGCAATCTCCAGCGCCACTTGCGCGAGACAGGCTTGCTGCAAGGCATTAGGAAAGCCGTTGCCGCGGCGAAGGTTTGACCGGCCCCGACCCCTCGGTTAAGGCGTCGGTTTTTCAACCCAGAAGTATCCTATGACCCCCACCGTCCGTTTTGCGCCGTCTCCGACCGGCAAGCTTCATGTGGGCAATGTCCGCGCCGCCTTGTGGAACTGGCTGCTCGCCCGCCGCGATGGCGGCAGGTTCATCCTGCGCATCGACGACACCGATCAGGAGCGTTCGACGAAGGAATATGAAGACGCCATCAAAGAGGACCTCCGATGGCTCGGTCTTGAGTGGGACGAGACGGTCAATCAGTCCTCGCGGTTTGAGCGCTATGAGGCGGTGCGCACCCGGTTGATCGAGGCGGGGCTGCTCTATCCCTGTTACGAAACCGCGGAGGAGCTTGACCGCAAGCGCAAGCTGCAAAGGGCCCGCGGCCTGCCGCCGGTCTATGACCGCGCCGCGCTGAAGCTGACCGACGCAGACCGCAAGAGCCTGGAAGAGGGGGGGCGCCGGGCGCACTGGCGCTTCAAGCTTTCCCACGAGCCTGTGGCGTGGGCCGATCTCATTCGCGGCGAGACGAGCGTCGACACCGCGAGCGTTTCCGACCCGGTGCTGATCCGCGAAGACGGCATGTATCTTTATACGCTGCCCAGCTGCGTCGATGACATCGATCTTGGGATCACCCATGTCATGCGCGGCGAGGATCACGTCACCAATACGGGCGTGCAGATTGAGATCTTCCGGGCGCTGGGCGGCGAGGCGCCGAACTTCGCCCATCATTCGCTGCTGGTCGGCAAGGACGGTGAGGGGCTTTCAAAGCGTTTCGGGTCGCTTTCCATCGAATCCATGCGAGAGGCGGGGCTGGAGCCTGCGGCGATTACCAGTCTGCTCGCAAAGCTTGGCACCGCCGACCCGGTTGTTCCCGTGGCCGAGCTATCTGCGCTTGCCGGATCGTTCGACTTCGATCGCGTAGGCCGCGCACCGGCGCGCTTTGACATGGCCGAGTTGGAAGCGCTCAACGGCAAGCTTCTTCACGATACGGACTATGGCGCTGTCGCCGGAAGGCTGTCCGCCCTCGGCGCCGACGAACCCTTGTGGCTGGCCGTGCGCGGCAATATCGAAAGAGTGAGCGACGTCGAGCAATGGGTGTCGGTCGTGAACGGAGAGATCGACCCCGTTATCGAAGACAAGCCGTTTACTGACGAAGCGGCGTCGCTGGTGCCCGACAGTCTCGACGGGGAGAGCTGGAGCGCGCTTGCAAACGCGCTCAAGGAAAAAACCGGCGCAAAGGGCAAGAAACTCTTTATGCCGCTGCGCCTTGCGCTTACCGGCGAGCCCCGCGGACCGGAAATGGCCGCGCTCTTCCCGATGATCGGCGCGGAAAAGGCGCGCGCGCGGCTTCGCGGCGAGCGGGCTTAGCGCCCTGAACCAGGATTTTTCGAGCGCCTTCGCGACCTTCGCCAATCCCGCATTGACGCCGCCGCCGATGATAACGGCGCCAACAATAATGCCGACAAACAGCAAAACTGCATCAGATTCCATGATCGCCCGTCCTCCGGTTTTCTTTCTTTGTTTCCGGGAGGGACCGCAAAGCAGCGCCAGCGTCAATGGTGGTGTTTGGGGCGGCATCGACCGTGACCGGCCTGTCCGTCCGGCTTCCGGGGCGATACCAGCCCTGATAAGACGTGCGTCATGACGCGCCCCTTGAACCCCGTCTTTGCGAACCGGCCGCAATCCATCTTCCCGACCATGTCGCGGCTGGCGCGCGAGCATGGGGCCATCAATCTCGGTCAGGGCTTTCCGGACGAAGACGGGCCGGTGGAAATCCGCCGGCTTGCCGCGCAGCATATTGCGGACGGCCCCAACCAGTATGCCCCGGTGGAGGGCGTTCCGGCCCTGCGCCGGGCGGTCGCAGCGGACAACAAACGGTTCTACGGCCTCGACATCGACCCGGAAACGGAAACGCTGGTGACGTCCGGCGCGACCGAGGCGCTCGCGGCGGCGTTCCTCGGATTCCTGTCGCCGGGCGACGAGGCGATTGTGCTGGCGCCCTTCTATGAGTGCTACGCGCCGCAGATCGAGGCTGCGGGCGCGCGGGTTGTCCCGGTCAATCTCGCCCCGCCTCGCTGGCGCCTTTCGGCCGATGCGCTGGCCGCCGCCGTAACGCCGGCGACGAAACTCATTGTCATCAACACCCCGCACAATCCGCTCGGCAAAGTGATGGGCGCCGATGAGCTGGAGATCGTCGCGGCCGCGGCGCGAAAGCACGATCTGATCGTCGTTTGCGACGAAGTCTACGAGCATCTGATTTTCGATGGCCGCGATCACGCGACCCTGCTTTCCCTGCCGGACATGTTCGGGCGATCGGTGCGCATCGGGTCCGCCGGCAAAACCTTTTCGCTCACCGGTTTTCGCATCGGATACGCCGCGGGGCCCGCGCCGTTGATCACCGGCATCATGAAAGCGCACCAGCACCTCGCCTATACGAGCCCGGCGCCGTTGCAGGAGGCGGTGGCCCGTGGGCTTGCTTTCGGCGACGACTATTACGCCGCCTTCCGCGCTGACATGCAGGCGAAGCGAGACCGGCTCAGCGAAGGCCTAGCGGCGGCTGGCTTTGATGTATTGCCCTGTGAGGGCACGTATTTCGTCACGGTCGACATCAGGTCCGTTGGCCGGGACGACGATGTCGCCTTCTGCCGCGAAATAACCGAGAAAGCGAAAGTGTGCGCCGTGCCGATTTCGGCGTTTTACCATCCGTCTCAGGCGGACCCGCCGCGCCATTTTGCGCGGTTCTGTTTCTGCAAAAAACCGGACGTGCTGGATGAGGCGTCGCGGCGGCTCAAGGAATATTTCGGATGATGCGCATCTTTTTGACGGCTGTCGCTGCGGGCCTGCTGCTGTCGGGCTGCATCGCGGGCATGGACGGACCGGTTGCGAGCGCGGGCGAGCATGATGATCATCATGACGACGACCCGCGCCCGTTTGATGCCGCGCGGGATGCAAGCGCGGATGTTGACGCGGCGCTTCAGGTCGCGAAAGACAGCGGCAACAATCTGTTGCTCGTCCTTGGCGGAAACTGGTGTCACGACAGCCGCGGTCTGGCGGCGCAGTTCGAGCGATCAGAACTCGCGCAGGTGATTGCAGACTATTATGAACTCGTCTGGGTCGATGTGGGCTATCGGGACAGGAACATGCATATCCCGGCCCGCTTCGGGGTGCCCGATCTTTACGGCACGCCAACGGTGCTTATCGTGTCGCCGGACGGCCGGCTCCTGAACCGCGACAGCGTTCACGACTGGCGAACGGCGGATTCGAAACCCTACGAAGAAACGCTATCCTATTTTCAGCGTTACGCGTCCCCGCGATAGCGCGGCGCCTTCAATTATTTCCGTTGTTCGTGCGTCCAGTAGGAGACGCATGGTATTTTTGAGGTGTCGCATCGCTCGGCGTATTTTCGGGCG
>JANQJK010000011.1 GCA_028281665.1 Hyphococcus sp.
CTTCCCGGCAGAAAATATGGGCATCGTCCTGGGTCATCTGGCGCACGCGCAGGAGCCCGTGCAGCGCGCCATGGGCCTCATTGCGGTGACAGCACCCAAACTCCGCCATGCGGATCGGCAGATCGCGATAAGACTTGATGCCCTGATTGAAAATCTGGATATGCGCGGGGCAGTTCATCGGCTTCAGAGCCATGAGATCGGCCTCGCCGGAAAGGACCGGCGCATCATCCTCCGTTGACGGAATTTCGTCCGGGACGACGAACATGTTCTCGCGGAACTTGCCCCAGTGGCCGGATTTCTCCCAGAGCTTTGAATCGAGCAGCTGCGGGCTTTTCACCTCCCGATACCCGTCCGCATCGAGACGGCGCCGGATATAGGCTTCGAGCTCGCGCCAGATCAGATACCCGTTGGCGTGCCAGAACACGGAGCCTTGCGCTTCGGGCTGGAAGTGAAACAGGTCCATCTCCCGGCCGAGCCGCCGGTGGTCGCGCTTTTCCGCTTCTTCGAGGCGAAGAAGATAGGCTTTCAGCTCTTTCTCGCTCGCCCAGGCGGTTCCGTAAATACGGTGCAGCATCGGGTTGCGATGATCGCCGCGCCAATAGGCGCCGGCGACCTTCATCAGCTTGAACGCCTTGCCGATATGCTTCGTGGACGGAAGGTGCGGGCCGCGACAAAGGTCGTGCCAGTCGCCGTGAAAATAGATTTTCACGTCTTCGTCCGCCGGCAGATCGGCGATGATTTCCGCTTTGTACGCTTCGCCGATTTTCTTGAAGTGCGCGATCGCCTCGTCGCGGTCCCAGACTTCCCTGCGCGTCGGGCGCGCCTCGTCGACAATCTCGCCCATGCGTTTTTCGATCTTTTCAAGATCGTCGGTCGAAAAGGGCTCATCGCGGGCAAAGTCGTAGAAGAAGCCGTCCTCGATGTTCGGACCGATGGTCACCTGCGTGCCGGGGAACAGCTCCTGCACCGCCTGCGCCATCAGGTGCGCCGTGTCGTGGCGTATGATGTCGAGGGCGTCCTCGTGATCGCGGGTAACGATTTCCACCGACGCATCGGCGTCAATCTCGCCGAAAAGGTCGCGCACTTCGCCGTCGACCTTCACCGCCAGGGCCTTTTTGGCCAGCGACTTCGAAATATCCTCGGCGATCTCGGTACCGGTGACCGGCCCGTCGAACTGGCGAACGGAACCGTCTGGAAGGGTGATGGCGACCATGGTGTTACTTCGTGCGTTTCTTTTGAGCGTTGCTTTGTGTGTTTCTGGCGGCGGCAGCCGGCGAACCGGCGGAATCTCCCGGCAATAAGCGAAAACGCCGCCCGGCTCAATGCGCTGGAAAGCGCCAAGGGCAGCGGCGTTCGAAAGGTCCGTCAAACGAAAATTAACCAATCAGCGCCCCTCTACGGAATAAGGGTGATCGACCGATACCGAGGCGGGCAATCGAGAATGGCGCGGCAGACCAGAAATTCCGGCGACGGGCGACGCAGCGGCTTTGGCGTTGGCCTGTGCATCGCGGCGCTCGTTGCGCTGATCGCGGGGCTGGTCGCCAAGAATCCGGAAAAGTTCGATTTCTCCGATGCGCCGGGCTTCGCGGCCCTCACCGGCGCCCACGGCGACGGCGTGGGCCCGCGCCTTTCGTCAACCCTTTACGACATATCGGTTGAGAAAATCAGCGCGCCCATGGACGCCGGCGAAGGGGGCGCCATCGAGTCCTTTGACGACGATCTGTACCTGATCACCCGGCTCGGCGAATTTCACCGGCTGAAAGACGGCAAGACAGCCTTCGAAGCGATCGCCCTCGCCCCGCCGTCGGACGTTCTCCGCGAGAATTTTTTTTACAGCCGCGCGAAGGACTTTACGAGCCTCGGCTACAAGGATCTCAAGCTGCGCCATGCAGGCAAGGATATTGAGATCACCGTTTCCCAGGCGCGGGTCGATCGCGAGAACGCCTGCGTCGGGATCGTCGTTTCCCAAGCAATCCTTTCCCGCAACGCGCTGGACAATGGCGGCGCGAGCCCGGAGTGGCGCGAAATCTGGCGCAGCAAGCCCTGCATCAAGTCGGCCGGCGGTTCGTTTCCGTTCCAGTCCGGCGGCGACATGGCCTTCCTTGACGACGGGCGCCTTGCGATCTTTGTGGGGGATTTCGGGGTCGACGGCCACAACCGCAAAACCGCCGGGGTCAATCCGCAAACTCTCGACAATGATTACGGCAAGGTCATCGCCATCGACGCCGCCACCGGCGCTTCGGAGATTCTCTCCCGCGGTCATCGCAATCCCGGCGGGCTCGCCATCGGGCCCGACGGCGCCTTGTGGCAATCGGAACACGGCGCCCAAGGCGGCGACGAAATCAACCGCATTGTCGCCGGCGGCAATTATGGCTGGCCGCTCGAAACCTACGGGGTTCATTACGGCGCGCGACGCTGGCCCCTCGACGACACCACCGGCGATCATGACCGGTTCACGCGCCCGGTCTATGCGTTCGTCCCGTCCATGGCGATGTCGTCGCTGGCGCCGGTAAAGGGCGCGGAGTTTCCGCTCTGGCGCGGCGATCTCATGCTCGGGACGTTGAAGTATAAGCGCCTTATGCGCCTGCATATTCGCGAAGGCCGGGTGATATTCGCAGAGCCCCTGCTGCTCGGCGCCCGCGTGCGCGACCTGACGGTTGACGATCGCGGCGCCATCTATGTGAAGGACGATGTTCGCCCCTTCGTTTATCGTCTGACCAATGGCGGCGGCGCAGCGCCGGTCGCGGGGACGCCGGATGCGCTCTTTGCCGCTGCCGGTTGCGCGGCGTGTCACGACGGATCAAGCCTCGCGCCAACCCTCGCCAATCTCTATGGCCGCGACATCGCCTCCGCCAGTGGATTTCAGTATTCGTCCGCCCTCGCCGGAAAGCACGGCGTATGGGATAGCGACGCGCTGCGCGCATTCCTTACCGATCCGCAGCGCTTTGCGCCGGGAAGCACCATGCCCGCCCCGGACATGACCGAGGCGCAGATCGAAGAACTGGTTGCTGCGCTGGAAGGCTAAACGGCGCCGATCAGATGATCCGCCAGTCGGCCCGCCGCTTCCGGGCAGAGCGTGAAAAAGAGTTCCGGCTCCACCAGTTCGACTTCCACCAGACTCACACGGGATTCGTGAACGATCACGTCGACGCGCGCCGAGCGGGCGGAAAGCGCATCAGCGAGGAGCCGGTCGCCGGGCGTCGGCGCCGGAAATTTCCGGCACGTGGCGATGGCAATCGTCGTCATGACCGCCCCATAGCGCGGTCGGCCCCGCGCGGCGAGCCTTGACCATGTCGAAAACGCAGCGCCGCAGCCGTCTTCATGGTAAGCAGTCAAGTTACCGGAGGATTTCATGCGCGTTTTTACTCTCATTGCCTTGTTTCTCACGGCCCCGTTCGCCATGGCGCCGGCGGCGTTTGCCGATCCGGGCCTTGAGGATTTGCGTTTTCTTGAAGGCCATTGGCGGGGCGGCGAAGGCTTCGTTTTTGAGGAAATCTGGTCGGCGCCGGAAGGCGGGGTGATGACGGGCATGGCCCGTGGCGTCGCGTCGGGGGAACTTCGCTTTCTTGAGTATATCCTGATCACCGATGAAGACGGCGCCCTCGTCATGCGCTTCAAACATTTCAACGCCGACTATTCGAACTGGGAGGGCGAGGACGAGCCCCTGACCCTCACGCTTACGGAGATTGACGGCGCGGACGCGACCTTTACCGCCGATCCGCCGACCCACACGGTCAAGTCCATCCGCTACTGGACGTCCGGCGACGATATGTTGCAGGTCGATGTCGCACAGATTGAAAACGGCGAAGAAGGCGGCTTCACATTACTCTTTAAACGGATGGATTAGGCCGCCGCGCGCAGTTTGAAGGCGTGGGCGACAAAACGCACCTTGCCGCGGGTCAGCGCCTCGACGATCCGCCCCCTGAACAGAAACATGGCGCCGGCGACGAACCCGAGAAACAGGACCGGAAACAGAACGAATCGCGCCACATTACCGATCAACCCATCGGGCAGCATAAAGTTCAGCGCGATAAACGCCGGCGCGAATGCGAAAAAGCCAACAGTCAGCGGCAGCTCAAGACGGTTTTCACGCCTGCCGTCTTTCTTGAGACGCTCAACGGGCAAGGCTTCGAGGAGCGGCGCAATCTCGCGCCGCGCGAAGCCTTCAGCATCCGAAACGCCAAGGCGCCGGCCGATATCGCTCCAGTCGGTTATGGGATGAATTTAGCGCCGACGCCGTAGCAAACTCTTAACGCTCATCTGGAGTTGCGGAAGCGCCGCCGCGCTCCGTCCAGGCCCAGTCGCCGAGGCGCCAGAACCGCCAGCCGACGGAGGGCGCATCGTCTGGCGCCGGATCATAGCCGTGCGAGCCGAACGGGTGACAGCGCGTCAGGCGAGAGACCGTCAGCCAGAAGGCGCGGGCCGGCGTGTGTTTGCGGAACGCCTCGGCGGCGTAATCGGAACAGGTCGGCTCATGACGGCAGCGCGCCCCGAGAAAGTAAAACACCGGCGACAGAACGGCCTTGTAGATTTTCAGCGTTCCGAGGGCGGCGCCTTTGACGATCCGTTGCATCATGGCCGCTATTTAGTACCTAACCGCCGCGCCTGCCAGCGCCCCGATTTCAAAGCTCGAAACTCGCTGTTTTCACAAGCGCGTAGACCGACTGCCCGGGCGCAAGTTTCAGATCGTCGCGGGCAGCGCGCGTGACCTGCGCCTGAAGGGTCGCGCCGCCGACACGCAACACAATATCGACAAAGGGCGACTCGGCGGGCCGCGTCATGGAGGTGACGGTCGCCGGCAATACGTTCCGGATACTGATATCCGACGGCGCGCTTGTGGCGATCGCCACATTGCGCGCGTCGATCCGAATATTCACCGCCTCGCCCAGCGATTTTCGTTTGTTGATCGGCAGGGAAACAACCCCGTCGCCGAGGGCGACCCGGGTCAGGCGATAGTCTTCGTCGTGACCGATCACGGCCCCGGTAACGACCGCACCGGTTTCAAAGGCCGCCGCACTGGCCTCGACGCCATAGGCGTTGAGGACATCGGCCGTCGCGCCGGTCGCTTCGATCCCGCCCGATTTCATGATCACGGTCTCGTCGGCGACGCGCACGATCTCATCCACATTATGGCTGACATAGACGACCGGCGCACCGAAGCGGCCCGCGAGATTATCAAGATAGGGAATGATTTCCGCCTTGCGCCCGCGGTCCAGCGCCGAGAGAGGCTCGTCCAGAAGAAGCAGGGACGGCCGGGTCAGCATGGTGCGCGCAAGCGCCGCACGCTGACGTTCGCCGCCGGATAATGTGTCGGGGCGGCGCGCAAGGAGCGGCTTCAAGTCAAACGCGTCGATGATATCGCGAACGGTATAGGACGCGCCGGCGGCGCGGCTGCGGCGATCCGCATAAAGAAGATTCTGCTCGACGGTAAGATGCGGAAACAGTCGTCCGTCCTGAAACATATACCCGACGGGCCGCCGATGAGCCGGCGTGAATACGCCCGCCCCGATATCGCACCAGAGCGCGTCGCCAAAGGCGATCCGACCGGCATCCGGGCGGAGGAACCCTGCCATCAGGCGCAGCAATGTGGACTTGCCGGCGCCGCTCGCCCCGAAGATCGCGGTGCAGCCGCCCAGCGGGATTTTCTGCGCGATGTCGAGGGTAAAGCCGGGAAACGCCCGGCGCGCCTCCATGTCTATATGGTCAGTGAACATGAACGCGATGCCGCCGGTTAAAGACATAGACCAACATCAACACGAAGAACGAAAAGGCGAGCAGGATCAGCGACAGGGCGTGCGCCTCGCCATATCGCAACGTCTCCACATGTTCGTAGATCGCAATCGACACGACCCGCGTCTCCCCCGGGATCGCCCCGCCGACCATCAACACGACGCCGAACTCGCCCAGCGTATGGGCAAAACTCAGGACAGCGGCGGTGAGGAAGCCGCGCACCGAAAGCGGCGCGGCGACCGTAAGAAAAGCGTCAAGCGGCGACGCGCGCAGGCTGGCCGCCGCCTCCATAAGAGCGCCCGCAACGGACTCGAATGCAGCCTGCAACGGCTGTACGGCGAAGGGCAGCGAATAGATGACCGACGCGATGACAAGCCCGGTGAAGGAAAAGGAAAGCGTGTCGCCGGTAACGCTCAGCCAGAACCCGCCAATGGCCGAATTCGGATTGAAGAGGATCAGGAGATAGAAGCCGAGCACCGTCGGCGGCAGCACGAGCGGCAGGGCGACAATCGCCTCGACCGCCGGTTTCAGACGCGTGCGCGTATTGGCGAGCCACCAGGCAAGGGGCGTTGCAATGAGCAGGAGAATGACGGTGACGAGGAACGCCAGGCGAAAGGTCAGCCAGAGCGCGGAAAGGTCCGGCGCCGTCATTGGGCGCCATACCCGGCGTCTTCGATCGTCGCCCGCGCATCCTCGCTTTTCAGGAATTCGATGAAGGCGATCGCCGCATCGTTTTCTGCGCCGCGCATCAGCATGACGGCGTCCTGCTTAATGGGATCATAGAGCGACGCCGGCGGCGTCCAATAGGCGCCGCGCCGGGCCTCAGGCGTCGCGAGAACCTGCGCCAGGGCGACGAAGCCGATTTCTACATTCTGTGTGCGGAGAAATGCGAAGACCTGTCCGACATTCTCGCCGAAGACGAGTTTTTCGTTCATGGCGCCGGAAAGCCCCAGCGCGTCGATGACCTGCCGCGACGCCGCGCCATAGGGCGCAAGGTCCGGATTGGCGATGGCGAGGCGCCGGAAGTCTCCGCCTTTCAGGCGATCCGCGCCGACCGACGCGGCGTTCGGCTCCCATAGCGCCAGGCGACCAACCGCATAGGTGAACCGCGATCCGGCGACGGCGCGCCCCTCTGCTTCAAGCCGCCGCGGGCGGGCCTCATCGGCCGCCAGGAAGACGTCGAACGGGGCGCCATGGACGATTTGCGCATAGAGCTTGCCGGTCGACCCGCTGGTCAGGACGATGTCGTGGTCCGAGCGCGCCTCAAATGCGGTTTCCAGCTCGTCGGCGACGGATTTGAAATTGGCCGCAACGGCAATGCGCGCTTCGCCGGCAATTGCCGGCGTCGCAATCAGCACAATCGCCAGCACGCACAAAAAAGCCGTCACCTCATCGCCTCCGCGGAAAGCCTCCGCGCCCTCACTAGCAGAAATTCATGTGGTTTGGGCAAGCAACGCTGCTATTGCGGCGTCAGACACTTGTCCTGGGAGGGTTGCGCCACCGGCTCGGCCATGGCCGGATTTGCATCGATCAAATCGAGATAGGACTCAACAAGGCTCGTATAGGGCGGCAAGGCGCCGCTATGGAGCGCGCCGTCGACCTCCGCCGCGCCGTGAATTTCAAAATGCACATGCACGGTCGTCGCCCGCGAGGACGCCGACAGGAGATCCGATGCGAGCGCAAAGGGCTGGCCCTGCGTTACCGGCGCGCCCGTCTTGACCCAGTCGGGCACCGGCATCTGCACATGCAGGAACTTGTATTTCATGCCGCTTTCCGCGCCCATGATGTTGACCGAGATGGACCCCACATGGCTGATCCAACCGTCCTCCGGCGCGACGAGCCAATGAACGGCGTTTTCGCAGGTCTTGGGACGCAGATCCTGCCCCTTATGGGCCTTGCCGCCGGGGCAAAGATCCGTCGCGTGCTTGGCGTCGAGACGCACTTCGCAGAAATTATCTGTCCACGGATAATCAAAATTGCGAGGGTCGTTTTCCGACCCGCCGGGGCCCGGCCACTGGCCGCCGGCGTAACCGCCGCCGCCCTGACCGAAAATCTGCGAGTTGGCAAACGCCGGCCCTTCGGCCATCGGGAAAACCATTTCCGGAACGATCACCGACGGATCGGTAACGCCGGTAGAGCCCTTCACGGTGGACGACCCCGGCAGCAGCGCGCCCGGCGCCCCGTGCCAGCCGGAAGGCAGCTCAAAAGCCGGCGGCGGCGGTTCCGGCGGATCGTCTTCTTCAATCGGCGGGGCCGGGGGATCGGGCTCGTCCTCCGCCGGCGGCGCATCCTCTTCGACCGGGGGCGGCGCACCCGCGGGCATGGTGTCGGGCCGCGGCGGCCCTTCCTGCCCGCAGGCGCCAAGCAAAACCGCAATTGCGAAGACAGCAAGGAGACGCTGCGGAATCATGGCCGCGTCCTCCCCGCTTCGCCGACCACAACAACAAGGCCTTCCGCGACCCTGCCAAGGGCGTCGCGGTCGTAACAGGCGGGGTCCGCATCCGCCCCGCCATTGCAGAATTGGGCGAGCGCGTAAGAGGCGCCGTAGAGGGAAAAGCTCGCCGTCAAATCGTCATCGGTGCCCGAAAAGGTGATCGCGGACTGAACGCCGCTCGCCCCTTGCGCCTTCTCGATCACCGTGACGAGGCGCGAACCGTATACGGAATAATCGCGGCCGTTGGCGCGCCAGACGGCGTTCACTGTGTCGGCGTTGCCGAAAACCTGAAGCGTGCCTGCGTCCGCCGCCTGAGGCAGGAGCACCGGCAGCTCCGCGATATCCACATATTTCTGTCCGGCGCCGGCGGGCTCGGCCGCCGCCAGTCCGAGCGACGCCTGGTCCGCCAGCGCGGCGTCGACGGCGTTCCAGTCAATGGCCAGCCGCTTCCTCACCGCCGCCGGATAAATCTGCAACGTCGACTGCGCCGGGCCGACTTCGGGCGATTGCACCACCACCGCGCGGCCGATTTGCGGCGGACCGTCCTGTGCGGCGATTGCAGCGGCGACCGGCGGCGGCGCATCAAGCAATGCCGGCGTGAAAGTGAGATCGTCAATCAGAAACCGCACCGGAAGATTGTTGTTCGCAACCCGGCGCAGCGAGATATCGATACGGGAAAACCCTTCGCCCTCACCGGCCTCGATGGCGACGCCTGTAGGCCAGGTGAATGCGTCCTGAAACCAGTTGAACCGCAACTCGCTGACGCCGGCGCGATTGCCGTTTGCGTCAAACCCGATAATGCGGGCGATAAATTCTTCATCGAGCCGCCCGCCGGTCGGGTTAATACGCATGCTGACCGAGGACACGGGGTCGTCGAAACCGATCTGCATCGCCGGCCCGCCAGTCTCGACGTCATGCATGGCCGCATGCTGACCGCTGGCCGCCCGCGGATAGGGGCACAGCCTGACGTTGAACTCGTCATAATCATTCGTGCAGAACTGAACGGTGGCGCCCTTGCCGAACGCAACGCCGTGAGACTGGCGATACTGCGTGGTCAGCGCCGCAGCGGCGGCCGATGCAGACGTCAATTCGAAATCGATGATCCGGGGCTCGCCGTCAGCCTGGGGCTGTGCGGTTTCAACGCGGTCGACCCGCTCAAGCTCGCGCGTAATGCGATCGCGCACGACGTCCAGAATGCGCCGGCCCTCGCTTTCCTCCTGCGCCGCCGCCATAGGCGCCGGCGCGGCCAGCACCGCCACAGCCAGAAGCGCAAAGAACTTACCGGAACCCGTCACGATCACCCCCAACGGTGGAAAGTTTAAGAAATGCAAGCGCCCGCGGCAAGCGCCGGCGCGAAAACCGCAAATCAGGAAGGCGCGCAAGGCGCTCGGCCCGCCGACCGCTCGCGGAGGGCGTCCGTTTCGCATTCCCTCCCTGTCCCGCAGGCCCTATAATCTCCTTAGGGTGCGTATTTGGGCAGAAGGGACAATCCATGACCATTGGGCAATTGAACGGCCTCAAGGCCGTTGCGGGCGCGGTTGCGGCCATTTTCATCACACTTGGTACTGGCGCCATGAGCGGCGCAAAAGCGCAGAGCGAAGTGATGCCGATCGATTTCGCCGGACCGGCGCAGTTTTCCAGCCTCGCGCTTTCGCCCAATGGACGGTATCTCGCCTTTTTCTCCCATCTGGACGATCGCGACCAGGGCGGTTTTGTCGGCGTTCTGGACTTACAGGATCCATCATCGCCGGTGTCGCTGCCGCTTGAAGGCGATATCTTTGCAAACAGCATTACCTGGGTCAGCGACGATCACTTTATCTTTAACGCCGCCGCAAAAGTGCGCGGTCGCTTTTTCGGCGGATCAATTTCAACCTTTCGGTCGCGCGTTGTTTTAATCGACCGGCAGGGCAAGAATCCGAAATACCTGTTTGACAATCCCGAACGCGGCGCAACGCCCCAGCTCCTGCGCATGATGCCGGAAGATCCCGACACAATCCTGATGGCGGCAATCTCCGACAGCGACGAAAGCGAGACTGCCGGCGTCAGCCTGTTTGAAGTCAACGTCAAAACCGGACGCACGAAACGGGTGCGGCGCGGCGAGCGCGGCGCCATCGCCTATTTCGTGGATGAAGAAGGCGCGCCTGTTTTTAAGCGCCTGCTCAACACGCGGCAGACATTCCTGCGGACCTTTGCAAGCCAGGACCGGGGGAAAAGCTGGGTGCAGGTCGACGAGCAGGTCCTCTCCGGCACCGGCAACGAACCAATCCAGTTTCAACCGGTCTCGCCGCTGGGCGGCAATCGCTATCTCGTCATCATGCAGCCCGAAGGCGAGGACCGGATGGCGCTGTACGAATATGACCTGGCCACGCTCAAGCCGGGCAAAATGGTCTTCGGACATCCGAAGGTCGACGTCACGGGCTCGATCAGCAACCCGTTCACAAGCCAGTATCGCGGCGCGGTGTTCGCCGTCGACCAGTTCGAAATGGCCCTCGCCGACCCGGAGGAGCAAGCAACGCTTGACACCCTGAAAGGGTTTTTCGGCGACACGGTGAGCGTCATGCTCGTGAATTCCAGCGCCGACAACAACACCTGGCTTATTCTGGTTTCCGGCCCCGAGACGCCCGGCGACTATTATCTCTTCCGCCGCGACACCTCCGGGCTTGAAAAACTCTTCTCGCAGCGGCCCAAGCTGGAGGGGCGGACGAGCCCCATGGAAATCATGCGCGTCAAAATGAGCGACGGCGTGGAGATCACCTCCTATGTGACGCACCCGCGCGCCGGGCCCGACAAGCCCGCGCCGCTGCTTGTCATTCCCCATGGCGGCCCGCAGGCGCGCGACTTTTACGCCTGGGACTTCTTCGCGCCCTTCTTCGCGGATCGCGGCTACCGGGTCATTCAGACGAACTTTCGCGGGTCGGCGGGCTATGGCGAAACATTCGTTGAGGCCGGCCATCGCCAATATGGCAAGCGCATGCAGGCCGACGTTATGGAAAGCGCCGAAGCGCTGATCGGACGCGGGCTCGCACGCAAGAAAAACATGTGCGTATACGGATGGAGCTATGGCGGCTATGTCGCCAACACGGCCTCCTTCATGAACACCGACCTTTTTTCAGCGGCGATCAGCACGGCCGGGCTTTCCGATGTTGTGGAAGATCTCAACTACGACCGGATCAACAGCGGGCCCAATTCCGGCGCCTACCGCTATTGGGTCAAGGCAAAGGGCGACCCGGTGAAAAATCGTGACGAGCTGGACGCGGTTTCAGCCGCCCCCAATGCGGACAAGGTTGGAATGCCCGTGCTGCTTTTCCACGGCGAGGACGACACGAATGTCGCGGTCAATCAGTCGCAAATGTTCGAGCGCGCCCTGAAGCGGGCGGGCAAGCCGGTCGAGTATCATGAGTTCAAGGAAACGCGCCACGGCATCGTCACCTTCCGAGATGACGATATCGACTTCATGTTTAATCGCATCGACGAGTTCTGCCGGGAGCATTTGCCCGCCAACGCCTGGGACCAATAGTCGGCAGGGTTACGGACAGCGAGCCGGCGAGCGTCCGGCTCGTTCATCGTTTTGCAAAGAAACGCACGGGCAATCGCGGCCGCTGCACCGCCGCGCGGAAATAGTCGCCGCGGCGCACATTTTGCGTATTCCCCCGCCGCGCCCGAAGTCATATAGTTCTGGCAGGGTGCGTATCGAGTAGAAGGGACTACCATGACCATTGGGCAAATGAGCGGCCTCCGGGCCGCTGCGGCTGCTATTGCAGCCATTTTCTTCACATTGAGTTTCAGTTTAACGGGCGATGCTCGGGCGCAGAGCGGGCCAACGGCGATCGACTTCGCCGGACCGGCGCAGGTTTCCGACCTCGCGCTCTCCCCGAACGGGCGGTATCTCGCCTTTTTCTCTCATCTGGATGATCGCGACCAGGGCGGTTACGTCGGCATCCTCGACTTGCAGGATCCTTCTTCGCCGGTCTCGCTGCCGCTTGAAGGCGATATCTTCGCCAACTCCATCACCTGGGTCAGCGACGATCATTTTATTTTTAACGCCGCTGCAAAAGTGCGCGGGCGCTTTTTCGGCGGATCGGTTCAGACTTTCCGGTCGCGTGTCGTGTTGATCGACCGCGAGGGCAAGGATCCGAAGTACCTGTTTGACAATCCGTCTCGCGGGACGACGCCACAGCTTTTGAGGATAATGCCCGACAAGCCGGACACGATCCTGATGGCGGCGATCCCGGACAGCGACGAAAGTGAGACCGCCGGCGTCGCCCTGTTCGAAGTCAACGTAAAAACCGGACGCACGAAACGCGTGCGCCGCGGCGAACGCGGTGTTATTTCGTATTTTCTCGACGAAAACGATGCGCCCGTATTCAAGCAGACCATCAACACTCGACGAACTTACTTACGTACCTTCGCAAGTCAGGACGCCGGAAAAAACTGGGTGATGGTCGACGAACAGGTTCTGTCCGGTACGGCCAACGAGCCGATCCAGTTTCAGCCGGTCTCGCCCCTCGGCGGCAACCGTTACCTTGTCATCATGCAGCCCGAAGGCGAAGACCGGATGGCGCTTTACGAATATGATCTGGCCACGCTGAAGCCGGGCAAGAAAGTCTTTGGCCACCCGAAAGTTGATGTCACGGGGTCATGGACCAATCCTTACACACGCAAATATCGCGGCGCTGTCTTCGCCGTAGACAAATTCGAGCATGAATTAGTCGATCCCGAAGAACAGAAGACGCTGGAAACGCTCGAAGGTTTCTTCGGCGACGAGGTGAGCGTGCTTTTTGCTGATGCAAGCGCAGATAACAATGTTTGGCTTATCCGCGTGACCGGACCGCAAACTCCTGGCGATTATTACCTCTTCAATCGAAAAACATCTGGGCTTGAAAGACTCTTCTCGCAGCGTCCGAAACTCGACGGCCGAACGAGCCCGGCCGAAATCATGCGCGTCAAAATGAGCGACGGCATGGAGATCACGTCCTACGTGCACCATCCTCGCGCAGCGCCCGACAAGCCCGCGCCGCTGCTCGTCATTCCCCATGGCGGCCCGCAGGCGCGCGACTTTTACGCCTGGGACGTTTTTGCGCCCTTCTTTGCGGACCGCGGCTACCGGGTCATTCAGACGAATTTCCGCGGCTCTGGCGGTTATGGCGAGCCTTTCGTCGAGGCCGGCCACCGCGAATGGGGCAAGCGCATGCAGGCGGATGTTATGGAAAGCGCCGAGGCGCTCGTTGATCGCGGGCTCGCGCGGAAGAAAAACATGTGCATCTTCGGATGGAGTTACGGCGGCTATGTCGCCATGACGGCGTCCTACAAGAATGTCGACCTCTTCTCCGCATCGATCAGCATGGCCGGCGTTTCGGACCTGATCAAAAGTCTGGAAACGGAACGACCGAACGCCGGCGGCACCCGCGCGGGCTATAATTACTGGACCACCAGCATTGGCGATCCGGTGAAAGACAAAGCCGACCTTGAAGCCAACTCGGCTCGCGACAATGCGGCCGCCGTCGGCATGCCTGTCCTGTTATTCCACGGCGAGGACGATTTCATCGTCCGTGTTGAGCAATCGCGGGTATTTCGGAATGCGCTCAGAAACGCGGGAAAGTCCATCGAGTATCATGAATTCAAGGAAACCGGCCACGGCATCGTCACCGTGCGCGACGACGATCTCGAATTCATGTACAATCGGATTGATTCATTCTGCCGGGAAAACCTTCCCGACAATGCGTGGAATAATTAATCCGCACACATAATAAACAGCGGGCCGGGGGAAGGTCCGGCCCGCTGTTCGCCTTTCGAAACGCCGCCGAGGGAGCCCGTCAGGGGCTTTGGGGCGCGCGGGAAGCGGCGCTCGATCGGTTTTCCTAGAAGTGGATGTGAATGTGTGCGTTGCGCGGACCGTAACGGTAGTAGCGCCGCGCGCGCCTATCGTAATAGACCGCTGCCGCGGCCGGGCGCGCAGAGCGGTATCGCCGCGGGCCGTCCCACACCCACGCGCTGGCGGGACACACCGTAACGCGCTCGTCTCGACGGGATTCGCGCCGGTCCAGGCGGTCCTCCAGACGGTCGAGCGGGCCCCGGTCGTATCGCTCATCGCGACGGCTTTCGCGCCGGTCGCGCACATCCTCAACAAGATCCGGGCAGCGCGACGGCTCAAAGCGCCACACGCCGGCCCCCTGGCCGGAGTGGGCCGCGGGCGCCGACGCGCAACCGACAATCGTTACAATGGCCGCGGCGGCGGCTGTCGATCCAAGATTAAAACGCATCTTTTCTCTCCTTGGGTTTTCGCGCGCCGGCGCCCTGCGCCCCGCGCTTCGCTCCATCGCCAACGGATAAACGGACGGGGCGGGCGAAACCCGTCGCAAAAATCTGCAACAATATTTTCGACGGATTTCGGTCCGGCGGGCGTATAAGAAAGCTTCAGCCCGTCAGGAGCGTTAACCCATGCCCATCGCCAGAACCGCCGTTTCCGCCGTCGCCGCAGCCTGCCTCGCCGCTTCCCTCGCTGCCTGCGCGAGCGCCCCGCAGCGAGGCGCCGGCCAGGGGCCCGCTGCGAAAATTGACGTCGCCTCGCAATCGGAACGCCTCCTCGCCAATGCCCGCAAGAAACGAAGCGAAAAGGACTGCGCCGCGGCGATCCCGAGCTACCGGGTGGTTTCAAGCTTCGGAAAAGGACATGACACGGCGCAATACGAACTCGGCGCCTGCCTGCTTGCCGTCCCGGAGGAAATACCGGCGGCCGCAGCGCTCCTGCGCGAGGAGGGTCTCTTCTGGCTGCGCCGGGCCGCCTATGCGGGCAACGCCCGCGCGCAACTGGCCCTTGCCGGCGCCCTTTCCGGCGCGGAAGGCCACGCCGTCGCGGGACTCCGGCCTGATCTCGTGGAAGGCTACGGGTGGTCGCTGATCTACGCGGACAACGCCGCGCACAATCTATACGGCCTCCCCGATCTGCACCCGGTCGCGGCAGATCACTTCCGCACGCGCATGTCAGACGCCATGATCGACGAAGCAGAGACCTTCGCCGCAGACTTTCGGCAGATTGAAATGGCGGTCTTCACCCCGCCCGCATCCGAACGCGGCAAACAGGGCCGCAGACCCGACGGCGCGGGCGGAGAACGCCGCGAACGCCGGCCGCGATAGGGCGTCTGACACTTTCCTTGCCCATCAGGCGCGGCGCGGGCTACGCATTCCCGCGCTATGCCCAACCGCCCGCCAGTTTCCGCTTATATCCGCACGCTGAACGAGGCGCGGATGATTGCCAGCGTCGTCAAGGCTGCGCGGCAGGCGGCGGATGAGGTGGTCGTTATCGATTCAGGCTCGACCGACGAGACGGTTGCCCTGGCGACGGCGGCCGGCGCGAGGGTCGTCGAACAGCCCTGGCTCGGCAACGGCCGCCAGAAACGGGCCGCGGAAGACGCCTGCCGGCACGACTGGCTGCTTGATCTTGATGCAGATGAAATTGTCACGCCGGAACTGACTGCGGAGATCGCGGCGCTGTTTGCGGCCGGTGAGCCGCAAGCGCAAATCTATCGCACCGACCTCGCTCTCGTCCCGCCAGTGGGCAAGCCCTGGCTCGCATTCGGCCGGCAGAAACGGCACAAGCTTTATGACCGACGCGTCGTGCGCCAGCCCGATCACGAGGCCTGGGACCAGTTTGAAATCCCCGCCGGCGCCAATGCCGGGCGCCTGAAAAATCCAATCCTGCATCATGCCTTTGACGGCATCGCCGGCTTTCAGGGCAAGCTCAACAAGCACTCTTCGGTGCGCGCTGAAACGCTTCCCTTGAAACCTACGCCAATACTTGGCTTGCGGATCGTCTTCGGGTTTCCGTTCTACTTCGCCAAGAAATATTTTCTACAGCAATATTTTCGCGGCGGCGTCTACGGCTTTGCGCTCGCAGCGTTGTCGGCGCAAGGGCGCTGGTTGAAAGATGTCAAAATGTGGGAGCGCCGCGTTAAAGCGCGCGGCGACAGAGAACAGAAAGCGCAGTGATCGGCGCGAAATCGAGGAAATAGCCGCCTTCCCAGGCGGTACTGAACCGGCGTTTGCCGCCTCTCCGTCAGGTCTTGCGGGCCAATAAGCCGTACTCTTAAATGCCCATGGGCGCAGCGAATCCGGAGGCAGGCATGACATCGATCAGCAAATCGTTCGCTTTGACGATAATGGCGACCGCCATGGCCGCGTGCCAATCGCCGGAGCTGATCGAACGTGACGGGCTGACCGTTCTCAAAGGCGCCGCCGTCATGACGGGTTACGACGTCATCGAAAGCGGCGCCATCGCGCCCGGTCTGTCTGCGGATCTCGTGGTTCTTGCGGCGGACCCCATGGAAGACGTTTCAAATTTTCGCGCCATACGGGCGGTGTGGTTGCGAGGAAAGCGGTTCACGCCGGAAGAATTGCTGGACATGGACGGATGAACGACGCCGGAAGTCTTCATCCCGGGCGCTCCCGGCAACGTCGCGCTTGCAATTGGCGGCGGCCGCGCTAAGGCCCTTGCCATGTCTCGCATCAAAGCCCGCTTCGACACGCTCGCCGCCGAAAACCGCGCCGCCTTTATCCCCTTCATCATGGCCGGCGACCCGGACGAAGCAACCTCGCTGAAAATTCTGAAAGGTCTGCCTGCCGCCGGCGCCGACATTATCGAGCTGGGCGTTGCCTTCACCGATCCCATGGCCGACGGACCGGCCATTCAGGCCGCCGGCCTGCGCGCGCTCCAGGCAGGGCAAACCCTGAAAAAGACCCTGGCCATGGTCGAGGCCTTCCGGTCCGGCGATGATAAAACACCGATCGTTCTCATGGGCTATTACAATCCGTTTTACGCCTATGGCGTCGACGCATTTCTCAAGGACGCGAAGGCCGCGGGCGTTGACGGGCTGATCATCGTCGACCTGCCGCCCGAGGAGGACGCCGAGCTTTGCCTGCCGGCGCGCGCCGCGGGACTCGATTTCATTCGTCTGGCGACGCCGACCACCGATGACGCACGGCTCCCCAGCGTCGTCAATAACACGTCCGGCTTCGTCTATTACGTGTCCGTCGCCGGGATCACCGGCAGGGCCGCCGGTGAAAACGCGGCGGTATCAAAGGCCCTCGGTCGCCTGAAGGCGGCGTCCGGTCTGCCCGCCGCCGTTGGTTTCGGGATCAAAACGCCGGAAAAAGCCGGAAAATTCGCGCAATTCGCCGACGCGGTCGTTGTCGGATCGGCCCTTGTCGATACCCTCGCCCGCGCCCTTGAAGAGAGCGGCGGCGAGGACGATAATGCGGTTAACGCTGTATTGAACCTCGCGGGCGATATTGCGGACGCCGTCCACGCCGCGCGAGAGGAGTAACCATCCATGAGCTGGCTCTCAAACATTCCGCCGGGAATCAAAAACATATTCAAGCGCGAAGACGACGGATCCGACAAACTCTGGACGAAATGTCCGGGCTGCGGCGAGATGATCTTTCAGCGCGATCTCGATGCGTCTCACCAGGTCTGTACGTCCTGTTCCCACCACCTGCCCATCGACGTGGCGGAGCGGCTTGCGCTTGTCTTTGACGACGCCGCTTTTGAGGATATCGCGGTTCCGGATCCGGTGCAGGATCCGCTGAAGTTCCGCGATGAAAAGCGGTATACGGATCGGCTTAAAGAGAACCGCCGCAAAACCGGCCAGCAGGACGCCATGCGCGTTGCGGCGGGCAAGGTGGACGGCGCGGAAACCGTGGTCGCCGTTCAGAATTTCAAGTTCATGGGCGGCTCCATGGGCATGGCGCTGGGCGAAGCCATGGTCCGGGCCGCGGAAGAAGCGGTTAAGCGGCAGGCGCCGCTCATCGTCTTCGCCGCATCGGGCGGGGCGCGCATGCAGGAAGGCATCCTGTCGCTGATGCAGATGCCGCGCACCACCATCGCCGTTGAGATGGTGAAGGAAGCGGGACTGCCCTACATCGTCGTCCTGACCCATCCGACCACCGGCGGCGTCACGGCGTCGTTCGCCATGCTGGGCGATGTACATCTCGCCGAGCCGGGCGCGCTGATCGGCTTCGCCGGCCCCCGCGTTATCGAACAGACAATCCGCGAAAAACTGCCCGAAGGGTTTCAGCGCGCCGAATTCCTTGAAGAAAAGGGCATGGTCGACCTTGTCGTTCACCGCGCGGAGATGAAATCCGTCCTTTCAAAACTGATCCGTACATTGATTAACAATCCGAAACGCGCTGCGGCGGCCGCGCCGGCCCAGATCGCGGAAATCCCGCGACCGGCCGTCGCCGAGCCCATCCATCTCGACAAGGCCGCGGAATAACAAAGGGCAGGCGCGCAAAACCCCGTGACCGACATCCAGGCGGCGCTCGACCGCATTGCGGCGCGCAGGCCGCGCATTATCGACCTTTCTCTTGATCGCGTTCATGCCGCGCTGGCGCGCCTCGGCGACCCGCATCGCGCGGTGCCGCCAGTGTTTCACGTGGCCGGCACCAACGGCAAAGGCTCAACCATCGCCTTTCTCCGGGCGATGCTTGAGGCTGCGGGGAAGTCCGTACACGTCTATACGTCGCCGCATCTTGTCCGCTTCAACGAACGCATCGTCCTCGCCGGCGCCGAGATCGCCGACGATGCATTGATCGACGCGCTCAACGCCGTCGACCGCGCGGTTGGCGATGAAAAGCTCACCTATTTTGAAACCATTACCTGCGCCGCCTTTGTTGCATTTGCCGACGCGCCGGCGGACTATCTGTTGCTCGAAGTCGGGCTGGGCGGCCGGCTCGACGCAACGAATGTACTGGACAAACCGCTCGCCGCCGTCGTTGCGCCGGTCGACATGGACCATGAGAAGTTTCTCGGCGACACCGTCGCCGCCATTGCGGCGGAGAAGGCGGGCGTCTTCCGCCCAAACGCGCCGGCGGTGATCGGGCGCCAGAGCGCCGACGCTATGGCCGTATTGCTTCAGCATGCGGAGGAATGCGGCGCATATCCATACGCAATGGGTCGGGACTGGGACGCGTTTTTCGAGCGGGGAAGGCTGGTTTTCCAGGATAATGAAGGCCTGCTGGATATCGATCCGCCGCGCCTTCCGGGCGCTCACCAGGCAGACAATGCGGGCCTCGCCGTCGCCGCCCTGCGCGCCGCCGGCATCGCCATCGATCAGAACGCCATGTCGCGCGGCGTCGCGTCGGCCCGTTGGCCGGGACGCCTGCAACGATTGACCCGCGGACCGCTGATTGATCTTGCTACGGAATTATTGGGGGAAGCCCCGGAGATATGGCTCGATGGCGGACACAACCCTCATGCGGGCCGCGCCGTCGCCAGCGCCATGGCGGACCGGGAAGCGCGCGCGCCGCGCCCGCTCATTCTTATCGCTGGCATGCAGGCAAACAAGGACGCACGCGGCTACTTCGCCAATTTCGAGGGAATTGCACAGCGCGCCCTGATCACCGCCGCCGACCATGAAGGCGCGGCGCCGGCGGAGGAAATCGCTGCGGCGGCGATTGATGCGGGGCTCAACGCGGAGGCGTTTGCAACCCTGACGGACGCCGTCCGTGCCGCCTGCGCAACGGACGAAGCGCCGCCGCGCATACTGATCTGCGGATCGCTTTATCTTGCCGGCGAAGTCCTGCGCGACAATGCCTAGGCCGCGGCTTCCTTGAGGACGTCGTCAATCCACGCGGTGATCTGACCCTTCGGCTTCGCGCCAACCGCCGTCGCCGCAAGTTCCCCGTCATGGAAGATCATCAATGTCGGAATGCCGCGCACGCCATACTTGCCGGGCGTCTGCGGATTGTCATCGATATTGATCTTGGCGATGGTGATTTTGCCGGCGTATTCGTCCGCAATTTCTTCGAGCGCCGGGCCAATTTGTTTACAGGGGCCGCACCACTCCGCCCAGAAATCGACGAGCACCGGCGTGTCGGCGCCGAGCACATCCGTATCGAAACTGGCGTCGGTAACTTCTTTCGTTGCCATTGGGTTTAGCTCCTTGAACCATGACTGTTTACGATCTGGCCCGGGAAGATAATGCCTGGCCGTATAAGTTCAACCCGCCACCACCCAGCGCTCATAGGCGTCATTCAGTAACGAATTCGGGAGCGGCATAAGGCGCGGCGCGAAGGTCCACAACAATGCGCACTCGACCTGATGGTCCGGATAGATTTTCTGCAACAGCGCCCGGTAGGCCGCCATCTGCGCGAGATAGGCCGGCGCCGTATCGGCGACGTCCTCCGGCGGCGGACGATTTGTTTTGTAATCGACGATGACGATGCCTTTCTCCCCAAGCAGAAGACGGTCAATCTGTCCCGATACGATCCTGCCGCCGATCTCGCCCGCGATCGCCACTTCAGCCTGCGAGCCCGGCGCAAAGACATGGGCGAAATGCGGCGTATCGAACACCGCCAGCGCTTCCTCGCGCCAGGCCGAACGTTCGGCGTCATCGACGCCCGAGGCATGGCGCGCCAGCAACCGGTCCGCGGCGCCCGCGCGCGCCGACGGATCGACGCCAGGCAGGAGCTCAAGCAGGCGGTGTAAAATCCGACCACGGAAGTATCGATCCCGCGCCGTCGGGGAATAGGCCGCGCCCGCAGACGGCGCCGTCGCGCTTTCGGCTTCTTCTTCGTCTGCAAGACGCGACGGCGACAGGCGAGGCGGCGCTAGTTCTTTCGGCGCAACTTTCGTCATCCATGGCGGCGTTTTGATTTCCGCGCGGGCGCGCGTCGCAGGCGCCATCTTCACGTCGGCGGTTTGGGCGCAAGCAAGCCGGCGGCGCGGCGCATTGGACTCCGGCCAGAAGGACGCCGGATCCGTTTCAATACGCGCCTCCATGGCGTCGAACGCATCCATCGCCAGCGCGTGCCAGGATTTCTCCGACGTCGGACGCCGCCGCGGGTCTTTTTCGTTGCCGCTTTCGACGCCGGCGACATAGAGGCGATCGCGCGCGCGGGTCGCCGCGACGTAGAACAAACGCCGATACTCTTCGAAGTGCCTCGCCCTGACGCGCGCGCGGGCCGCCGCCGTCACCGCGCTGTCGCGGTCCTTGCCGCCGACAATGGCGCGCAGGCGGCCCGTCCGCGGCGCGACATCGTCTTCGCCGCCAAGCTCCAGCGGCGAGCCGATGCTTTTCATCATCGGGTACCGGTGCGCGTCCAGTAAGAACACAATATTTGCTTCCAGCCCCTTGGCGCCATGCACCGTCATCACGCGAACCGCATTGTCGGCGCGCTCCATCTCGCGCTTCACTTCCGTTGCCGTCTCCGCAAACCAGCAAACAAATGCGCGCGTCGATCTTGGGTGAGAGCGCTCAAAGGAAAGCGCGTGGCGCAACATTTCATCGACGCCGTCGCGAGAGGCCTTTGACAGGCGGCTGTTGAAAGAGCGCCGGCCCGAGGAGCGACCGTTCGCCAGCCCGGCTTCAAGAACATGAGCGAGAAACGCATAAGCACCGCCGATTAAGGCGACGGATTTTGCAGCAGCGATTCTATCGTAGGCGTCGCGCCAGTTTTCGCGCTCGCCCGCGCGGCGCCCAAGGCACTCCCACAGGCTTTCCTTGTCCCCACGCTCGTGAGCCAGGGGGAACAGATCATTGTCATCGTCGAAACCGAACAGCGGAGATTTCAGCGTTTCGGCAAGAGAGAGGTCGTCGCCCGTCTGCACACAGAACTTCATATAGGAGAGAAGGTCCTCAACAGCCGGGTCTTCCAGCAGTTTCAGACGGTCCGCGCCGGCCACCGGAACGCCTTCGATTGCAAGCGCCCGCAGCACGCCGTCGAAAAGGGCGCCGCGACTCTGCACCAGGATCAGAACGTCGTCGGGCCTAACGGCGCGCGCCTGCGACGGCAGCATCTCGTCATGGGCGAGCCAATCGCTGATTGTCTTTGCGACGCGCCGGCACAGACGCTCAACCGGATGATCGGGCGCCGGCGCATCAACCGGCGCGTCCCAGGCGTTCGCCTTTTCGATGTCGAGCCGCGGCGTCAGCGGCCAGACTTCAACGAGCCCCGCCTCGCCGACCCGGTTTACGATATGCGGCGGCGCGCCATCCTTGCCGAGCCCGGCGCAGGCTTCTTCGTCGCTGAACACCTGATCGACAAACTCAAGCACTGGCGCCGTTGTGCGAAACGACATCCGCATGTCGATATTCCCGTAGTCGCCGCCAGTGCGCGCATGATAGGCGGCGAGCGCCTTGCCGAGGCTGGCTTCCTGCTCCTCGAAGACCTCCGCGTTGGCGCCCTGAAAAGAGTAGATCGACTGTTTTACATCGCCGACGGCGAAAAAGGTTCGATTGACGCTGCGCGCGCCGTCGCCGCTCAGATAGTCGTCCACCAGCGCCCGGATAACGCTCCATTGTTCGGGGCTCGTGTCCTGGGTTTCGTCCACGAGAATATGGTCAATCCCGAAATCAAGCTTGTAGCGGACCCAGGCGGCGGATTCATTTTTCAGGAGCGCGCGCGCGCGCATGATCAGGTCGTCGAAATCGAGCGCGGCGCGCGAGGCTTTTCCGCGATCGTATTGGTCGCGCAGCGCCGCGACCAACCGGAAATAGGCGGCCGAATCCTGGAAGATGGCGACCGACTTGAGCTTTCCGTTCGCGGCGACGAAACGGCTTTCGAGGTCAAGAAGAAACGGTTCGAGCCACGGATGCGCTTCTTTGATCGCCTTGTCGCCATATTTCGCCCGGGGCGCGCCATCCGATTTCAGAAACAGCTTCTGAAGCGCGGACCAGCGCTCGCGATGCCCCGCCGCTTCGAGATAGGCGCCAATGGGCGCCGCATTGCGCTCCTTCGCGGCCTTGCCCCCTTGCATCAGCGCATTGCGCGCCTCGCTTAACCGGACAGGGTCAAGACTGCCAAGAAATTCTGCAACGATATCTTCATCAGTGCGCGTTGCATCAACCTCTAGCGCTGCGGCAAGCGCGTCCATAACGCCGTCCGTTCCCCCATAACGTTCGAGCATCGCGTGATATTGCAGGCCGCCGCTCGCCCCGCGCATCAGCAATCCGCGCAAGTCGGTCTCCGCCGCATTCTTGGACAATCGCGCAATATCGTCCTGGGCGCGGTTCTCCCCGGCGCGCGCCAGCGCGTCGATCGCATCCGCCAGCATGCGCCGCGATTCCGCTTCCTCGATCACCGAAAACCCCGGCGGAACGCCGGCCTCAAGGGGAAACCGTTTCAACATGCCTTCGCAGAACGAATGAATGGTCTGGATCTTCAGCCCGCCCGGGGTTTCCAGGGCCCGCGCAAAGAGCCGGCGAACTTCCGAAAGCGCGGCGGCGTCCCGCTCCGTCGCATCGTCGCCTTCAATTTCCGAGAGACGCCCGCGCAATTCGGCGTCGTCGGCGAGCGCCCATTCGCCCAGCGTGCCGAACAGCCGCTCGGACATCTCCGCCGCCGCGGCCCTGGTGAAGGTGATGCAAAGCACCTGCTGCGGGTCGACCCGTTGCAACAGCATACGGGCAACGCGCTCAATCAGCACCCGCGTCTTCCCCGACCCGGCATTCGCCATCACAAAGGCGGAGTTCGCAGGGTCGGCGCCGGAAAGCTGCCGCGCCCGGGCCTCGGCGAGATTGTCCGCAACGGCGCTCATTCCGAATTTTCCATGGCGCGTCGCTCGCGACGCCGGGCCAGATGGTCATAGTCGCCGAAGACAGCCATATATTGCGGGCGCGGTTGCGAGGGATATGCCGTATCCGGATTATTGAAATGGGATAGCAGCGCCCGGAGGCCTGCCGTCGCCTCGTCGATCATGCTGGCGCATTGCGCGCCCGAGGCCGCGCTTTCGTTCCCCGAGCCGGGCTTCCTGTTTTGCACCCGCAGATAGGCGAACCGGTCAACGGAAACGGCGCCGAGGGCTTCAAAGCCGCCCGCTTGAACAATCGCGGCGGTCAGCGGCAGTTGCGGGCTGAATTTCTTCTGCTGTTTGTCGGTCGGCGGCGGCTCGCCGGTCTTGTAATCGAAGATCGCCGCGGCGCCCGTCTTCAGAAGATCAATGCGGTCCGCTTTCGCCGAGAGGAAATACCGCCTGCCGTCTTGTTCAAAGGACCATTCACCCCGATCCTCAACGATCACAGGCGCACCCTCGGCAAGGCGCTCGGCGTGCCAGGCGGCGAACCACTGAAAAGCCGCCAGCGCGCGCTCCCTCCAGAAGGGCAGATGGGATGCGCCGACACCATCATCAATCGCGAACCGATTGAACAGCGCCGCGAGGCGCGCCACGCCGGCTTCATCGTCGGCGGACGGCGCTTCGCGAACATAATGCTCAAACACTTTGTGAAACAGAATGCCGGTATGGCGGTGATCAATCGGCTCGTTGAATTCCTTCAGACGATTAAGGAGCAACACCGACCTTGCGTAGACCGAATAAGGGTCGCGAAGGAGCGTTTCGATTCGGGTAACGGAAAACCGTGTCGGTCTTGCGGCAATCGGCGGCCGCGGCGATGGCGCCTGTCCCGTCGACAATGGCGCATCGTCGAGGCGCTTCGACAAAACGCTGTATTCGTAACTTCGATCGATCGCGTCGAACGCGCCGGCGCCTTTCAGGATATTCTTCAGCCGAACGATCCAGCGCGACGGGTTCGCCGGTTTGCCGCCCGCCTTTTTGGATCGCGTCAACATGACGTCCGGCGCGGCGCTTAGCTGGGCAAAGTCGTGCGCGGAGAGGCCGATGCGCCGCTCCGGCGAGGGCAGTCCGACAGATTTCCGCATCCCCCGCGACAAAAACCCGTCGATCGCCGCGTCCCGCGGCCAGACGCCTTCATTGAGACCGCCAAGGATTACGACATCGGCAGATTGCAGGCGCGCCTCCAGCGGCCCGAGGATCGCAACGCGCGGATGCGCAGGAGACCGCCGGCGCACGGCGACGCCGGCAATCAACTGATCGAAGATCTCGTGATAGTCCGCATGGGTCCAGTCGCCGATCTCAGCCGTCGCAGCGACAAGGTCCGCAAGCCGTGACGCGCCGGTTTCGCCGTCTTCGCCGCGCCAGAGCCGTGCGGCGCCGTCCGCTTGGTCAGTCGCTGCAAACGCCTCGGCGATGGCGATGTGCGACAACAGGCGGGCGTCCAGTGAAGCATCGCCGCTCTCTTCAGCGCGCAGACGCTCCACCATCGGCGCCAGCGCCGCAGCCGACCCGCCCGCACGGGTCAGGCGGGCAATGACAATGTCGACGCTTTCCGGTTTCAGTCCGCGCAGCGCAAGATCGCCGGCGCCAACCATTGCCGCGCGGCGCCCGTCCGAAACGCCGCCACCGAACAGGGGATGCCTCATGACGGAGACAAGGGCCGCGGGATCGGCGGGATTGTCGATCAGGCGCGCGACCAGGCGCAGATAACCGCCGCAATAGGTGTTCGCGAAGGGCACCCCGGCGCTGTCGTCCACGCGTATTTCCCAGCGTTGCAGCTTTGCCGAAACACGCCGCGAGAGATCCCGGTCCGGCGTGGCGAGAAAGACCGTGCGCTGAGGATCGCTCACGACTTCGCGAATCGTAAGGGCGATGGCGTCCGCTTCGCGTTCGTCGTCTTCCGCCTCGATAAGGGAAAGGCCGGCGAGCGCCTGCGGCAGATCGGCGCCGCTCCCCTTAAAGGTCTGCGCCCAGTCCCGCCAGCTGTCCGTCGCCGCCGCCGGGCGCAGCGCGACGTTGACGATGCCGTTGCGGGACGCGCGGTCCGCGACCATTGCATTCGGCCAGTCATGAACGGCGCCCCGGTCGAGACCGAGGCCCGTCTCAAGGAGGTGCTTCAGGCCGCTTTGCGGATGAGGATCGTCGATCGCCCGCCACACCGCTTCGTCCATCAAAAGGTCAACGCCCGGCAACACGACACAGCCTTTCGGCAGGCCCGCGACAACGCCGATGAGGCGCGCCACCGCCGGCGTCGATCCCGTCGTGCCGGCAACAATAACGGGATGGTCGGGCGCGGCTTTTTCGTAAGCGTCGGCAAGCCGGCTGATCAACTGCACGCGGCGGGCGGCCGGATCCATGCGCCCGATTTCACGCAGATGCGCAGGCCAGGCCTTTGTCACGATATCGAGAAACTGAAGGCTCCTCGCCCAGTGTTCCGCAAGATCGTCCGGCGCAATTGTCGCGAGCCGCGCGGGATCAATTTCCTCCGTATAGAATGCATCGATAAGCGATGCGAGTTCGTCCGCCGCCGCCAGCGCGCTCGCCCAGCGCGGAGGAGCGCCGGCCGAACGATCCTTTGCAGCGACAAAACGGGCAAGGGCGATGCGCCGCTCCACATCGGAAACCGCGGGCGGCAGTTCGAGTTCGTCGGCCGGCGCGCCTTTGAACAGGTTGATTTCGTCATCGTCCACATCGCCAAGGGCGCGGATTTTGGGGATGAATGTCGCCGCACCATCGCCGGCAATCGACAGGAAGACATCGCTGAGCGCGCGCACCGCCCTTCGTGTCGGGAGATAGATCTCCACATCGGCGAGCGACGCGCCTTGGCCGTCAGCGACCGCGACAACGGCCCTTGCGATTTCTTCGAGAAACTTCAGATGCGGGCCAATCGAAAATATGCGCGGCGTCGGCGCATCGAAGATCGGCGGCGTACGCCGATCGGTCATTCGCCGCCGCCCGCCAGCCGCGCTTCGGCCGCTTCAAGGCCCGCCGGATCGCCGACGTGAAGCCAGTCGCCCGCATGGATGGCGCCAAAGAGGCGGCCCTTCGACGCCGCAAGGTCCCAAAGAAGCTTTGTCGAGAACGC
This sequence comes from Hyphococcus sp., assembly GCA_028281665.1. Classification (GTDB taxonomy): domain Bacteria; phylum Pseudomonadota; class Alphaproteobacteria; order Caulobacterales; family Parvularculaceae; genus Hyphococcus. Next base: position 26,815 of record JANQJK010000011.1, read on the forward strand.
ACCGTCCGGACCTTTTTCGATCAGTTCCGGTGAAATGATCTGAAGGCCGGTAAAGACAAAGGGCGCTTGCGACCCTGCGCGAAAAGCGATGCGCCCGTCCGCGTCGCACGTGAAATCGCCGGCGCCTTCATAACCGCTCGCCCGATCGATCGGCGCAAGCAGCAAAAGCGCATCCATGTCGCTGTCGTCCCATGTCCGCCGCAAGACATCGCAGGGCTCGGCGCCGCCGCCGTCTATCAGGATCGCGTCGGTGTTGGTGCAGAAGATGGGCGCGTCCCCGAAATGACGCAGCGCCTTTTTCAGGCCGCCGCCGGTTTCCAGCAGTTCCCCGCGTTCGTCGGAGATCATGATGCGCGGCGCGGCGCGATCGGCCACATGACGCTCGACCTGGTCGGCCAGATAATGAACGTTTACCACCGCCTCTTCGACGCCCGCCCCGGCGAACCGGTCAAGGGCATGATCGATCAGCGCCTTGCCGGCCACCTTGAGCAGCGGCTTCGGCGTCGCATCGGTCAGCGGCGCCATGCGCGTGCCGAGGCCAGCGGCAAGGACCATCGCCTGCATCGGCGCCTCGGTCACGCCGTTAACTCCGGAAAGTGCGCTTTAAAAAATCCGTGCACGTCCTTCGCGGCAGGCCGCGCCAGGTCGCGACGGAAGTGCCCTTCGACCCGGGGCAGCAAATCGAGATAACGGCGCTTGCCGTCGCGTTCGGCGAGCCGGGCGAATATGCCGAGGATCTTGGCGTTTCGCTGCACGGCAAGAATCGCGTACTCGTCGAGAAAATGATCGTGATCGAACGCGGCGCGGTCTTGCGCGGCGGACGCATACCGGTCGACCATGGCCTGCGCCAGTTCTTCGTCAACATCGCGTCTTGCATCCTCAAGCAGCGAGACAAGATCGTAAGCCGTGGAGCCGACGAGGCCGTCCTGAAAATCAATGACGCCGACCCGCGCGGCGCCTTCCCGTTCGGGCAGCCACAACAGGTTTTCCGCGTGATAATCCCGAAGCACAATGGCGCTCGGTTCGGAGAGCCCGGAAAGCAGCGCATCGAAGACGGTACGGAATTCTTCCCTGACGCTTTCCGGCGCCGGCGCGTCTTTCTTGAGAGGCCAATACCAGTCGATGAGCAGCTCCGCTTCCGTCATCAACGCCAGATGGTCGTAGGAAAGCATTTCGTAGCCGGCGCAGCGCGGCGGCTCGGGCGCGGCCCCATGCAAATGCAGCAGCGCGTCAATGGCGTTTTCGTAAAGCGCGCGCTCATTGCAATCATCGACGACCACAGCGAACAGATCGTCGCCGAGATCCTCAATCAGGGCGAGGCCCGCGCCCGGATCGGTGGCGAACACTTGCGGCGCGGACAGGCCCGCGGCGCGCAACGCGTCGGCAATGGCGACAAACGCATTGAGATTGGGGCCCGCAAGGCGCGCGCTGGCGTTATAGCCGAGGCTGCTCCGTTCGGCCGGGCTCGCCGAGGGCGGACAGGACGGCGTTTCCGCATGGGGCGGCGCCGACATCAACAGGGCCCGCCCGGCTTTTCCGGCGACCCGGAAGTAGGACCGTGAAGATGCGTCGCCCGCCAACGGGGTTATCGCCGCGCCCGCCCACCCGGCGGCGGCGAGGAATTCGTCGGCGGTCGAAGCGGTCATGGTTACAGAGTTACCGGTCACGACGCGTCCTTAGGTTGATTCTTGATGCGGTCGGCGATCTTCGCAAGCCGGTCCCGCCAGACCGGCGGCGCGGTCACGACAGCGCGACGTCCCCCGTTGTCGCCCTCAAACGTCACTGACAAGGCGTCGGCCGGCAGCGCGGATGGCGCACGCTCCGGCCACTCGATCAGCGACGCGCTGTCGCAAAGGGCGTCTTCAATGCCGAGCTCCCAAGCTTCTTCGGGATCCTCAAGACGATAAAAATCAAAGTGCGAGATCGTGATGTCGTCGCCCGGATAGGTCTCGACCAGGGTAAATGTCGGGCTTGGCACGGTCGCAGCGCCGCATCGACGCCGGATCGCCGCGCGCGCCAACGTCGTCTTCCCGGCGCCGAGCGGACCGTTGAGCAGCACGACGTCGCCGGTGCGCAGCGCATCGCCAAGCGCCGCCCCGAGCGACGCCGTATCGCGCTCCGTCGCCAGCAGGAAAACCGTTTCCGTCATGAGGTTCATATCGCCGTCCGGGCGAGCCGCCGCAATAGGACGAAATTTGCGGCATAATTGCCAAATGTCCGTCAGGGGCTTGTTGTTGCAGCTGCGCACGCTAAATCTGCCGTTTTTCAACAATGCGCGCCCCGCGCATGGTCCGCTGCGGAAATCAGGAATATGCCGAAAATCATCTATATCGAACACAACGGCGCCGAACATGCGGTAGAGGCGGAGAACGGCGTCTCCGTGATGGAAACGGCGATTAAAAACATGGTGCCGGGCATTGACGCCGATTGCGGCGGCGCCTGCGCCTGCGCCACCTGCCACGTTTACGTAGACGAGGCGTGGGCCGAAAAAGTCGGCAAACCGGAGGCCATGGAGGAATCCATGCTCGATTTCGCCGCCGAGCCGAAAGCGACATCCCGCCTTTCCTGCCAGATCAGCGTTTCCGACGAACTGGACGGCCTGATCGTTCGCCTGCCCGAATTTCAGGGATAGGCGGCATTTAAAGGCGGGCCGCGCTTGACGCTTCCCGATGGGGGCGCTTTCATGAACATATGGAGAACGCCGCCGCCGTCCCCCTCGCCCGACCGGACCAGACCGCAGTCCTGACCCGCGGGGTTATGCGCCTTTTCATTGAACTTGGCATGTCGCCGCTGGCGGAATTCAAACTGGCGAACGGACGCCGCGCCGACGTCGCCGGCATCGACCGGGCCGGCAAGATCACCATTGCCGAGATCAAGTCCTGCCGCGCCGACTTCGAATGCGATGAGAAATGGCCTGACTATCTCGACTTTTGCGATCGCTATTTCTTCGCGGTCGACCCGCAGTTTCCTACCGACATCCTGCCCGCCGATGAGGGGTTGATTCTCGCCGACGCATTCGGCGCCGCGATCAAGCGGCCGTCGGTCGAGCGTTCGCTGGTCGGCGCAAGACGCAAGGCCGTCACGTTGCGGTTTGCCCGCCAGGCGGCCCTGCGGCTTACGGCCGTTTGAGTTTATTGAGGCGCAACCCGCAGGATCTGACCGGTCGGGTCGCCGTTCCGGCTTTCCGTCGCAACATAGATCGCGCCGTCAGGCCCGACCCGCACGTCGCGAATGCGCTCGCCGACGAGATAGCGCTCCTCGCCGACAATATCGTCGCCATCGAGAATCATGCGGTGCAGCGCCCGGCTGGCCATTCCCCCGACCAGGAGGTCGCCGTCCCAATCGGCGAACAAATCGCCGCGCATCACGGCGAGACCCGACGGGCCGATAGACGGCGTCCAGTAATGGACGGGCTGAGTTGAGCCTTCATATTCCGTGAACGGCGTAATCCGCGCGCCGTTATAATCAATCCCGTAAGAGGCGGCGGGCCAGCCGTAATTCGCGCCGGCCACGACGATATTGATCTCGTCGCCGCCTCTGGGCCCGTGTTCGTTCAGCCAGAAGACGCCGCGTTCGCTGTCATAAGCGAA
>JANQJK010000020.1 GCA_028281665.1 Hyphococcus sp.
CTTGCAGATCCGGAACGGCTGGTGGCCGCGTGGATCAATATGGGCGGCAAGGGCGTTGAGGGTTTGCAAGCGATGATGGGCGCGGCAATGGGCGGCGGCAAGAAGAAGTAACGCGTGGCTTCGATCGCCGCGCAGCGCCGACCATGACCGCTAATGATACGATCTTCGCCCGCGCGTCCGGCGCCGGAAAGGCCGGCGTCGCCGTCTACCGCGTGTCGGGCGAGAAATCTCACAGCATCGCCCGCGCATTAGTTGGTAAACAGATTAAATCGCGGGTTGCGGCCATGGCCGCGTTTTCCGATCCGGCGACCGGGGCGCCGATCGATCGGGGGCTGGTCATACTGTTTGACGGCCCGGCGAGTTTTACGGGCGAAGACGTCGCCGAATTTCATCTTCACGGGGCCCGCGCCGTCGAGGCGTCTCTTTATGAGACGCTTTTGGCCCTAGGCGCGCGGCCGGCGGAGGCCGGCGAGTTCACCCTTCGCGCGCTGAAGAACGGGAAGCTCGATCTCGCCCAGGTTGAGGCGCTGGCAGACCTTATCGACTCCGAAACGACCCTTCAAAGAATGCAGGCTTTGGGTCAGCTGGACGGGCGTCTGTCGGCTGTCGCGGAGCGGTGGCGGACGCGGCTTTTGAGCGTGCTCGTTCCCTTAGAGGCGGACATTGATTTCCCGGATGAGGACGGTGTGCCGGCGGCCGTCGCGGCGCAGGCCGGCCCGGCAATTAATCAGCTCAAGGACGAATTAACCAGCTATCTGGATGATTCAGGACGTACACGGATGATTCGCGAGGGCGTCTCGATCGCCATCATCGGTGCGCCGAACGCCGGCAAGTCGTCCCTGATGAATGCGCTTGCGGGGTCGGACGTCGCCATCGTTTCCGACCAGCCCGGCACGACCCGGGACATCATCGAAACCCGCCTCGACCTGAGCGGCGTTCTTGCGACCGTGGCCGACACGGCCGGACTGCGCGAGGACGCCGGTGACGCCATCGAGGCGGAAGGTATGGCCCGGGCCCGGGCCCGCGCGGCCGCCGCCGACATTCGCATTCTTGTGGTCGACCCCGCCGCGGCGGTTCCCGATGACGCGGCGGCGATCCTGAAGCCCGGTGACTTTCTCGTCTGGTCCAAGGCTGACCTTCACCCCGCCCCCTCCGGGCCTGTAGCGCCGGAGGGCGTCGGCGAGATCGCGCTTTCGGCAAAAACTGGCGCAGGTCTGGCCGATCTTGTCGCCGGTATGACCGAAAATGTTTCACGTGAAACGCGAGGCAGCGAGCCGGGGCTGACCCGCGCCCGGCACGTGAAGGCCGTCGAGGACGCCCTCGCCGCTCTTGTCCGCGCTGAGGCGAATATCGAGCGCGCGCCGGAGCTTGCCGCCGAGGATGCGCGCCTCGCCGCCAGGGCCCTTGGTCAGATTACCGGCGCTGTAGGCGTCGAGGACGTCCTCGGCGAGATTTTCTCAAGCTTCTGTATCGGGAAATAGGCGCTGGCCCCGCGCCGCCCGGGTCAGCCCGCTTCCGCCGTGATCGCCCGAAGTTGGCCCGCGGCCCGGGTAAGAACCGTCGCCGCATCGTTTTCACCGCGCATTTCGAGACGGGCTGCGATCCGCTCATAATTGCGGATTTTGTCGCAGAGCCGACGCTGGAGCACGCGCCTGACCCGCTGCGCCTCAAGACGATCGGATCCCTCGCGGTTTTGTCCGAAGCACGGCGCTGGATCCTGTGTAACCATCTCATTTTCCGACATGGACCTTTTCCCTTCATGACCCGTTACGGTTTGACAGTAAGGCCAGCGTTGCAGCGGGCGTGCCTCAGGACATTGCGAAACCGTAGGCTTTCCAAATTGTAAAAGAGGCCCCGCTGGTTCCACGTGAAACAATTCCGAAAGGGCGGCTGGGTTATGCTTCGGCGCCATGTGCATCGATCCTGATAGTGAAATCTTCGTCGCCGTGCTGGCGGTTGCGGCGGCCCTCGCCCTGACGACGTTCTTTAACGTGAAGCGCCTGGTCGACGCTGTCCGCGGGGTTTCGGACGAGCGCGGCTGGATGGAGGCCATGGGCGATTGCGGGCCGGCGCTCCTGACCAACGGGATCTGGATTTTCGTCGCCTTTCTCGCTGCGCGATCCTGCGGCGTCTTTCTCTGATCGATCAATTCCCAAAGCCGCTTCGGGCGCCTATATGGCACCCCCATGAGTTCCGGAAGAACATATGACGTGATCGTCATCGGCGGCGGGCACGCTGGCTGCGAGGCTGCAACGGGTGCGGCAAGAGCCGGCGCGGCGACGGCGCTGGTGACTCATCGGCGCGACACCATCGGTGAGATGTCCTGCAATCCGGCGATTGGCGGGCTCGGCAAGGGCCATCTGGTGCGCGAGGTCGACGCGCTGGACGGCGTCATGGGCCGGATCATCGATCAGGCGGGCATTCAGTTTCGCATGCTCAACCGATCGAAAGGACCGGCGGTTCGCGGGCCGCGAGCCCAGGCGGACCGCAAACTCTATCGCGAAGGCATGCAGGCGCTGCTTGGCGACTATCCGGGTCTCGATATTCTCGAAGGCGCGGTGGAGGATCTCATCGTTTCACATGGAACGGTTTCCGGCGTCGTGCTGGGCGATGGAACGGAAATCGCCGCAAGCGCGGTCGTCCTGACCACCGGCACATTCCTCAAAGGCATGATCCACATCGGCGACCGCCGCATTCCGGCGGGCCGCGCCAACTCCCGCGCCGTCAACAAAGAATGGGGCGGCGGGGTTGAGGCGCCCGCTATGGGTCTTTCGGACCGGCTCTATGGTCTTGGCCTCAAAATGGGTCGCCTGAAAACCGGAACGCCCGCGCGCCTTGATGGAAAAACCATCGAGTGGGACCGCCTCGAAATGCAGCCCGCCGATGCGCGACCGGTCCCCTTTTCGTTTCTCAACGACGCCATCGCGGTGCCGCAGATCTCGTGCGGCATTACCCATACGAGCGCAGAGACCCATCGCATCATTGAAGAGAATATCGGCAAGTCCGCTGTCTATGGCGGCGCCATCTCCGGGCGCGGGCCGCGCTACTGCCCGTCAATCGAGGACAAGGTGGTGCGTTTCGCGGAGCGCGAAAGCCACCAGGTTTTTCTGGAACCGGAGGGGCTCGACGACGATACGGTCTACCCTAACGGGATATCGACCTCCCTCCCCGAAGAAGTTCAGGCGGCGTTTCTGAAAACCATTCCCGGTCTCGCAAAGGCCCGGGTCGTGCGCTACGGCTACGCCATCGAATATGACTATGTGGACCCGCGGGCGCTGCGCCACACGCTTGAGGCCCGCGCCCTGCCCGGTCTCTTTCTCGCAGGTCAGATCAACGGCACGACCGGCTATGAAGAAGCAGCAGCCCAAGGGCTGATGGCCGGCGTCAACGCGGCTCGTCGTGCGAAAAAGATCGATGCGCCCTTCGTTCTCGATCGCAGCGAAGCCTATATCGGCGTCCTCATCGACGACCTTGTCACGCACGGCGTCAGCGAGCCCTATCGTATGTTTACAAGCCGCGCGGAGTATCGCCTCACGCTGCGCGCCGACAATGCGGATCAACGCCTGACGCCGCTTGGCGTAGCCGCCGGCATCGTTGGCGAGCGCCGCGCCAAGGCGTTTCATGTAAAAAAAGCCGCCCTCGACAAGGCGCGGGAATGGGCGGACGCCACGTCGCTGACGCCCAATGAAGCTGCCCGCCATGGATTGAAAATCAATCAGGACGGTCGGCGCCGCAGTGTCATCGATCTTCTCGCCCTGCCCGGCGTGACGCGCGAAACCCTCGCCGTCATATGGCCCGAACTGGCCGGGATGAACGACGCCGTCGCAGAGCAGCTCGAATTCGATGCGCTCTATTCGGGATACCTCAATCGTCAGGAGGCGGACATTATCGCCTTCAAAAAAGACGAGTCCCTGCGTCTCCCGGCCGATGTCGATTACGCCGCCATACCGGGCCTCTCGAACGAGGTGCGCACAAAGCTGATTGAGGCGCGCCCGGAGACGCTGGGCCAGGCCGGACGCATCGAAGGGGTGACGCCGGCGGCCCAGGCCCTCTTGCTTGCGTGGATGAAGAAACCGGCAAAAGCGAGATGACGCCGGAAGAATTCGCCGCCGCAACGAATGTTTCACGTGAAACACTGACGCGCCTGAAGGCGATGGACCGTGTACTGATGGAATGGTCAGACCGGCACAATCTTGTTGCGCGATCGACGCTCCCCGACCGCTGGGAGCGCCATTATCTCGACTCTGCGCAGATCGCGGCGCTCCTGCCAGCGGGCGCCCTGACCCTTGCGGACCTCGGTTCCGGCGCCGGGTTCCCCGGTCTTGTGCTCGCCGCCATACTTGCCGAGCGCGGCGGGTCCGCGATGCTGATCGAATCCACCGGCAAAAAGGCGGCCTTCCTGCGCGAGGCGGCCCGGGCGATGGAGCTGCCTGACGTTACGGTCCTACCGGAGCGGATCGAGGCGGTGAAACTTTCCCCCAAGCCCCGGATCGTCACTGCACGGGCCCTCGCTCCTCTTCCGAAGTTACTCGCCTACGCCTATGAAATCGGGGACGAAAACACGAAGTATTTCTTTCCGAAAGGACAAGATGTAGCGCGTGAACTCGCTGAAGCCGCAACATGTTGGCAAATGACCGTAAAACGGCATAAAAGCCTTACGAGCCCCTCGGGGACCATTCTGGAGATCGGAAAGTTAGCGCGTGCCTGAAGCGACCGCCTCCCCCAACCCCCGCATTCTTGCCGTCGCCAACCAGAAAGGCGGCGTCGGAAAAACAACCACAGCGATAAATCTGGCGACAGCACTCGCAGCGGTTGGGGAGCGGGTCCTGCTCGTGGACCTCGACCCCCAGGGCAACGCGTCTACGGGGCTCGGCGTTTCCGCGGCGGACCGGGGCGTCACCACCTACGACGTTCTCACCGATGAATACCGCCTGGAGGCAGCGGTGATCGAGACGGATATTCCGGGCCTCCTCCTCGCGCCCGCCGGCGTCGACCTTGCGGGGGCTGAGATTGAGCTGATCGATGCGGATCGGCGCCATTACCGGCTTGCCGACGCTTTTGCGGACTATGGAGAGAAGGGCTGCGACGGGGTCACTTACGTCCTGATCGACTGTCCCCCCTCCCTGAGCCTTTTAACCCTCAACGCGCTCGCCGCGGCGGATGCGGTGATCATTCCATTGCAGTGCGAGTTTTTCGCGCTGGAAGGGCTCAGTCAGATCCTGCGCACGATCGATACCGTCCGTGAACGGATTAATGGCCGGCTTGAATTGCAGGGCGTTGTCCTCACCATGCATGACCGGCGCAACAATCTCACCAACCAGGTTGAGGACGACGTGCGCGCGCATCTGAAAGACAAAGTCTATCGCACGGTCATTCCGCGCAATGTGCGCATTTCCGAAGCCCCGAGCCACGGCAAGCCGGCGCTTCTTTATGATCTCAAATGTCCGGGCAGCCAAGCCTACATCCAGCTCGCCTCGGAAGTCATTCAGCGCGAGCGAACCCGGCCCAAGGCCGCATAGATTTGGAAAGGCCAGCTAGGGAGACATGACGGTGGCGGCAAAAAAGAAAAGCCATTCCAAAGGGTTAGGGCGCGGGCTCGATGCGCTTCTCGGGGACGCCCCAAGCGCGCGGGCGCCGGAGAAGACCGAGGCGCCGGGGCTGCGGCGCGAATTGCCGATTACATTTTTAAAGCCCAATCCCGACCAGCCGCGCCGCCGGTTTGACGACGATGCGATTGACGAGCTTGCCGGCTCCATCAAGGCGCGCGGGCTGTTGCAGCCGATCCTTGTACGCCCCATGGGCCGCGACGACTATCAGATCGTCGCCGGCGAGCGGCGTTGGCGCGCGGCGCAGAAAGCGAAGCTGCACGACGTCCCCGTAATTATCCGTGAGCTGACGGATGAGGAGGCGGCGGAGATCGCGCTCATTGAAAACGTTCAGCGGGTCGACCTCAACCCGATTGAGGAGGCGCAGGCCTATCATCGGCTTGCCGATCATTACGGCCGCAAGCAGGATGAGATCGCGAAGGCCGTCGGCAAATCGCGCAGCCACGTGGCCAACATCATGCGGCTCCTGAACCTGCCGGACGCGGCGCTGAAGGCGCTGGGCGCCGGCGATATCTCCATGGGACACGCCCGTGCGCTCCTTTCGCTGAAGGATCCTGCCGCAGCATTGAGCCAGATCCTTGCCGGGGGGCTGTCGGTGCGCGAAACCGAAGCGCTGGGGCGGGCTGAAAGCGCAGACGGCAAACCCGGCGTCCGAAAAAGCGTCGGAAAATCAAAGGCTTCGGCAGGCGGCAGCGACTCAGACACGCGGGCGCTGGAGCGCGATCTCTCCGCTATTCTCGGGCTCGACGTAGCCATCGCGCATTCAAAAAAGGGTTCCGGCTCCCTGACGGTGGAGTATCTCAACCTCGACCAGCTGGACGACATATGCCGGCGGCTCATGGGGTCAGCGGCGTAATCTGCACGCAATGCGTCGTTCGCGCCGCTCTATTCTGATAATAGCTGAAGCGCTCCTTATCACAGGGACTGCCTGATGGCCGCCGTCATTCGCGAGCCTTGCGCGCGCAATCTCATCGCCGCCGAACCGTGCCCCGACGAGCTGGGCCGGACCGGCTCCGTCACCCAGCGCCGCCTCGTCCTCTCCGCCTGCATTCTCGCCTCTTCGATGGCGTTCATTGACGGTTCGGCTCTGACCGTGGCGCTGCCGGCCCTTCGCGACGACTTCTCGGCGTCCATCGCGGCCGTTCAGTGGATCGTAAACGCCTATGTGCTGGCGCTTGCGGCGTTCGTTCTGATCGGCGGCGCCATGGCGGATGTCTACGGTAAAGCCCGTATACTGATGATTGGCTGCGCGGGTTTTGGCGCTGCTTCCGCCTGGTGTGCGCTTTCAGCCTCGCCGGAAATGCTGATCACGGCCCGGTTTTTCCAGGGGCTCGCCGCGGCGCTCGTCGCGCCGGCGAGCCTTGCCCTCATTGGCGCCGTCTACCCGAAGACGGACCGGAACAGGGCGATCGGCGTCTGGGCGTCGGCCTCGGCGCTGACGACCGCCGCCGGCCCCCTTCTCGGAGGCTGGCTCACGGAAAGCTTCGGCTGGCAGGCGATTTTCTGGCTCAATCCGCCTCTGGCGGTCGCGGCGATGGTGATCCTCGTCGCTGCGCGCCCGAAGGATTATCCAACGCCGCGGCCGTTCGATGTCGTCGGCGCATCGATCCTTTTCGTGGCGCTTGGCCTTGCCGCCTGGGGGCTCAGCGCCGCCGGTCCGGGGGAAGCGGGCGGCCATGTCGTGGGCGTGAATATCGGGGCGCCGGCCGTCGCCGCGGTCCTTGCCGGCGCGGCGCTGATCGCCGGTTACGCTGCGTGGGAGCGCCGTACGGTTCATCCCATGACGCCGCCGCGGCTGTTTCGAAATCAGGCGTTTGTCGGTCTCAATCTGGCGACGCTCTTCATTTACGCCGCCCTGTCGGTGATCTTTTTTCTCCTGCCCTTCGAATTGATCGACCGGCGCGGGCTGACGCCCACCGAGGCCGGTGCAGCGTTTTTACCCTTCACCCTGTGCGTCGGGTTTTTATCGTCGCCCGTTGGCGGTCTCGCGGATCGGATCGGCGCCAGAAGGATGCTGGCGGCGGGGTGTCTTCTCGCCGCTGCGGGCTACGCCCTCTTTGCGCTCCTTCGCGACGCGGATTTCTATCTCGGCGTCATTCTGCCCATGAGCGTGCTTGGCCTCGCCTTTGCGGCGACGGTCGGACCTTTAACGGCTGCGGTTCTTTCCAGCGTGGAGGCAAGCGATGAAGGGCTTGCGTCCGGCGTCTCCAACGCCGCGAGCCGGATCGCGCAGCTTGTCGGCGTCGCTCTTGCTGCGGGGCTGGCGGGATTTGCAGGCGGGTTCGTCATCGCCTTTTCCGCGGCGGCCGTCGCTTCGCTTGCCGGGGCCGCGTTTATGCTGCGCCCGGCGGAACCTGAAAGTCCGTAGGCAGATTAGCGTTAGGCGCGGGCCATTAAAGCGAGGCGCAGCGCCGTTCGCTCGACAATCTCCCGTTGCGGCGCGCCTGTCGTCTTGGCCTCCAGCTCCGCGTCGAACAGCATGCGCGCGGCGAGATCGAGCCGGCGCATGGGCCACTTCCTGAGGCGGTTCTCGAAAGCGCGCTGCTCGGCGAAAAACACCGGCGGCCGGAGCTTCTTCATGGCCGCTGACGCGCTCTCCCCGGCCTCCATATGGGCTTTCGCCGTCCGGACACGGGAGACCTGGCGTTGCAGGGCGCGCAGAAGGCCGATGGGGCTTGCGCCGGCCGCCTCCGCCTTGAAAAGCGCCGCCGACAGGACGCCCGGCGCGCCGTCCACCGCCGCCGCGGTCGCCTCTTCCAGCGCCTGGCCGGGGCCGTCGACGATCGACGCGCGCGCATCCTCCACGGTGATGCTGCCCGGTTCCGAGCGAACCGCCGCCGGCCCCTTGAACAGGATGAGCTTGTCGATCTCGGACCGCGTCAGCCCGTGATCGTCGCCAAGCGTCGCGGCCAGAAGATCCAGCGCGTCTTCATCGAAACGCAGATTTTCAGCCCGCGCCATTTCGCGGGCAAGGTCGCGCACATCGGCCGGCGCGTCGGCGTAACAGGGAAGTGCGGCGGCGCGCTTTGCCTTCTCGAACATTTTGCGCAGCCCGGAGCGGGGCGAAAGATCGCCGCCTTCGATGACCACAAGGCCGTTGGGCTTTACCGCATCATTGTCGAGACCCTTGATCAGCGTTTCGGCGGCCTTTGCGCTGGCCTCTCCGGCCGTCCGCAGACGGACAACCCGCTCGCCGCCGGCAAAGGAAAGAGCGGCGATCTCGTCGGCGAGGCGGCCTGGCTCGTCCTTGAGATCGGCGTCGGTGAGTTCGATGGCGTTGAAGGGGTCGTTGAGGTCTTCAGTGACCCGGCGCGCGAGCAAGGCGGCCCGTTCGCGCACCAGCCCCGCATCGGGGCCATAGACGAGAATTGCGGCGACGCCTGGGTCGGGCTTTTCCAGAAACGCCTTGATTGCCCGCCCTTTAAGGGCGGTCACGCGCCGCCCTCGTCAGGCGCGCTTTCGTCAATCAGAAACGGGCGGTCGCCGCTCTCGAAGTCGTCGCGCGGCTCGCCCACCTCTTCGATGGTCGCCGGGTCGTCAAAGCTGTCGTCGGCCGCAGGCGCCGCAGCGGTCGGGTCGGCGAGGCGCAGGAGAATGTCGCGCTCGATTTCCTCGGCGAGGAGGCGTGCCGCTTTCTCCCGGGCGGTGCGCTCTGCGAACAGGGTCGAATATTGCGAGCTGACGATATTGTAGGACGTGATCGCCCGCGCCGAGCCCTGGATGACCTCCTGGCTGTCAAGATTGCGCAACAGATAGCGACCGTTAAGGCGGTAATTGTAGCGCGTCACGGTGGCGTCGATCTGAACGGCGAGCTGTTGCGCGTTTTCTGTCGCGACGACCATCAACTCATATTGCGGCGTCTCGTCATCGCGCATGACGATGCGCTTGCGCAACGCATCGGATACAAAAAGGTGAACTTCCTCCGGCGCGGTTACGGGCCCGATGGCGATCCGCTTGTTTACCGGCGCGCCCGCGCCCTCCGGCGTTGCGTAGATCGGCTTGAACCCGCATGACGATATCATCAGTATACTGATAAGTAGGGCAATCTGCTTCACGGGCGGCGGCTCCGTTCAATTCGCGACGATATTGACGATGCGTCCGGGCACGACCACCACCTTGCGCACCGTCAGGCCGTCAGTATGGCGTTGAACGGCTTCAAGGGACAAGGCCGCCTTTTCAACCGCCTCTTTGGCCGCGTCCGCGCCCACTTCGATCTCGTCGCGCTTCTTGCCGTTCACCTGAACCGGGAGGACGATCGTGTCCTTCTTCAGGAGCGCGGCGTCGGCCGTCGGCCAGGGCGCGTCGCAGATAAACCCTTCCCCGCCAAGGGTTTCCCAGCATTCCTCCGCAAGATGGGGCGTGAACGGTGCGACGAGGCGGGCCAGCGCGCCGAGGGCTTCGGCCTGCGCAAAGGCCTCAGCGCGTACGCCGTTGGCCGGCTGGCCGTCTTCCCGTTGCATGGGCCGCGTCTTTTTGAGCGCATTGAGGAATTCATAGATCCGAGCAATCGCCTTGTTGAAGCGGAAATTCTCAATGTCGTCGGTGACGCCGGCGATTGCCGCGTGGGTCGTCTTCCGGAGCGCGAGGCCGGCCTCGTCGATTTCCGCCGGCGGGCTCGAAAGGTCGTGGGCTTTCAGCGCGCCTTTCGCCGGCTCGATGGCGTCCCAGATGCGGCTGACGAGTTTCCACGCGCCCTCTACGCCTGAATCCGTCCATTCGACGTCGCGCTCGGGCGGCGAGTCCGACAGCATGAACCAGCGCGCCGCGTCCGCGCCGTAAGTGTCGGCGATGTCGTCCGGAGAGACGACGTTCTTCTTCGACTTCGACATTTTTTCGATTGGGCCGACGATGACCGGCTCGCCGGTTTCTTCGCTGACGACCTTGCCGTCTTTCTTGATGACCTCGTCGGGCGACAGCCAACGCTCCTTCAGCGGTTTCGCGTCGTCTGCGTCGAGATATGTCTCGTGAACCACCATCCCTTGCGTAAAGAGATTCTCAAAAGGTTCGTCCACGGACAATAGCCCGCATTCCTTCATGGCGCGGGTGAACCAGCGCGCATAGAGGAGATGCAGGATCGCGTGTTCTATGCCGCCGATATACTGGTTTACGGGCAGCCAGTAGTCGGCGTTTTTCTGGTCGACCGGCTGGTCGTTCGATGGGGCTGCGAAGCGCGCGAAGTACCATGAGCTGTCAACGAAGGTGTCCATGGTGTCTGTCTCGCGCCGGCCCGCGCCGCCGCATTCGGGGCAGGCGACATTGCGCCATTCATCGTTCCGGTCGAGCGGATTGCCGGGGTTTTTGAACTCCGCCGCCGGCGTTTCCGGCAACAGAACCGGCAGGTCCTTTTCGGGGACCGGAACAACGCCGCATTTTTCGCAATGGATTGCCGGGATGGGGCAGCCCCAGAAGCGCTGGCGGGAAACGCCCCAGTCGCGCAGGCGATACTGGGTCCGGCCCTTGCCTAGACCCATCTCCTCGATTTTGCCGGTCGCGGCGGCAATTCCCTCCTCAATGGTCAGACCGTCGAGGAAGTCAGAATTGTAGAGCGTGCCGGCGCCTACATAGGCCTCGTCCTCGATGGAGAACGTCGCCGGGTCCTCTCCCGCCGGCAGCACGATCTGCGGCACGGGCAGGCCATACTTTCGTGCGAAATCAAGGTCGCGCTGGTCGCCCGCAGGACAGCCGAAGATGGCGCCGGTCCCGTACTGGATAAGGACGAAATTCGCCACATAGACGGGCAGGCGCCGGTCGTCGAACGGATGGCCGGTTTCAAGGGGCAGCCGGTAGCCCCGCTTCTCCGCCTTCTCGATCGCCTCCTCCGAGGTGCCCGTTTTCTGACACTCGGCGATAAACTCGCGCAGCTTCGGGTCCCCTTCCGCCATTGCGGCGGTCAGCGGATGGTCCGGAGAGATGGCGATGAAGCTTGCGCCGAACAGCGTGTCCGGCCGGGTCGTGAAAATCTCGACCCCGTCATCAAACCCAGCGGGCGGTTTCGTTCCGCCCGCAAAACGGAACTTCATCTGCAAGCCTTTTGACTTGCCGATCCAGTTGCGCTGCATCAGCTTTACGTTTTCCGGCCACCCTTTGAGGCGGCCGTCATCGAGGGCCGCGAGAAGATCCTCGGCCTCATCTGTGATGCGGAAAAACCATTGAGACAGGGTCCGCCGCTCGACGGCGGCGCCGGAGCGCCAGCCCTTGCCGTCAATGACCTGCTCGTTGGCGAGGACCGTCTGATCGACAGGATCCCAGTTGACGAGACTCTCCTTGCGATAGGCGAAGCCCTTCTCCCAGAACTTCAAAAACATCGCCTGCTGCCAGCGGTAATACTCCGGCTCGCAGGTGGCGAACTCCCGAGACCAGTCGATGGAAAGCCCCATGCGCTTCAGCTGCGCGCGCATGGCTTCAATGTTGGACCAGGTCCACTCTCCCGGATGGGCGCCGGTCTGCATGGCGGCGTTTTCCGCGGGCATACCGAAGGCGTCCCAGCCCATGGGATGGAGGACGTTATAGCCGCTCGCCTTTTTGTAGCGGGCGATAACGTCGCCCATGGCGTAGTTCCGAACATGGCCGATGTGAATTTTCCCCGACGGATAGGGGAACATTTCGAGGACGTAATAATTCGGCTGCGCGCCGGCCATACTTGTCGGCGCGGGCTCGGCGGCGAAGATGTCCGCCTCTTTCCAGCGCGCCTGCCATTTGGGCTCTATTTCTTTGGGATTGTAGCGGGGCATCGGGAAACTTCCGGCAATAAAAAACGGCGCCTCGAAAGCGCCGTTTGTCGCGTAATCCGGCGCAGGTGGCTAGTCGTCTATAACGTTGAGGCGAAGCTGGCGCGCCCTTGTAAGGATGGCGTTCTCAATCTCACGGCCCGTGGCCGGGTTCACGGTGGCGTCGATCCACGCGCCAAGCTCGTCGCGCTCCTGGCGGAAGACCGAAACCCGCAGGGCGTCCGCGCGCAGGGCATTATCCAGGATGTAAACCGTGGTCTTGAAACGTTCGCCCGGAACCTCCGGATTCACGTACCAATCCGAAATAATCAGCCCGGCGATGGGATCGGCGGAGTTCACGGGCAGAAAATCGAGGGTTTCGAGCGACGCGGCCCACAAATACCGGTTAACGGTGGTGGCCGTTGCGCCGTCGCCGGTCACATAGGACGGCAGTCCTAAATTGCGTGAATTCCCGGCATCATTGCCGCCGCATGCAGCCAGCGCAACAGCTGCCGAAAAAGCGCATAAAGCCTTGAAAAAGGTGATATTTCTTGAACGCATTGTTGTGTAAATCCAGTCTGGTCCCGCGGACATTCAGGGGCCCCCGAGCCCGTTTCGTGGCTTTCCTACCACATTCGCCGGTTTACACAATGTCGCCCTTCTCGGCCGCTTGAATGGGCGGTCGGGCGGCGCCATTATTTCAAATGGTCACAAAGCTGTTAACTATGCGCTGCTATAGGCTGCCGGAATCGGTGCTGCGCGGCGCATAACAGGTTGCAGCGGCGACAATGGGTTGCGTGGGGTTGAAGGGCGCTTCTGGCGTCCGGGTGCGAGTTCTAAGTCGAGGCGTGACGCGCTGGGGAGCGCGGGGCGTCTCAAATGCGTATTTGAAACCGTGCGGCGATTTTCGCCGGCTTGAGATGAGACGATGACCGGATTGCGGACGATTTTGTCGGGGATCAGCGCTGCGGCCTTTATGGCCGGGGCGACTGCGTTCGCGGCCGATCCAGTCGAGATTGAAATTGAAGGCGAGGCGAGCGTCGTCGCCGGCGTCGCAGATGGCGATGCGGGCGCGGACGGCAACGCCGAAGTCACCGTCAAGGGTTCGACATTTCTTGACAGCGGGCTTGAGCTTGGCGCCGTCTTACAGGCGCGCCTCGACGCGGACCAGCCCTCTCAAATGTTCGCAGGCGGACGATATTCCGGATTGCAGATCGGCGGCGCGCGCGGGATCGCCCCGCTCGACAGCGACGCTTATTTGCAGAGCGCTTACGCATACGCGCGCGGCGCGTTCGGTCAGGTGATCATCGGGCGCGATCACGGCATTGCGCGAACGCTCGCCGTCACGTCCCCGACGATTTTCCGCTCCGTTAATGTCAATGATTGGCATACTGACCTTTCCGGCCTGAATGACGTTCATACGGTCAACGATTTTTCCGGTTACTCCAACAAGTTCACCTACATGCCGCCGGCGAACTTTCTGGGCGGCGCCTTTGGCGGGCTGCAACTCGGCGTTTCCTATTCGCCGAAACTCAGAAACTGCGGCGATCGCCTTTGCGCCCCGGAAGACGGGCTGATCCTTGCGCCCAACGGCGCGCTTCTCAATGAGGCCTCGACCTGGGAAGACGCCATCGAGGCGGCGCTTTACTATCAAAAGCCGATCAATCTCGGCGGCGGCGACCGGTTGTTCGTTGGCGTGGGCGCCAGTTACGTCACCGCAGACGAGGCCTCGCGCATCGCGTTGCCGGTTTACGAAGATTACGAAGCCTATTCCGTCGGGCTTAACCTCGCCTATCGCGGCGTCACCATCGGCGGCTCGCTGAAGACGACGAATGCGGGCCTCAATACGCCCGACGAAGACGGCTATCTCGCCTTTGACGCCGGCATCACCTTCAAGACCGGCGACGATGAAGGCGACTGGGGCTTCATGCTCGGCTACGGCCAGTCCGAGGCGAACGCCTTCGGGCCAAACCCGTTCGACCCGACGCTGTTTCGGGACACGCAGACCGCTCAGGCTGGCGTCACTTATGTGATCGGCCGGGGCATCACCATCGGCGCGGCGGCGCAATATGTGGAATCCGCCAAACCGCTCGCCGTTGGAGGCCCGGAAGAGGCGACAACGGTTGTGATCGAAAGCTCGATCAAATTCTAAGTTCTAAGCGCCACGCTTAGAGGGGATAAGACTTGTGAAAACGGCGTCTTCGGGCGCCGTTTTCTTTTTCCCGAGGATCTGGACGACGGCGGCGCGGGCGAGCAAGAATTGCCGTGTGAGAAAATCCCTAAGCGCCGTTCTGTGTGTCGCCGTGTTTGGCTGCGCGGAGCCGAGCGCGCCAGCCAGCGAGAGCGCCCGCATGCCCCAGTCAAACAATCATGTCGACTATGTGGAATTCGCCGCCGAGGATTTGAGTGTCGCTAAAGCGTTCTATTCGGGCGCCTTTGGCTGGACCTTTCAGGATTGGGGCCCCGATTACGTCAGCTTCGAGGGCGCCGGGCTCGACGGAGGCATTCGCGGCGGCGAAAAACCCGTCAATGGCTCAGCGCTTATTATTCTTTATGCGGATGACCTTGACGCAAGCGAGAAGAAAGTCGTCGCCGCAGGCGGCGACGTCGTCGAGCGACATGAGTTCCCCGGGGGGCGACGTTTCCATTTCCGCGATCCGTCCGGCAACGTGCTTGGCGTATGGACGAAGGTTGAGGAAGACAGCTAGCCCGGCAGGAAAGCGCCAATAGCGGCAAGGCCGGCGACATTCGGCGCGGCGATGGCGCGCGCGTTCCGTTTATCCACGCCGCCCAGCGCCAAAACGGGAAGCTTTGCCCTTGCTGCAAGAGCCTTAAACTTCTGAGGGCCCAGCGCCTCTGCGCCCCGGTGGCTTTCCGTCGGGAAAACCGGTGACAAAAATGCGACATTCGCCCCGCGCCGCGCCGCCCGGTCCAGATCTTCGGCATTATGACAGGCGCAACTGACCATCAGTCCGCCCGTGTCGTCGGGCCACGACGCCCATGACGGCAGATGCACGCCGTCCGCGTCGACGGCGCGCGCAAGCGCAATGTCTGCACCCACCAGAAATCGGACGCCGCGCCTTCGGGCAATCGCTGCGAGACGTGCGGCGAGCGCCGCGCGGCCCGGCGCCTCATAGTCCCGGAGAATCACAGCCGCGCCGAGAGGCAGGGCGCGAACGATCAGCTCCGGGCGTGGCGCCCGGGCGGCGTCTGTCATAAAGGCGAGCGAAAAAGGAGCCGCGACGCCGCTTTTGCCTTTGAGGGCGCTCGCGGCGGCTGCTAGTTTCGCCGCCCTCGTTCTGAAACCGTCACCCGGCATGGCTTTGACTGAACCCCTCACCGATCCGGCCGCCAATCTCGCGGCAGTCCAGCGCGAACTCAAGACAGCGCTGGCGGAAGCGGGCCGTAACGAAGACGCAGTAAAGATCGTTGCGGTATCGAAAACATTTGACGAGGCGCGCATTTTGCCCGTGCTCGCCGCCGGCTGGCGGGTTTTCGGCGAGAATCGCGTCCAGGAGGCCGCTGGCAAGTGGCCCGCCCTCAAATCCCGTTACCCGGATGTGGAGCTACACCTGATCGGGCCGTTGCAGACGAACAAGGTGAAAGACGCCGTGGCGCTGTTTGATGTGATCGAGACTGTCGACCGGCCGAAACTCGCGCGGGCACTGGCCGTCGAGATGGAGAAACAGGGCCGCCGCCCCAGGCTCCTGGTGCAGGTCAACACTGGCGAGGAGGCGCAGAAGGCTGGGGTCGCACCCCATGAAACGGACGATTTTTTAAAGGCGTGCCGCGATGAGCATGGCCTCGATATCGCCGGCCTCATGTGCATCCCGCCGGTGGGTGACGACCCCGCGCCCCATTTTGCGTTATTGTCCAAGCTCGCTGTTGCGCACGGTCTTTCCGTGGTCAGCATGGGTATGAGCGCTGACTTCGCTATTGCCGCCCAGCTCGGCGCCACCCATGTTCGGGTCGGGTCGGCGATTTTCGGTCCCCGGCGATCCGCATAGCCGCCAGGCAGCGTATTGTCGGTGATCACGCCCGCCTATCGGGCTTGTGATTCCGACTTCACGGCGTTTGCGGCTAAGGCTCCGCCGCTGTTAGAAAAGGCAAGGAAAAGAGAAACCGAAATGACGCGGGCAAAACGGATCCTTCTGGTCGACGACGACGAGCTTCTGCGCGACACGCTGATCGACCAGTTCAATCTGCATGACGAGTTCAGCGTGGAACCGGCGGCGACCGCCAATGAGGCGATCGAGCGCGCGCGGGAAGAGGCGCATATCGACCTTATGCTGCTTGACGTGGGACTGCCCGACATGGACGGGCGCGAAGCGTGTCGCGTCATGCGCAAGAATGGTTTCAAGTCGCCGATCATCATGTTGACCGGCGCCGACTCCGACGCCGACACAATTCTGGGCCTTGAGGCCGGCGCCAACGACTATGTGGTCAAGCCTTTCAAATTCGGCGTCCTGATGGCCCGCGTGCGCGCGCATTTGCGCAGTCACGAGCAGAGCGAAGACGCAGTCTTCAAGCTTGGCCCATATGAATTTCGTCCGGCCGTGAAAATGCTTGTCACCGACGCCGACAAGAAAATACGCCTCACGGAAAAAGAAACCTCGATCCTCAAATTCCTTTATCGCGCCGGCGGCAAACCGGTAACGCGCGATATCCTGCTTGACGAAGTCTGGGGCTACAATTCGGGTGTCACGACCCACACGCTTGAAACCCATGTCTATCGCCTGCGTCAGAAGATCGAGCCCGATCCTTCCAACGCGTCGCTGCTGTTGACCGAGGGCGGCGGCTACCGGCTGTCGATTTAGGGCGCGTGCGCGAATGCCGATCACCATCTATCACAATCCCCGCTGCTCGAAGTCGCGCCAGACCCTTGCGCTTCTTGAGGAGCAGGGCGTTACGCCGGAGATTGTGCTTTACCTGGAAAGCCCGCCATCAAGGGCGACGCTGAAGGGGCTTATCAAAAAGCTCGGGCTTTCATCGGTGCGCGAGATGATGCGGAGGAAGGAAGCACCGTATAAGGAGCTTTCCCTGGCGGACGCATCCGAAGCACGGCTGATCGACGCCATGGCGGAGAATCCGATCCTGATTGAGCGTCCGATTGTCGTGAATGGCGATAAAGCCGCGATTGGCCGCCCGCCTGAGAACGTGTTGGCGGTGATTTAGCATTTGACTGCCGGCCCGCCGCTGCAATGCAATATAGTTTAAGGGTTGTTCAAAAGCTCCATGTCGCCTCGCACTCAATGAGGCGCAAAGATTGACGACATGGCAAGACTGCGTTGCTTGCCTTGAAAGTTGCTCGCACGGCGTTCATCACTTAACGTTGCCCAGTGCTTAGGCGCTGAAATTGAGAGTCGCGCGATGTATTGGGTTAATGTTTATACACTGAAAATTAGCAAACTTACATAATGCTTCTGCGTTCATTACTTCGTGCGACTACGGAATAAACGCCGCGCGGAAAGGAAAGAGATGTTTAGCGTCCTGGCAGCTATGTTAGGCGTTGCGGCCGGAGCCGGTGTCTCGTGGTTACTTTTAAGACGCAGGCTTGCGGCGCGCTTCAACCGCCGACTGGCGCAGCGATCAGAGTTTGTCGGTGCGGTCGCGCATCAATTGCGGACACCTCTTAATCAGGTGCTGGGCATGGCGCAGTCTCTGACTGTTTATTCGGAACAGTTTCAGCCGGAACATCGCGCACTTGTCGACACGCTGTCGGAGTCGGGGTCAAGCCTGAAGTCGGCGCTGCTTGACGTGCTGGATATGCTGGACCTGACCGCGAACGAGCTGAAACTCGACGTCGACGCGGCGTATTTGCCGAAAACGATCGACTTTGTGGAAGACACAAGCGCCGCTGACGCCCGGAACAACAACACGAACGTTCATTTCGACGTGAAGTCGCGCGCGCATAAATGGCTGCGTTATGACGATGTCAGAGTCCGCCAGTGTGTCGCCGCGGCAGTACGCCAGTGTATTCGCCAGACGCCCGACGGAAATGTTGAAGTCACGGTCGACATCAAAAAGCATCCAAAACGCAAGAGCGAATTGTTTGTTGAAATCACTGTCGCCGATGATTGCGGCGGCATGGATCAGCGTATGGCGGAATGCTATTTCTCGCCGACCAAATACAAGATAAACCGCTTTATGAAGGACGCGGAAAGCAATGTGTTGTCGCTTTCCCTCGCAAAAATGCTGGCGCGCAAAATGGGCGGCAATCTGACTGTCAAGAGCGCCTACTCGAACGGCGTCGCCTTCACCCTGCGCTTTCCTGCCCTGCTCGCCAAGGATGCGGAGCAGTACGAATATGACCGCGCGGCGTCGACCAAGGAGAATGCGGCAGATGCGGTGCGCGACATTTGCGTACTGATCGTCGAGGACAACGAGGTGAACATCAAGATCCTCGATCTGTTCCTCAAGGGCATCGCGCCGAAACGCATCCTTGTTGCGAGAAACGGCCAGGAAGCGCTGAATATTCTGGCGACGGAAGAGTGCGGCCTCGTGCTTATGGATATTCAGATGCCTGTGATGGACGGCGTTACGGCAACGCGCAAAATCCGGGAGAGGGGCGGACAATGGAAAGATCTGCCCATTCTTGCGGTGACGGCTGCGGCGCGCGGCGCCGAAAGAGAGGCTTGCGCCGAGGCGGGCGCCACGGGTTTCCTCGCAAAACCCGTTATCGCGGACGAGCTTTACGAAAAGGTCGTTCGAGTGATGCGGCGTTAGGGGGCATCGCGAAGCACCGCCCAGCCCTTAAAGGGCGCCCGCCAGCAAGCATTCCAGGGTACCCGGTTGCCGAGAAAGGGAATGCGTCGTTTGCCAAAGCCCGTTGCGCACTCACCAGTCGATCTTCCGTCCGGCATAATCGAAGAATCCGCCGCTTTCTTCCGGCTTGCAGGCAGCGCATACGGCGGGAAGGTTTTGCGCCGCCGCCTCGCGCGACGCGGTATACTTCCCCCGCGCATATTTTCGCGTAAGCGGGGTTTCAATCGTACCCGGATGAAGTGCGATGACGATGCTTTCGCTGTTGCGGCGTTTTTCTTCGATGGCGGCGCAGCGGACAACCTGGTTCAACGCGGCTTTCGACGCGCGATAGCTCATCCAGCCCCCAAGTTTGTTGTCTTCAATGGAGCCGACCCGGGCTGAAAGCGTGGCGAAAACCGCGCGCCGTTCTTTGGTCAGGAGCGGCAGGAAATGTTTCAGAAACATCGCACCGCCGACCGCGTTGACTTCAAATGCGCGCAGCATTGTTTCAGCGTCGATTTCGCGAAACTGTCTCTCGGGTCTTGCGCCGTTGACTTCGAAGGCGCCGACAGCGTTGATGATCAGATCGAACGAGCCCGCCTCCGCGCCGATATGTTGCGCGGCGGCGGCCAGCGATTGCTCATCGGTGATGTCGACGCCGTCTGCGCTGCGTGACAGCCTTACGAGCCGTCCGCAGCGCGCGTCAGCGGCGAGGGCGTCGCATATTGCGCCGCCAATACCGCCGCTAGCGCCATAAATGAGCGCGTTGAACGGCGCGCTTCCTTTCATCTAGCGATTTCTCCGCGGCGTCAGGAGAAATACGCGCGCGCAGCCTAACCGGATTACTCCGACGTCAGCAGCGCCTCGATTTTCGGCCCGGCGGCGAGCACCACCTTGCGGCCCTCCTCGATAAATTCATCTGCGCGATCAAAGGCGTTCGGCAGCGCGTCCCGCATGTTCGGCCGCAGCAGAATATCCGGCGCGTCAACGGCGGAGCGCGCCCGGGCAAGCTGCATCTGAAAGATGTCCGCTGCGGCGAGGGCCGTTTCGAAAAGGTGCGGGGTTGCCGCCGCGCGCGCCTTGGCGAGCTCGAACTGGCGCTTAATGGCCGCTTGCGTATCGTCGATCAGTTTGGCCACCGCGCCGGTGACGCCGGGCTCGGCGGGCGGCGCGGGCTCGATCACGGCGGGAAGGCCGGCCCTCTCGCCGAACCGGTCAAGGGTCTTGGGTACGGCATTCACGTCGACGCTTACGATAACGTCCGCGCCGAGGGTGCGCGCAAGGGTCACCGGCGTCGGATTGCACAAAGCGCCGTCAACGAGCCAGCGGTGATCCCGCCGTACGGCGTGGAAGACGACGGGTATGGCGCTCGATGCGCGCACCGCTTCCAGCATCGAGCCGGAGGTCATCGTCACCTCTTCCCCGGAGGCGAGATCGGTGGCGACAGCGCCGAATTTAACCGGCAGATCCTCGATATTCTTTTCGTATTTTGAAAACGCTTCGAATGCCGGCCCCACGTCAATGAGCCCGCCGCGGCGAACTTTCAGGGAAAAACTCTCAAGCGCCGACAGGGGCGTCAGGGAACGGCCCCATTTTTCAAGATCCTCAAGTGCGCCGATGAGATGCGCGCCGCCCACAAGGGCGCCGACCGAACAGCCGGCGATAACATCCGGCTTGACGCCGAGTTCCGCGAGCCCGCGCAATACGCCCACATGCGCCCAGCCGCGCGCGGCGCCGGAACTCAAGGCGAGGCCCAGCTTCTTCGTCATGGCTTGCTCCGTGTAAGGATTTGTTAACCAATCGGCGCGCTGCGTTCGAAAACCGTCAACGCGGGCTTAACCATAAAGGGAGAAAATCCGCGATTGAAAGGGCCTAACATGGATTTAACGAAAGTCCCGCTGCTCGCCGGTCTCGCCCAGCGCCTTGATTTTCTTGGCGCGCGTACGACCGTGATCGCGGAAAATATCGCCAATGCGGACACGCCCGGCTACGCGGCCCGGGATCTTGAAAAACCGCATTTCGGTGAGTTGACGAAAACGGCGGCCCTGCGCGTCTCAGATCCAAAACACATTGCGGCCTCGCCGAGCGCCAGCGCGACGCCCTATCGGGCCGTTTCCGCGCCGGATGGAGACGCGTCCCTCACCGGCAATCAGGTAAGCCTGGAGACCCAGGCGATGAAACTCTCCGAAACGCGCCAGGACTATGCGCTCGCTTCAAGCCTTTACCGCAAGGGTCTCGCCATGCTGCGGCTGGCGGCGCGCGGTCAGTAGGAGCTGGAACGATGGACGATATCAACACCGCCATGCAGATCGCCGCGTCGGGGCTTCACGCCCAGTCTGCGCGCATTCGCGTGATCGCGGAGAACATCGCCAACGCAAACTCAACCGCCGAGGCGCCGGGGCTCGACCCCTATCGCCGCCAGGCGCCGGTCTTTACGAGCTATCTCGATCACGAGCTTGGCGCGGAAGTCGTCAAGATGACGCGGGTCACCCTCGACCCGTCGGAGTTCACCCTGCGTTTTGAGCCCGGCCATCCGGTTGCGGATGAAAACGGATATATCGCCCTGCCGAACGTCAATCCGCTGGTGGAGATGATGGACCTGCGCGAGGCGCAGCGGTCCTATGAGGCAAATCTCGGCGCTCTCGACACGATGCGGTCAATGGCGTCGTCCACCTTGCGCATTCTGGAGTAGGTCGATGGCGATAGACGCAACCCGCGCCGCAGAGATTTACGCCGCCGTTGCCAAGGCGGCAGGCAATGCAACGCGTACGGATGAAGCCGCCGGCGCCCGGCCGCCGAATTTCGCCGAGCTGGTGCAGACGGCCGTGCAGTCCACAAGCGAAAGCCTGAAGGCTGGCGAAACGGCGGCGGCCCAGGTCGCCGCGGGCGAGGCGTCGCTGGTCGACGTGGTGACCGCGGTCTCCGCCGCGGAGGTGACGCTGGAAACAGCGATTGCCGTCAGAAACCGCGTGATCGAGGCTTATCAGGACATCCTTCGGATGCCGATTTAAGACGCTTTTCCGGCACTTTCCGGCGTGGCGAGCGAATCGTCATTTATCCGATTGCTGACGGAACCGCGCCTGCGTGGTATGGTCCGGCCCTGAAGTGCAGGGAGACACAACCATGAAAAACATCTCAGTTGTTTTTGTCTTGTTTTCGCTCGCCGCATGCAACGCCGATGGCGAGGGCGCGCCCGGCGAAGGGACCCCGATCAGCAAGCCGGTCATCGCCGATTGTCCCGTCATCGACAGCCGGGAATGGGCCGCATGGGTCGATGCCGAACCCGGCCCCGGTGCGCCGACGCTGCATATTCGCGGCACGGCCGATTTGCCGACGCCCGGATATGACTACGCGTGGCGCGTGGGGATTGCAGACCGGGCCATGCCGCCCGGCCAGCATATGCATCTGGACTTTACCGCGCCCGACGGCATGGTCGCGCAGGTCGTCACGCCGGTTGAGGTCGCCTATGAAGGTGAAGCAACGTACAAGGAATACCGGATGATCCGCGTCAAATGCGGCGACGAAACGCTTGCGGAAATTGCCGACGTGCCGGTGGCGCAATAGCGGTTTTTAACTCATCCTTAACCCAATCCTCACGGCGTTTTAACCACGCGCCCGGCAATATCTGCCCAGTACTGTTTGAGGCCAGTCTTGCGTGAGGATCGCCCATGGGCGCTGAAATTCTGGAAATCGCGCGCGAAGCCTTCTGGGTGACGCTGCTGGTCGCCGGGCCCGCCATGCTGGCGGGGCTCCTTGTCGGCCTTGCGATTGCGCTTCTTCAGGCGCTGACCCAGGTGCAGGAACTCACCCTCGTTTTTGTACCGCGCATCGTCGTGATGTTTATTGTGATTGCGATCTGCCTGCCCTTTATGGGCGGTGCCCTCGGCCGGTTCGCCATCGAGCTTTACGGGCGTATCGCCGCGGGCGGCGTCGGCGCGGGATAGCGCGCCCATGACGTTCAATCTCGCCGCGCTCCCCATTGACGCTTTCATTATCTTCGCGGTGTTCGTGCGGGTCGGCGCCCTCTTCATGACAGCGCCGGCGCTTGGCGACTTCACGCTTTCTCCGCGCATTCGTCTTGCAGCGGCGCTTGCCGTCACGGCGGCGCTCGCGCCGGTCGCCGCGCCGTCCTTTCCGGACTGGGCGCGCACGGGCGGGGTCGGGCCCATGACGGCGCTCATTCTGGGGGAAGTGCTCGCCGGCGTGTTTCTTGGTCTCGCGGCGCGGGTCGTCATGGCGGCGCTTAACGTCGCGGGTCAGATCATCGCCTTTCAGATGGGCCTGTCGCTCGCGCAGATTTTCGATCCGACGCAGGAGTTGCAGGGCGCAATCATCGGCGGCTTTCTTGCGGTGCTCGGCACGACCATGATTTTCGCGACCGACCTTCACCATATGTTGCTCGCCGCGCTGGCTGACTCCTACGCGTTGATGCGTCCCGGCGCCCTGCCGAATTTCGGCGATATGTCGAACGTGATGGTTGATACGCTGTCCCATTCGTTTTCCCTGGGTCTGCGTCTCGCTGCGCCCTTCATCCTCTTTGGCATTGTCTTTTATGTGGGCGCCGGCGTTCTCAACCGTCTGATGCCGCAAGCGCAGGTCTTTTTCATGCTGATGCCGGCGAACATCGTGCTCGGCATTGTGCTCCTGATGCTGACGACCGGCCTCATCATGACGCTGTTCCTCGAACAGTTCGAAGCGCATCTCGCGCAGTTCCTGAGATAGCCCCATGGCCGAGCAGCAGGACAATGCACAGCGTACGGAGGAGCCGACACCGAAGCGGCTTCAGGATGCGCGCAAGAAAGGCGATGCGCCGAAAAGCCAGGAGGCGATTGCTGCGGCGATGCTTGCCGCGGGCGCGCTCGGCCTTGCAATGTTCGGCGGCCCCGCCGCAAAGGACGTGATGAGCGCGGGCGCGTCGTTTCTCGATCATCCCCACGAGTTTCTCACCGACGGCGCATCCCTGCAACGGCTCTGGGCGGCGGTCGCCTGGCGCCTGGCTGCCGCGCTCGGCCTGTTGGGGCTGATGATTTTTGCTGTCGCAATCCTCGCCAATGTGGGCCAGGCCCTTCCCGTCTTCACGGCAAACCGCATTAAACCCGAACTGTCCAAGATTTCGCCTGTGGCCGGGTTCAAGCGCATTTTCGGGCCGTCAGGGCTGTTCAACTTCACCAAAGGCGTCGGCAAGCTGGTGGTTGTCGGCGTGATGCTGTTCTTCGCCCTGTGGCCCGAGCGGGACTTGCTGGTGACGTCCCTCACTGTCGATGCGGCGGCGCTCCTTGCCCTGATGAAATCCCTGACGCTGAAACTCATCGCCATGGCGGTCGCCGCCATGATTGTCATCGCGGCGTTCGACTACGCCTTTCAGCGCCACACATGGAAACAGCGCCTCAAAATGACTCGGGACGAGGTGCGCCGCGAGTTGAAGGAAACCGAAGGCGATCCGCAAATCAAAGGCCGCCTGCGCCAGATGCGCGAAGGCAAGATGCGCAAGCGCATGCTCGCGGCGGTCAAGGACTCAACCTTGCTGATTATGAACCCGACCCATTACGCTGTCGCGCTCGGCTACGAGATGGGCTCGGAAACGGCACCGGTCTGCCTCGCCAAGGGGGTTGACGATCTGGCGCTCCGCATGCGCGAGGCGGCCGAAGAACACAATGTGCCGGTGGTCGAAAACCCGCCCCTCGCCCGCGCGCTCTACGCATCGGCCGAGATCGACGAGGAAATCCCCCTCGATCACTACGAAGCTGTCGCCCGGGTCATCGGCTTCATCATGAAGAAGGCGAGCGCGGCGCGGGTGCTGAACTGACGCCCTCGCATTCCGTCCTCCCCGGCAAAAAGCCGGCAAGGACGGAAGTGCGTTAGAGGCAAACGGCTCAGAACGCCTTCTGCCAGCCCACCATCAGGGTCAGATCCGTTTCAAGCTGCGGGCCGTTGAGGTTGCGGTAAAGCGGTTTGCCGACTTCGATGGCGAGGCGGTGCCCTTTGATCAGCCCCGTCTGGCCGGCAAGGTTGATCCCCACCAGGGCTTCTATCACCTCGCCGCCATGGTTTTCCGGATCCGCGGTCTGCACCGGCGCAGCGATCATCGGATCGGCGCCGGAAATATCGCCCATGGTTGCGCCGCGCAGTCGCGCAGAGAAGGAAACCCACGGAGCCGGTTCATAAGCCGCCCAGGCCGTCGCTTCATATTTGTTGCCGAGGCGATAGCCCGCTTCGTTACGCTCAAGGCGAATGACGCCGGAGAGCTGGCCGCCAATGCTCACATCGCCCATGCGCGTCCTCGCCGTCGCTGACGGCTTGAGGTCGAACGTGCCGGAGCCGAGCTGCATGGGATAGGGCAGGCGCGGCGACGGCGTTGTGTTCATGGGCGTGAGGATCTGGTCGCGCTCGCCGATGGAGCCCGTGGGAATCGAAACGCCGAGGGCGACGTTGACCTGCCGGTGCTCGTAAGAGCCGTCGTCAAGGCCGACAATCGCTGCAACGGTCGTATCGCCGAAGCCTGTGGTCTCTGTCGTGAAACCGCCGAGGCGCGTTGTCCCCGCCGGTCCCTGAAAGGTGATGTGGTCCATCTCGCTCGTCATATACATGCCCATGGCCATCAGGGTGACGCGATCGGTGAGCCCGTACATTACGCCGGCCATATGCATCTTCATGGTCATGTCGGTTGGAACGACGCGCAGCGTCGGCGGCATGCCGAAAGGGTTCGGCGCCGACGTGACGATATCTTCCGGGGACAGACGATCGGTTCCGTCGCGGTTGCCGGCCATGTCCATAAAGCTGAAGCGATAGGAGGTCATCCACTCGCCCTGTTTGTGACGATGGTCGGCCATAACGCCGATGGGCGCATGATCTGTGGCGTAGGTGACATTGCCGCCGTCGCCCTCATGGGCGTTGGCGGGGCTGAAGGCGGGGAGGCAAAAAGCGGCGACAAGCGCCGCACAGGGTGCAGTAAACTTGGGTTTCATCGGGGTCTCTCAAAGCAATAGGCGCGCCGGCGCTCTCCGTGAGCGGGGTCGGCGCAGGAAAAACGGTTACGCTAGATTGCAGTGAGAGAAACTGGCGGCGCCCGAAGTCCGAGTGGCGGTCCGTGCACCAATGAATGGGCGTTGTCGCGCGCGGGCTTCGGCGCGCGCGACGCATCGGCAAAAATGAAAGGCAGCGCAATTTGCGCATTCGGCAAGAGGGCGCATGTCGAAACAACGCAAGCGCCGCAATGGCCCTTGGCGGCGCCATCCGTCTCACCGGAGCCGTCCTCGCCGGCGAGCGCCAGCATTTCCGCAAGCGCCGCCTTCGCCTCAGGCGATACCTTTCCGGAGGGCGCGCAGATCAGGGCGGCGATGTCGAATGTCGCCGGCGCCGCGGCGGTTGCGATGGGGAGCATCACATGGGCCGCCAGCCCCAGGGCAAGCGCGAACCTTTTCAGAACGGATAGCGACAGCGCATTCATGACCGGGCGACTAGCGCATCGGCGGCGTCCCTCGTCAAGACGCTGTCCCTTGCGCGAATTGTCGCCATTCCTTGCGGAAAACTAAGGCGCCGGCGGCCGCTGAGCCGGTAGTCTCGCCCCCCGAGTCGCGCCATAGTCGCCGGTTCGAATCACTCTGGCGCGTCCCCTTGCCGGCGCGACCGATCAAACAGCGAGAAGATCCGCCGTGACGCCTACGGATACCGCCCGCGCCGCCGCCGACAAAGAAGCGGAAGATATCGTCAGCGCTTTGCGTCAGAAAGCCAAGGAAGAAGCCGAGGCCGGCCGCAGCAATCCTTTCGCGCGGGAAAAAAAGGACAAAGCCAAGACTGTGCGTTCCGCGCCGTCGCCTGCCGCGTCCGACGCCGGCGGAGAAGAGCCGAGCCGGCCCCCGACGCCCGCTGAAATTGTCAAGATGATGGACGACGCAGCAGCCCGAAGTCAGGATCGCAGACCGGAGGATTCCGGCCGGCGGTCATCGAATGTCGCCTCTTTCTGGCTGCTCTGGGGGTTTATTTTCGCAGGGCTCGGCGCCGTCGGCTATGTGGTCCTGACCGCCCGGGAGACCGGCGGGCCCGGCCTTTTTATCGCCGCCGGCATCGCGCTCCTTGTTGCGCTTTTCGTCGCCGCCGCCGCGGCCCGCATGTTCTCGCCCATGCTGCTTGCCGGCGCCATGCTGCAACGTGCCGGCGGCAAGACTGCGGAGGAAGCGGCGGAACTTGCCGGCGCGGAAATCCTCGGCGCGCTCGGTCTCGCCGAGCGCGTGCTCGACGCTGACAGCGATGCGCGTCTCGTCACCCGTCGCGACGGTGTCGTCACCTATGCGAACAGCGCCTATTTCGATCTTTCGAGGGAGGCGGGCGTCATGGGCCCGGCGGGCCTGCCCCCGCGCATTGACCGGCTGTTCGCGCAGCAGGGCGCTGAAGCAACCAAGGTCTTTCGCCTTTGCAAGGCGGCGAAAAGCGGCGAGGCCGCCGAAGAAATCATCTATCAGGTCATGGGCATCGAAGGGGGCGGCGCGCGGCGGCGCTTTGAAGTCAGTACACGGCCTATCCGCGGTTCCGACGAACATGTGGCCTGGCGCCTCGCCGAGCAGCCGGTCGAAGAAGAACAGCACGACGTTCTCGCCGCCTCCTATGCGGACTTCCCGGAGCCGGTCTTCGCGCTTGAAAAGTCGGGGCAAATCCCATGGGCGAACGCTGCGATGCGCGAGCGCCTTGGCGCCGCGCGCGGCGACATCCGCCATATTGACGATGTGGTCCTCGGGGAGACGGGCGACCTCGCGAGGGCGCTCTGGGCGATCGATCGCACGGAGAACGCAGCGACAGTGCGCCGCACGGATGCGGACCCCGCGGACGCCCATCTCGTCGCCTTTCGTCGCGGCGGGGTCGGCGAGGGCTTTGTCTGCGTTGAGTTGAAGATCGACGAGCCGGACGACGCCCCGGAAGAAGTGGCCCTCTCCGGCGACATATCGGAATCGCCCTTCGGCATCGCCATTATCGACGGCGAAATCAATCGCGACGGTCGCATCATCGAGGCCAACAAGGCGTTTACGGACGTTTTTGGAGGCAAGAAGAAAAACGCGCCCCTCGCCAAGATGTTCTCACAGGAAACGCTGGAAGAACTTGCCGCCGAAGCCCGCCGCAAGCCCCGCGCCGGCGCCGCGCCCATGGGCGTCGAGGCCGGTGTCGGCGAAGGCGCCGATGGACGCACATTCGCGCTGTTCCCGAGGCCGGTAAAGCGCCGGCGCGGCTCATACGGTCAGCGCAAAACCCTTCTTTATTCGGTCGATATTTCCGACCGCAAGCGCATGGAGGAGGACTACGCCCAGGACCAGAAGCTGCGCGGCATCGGCGAGCTGGCGTCAAAGGTCGCCCATGACTTCAACAATTACTTGCAGGTGGTGCTCGGTCATTGCGAACGCTTGATGCTGAAACACCCGGCGGGCGATCCGTCCTATCAGGAACTCGTTCAGATCCGCGAGAATGCGCAGCGCGCCGCGAACACGACCAAGCAGCTTCTCGCCTTTTCGCGCAAGCAGACCCTGAAACGGGAAGTCCTGTCGATCACCGAAGTGCTGCGCGACTTCTCCCGCTTCCTCACCCGGGCAATCGGGGAGAAAGTGCAGCTCGACCTCGTCAACGGGCGCGCGCTGCCGGCCATCAAGGTCGACAAGTATCAGCTTGAAACGGCGATCATGAATCTTGCCGTCAATGCGCGAGACGCGATGGCGCCGGGGGGCGGCAAGCTGACCATCCGCACACGGCGCATTCCCGCCGACGAGATACCCGACCTGAAATTGCCGAACCTTGCCGAAACCGATCACGTGATGATCGAGGTCGCGGACACAGGCCCGGGCGTGCCGGCGGACATCCAGGCGAAAATTTTCGACCCGTTTTTTACAACCAAGGAATCGGGGCGCGGCACCGGCCTTGGCCTTTCCACCGTCTATGGCGTCATCCGGCAGATGGGCGGCGCCATCGCGCTGGAAAGCGAGAAGGGAAAAGGCGCGGCCTTCCGCATCTACCTGCCCGAGCACGACAAGACCGAGGAGCCGGAGGAGCAGTCTGCCGCCCCCGTCGCGCGCCGGGCCGAGCCCGCCGATCTGACCGGCGCGGGCAGGATCCTCGTGGTGGAGGATGAAGATTCGGTGCGCAACTTCGTGCTCGCGACCCTTGGAGATTGCGGTTACGAGATCACCGAGGCCGAAGACGGCGAAGACGCCCTTGAGGTCCTTGAAGAAGAGGGCGCCGATTTCGATCTTGTCCTCTCCGACGTGATGATGAATGTCATGGACGGGCCGACTTTCGTCGCCGAGGCGCGGGAAAAATTCGCTCTGAAGGCCAAGGTCATCTTCATGTCGGCCTATGCGGAGGCGGCGGTTCGCGATCAGCTCGACCAGATCGAGGGGGCGGGCTACATTCAAAAACCCTTCACGGTGAAGGGCCTTGCGGGGTTGGTGAAACAGACGCTTTATCCGGCTACGGATGAGTAAGCGGCGGGCGCGCAGAACGGGCGAAGACTATGAGACAGGTCGTTTTCGATCTTGAAACGACGGGATTTCAGTTTTCCAGGGGCCATCGCATCGTTGAAATCGGCGCGGTGGAACTGGTCAATGGCGCAATCACGGGCCGAAACTTTCACACTTACGTAAATCCCGAAAGGGACATGCCCGAAGACGCTTTTCGCGTGCATGGCCTGTCGGAGGCTTTCCTCCGCGACAAGCCGCTCTTTGCCGATCAGGCTGTGGCGCCGGCCTTTTCGAAGTTTGTCGAGGGCGCCGAGCTGATCGCCCATAACGGGATCGGCTTCGACCTGCCGTTCATTCAGGCTGAGCTTGAGGCGGCGGGCCTGTCGCGTCTCGCCAATGAGATCACCGATACGATGCTGTTGGCGCGGCGGAAATATCCCGGCGCCCCCGCGAGCCTCGATGCGTTGTGCTCCCGCTTCGGCGTCGACACCAAGGAGCGCGAACGCGACGGCCACGGCGCCCTGCTCGATTCCCGTCTTCTTGCAGAAGTCTATATCGAGCTGACCGGCGGCGCCCAGGCGGGCCTGGATTTCGGCCGCATCGGCGGCGGCGCCGAAGCCGAGGCCGGCGGCGGCTCGGCGCGAAAAACGACGCGAAGCCGGCCGCGCGCCCTTCCCACAAGAATAACGGAAGCGGAAAAATCCGCTCACGAAGCATTCCTCGACGAAATGGGCGACGACTGCCTGTGGCGGGCCTGAGCGGGGCCCTCAGCGCCGCAGGGTCAGCTTTTTCGGGCGGCCTTTTCGTCG
This sequence comes from Hyphococcus sp., assembly GCA_028281665.1. GTDB lineage: Bacteria > Pseudomonadota > Alphaproteobacteria > Caulobacterales > Parvularculaceae > Hyphococcus. The sequence continues at coordinate 30,303 of JANQJK010000020.1, forward strand.
AGGCCTGACGTTCCCTCCCGGGCGCTGAGCGCCGCGGCGACGGCGTCCGGCGATACGCCTGCGGCGGCAAGCGTGACCAGCAGATGATAGAGCACGTCCGCGGCTTCCGCCGTCAGTTCTTCCGGTTTGTCGCCGGTTGCGGCGATGATCGCCTCGACCGCCTCCTCGCCGAATTTGCGCGCGCAATGTTCGGCGCCTCTGCCGAGCAATTGTGCAGTGTACGAACTGTCGGTGGCCGCGCCTTTTCGCGCCTCGATGGTCTTGCAGAGCCGGTCAAGAACGACGCCGAGCGTGTTGCTGGTCATAGACTCGCCTTAGCGGCCTCGCCTGCGCCCGGCAAGGGCCTGGCGGGCAGTCCTGCGTCGGCGAGGGCTGTGCGCACCTCATCGATCGACACCTCGCCGAAATGAAAGATCGAGGCGGCGAGGACGGCGTTGGCGCCGCCTTCGTGGACGGCCTCGACCATATGGGCCGCCGATCCCGCGCCGCCGGACGCAATCACCGGCACGGTGACGGCGGTCGTAATGGCGCGGGTCAGGGCGATATCGAAGCCCGATTTCGTGCCGTCGCGGTCCATGGAGGTGAGGAGGATTTCCCCTGCCCCGCGGGCGACGACGTCTTTCGCGAAGCCCACCGCGTCAATGCCGGTGCGTTCCCGGCCCCCATGGGTGAAGATCTCCCAGCGCCCTTCGCCCGTTCGTTTGGCGTCGATGGCGACGACGACGCATTGGGCGCCGAAGCGGTTCGCTGCGGCGTTGATTACGTCCGGGTCGTTGACCGCCGCGGTGTTGACCGCGACCTTGTCGGCGCCTGCGAGGAGAAGGTTGCGGAAATCCTCCGGCGAGCGCACCCCGCCGCCAACCGTCAGCGGCATGAAACAGCGCTCCGCGACGGAGCCGACGACATCGAGCAGGATGCCGCGCCCTTCGTGGCTCGCGGAGATGTCGAGAAAACACAACTCATCCGCATGCGCACGATCATAGGCCTCGGCCGCCGCCACCGGGTCCCCGGCGTCGCGCAGGTTTACGAAGTTGACGCCTTTGACGACGCGGCCGTCTTTGACGTCAAGGCAGGGGATGATCCGTGTCGCGAGCATTTTCCTCTCGCCAGAAAGGCGGTGTCTTGTCGAATAATTCCCACGCCCGGTCAATCTCCGCGACGGCGGCCTCCGCTTCCGCGGCTTTGAACCCGGCGACGAAACCAGCCGCGCGCATCGCATCGGCGCCGGCGCCCGCCCCGGTTTCCTCCGCCAGCCGTTGTGCGACGACTGCGTCGTTGACGGCGCCCAGAGCCTCCTGCAGGCGCGACAGCGCGCGCATATAGGGCTTTCGCGTCTCCCGCGGATAAAGCGGTCCCAGCATTTGCGCTGCGTAGCGCTGCTTTTTCAAAGCGATGCGCAAGGGGTGGCGCGCGGCGAGTTCGGTCCGGTCCATGGCGGCCTCGGCCTTGCGCGCGCGCTTCACCGCCTTGTCGAGCGCGATTGGCGCGAAGGCTTTCAGCGGTCCCAAACCTTTTTCATTGGCTTCGGCCCGCCATGGCGCCAGCACGCCGGCCTCAAGCAGGTCGAGGAGGAAATGGGTGAATGACTTGTCGGCGATAACGGCGTGCGCGTCCGCCCAAGCCGCGGCGCGCATGGCTTCGGCGCCCGCCCGCAGGGCGGCTGCGCCGGGCGGCGTGTGATAGCGGGAGAAAACATCCGGCAGGGTTTCGCCGAGAAAGACGTCTAGGTCGCGGGCCGGCCCGAGGGCCTGCGCAATCGCCCGGGCGCGCCGGGTCAGCGCGTAGAGAACGTCCGTGTCGACGGCGCGCCTGAAGGTGCGCTCGACCGCGCGAAACCGGCGGAGCGCCACCCGCATCTGGTGGACGCCTTCGACCGCACGAATGTCGAGCAGCGGCTCCTGTATCCTGACAATGCGTATGGCAATGGCGGCGAGCATGGCTTGCAGTGCATCGACCGCGGGCTCGTCCGGGTCGACCACAGGCTTTTCCAGCTTGGCAATCGCGTATGTGTCGCCGGCGCCCACCGCCAGCGCCGTTTCCAGCTTGGTTCGGGCGGCGAGGCGAACGGGCGCGTTATCCGCCAGCAGGCGACCGAGGCTGAACAGGTCCGCCATATTTCCGGCTTTGAACTCGATCTCGATTTCGGCGATGGGCGCCTGTCCGCCCGGCCCGTTCCCGACCCCTTGCGCGCGCGCGGCCCCCAGATCGACGGCGATCTCGAAGTCGGACCCGGCGAACTTTGCCGGCTGCGCCCAGCGGTCGACGCGAGTTTCGGCGATTTCGGCGAGCGCGTCCGCATGCTTTTTGAGAATTTCGTCAATTTCGTCGTCCCCGGCCGATTGAGGGAAGGCCTCGCCATCCTCGATCTCGCGCTCGAACTCCTCGCGCACGATTGCGCCCGCGGCGGTGGCGCGTTTCACGGTCTGAATCCGCTTTCCGGACTCTTCGCGCAGGCGCAGAGCGATGCCCTCATCGGCGAGATCGCCCCCGGCAGTGTCGTAATAAGTGGACCGCAACCGCGCCCAGCGCCCGTCCCCGGTCGCCAAAGCCCTCAGAAAGCGAGCATTTTGCAGGCCTGCAATGTCCTGCGGCGCGCCGGTAAACTTCAATTCGAGCTCAAAAGGCCCACGCCCCATCGTCGGCTGTTACTCCACTTAACCCCGGGCTGAACATCAGCCGGCCCTACCTTACAGAACAGGGCCCGTTTCCCCAATGATTATGCGTGGTCGCTATGGTTGCGCCGCCTTGACCGCTTCGGCCGGGTCGATCCGGCCGTCATAAAGCGCGCGGCCGATAATCGCCCCGTCAATGCCCTCGCCGGCGCCGGCAAGGGCCGCGATGTCATCGACGGAGGCCACCCCGCCGGACGCGATGACGGGTATGGCCACCGCATCGGCGAGCGCTGCGGTCGCCTCCACATTGACGCCCGTCAGCGCGCCGTCCCGTGAGATGTCGGTAAAGACGATTGCGGCAACCCCCTGGTCTTCATAGCGTTTTGCAATCTCCGCCGGCGTATGGCCGGTGTCGCCATCCCAGCCGTCGGTCTTGACCCGGCCGTCGCGGGCGTCGACCCCGACGGCGACGCCGCCGGGAAAGGCGCGGGCGGCTTCGGCGACGAATGCCGGGTCCCTGACGGCCGCCGTTCCCAGGATGACGCGGGTGAGCCCGAGGCCAAGCCAGCGCTCCACAGCGGCCATATCGCGAATGCCGCCTCCAAGCTGCGACTTAACGCCCGTCGCCCCGAGAATGGCCGCCACGGCGTCTGCATTCCTGGACCGGCCGGCGAAGGCGCCGTCGAGATCGACAATATGGATCCAGTCAAAGCCGGCGTCGGCGAACTGGCGCGCCTGATCCGCTGGGTCTTCATTATAGACCGTCGCCTTCTCCATACGGCCGTGAAGGAGGCGCACGCACTGGCCGTTTTTTAGATCGATCGCCGGGTAAAGGGTGAGCGCGGTCATACTCTTACGGGCTCCACTTCAGGAAGCCGGCGATCAGGCCAACGCCGGCGGACTGACTTTTCTCCGGGTGAAACTGAACGCCGAGGAGATTGTCCCGGCCGACAGCTGCGACGCGTTCTCCGCCGTGGTCCGTAACCCCATAAATATGCGCATCATTTTCAGGTTCGAAATGAAACGAATGGGCGAAATAAAACGACTTTCCGTCCAGCAGATTAGATACGCCTCCCCGCGCCGGGCCGCTGACTGTGTTCCATCCCATATGCGGGATTTCGACGTCTGCGGCCTCAATCGGAACCACATGGCCGGGGATCCATCCGAGGCCGGCGTGGTCTCCGAATTCAAGGCCGTTTTCCGCAAGCATCTGCATGCCGACGCAGATCCCGAGAAAGGGCTGCCTGCGCACCAGGGCCGCATGCTCAAGCGCCTCGATCACCCCATCGCGGGCTTTCAGTCCTTCCATGCAGGCGGCGAAGGCGCCGACGCCCGGCAGGGCGATGCGGTCGGCCGCGGCGACGATGTCCGCTTCGTCGGTCACGTTTATTGTCGCCGCGATCCCGCTTTCGGATGCTGCGCGTTCGAATGCGCGGGCAACCGATCGGAGATTGCCGGACCCGTAATCAATGATGGCGACCGATTGTGACATGGCGCGCTTTTAGCGGCGCCGCAGCAAAGGGCAAAGCGGAATTACCCGCCCAGCACGCCTTTCGTCGACGGCGCTTCGGCGCCGGCCCGGGGGTCGTTTTCCGCGGCGTCGCGGAAAGCCCGTGCGGTTGCTTTGAAACAGCTCTCAATGATGTGGTGGCAATTGTCGCCGTAAAGGTTGTCTACGTGGAGGCAGACGCCGGCATTGGTTGCAAAGGCGTGGAACCACTCCTTGAAGAGTTCGGTGTCCATATCGCCGACTCTGGGCTGCGGAAACTGGACGCGCCAGATCAGGTATGGCCGCTTCGATATGTCGATCACCGCCCGCGACAGGGTTTCGTCCATGGCGATATAGGCCTGCGAAAAACGGCGAATGCCGGCGCAGTCGCCGAGCGCCTTGGCCACAGTCTGGCCCATGACGATGCCCACATCTTCAACCGTGTGGTGCATGTCGATATGCAGATCGCCCTCGGCGCGCACCTTCAGGTCGACCCGCGCATGTTTTGCGAAGGCTTCGAGCATGTGATCGAAAAACCCGATCCCGGTTTCGATGTCGTAATCGCCGACACCGTCGATTTCGAGTGCGACGAATATTTCCGTCTCGCGGGTCTTTCGTTCTACCGTGGCGGCGCGCATATCACTGCTTTCGGTTCTGTCCGTATGGATTCCGCGGACATACTATCGTGATGAGGATAATGAAAGATGATCAATGCGTCCAATGATTTAGCGGGTTTCGGGGCGCGTCGGTCATGACTGTGCCGGGCATGACCTCAAACGCCGATCGTCCCGCCATGCACGCCACGACCATCCTGACCGTCAGGCGCAACGGCGCGGTCGCCATCGGCGGCGACGGCCAGGTCAGCCTCGGCGAGACCGTCGTCAAGGGCGATGCCCGCAAGGTCCGCCGTCTTGCGGGCGACAAGGTGATCTGCGGGTTCGCCGGCGCGACCGCCGATGCGTTCACGCTGCTTGAGCGGCTCGATGCGAAGCTTGAGCAGTATCCCGGTCAGCTAACGCGCGCATCGGTCGAACTCGCAAAGGACTGGCGCACGGATCGATATCTGCGCCGTCTCGAAGCGATGATCATTGTTGCGGACAAGGACGTGACGCTGACGCTTTCCGGCGCCGGCGATGTGATCGAGCCGGAGCTTGGCGTTGCAGCCATCGGCTCGGGAGGAGACTTCGCCCGCGCGGCGGCGCGGGCGCTGCTTGCGGAAACCGACCTTGGCGCGGCCGACATTGTAAAAAAGGCGATGGCGATCGCGGCTTCGATTTGCGTTTACACCAACGAGTCGCTGACGCTGGAAACAATCGACCCATAGCCGGCGTCTTTCCATTCCTTCGGCGACGCCTTAAGTCCCCGGTCCCAGAGTAACAAGGCCCCGTTTTCATGTCTGATTTTTCGCCGCGCGAAATCGTTTCCGAACTCGACCGTTACATCGTCGGCCAGAAGGCGGCCAAGCGCGCGGTCGCGATTGCGCTTAGAAACCGTTGGCGCCGCCGTCGGGTGGAGCCGCCGCTCAGCGACGAGATCACGCCGAAAAACATCCTCATGATCGGTCCGACCGGTGTCGGCAAGACTGAAATTTCGCGCCGTCTTGCGCGCCTCGCCGGCGCGCCGTTTCTGAAAGTCGAGGCCACGAAATTCACCGAGGTCGGCTATGTGGGCCGCGATGTGGATTCCATCGTTCGCGACCTCGTGGAGATCGCCATCGGGCTCGTGCGCGAGCAGAAACGCGAAGAGGTAAAGGCCGCCGCCGCCACGGCGGCGGAAGACCGCGTGCTTGACGCGCTGGTCGGCGCCGGCGGCGGAGAAGCGGCGCGGGACCGCTTCCGCACCATGCTGCGCGCCGGCGAGCTTGATGACCGCGAGATTGAGCTTGAGCTGCGCGAAACGGCGCGGGGCGCGCCGAATTTCGAAATTCCCGGCATGCCCGGCGCGCAGATGAGCATGATCAACCTGTCCGATATGCTCGGCAAGGCGTTTCAGGGCCCGCGCACCACAAAACGCATCAAGGTAAAGGACGCATACGAACCTTTGGTCGCCGAAGAGTCCGACAATCTTGTGGACGACGAAGCTCTTGCAAGGGACGCTGTCGCCCTCGCCGAAAATGACGGCATCGTTTTCCTCGATGAAATCGACAAGATCGCGCGGGGGGCCGAACGCGGCGGCGCGGACGTTTCGCGCGAAGGGGTGCAGCGCGATCTGTTGCCGCTGATCGAAGGCGCGACGGTGGCGACAAAGCACGGGCCCGTAAAGACCGACCATATTCTCTTCATCGCATCCGGGGCGTTTCATCTTTCCAAGCCGTCGGACCTTTTGCCGGAGCTTCAGGGCCGACTGCCCATCAGGGTCGAACTGGATGCGCTGTCTCGCGACGATTTGCGTCGCATTCTGGTCGAGCCGGAAGCGAGCCTCATTAAGCAATACAGCGCGCTCCTCAAAACCGAGGAAATCGACCTGACCTTCACCGACGACGCGGCGGATGCACTGGCTGACGCTGCGGCGGCGGTGAATGCGGGCGTTGAAAATATCGGCGCCCGGCGCCTGGCGACCATCATGGAAACCGTCCTTGACGACATTTCCTTCTCTGCGACCGACCGGTCCGGCGAGGCGATCACCATCGATGCGGAGTATGTGGAACAGCGCCTCGGCGAGATCAGCCGTAATGCGGATCTGTCGAAATACATCCTGTAGAGCGGGCGGCGAACGGCCGGAATCTTGCGGATACGGCGGCCGCCCATGGCTTTCGGCGCGGGCCCTGACCATGAAAATCTGGAATAACCTTTTATTTTCAGTCATTTGAGCCGGCTTCGCCGAGCCTGTGGCGCCGAGCGCGCACCGGCCCGAGAACAGCGCCGGGCCCGGCGGGGCGGGCTTCCGCTAAGGTTAATAGCAGGTTAATCTCGGCCCATTGCGGGAGACAGTGTGGGGCCTTGAAGATGGCAGACGGCGCGCCGAGATTGTTTAAACGACGGTCGATGATGGCTTATGCCGATGACGCCGATCCCCGCTTTTCAGACAAGCCGGCGGAAACTGCGAGGCAAAGCGACAAGCCGCGCCCGCGCGTTGCCTTTACGGGCGAAGAGTGGGGCTTTGGCTATCAGGCGACCGGCAAGTTCCTGCGCCGCGCTCGCGTCACCGGCACGGTGCCGGACGCGGGCCTCCTTGCCGCGTCCGGGCGCCTTGAGCGCGAGTTCGACGAAGCGAGCAAGAACAACCGGTTCGATTACGGTCACGCCGTAACGCAGCCCCTGCGCACAAAAGAACAGTCGCTGATGGCGGTGAAACAGAATACCGCCGACTTCGCGGTCGTTCCGTTTTACAACCCCTATTCCGGGTACGATTATGAATCGCTGCGCGCGATTTCGAGCCTCTTCTCGGTGCGCGCGATCGAGCAGGTCGAGGCGACGGACGACCTGTGCCTCGCCGTTCATGAATCGCAGCTCTACGATCTTATTCAGTCGGCCCATCCCGGCACCGGCTTCTCGGCGCTCCAGCGGCGTTTGCGCGTTTCCTACGGGCCCGCCGACTCTGGCAGCGGCAACGCGCCGGGCGCCTCGGTGGAGGCGGAAGCGCCCCGCGCCGGCCTGCCCATCGACATGGCCGACCAGAAACTCATCCGTGACCGGATCGATATGGTTTTTGCAGGGCCCGAAGCGGCGCGGCGTTGCAAATCCAAGCTGGACGGATTGCGCGCCATTGGCGTCGAAGTTCAGGAAATCGCCCAGATGGTCGAGCCCCATCGCGAGCTGGCGCGGCTTGCGCGGGAGACGACAAATTCCGCGCGCCAGACCAATACGTTTTTCGATCCGGTGAACGGCGATACGCGCGTCTTTTCGACGCTCGGGGCGGAATCGCAGACGAGCAAACTCTTCGCCATGGTGCTGCCATACGAAGTGGCGATGCGTTCGTCTGATTATGTCATCATCGACCATGATTTTGATGACGATGCGCCGGCGAAAACGCGCTTCATGGTCGTTGAAAACAACCCCGACCTGTCGCTCTATGAGGACAAGTATCGGACAACCGATGCGCGCACGAATTATTGGGTCAAGCGCATCCATGCGGTCGCCGCCCCGGGCGGATCGATCGGCGAAGGCTTTATGCAGATGCTCGGCTACGCCGCCGGCGCGCTGGCCGCGCTGCTGGTGATATTCGGGGTCTACGGCATTAGCGGCACGTCGGTTGCGCTGGTCGACCTGCCGGCGTCCCTTTCCTGGATGTCGTCGCTCACGGCGGCGAGCGCCATCGCGCTGGGCGGCGCGGCCGCGGCGGCGGCCTGGATGCTGCTTTCGGTGCAGAGCGCCGGGCGCCGCGGCGTGCGCGTCATGATGGCGTTCCGGCGGGATTCCTCCGCCGCGTCGATCGGGGACGTTGAGAACTTCCTGCGCAATTACGGGGTTCGTCACGCCGTTGTGCGGATGGACGAGGATTCTAATACCGGCGCGCCGGCGGATATCGCCCTCGATATTGAATTCGAACCGTCCGATTTCAGCTACGGACCCTTTGCGGCCCTGACGCGCCGCCTGCGCGGCTCCGTCGTCAATGGCGCCATGAAGAAGTCATTCCAGCGCTGGAAAAATCGCGGCGTTCGCGTGCTTGCGGTGATGCCGTATGAAGCGCAATCGGGGCGTGAGGGAGACGCGCGCATGCCGACGGCGCAACTGCCGAAGCACAAAGCTCGCCGATGGTGGAGCGAGGCGCCGGGGGCATTGTTCGCCGATATCACCGAGACGCTCTTTATCCGGTTCTCGCGGATCGTGTTCTTTTATCTCGTGCCCGCGGGGATCGTCGCGTTCATCATCTGGAAGACGCTGCTTAACGGATAGCGCGTTCTGACTGCTGCGACTTCAGGAACACGTAAAATGCGCCGGCGCCGCCGTGGCGCTGATGGGCCTGTGCGACACGGGTGATTTGATCGCGCAGGTCCCGCTCATTGACCCATTCGAGAAATCGGCGCCGTAATATTCCGGACCCGGACGATGTTGCGCCTTTGCCGGTGATCACCAGAACGCAGCGGTCGTGACGCGCCTTTGACTGGCCGAGAAACCGCCTCAGCGTCGCATGCGCCGCGGCCTGGGTGTACCCATGCAGGTCGAGCGTCGCATCGATCGGGATGCGGCCGCGCGCGGCGCGCCGGTCCAGTTTCGGATCGCCGGCCGTCGTTGCCGGCGGCTTTCTGCTGGGCGCCGCTTTTGCCGGCGCGGCCCCGCGCGGCGCGACGGGCCGGTCATTCGCCAGCCCTGTTGCATGGGCCGGCGGGGGCGCAACCGGCGCTGCGTGGTAGGGTTTGACGCCGCGCGTTACAGCGCCCCATGCCTCCCGGTCTTCGCGGGTCAGCATGCGTTTCGTTCTCATGACGAGCGCTCGCGGGCGGCCAGCGCCTCAGCGCGGGCCTTGGGCAGCAGAATGAAGAGGCGGCCTTTCGCATTCATGACGCCGGCGCGCTCGGCCGCTCTTTCGCCGGTGCCCCAGAAAAAGTCGCCCCGCACAGGTCCGCGGATGGCGCCGCCCGTGTCCTGGGCAATCATCAGTCGCCGGATCGGCGCGGCGCCGACGCCGGGAACCGGTTCGATGTCCACAAAAGCCGGCGCGCCAAGGGCGTGAAACCGCCTGTCGACCGCAAGACTGCGCCCCGGCAGAAGCGGCGCCCCGTGCGCGCCGATGGGGCCGAAGCCGTCCGGCGGCGGATCCAGCGGGCGAAAAAACACATAGGACTCGTTTTCCTCGCGCAGGCCGCGGGCTTCGTCCTCGCCGGCGCCGGCGAGCCAGTCGCGGATCGACTGCATCGAGGCCTCGGCGACGGTCATGGCGCCGCGCTCGACGAGAATGCGCCCGATCGCCGTGTATGGCCGCCCATTGGCGCCGTCATATCCGACGCGCAATGTCTCGCCATCCTCAAACACGATCCGGCCGGACCCTTGGATCTGCAAAAAGAAGAGATCGTCGGGGTCGAGCCACGCCATGGGTTCGGCGCGCCCGTCGAGGGCACCTTCGTTTATCCCGCGCCGCGCCGGATAGGGAACGAGCCGGGTTCCTTCAAGGCGCCCGGCGACGCGTTCCCCGGCGAGGTCCGGTCGGAACTGACCGAGTTCCACATCGATGAGATCGTCCGGACGCTGATAAAGCGGCGCCGTAAACGGCCCTTGCGGCGCCCGCCGGCCATCATAGGTCGGCTCAAAATATCCGGTGAAGACCCCGCGGGTTTCTATCAGGGGCTGGCGCCCGCGCGCCGGCCCGCCGGGCAAGGGCGCGCGTTTTGAAAGAACCTCGACCGGGCGAAACGCCGATTCAAAAAAACGCCGAACCGCGTCGTTCCACGTCTCCTCGTCGCTAAAGTCTTCCCGTTTGAGCGCGTCGGCGTCCGCGCAAGCGCTTTTCCACTCGCCCGCCTCGCCGGCAAGGGACCAGCCGTCGTAATCGGGTCCGAGATTTTCCAGCGCATTCGCCGGCGCGTCTTCCCGTCTTTTGTCGATCCTGGCGCAGGACTGAAGAAACGCAGGCATGGCCGCGCCTGCCGCATCGGCGCGCCAACCGGGTAGAGCGTCATAGCCGACAAGACGGAAAACCGGAGAAGGCGGCCCATAAGCGCTGTCGACGTCGCGCACGGGGCTTCCCATAAAGACGACGGCGAACGCCGCGAGGGCGGCCGCAACGGCGATGAACAGGAAGACAAGGCCTTGCTTTAGGGCGGGGGACTTATCGGGCGATGCATCCATGATAACGAGCGGCCCGTCCCGCAGGGCCGAATCAGGCCGCGCCGGTGGCGATCAGCATCCAGTTGGGATCGCGGCTTGAGCGTTTGCGGGCGAAAGTCCAGCGGTCTCTGACGAGTTCGATGCGGTTCGGATCTCCGTCGACAACATCGCCGTCCCTGTCGCGGGTGACGCGAACCTGGTTCGACGTAAACTCCGTGACGGCGGTCATCCACTCATCGTCCACATCGGCGTCGACGATGGATGCGTGCTCAATGCCGACAAACTTGACGTCTGACGAGTGGCCCGCTTCATCGCGCGACGCGACGGCGGCCTTGAAGGCGTCGTAGACGCTGTCGCCGAGAAACGCGCGGATCGATTTCAGATCGCCGGCGGAATACGCTTCGACAATCATCTCATAGGCCATGCGCGCGCCGTCGAGATACTGGCTCTCATCGAACGTTGCGTCGGCCTCGCGCAGGACGCGGGCGTTGGTGGAGACGGCGCGCACAGGCTCGCCGCTCTCGTCCGCGTCGAGTTCGTCATACTCGCCGCTTCGCTCGTCTTCGGCGCGCCGCTGCATGCCGGCGTCGATTTCGTGACGCGCTTCGTGTCCGGTCCGCGTGCCAAGCACCGAAAACAACCGGAACAGCACGAAACCCGCAACGCCAATGAAAAACAGGAGAACTGGGTCCATAATTCTCTCAGCACACCACAAAAAGCTTAATTTTGCGCCTCCGCACCCTATATAGGCGCGAAAGAACGGAATACACCAGATGCCTGTGGGTTTACTACTCGTTATCCTGTTCGTGGTCGCGCCGATCGTTGAAATCTATGTTCTTCTGACGGCCGGCAGCGCATTCGGCGTGCTGCCCGTGGTCGCGGCCTGTGTCGGCACGGCCATACTGGGGGGCGCGCTGATCCGGCTTCAGGGGCTTGCGGCCATGAATGCGGCGCGTTCGGACATGAACGAAGGCCGCCCGCCGGTCGCGTCCGCCGTTGACGGCGCGCTGCTGGTCGTCGCGGCCCCGTTCCTGATGACGCCGGGCTTTGTCACCGATGCGGTCGGGTTTGCTCTGCTCATCCCCCCGGTGCGGCGCTGGCTCGGTCGCCGGGCGCTGGCGGCGATCAAGCGGCGGATCGAGCGCGGCGACGCCCATATCACTATTATTGAACGGTAAGCCGCGGCGCGGTTCGACGCCGGTAGCGGCCGGGTTGCCGGCGCCTTCCGTCACGTGTAAGGAGCCGCGTTCCGGTCGCCGGCGATTTTGTCCCGGCGATGACATCTAAAGACGGTATCTCCATGTCCGACACTCCGACCCCCTCCGGCAATGGCGGGCAAGGCGCGCCCGATAGCGCCGACGCTCCCCGTTTTCTCGTCCTGGCGCAGTATCTGAAAGACCTTTCTTTCGAAAATCCGCGCGCGCCGGCGGCGTTCCAGAATGTTCAATCGCCGAAAATGGACGTCAATGTGGACGTCAGCGCCCGCGGCATCGGTGCGGACCAGTACGAGGTGGAGCTTTCCGTTTCGGCGAAGGCGAAGCACGAAAACGAGGCGGTTTTTATCGTTGAGGCGACCTATGCCGGCGCATTCGAAATCAAGAACATGCCGCGCGAGCAACTGGAAGGCGTGATGCTGGTGGAATGCCCGCGGCTTCTCTTCCCGTTTATGCGTCAGATCATCTCCGATGCGACAAAGAACGGCAATTTCCCCCCGCTCATGCTTGAGCCGATCGACTTCATGAGCATCTTTCTGGCGAACAAGCAGCGTGAGCAACAGACGGGCAGCGGCTTCGACGGTTCTGTGACGACGGGTCGGACCGGTGAACCCGTCTGAACACTTGCCTGAACGCCTGATCGATCGCCCCGGCTAAAGCGCCGCCGCGCGCGCCTTTGCGGCAGATCGCACGGCGTCGACCGCATTGCTTTTAGGTTTTTTGACCGGAGGCGCCTTTGGCGCGGGAACCGGCGGCAGCGCCTTTGGTCCGGGGAGGGCCTTTGCGGGCAGCCGCGCAGGCAGCGCTTTTGCAACAGGCTGTTTCGGTTTTGCGCGTTTGACGCCGGGCGTAAGCCGGCGTGTCAGGCTCGCCCGCGAACTGGCGCTCGCCCGCTTGCGGGCCGCGTCGATATGCGCGCGGGCGTAATTGGCGAATGCCTGAAAGTGGACTTTGTCCAGAAACGCGCGCTTCGGCGCCGGCAGCACGATTTGCGGACTCAGCGCCAGATAGGCTGTCAGCGGAGAGTTGATGAAACGCTCAAACGCCGTCCACGGATAAATCTCTTCGCTATCGCCCCGTGTAACGGCAACGCCCCCTTTGAAAAGGGCAAGACTGATGAGTTCCGACTGCGCATAAGGCCAGCGCGCGCTTTTCTGCGTCGCATGGGCAGGCCCGCGAAAAAGCGCGGCGTTCAGAAAGAATATTAAAGCCGCCGCGACTGTTGCCGCCGCTCCAACAAGGCCGGCCGCGGCGCTCAACTCTGCAAGATACGCATAAGCCGCGAGGCCTGCGACGGCGAGGGAGAAGAACAGGAGAACCGGCGGCCATGCGGGCCAGTGAAAGACCTGCCTGAATATCGCCAGCCGACCGTCAAGGCGATCAAAGTACAGGCGGCGATACTCGTCGAAGTCCCGCGACGTACATTCGAATGTAATTTTATGAGGGTTCGCCCCGGCGCCGTCGCGGCAGGTTAGCTTGCCGGAGATCGCCGGCCCGTGGATGCGCACGAGCCTTTCATAGAAGGCGGGATCCGCGATCCCGTTTTTCGGCAGGAACGCGAAGACTTCCCCGCGCCGCCAGAAAACGATGTTCGATTTCGTTTCGGCGATACGGTCGAGGCCCGCCCAGGGCGCTTTTCGCGTCGCCTGCGGGCTCCTGGCGATCAGCGCCGCATCCGTGAAAAAGAATTCAAAACGCCCCGTGGTTAGGCCGTTTTTTGACCTTTCCTGCCGGTCTGCCTTGTGCAGGCGCCGGCGCGCCTTGAACAGCAAGATGCCGACGAAAACCACCGCGGCGCCGAAAAGCGTGGAAACCGCGAGCGCCGCCGCGGGGCCTGCTATGGCCGCGCCGCCAAGGCGCGCGTCGGCAAGCATTTGAAAGGAACGCCATGTTGCTGCGCTCGCCGCGGTGGCGGCAAGTAATAGGATGGCGCAGGCCGCCGCCAGCGTAATTGTCTGACGACTGAGGCGTTTGCTGGTTTCCCTGTGCAGGCGGTGCAGGTCCTGCTCGTCAATGTCGACGCGAATGGCCATGGGCGATCCGAAACTACCGCTTCGGAATTATTGACCGGGCGCAAAAAAGCCGTGAAGGACGACGCAGCGATTTTACGAAAAAACATTTCAAAAGACTCTGTTCGCGCCCATCGCAAAAGACCCCGCCGAAGCGGGGCCTTTGACGCGATTGACTGACTGGCGCGAGATCTACCAGCCGCAGGTCCGTTCGGCGTTTTGCTCTTTGAGCCAGACCATTAAGGGGTCGAAATATTCGACAATGGCCGAGCCGTCCATTTCGCGCGATCCCGTGAACGCGGCGAGCGCTTCGGGCCACGGCTCCGCCGCGCCCATTTCCAACATCGCATTAAAGCGTGCGCCCACCGCTTTCGATCCGTAAACGGAACAACGATGGAGCGGACCCTCCCAGCCGGCGAGATCACAAGCGGCTTTGTGGAACTGGAACTGAAGAACGCGGGCGAGGAAATAGCGCTCATAGGAGACGTTGCCCGGAATATGATACTTCCCACCCGGATCGAAATCGGCCGCGCTGCGCTCAACCGGCGGGCGGATGCCCTGATACTGCGTGCGCAGCGCCCACCAGCCCTCATTGTAGGTTTCCGGCGTCAGTTCGCCGGAAAAAACCTGCCATCGCCATTTGTCCATCAACAGGCCGAAGGGCAGGAAGGCGACGCCTTCAAGGGCTTCTGTCATCAAAAGGCCGAGGTCTTTTGAAGCGTCGGGGACTTCGTCGATCAGGCCGACCTGTTTCAGGTAGGTCGGCGTTATCGACAGGGAGATCATGTCGCCGATGGCTTCGTGAAAACCGCCATTGGCGCCGGTCTGGAACAGAACGGACTGATCCTGATAGGCGCGCTGATAGTAATTGTGGCCTAGCTCGTGATGCACCGTACGGAAATCGTCGGCATTGACCTTGGTGCACATTTTGACGCGAATGTCGTCAGCCCAGTCGAGATCCCAGGCCGACGCATGACAGGCGACCTCACGGTCCGCCGGCTTCGTCAGCATGGATCGCTCCCAGAACGTTTCCGGCAGCGGATCGAAGCCGAGGGATGAGAAGAAGTCCTCGCCGGTCTCAAAGATTTTGAGCGGCGTGTAGTCATTCGCGACGAGGCGTTCGGTCAGATCATAGGCAGGCGCCGCGCCCGCCGGTTCCACGAGGTCGTTAATATTGCCCCATGTCTGGGCCCACATATTGCCCAGAAGATCGGCGCGGATCGGCTGGTCAAGGGGAACGGTCTCGTCTCCATACTGATCGTTCAGCTTGGCGCGCACATGACAGTGCAGCTCGTCATAAAGCGGCTTGACCTGATCCCACAGGCGATCCATCTCCGCCGCGAAGGCGTCAGGCTCCATGTCGTAGCGGGACCGCCACATGGCGCCGGCGTCGGCGTAGCCAAGTTCGCGCGCGCCTTCGTTGGCGAGGGCCACCATCTTAGGGTAGTCGGACTTGATGGAGTTGCCGTCAGCGTCGGGGGCCGGCGGCACTTCGCGCCATTTGGTCCAGATTTCCTGAAGCTTCGCCGGGTCGCGCACCGTGCCCATCATCGATTCCAGGTCGTTGCGCGGCACGGTTTCGCCATCGAGTTCAATGGCGCCGGTCTCGTAAGCGGCCCCCATGCGTGTGTTAATCTCCGCAAGTTCCGCGGCTGCGCCGGGACGTTCCGGCGCCGGAAGATTGACGCCGAGCTTGATGGCTTCAAGCTTGCGGACCATCTCTTCCGGCAGGTCGAGGTCGTTGAAGCGCTTTGCTTCATTGGCGAATTTGACGCCCTGTTCGGTGAATTCCGTATCGGCTTTCGTCACCAGCCAGTTGGTGTCGAAATTGATATAAGTCGCCTGCACCCAGGCAACCCGCGCATAATACTCCCCGAACTCGCGGGTCCATGCTTCCACCCGTTCGATGAACGCCTCTGCGTCCTCGCGCGTCGGCGCAGCTTCTTCCACAAGCGTTCGCGTTTCTCCTTCGGCGGGCTGACGCGTTTCGCTCGGCGCCTCGCCGCCTGGCTGGTTGCCGCAGCCGGCGAGCAGCGCGACGGCGGAAACGCCGAAAATAATGCTCTTGATGGTCATGTATGCTCCCTTGACGTGACGCCCCCAATTGCCGCGAACAATAGCGGAGTGGAGACGCCGTTCAAAGAGCGTCGTGTGGGCCGGATCAGACCTTCTCGGCAATCCTGATGGCGGCGCGGCAGCCGGCGCGGATCACCGCCGACAATGCGTGGAACCCCGGCGCGTCTTCGGCCCCGGCCTGTTCCGCCGTCGCCTTGTGGCCCAGCTCGTCCTCGCGAAACTCGCGAACGGTTTCCGCGAGCGCGGGCTCGTCCGCGCTCAGTTCCTCAGCCTGCTCCGCATAGTGTTTTTCGATGACGTCCTCGACGGCGGCGGTGGCCGCCATTGCCGCCTTCTCACCCATCAGCGCGGTCGCGGCGCCGAGGCCGAACCCCGCCGCGTTCCAGAGCGGCGCCAGCAGGGTCGGGCGAATTTTGCGCTCAGCGAGAAGGCGGTCGAATGTTTTCAGATGCGCATCCTCGCCGGCTTCCATTTCGGCGATTTCGTCTGCGATGTGCGTTTTGTGCGGCAACCGATCGAACACCGCCCGCTGACCGCGGTAAATCGCAACGGCGCCATATTCGCCGGCGTGGTCGACGCGCAGCATTTCCGCAATGCGCCCATGACGGGGCCCGGGTTTTTTTGGAGCGCCGGTCATGTGGGTTTTTCTCCGAAGCGGACACGGCGCACGCGCCGCGTTTCGGCAAGGGCGGCGCCAAGGGTGAGGGCAAACAGCGCGGCGGATATGAGCAGATTGTATCCGGCCATGGAAACGCCGAGAAACGACCACTGAACATCGTCGCAGGCGGGGGCGTCCACCGGTCCGTCAAGGGCGGCGCCGATATCCTCGATGCTGATCGGCCCCGCCGGGCCGCCGCCGGCGCACAAGGCCGGTCCCGGCCAGAACTCATATTCGACGCCTGTATGATAGAACGAAAGCCCGGCGCTGACCGCGTAAACAAGGGCTGCGGCCCCGACCGCTGCGGCGGCGCCGAGACGAGACTTGAAGAGGCGCGCCGCGATGAGGCCCGCCGCCGCGACCCCAAGGGCCGCCCAATGGGCCTCGCGCTGATCGAGGCAGAGGACGCATGGAACGAGGCCGAGCAGGCGCTCCGAAAGATGGGCAAGGGCGAGCAGCGCCCCGGAGACCGCAAAAGCGAGGGCGAGGACGCGCTCTGAAAAGCTCAGTTCTTTAAGGGCGCTGTGCATGACGACAATATAAGTGATCGTTTCGGGGGTCGCGCCGTTGCGATTCGTCACACCGGCGGGCGGGTCAGACGCCGCCTAGAAGACGCCGCTGATCCAGGTTTTCAGGAGACTGGCGGCCTCCAGCCCAAGAAAGGCGAGCAGGGCCACCCAGGCGATCCCGAGGAGGAGGCCGAGGATCACGAGCACGCCGTCCCGCTCGATCAGTCCCAGCGCCGCGATGGCGACGCCGATGCCGGGCGCCGTGTTCGTGGACGGCAGCGGCACAAGGATCGACGCCATTGGCGCGAGCATCAGAACGCCGATGAAACGGGCGCCCAGATGGCCTGTCACGGGCTTCAGGCGCGGCGTCGCAACGCGTTCGATGAACCCGACATAGCGGGACGCGCGGGCCAGCACTTTTTCAAACGCCGGGATCGAAAATCGTCGATCATGAAGCGCTTTCGGCAACCAGGGATGGGGCCGGCCGAGGGCCATCTGCACGGCGAGCGCCAGCATCGGGAGGGCGACAATCTGCGGCAATATGTAAACGAACGGCAGGCAACAGGGCAGCGCGAGCAGGAGGATGAGAAAGCCATAGGCGCGCTCGTTCAGGCGGTCGACGATATCCCCCAGCCGCCCATGGGGTCCGTCCTCATCGTCAGGATTCAGCACCGGGTTCGCTTCTGCGTTTGTCCGCAGATCCGCAAGAACGCCGGCAAGCACGCGGGTCGCGCCGCGCGCCTCGCGTGTGCGACTTTCGTTGGCTTCGTCTGTTGAGGGGGCGGACATGGCGCGCATGGGTTAATCTTCGCTGGGGCTTTCTTAGGGCGCTTTTGGGGCGCGTTCATAGCCGATTGTCGGATGAAGGCGTGAAGAATTCTCAAACGCCTTCATGCTGGATCGTCCGGCGCTTGACCGGCGACGGCGCGCGCCTATCATGCCGCGCTCTTGGCAAAGGGCCCCTCTGGCGGAATTGGTAGACGCGCTGGATTCAAAATCCAGTTTCCTTTGGAAGTGCCGGTTCGATTCCGGCGGGGGGCACCATTCTCCGATTATGTTTTGTCCAAAATGAATGGAGAGTACGTTGGCCGGCGAGGCCTGCATTTTTCAATGAGATCAATTGATCCCGGCCCGGATCGGGGTTGCGTTTCGGCCCCGCCAATTATGGCGCCGGCGCGGCGCCGACCGCGCCATTCTCGCCGTATTTGCGCTTTAATTCGGTTAACCATCAATACGGGCTGGGGCGCGTCCGCGAATGGCTGAGGGGCTGCGGAGAAATCGATGCAAGTCATTCCGAAACTGTGCGCGGCGCTGATTGCGGCGGCCGGCGTGCTTATCGCAACGGAAGCGGCCGCGGATCGCAGGCCGTCTTATTGTCCGCGCGATCACGATCACCGCGTTCATGACGCCAATTACTACGACTATTACGACGCGGACCGGTATTACCGCGCGGGCGACTATCGTGACCGCCGCTATAGTCGCGACCGCCGGTACCGTGACCGGCGCTACCGCGATCGGCGCTATCGGGACCGGGGTTATTATCGCGGCCGCGGTTATCGTCGCCCGCGCAGTGAAGTGGTGTTCCGTCGCAACATCGATCTGCGCCGTTACCGGGCCTATGTGACGGTGGTCGAGGAGAATTACTGGACCCGGTCGGGCCGCGTACAGCGGGTCTGCTCGATCGTTCCAAAGGGGCGGGACGCTTATGCAGTTCCGCAACGGCGCCTGTCGCGCATCGCCCGCAACAACTGTTCGCGGTACGCGCGCATCCAATATCTGTAGGCGCAAACAAGCGAGCGCCGGTATCTGAGGCTGGTGCAAAGAAAAACCCCCGGCCGCGAAGCCGGGGGTTTTCAGTTTAGTTGCAGCTTAGTGAAGACTTAGCAGCGACCTTTGCGCCGGTCGCGTTTCGAGCAATTGTCGCCCGCATTGTTTTTGACCGTGTTGTTGGTGATTTTCGGCTCCAGACCCTCGCGGATAAAGATCGAAAGCCCGTCATTGCCGACAATGTCATTGTCTTCGATCACGCCGTTGACGCCAAAGGGAATGGCGACGCCATCGCCTGCGTTCTGCACGATCTCGTTGTAGCGCACGAGCGAAAGCTTTGCGTATTTGTCGAGAATGACGCCCGAGCCCTTGTTGTTGCGGATCTTGTTGCCGATGAGCTTCGCCGATCCGAACCCGGAGGATTTCACGCCGCTGTCCAGATTGTCGAAAATCTCGTTGCCGGCGACGATCACGTCCGCTTCGCTTTCATGGGAGATGTCGACGCCCACTTTGTTTTGCAGGATCTTGTTGTCGATGATGAAGCTCTGCGACAGAGAATGAGACTGGGCGATAAAGACGCCCTCCGATCCGGCGGAAATGCGGTTTTTCTCCAGCATCGCCATGCCGCCTGAAATCTTCACCGCCGGTCTGAGGCCGGAGCCCAGAACGTCGCTCTCCTTCAGCGTGAAGACGCCTTGCTTGACGTCGACGCAGGCGTCGGCGCCGGAGTTGATTTTCGATTCAAACGAAACGTTTGACACAACCGCATGGGCCGTCACGTTTTCAGGATTGA
>JANQJK010000023.1 GCA_028281665.1 Hyphococcus sp.
GATCTGAAGGCGGTTGAAGACGACTATGGCGTGAACATGTTACGGTTGGTCGTTGCAAATGGCTTTGTGGGTCGCCTTTTCGACAACTCAAGAGTGTCAAAGTTTATTGAGCGTCGCCAGCCGGCTATTTTCGAGCAACTGATCACTCTTCAGGATAGTGTTGATTCTGATATCGGAACCGGCGCAAAGCACTAGATCCAATATTATATGCCGAATTTCTGACAAGCTACGTTCATCGAGGTTCTCCTCTAGCGCTTGTTCGGCATCTTCGAGGTAAGATTCGGCAACTAAGCCTTGGATGGAGAGTGTTCATCGTTCGAAGTAAGGCCATCAAGAACAACGGGATCACGATCCGGAAATTCAACCACCAGATTAAGTTTTCCCCCCATCGCGTGAATATAATCGCGCAGCGTTGAAATGAGCATATCGCTACGCTTTTCCATTTGAGCGATCGTCACCTGCCTTTTGCCGAGCTTTGCGGCTAATGCAACTTGGGTTTGCTGACGGGCTTTGCGTAAGTCCTGCAAAGTTTGCTGTTCGGCAATAAGTTTTTTCGAGAGCGCAGCGGCTTTAGCCCGTTGCGCTTTGGTCATTGTCTTTTTGAAGACTTTTTCTGCTGCTATAGCCATTGTCGCTTACTCCTTTCTTTATCGTTGGCTTAAATGGGCATCGAAACGTTCATCAGCTGTTTTGATGAGCCGGCGATAGAATTTGGCTTTACTCCCGCCTGATTTGTCGCCTCCTACAAGCAAGATCCCTTTTCGATCGGGATCAAAAGCAAAGGCGACACGCCATACGCCGTCAGCCGCATTAAATCGAAGTTCCTTCATGTTCGCGTGCTTCGATCCCTTTAAGGTGTCGGCATGGGGTCTGCTTAGTGTTGGGCCAAATGTCGCCAGGAGCGTCACATGCGCCTCAACGGCTATTTTGACATCGTCTTTGAAGTCTTCAAATTCTGCCGCAAACTCCTCATGGAACTCTACAATCCAATTCATATTACCCTCGCAATATAGCATGAGAGCTATATAGTTTTCAAGCACTATTTTTGACGGTCGAAGTGTCAGATTTCTATAGTGAATTTCGGAGAAGGTCTGCGCTTAGTGATGTGGCAGTCCTCAAGCGAATGTTGCGGTGACGCTTCTTCCTGATTTTTGCTTTGACGGCCGCCAGCAATAATTCACCCCAGATTTCCAGCGCTTCTCGGCGTTCGGATAAAAGGTCATACATATTGTATCGCGAGGTAACGCGAGAAACGCCTGCCGATGTGAGTGCATGAGAAAGCAGAGCGCTAACGATATAGGGCGATGTCCCCTTTGATGCGAGTATCGTTGCGCCGGAATGACGAATGCTGTGCAGCGAGCCAGCGTGGCCTTCCAAACCTGCCAAACGTCTGGTTCTCGGAAAGGCGCGGGAGAGCGCATTGCGTTCAATAGAAGCATTTGATTTCGTCAATGACGTGAACAAAAACTCGGCACAATCATTGCGCCGATACGGATGGTTCAACGTTTCATCGATAATTTTCATGGCTTGAGGTGACAATGGAACGACCTCGGGTCTCTTTCCTTTCATCCTTGAGGCTGGAATGTGCCAAAGATCGCCCTCAATTTCTGCTACTTTGGCTCCCGCGACTTCGCCAGCCCGTTTGAGCGTCAACATTGCAAGCCTAATGGACAATGCAGTGATTGGATGCACTTTCGCCTCTGAATGATCCAATGTGATCCAAATGTCGGCGAGTTGATCGACCGTAAACCAATCCTCTTTTGGATTTTCAGGCAGCTTTTCAAATTTGGCCGTCGGATTATCGACCTCGGCCATATCGAAAAAGGATCTCAATATCGTCAATACCCGATTGTGCGTCGTCAGCTTGCCGTCTAATTCTAATGGCCTCAGGATTTTGGAGATATCAGACTTTTTAACTTCTGCGGTTGGCATTTTACCGATGACCGGCTCGGCGTGGAGTTGGAACCGCTTGGTTACGTCATAAAGGTAGCTCTCACGCCGCCCACGACGCCTTAGCCGAGTAAGGTAAAGTTCAAACGTGTCAGAGACAGTTTCTTTGGACTCTTCTTTTTTGCGTGATTGCGCTCGCTCGACGGCTGGATCATCCCCATTGCGAATTCTAACGAGCAATTCGGAGGCTCTGTTGCGGGCGTCTTTCAGGAGGTATTGATTTTGATGATCGCCGAAGGGACCGATTGTATATCGTTTCCGCTGCCCTTTTATCGCGTAGCGAAGCGTGAAGACTTTCTTTCCCTTGTTCGTCACGCGCAGGCTCAGCCCGGATAAGCCGGTGTCGCAGTAATCGATTTGTCCTTTCCCGTCTTCGTATCGCACGCCTCGAATAAATTTGTCCGTCAATTTGACTTTTGGCATAATAGAACCCTCGGTCGAAAAGTCAGAGGGCAGGGAGGACTTGACCCTACAGGTCCCCAATAGGGTCCATATAGGGTCAAAAAAGCACGAAACTGCATGCAACGCCTCGCAACCGTCTGAAACGAATATTCCCTTTAATTACAAAGGGATAATACCACGGCTGCAACAGAATGAAATGGCGTGCGCATGCTCTTTGTGCAGACTCCAAAACCGAGGGCCGGGGGTTCGAGTCCCTCCGCCCCTGCCATCTAATTGTTTGAATATAAAAGAATTTTTAGTTCAGTAAAATGTTTACTCGGCAACCGTTTCCGTTCGTTTTTCCGAATATTCGGCTTTTGTACGGTGTTAAGCAGGCTGTCAAAAGTGATTCGTTGGGGCAATTTTTTACTTTTAAACCGTCCAAATAGGCATATATTGTTTGTGAAGCGAGGTTTCCAGACTCTATTCGCACAAAAAGTCAAGAGCAGATTTGACTTATGCGTTAGTGCTATATACCAATTTCGAGATTACCCGCTGGCAGCGTGCTGTCAGCTCAGGAGCCGCTCTTCGGAGCGGCTCTTGCTCGATTAGGGGGCAAAAAAATAAAAACGTTTGTCTACGTCGATGGATTTAATTTGTACTACGGGGCGCTCAAAGGCACTCCGTATCGTTGGTTAGATATCAAATCGCTAACTGAAGAGCTGATTCCGCCGCAGTACAATGTTGAGAAAGTAAAATACTTCACTGCTCGGGTTTCAGGTGCCGAAGACCCGAACGCACCCGCAAGGCAACAAAAATACTTGTCGGCGCTTGCGGCGCAACAAGAAGTCGAAATTCATTTCGGTAATTTCCTTGCGAAATCAATTTGGCGGCCATTAATTAATCTTCCTATTGCGGGCGCGAAAATCAGTTGCGGTAAAGACATTGTTCTCCCGCTTGGTAATCACCCTATAAAGGGAGGGTCGCTGAAACGCCCCAATCATTTGCCTGTTGGCGAACACTCGAAAAGTCATGCCCGCAAAAAAAGAAAGATCCGGCCATTGTCGGACGCAGTCGTAGCTGAAGTGCACAGCATGGAAGAAAAAGGATCTGACGTGAATTTGGCGGCGCACTTACTGAATGATGCGTGGAAAAACATTTTTGATGCCGCCGTTGTGTTCTCGAATGACACCGATCTTGTAACTCCTATTAGGATGGTAACGGTGGAACGAAACAAAACAGTGTTTGTTGTTTGTCCAGGACGCTCTCCGATGCATCCAGCGTTAGAGACGGTAGCGACGTACAAGCGGCATATTCGCGGGAGACATCTATCGCGGAGTCAGTTTCCAAGCCCAATTCCAAACACAACAATTACAAAACCTGCAAATTGGTGATCCGAATTGCGAAGCTAACTACATTTTCGGTTGGCGTCACATTCGGAAAACCACCCGTAACCCATTGATATTTGAACGCCGAAACTGCACGAAAATTCCGAACGTGCGTTGTTTTTATTCAGCTTTCTGATGGCCTTCAAAACCCAGGTTCGGGGGTTCGTTCGGTCAACTGCGTTTGCTTCGCAAACGGTTTGACCTCACCCCTCCGCCCCTGCCAGGCGCGTCAGGCGACGGCTCTCGCCAGCGCGCATTGAGACCAGATTTCCGACAGTGCGGAGACCAGCTGCTCGATGTCTTCATCGGAGTGGACCGGCGACGGCGTGATGCGCAGGCGCTCCGTTCCCTTGGGAACGGTCGGGTAGTTGATCGGCTGCACGTAAATGCCGTGATTGGCGATCAGCCAGTCGGAAATCCATTTGCACTTAACCGGGTCTTTGACCATCACCGGCACAATGTGACTGGGATTGTCCAGCGTCGGGATGCCGATGGCCGCGAGTTTTGCGCGCACTGCCGCGACGCGGTCGCGCTGCGCCAGCCGCTCGCTGTCGCTTTCCTTCAGATGACGGATTGAGGCGAGGGCGCCGGCGGCGACCGATGGCGGCAACGCCGTTGTAAAAATGAACCCGCTCGCGAAGCTGCGGATAAAGTCGACCAGCGAGGCCGACGCCGCAATGTAGCCGCCCATGACGCCGAAGGCTTTGCCGAGCGTGCCTTCAATGACCGTGAGGCGGTCGCACAGCCCTTCGCGTTCCGCGATGCCGCCGCCGCGGGGGCCGTAAAGACCGACGGCGTGGACTTCGTCGAGATAGGTCATGGCGTCGTATTTGTCGGCAATGTCGCAAAAGGCGGCGATGGGGGCGATGTCGCCATCCATGGAATAGACGGACTCAAACGCGATCAGCTTCGGTGCGGCCGGATCGTCCGCCGCGATGAGGCGCTCAAGATCTTCTGGGTCGTTGTGCTTGAAAATCCGACGTTCCGCCTTCGACTGCCTGATGCCCTCGATCATGGAGGCGTGGTTCAATGCGTCGGAGTATACGATGCAGCCCGGAATCTTTGACGCAAGCGTGCCGAGCGCGGCCCAGTTTGATACGTATCCGGAGGTAAACAGGAGCGCCGCTTCCTTCTGGTGAAGGTCGGCGAGTTCGCGCTCCAGTTTCACGTGGTAATGATTGGTGCCGGAAATGTTCCGCGTGCCGCCCGCGCCGGCGCCGCATTCGTCAATCGCCTGTTTCATCGCGCCGGTGACGACCGGGTGCTGTCCCATGCCGAGATAGTCGTTCGAACACCACACGGTGATGTCGGCGGGGCCGTCGCCTGCGTAGTTTTTCGCCCGTGGGAAGGCGCCGGCCCGCCGTCCTATATGGGCGAACACCCGGTAATTGCCCTCGTCGCGCAAGGCGTCCAACTGCTTAGTGAAAAACTGTTCGTAGTCCAACATTCTCTCCGGCGCGGCCTTTTTCGACCGCCGATGCACATGACGTTCCGCTTTATGTAGTTAAGCCCCAGGGCCAGATTCGAAAGGGGTTTTCGCGTCTGAATGATAATTTGTCCACGCGGCGAATGCGCCGTCGGTTGAATTATTCTTGTAACTGATAATCATTCTCAAAACGGCGGTTCAGGCGCCGGCTTCTCGTTTTGACAGCGTCATCGTTGCGCTGCATCAAGCCCATGTTGGGTAACGCCTCAGAAAATGGAACCGCGAGGACATGTTTCAGTTGCGGCCTGCTGGATCGGCGGCTTTTGATCCCGTGCTTGTATGCGATCCGCTTTTGTTGCGTGCGCCGCATTTGCGCGACTTCGAAGCGTGGGCCGCCCTGCGCGCAGGCAGCCGCCCGCACCTCACGAAATGGGAGGACGACTGGACCGCGAAAGACGTAACGGCGTCGTCGTTCCGCCGCAGATTGCGCTTGTGGGAACGCCAGCGTCGCGTGGCGGCCAGCCTGTCTCTGTTCGCCTATCGGCTGGACGGAGAGGCGCTGATCGGCGGCGTTACGCTCTCAAACATCCGCTTCGGCGCGTCCCGGTCTGGCGTGATTGGCTACTGGGTCGGGGACGGTTTTCTGCGGCGCGGCTTTGGCCGGATCATTGTTCGCGAAACGGTCAGACACGCTTTCGACGTTATCGGGCTTAACCGTGTCGAGGCGGCGTGCCAGCCCGGAAATGAAGCATCCGCGCGGCTTCTGGCCGGTCTCGGCTTTGAGCGGGAAGGGCGCGCCCGGGAATATCTCAGGATAAACGGGGCCTGGCGCGACCACGACATTTACGCCCTGACGGCCGGAGATTGGGCGGGCGCCGCGCAGCGTTAACAGCGCTCCGGGGCCGTCCGGCTGAAAAATTGCACGACCCCGCTGGTCAAGCCCTTGCAGATCATTCCTCTCCGCGTGAAGATATGGTCCAGGACGACCTGTGGGGCAGGTGCGACACGCTTACCATCGCCGGCGGATAGCCGCGGTAATCGCGCAATGGGGCGAACGGGTTCGGGGCCCGGGCTCGCGTATGTGTCGCCGAAAGGCGGTGGGGTACGAATGCTTAATTTATTGACCGCGGCGGCTTCCGAAAGCGGTGTGTTGACGGGCGATGCGGCGCTTGATCTCGGGCGCGGGGCGATCGCCGGCGCGCTGATCGTAGGCGCGGCATTTCTTGCCGGTTATGCGGCGATCCGGCGTAGCGGGCTTGCGGTTTGCGCGCTTCTCATGGTGGCGATGGCCGCGGCGTTGCAGTTTTCCTGGCTTGGCTTCCTGCCGGCGTTGCCTGCTGAGGGGGCGGTGCTGATCCTCGGTCTGTTCGCTGCATCCGGCGTCATCTTCCTTTCCGCATCGGTCAATGTGGCGCGGTACAATCCGCTGCTCGGCGGCGTGATGTTTACCGGTGCGCTCATTCTTGGCGGTCTCGGCTTTATAAACTTCATCGACCGGGTTGATGTATCGGGGCTGATGCGCTGGGCGGCGATTGGCGTTGGCGGATTCGCGGTTGTTCTGGCGCTGACCCAGGCCGTGCGCGGAGACGCGGGTGCGCGTTTAATTCTGCCCGGCGTTGCTCTTGCGATCGCCGCGCCGCTGATCGGCCCGCTTGGTGCGATTGAGGACGTGTCCTCCATCGCGGCCCACGGGGTCTTCACGCTTGGTGTTCTGGGGGCGAGTCTGGTGGCGTTGACCGAAGGGTTTGCGCCGACCGGCGCCAGTTCGACGCCGGCAATCGGGCAGTCATTCGTGACGCCGGACCAGGAAGCGCGCATGGCGTCGTCCTCCGGGTCGCGCGAACGGGCGGAAGTCATTATCGACAGCCAGCTTGGCAGGGTCCTTGATTACTCCGGGGTTGGCATCTGGGACTGGAGCCCGGAAACGATTGAGCAGACGGAATCGCTGCCGGCGCTGCTTGGCGCGGACTCCAGTGCGCCATTTACCCCTGACGCCATGCGCCAGTTCATCCACAAGGACGATTTGAGAACGTTGGAGACCGAGGTGCTGGCGGCCGAGGACGGACCGTTCGACGTCGTGGTGAGACTCTTCAACGATCGCACGGTGCGCATGCGCGGCGCCCGCGCGGCGGCGGAAGAGGAAGGCGTTTTGGAGCGTATCGTGGCGTTTATTGAGCATGCCGACGCCAAGCTCGCCGAACGTGACAATGCGCGGCCGAAGGCTGACGCCAGCGCGGCGCCCGCGGACTTCGATATCGACAAAATTGTCGCCGTCTTTCAGCCGATCGTTTCGCTAGGCGACAAAAAGACGGTCGGCTATGAGGCGCTGGCGCGCCTTGACGGCAAGGATGGCGATACGGCCCAGCTGATACGAGCCGCCGCGCACGCCGGCAAATCCGGTGAGTTTGCGCAATCGATGCTGCGGCAGGCAGCGGCGTTTCTGGCGCAGGAGCGAAAGTCGAAGCGCGCGAGCGGCTCGGCTTTCGTGGCCATGAATGTTTCCTGGACGCAGATGGGCGACCCGGCTTTCGCCGGCGCCGTTGAGTCCGTGATGAAGGAGTTCGGATTGCAGAAAGGCGCGCTTGTCCTCGAACTGACCGAAGGCGAGGCCATTGGCAACGCCGATGCGGCGACGCCAGTGTTCCGTAAGCTGAAGGATCTGGGTGCGTTGCTTGCCTTTGACGATTTCGGCGCCGGCTTTTCATGCCTTTCCAATGTGCGTAAATACGATTTCGATTTTATCAAGATAGACAAGTCTTTCGCCGAGGATCTTGAGGACGAGGGCGACGGCGCCAAAATCGTCGGCGCGCTGGCGTCCATGGGCCGCGACCTTGGCCTTAAAGTGATCATTGAGGGCGTCGAAAGCGCCGCGGCCGCAAAGATCGCGGCGGGTCTCGGCTGCACTTACGGTCAGGGCTATGCGCTGGGCCGTCCGGCCGCCGCGCCGGCGCTCAAGGGAGACGAGCCAGCCAGCGCCGATCGCGACGAGAAGAAGACGGCGATCGCCAGGCCGGTGGACGACAAAACAAAAGCGGCGCCGGACGACGCCATCGACCTGACGCCGGACCTCGCGGCGCAGCCCGCCAATGACGCAAAACCCATGCGGTGGCGCCCATGGACTCGCATTGGCGCGCGTTAGGAGCGATCGCTTCAAAAACTAATTTAGCGGTTGGCCCGAATCCCGGGTCGACGCCCATTCTCGCGACAGCATGGCGCTTGTAACGCCGAGCTTTGCCAGCGCGCCGTTCCAGGCGTCGTCATGGCCGCCACTGAAAATCAGGTCGGCGTCGGCCCCGCAGTGCAGCCAGGCATTCATGGAAATTTCCTGTTCCAGTTGCCCGGCGCCCCATCCTGCGTGGCCGATGGCGAGGAGATATCTGTCCGGCGCCGGCCGTTTCGGTTCGCTGCCGCCGATATCGACAAGAATGTCGCGCGTCGCCGTCAGCGCAAGGCCGCCGGGCAGGGCGAGCGTCTTGTCGATTTCGTAGTCTGACGTATGCAGGACAAGGCCGCGCTCCGTCTGCACGGGTCCGCCAAAGAATACGTCCGTATATTGAGCATCCTCGGCCGGCTCGATGTCCAGCTGGTCCAGCAGGTCGGGGAACTCTACGTCGTCAAGGCGCTTGTTGACGATTACGCCCATGGCGTGATCGGTGTCGTGGGCGCAGATCAGGATGACCGACCGCTCGAATCTGGGATCGCCCATATTCGGCATTGCGATCAGCAATTGCCCGGCGAGAAAATCCTGCTGAGGTGCGTTGGAACCGGCCATTACGCGATCTTAAGCTGCTCGCCCCATCGAGGCAAACGCGGGGCTCTTGCGCCGGATCGCGGTGTTCTGGACCTCCGCCGGACCGCGCGTTATGACCCCGGGCGAAATCTTTAGGAGAAAACGCAGATGACTATAGCCAAGGGCGACAAAATTCCGAGCGCCACTGTGATGATGGCGACCGACGAGGGGCCGCAGAAGGCCGAAACGCAGGACGTGCTCGGATCGGGCAAAGTCGCTTTGTTTGCCGTGCCGGGGGCTTTCACGCCAACCTGTTCCGCCAAGCACCTGCCGGGATTTGTCGAAAAAGCCGGCGAACTTGGCGCCAAGGGCGTCGACAAGATTGTCTGCATGTCGGTGAACGACGCCTTTGTCATGGACGCATGGGGCAAGGACCACAACGCCGGCGGCAAAGTGGAGATGCTTGCAGACGGCAATGGCGATTTTACGCGGGCGCTCGGCCTTACGATGGACGGAACCGGTTTCGGCCTTGGTGAACGGTCCCAGCGTTTCTCAGCGATCCTGGAGAACGGTGTCGTAACAGAACTCAATGTCGAAGCGCCCGGCGCCTTCGACGTCTCGTCTGCGGAGCATATGCTCGGCCAGCTTTAGGCGCGCTCTGCACCGCGGCGGGCGAGTTCGTCCGCCCGTTCATTGCCGGGATGGCCGGCATGGCCTTTAACCCAGCGCCAGTCGATCTCGCGGTTCGCCGCGAGATCGTGGATCTCGATCCATAGATCCTTGTTCTTCACCGGCTTTCGTGAAGCTGTTTTCCAGCCATTGCGCTTCCAGCCGTGGATCCACGACGTAATGCCATTCTTCACATACTGGCTGTCCGTATAGAGAATAACTGGGCCGTCCGTCGCTTTCAGCGCTTCGATCACCGCCTGCATTTCCATACGGTTGTTGGTCGTCTCCGCCTCGCCGCCGAAGAGTTCGCGCTCATCGCCGTTTTCGGCGATCAGAACGCCCCATCCGCCGGGACCGGGATTGCCCGAGCATGCGCCGTCGGTAAAAATTTCGATCATGAATGGGACCCGTTTACGACGACGACGCGTTAGCAAATGTGATGCGTGTTGGAAAGACGGGCCGGGCCGTCCTCATCCGGCGAGTTTCAACGGGCTGTTGAAAACAACTTCCTCCGTCGCCGTCTCGACCGTTTCCACGACGATCGCGCGGCGCGCGGCGAGGGCTTTCAAGAACGCCTCCACCAGTTCTTCAGGGGCGGATGCGCCTGCCGACATGCCGATTGTCGAAACGCCCGCAAGCCGTTCGAAATCGAACGCGCCGGCGTCCTCGACGAGGTCCGCCTGCGCGGCGCCCGCGCGCAACGCCGTCTCGACCAGTCGGCGGGAATTCGATGACGTGTCCGATCCGATAACGAGAAAGAGATCCGCCCCCGGCGCGGCGGCTTTCACCGCATCCTGCCGGTTCGTCGTCGCGTAGCAGATGTCCTGGGTGTTCGGAGCGATGATATCGGGAAACCGCTTTTTCAGAGCGGCGATTATCTCGCCCGCATCTTCCACCGAGAGGGTTGTCTGGGTGACGTAGGCTTTCGGCCCGTCACGGTTTGGCAGCAGCGCGACGTCAGCGGTCGTCTCTACGAGCGTCACCGCGCCGGCCGGCGCCTGGCCCATTGTGCCCACCACTTCCGGGTGGCCCTTATGGCCGACGAGGTAGACGTGAACGTCGCGTGCGGCGTGACGGCGCGTCTGGGCGTGCACCTTGTGGACGAGGGGGCAGGTGGCGTCGATCGGCTGCAACCCGCGCGAGCGGGCGCCCTCAAGGACGGCGGTCGGTGCGCCATGGGCCGATATGATGACCGGGCGGCCCCTTTCGACATTGTCGATATCTTCAACGAAAACAGCGCCCATCGCCGCAAGGCGGTCGACGACATGACGATTGTGAACGATTTCGTGGCGCACGAAAACAGGGGCCCCGAACTGCTCAAGCGCCTCCTCCACCGTCCGGATCGCACGCTCGACCCCGGCGCAGAAGCCGCGCGGCGAGGCCAGCCGGACGCGAAGCGGCGTCTTGAGCGTCGTCGTCGTCATTTCTGGTTCCTCCCGAGCGAGCCGATCCGCGCCGTTGCGCCGGCCTGCGCAAATCGCTAGACGGTCTTGCGCAGTCAAGAAGGCGTCGCCAAGGCTGTAGCCGGGCGTTCCCGCGGCCTTTTCGTGTCGAGATATAAGGGTTTCATTTCATGAACAAAGCGTTAGCCGGCGCGCTTTTCGCCGCACTTACCGCCGTCTCGGCCTGTAGCAGCAGCAGGGAAGCGAAGCAGAAAAACCCCGCGCCTTGCCCGAACATCGTCGTCCTCGCGGATGCGGCCCGGTTCGTTCAGTTCGACGGCGAGGAAACTGTCGAGAATGTCGCCTATTCCGGCGAGATCACCAATGCGGTGATCGCCTGCCGTTATGTGGGAGCGGACCCAATCGAGGTCGAGGTCGATCTGACCATGGCGTTCGGCAAGGGCCCGAAAGGCGACAATGGCCAGCGCGCCTTTAGCTACTTCGTCGCCGTTGCGCGCCGCGACCTTGAAGTCATCGCCAAGGAAGAATTCCCGGCGCCGGTTGAATTTACGGACAAACGCCGCGTCGTCGTCTTTGAGGACGAAATCGACCGGATCACCATTCCCCGCGCCGGCGAAAACACCTCCGGGACGAATTTCGAGATCATCGTCGGGTTCAAGCTGACCCCGGAACAGGCGATTTTCAATCGTTCCGGCAAAAGTCTGAAGTTCCCCAGATTGCAATGACGCTGCTCGACGAACTGAGCGCGATCCTGGGCGAGGCCTTCGCCGCCGCCGGGCTGGACGCAGCCTATGGCCGTGTCGCGCGCGCCGACCGGCCGGATCTCGCGCAGTTCCAGTGCAACGGCGCGCTTGCTGCGGCAAAGGCGGCGAAACAAAATCCGCGTGCGCTGGCGCAGAGCGTACTCGACAAGCTGGACGCGTCGGACGTTT
This sequence comes from Hyphococcus sp., assembly GCA_028281665.1. Taxonomy (GTDB): domain Bacteria; phylum Pseudomonadota; class Alphaproteobacteria; order Caulobacterales; family Parvularculaceae; genus Hyphococcus. The sequence goes on from JANQJK010000023.1 coordinate 11,880, forward strand.
TTTCTGAAACCGCGATTGCGGGGCCGGGATTTATCAATCTGGCGCTGCACGATGCATGGCTTGCCGTCCGCGCAGACGGTCGCAATGGGTGGCGCTCGCCGTCGCTGGAAAAACTGGTGATCGATTATGGCGGGCCCAATGTCGCCAAACCGCTTCATGTCGGTCATCTGCGCGCCGCGATTATTGGCGAGAGCCTGAAGCGGATCACCCGCGCCGCTGGCGACGAGGTGATCGGCGACGCCCATCTCGGCGATTGGGGCCTGCAAATGGGCCAGCTTATCTCCGAGCTGGAATTGCGCGAGCCCGACCTTCCTTACTTTGACATCGATGCACAAGGCCCGTTCCCCGCCGATCCGCCGATTACCCTTGCCGACCTTGAAGCCATGTATCCGGCGGCGTCGGCGGCCTGCAAGGAAGACGAGGCGCGCGCCGGTCTGGCGCGCGAGGCGACGAAAGCGTTGCAGGACGGCCGGCCCGGATATCGAGCCCTGTGGCGACATTTTGTCGATCTGTCCGTTGCCGCGATGAAAGTGGACTATGCCGATCTCGGGGTCGATTTCGACCTGTGGAACGGCGAAGCCGACGCCGATCCGCTGATCCCGGAAATCGCCGACGATCTGCGTGACCGCGGTCTCCTTGAAACGTCCGATGGCGCGGAGATTATTCGGGTCGCCCGCGACGACGACAAAAAAGAGATGCCGCCGATCATCTTCCGCAACAGCCGGGGCGCTGTCGGCTATCACGCGACCGACGTGGCGACCATTGTCGACCGGGTGCGAAACATCGGTCCGGACCGCATGCTTTATGTGGTCGACGCGCGGCAACGGCTTCATTTCGAACAGGTTTTCCGCGCCGTGGATCGCGCCGGCTATTTCCGGGAAGACAGGCTAGAGCATCTCTGGTTCGGCACGATGAACGGCGAGGACGGCAAGCCGTTCAAGACACGCGAAGGCGGCACGCTGAAACTGCGCGACTTCATCGACATGGTGACCGACAAGGCCCGCGCGCGCCTTGTGGAAAACGGGCTAGCCGAGGGGTACGGAGAGGCGGAAACCGCCGAGATTGCGCAGAAAGTGGGGATCGCCGCGTTGAAGTTCGCCGATCTCTCAAATCCGCGCACCAGCGACTACATTTTCGATATCGACCGGTTCACGTCCTTTGAAGGCAAGACCGGCCCCTACCTGCTCTACGCCAGAGCGCGTATCCGGTCCGTCCTGGCCAAGGCGACGGGCGCCGGCGGCGTCATCGCCATCGCCGCGCCCGAGGAGCGCGACCTTGCTTTGGCGCTCGCCGGCTTCGCGGACGCTCATCGCGACGCCTATCAAAAGCGCCTGCCGCATATACTGTGCGAGCATGCATTCGGCCTCGCGCAGGCATTTTCGAAATTTTACGCCGCCTGCCGCATTGCCGACGAGGCCGACGACGAGGTGCGCGCTTCGCGGATCGCTCTCGCCGAAGCGGTCGCGGCGCAGCTCGATATGATCTTCGACCTTCTCGGTTTGCCTGCTCCGAACCGCATGTAGCGCCGCCGGGATGTTGCCGCGGCGCAACAGCATACGGAATTACTGTGAAATTTGTTCGTCATAATGCGTGAGCCGTCCGGTCACGGCGTTGTCTTCGAGCGAGGATCGGCTGCTAACGCGTTATGATTTGGAACAAACTTTTCCACAATCCCCCGTATACGAACAATATAACAACCACGACCGGATTGTCGCAGCAGCTGAGGATCGGGGGCGACTGTCACGAAGGCGTCATCTAAGGTTTCTATCGCCCGCCATGATCTTTGGGGTCGCGTACATGGCGCGGCGTTTCCTGTTAAAAACCTTGGGGTTCGTGAAAATGAAACTGATGAATACGCTCTCCGCTGGCGCAGCGGCGATCGCGCTCTCGACCGCGTTTACCACGGTCGTGATGCCGACGCCTGCCGAGGCGCAGCAAACGACAGCCGACATCCGCGGTGTTGTCACCGACGGGTCCGGCGCGCCGCTTTCCGGCGCCTCTGTGACGATTTTAAATGAGAATACCGGTTCGACACGACGCGTTACGACAGACGGTCAGGGCCGTTTCAGCGTGCAAAACCTGAATGTCGCGGGCAACTACACCATCACGGCCGCGGCGTCCGGTTTTCAGGGACAATCCGTCGAAGACGTTCGCCTGTCGCTTGGCGATACGACGGCGCTGAATTTCGCACTCACGAGCGGCGTGTCAGATGAAATCGTTGTCGTTGCAACGCGTTCGGCGCTGACGGAAGTTGCAATCGGCCCGAACGCGACGTTCGACTTCGATGACATTCAGGGCGCCCCGGCGGTCAATCGCGACATCAAGGAAATCATCCGTCAGGATCCGCGCCTTTACATTGATGAATCCGAAGGCGACGGCCTGCAATGCGCCGGCGCCAGCCCGCGCTTCAACTCGCTGACCGTCGACGGCATTCGGCTGAATGATAACTTCGGACTGAACTCCAACGGTTATCCGACGGAACGCCTGCCGTTCCCGCTCGACTCGATCAACCAGGTCGCCGTCGAACTCGCGCCCTTTGACGTCGAATATGGCGGCTTTACCGGTTGTAACATCAACGCGGTGACCCGTTCAGGCGAGAACGAATTCCACGGCAGCGCCTGGTTCGACTACACGTCAGACACGTTCCGCGGCGGTTCCATCGAAGGCTCCTCGTTTGACAAAGGCGACTTCAGCGACTTCCGCTTCGGCGCGACGCTCTCCGGCCCGATCATCAAGGACAAGCTGTTCTTCTTCGCGGCGTATGAGAAGATCAACGAGACTGAAATCTTCGGCCGCGGTCCGGCGGAAGCGGGCGCCACGGGCGTGCAAGGCGTTAGCCAGGCCCAACTTGATCGCATCTTCAATATTGCGGAAACGGTTTACGGCTATGCGCCGACGCCGTTGCCGCCGTCAGCAGGCGAAGACGATGAGAAGATCCTCGCGAAGCTGGATTACAACATCAATGACAATCACCGGCTTGCGCTGACTTACAACTACATCAACGGCTTCAACCAGACGGCGTCGGACGACGACCCGGATGAATATGAATCCTTTGACCACTACTATCTGCGCAGCACGAAGCTTCGGTCCTATTCCGGTCAGATCTTCTCGGACTGGACGGACAATTTCTCGACCGAGCTTCGGGTTTCGTTTACTGACAACGACACAGGTCAGGACTCAAACGACAATACGAGCTTCGGTGAAGTTCGCATTGAGACGTATAACCCGGCGACAGGCGAAACAGCCGACGTCTATATCGGCGGCGACGATTCCCGGCAGGCGAACCAGCTCGCAACCGAAACCTTCAACCTGAAGTTCAAAGCCGATTACCGGATTAACAATCACTTCCTGACGTTTGGCTACGAGCAGGAAAAAGTCGATGTCTTCAACCTGTTCATCCAGCACACGCAGGGCGAATTCCGGTTCGACGGATCGAGCTTCAGTGATCTCGTCGCCGATCCGGATGCGGAAATCGACAACTTCGAATCCGGCGCGTTTGTCGACGACGTCTTCTACGGAAACGCTGTCGGCACCAACAATCCGGCGGACGGCGCTGCGGAGTTCGGCTACACCACGCACTCGGTCTATGTGCAGGACGACATTGATCTCGGCGATCTGCAACTCAATGCCGGTGTCCGTTTCGACTGGTATTCTTCCGACGACCTTCCGACCCTCAACCCGAATTTCGAGGCGCGGAACGGTTTCAACAACCAGACGACGTTCGACGGCGAGTCGCTCATCCAGCCGCGTTTCGGCTTCAACTATGACGCGGCGGACAACCTGACCATTCGCGGCGGCGCCGGCATCTTCTCCGGCGGCAACCCGAATGTCTGGTTGTCGAACTCCTATCAAAACGATAGCCAGCGTACGTTCCAGAGCTATCGCGGCAATGTCTCGAATTTCGATGCGTTGTCCTGGGTCAATGGTGACGCCGGCAACGAAAACACGCCGTTCTGGGGCGTCCTCCAGGAGCAGTTCGACGAAGTTGCGAATGCGGCGGCGGCCAATGGAGGCGTCAATGCGGTTGATCCGAACTTCAAGATCCCGTCTCAGTGGAAAGCAGCCATCGGCGCGACCTACAGTTTCTGGGATGACACGACATTCATCGTGGATTTCCTCTATACCAAGGACCGCGATGCGGCGGGCATTATTGACGCGACGCTGACGCAAATCGGCACGGCGCCGGACGGGCGTCCGATCTACAACCGGATCGACCGCGCCGACCCGGCCTGCGTTACGGATGTTACGTCTGCGGCGTGTATCGCGACCGATCGGCCGCGAAACAATGACTTCATCCTGACCAACAATGACGGCGGCAGCCAGAAAGTGATTTCTGCGGCGCTTTACAAAGACTACGAGTTTGACAGCGGCTTGCGCGCCAACTGGGGTCTCGGTTACGCGTTCACGGACGCCAAGGACCGCAACCCGATGACGTCGTCGGTTGCGTTCTCGAACTTCGTGAACTTCTCGACGTCCGATCCCAACAATCCGCCGCTGGCAACCTCGAACTACGAAGTGCCTCATCGCTTCACGGTTCGCGCCGGCGTCTCCTATCCGTTCTTCGGCGACTATGAGACGAGCGTCCGCCTGTTCGGTCAGATTTCCCAGTCGCGGCCCTACAGCTTCATCTTTGATGATGCAGGCGACGTCTTCGGCGACGAACTCGACAGCCGGCACCTGCTCTACGTGCCGACGGGCCCGGACGATCCGAATGTCGTCTTCAATCCGGGCTTCGATCAGGCGGCGTTCTTCTCGCTTGTCAACGCGGTGGGCCTTGACCAGTATGCCGGCGGTATCGCCCCGCGGAACGCCTTCCAGTCGGACTGGTTCTCGCAATGGGATCTGCGCTTTGAGCAGGAACTGCCGGGACTCTTTGACGGTCACCGCACGCAGATGTTTGTCGTCATCGACAATATCGGCAACCTCATCAACGATGAGTGGGGCGTCGTCAATCAGGCGGGTTTCCCGGGCGAGGAAGACCTCGTCGCGCTTGATGAAGGCGTTACTAATGCGCAGGGCCTCGTCGGCATCAATGATGCGGGTCAGTATGTGTTCGACAGCTTCACCGGGGGCAGCATCAACACGGCGTCGGACATCTTCTCACCGGTCGTAAACGCGTCGGTATGGGAAATCCGCTTCGGCGTTCGTTACGAATTCTAAGTCGTAACGTCCCTCCTAAACGGAAAAGGGCGGCTCAGATGAGCCGCCCTTTTTTGTCAAATCCGAGGCCCAGCGGAACAAATCTTATCCGCTCATTCCGGCGAAAGCCGGAATCTCCAACGGCAGGCGCAGTTCTCGTTCGCATGAGATCCCGGCTTTCGCCGGGATGAGCGGTTTAAATGTGCATCCTTCAATCAGCTTGCAGAGCAAAAATGACCGGATGGCGAAAGGGCAATTTCTGCGAACAATTATCGGATTTGGAGTTGTTACTTCCCGATCAGACGCAGGAAGCGCTCCTCCGCTTTCGGGTCCGCCAGGAACTCACCCGTCATGGCCCGTGTCACGCAGGCGACGTCGGTCTTGTGAATGCCGCGGGTGGAGATGCACTGGTGTTCCGCTTCGAGGAGCACGGCGACGCCGCGCGGTTTCAGTGCGGTCTCGATGGCGTTTGCGATCTGGTTGGTGAGCGTTTCCTGACTTTGCAGGCGCCGGGCGAAGGCGTCGACGACGCGGGCGAGCTTCGAAATGCCGACCACCCGTTCCGCGGGCAGATAGGCGACATGGGCCGTGCCGATCATCGGCTGGATGTGATGTTCGCAATGGCTCTCAAAGCGGATATTCCGCATCAGTACGATGTCCTGATAGCCTTCTACTTCTTCGAAGGTGCGCGACAGGATCGCCACCGGATCTTCGTCATAGCCGGCCAGGAACTCCTCAAAGGCGTCAACGAAACGGCGCGGCGTATCGACGAGGCCTTCCCGGCGCGGGTTCTCGCCGAAATAGGAGAGCAGGGTGCGGACTGCCTCTTCTGCGTCGTCGCGGGTCGCCGCTTCCGGCTGTTTCAACTGTATGGTCTCAGCGCTCACGTCACGCCTCCTCAATGGATTTGCAAAGATTGATGGTTTCGAGGCAGGCAAGCGCGGCTTCCGCGCCCTTGTTGCCTGCTTTGGTTCCGGCCCGTTCGATCGCCTGTTCAATCGTATCGACTGTGAGGACGCCGAATGAGATGGGGACACCGGTTTCAGCGGCGGCTTTCGCAATACCGCTCGCGGCCTCGCCGGCCACATAGTCGAAATGCGGCGTCGCGCCGCGAATGACGCAACCCAGCGCAACGACGCCGTCATAACGGCCCGTCGCCGCCAGCTTTTTCGCGACGAACGGAACCTCATAGGCGCCGGGCGCCATGGCGAGATCGATCCGTCCATCGTCGGCGCCGTGCTGGCGCAACGCGCCCTTGGCGCCGTCGACGAGGCGTTCGACGATAAAATCGTTCCAGCGCGTCGCGACAATGGCGATGCGCAGTCCCGCGGCGTTTAGATGTCCTTCGAATGATCCGCTCATGAGTTACCCCCGATGATCAACAACCGCTCATCCCTGCGAAAGCAGGGATCCACAAATGTCGGCGCCATGGATTCCCGCTTTCGCGGGAATGAGCGGCGGGAAAGTCTCGTTTTATCGTTCATCCCGTCGCCCTCATGCCGTCGGCGCCCTCCGTCGCCCGGCGATAATCCTGCACCGCTTTTACCGATATGATTTGCAATGCATGGCGCGCCGCGAATTCCTCAAGGTCGGGCAGGCGCGCCATCGTGCCGTCGTCATTCATGACTTCGCACAGCATGGCCGCCGGGGTGAGGCCGGCAAGCTTTGCGAGATCGACGCAAGCCTCTGTCTGACCGTCCCGTTCAAGGACGCCGCCGCCCATGGCGCGCAAGGGGAACATATGTCCGGGCGCGACGATGTCGTCAGGCGTCGATTTCGGATCGATCAGCGTCCGGATCGTGTGGGATCGGTCGGCCGCGGAAATGCCGGTGGTGACGCCGGTCGCGGCTTCCACCGAGACCGTGAAGCGCGTGCCGAAGCCGGAGCGGTTGTCCTGGTCCGGCACCATCATCGGCAGGCTGAACTTGTCGATCAGGTCCGGCGCCAGCGCGCAGCATATGAGTCCGCGCCCTTCCTTGGCGAAGAAATTCACCTTCTCCGGCGTCACGAAATCGGCGGCGATGGTCAAATCGCCTTCGTTCTCGCGATCCTCATCATCGACGATGATGACAATTTCGCCGGTCTTGAAAGCGGCAATGGCTTCACGGACGGATGCAATAGGCATCAGTTCGCTCCTTCTTTTAAAAATCCGGTGGATTGCAGAAACTCGGTGGTAATGTCGCGCTCCTGCCGCCCGGCGACGAGGCGCTCGACATATTTTGCAAGGATATCGACTTCGAGATTGACGCGGTCGCCCACCGTTTTGCGGGGCAGCGCGATCTTGCCTTGCGTGTAGTCGATCAGCGTGACGTTAAACCAGTCCGGCCCGACATCGACGACCGTGAGCGACGTTCCGTCGATGGCGACATAGCCCTTGGTCACGACGTAGCGCATCAGCGCCGGGTCGGCGGCGACAGTCACCCACAAGGCGTCGCGGTCTGCGCGAAACGCGGTGATAACGCCGGTTCCGTCAACATGGCCTTGCACGAAATGGCCGCCCATGCGCGTCGTCGGCGTCACCGATCGTTCAAGATTGACCGGATCGCCGACCTTCAGATCGCCGAGATCGGTGCGTTTCAGCGTTTCCGGCGCAAGGCCGACGGTGAATGCGGCGTCATCGAACGCCGTTACAGTCAGACAAACGCCGTTGACGGCAATCGAATCGCCCAGCGCGACGCCATCCAGAACCGTCGTCGCCGCGATCCTGATGTCGAAATGCTCGCCGCGAGCGCCCACGGATTCGACGGTTCCGATTTCCTCAACAAGGCCTGTGAACATTACGCGGCCTCCTTTCGTTGGCCGATCCAGTGCTGATCCGGGCCGTCGATTTCCGCACGCCTGAAGTGAAAACGGGACGCGTCGGCGAGGGCGCGGACGCCGTCGCCGCCGAAGGCCGGCTTACCGCCGCCGATTACGATCGGCGCAATGAACAGATGAAGCTCGTCAATGAGGCCCGCATCGAAAAATGCGCCCAACAGTTCGCCGCCGCCCTCGATCATTGCCGAATGAATATCGCGCTCGAAAAGCGCTGACAGCAAAGCGTTGAGATCCGGGCGGCCGTCATGGTCTGCGGGGAGAACGAGGGGCTCAACGCCCATTTCCCGGAAGGCCGCCAATCGGCGCGCGGGCGCTGCGGGCGTCGTTGCGAGCAAGGCCTGATTCCCGGCGCCGTTTCGTTCATAGGCTTTTGCGCCGGGCGGCGTGCGCGCCGTGGAGTCGAGTACGACCCGCGCCGGATACGAGGTTTCACCGTCTATGCGCGCGGTCAGGGCGGGATCGTCAGTGATCACGGTGTTTGCGCCGACGATGATCGCGTCTGCGTTCCGCCGCAGGAGGTGGCCGGCTTTCCGGCTTTCCGGCGCGGTGATCCATTGGCTTTCGCCTGCGGCGGTCGCGATGCGCCCGTCGAGGCTCATCGCGGTTTTGCCGACGACATATGGCCGCTTGTATTTTTGCGCGTGCAGCCAGGCGCGATTCAGATCGCGCGCTTCATCTTCGCAAAGGCCCGCCCGGACAGGGACGCCGGCGGCGCGCAGGCGCTCCGCCCCGCCGGCGGCAATCGGGTTGGGGTCGGCGACCGCAAACACGACCTCTCCTATGCCGGCCTCGATCAGCGCGTCAGCGCAGGGACCGGTTCGTCCCGTATGGTTGCAGGGTTCTAGGGTGACGAAGGCGGTTGCGCCCCGGGCCGCGTCGCCGGCTTCCTTAAGCGCCATGACTTCCGCGTGGTCGCGGCCGGGCCCGTCATGCCAGCCTTCGCCGACAATCTCGCCGGGCGGGCGCATGATGACGCAACCGACCATGGGGTTCGGCGCAACACGACCGGTCGCGCGACGGGCGAGATCGCAGGCGCGCCCCATGGCGTTGCGCGCCTTCACCGGCGTGATCGTCGCTGTGGTCCGGGCGTCGCCCATGAAAAAGCCCCTCGGCCTAAACGCTTTCGTTCAATCCAAGGGGCGCATCAAAACAATCGATCGCCTAGGAGATCCCGGCACGCAAATCAGGCGTGAAACGGTCTCCCGGCGTCGTCTGTCTCGAACCTTCTACCATCCGGACTATGACCGTCGGCTCTGGACTCTCACCAGGATCCTGCCTCTGCGCCATAAAGCGCGTCAGCTCGCGGGCTTGTCAGACGGGCAATTGCCCTGCTGCATTACCGCCGGTGGGGACTTTCACCCCGCCCCGAAGATTCGTGCGCGGATCGCTCCGCGCGTCAATGAATATAGGCTTCAATATTCAGGGCGGCAAGTGTGGACGGCGCCTCGCGGCCGGGCGCCGCAAAACGAGCCTTTGCTGCGGCAAGCCGTTTTGGCGACCGCGCCGGCGACTTGCATTCGGCTCGCCATATCATCACCATGCCGCGGAATTCGCCGGCGCGGGGGCCCCTGGCCGGCTTTGTCATGCAATGCCATCAAAGGAGCCGCCCGATGCGGAAATCGCTTGTTGTTTCAACCCTTGCCATCGCCGCCGCATTGACGGCGTGCGGGCAATCCGACGATGGGTCTACCGGCGCCCAGTCCGGCGCTGAGGACGGTGAGGAAACGGCAACCGTTGAGCCGGCGGCTGACTACTTTGCAGACGTTGCGCCGGCCGTGGCCGCCAATGACGCGGGCAACCTTTTGCTCTCTTCATATGACGGTCCCTATAGCGGCGTGCCCCACTTCGACGAGATGAGCCTGGAGGGCCTGAAGCCGGCGCTTGAGGCGGGCATGGCGCGCAATCTCGCTGAAATTGACGCGATTACGGACAATCCCGCGCCTGCGACATTCGCCAACACGATTGTTCCCCTGGAACGGTCCGGCGCTGACCTTGGCCGCGTTTTCACCTATTGGGGCATCTGGTCGTCAAACCTCTCCTCGCCGGAGTTTCGCGCAATCCAGGGGGAAATGGCGCCGGTTCTGTCGGCGTTTTTCACCAAGATCACGCAGAACGAAAAACTCTTCGCCCGGGTGAAGGCGGTCTATGAAGGCGACGAACTTGAAACGCTGGCACCCGACGAACAACGCCTGGTCTGGCTGACCTATGACGGGTTCGCCTCCAATGGCGCGACGCTTGAGGGCGACGCGAAGAAGCGGTACGGCGAAATCAACGAGCGCCTGGCGGAACTTCATACGTCGTTTGCAAACAATGTTCTTGCGGACGAGGAAAACTACGTCACCTACATCACTGAAGATCGGTTGTCCGGCTTGCCGGAATCCTTCGTGACCGCAGCGGCTGCGGCTGCAACGGAGCGTGGCCGCGAAGGCGAATACGCAATCACCAATACGCGGTCGTCAATGTCGCCGTTTTTAACCTACTCCGACGAACGCGATCTGCGCGAAACAGTCTGGCGGACCTATTACAACCGCGGCGACAATGGCGACGTATTCGACAACAACGCCATCATCGCCGAGATTTTGCAGCTGCGCCATGAGCGCGTGGGGCTTCTCGGGTATGAGAACTACGCGGCCTGGCGGCTTCAGAACCGCATGGCGAAGTCCCCGGACCGTGCGTTGGCGCTGATGGAGCAAGTCTGGCCCGCCGCTGTTGCGCGCGCGCGCGAGGAAGTGGCTGAAATGCAGGCGCTTGCGGATGCTGATGGGGCAGGGATCGCCATCGAGCCCTGGGATTACCGCTATTACATGGAGAAAGTCCGCCAGGCGAAATATGATCTGAACTCGGATGAAGTGAAACAATATCTGCAACTCGACAAACTGCGCGAGGCCATGTTCTTCGTCGCAGGCGAGCTTTTCAATTTCGAGTTCACGCCCGTCCCGGAGGGCTCCGTTCCTGTCTTCCACGAAGAGGTGAATGTCTGGGAAGTGACCGACAAGACCTCCGGCGACTATGTGGGCCTGTGGTACCTCGATCCGTTCGCGCGAACCGGCAAGCGGTCCGGCGCCTGGGCGACGAGCTATCGCGGCCATGAGGATTATGACGGGCGCAAGCAGACGCCGATCTCGGCGAACAACTCAAACTTTGTAAAGGCGCCGGAAGGCGAGCCCGTGTTGATCTCATGGGATGACGCGGAAACGTTCTTCCATGAATTCGGGCACGGGCTGCACACGCTGTCATCGAAAGCCCGCTATCCCACAACGAATGGCGGGGTGCGTGATTACACCGAATTTCAGTCGCAATTGCTGGAGCGCTGGCTTTCTACCGACAAGGTGATCGAGAGTTATCTCGTTCATCATGAAACCGGCGAGCCGATGCCGGACGAGCTGGTCGCGAAAATCAAGGCGGCGTCAACGTTCATGCAAGGCTTCGATACGGTCGAATATCTCGCTTCCGCGCTTGTGGATATGAGATACCACACGACGGACCCGGAAGGGATCGACCCCGATGCGTTCGAGCGCGAGACGCTCGCCGAGCTGGGGATGCCGAAGGAAATCGTTATGCGCCACAGAAGCACGCATTTCGGTCATATCTTTTCCGGAGAAGGATATTCCGCAGGCTATTACGGATATATGTGGGCCGATGTCCTCACCGCTGACGCAGCCGAAGCGTTCGCGGAGGCGCCCGGCGGGTTTTACGACAAGGATCTTGCAAACAGGATGGTCAATCACCTGTTCGCGCCCCGCAACTCTGTCGATCCGGCAGTCGCCTATCGGGTTTTCCGGGGCCGCGACGCAACGATCGATGCGCTTATGCGCGATCGCGGGTTTCCCGCGCCAGGCGACGGCGCCGGCGGCGATGCGAGCGGCGGGGAGTAGTCACCCGCCCCAAACAGCTTTGACGCGGAGATCGCGGCCGCAGCCGGTGCGGTAGAATTTATACCGCACTGGATTATTCCTGTAGTAATCCTGATGGTAATCCTCCGCGCGCCAGAAGCGGTCCAGCGGGCGCACGGGCGTGACGATTTCCCGGCCGAGTTCAGCTTCGGCCGCCGCGACGGCGGCTTCCGCTGCGGTTTTTTGATCCGTGTTCTGATAAAAGATCGCCGTCGTGTAGGAATGGCCCCGGTCGCAAAACTGGCCGCCATCGTCGAACGGATCGATGTGACGCAGGAAATAATCCGTCAGTTCGCGATACGATATGATTGACGGATCATAAGGAGCGCGGACGACTTCAAGATGGTCGGCATGGTTTCGATAGGTTGGGTTTTGCGTTTCGCCGCCCGCATATCCGGATACGACGTCGCCAACGCCATCGAGTTTTTCAAGGTCCGATTCAACGCACCAGAAACACCCGCCGGCGAAAACCGCTGTTTCATATTGGGGCGACGACGTGTCGCCGGCGTCTCCCGGCATGGTGTCTTGTGCGTATGCGGCGGCGAAAAACGTAAGAACCACGACGGCGACGGAGATGGCGCGGGTCATTCAGATACTCCTTTTTCGCCACACACAAAAACCGGACTTAATACATGCTCGTTCCGCCTTCCGGGCGCCACCCCGCGTCCTTTCGATCACGTCAATTTTACGACAAGCAAGCGGGCGCCATGCCAAGTTGAAGACGCCGTTCACCGTTGCCAAATCCGGGAAAAGCCGGTTAGGTCGGCAGCGTCGCTGATCGTGGGCGGCGTCCGTTCGGGGATATCATTATGATCAATCGGTCCGGCGCTCTCAGCGCTGTTTTCGCCTTGTTTCTGGCCGCATGCGGCGGTCAGGATCCCGTCAAACCCGAGAACCAGAAAGAGGAAGCGATGTCAGCGTCTCCCTTCGCCGCCGCCAGTGGCATTGAAGCGCCAAGGGTCGAGAAACGGCCCGTGGAATTCACCCAACACGGGATCACGCGAACGGACAACTATGCGTGGTTGCGCGACAGCGACTGGCAGCAGGTCCTGCGCGACCCGTCCACCCTCGACGCGGATATCAGAGCGGCGCTGGAGGCGGAAAACGAATATTATGGCGCCGTAACCGCCGACCTCGACGGGGTGCGCAAGGCGTTGTTCGCCGAGATGCGCGGGCGGATAAAAGAAGATGACGCCTCTGTGCCGGCGCCCGACGGCAACTGGCGATACTGGGTCCGCTTTCGGGAGGGGGGCGAATATCCCGTCTTTGTGCGCGCGCCGCGGGGCGGGGGCGACGAGCAGGTCATCATCGACGGTGACAAGGAAAGCGCCGGAAGCGAGTTCTTTTCCATCGGGTCGGTCGATCACAGTCCCGACCATCGCTACGCCGCCTATTCCGTCGATCGTCTAGGATCTGAGTATTACACGATCCGCGTGCGCGAGATCGCGACCGGTGAGGAGCGGTCCGATGCCATTGAAAGCGCCGATGCGTCCGGCGCCGTCTGGAGCGCCGACTCCTCCGGCTTCTTCTATGTAGAGCGCGACGACAACCAGCGCCCCGTGCGCGTCAAATATCACCGTCTGGGCGACGATGCCGCAAACGACGCCGTGATCTACGAAGAAGAGGACCCCGGCTTTTTTCTCGGCGTCGCAAAAAGCCAGAGCGGAGACTATGTGTTCATTGGGGCCCAGAGTCAGATCACGAGCGAATACCGAGCCATCGCGGCCAATGATCCGCTGGGTGCTCCGGTGCTGATTGCCGAGCGCGATAATGGCGTCGAATACGATGTCGAGCACCGCGGCGATGAGTTTATCATCCGCACAAACGCCGACGGCGCTGTCGATTACAAGATTGTCAAAGCGCCCGTCGCGGCGCCGGGGCGGGAGAACTGGACCGACTGGATACCCCATGAGGCGGGGCGTTACATTTCCGGATTCGTTCCGTTTAAGGATTATTTTGTGCGTTATGAACGCTATGACGCGCGCCCGCGCATCGTCATATCCACATATGACGGTGATGCTCATGAAATTTCATTCGATGAAGCGGCGTACAGCCTCGGCCTCAGCAGCGGCTACGAGTTCGACACGTCGACCGTTCGCTTCACCTACGAATCGCCGTCGACGCCGGAGCAGACCTATGACTACGACATGGGCTCGCGCGAACGCACGCTTCTGAAAACGCAGGAAGTTCCGAGCGGTCACGACCCGTCGCTCTATGTGGTGGAGCGTATCGACGCCGAAGCCGCTGACGGCGCCCGCGTTCCTGTGGTCGTCCTCCGGCTGAAGTCGACGCCGGTCGACGGTTCCGCGCCGGTGCTTTTGTATGGCTATGGCTCCTACGGCGCGACAATCCCCGACAGCTTCTCCACCACTAATCTGTCGCTTGTGGATCGCGGCATGATCTACGCCCTCGCGCATGTGCGCGGAGGCGCCGCCAAGGGCCGGCAATGGTATCTCGACGGCAAGCTCGACAAGAAGATGAATACGTTTACGGACTTTGCCGCCGCCGCCGATGCGTTGATCGAGAAAGAATACACGTCGCAAAAGAATATCGTCATCTATGGCGGGAGCGCTGGGGGCCTGCTGGTCGGCGCCACGGTTAATCTGCGGCCTGAACTTTTCGCCGGCGTGATTGCAGCCGTTCCGTTCGTCGACGTCATTACGACAATATCCGACGCGGATTTGCCGTTGACGCCTCCGGAATGGGAAGAGTGGGGCAATCCGATTACCAGCGCCGAGCAATATGGCTGGATCGCCGAATATTCGCCTTATGAAAATATTCGCGACACGGATTATCCGCCGATCATGGCGACGGCGGGCCTTACCGATTATCGCGTGACCTACTGGGAGCCGGCAAAGTGGATCGCCAGACTGCGCGACGACGCGCGCGGCGGTCCGTTTGTGTTGCGCACCAATATGGAGGCGGGACACGGAGGGTCGGCGGCCCGTTTTGAACGGCTCGATGAGCGTGCGCACCTTTTTGCATTTGCGCTGAAGGCTGTGGGCAAGGCGGACGTCGAACCGGTGAAGCACGGCGAATAGGCGCGTTACCGGCCGCGTTTGCGCAGACTCCGGCCGGCCCCGATAACGTCTTTGCCGAAGCGCTGACGGATCGCGTCTATGGCGTGTTCCTGGGCGGCGATCCGTTCCGTTTCCGCGTCGAAGAGATCGCGGGTCGGATTGGCGCCCTCCGCCGACAAGCCGGAAAAGCCAACGCCGATTAGGCGCCAGACGCCTCCCGGCGCTGCTTCATGCAGCATCCGTTTTGCGGCGGCGAATACAATCCGCGCAAGATTGCTTGGCGCGTCCAGAGTGATGCGCCGGGTGATTGTCTTGAATTCCCGTGATTTGAGCTTCAGCGTTATGACGCGCCCCTCGAAGCTGCTGGCTTTCATTCGTGCAGAAACTTTCTCGCACAGCTCCCATAATATGTCTTCCAGGAGCTGCGGATCGGTGATGTCGTTGTTGAACGTCGTTTCGGATGAGACCGATTTCGTGTCCCGTTCCGGCTTTACGCGCCGCGCGTCTTTCCCTTGCGACAGGCGCGCGAGGCGCAGCCCCAATTCGCCATAACGGCGCGCGAGTTCGCTGGTCTCCATTTTTTGAAGCTGACCGACGGTTTTCAGTCCGTCGCTTTCAAGTTTCCGCGCCATGGCCTTGCCGACGCCCCAGATCGCCGTGACGGGCAGAGCGGCGAGGAAATCCATGGTTTCGGCGCGACCGATGATGGAAAACCCTTTCGGCTTGTCGAGGTCCGACGCGACCTTCGCCAGGAATTTGTTGTGCGACAGGCCAACGGACGCCGTAACCCCGACCTCCTGCTCGATACGGCGCTGGAGGCGGGCGAGCATCACCGCCGGCGGCGCCCCGTGCAGGCGTTCGGTGCCGGACAGGTCGAGAAAGGCCTCGTCGATTGAAAGCGGCTCCACCATGGGCGTCAACGCCCGCATCATTTCGCGAATCCGGCGGCCCGCCTCCGCATATTTTGACATATTCGGCTTGATGATAACGGCGTCGGGGCAGGCGGCGTGCGCCTTGAACATCGGCATCGCCGACTTCGCCCCATAGGTGCGCGCCACATAGCAGGCCGTTGAAACGACGCCGCGGACGCCGCCGCCAATCAGGACCGGCTTGTCAGCAAGGCTCGGATCGTCGCGTTTTTCAATCGCCGCATAAAAAGCGTCGCAGTCGATATGGGCGATCGTCAGGGAGAGGAGTTCCGGGTGCGAGACGACGTCCCCTCTGCCGCAGGACGCGCATCGCCGCGCATCCGAATCAGCGGGTGATTCGCAGGCTGTACAAAAAGCGGTCGCAAACTCCATGGCTTAACAAAAGGTTACCGCGCCGACCCGCAGAAACAGCGGCGCTGCGCGTTTACAGGATAAACATTCAATTAAGACCTTTGATGCAAAACGTAACCAACGCAACGCCCGAATCGGTGTGCGCCGCGAAGGTATTAAAGCATGTTAATGTCCGCGATGGTGAAAACTGAAACGCCGGCGGCGTCCAAAACGGTCCTGATTGTCGAGGACAACGAGCTGAACATGAAGCTTTTTCATGATCTGCTGGAGGCCCATGGCTATAACACGATAGAGGCGCGCACGGGGCCTGAGGCCCTCAAGCTTGCGACGGAAGAACGGCCGGATCTCATCCTCATGGATATTCAGCTTCCGGAGGTTTCCGGCCTCGAAGTTACGCAAAAAATTAAGAATGATGAAGAATTGGTTGATATTCCGATTATCGCCGTCACCGCGTTTGCGATGAAAGGCGATGAGGAACGCATTCGCCAGGGCGGGTGTGAAGACTATATTGCCAAACCAATTTCCGTCAGCACTTTTCTTGAGAAAGTGAAAAGATATTTGGACTAGGCTCCTGACGAAAACCGGGTAATCCCATTTGTCAGGGGGCTGCATGACGGCGCGTGTCCTAGTCGTCGACGATCTCGAACCGAACGTTAAACTGCTCGAAGCGAAATTGCGCGCCGAGTATTTTGACGTGCTTGGCGCATATTCCGGTCAGGAGGCGGTCGAGAAAGCGGCGTCCGAACAGCCTGACATTATCCTGCTCGATGTCATGATGCCCGGGATGGACGGATTTGAAGCGTGCCGGCGCATCAAGGCCGATCCAGAAACAACGCATATTCCCATCGTCATGGTCACGGCGCTTGATCAGCAGGCCGACAGAGTGGCGGGGCTTGAGGCGGGCGCGGACGACTTCCTTACGAAACCCGTCGAAGACCTTGCGCTGTTTGCGCGGGTTCGCAGTCTGACGCGCCTCAAAATGATGACTGATGAGCTGCGCGCCCGGTATGCGACCGGCAAAGGCCTCGGCGTCGTCGAAAGCATTGACGTCGACACGAAGACGATGGAAAGCCGTATTTTCATCATCGACGATAATGACGAGCAGATCGAGCGTCTCCAGCGCGCGCTTGGCGAAGACTACGCCGTATCCCACGAGATGGATCCTGAAGTGGCGCTGAGCCGCGCGCGATCCGGCGATTTCGATCTGATTGTCGTTAACATGTCGCTCGAAGCGATGGACCCGCTTCGCCTTTGTTCCTCTATACGCTCATTTGACGAAACCAGGCTGACGCCGCTTCTGGCCGTGGTACGCCAGGGCGATACGCGCAAGCTCGTGCGCGCCCTCGATATCGGCGTTAACGACTATCTTACGCGGCCGGTGGACAAAAACGAACTGATCGCCCGCGTCACGACGCAATTGCGCCGAAAGCACTATGTCGATCAGCTGCGCTCATCGTTCCAGGCAAGCCTCGAAATGGCGGTAACGGATCAGCTCACCGGCCTTTACAATCGCCGCTATCTGGCAAGTCACCTGACGGCAATGTTCGACCGCGCCTACTGGACGGGACGCCCGCTGGCGGTGATGATTCTCGACATCGATCATTTCAAGAAGATCAACGATACCCACGGCCATGATGTTGGCGACAAAGTCATTCAGGAATTCGCTGAACGAATTTCGCGTTCGGTCCGCGGCATCGATCTCGCCTGCCGATACGGTGGGGAGGAGTTCCTGATCGCCATGCCCGACACGGACGCCAGCTTCGCCGCTGTCGTCGCTGAACGGCTGCGCCACGAAGTCGCCACCGTGAAGTTCGTCGTAAACGGCGCCCGCGACGAACTCGACGTTACGGCTTCCATCGGCATCGCTTCCACGGAGAACGGACCGGAAGACGATACCGCACAGAAGCTCATCAAGCGCGCCGACGAGGCGCTGTACGAGGCCAAAAACGACGGGCGCAACAAGGTCGTCAACCGGGCCGCATAAGGTTAAGCGGGATCTTTGAAAGGCGTGCGCCGTTTGGACAAAAACGGGCGACAAAAAAGGCCGCCAAAATGGCGGCCTGTCAGATCGTCCGTGGCTGAACCGGCGCTTTACTTGATCTTGCCCTCTTTAAACTCAACGTGTTTGCGCGCGACAGGATCGTATTTCCGAACGACCATTTTCTCGGTCATGGTCCGGGTATTTTTCTTGGTCACATAAAAATAGCCCGTATCCGCGGTTGAATTCAGGCGGATCTTGACGGTGGTTGGCTTGGCCATCGGTGACTCCATCTGGCGCAGATGCGCCGGTCGCAGCGAGCGGCGGAAACTACTCAGGCGCGCCTTGATGTCAAGGCGCCCCGCCCCCTTAAACTGAACGAATCCGGCGCTTCCGGCGGGAAATAGGCCGGGCCGGGCGGGGGCGCGCCGTTGCCGGGGCGCCGCCGGCTTCACGGCCATGTGTATAACCGTCATTGGCCCTTCGGTTCGGGGGGAGGCATTTACGCCGGGAGAAGGGCCGCCCGGCATTCTGCGGGGCGGTTTTGACGGAGGATACGGATATCATGGCTTTACTGCGATGGGTGCTGGCGCTGGCGGTCGGCGGATTTCTGGTGTTTTTTGGCGTCATGAAGTTTACGGGCGGCGCCCACATCTTTCCCTATATCGAATACAAGGCCGCCGCTGCGGGCGTTCCATTCGCGGAACTGGCCTATCCGCTCGGCAATTACGCCACCGGCGCGCTCGAACTCGTTGCCGGCATCCTGCTCATCGTTCCGGCGACGCGTGCGCTTGGGTCGAAGCTCGCGGTGCTGCCATTTCTGGGCGCGGTCGGATTTCACCTGTCGCCGTTCCTCGGGGTGACGACGCCGGACGGCTATGCCGACCCGAAACCGGCCGAGGTTCTCGCCGCCGGCGGACCGTTTGCGCGGTCCGACTTTTCCGAGGGCGCTTCGATGGCGCTTTTCATCATTGCGGTTGCAGGGCTTGTCGCCGCGATCATCAATGTCTTCGTGCAGAAAAGCCGTTAGTCGCCAAAAACGCGGGCGAAAATCGTATCGACGTGCTTGGTGTGCCAGCCGAGGTCAAACAGGGCTTCGAGGTCTTTTTCGGGCAGGTTCATGGCGACGTCCTTGTCCGCCTTGAGGAGGTCGAGAAACGCAGCCTCGCCGCGCCAGGCCGGCATGGCGTTGCGCTGAACCCATGAATAGGAATCCTCGCGGCTGGCCCCCGCCTGGGTCAGCGCCAGCAAAACCCGCTGCGAGAAAATCAGCCCGCCAAGCTTGTCGAGATTTGACTGCATCCGCTCCGGGTAGACGACAAGGTTTTCGACGACGCCGGCGACGCGCTGAAGGGCAAAGTCCAGATGAACCGTCGCATCGGGCGCGATGCCGCGCTCCACGGAAGAATGGGAGATATCGCGCTCATGCCAGAGGGCGACATTTTCCATCGCCGGTGTCGCGCACATGCGAACAAGACGGGCGAGCCCTGTGAGGTTTTCGGTCAATATCGGATTGCGCTTGTGGGGCATCGAAGACGAACCCTTCTGGCCCTTGGCGAAAAATTCCTCCGCCTCCAGAACTTCGCTGCGCTGCAGGTGACGGATTTCCACCGCAAACCGTTCGATTGACGATGCGATGACGCCGAGGGTCGTGAAGTAAGCGGCATGGCGGTCGCGGGGGATCACCTGTGTTGAAACCGGTTCGACGGCGAGGCCGAGCTTTTCCGCCACATACGCTTCAACGGACGGATCCACATTGGCGAAGGTGCCGACCGAGCCCGAGATCGCGCAGACGGCGACCTCTTTACGCGCCGCTTCGAGCCGTTTCCGGGCCCGCGCGAACTCTGCGTAGAAGGTTGCGAGCTTCACCCCGAACGTGGTCGGCTCGGCGTGAATGCCGTGGCTGCGCCCGACGCAGATCGTATCTTTGTGTTCGTTTGCGCGGGTTTTCAGCGCCGCCAGCAAACGGTCGAGCCCGGTGAGCAGAATGTCGCTGGCGCGCGCAAGCTGCACCGAAAGACAGGTGTCGAGCACGTCCGACGATGTCATGCCCTGATGAACGAACCGCGCTTCCGGGCCGATCAGTTCAGCCAGATGCGTCAGGAAGGCGATGACGTCGTGTTTTACTTCCCGCTCGATTTCGTCGATGCGGTCGGAATCGAATTTTGCGTCCTTACCCTTTTCCCAGACGGTTTGCGCGGCTTCTTTCGGAATGACGCCAAGCTCCGCCATGGCGATAGCCGCATGGGCCTCGATCTCGAACCAGATCCGGTATTTCGTTTCCGGCGACCAGATATCGGCCATTTCGGCCCGGGCGTAACGGGGGATCATCGCGTTGCTCCTTCTCCGACGACGCAAGTAGGCGCGGGCGCCGGGATTGTCAAAGGCGGTTGCGGTGTGAAACGCGGCAACATCGAACGCACGGTGTGTTTAAAACCGCGACGGTGTCCGGATTACACTTGTTTGCGTAATATCTGCGTTCTCCGGATTCCGGCTTTCGCCGGAAAGAGCGGGGGAGAGAATTTTTTCAAACCCTCAACCCGATCTCCCCGGCGAAAGCCGGGGTCCGGAAATGGCGGACTTCAGTATTGCTTGCATGTTGGATGGTGGGTTACGCCTCGCGGCTAACCCGGCCTACCACTACCACTCCAGAATAACTTTCCCCGACTGGCCCGACCGCATGACGTCGAAGCCTTGTTGATAGTCGTCGATGGAAAAGCGGTGGGTGAGGATGGGCGATAAATCCAGCCCGCCCTGGAGCATTGCGCCCATTTTATACCAGGTCTCGAACATGCGCCGGCCGTATATGCCTTTGATCTCAAGCCCTTTGAAGATCACCTTGTCCCAGTCGATGCCGGCGCCGTTGGGCATGATGCCGAGCATGGCGACCTTGCCGCCATGGTTCATGGTGTCGAGCATGGACTGAAACGCCGAGACGACGCCGGACATCTCAAGCCCGACATCGAACCCTTCGGTCATTTTCAGGTCCGACATCACGTCTCGTAATGACTCGTTTGCTACATTGACCGCGCGGGTCGCGCCCATCTTGCGCGCGAGATCCAGGCGGTAATCATTGACGTCCGTAACGACAACGTATCGCGCGCCCACAAACTTCGCGATCGCCGCGGCCATGATGCCGATGGGCCCTGCGCCGGTGATCAACACATCCTCGCCGACGAGATCGAAGGCGAGGGCGGTGTGCGTCGCGTTGCCGTAAGGATCGAAGATGGCGCCCATGTCGTCGGACACGTCGTCAGGCAACCGATAGACATTGAAAGCGGGCACGGCGACATATTCCGCGAAGGAGCCCGGCCGGTTGACGCCGACCCCAAGCGTATTGCGGCAGAGATGGCGTTTGCCGGCGCGGCAGTTGCGGCAATAGCCGCAGGTAACGTGCCCTTCTGCGGACACCCGGTCGCCGATCTTGAAGGTTGCGTGTTCGGGATGAACCTCCGACCCGATATCCACGACCTCCCCGGAAAACTCATGGCCGACCGTCATCGGCACGGGGATCGTTTTCTGCGCCCACTCGTCCCAGTTATAGATGTGCACGTCCGTGCCGCAGATCGCAGAGCGCTTCACTTTGATCAACACGTCGTTCGGGCCGATGGTGGGCCGCGCCGTATCGGCGAGCCAGATGCCTTCCTCGGGCTTTGCTTTCATCAGGGCTTTCATGAGCGGATCCAAGGGTTTTTGCGAGCTTGAGGCATATTAGCAGAGCGGGAGGACGTCTATAGATATTATCGAAAATACGTCCGAATGTTCCGTGCTATAGCGGCTTATGCCGCTGCCCCCGCTCAATGCGATTCGCGCCTTCGAAGTCGCCGCGCGCCACCTGAATTTTTCGCGGGCCGCCGAGGAGCTTGGCGTAACCCAGGGCGCGATCAGCAAGCAGGTCATTCTGCTTGAGGATCATATCGGCGCAAAGCTGTTCGAACGCCTGCCGGGCGGTCTTTCCCTGACCCAGGAAGGGCACGCGATTCGAGATGCGTTAACGCCGGCCTTCGCATTGCTGGAGGACGCATTCGGGCGCTACCACCGAAGGCCGCCGCGATCGAATGTCTGCCGTATTTCGACGCTCGCGTCGTTTGCATCGCAGTTTCTGGCGCCGCGGCTCGATGCGTTTGAAAAAGAGAATCCGGATATTGCGCTGGAGATTTTGACGTCGGACCGCATTGTCGACCTCTCCCGAGAAGAGGTGGATTTCAGCGTTCGCTACGGCCGCGGCGGCAAGGAGGGCGTCATTGAGCGCCCGCTTTCGAAAGGGCTGCTGGCGCCGGTCGCCTCAACAGCGCTGATGCGCGACCATGAAGGAAAAGAGCCGGCCGCCTTTCTCTCTTCAGTGCGGCGGATCCAGACCTTTTCCAGCAATGAATGGGCGGCATGGTCGACGGCCGCCAGCGTAGACCTCGGCGGCGCGTCATCCACATTCATCATGGAGGACTTTCTGGTCGCGATCGAGGCGGTGCGGGCAGGCGAAGGCGTTGCGCTGCTTCCGGAACTGCTTGTGCGCCGTTCGATTGCCGGCGGTGACATGACGCTCTTTTCAGAAGTCTTCGTCGACTGGAAGTCGACATACTACACCGCCCATGTGCCGGGCGCCGTAAGGCGACCGCACATAAAACGCGCCTACGACTGGTTGCAGAAGGAGGTTGCAGAAAGCGCACCCTCGCGAGCCTGACCCCATGACAATTTCTCATGGCGGCGTCGCCGGATTCGCGATTCCCCAAACTCCGTTGCGCGGTCATCTTCGTTTCAGACGTCCTCAACAGGACGCCCAAGAAAAGGAGAGACTCGCCCCATGTCACAGAAAACAAAAACAGCAACGCTTTTCGCCGCCGCCGCGCTTATGGCGTGCGCTTCACTCACGCAGGCCCATGCAGGCGCTTATGAACTGCGCTTTGCCGAAGCGGCGCTTTCGACCGATAGCGGCGTCGAACGACTTTACGGCGAAATCGTCGCTGTCGCTGAGGAGTATTGCGACGATTACTTTCGCGGCTATCGCATGGTGAGAAACCGCGCGAACCGGGAACGGTGCGTCGACGACGTCATCGTCGATATCGTCAGCGATATCGATCATCCTCGGCTTTACGAAGAGCACGCCCGGTGGACGAACTGAACAGCTTGCGGCGACGCCGCGCCGATCCGCATTTCGCGCCGGGCCCGCAAGTCTAAATGACGCCGACCTTGCGGCCCGCCGCTTTGAACGCGCTGACGGCCTGGTCTATCTGCTCGTCCGAATGGGCCGCGCACATTTGCGTTCTAATGCGGGCCTGGCCTTTGGGCACGACGGGGAATGAGAAGGCCGTTACGTAAACCCCTTCGTCCATCATGGCGGCGGCCATCTCGCCCGCCTTGCGCGCATCGGGGATCATCACCGGTATGATCGGATGCTCGCCGGGAAGGAGGTCAAAACCAGCCGCTGTCATCTGCATCCGGAACCGTTCCGCATTGCGAAAGAGCTGCGCGCGCAGGTCGCCGCCGTTGCGCACCAGTTCCAGCGTTTTCAGGGTCGCCCCGAGAAGGGCCGGCGTCAGCGCGTTTGAAAAGAGATAGGGGCGGGCGCGATTGCGCAGCAGATGAACCACCCGCTCCGATGCGCAGATATACCCGCCCATGCCGCCGCCCAGCGCCTTGCCGAGCGTGCCAGTCAGGATGTCGACGCGCTCGGCGACGCCGCAATGAGCGGGCGCGCCTTTGCCGCCGGGGCCCATGAAGCCGGTTGCATGGCAGTCGTCGACCATGACAAGGGCGCCGAATTCATCCGCAAGCGCACAAATTTTGTCGAGCTTGGCGATATAGCCGTCCATTGAGAAAACGCCGTCGGTGACGATCAGCTTCGTGCGGGCGTTGTCCGCGTCGGCTTTTTGCAATTGAGCGCGCAGATCATCCATGTCGGAATTGGCGAAGCGATAGCGCTTGGCCTTGCACAGGCGCACGCCGTCGATGATCGACGCATGGTTCAGGGCGTCTGAAATGATGGCGTCTTCGGCGCCGAGGAGCGGTTCAAAGACGCCGCCATTCGCATCGAAGCATGCGGCGAATAAAATCGAATCCTCATAGCCGAGAAAGTCGGCGATCTCGCGCTCGACCCGGCGGTGCAGGTCTGTTGTGCCGCAGATGAAGCGCACAGACGCCATGCCGAACCCATAATCGTCCATGGTCGCTTTTGCGGCGGCGACAATGTCCGGGTGATCGGCAAGGCCAAGGTAATTGTTGGCGCAGAAATTGAGGACCGTAGCGCTGCCGCCCTTGTGGTTGACCTCGATGACCGGCCCTTGGGGCGATGTGATTTCCCGCTCGATTTTTTCCAGGCCCTGCTCGCGTAGCTCGGCGATTGCGCCATCGATCCGGCGGTAAAACTGCTCGCGCATTTTGCCCTCATTCCCTTCAGCTTGCGTGACGTCCGACCCTGTGGCGCCGCAGGGTGCGCGCTGTCAATGAGATCGGCCGAGAGACGCGTGAGGAAGGCGACTCATCGCACGGCCCCGCCAAAATCCACGCGGGGTGATCGGTTTGTTTACAGTTCTGGAGGCGCGGCGAACGGCGGGCACATCTATTCCCGCTATAGGAATATTACCCGATTGCGCTCGCTTAATGATTGAATTATATCGGATATCGCCAGCGTTCGGGTGCTTATTAATTGAAATTGCAATATTTTTTCATTACTAGATTGTAATAAATGCCGCCCCGTGATAGTTTGCCCCTGAAAGCGCCCCTGCGTGGCGGCGTTCCCTTCTGGCGGGGTTTCGGTGGCGAAACGTTGGACAAAATCCTGGACGGCGGTGCGGCGATTCCTTGCCTATCGCGGCGGGGTTACCCTCATTGAATACGCCGTCATGATTGCGTTGATCGTGATCGGCGTGCGTTTCGCGGTGTCCGCGATCTCGGGCGGGCAATGATTGTCGTTGAATGAGAAACGCCGTCCGCCCCATGGAAGCGGCGAACGGCGTTCGAATCAGCGTCGTCAGCTTTGTCAGAAGCTGGCGGACACGCTGAGGCCCCACCAGAAGCCGCTGCTTTTGGTCGTGCCTGCAATTGAATCGTCGATGAACGATCCGCCGGCGATATCGGAACCGCCGTAACGCACCCCGGCAGCCACCGACGCGTCATCGGTCAGCGCGTAGCTGAGATCGGCGGTCGCTGCGCCATAAAGGTAGTCGCCGCCGGCATCGTCATCGATGACATAGCCAATTGAGCCGCCAACATCGAAGCTGGTTTTCTCCGCCATTGGAAACGAATGAGAGACGCCGCCTTCAATTGTGAATGTATCGAACATGAAGTCCCGATAGACATAAAGCGACGGCGCAAGCGGCGCGTCGAGTGCAAGGCCTGCGTAGAGTTCCACTGTGTTGGCGCCGAGGCCGTCGCCGTCCTCTTCGAAGATGTCGAAAAAGCCGCTGGCGAGATCCGGGAAGGTGTAATACGTCACCCCGACATCGAAGCTCCAGCCGTCGCCAAGATCGCCGCCGTAGCCTGCGTAAAGATCGAGTTCTTCGCCTCCCGGCGTTACGACCAGATCATCGTCGCCGACTGGCAGGTTGAACCAGGCGCCGCCGTAAAACCCGCCATAGGAAAGTTCGACCGCCGGCTGGACGCTCGTTTCCGCAAACTGGACGCCGCGGAAAATGTATCGCGACTCAAATCCCAGCGTTGTTGAGACGCCGATGCCTTCAGCGCTCGCGCCGCTTGAAATGCCTGCCAACGCCATTGCCAGCAATGCTGCTTTTTTCATTTGTTTCTCCATTTTTTGACCCCTCGCGAATGGCTGCATACGGAGCAACTTCGCTTGTCATGGAGGAAAAGCTGACGGAAATTGACGCACTGCACAAGAGGCGATGGATGAAATGACGCAGAATATCGCCATAAAGTCCGAAAAAACTATAAAAAAAGATGATTAGTGCATTATATTAGCGATATATGCTATTTATGCCTGCGACGAATTTGCCTTCGCAGCAAAGAATGTTGCGTCGCAATACTTCCTGTAATACGCTTGCTGCGAATCGCGAGGCTAAAACGCGAAAAGAGAGAGGCAAAAAAAGATGAAATACATTATTGCCGTCATCAAACCGCAAAAACTTGACGACACGCGCAACGCCCTGACAGCTCTTGGCGTCGAGGGGATGACCGTTACCGACGTCAAAGGATTTGGCCGCCAGAAGGGCCACTCCGAAGTTTATCGGGGGGCGGAGTATCAGGTCGACTTCATGCCCAAGGTGAAAATTGAAATTGCCGTTGAGGCCTCGCGCGCCGCGGCGGTCGTCGACGCGATCCGGACGGCTGCGAAGACCGATCGCATTGGCGACGGAAAGATCTTCGTCCTTAGCCTTGAAGAAGCCGTGCGGGTGCGCACCGGCGAAACCGGCGCGGCAGCGCTTTAACTGAAATGAGGGATAACATGATTAAGAAAACCGCCCTGGCGGCGGCCTCAATTGCCGCTGTCTTGTCGACTACCGCCCTTGCGCAAGACGCCGCAGCAGCGCCGGCGCCGGCCTCCGATTCGACGGTATTTGTATTCAACACCCTTCTGTTCCTGATCGCCGGCATGGTCGTCATGTTCATGGCGGCCGGTTTCTGCATGCTGGAAGTGGGCCTTGTCCGCTCAAAGAATGCGGCGACGATCTGTCTGAAAAACATTGCGCTTTATTCGGTCGCCGGGCTGATGGTTTACCTTATCGGTTACCAGTTGATCTACGGCGTAGCGGAAGGCGGGTTTATCGCGCCGCTCGATTTCTTTTGGAGCGCTGACGATTCCGATCCGACAGGAACCGGTTACTCCGCGAGTTCGGATTGGTACTTCCAGATGGTTTTTGTCGCCACGGCGGCGTCGATTGTTTCAGGGACGCTCGCAGAGCGCATCAAACTCTTTCCGTTCCTGATCTTCGTGGCGGTCCTTACCGGGATCATTTATCCGATCCAGGCGAGCTGGGTCTGGGGCGCCGGTTGGCTCGACGCCAATTTTGACGACTTCGCCGGCTCCACGCTCGTCCACTCCACCGGCGGCTGGGCGGCCCTTGCGGGCGCCATCGTGCTCGGATCGCGGAGCGGCAAATATGACGAAGGCAAAGTGCATCCGATGCCGGGTTCGTCGCTGCCGCTGGCGACGCTCGGGACATTCATTCTCTGGCTCGGCTGGTTCGGCTTTAACGGCGGCTCGCAGCTAGCCCTTGGCACAATTGAAGACGCCGCATCCGTTGCGAACATCTTCGTCAACACCAACATGGCCGCGTGCGGCGGCGTCGTCACGGCGCTGGTTCTGACGCAGGTTCTCTACAAGAAAGTCGACCTGACAATCGTGCTTAACGGCGCCATCGGCGGGCTTGTCTCGATCACCGCCGAGCCGCTGGCGCCGGCTATCTGGCAGGCCATTCTCATCGGTTCTGTCGGCGGCGTCATTGTGACGCTGGCGGTGCCGCTGCTCGACAAGCTGAAGATTGACGACGTCGTCGGCGCCATTCCGGCCCACTTGTTCTGCGGCATCTGGGGCACGCTCATCGTGCCGCTGACCAATAAAAGCGAGGGGATCAGCTACATTAACCAGCTTATCGGCATTGTCGCCATTGGCGCATTTGTCTTTGTCATCAGCCTCGCGGTCTGGTACGCGCTTAAATTCACGCTCGGCGTGCGAGCGTCGG
Source organism: Hyphococcus sp. (assembly GCA_028281665.1). Taxonomy (GTDB): domain Bacteria; phylum Pseudomonadota; class Alphaproteobacteria; order Caulobacterales; family Parvularculaceae; genus Hyphococcus. The sequence goes on from JANQJK010000023.1 coordinate 39,642, forward strand.
CCGATCAGGAACGTGTCGGTCTGGACAAATCCGAGCTGGGATTGGAAGCTTATCCGGAGTTCTCGCCGGGATAGGCATTTAGGGAGAGTTCCCGATTACGGAACGCATGTTGAAATTCACCTCGCTTGATCGCGAGACGCCTCCAAAACGAGATCCCGGCGCCCGGCGCCGGGATTTCGACGAAATATACAAGGCGTTTGCAGAAGATCATGCAGCGGCCCAGGCGGCCCGCTGTTCGCAATGCGGCGTGCCGTTCTGTACCAATCACTGCCCGCTCGGGAACGATATTCCCGACTGGCTGAAACTTGTGGCGGAAGATCGCCTCGAAGAAGCCTATGCGGTTTCTTCCGCAACCAACAACATGCCGGAGGTGTGCGGGCGCATCTGTCCGCAGGACCGGTTGTGCGAGGGCGCTTGCGTTATCGAACAGTCCGGACACGGAACGGTGACCATCGGCGCCGTCGAGCAGTACATCACCGAGACGGCCTGGGAAAACGGATGGATCAAACCGGTCGTTCCGTCCCATGAGCGCCCGCAGTCGGTGGGCATCATCGGGGCGGGCCCCGCCGGCCTGGCTGCCGCCGAAGAATTGCGCCGCGAAGGAGTGCAGGTCACTGTCTATGAGCGGTATGACCGGATCGGCGGTTTGCTGATTTACGGCATACCGAACTTCAAGCTTGAAAAACACGTGGTCGCCCGCCGCGCCGAGCATCTTCGTAAGAGCGGCGTTAAGTTCGTCGAAAATTTTGAAGTCGGCCGCGATGCGTCGCTGGCTGAGCTACGGGCCGATCATAACGCCGTGCTTATTGCAACGGGCGTTTACAAGGCGCGCGATCTGATTTGCCCTGGCGTCGGCAATGAGGGCGTTGTCGCTGCGCTGGACTATCTGACGGCGTCCAACCGTAAAGGTCTCGGCGACGATGTTGCCTCGTTTGATTCCGGCGCGCTCAATGCGGAAGGCAAACGCGTCGTCGTGATCGGCGGCGGCGACACGGCCATGGATTGCGTGCGCACCGCCGCGCGCCAGGGCGCGAAGTCGGTAACCTGCCTTTATCGCCGTGACCGGAAAAATATGCCCGGCTCCGCCAGAGAAGTCGCGAACGCTGAAGAAGAGGGCGTTGTCTTTGAATGGCTTGCCGCGCCAAAGGCGGTTTCCGGCGACGCGGCGAAGGCGAATGGCGTGCGTGCGGCGCGCATGGAGCTTGGCGAGCCCGACGAAAGCGGTCGGCGCGCGCCGGTTGAAGTGGCCGGCGCCGACTTCGACCTCGAAGCGGATCTTGTCATCAAGGCGCTCGGGTTTGAGCCGGAAGACCTGCCGACGCTGTTCGGCGAGCCGGACCTCGCCGTTACCGCGCGCGGCACGGTCAAGGTCAACCCGTTGACCCTTGAAACCAAAGCGCCCGGCGTTTACGCCGCCGGCGATATTGTCCGCGGCGCATCGCTTGTTGTGTGGGCAATACGCGACGGACGCGTCGCCGCCGAGGCGATCATAAAACAACTGAATGCCGCCAGCACCCGGCCGATTGCGGCTGAATAAGAAGACCGAGCCAATGGAAGACTGCGTCACCACCTATCAGGCGCGCCGCGACGCGCTGTCCGCTGCGGGAGCATACGATCCCTCGTCAGAGCGCGATGCGTGCGGCGTCGGCCTCGTTGCCGCGCTCGACGCCAGCCCGCGCCGCGAAATTGTTGAGATGGCGATCGCCGCGCTCAAAGCTGTCTGGCATCGGGGCGCCGTAGACGCTGATGGGAAAACCGGCGACGGCGCCGGCATTCGGCTCGGCGTTCCGCAGGATCTGTTCCGGGCCTTTGTCGAGCGCACAGGCCACAAGGCGGGCGACCGCGATATCTGTGTCGGCATGATATTCCTGCCACGGACGAACTTCGCCATGCAGGACGCGGCGCGCACGATTGTCGAGTCCGAAATTTTGCGACGCGGCTTTTATATTTATGGCTGGCGTCAGGTGCCGGTCGATGCGAGCTGTCTTGGCGAAAAGGCTAACGCTACGCGCCCCGACATCGAGCAAGTGCTGTTCTGCGATCCGCTTGGGCGATCGCAGGAGGAGCTTGATCGCGTTTTGTACATTGTCCGCCGCCGTATTGAGAAATTGGCCCGCGAACAGGGGATGCACGAGCTTTACGTATGCTCTCTGTCGTCGCAGGACGTTGTCTATAAAGGTATGTTCCTCGCAGAGGACATCGATAATTTCTATACGGATCTTAAAGACTCGCGCTTTGCGTCGCGCTTTGCGATTTTTCACCAGCGTTATTCGACAAATACGTTTCCTGAATGGCGTCTCGCGCAGCCTTTCCGCATGCTTGCCCACAATGGCGAGATCAATACGCTGAAGGGCAACCGCAACTGGATGAAGAGTCACGAAATCCGGATGGCGGCGGAAGTGTTCGGCGACGACGATGCGCGCGACGTCAAACCTGTTATACAGCCCGGTTCGTCGGATTCCGCGGCCCTCGATCAGACTTTCGAACTGCTCGTACGCGCCGGGCGATCTGCGCCCGCAGCCAAGACGCTGTTAATTCCTGAAGCCTGGTCGAAACGCGCATCGCAGATTCCCGACCAATGGCGCGCGCTTTATGAATACTGCAATGCGGTGATGGAGCCCTGGGACGGGCCGGCGGCGATTGCGGCGTTTGACGGACGCTGGGCGATTGCCGGGCTTGATCGCAACGGTTTGCGGCCGTTGCGTTACGCCATTACCGAAGACGGCATCCTTGCGGTCGGATCGGAGACAGGCATGTGTCCGCTCGGCGAGCGTCGGGTCAAGGTTCGCGGCGCCGTCGAACCGGGCCGCATGATCGCCGTCGATTTCGACGAGGCGAAATTCTATACCGATAAGGAAATTCTCGATTTTCTCGCTGACAAACATCCCTATACGGAGTGGACCGGCGATATTGTCGAGCTTGAGCCGGAGATCGGTCCGGGCCCCGAGCCGCGTCTGTTCCATGGCGAGGAGCTGGCGCGCCGGCAGGCAGGCGCCGCTTACGACCTTGAAGCGCTGGATCTGATTTTGCGCCCGATGGCAGAGACGGGGAAAGAAGCCGTCGGGTCCATGGGGGACGACACGCCGATTGCGGTTTTGTCCGACAACTATCGGCCGCTGTCGCATTTTTTCCGGCAGAATTTCAGCCAGGTGACCAATCCGCCGATCGATCCTTTGCGGGAAGACGGCGTTATGAGCCTGAAAACGCGATTTAAAAACCTCGGCAATATTCTCATCACGGACAAAACGCAGACTGACGTCTTCGTTCTGGAGAGCCCGGTTCTTTCCAACGGCATGTATGTGCGCCTGAAAGAACGGCTCGATCAAAAGACCGTGGAAATCGACTGCACCTATGCGGTTTCCGATGTCAGGCGCGATGGCACGGCGCTTGGCCGCGCGCTCGACCGCATCAAGGCCGAGGCCGAAGCGGCGGTGAAAGCCGGCGCCGGGCATGTCATCCTGACGGATGAACACCAGAACGGCGGCAAAATCGCGGTTCCGATGATCCTTGCGGCCGGCGGCGTGCATGCGCATCTGACCGATGTCGGACAGCGCTCTTATTGTTCCATCATCGTGCGCTCCGCAGAATGCGTCGACGCCCATTATTGCGCCGTGCTGGTAGGGGTCGGCGCGACGGCGGTAAATCCGTATCTCGCATTTGATACGCTCACGGATAATCATGATCGCGGACGATACGGCAGCCTGACGCTTGGTCAGTGCATCGTCAATTACAAGTCGGCGCTCGAAGCGGGCTTGATGAAAATCATCTCCAAAATGGGCATATCGATCATCTCCGCTTATCGCGGCGGGTGTAATTTCGAGGCGCTCGGCCTCTCCCGAATGCTCGTCGAGGATTTTTTCCCGGGCATGACGAGCCGCATATCGGGGATCGGCCTTGCCGGGCTCGAGAGAAATACGGCAGCGCTCCACGCCAAGGCATGGAACACGGACGCGCCTCACCTGCCGGTCGGCGGATTTTATCGTCACCGCCGGCGCGGGGAGCACCACGTCTTCGAGGCCGACCTCATCAGCGCCTTGCAGCAGGCCGTTCGTCATGAAGACGCCGCCGCCTATGCGCGGTACTCCGAACTGCTGGAAACGCAGAAGCCCGCGCAAATTCGCGATTTGCTGAGAGCCCGGCCGTTGAGCGATGCGGTTCCCGTCGACCGGGTGGAAACGGCGCACGATATTCGGCGGCGTTTTGTAACGCCCGGCATGTCGCTGGGCGCGCTGTCGCCGGAAGCTCATGGCGCGCTGAACATCGCCATGAACAGGATCGGCGCGAAATCGGTGTCCGGCGAGGGCGGCGAGGTGCCCGAGCGCTATACGCCCCATCCGAACGGCGACAACGAAAACTCAGCCGTGAAACAGGTCGCGTCCGGGCGCTTCGGCGTGACGGCGCAATATCTCAATCAATGTCGTGAGATTGAAATCAAGGTGGCGCAAGGCGCCAAGCCTGGCGAGGGCGGGCAGTTGCCGGGTTTCAAGGTTACTGAATTTATCGCGCGTATGCGTCATTCGACGCCGGGCGTGACGCTGATTTCCCCGCCGCCCCATCATGACATCTATTCGATCGAAGATCTGGCACAGCTCATTTACGACCTGAAACAGATAAACCCCCAGGCGCGCGTTTGCGTGAAGCTGGTTTCCATGTCCGGCATCGGGGCCATCGCCGCCGGCGTCGCCAAGGCAAAGGCGGACACGATCCTTATTTCGGGGAATGTCGGCGGAACGGGCGCCAGTGCGCAAACGTCGATCAAGTTTGCCGGCGCGCCGTGGGAGCTGGGCCTTGCCGAGGCGCATCAGGTTTTGACGCTGAACAACCTTCGCTCCCAGGTGACGCTGCGCACCGATGGCGGCATCCGCACCGGGCGGGACGTTGTCGTTGCCGCCATGCTGGGCGCGGAGGAATTCGGTATCGGCACCATATCCCTCGTCGCCATGGGCTGCCTGATGGTTCGGCAATGTCATTCGAACACATGCCCGGTCGGCGTCTGCACGCAGGACGACGCTTTGCGCAAAAAATTCGTCGGCACGCCGGACAACGTCGTCAATCTCATGACCTTTATCGCCGAGGAGACGCGCGAAATCCTTGCATCGCTGGGCGCGTCATCCCTTGAAGACGTTATCGGCCGCGCGGACCTTCTCGATCAGGTGAACCGCGGCGCCGCCCATCTTGACGATCTCGACCTGAACCCGATCCTCATCCGCGTCGACGCCGGGGGCAAACCGCAACGCTCGACACGGACGGGGCGAAACGAGGTCGCCGATACGCTCGATCAGCGGATATTCCCCGAGCTGACGCCGTTTCTGGAACGCCGGGAAAAGCTTCAGCTTTCCTGCCCCGTTAAAAACACGGACCGGGCCATCGGCGCGCGCATTTCTTCGCATATCGTGCGGAAGTATAAGGTGGAGGATTTGTCCGAGGATCATTTGACGCTGCGTCTTAAAGGATCCGCCGGACAGTCGCTTGGCGCTTTCTCCGCACACGGACTGCGTATCGTGGTCGACGGCGACGCCAACGATTATGTAGGCAAGGGCCTTTCCGGCGCGACGATCGTCGTCCGGCCGGCGGACGGCGCCAGCAACGCCGACGACGCCATCATCGGCAACACCTGCCTCTATGGCGCGACGTCGGGTTATCTGTTCGCTGCGGGCAGGGCCGGCGGACGGTTCGCCGTCAGAAATTCCGGCGTGACAACCGTGATTGAAGGCTGCGCGGCCAATGGCTGCGAGTACATGACCGGTGGGGCCGCCGTCATCCTCGGGTCGGTGGGCGCCAATTTCGGCGCAGGCATGACCGGCGGCGTGGCTTACGTCTACGACGACGAGACGGGGTTCGAGAATGTCGTTAACCCCGATAACGTCGCCTGGCGCCGTTTTGTCGACGCAGAGGACATGGCCGAATGCCGGGGACTTATCGAACGGCACTGGCGCGAGACCCGATCGGCGCGCGCGCGCCAGACCCTTGACGACTGGGCGACCGCGTCGCTGAAGTTCTGGGTTGTCGAGCCGCTGGAAATCCTGGCCCGCAAGGGTATTGCCGCGACCGCCAAATCAGCCTGATCTTTCCGGCTGTTCAGTTGCGCAAAACCGCCGACCGCTTTAGCGATCAATCTATGCCCGTGTCCGAAGAATTCTACCGCATCAAACAGTTGCCTCCCTATGTCTTTGAGGAGGTGAACCGGCTGAAGGCGCAGCTTCGCGCCCAGCGCCGGGACATTATCGACCTCGGCATGGGCAATCCCGACATGCCGACGCCGCCCCATATCGTCGAGAAGCTGTGTGAAACGGCGCACGATCCGAAAGCGCACCGCTATTCGGTCTCGCGCGGCATTATCGGCCTGCGCCGCGCCATGGCGCGATATTACGAACGACGATTTAACGTGCGCCTTGATCCGGAAACGGAGATTGTCGCAACGCTGGGATCCAAGGAGGGTTTTGCCAATCTTGCCCAGGCGATCACCGCGCCGGGCGACGTTATCCTCTCGCCCAATCCAGCCTATCCGATCCACGCCTACGGCTTCATCATTGCGGGCGGCGTTATTGAGGCCGTGCCGGCGCTGACGCCGGAACTCTACCTCAAGGGGCTTCATGATGCGGTGGCGCGCCTTTCGAAAACGCCTCGGGCGATGGTGCTGAATTATCCGTCGAACCCGACAGCGCAGATGGTGGGGCTGGATTTCTACAAAGAGGCTCTGGCGCTCGCGCGCAAGCACGACATCATCATTCTTTCTGATCTTGCCTATTCGGAGATCTATTTCGGCGATGCGCCGCCATCGATTTTCGAAGTTCCCGGCGCCATCGCCAATGCGGTCGAGGTCAATTCATTATCCAAGTCGTTCGCCATGGCCGGATGGCGCGTCGGCATGGCCGTGGGCAATGCGCGCCTCATTGCGGCGCTCGCGCGCGTTAAATCCTATCTCGATTATGGCGCGTTCACGCCGATCCAGGTTGCTGCGGTCGCCGCCCTGGACAGCCCGCCGGACGTGATCGAGGGCATACGGAATATTTATCGGGCGCGGCGCGACGTGTTAATCGAGCATTTCGCCATGGCCGGATGGGAGATTCCGGCGCCGGAAGCGTCCATGTTCGCCTGGGCGCCGATCCCCGAACCGTTTCGGGCCGGCGGATCGATCGAGTTTGCGAAAATGCTGATGGAAAAGGCGGAAGTCGCCGTCGCGCCGGGCCTTGGTTTCGGGGAGATGGGGGACGGTCACGTGCGCATCGGGCTCGTGGAGAACCAGCAGCGAATTCGGCAAGCCGCGCGCAATCTGAAAAAGGCGTTCGCCGAAATGAAGGTGCAATGCGCCTCCTGAACCGGCGGCCTAGCGGTCAAAACGACCCTTCCAAAAGCCGACGTCTTCGGCGTATTTGCCGACGACTTCGTCCATCGCCGAACTGACATTGAGATCGTCGAAACCAAGCCAGTCAGCCTGGTTGAGTTCCTCGGCGATGACGACCTTGTTGATCAGCCAGAAATACGCGAATACCACGACGCCAAAAGCGCCAAGGGAGACACATCGGACCAGTTCCGCCAGTGTTGGAACGGTAAAGACGCCCTGTTGCATGGCTCCGACGATGACGCCTGCGACGAGCAGAATCGCCGGCACCCAGATATAAAGATAATACTGGGAGTTCCGATCGATCTGATAAAGCAGGTTTCGGACGAAGGTTTCGATGAAAAACGTGCGGAAGGGCAGCCAGATCATGACTTTGTGCCACTTCATGGCCCGTTCGGAGAGTTTCTGGGAATCCGTTTCGTCGCCGACGGTGACACCGCGCGCATTGCCGGTCACCTCACGGAAGCGGTCGCTGATCCTGCCGAGATAACGCGTCAGGAAGGAGCGCAGTTCGCGAATGCTGTGCTGTTGCTGTTTCTGATAACCGGCATTGTGCAACAGCCCCATGGCGATCAACGCGATAACGCAAGCGCCGATCTTATAGTATTCTTGGATCGACGCGGCGAAAACGGCCGCCGCCGTTGCAGACAGGATTAGAGAAAAGATAATCATCATGCGCCGGGCGTTGCCGTTAATCGTTTTGCGCATTTCGTTAAGGACATAGTAGCAGCGCCGGTCAAACTTGCGAAACATCATAATTGCGACAGCGCCTTCCGCATCTTCGTAGAGTGCATTCGGGTTGACCCGAAGGTGCGGGCGCTGATTGAAGAATTGACGGGCTTCAGTGAGATATTCGTCGCCGATTTCGTCCGACATGGCCGAGGTAAGCTTCTCCGGGAGATAACCTGTCCGAACGGCGATGGACCGAAACAGCACTCCGTCGAATTTCACATACGTCTTTGCGTCGGTGTAGTCATATGGCTGCGGCGCGGATTCTTCGTCATCGTCGATTTCTTCGTCATCGGGCAGGCTGAGCGCCAACTCGATCTCGGACTGCGCGCCGATTTCAGCCGCCGCGCCAAGGCGCGCATTGACCAGTGCGTTGCGGGCTGTGCGCGCCCGCACGGCGGCCTTGGGCAGAATCCCAAGCCGCCGCAACAAAAAAACGATTGGCCGAAAGGGTAATGCGATGAGCCGGAACAGGGGCTGAAAAAAGCGAACGGGCCCGCGGCCGAACACGCCAACGAGCAAAAGACCCGCAACCATTCCCGACGCCAGCCAGAATGGCCAGTACCCCGCAAACAGATCCTCGCTTATCGGCATGGTCGGCCCCCCGAGCGCTATAAAAATCCCGCGTTAACTATATCGTTGAATAGGGTGAAAAAGAGAAGAGGGGTTCGCCTGAAGCGCGATTTTCCTTCGCCGCCGCCCGCCGCCCACCCTTGAAATTCAATGCCTCGCGGTTGGCGCTTTCGGCCAAATCGCCAAGAATCTTCACCGACCCTGTTGACGTTTTCGCGCCTGCGAAGTACATCCCCTGCAACTCATCAAGACCAGCCGAGGGACAGGCCCGTAGACGCTGGGGCAACCGCCAGGAAGTCAGACCGACTTTTTTGGAAAGGTGCCAATTCCTTCGGGAAGAGATTCCCGAGAGATGAGTCGAACGAAGAAAAGTTTTTCGTTCGATCGGTCTCTAGCGAATTGCCTCTGATGAGCGACGGAAACGACGCGGAGAAGAGGCATTTTGATGTCAGCCGTTTTGAAAGTTGAGGAAAGCGATCGGCGCGGCGCATGGCGCGACGAAGTTGTATCCTTGCCGGGCGATTTCACGCTCGACAGCGGCGAGCGCCTGAGCCGGCCACGGATCTGCGTGCGGCTTTACGGCGATCCGACAAAACCTGTCGTCGCGGTCGCCGGCGGCATTTCGGCGGGCCGCGTCGTCGCCGATACGGATGACGAAAAAGGCTGGTGGGCCGATTACGTTGCGCCGGGCCGGGTGATCGACCTTAAACATTATTGTGTCCTCGGCTTCGACTTCCTTCCGAATGCGGAGGAAGAAGCGACTACCATTTCCACCGCTGACCAGGCCCGGGCGCTCGCCTTTGCCCTTGACGCGCTGGGCGTTGCAGCGCTTGGCGCGTTTGTGGGCTCGTCCTATGGCGGCATGGTCGCGCTGGCCTTTGCGGCCGCGTATCCGGACCGCGTTGCAAACCTCATCGTGATTTCCGCCGCCGAGCGGCCACACCCGTTCGGCACGGCCCTCCGCGGCGTGCAGCGACGCATTGTTGATTTTGCCCGTCGACAAGGCGACGCCGCGGAGGGCGTCGCGTTGGCGCGCCAGCTTGCCATGGTGACGTACCGCACGCCCGTTGAGTTTGCGGCGCGGTTCGATCATGCGCCAGGGGCGGCGGCCGGCGATCCTTATGCGGTTTGCGACTACCTTATCGCGCGCGGAAACGATTTCGGCATGGACCCGCAGCGTTTCATCACGCTTTCCGATTCCATTGACCGTCACAGCGTCGATCTGTCGAAGATCCGGTCCCGTGCGCTCTTTGTCGCCGCGCAGGGCGACCAGCTTTCGCCGCCGGCGGAGGTTCGTCGCTGCGCCGGCGCCGTCCCCCGCGCGCGTTATGTCGAAATCGTTTCCCAATATGGCCATGACGCCTTCCTCAAGGAAGCCGCGTCCATTGGCCCGTTCATTGACCGTTTTTTGAAGGAGTCCGGCAAATGACCAACCAACTTCACCGCGAAACCCTGCTGGCCAGCGCCGGCGTCTCCGCCGACCGTGCGCATAACTCTGTTGCGCCGCCGCTTCATCTGTCTGCAAACTTTTACTGGAACGACCCGTGCGAGAAACCGGAATACGACTATTCGCGGTCCGGCAATCCGAACCGCACGCAGCTTGCAGAAGCGCTGGCGTCGCTGGAGGGCGGCGCGCGCGGCATTGTCACCTCATCGGGCATGGCCGCGGTCGATCTCGTGCTCAATCTCGTCGATCCGGGCGATGTCGTTCTCGCGCCGCACGATTGTTATGGCGGCACGCACCGGCTTTTGACGGCGCGCGCCAAGCGCGGGCACTTCAAAATCGTTTATGTCGACCAGACCGATCTGGCGGCCCTTGCGGCCGGTTTCGCAAAGAAGCCGAAGCTCGTCCTGGTCGAAACCCCGAGCAATCCGCTGCTGCGCGTTACGGACATTGAAAAAGTCGTCGGTTATGCGCGCCAGGCAGGCGCCATTGTCGTTGCCGACAACACCTTTCTGTCGCCGGCGTTGCAGCGCCCGCTGGACCTTGGCTGCGACGTCGTCATTCATTCCACCACAAAATTCATCAACGGCCACTCTGATGTTGTCGGCGGCGCCGTCATCACAAAAGAAGAGGAGCTTGGGGAGGAGCTGGCCTGGTGGGCGAATTGCACGGGCGTTACCGGCGCGCCGTTCGACTCGTTCCTGACGCTGCGCGGCCTTCGAACGCTGTTCACGCGTATCGAGCGGCAGCAGGCGACCGCGAGTGACGTTGTCAATCTGCTCAAAAGCGACTCGCGCGTCGCCAAAATCTATTATCCGGGGCTGGAAAGCCATCCGGGTCATGAAATTGCCGCGCGCCAGCAGTCCGGGTTTGGTTCTATGTTCTCGGTCGAGTTCACCGATGAGATCGATGTGCTGGAGCTTCTTCGACGGCTTGAGATTTTTACCATTGCGGAATCCCTTGGCGGCTTTGAAAGCCTCGTCTGCGTGCCTGCCGCGATGACCCATGCCGCCATGACGCCGGAGGCAAGGGCGACGGCGGGCATTTCCAATCGGCTCGTGCGCTTCTCGATCGGCCTGGAACATGGCGAAGATCTTGCTCGTGACGTTCTGGGCGCTCTTGACGGCGCCGTCGCAGACGGCAATGTCACATACCTGAACGAGCAGGCGGTCGGAGCATGTGCGTAGACGTCATTGAAAAAGAACCGTCGAGGCGGTCCGTGAGCGAGGGAGTGGGAAAGATCCGAGTCGGCGTCGCCGGCCTTGGCCTTATCGGCGAAGGGGCGGCGCTGCGGTTGATCGACGATGACGCTTACGCGTTTTGCGGGGCGCTCGTGCGCGACGCGACGCTTGCTCGGGATCAGATGCCGCGGGACGCGACCATTACCGATGACATTGATGCGTTTCTGGATACGCAGCCCGACGTTGTTATTGACGCACTGCCGGTCGCCGACGCCGGACGCATGCTGATCGAAAAGGCGTTGGCGCGTGGCGTCAGCGTTGTATCGGCGAACAAGCAGGCGGTCGCGGGAGCGTTGGCTCCTTTTTCATCGACGGCGCAACAAACCGGTGCCCGGCTCTTTTACTCCGCCTCCGTTGGCGGCGGTGCGCCAATGGTCGAAACGGTCAGGCGCGCGCGCGCCCACGGCGAGATTGTCGAGATGACGGCGATCCTGAACGGAACGGTGAATTATGTCCTGACGGCGCTTGCGGACGGCTCGGCCTTTGAGGACGCTGTGCGCCGGGCGCAGGAGGCGGGCTTTGCCGAGCCCGATCCGACGGCGGATCTCTCCGGCGACGACGCGCGGGCAAAAATCTCCATTCTCTGTTTTGAGGCGTTTGGCGCCGAAGTCGATCAGTCTGGGATTGAGACGCGGGCGCTCGACGCTGCTCTTGTGCAGGAAATCGCGCAGGAGGGCGGTGTCTTCAAACAGCTCTCGACAATCCGTAAGACCGACGACGGCGCCGTTGCGGCGTCGCTTTCGATTGTGAAGGTGGCGAATGACGATTTTTTCGCCGGCGTGAGGGACGAGGGCAACGCCCTGCGCATACGGACCGCCGACGGCCGCGAGTTCACGTGCGCCGACAAGGGCGCCGGTCGCGCGCCCACCGTCGCCAGCTTGTTTGCCGATCTTGAAGCCGCATGCGCCGGCCTGCCGCCGCGCCAATCGAACTGACCGCCGCAGAACATGTCCAGTGAAACGACATCGGCTGCGGGGGAACGTCTCCGCAGCGCCCGCCGGCTTGTCCTGAAAGTCGGGTCCGCGATTTTGTGCGCGCCGGACGGCGTGCGCGATACGTGGCTTGCGGCGCTGGCGGCGGAGCTTGCGTCCCTACGCAAGGCCGGCGTTGAAATCCTGATTGTGTCGTCCGGCGCCATTGCCCTTGGGCGCACGCGGCTGAAACTCGGACGCGGCCTCCGGCTTGACGAGAAACAGGCGGCGTCGGCGGCCGGACAGGCGGCGCTCGCCCATGCGTGGCAGTCGGCCTTCGCCGCCCATGACTTGCCGGTTGCACAGGTTCTTCTGACCCTCGACGATACGGAGGACAGGCGGCGTTATCTGAATGCCCGCGCAACCTTCCGCACACTGCTCGACCTCGGCGCGATACCGGTCGTCAACGAAAACGATACGGTGGCGACAAGCGAAATCCGTTATGGCGACAACGACCGGCTTGCGGCCCATGCGGCGCAGATCGTCGAGGCTGATACGCTCCTCATTCTTTCGGATGTTGACGGCGTCTACGACGCGGACCCTCGGACAAACGCCGATGCGACGCGTTTTGACGTCATTGAAACGATCACGCCCGAGATTGAAAACGCCGCGGCCGGTCCCAATACTGAAACCGGCGTCGGCGCCGGCGGCATGGCGTCGAAGCTGGCGGCGGCGAATATCGCGGCCAAAAGCGGGTGTGCGACGATTATTGCGCCCGGCCATGTGGACGCGCCCCTTGGCCGTATTCTTGAGGGCGGCGCGGCGACGCTCATTCGCGCCAGCGGCTCTGCGTCTCGTGCGCGGCGGCGCTGGATCGCGGGCCGCCTGAAGCCCGCCGGGGAAGTCCACGTGGACGCCGGGGCGGCTGACGCCCTGCGCGGGGGCGCCAGCCTGCTGCCGGCGGGCGTGACCGGCGTTGAAGGCGCCTTTTCGCGCGGCGACGCCGTCGCCATTGTCGGGCCGGGCGGCGTTCCCATCGGCAAGGGCCTTTCCGCGTATCACAGCGATGAAATACGCCGCATCGCCCGGCGTCGGTCCGATGAGATCGAAAAGCTGCTGGGGTACAAACGCCGCCCCGCGGTAATCGAAAAGAATGATTTGGCGCTGCAAGAGAAACCGGAACAATGACTGCAATCGATGAGATGATGGCCAATGTTGGCCGCGCGGCGAAAGAAGCGCGGGCCGCCATGCGCGGAGCGTCCGCGGATATGAAAAACCGCGCGCTGATCCGGGCGGCGGAGAATATCGATGCGCGGCGGTCGGCGATTCTAGGCGCAAACGCGGCGGAGGTTGCAGCAGCGCGCGAGGCCGGCAGAACGAATGCGTTCATCGACCGCATGGCCCTCGACGACGGACGCATCGACGGCATTTGCGATGCGCTGCGCGATGTTGCTGCGCTGGACGATCCTGTCGGGAAAACCCTTCGGGAATGGACCCGGCCAAACGGCCTTTCCATCGCACGCGTCGCCGCGCCGATCGGGGTGGTGGCCGTCATCTACGAGAGCCGGCCAAACGTTACGGTCGATGCGGCGGCAATCGCGCTGAAGGCCGGCAACGCGGTCATCCTGCGCGGCGGCTCGGAGTGTATCGAAACCAACGGCGCGCTCTATGCCTGTTTTCGCGATGCGTGTGTTGGCGCCGGCTTGCCGGGCGCCGCCGCGCAGTTTGTTGCGACGCCTGATCGCGCTGCCGTCGGCGCCCTGTTGTCCGGCCTCGACGGCGCGGTCGATCTTGTCATTCCGCGCGGCGGGAAGTCGCTCGTTGCGCGGGTTCAGTCCGACGCCCGCGCGCCGGTGCTGAGCCATCTCGACGGCATTTGTCATGTTTACCTCGATCGCGACGCTGACGTGGAAAAGGCCGTTGCTATCGCCGTCAATTCGAAGATGCGGCGCACGGGCGTTTGCGGCGCTGCGGAGACATTGTTGCTCGACAAGGCCGCGCTAGACCGTCTGTGGCCGCCGGTCTCAACGGCGCTGCGCGAGGCGGGTTGCGAATTGCGCGCTGACGGCGCCATCCGCGCGTTGGACGACAATACGCTGGAGGCGACGGACGAGGATTTTTACACCGAGTATCTCGACGCCGTTATCAGCGCCGCGGCCGTCGACGGCGTCGCCGGCGCGATCGCTCACATTGCGCAATACGGATCCGGGCACACCGAGACAATTGTCACGGAGAATCCGGACGCCGCCGATCAGTTCATTGCCGGCGTCGACAGCGCGATCATCCTTCACAACGCGTCGACCCAGTTCGCCGATGGCGGCGAATTCGGCCTCGGCGCGGAGATCGGCATCGCCACAGGGCGTCTTCACGCGCGCGGCCCGGTCGGCGTGGAGGAGCTGACGACCTACAAAAACGTAGTGCGCGGCGCGGGCCAGATCAGGCCCTGACCGCCAGCGATGGCAGATGATGCTAAATTTGTCTCAAAATCAGCAAGGGGTGCATTTTTTTCAAGGAAACCAGCCAGTTTATGGTTGTGTTTTAACTTAAAGCTGTTGTAAAGCCAGTTTCGCGTTGCAGCCATTGCAGCGCAGCAGAAAGGTCAAGTCAGTGCAGAGCATACTGCATCAGGGAGGCATCGGCGATGTCGCGGGTTTATCCGCGACGTCGTTGCCGCTCGCGCTGCTCCTCGTCCTTCTTCTCGTGGTAGTCCTTATTAGCCCCTTCCGGGGAGCGGCAATGGAGCGCGCGCGGTAACGAACGCAAAAACGACCTCCAAACAGCCCGCTCCCGAAAGGAAGCGGGATTTTTTTTGACCGGGACCCCGAAACGCAAACGAAACGACTGACAACGACAGCGAAAGCCAGGAATGACAGAACTGAAAATCAAACGCTCCGATGCGATCACAAAAGGCCCCGCCAAGGCGCCGGCCCGGGCAATGCTGCGCGCCGCGGGTTATGGCGACCAGGATTTCGCCCAGCCGATGATTGCCGTCGTCAACACGTGGTCCACGGTGACGCCGTGCAATCTGCATCTGGGCGCGCTTGCGGAACCGGTGCGCGCGGGCGTGCGCGCCGGCGGCGCTACGCCCATCGACTTCAATACAATCGTTGTTTCCGACGGCATCACCATGGGCGGCGAAGGGATGCGCGCCTCGCTCATGAGCCGGGAGCTGATTGCGGACTCGATTGAACTCGCGGTTCGCGGACATTCCCTTGACGGTGCGGTCATCCTCGTCGGTTGCGACAAGACAATACCGGCAGCGGCCATGGCTCTTGCGCGGATGGATATCCCGGGCGTCGTTCTTTACGGCGGCACGATCATGCCCGGCCATCTCGGCGACCGGGATCTTTCCATTCAGGATGTGTTCGAAGCGGTCGGCGCCCACGCGAAAGGCGATATTGACGACGAGGAGCTGGATGCTATCGAGCGGGCGGCATGCCCCGGCGCCGGCGCCTGCGGCGGGCAGTTTACCGCCAACACCATGGCCATGGCGCTGACATTTCTCGGCATCAGCCCCATGGGCGCCGCCGATCCCCCGGCGACGGCAAGCGCCAAGTCGAAAGAGGCCGAGCGCTGCGGCAGGATCGTTGCGTCTCTGGCCCATGAGGGAACGACCGCGCGCACGTTCATAAGCGAAACATCGCTGCGAAACGCCGCGACCGCTGTCGTCGCCAGCGGCGGGTCGACCAACGCCGTGCTGCATCTGCCGGCGATTGCCGCGGAAGCTGGCATTGCATTTTCCATCGACGAGTTCGATGCGCTGTCGCGGACGACGCCGGTGATCACGGATCTGAAACCGGGCGGGCAGTATCTCGCAAAAGATCTCTATGCGGCGGGAGGAACGCCGCTGTTCGGCAAGCGCCTGGCGGACGCCGGCAAGATTGTCGACGCGCCGACCGTTACCGGCAAAACGCTGTTTGAGGAACTGGCGACCGCCGAGGAAACGGCGGGACAAAAGGTCGTCGGCAGTGTCGACAAACCGTTCAAGGAAACGGGGGGGCTGCGTATTCTTTATGGTGACGTGGCGCCCGAAGGCGGCGTTCTTAAAACCGCGGGATATGGGGACGGCGCCTTTGAGGGCCGGGCCCGCATTTTTGAAAGCGAAGAAGAAGCCTTTGACGCCGTGACCCACGGCAAGATTGTAGAAGGCGATGTTGTCGTCATCCGTTACGAAGGGCCGAAGGGCGGCCCCGGCATGCGCGAAATGCTCGCCGTGACGGCGGCGGTCGCCGGGCAGGGGCTCGCCGGCAAGGTTGCGCTTATTACGGACGGCCGGTTTTCAGGCGCGAGCCACGGCTTCGTCATCGGCCATGTTTCGCCGGAGGCGGCAGTCGGCGGGCCGATTGGCCTGCTCAAAGAGGGCGACCGCATCACCATTGATGCGGAAGGACGGCGCATCAATGGTGATGTCGACTGGGACGCCCGCGCCAAGGAAATCAAACCACGTCAACCGAAAAAGATGGGCGGCGCTTTTGATAAATTCGGCCGGCTTGTCTCTTCGGCGTCGAAAGGCGCCGTCACCATCGAATTGCCAGAGGATTAAGAGAAGGAAAGACCATGATTAAGCTCTATACGGAAAATGACGCTAACCCGGCGGCTGTGAAAGGCGCGCCGGTCGCCGTCATCGGATATGGCAGCCAGGGCCGAGCCCACGCCATGAACCTTGCGGCCTCCGGTTGCCAGGTGATCGTCGGCGTGCGCCCCGGGGGCGCCGGTGAAAAGAAAGCGCAGGAAGACGGTCTCGAAACGGCGAGCGTCGCCAGCGCGACGAAGCAGGCGAAGCTGATCGCGATCCTGACGCCCGACATGACCCACGAAGAAATTTTCAAGGCGGACATCGAGCCCAATCTAAATGAGGGGGACGCCGTTCTCGTTGCGCACGGCTTCACCGTTCTTTACGGCCGCATCCAGCCGCCAAAGAATGTCGACGTCATCCTAGTTGCGCCGAAAGGGCCCGGCGACCTTGTCCGCCGCGAATATGAACGCGGTCGCGGCGTTCCATGCCTCTTTGCGGTCCATCAGGACGCAACGGGCAAAGCCAAAGAACGCGCGCTCGCCTATGCAAGCCTCATCGGCGGCACGGCGGCCGGCGCCATCGAAACAACGTTCAAGGAAGAAACGGAAACCGACCTGTTCGGCGAACAGGCGGTCCTTTGCGGCGGCGCGTCGGAACTGGTCATTGCCGGTTTCGAAACCCTGGTGGAAGCCGGCTACAAGCCGGAAATCGCCTATTACGAATGTCTTCATGAGCTGAAGCTTATTGTCGACCTTTTCTACGAAGGCGGCATTACGCGCATGCATGAGTTCATTTCCGAAACGGCGATGTATGGCGATTTCGTTTCCGGCCCGCGCGTCATCAACGCGGAGACGAAAGAGCGGATGCGGGAAGTCTTGAAAGACATTCAGGACGGATCGTTCGCACGCGAATGGATTTTGGAAAACCAGGCCGGCAAACCCCGTTACCAGCAGATGTGGCAGGCCGACCTTGATCACCCGATTGAGAAAACCGGCAAGGAACTGCGCGAAATGATGTCCTGGCTGAAACCGGGCGCCAACACAAAAGACGAGTAGAGAAATGGCTGACGCTGCCGCGAGACCGAAAGCGAAGACCAAAAGACGTGCGCGCACTCGTGTCGCAAAGGCGGGCGCCGAGCTACTGCTCGACGCGCTTGAGGAGCAGGGCGTCGAAGTCATTTTTGGCTATCCCGGCGGCGCCGTCCTGCCGATCTACGATGCGCTGCATCAGCGCGATACGATCAAACACATCCTGATGCGCCACGAACAGGGCGCCGTTCATGCGGCGGAGGGCTATGCCCGCTCGACCGGCAAGGTCGGCGTCGTGCTGGTCACCTCCGGTCCGGGCGCCACGAACGCCGTGACCGGTCTTGCGGATGCACTGCTCGATTCAATTCCCGTGGTCTGCATCACCGGGCAGGTGGCGCGCCCGTTCATCGGCACCGATGCGTTTCAGGAATGCGACACCACCGGGATCACTCGGTCGTGCACGAAGCATAACTATCTGGTGCAGTCGGCGGCTGAACTGTCAGGCGTCGTCCACGAGGCGTTCCACGTTGCCCGGCGCGGGCGTCCCGGACCGGTCCTGATCGATATTCCGAAGGACACGCAGTTTGAGGAGGCGGCCTACACGACCCGTGAGAACGCTAAGAATCGCAACTGCATTGTGGTGCCGGACGTTAATCGGGCCGAAATCGATCAGGCGATCGACTTGATGCGGTACGCACGGCGGCCGGTCTTCTATACGGGCGGCGGCGTCATCAATGCCGGGTCGGAGGCTTCCGCGACGCTGCGCGCGCTGGCGCGCGCCACCGGATTTCCGGTGACGTCGACCTTGATGGGACTCGGCGCCTTTCCGGCTTCCGATCCCCAATGGCTTGGCATGCTCGGTATGCACGGCAGTCTTGAGGCGAACAACGCCATGCATGACTGCGACCTGATGATCTGTGTCGGCGCCCGGTTTGACGACCGCGTGACGGGACGGCTCGATGCGTTCTCGCCGGGGTCGCGGAAGATCCATATCGATATCGATCCCTCGTCGGTAAACAAAAACGTCCCGGTCGACCTGCCAATCATCGGCGACGCCGGCGCAATCCTCTCGGCGCTTCATGGCGAATGGCAAAACCGCGAGAAGAAAGACAAACACGACAAGGATCGGATCGCCGACTGGCTGACGCAGATCGACGGCTGGCGCGCGCGGGCGTCCTACAGTTTTGAAAACTGCGACAAGCACATCAAACCGCAACACGCCGTTCAGCGCCTTTTTGAATTGACTCGTGGCAAAGACGTGTATGTCACGACGGAAGTCGGCCAGCATCAGATGTGGGCGGCGCAGCACTTTGAGTTTGACGAACCCAACCGCTGGATGACGTCCGGAGGGCTCGGCACCATGGGATACGGACTGCCGGCCGCGCTTGGCGTTCAGGTTGCGCACCCCGACGCGTTGGTGATCGATATCGCCGGCGATGCGTCGGTGCAGATGACGATGCAGGAAATGTCGGCGGCGGTGCAATACGATCTGCCCATCAAGATCTTTATCCTGAACAACGCCTATCTCGGCATGGTCCGTCAGTGGCAGGAACTGCTTCACGGCGGACGGTACTCTCATTCCTATTCGGACAGCCTGCCGGATTTCGTGAAGCTTGCCGAAGCCTATGGCGGCGTCGGCTTGCGCGCGGAAACGCCGGATGAGCTTGATGGCAAGATCAAAGAGATGATTGCGGTCGACAAGCCGGTGCTGTTCGACTGCGTTGTCACGCACGAAGAGAACGTGTTTCCGATGATTCCGTCCGGCGCCGCGCACAATGAAATGTTGCTGGGCGGGAAAGTGACGGGCGACGAGATCAGCGACGAAGGGAAGGTGCTGGTGTGAGCCCGGTTCAGTCTCAAAGCACCCAAAAGGCTGCGCCGTCGCAATCGGTCTACCCGGTCAGCCCGGATCAGGGCGCCGCGGCGGAGTCGATCATCGCCATTATCGTCGATAATGAGCCGGGCGTTCTGTCGCGGGTGGTGGGGCTGATTTCGGCCCGCGGCTATAATATCGAAAGCCTGACCGTCGCCGAAACCGACGTTGAGAAACACACCTCGCGCATTACGGTCGTCACGCGCGGCACGACCGCGAAGATCGATCAGATCAAGGCGCAGCTTGGCCGGCTGGTGCCGGTGCGCCGGGTCATTGACGTAACCGCCGAGAGCGACGCGCTTGAGCGCGAACTGGCGCTCGTCAAAGTCCTGAACGAAAGCGACCATCGCGTAGAGTCGCTTCGCGTTGCAGACATCTTCCGCGCCCGCGTCATCGACACGACCCGCTCATCGTTCGTTTTCGAAGTCACCGGGTCGCGAGAGAAGATCACGGCGTTTATCGACCTGATGAAACCTTTGGGATTGAAGGAAGTCTCGCGAACAGGCGTCCTCTCGATCCGCCGCGGCGTGGAGACAGACTGATGCAAAGCCTCCGCCCACATCGACTTAGTCCCGCGTGAGGGCCGACCCTCACGCATGTTGAGCCGAGTAACGATCAACACGAAGGACTAATCTCATGACCGAAGAACCACACGTAAAGATTTTCGATACGACCCTGCGCGATGGCGAACAGGCGCCCGGGTTTTCCATGTCCACGGACGCCAAGCTGGTTGTCGCGCGGGCTCTTGCAGCGGCCAATGTAGACATTATGGAGGCGGGCTTTGCGGCGGCGTCTCCCGGCGACGCCGCCTCGATCCGCACCGTTGCGGAGGAGATCGAGGGCCCGACCATTTGCTCGCTGTCGCGATTGAACCCGGCCGATATCGACGCGTCGGCGCAGGCGCTTGAGCCCGCCCGGAAGAAGCGCATTCACACCTTTATCGGCACGAGTCCGCTTCACCGTGACGCCAAGCTGAAAATGTCGAAGGAGGAAATCCTCAAGGCGATTTCCGAAACCGTCGCCTATGCGGCGTCCGCCTGCGACGATGTCGAGTTCTCGCCCGAGGACGCCATTCGCACGGAGCGCGACTACCTTGCCGACGCCGTGCAGGCGGCTATCGAGGCCGGAGCGCAGACGATCAATATACCCGATACGGTCGGCTACACGACGCCTGAGGAAATCACCGATTTATTCCGGTTTCTGATTGCAACGGTTCCGGGCGCGGAGGGGGTGACGTTTTCCGTTCACTGCCATGACGACCTCGGCATGGCGGTGGCGAATTCCCTGGCGGCGGTGCGCGGCGGCGCCCGTCAGATCGAATGCGCGATTAATGGCATCGGGGAACGCGCCGGCAATTGCTCCATGGAAGAAGCGGTCATGGCGCTGGCGACGAGGCGCGATTTCTTCGGTTGCGCGACGCAGATCGATACGACGAAGCTCTATCCCGCGAGCCGCGCATTGTCACGCGTCACCCACAATCCCATTCCGCGCAACAAGGCAATCGTCGGAAAGAACGCCTTCGCCCATGAGGCCGGCATTCATCAGCATGGCGTGCTCGCCGACAAGCGTACCTATGAGATCATGGATGCGGAATCCGTCGGCATGCCGTCAAACACCATTGTGCTTGGGAAACACTCGGGCAAGCACGCGGTCATGGCCCGGGCGAAGACGCTTGGCTTCAGCGTTTCGAAGCAGAAAATCGAAGATATCTTCCCGGCGTTTAAGCGCCTGGCGGATACCTGCCGCGAAGTCACTGACGCCGACCTCGTGAAGCTGCTAACCGGAAACGCCGAAAGCGACGGGCGGATCGGCCCCTGGCGTATGCGCAAAACGGAGTTGCATGTGGATATGGAAGGCGAGACGCGTCCCCACGCCCGCATTACCATGGAGCACGATAATGGCGAGCGGCGCACCGTGCGTCATCGCGGCGAGGGGCCGATCGACGCGGCGTTTGCTGCGGTGTGCGCAATCACCGGCGTGCCGGCGCGGATCAACATCCTTGATCTTCATCACGTGGCGACGGAAGGCGTCGTTCGCGCCGAGGCCATTATCGATGTCGGCGACGAACAGTTTTCCGGCAAGGCCGAGGAAGTTGACGTCGCGGATGCGGCCGTCGCGGCATTCGTCGCCGCGGTTAATCAGGCGGCCGCTATCCAGAGCGGCAGGGCCGTCTCGTCTGCAATAGAAAACGTTTCCTGAGGTCCGCCATGACAGCAAAGTCCTTATTCGACAAACTCTGGGAACGGCATGTCGTTGTCGATGAGACCGCCGACAGCCCGGCGGTCCTGTTTATCGACCTTCATCTCACCCATGAGGTGACGTCGCCACAGGCCTTCGCCATTCTCAGTGAACGCGGGTTAAGGGTCCGTCGCCCCGATCTCACCATCGCAACGCTGGATCATTCGACGCCGACATTGCCGGCGGACGAAAATGGCGAGCTTCCCTATGGGACGCCGGAAGCGAAGGCGCAGGTCGAAACGCTGATTGCGAATTGCGCCGAATATGGCGTTGAACTCTTAGGCATGGGCGACCCGCGCCGGGGCATTGTCCATGTCATCGGGCCGGAGCTCGGTTTGACGCAACCGGGCAAGACCATCGTTTGCGGCGACAGTCACACATCGACCCATGGCGCATTCGGCGCGCTCGCCTTTGGCATTGGCACCACGGAAGTCGGACATGTGCTGGCGACGCAGTGCATCTTGCAGCGAAAACCGAAATCCATGCGCGTCACGTTCGAAGGTGAAACGCCGGCGGGCGTGACGGCGAAAGACATGGCGCTTGCCATGATCGCTGAAATCGGCGCCGATGGCGGGCAGGGATATGCGATTGAATATGCCGGGCCCGCGGTTGAGGCGCTGTCCATGGAAGCGCGCATGACCCTTTGCAATATGTCGATCGAAGGCGGCGCCCGCTCCGGCATGGTGGCCCCGGACGACAAAACCATTGCATGGCTTGAGGGGCGTGACCGCGCGCCGAAGGGCGGCGCCTGGGACGCGGCGGTCAGCGACTGGCTTTCGCTGCGAACTGACGAGGGCGCAACGTTTGACAAGGAAGTCGTAATCGACGCGTCTGAACTGAAGCCGATGATTACCTATGGTGTTTCGCCGGACGCCGCGGCGGCGGTGGATGCGCGAGCACCGGCTGCGGCGAGCGACGAGGAGCGCCGCGCGGCTGACTACATGAAACTTGAAGGCGGCCGGCCGTTTACGGAAAACAGCGTCGACAAGGTGTTTATCGGCAGCTGCACCAACTCAAGACTCTCCGACCTTCGTCTCGCCGCGGAGATCATGCGCGGCCGCAAGGTGAGGGACGGCGTCGTCGCGCTCATTGTGCCGGGATCGGAAGCCGTGCGCCGCGCTGCGGAGGAAGAGGGGCTCCACAAGGTGTTTCTGGATGCGGGCGCCGAATGGCGCGAGCCCGGATGCTCTATGTGCATCGCCATGAATGGCGATGCCGGCGCGCCGGGCGACCTCGTCGTTTCCACCTCGAACCGCAATTTCATGGGCCGTCAGGGCAAGGACGTCCGCACGGTGCTTGCCAGCCCGGCCACTGCGGCGGCGAGCGCGATCGAGGGCCGCATTGCCGATCCGCGCCCCTACCTGGAGCAATAACTCATGTCGTTCGAACCGTTTCGCACCCTGACATCAAAAACGCTGGTTTTGCCGGCGGAAAATATTGATACGGATCAAATCATCGCCGCCCGCTTCCTGACGACAACGTCGCGGGATGGCCTCGGAAAAGCGGCGTTCTACGATTGGCGTTTTGACGAGAACGGCGCGCCGAAAAATTCGTCGCCCTTCAGCGGCTACGACCCGGCGGCGCAAAAAATACTGGTGGCCGGCGCGAATTTCGGTTGCGGGTCGTCGCGAGAGCACGCGCCCTGGGCGCTCTACGACCTTGGGTTTCGGGCAGTCGTCAGTTCCGACATCGCTGACATCTTCACAAGCAACGCGCTGAAAAATGGATTGCTTCCTGTAGAAGTTGACGAACAGACCCATCGGACGTTGCTCGATGCGCCCGGCGAAGAAGTAAGTGTGGATCTTGAAGGTCAGACGCTCCGATTTGGCGGCGACCGGCAGGCCGCGTTCAAGGTGGAGCCGTTTGCACGGCGATGCCTCCTGGACGGCGTTGATCCGCTGGGACACCTCCTCAATCAGGTCGATGCCATCGAAGCCTATGAAAGCGCGCGCCCGTGACAAAAAAGATTGCCTATCTGCCGGGCGACGGCGTTGGTCCCGAAGTCGCCGGTGCGGCGCGGCTTGTTACTGAAGCGGCGGCGCGGAAATTTGATTTCCCGATTGAGATAAAGGACTGCCTCTTCGGCGGCGCCGCCATCGACGCTTGCGGCGATCCGTTCCCGGCGGACACGAAAGAGATCTGCCAGGCGTCCGACGCCATTTTGCTTGGCGCCATCGGCGGGCCGAAATGGGACAATGCGTCGAAACGGCCCGAACCGGGTCTCCTCGCACTGCGTAAGGATCTAGGGTTGTTCGCCAATCTGCGGCCTGTGAAAATTTTTGATGGGCACGAGGCGAAATCGCCCCTCAAGGACGATCGTGCGCGGGGCGTGGATATCATGTTCGTGCGTGAACTCACCGGCGGGATTTACTTTGGCGACCGAGAAGAAGGCGAGGACGCGGCGTGGGACCAGTGCGCATATTCCCGCGAGGAAGTGGAGCGGGTCGCACGCGTTGCGTTCGAGGCTGCACGAAGCCGCAAGGGTCAGGTCACCTCCGTCGACAAAGCCAATGTTCTGGCGACGGGCAGGCTCTGGCGCAGGACGGTGACGGCGCTGCAGGCGAGCGACTATCCGGATGTGGCTCTCCATCACGAGTATGTCGACGCGATGGCGATGAAACTCATCCAGGCGCCGGCGCATTACGACATTGTGCTGACCGAAAATCTGTTCGGCGACATTCTGAGTGACGAGGCGTCGGTGATCGCCGCGTCCATCGGGTTGGCGCCGTCCGCATCTCTTGGCGCCGGCGGGCCTGGGCTATACGAGCCGATCCACGGGAGCGCGCCTGACATCGCGGGCGAGGACAAGGCGAACCCCGCCGGGTCGATTCTCTCGGCGGCGATGATGTTTCGTCTCAGTCTTGGCGCGCCGGAGATCGCCGATGCGATTGAGACTGCCGTGGAAACGGCGCTTGCCGCCGGCCATGGCACCGCTGATGTGGGCGGAAATGACGGCTGCAAGGCCTTTGCAGACAGGATTGCCGGCGCGCTGTCGTCATAGCTGCGCGCTCCACTGGATCGCGAAAACCAAACCGTACTAAAAACCCGCCTGACAGCATTGAGGGCGAGGAAAAGATGTCTGCATATCAAGTCAACCGCCGCTGCGCCCTGAAGGCGGGCGCTGCGGTCAGCGCGCTCGCTGCGGCCGGCTGCGGTCGCGGCGACAATGCGCCGGGCGCCAGCGCGGACCTTGCCGGTCTCGACGCCATCGCGACCGCGCAGGCAATCAAGGGCGGTGAGTTATCGGCGGCGGAGGCCGTTGGCGCCGCTATCGATCGCGCCGAGGCGGTCAACCCACAGATCAATGCGATTGTCTCGCCTTACTTCGACTCCGCGCGGGAACAGGCGACGCAAAACGCAGACGGCCCGTGGTTCGGCGTGCCGTCCTTCATCAAGGATCTCAGCAATGTAATCGGTCAGCGGACAGCCTACGGGTCAAAGGCGTTTGCCAACAATGTCGCCGCGACCCAGTCCGACTTTGTGACCGCCTATTTGAACACGGGCATGATCAGCCTCGGTAAAAGCGCGACGCCGGAATTCGGCCTTACCGCGACGACGGAAACGTCGCTCGCCGGCGATACACGCAACCCGTGGGATCTTAACCACTCCGCAGGCGGATCATCCGGCGGCGCCGCGGCGCTTGTCGCGTCGCGCGTCGTGCCGGTGGCGCATGCGTCGGATGGCGGCGGATCGATCCGTATCCCGGCCTCCTGCTGCGGTCTCGTCGGTCTGAAGCCTTCAAGCTTTCGCTTTCCCGAACCGGAACGGCGCCCCGATCAGCCCGTGCGCCTTTCCGAGCACGGCGTCGTATCCCGAACCGTGCGCGATACCGCGGCGTTTTTCGCGATGATGGAGGTCGAGAGCGACCTGCCGAAAGTCGGGCTCGTCGAGGCGCCGTCAACGGCGAGGGGAAAGATCGCTGTCGCAATTGATCCGGCGGCCGGGACCGGCGTTGACCCGGACGTCGCCGCCGCCGTGCGGCGCACGGCGGACGTCCTGTCGGACGCCGGACATGACGTTGTCGAAATCGGACCGCCCTTTGCAAGCGCCGTCGGCCAGGACTTTATTCTTTACTGGGCTGCGGGCGCCGCGCAAACCGTCGGCGACTGGGAAGCCGCAACCGGGCGAAAAGCGAGCTATAATGATTTCGAAGCGTGGACCTTCGGTCTCGTCGATTACTTCAACGCATATCAAGGGTCGGCGGTCGACGCCTTCGTCAGATTGAAGAACTTTGCCCGGGACTGGCGGGCCGCGTTCAACAATTTTGACGTGCTGCTGACGCCGGTGCTGGCGGTGCCCCCTGCGCCGATCGGGTATCTGTCGCCGTCCGCCGCTTTTCCTGTTCTTTTGGATCGCCTCACCCGATACGCCGCCTATACGTTCTACGCCAACCTCGCCGGCGCGCCGTCGATTTCGCTGCCGCTTGCACAGTCGGAAAACGGGTTGCCGCTCGGCGTCATGGCGTCGGCGGTGCAGGGCGGCGACGGCGCATTGATTGAACTTGCCTATGAGCTGGAGGAGGCGATGCCGTGGGACGCGAGAACGCCTGGGGTCGTTGCATAAGCGCTAATATTGCGGGGGTGCATCGGCTCTGCGGGCTGATCCGTTGGCGTATCTCGGCGCCGGTCGTTCTGAGCTGTCTGCAAGTCGAGTTTCCGCAGCTTTGGCGACGAGATCCACGCGTCTCGTAATACCGTCAAGCTGGTCGCGGAATTCGCGCCGCGCTGCATCGAGCGCGGCGGCGTCGCCCGAAATCAGGTTGCGATTCATGGCAAGGTCGAACCCGTTTTCGAACATCAGCTTACCGATGGATTCCTCGCTTGCAATCCGGCGCTGCAATAGCGCCTGACGTGCGTAACTGAGCGCAGCATTGACGACCGCTTTCTTGTCGTTTGCGTCGCTGGCGATCCGCGCGTCAAGCAGGACATCGGCGACAATCGAATAGGCTTCGGCGAAGGGGCGCAGCGCGGCATGCGAGACAAGCGGCGTCATTTCAGCCAGCAGATCATGGGCTTCGCCGGCCTTTACTCTGGCGGTCCAGTCAGGATCGTGCCGTCGCATCTCCTCTTCGATATCCGATTTGAAGCGATCCAGCGGGGGATAGAAGAACTCGAATTTAAAGAGGTCGCGGACCTCGGCGACCTCCCGCCAGAATGCGTCTAAGGGTTCAGTCGGCGCCTCGCCCGCCTTAGCTAGCGCCAATTCCGCGATGGCTTTGGCGACAAAGAAGTGCACGGCCGTGTTGCGATAGTAGCTCGCTTCAAAGTGCTTTCCCGCCGCAATTGAATAGACCGGCTCCGGTCCGGCGTCGTAACAGGAGACGACGCCCATCTCGATAATGGACTCCGCGACCGTCCGCATTCGCGTCACGTCGAGGCGCGTAATATCCTTCGTCAACGGCAGCCCGCGCGATTTCGCCCAGTCGCGCAGCGCCAACATGCGACGGTTGATTTCCGTTTCCGTAAGAGCGCGCGGCGCCGCGCCCGTAAGGATAAGCATGAAGAGAGCCGTCGGCGTTATCGGCGTAACGGCGTTCGCACTCACTGACGCTTCGAAGGCGATTTTTTGCAGGTGCACCGAAAACCGCTCGTCGCCGGCGGCAATAGCGCCGGCGATCTCCGGCGCTGTCGTATCGACGACTACGGGTTCGCCGAATCCAAATGAAATCCGGCCGAGGGGCTTGCGCAGGCTTCGCAGATAGTCGGCCATCCAGGCAAGGCTCTCTTTCCTTTTTGCAGCGCCGGTCTGCTCGGTGGCATAGTCGCTCAACTCCGCGATCAGGTCGTAATAGACCGACACCGGGATGATCGTCAGATCACGCATGTTTTCCTTGGCCGCCGCCTCCACGACATATTTCAGAATGCCGAAGCGCGGCGGCATGAGCTTGCCGTTGCGCGATCTCGTACCCTCAAGCGCCCAGGAAACGGGAAAGCGCTTTCCCATCAGATAGGACAGATATTGCCGCATGACGATTTTGTAGACGGCGCTGTCGATTGACCGCCGGATAAAGACAGCGCCAGCCCGGCGCATGAGATAGCCGACCCCCGCGAACGCCATGTTGTCGCCGCCGATCATGTGGACCAGCGGGAAAGACTCATCGCGCGTCGTGAGCATGATGGCGACGCCGTCAATATGGGTTTTGTGGGTAAAAACCAGCGCCAGCGGTCGCGTCAGCGCCAATCGGCGAATTTCAGCGACTTTCTGTTTGTCGTAAACAAGCTTGTCTTCATACCCAAGCCGGCATACCGCGCGGGAGAACGCCCACGCCGCGCTGATATGGGGCGCACGCGCGTTCGGAACGAGTTCCTTTAGGCATGCACGCGCTTCTTCGCGGACTTCTGCAATCGGGCGGCCGGTCTCGGCCGCGACTTTTTCAAGTTGCGCCTGAAAACTCTTTCGGCCCCAAAGGGCGCGCGTCACGTAGCGGGGGTATTTGATCGTTTCGCCGGTCACGCTGCGGGCGTCGCGCTCGATGGTCAGCGCCGCCTGCAACGCCACGTAATCGGCAAATGCGTCTGCGTCAGTGTTTGCGTCGTCGTGGGCGGCGTGTCTCGCGTGGCGCAATCGTAACTCGCCAAGCGTTGCGGCCTCGCCGATGACGATTGCGCAACGCTGCGGCCTGTATTTCACCATCCGGCGTTGGCGGAAATCGCTGCCGATCAGATGGGTCCAGCCCATAATTTCGCGCCAGGACTGCTGGCGCTGCGTCTTGGGTTTCCAGGCGATGCCGACGGGAACGACGAGGGCGTTCTCCGTTGCGCCAAGTGCATCGGTCAGGCCGTCATGTTGCAGGTTTTCCTGTTCGCCCGACTCGCGCACCCATGCGATGGTGTTCGCGCCGTCATCGGTTAACGCATTGTCGGCAAACGCTTGTAAGATGGCGCGCTCGGTCCCGGTCTCCGCATAAAGAACATATAGCCTGCGCGTCGCGTTCGGTTGCTCCGGCGTCGCTCCCACGATCTCGATATCGCGCAAGGAAATGGCGCCGGCGGCCCGGTTTTCGTCAACCGCCATCGCCTATCCGGGGTCCGCTTCAGAGCCGGACTCGCTGCGCAACAGGCCGCGGAAGGCGCGGGTCGCCGTCGAACCTTCGTGGCAAACCTTGTAGACCTCGTGGGCGATCGGCATTTCGACACCGTATTCATCGGCCAGTTCCATGACGATCTTGCTTGAGTTGATCCCTTCGGCGACCTGGTTCATGTCCGCGATGATCTCGTCGACCGTGCGTCCCTTGCCGAGTTCCTCGCCCACGTGATGGTTGCGGCTGAGGCTTGAGGTACAGGTCGCCATCATGTCGCCGAGCCCCGCAAGGCCGGCGAATGTCGCCGGATCGCCGCCCATGGCGACGCCCAGCCGGGAAACTTCCGCCAGCCCCCGCGTGATCACGGCGGATCTTGTGTTCTCGCCCGCGCCGGCGCCGTCGCCCATGCCGGCGGCGATGGCGATCACGTTTTTCAGTGCGCCGCCGAGTTCGGCGCCCACCATGTCCGTGTTGGTGTAAACGCGGAAAAGGCTCGACTGGAACAGGGGTTTCAGTTTGCGCAGGATGACCTCGTCTTCCATGGCGAGGACGCTGGCGGCGGCGAAGCCCTGCACGATTTCGCGCGCGAGATTGGGGCCCGTGAGGACGCCCGGCGGATGGCCCGGCATGACTTCTTCAATGACTTCGGTCATCCGAAAACGGGTTTCCGGCTCGAAACCCTTGGCGAGGCTGATGACGGGAATCCACGCGCGGCAATGTTGCCGTGCGGTCTTGAGCGTTTCGCGCATGGCCTTGGACGGCACGCCCATGACAAGAAGGTCGGCCGAGCTGACGGCTTCTTCGAGATTATTCGTTGCCTTGAGTTTTGAATTCAGTTTGAGGCCGGGCAGATAACGCTCATTCGCACCCGTATTATTGATGCTGTCGGCAGTCGCAGGGTCGCGCGCCCAGATGACAGTCGGCGTGTTGGCGCTCATGATGGAAGCGACGGTCGTTCCCCACGATCCGGCGCCAAGTACCGCTGCCCGTAAAATCATTCAGCCTCCAGAACAAGCGAACGCGCATACTAGCCCGCCGGCGGGCCCATGGCAAAGGCGTCGCCGGCTTGTTGAAAGCGTGGATTTTGCGGACGATCAGGCGTCGTCTGTCTGGCCGAGGGTTTTCAGATACATCCGGCGAACCTTGTCGATGTGGTGGTCGAGTTTTTCGGCGCTCCACTTCGAGGTTTTGACCGGCGGCAGGACGGTGACTTTGATCGTTGCGGGCTTGGCAATGTGGCGGCCTTTCGGCAGGGAGTCCCGGGCGTTGTGAATGACAATGGGCACGATCGGGACGCCGGCCTGCATGGCGATATGAAACGCGCCTTTTTTGAAGCGGCCGAGTTTCGCCCCGGCGCTCCGCGTGCCCTCCGGCGCAAGACACACCGATAGTTTTTCATCGTTGATGGCGCTGATGACGGGTTTAATCGCCCTGATCGCCTTCTCGGTTGATCCCCGATCGATGAAGACAACGTCTGCATACTGCATCGCCTGGCCGATGACGGGAAAGTTCAATATCTCTTTCTTGCCGATGCCTGTGAAATCTCGCCGTATCAGGCGTGCAAGGATCAAGGGGTCGATGGAACTCTGATGATTAAAGATAAACACGGCCGGGCGGTGCGACCACAGATGTTCCTCGCCTTTTACGTCAAACTTGATGCCGGCAATCGCCGCCGAGAGTTCGCTCCAGATTGCGGACGCCGCGTTGAGTGCGGTTCTTTTGCTTCCGCTCAGCGCCCAAAGCGGCGCCGTCGCCGCCAGCGTGGCGGGCAACAACGCGAATACCGACCCTGTGCGCGCGATCTGTTGCAGCGTCGGTCGGCCGCGATTTTCAAAATCGCAGACTGGCCAGTAATGTCCCCGCGCGATTGACCTCAATTTGTCGTTCGGGTTCACGGCGCAGGGTTTTCCGACCGCCTCAAAGAGCGGGAGATCATCGTCGCTGTCGGAGTAAAAATAGCTCTCCGACATCGCCGCCTCATTGCCGGCGCAATAGGCCTCCGCCGCAATGCGCTTGCCTTCTCCAAAACAGGTTGGCCGAATAACGTCACCGGTAAAAACGCCGCCGTCGACCTCAAGCTCCGTACAGAGAACGTGATCGACGCCAAGCTCGCGCGCCGCCGGTTCGATCTGATACCGGGTTGCCGACGATACAATGACCACTTCGTGGCCCTGATCCTTATGAGCCTCGACGAGGGCGCGCGCCTCCGGATAGATTGAGCCTGCTACCTTCTTTTCATAGACGCGCTGACCGAATTCCTCCATCGCATACTCGGCCTGACCGCGCAGGGATTTTGCGGTGGAGGCAACGAAGTCCGAAAACCCGATTTCCTTTCGCGAATATTTGATCGCCGCGGCCGCCTGGATTCGGAAATCCGCCGGCGACATTTTTCCGCTGCGGATTTGCTCGGTCAAAAAAGCCTGTACCGAGTAGCCGGCGATCAGCGTCTTGTCATAATCGAAAAACGCAGCAACGCGCGGACCCTTTTCGTCGGTCCGGATATCGTCCAGAAGATCGTCTATCGCATAGCGCATCGTTTGGCCTTTCAGCCCGCCCCCAAATTACGGCGATGCTGCATCGATATGGTTACATCTTATGTAAAAGCTGACAATATTAGACGGATTATCATTTGGTTAAAGCACGAAGGGCCCCGATGGAGCCGGAAACCTGTCAATTCAATTCCGATGCGGACGGCCTGACGATTTCGGCCTGTGCCTGGCCGGGCCCCGATAAACCGATGGGCGTCGTGCTTATCGCGCATGGACTTGCCGAATACGCCCGGCGATGTAACGGCCGACATCCTGGCCAGGCTAATGAGTAAAGCGTAGACAGGACCGGTGATCGCCAAGCATTCGTCACATCGCTTCTGTGTCGCCCCGATGATGGAATAGCGAGAAAAACTAACAAAAACAATTATTTATGATGTTTTGCGTGCACAATGCGTGCATAGAGAACGAGCAAAAATGGGCAGCGGAGTGTATTTCTAGGCAGGGCTGGGAAGTTTTGATCAGTTGATTGTTCGCCGGGCCTTAGAAGTGCAGTACAGCTCGAAGAGCATCGCGTTCGCATCAATTCAACCGGCAAAGCTACGATAAAGGTGCGCACGCTTTGAGGACGCCGACCGTAGTGGTTAGACAGCGACGACAACCGCTTCAGCGCTCGTGAAAGATCGCTGCTAGAAAGGCGGTTCCGTTCTCAACCCATCGGGTCCTCGATCGACGGCGAGAGTCCTGAGAAAAGTTTCGGCCCGTCCTCGGTCATGTAGACGCAGTCTTCACTGCGCACTCCGAATTGACCCGGCAAGTAGATGCCCGGTTCATTGGAAAAGCACATGCCGGGCGCGAGGCGGGTTTCGTTGCCGCGGACGACGAAGACCTCTTCATGCACATCCATGCCGATGCCGTGACCGGTTCGGTGTGAGAGACCGGGAAGCGCATAGTCCGGACCCCACCCTTCGCGCTCATAGTAGTTGCGAACCGCATCGTCGATTTCGCCTATGGGCGTACCAAGCCTTGCGGTTTCCATTACGATCTCCTGACCCCGTCGAGCCGTTTGCCAAACGCGCTGCTGCAGTTCGTCTGGTTCGCCATGCACCCAGGTGCGCGAAATGTCGGATTTGTATCCGTGCACGTCACAGCCGCAATCCATCAGGATGACTTGGCCATCGCGCACCACATGAACTTTCTTCGAGCCGTGGGGATAGGCGCTCGCCTCTCCGACCAGGGCCAGGGCGAAGACCGGTTGCGCGCCGCGGGCGGCCATCGCGGCAGTCATCAGATTGCTGATCTCCGGCCCGGTCATGCCGTCTTGAATTTGAGGATAGATCTCGCGATAGGCCGCCATCGTGATGTCGTTGGCGACTTGCATCAATTCGATTTCGCGGGCGCTTTTTATTCGCCGCAAGGCGCTGACGATCGACGACGCTGAGACAAGCCCCCATTTCGGCGCATCCTGCTTCAAGCCGTCCGCGACAAAAAACCGGACGGTGCGCTCAAGGCCGATGCCGCCCTTTACGCCTCGGGAATCGAGAACGCCGCTGATCAAGCGATAGGGGCTTTCGTGCTCGTGCCAGGTCCGGACCTCCATTTCCATGACCATCAGCTCTCGCAGCTTGCTCTCCTCAAACGAGGGGGTGACGATCGCTGGCGCACCCTCTGCTGGAATAACCACGGCGGTCACGCGGCTGGATTGACGCCAGGGCAATCCGGTGAAGTAAAGCATGGACGTCCCCGCCTCGAGCACGATCCCGGCGACGCCCTGGTTTTGCATCAGCGCCTGCGCGCGCTCGATCCGTGTTTGTCGTTCCTCGTTGGTGATCGGTGGCGGCAGGTCTGAAGCCAAGGCGTCGGAGTTTTTGTTGTTTGCGCTTGCTGCTGTTGCGCTGCTTACGCTGAGAGACGCAGCGCCGCCGGCGATGGTTTTCAGAAAAGTGCGTCTAGTGTTCATCACGACTCTCTTGTTATGCGCCTCAAAAGAGCCAGCCTATCGCCATTCTTCTAAAATAGAAGGTCCCTTATTCGAGGCGCGAATCGATGAGCCGGTCAAAGAAATAACTATATTGCAGCGCCAGCCGCATTGCCGTCTGTTTGTTATTGGCGGCGCCTGCATGACCGCCTTCGGTGTTCTCATAGTAAAGGAAGCTATGGCCTTGCTCTTCCATGCGCGCCGCGAATTTCCGTGCATGGCCTGGATGCACGCGGTCGTCCTTGGTCGAGGTGTAAAGAAAGGTCAGCGGATAATCGGCGTCTGGATCGAGGTTCTGATAAGGGGAATAGCCAGCGAGAAAGGCCCGCTCCTCTGGAATCGACGGGTCGCCATATTCCCCGATCCAGCTCGCGCCGGCGAGAAGCTGATCATAGCGCATCATGTCAAGGAGCGGCACATTGATGGTCACTGCGCCGAAAAGGTCCGGACGTTGGGTGAGCGCCACGCCCATCAGAAGGCCGCCATTGGAACCGCCGGAGATGCCGAGGGTTTGAGGCGTCGCGACACCCCAGTCGATCAGGTCTTCGGCGACCGCGTAAAAATCGTCGAAGATGATTTGGCGGTTGGTCTTGAGGCCCGCCTGATGCCAGGCGGGTCCGAACTCGCCGCCGCCGCGGATATTGGCGATGACATAAACGCCGCCGCGCTCAATCCAGAGCTTGCCGACAGTGGCGGAATAACGCGGCAGCTGCGCCACCTCGAATCCGCCATAGGCGTAAAGATGGACCGGCGCACCCGCGCCGGGCTCCAACGCGTCTTCGTTGCCGATCACGAAATAAGGAATCTTCGTTCCGTCCGAGCTTGTCGCCTCGCGCTGCTGGATGACGACATCGGACGCATCAAACATCGCTGGCAGGGATTTGATCGATTCAACATCGCTGGCCTCGCTCACATAGAACAGCGTGTCCGGCCGCGCCGGGCTTTCGAAATTGATCATGAGATCGTCACGGAACGCATTGGCGGAGGCGATTGAAACAACGCCATTGTCAGGGACATTAACTTGTTGCCGAGTCCAGCCGTCGCCTGATTGATCAAGGCGCCAGACCTTGCCGACCACATTGTCGAGCGTTTGCACATAGAGCGCAGACGCCGTCGCTTCGACGCGCCCGATCGCCTCGCGCGCGCCCGG
Organism: Hyphococcus sp.; assembly: GCA_028281665.1. Taxonomy (GTDB): domain Bacteria; phylum Pseudomonadota; class Alphaproteobacteria; order Caulobacterales; family Parvularculaceae; genus Hyphococcus. The sequence goes on from JANQJK010000023.1 coordinate 74,172, forward strand.
CGCATAGACGAGGCTGGCCTGATCCGTCTCAAGATCGAGAGAGACAAGCGCGCCCTGGGGATAGGTCGCTCCTTGATAAGTCCAGTCCTGCTGCAGCGTCGCGAAAACATCGCCGTCGACGATATCGACGATCTCGGCTTTCAGGGGCAGGGGCAGTTTTTGAAAAGCGCCGTTCTGTTCGACATAGAATTCAGATTCGAAAAACGTCACGGCACGAATGATAAGAGGCGTTACACCTTCTGGTCGGTGCGCGGCGGCGGTCCAGACGCCGACGTCCTCGCTTTCGCCTTCAAAAACCGCTTCCGCGGCGGCGAGGGGCGTTCCGCGCGTCCAGCGCTTGACGATGCGCGGATAACCGGACTCGGTTAGCGCGCCGTCGGCCCAGTCAGTGCCGATCAGCAGCGTGTCTTCATCAATCCATGCAAGGCCGCTCTTGGCTTCGGGAACCTCGAAACCGTCGTCGACGAACCATTTGTCGGCGATCGAAAACTCGCGGCGCACGGCGGCGTCTTTGCCGCCTCGCGAGAGCCGAACCATGCAGCGCTCGTATTCCGGCGCGAGACAGGACGCGCCCTTATAGACCCAGTTTTCTTCTTCAGCCTCGGCAAGAGCGTCGATCGAGAGCAAGAGCTCCCATTCTGGATCGTCGGTCTTGTAGCTCTCCAGCGTCGCGCGACGCCAGAGTCCGCGCACATTCTCTTCATCGCGCCAGAAATTGTAGACGTAGCCTCCGCGCAAATTTCCGTAAGGAATGCGGTCGTCGCTATCGAGGAGGGCGATCGCCTGATTGTAGAGCGTCTCATAACGCACATCGCTTGCTAGATAGGCCTTGCTGCGCTCATTTTGTTCTTCGACCCATTCAAGAGGACGTTCTCCCTCGATCTCTTCAAGCCAGAGAAACGGATCGTCCTCAACGGTCGTCTCCGTGCGTTCTGCCGCGCCGAAGTCGGTCGGCGCCTTTTCCGCCTCGTCTCCCTTTTGTCCCGGTAGCTGATCGCAGGCCGCTAAAAATGCGCCGGCGGCAAAGACTAATAGTCTCTTTTTCATTATTGATTCCCTTTACCCCAAATGAGCTTTCTATCGAATATTGAAAGAAGCAGCGCTGGATTGGGCCCCAGCGCTGCTTTTAGTCTCGGTTGGGAATGCGTGTCTCCAGCCAGAGGGCTTAAAGCCGGAACGCAGCGCAGTCGATGAGGCGTGAGCGCCGCGCGTTCCCGTAAGGTAAGACGTTTTAAAGCTCTTTTCCTTCCACCGGATGACGTTCGATTGGTCACGGAAAGGCCACCTTTCATCGAAACCTGTCGAAACTCTTGTTGTATCGGTGCGTTTGAAAACGTGGTTTTTGAAAGCGTATTCTGAGCGCTTACATCAGCAAGTCGGGAAGGAATACGCACTGATCATAATTCCACGAAAATTGTGGTCGCTCCCAGCATCGCCGCTACTAAGCCCTCGAGTAGCTGGATCAACGCGCTAAGCATCGAGCGCTCCTCGCCGTTGTTGATCCCGCAAAACGGAACACTGCAGATACCGCACATCACGAAGGCGCGAATAGCTCTTTAGCATTTTCTAAGTGTGATCAATATTACTGTTTACAGTGAAGCGCGCTGGAATTATCAGAGTAAGCCTCATTTTGCGGCTACGCACGCCCATAACTAACACAAGACTAGTAGTCTTATTCTGTAGCGATTGAAGCACGCTCCTCTCCGGCCGCCATGCCCATGGTACTCCATCGATCGTATTGATCTGCATCGATAGGATCGACAGCCTCATTTCCGTTCAACCAATAGTCGAACCATTGGATATTCCGCTTGTACCGAGAATAAACATGTGCTGGGTGGAAAAACGTATGAAGCTCGTTCGGAAAAACGAACATCTCCATTGGCTTTCCCGCATCATGGAACCGTCTTAAAGCTTCAGACTGCATTGCCGAGTAGTACTCAGATACTGAGGCTTGAACGAGAATCGGTGCGTCTACGTGATTTGCATTTAACGAAAGTGAAAGGGCTGCCATTCCTATCGTCGGTTGGTCTTCGATTGGATTAAACATTCCCGCAGCCTTAAGGATATCTGCTCCCAGACTGGGAGCGGGAAGATAGTAAGCAGAGGGATTCCACCGAACCCATGCGAGTGACGCGGCTGAAAATAAATCAGAATTGATCAAACCATACGCAGCGGGGTTCATTCCATTGCTGAAACCGCATATTCCGACCTTGGATGAATCTATCGTTCTTTCTGCATCTAACCGACGAACGATTTCCTGAATCAGCTTAAAAGGTGTTGATCCGGCTGGTACTGTCCCGGTGTACTGTGATGTCCAGTAGGTTTTAGACATTTGGTCGCGAGATTGCGCGATAGGAAGTGGCGCTGGATCCCATTCGTACAACAGTACCGCTAATCCTTCCGAAGCCATTGCGTGCGTGGGACAGTGGACACCGCCGTCCGCTTCTAAGGAATCGGTGAGACCATATCCGTTCACTACAAGTGGAACTGGATCTGATCCGTTGTGATCGGGCGGCAAAAATAGGATTCCGCGCGCCTGAAATTCGTCGACTGACCAATTTATATACTGAACTCTGCCTTGTCGAAAACCCTTCCAATCAGGGTTTGGATCGACGACAACTTCCGGCTCGCCGGTCACTAAATGGATTGAAACAAGCTGATTTGTTTGAGTAGGACCCTTTCGAAGGCAATAAAGAAGATCGTTCTTCAAATCACACTTAGAGTACAAGTCCCTCGTTCTTAGGAGACGCTCTATTGTCTGAGATCCAAAGTTCCAACGGAGAAGGTCAAGTTCATAGCTTTCAGGGTCTCTTGTCCAAAACAAGACGAACTGGCCGTCTTCGTCTAACCAAGCTCGCTCAGAGCCAAGACTTAGTATGTATCCCTCGCATTCCGAGAACGAACACTCGATAGTCGAATCACCAGGGCCGTCGATTAATACTCTCCGCTGGCCACCTCGAATTTGGTCGATGCTTTTCTCGATATCGAGTTCCACGAAGCGAACCCGATACGACGGGACTAAACCCGGTGGATTTGGAGTGCTGGTTTCACGTGGTTTTGCTGTAAAGGTCCCAACTCTGATTTCCCATTCCAAGGGCCCCTCAGGCAACAGCTCATATATCGGTCGATAAGGCTGATGATGCAGATACGACCAACGCGTTTCAGTGTCGACTCGGAACCCAGATCTTGCATCTGCCTCTTGCGTCGAAAGTAGCTCTTCTCTTGTCGCGTAGGTAGAAAACAGAATTAGGTTTCCGTCATTTGACCATTCAAAATCAATCACATCTCCTTTGCTGAAAGTCACTTGCCGAGATGGCGCGCCATCGACGAATGATTGCCAAATTTGGACCTGGTCGTCGGTCTGTTTCAAGTACAGAAACGACTCACCCTGGGGTGACCATTTTGGACGTGCCGACCAATTCACCGCAGGTGAACGTAATCCGCGGGCGTGATTAAGCCTCGTGTTCCAGTCGAAGAGTTCATCTTTCCCTGCATCTCCGACTTCTGACACGAGGCCACCATCAGACAAATCGGTTACAAACCATCTACTGTCAAATGAGTTGCTATCGACGTTAGGCTCGTAAGCGATGAAAGCAAGGTGTTTTCCGTTGGGGCTAATTGAAAACCCACCAAGCCCGCGCAGCTGAGCGATGGTTGCAGCATTAATATCAATGGTCGCGTCAAAAATTGTTTCGGTTTTTTCAAACCAGCTGTGATTTTTTTGAGGCTTAAAGTTTGCCGCTGAACCATGTTGAGATATTCCTGCAGATAACAGGATTAGCCAAACTGCGGCTCCGCGAGCTGGACGCCTTACGGCATTCAGCGAGCGCAAACCAACATTCACTGCAGTATTGAGCGTTGGCTTTAAACCGTAGAACTTGAACACGAAACCTCCATACGCGCCAACAGGCAATGCAGTTAGCGATCATTTGAATTGCACACGCATTAACCGCAAAAGCGCTTCAAATAACTACCAACTCTTGGTCAGTTGGATTGAGACAAATCTTTCTAGAGGTGACGCGTTAGTGGGGTCATACGCTGCGATTAGAAATGTAGGATCGCCTGGCGTGCTCGGCGGAGGGGAATCAAATAGGTTTTGAACAGAAACTTGAAGGGAAAGATTCCTGAAAAAATCAGTCCGGGAGCTCGATCCTAGTTGATACCGAAAATTTAAATCCACGGTAAACCAATCATCAATTCGATCCGATCCTGGAGTCAGATCAACCCGATAATCGTTCACGTAGTTAAAAAATAGATTTGCCGCGAGCACTTCGCTTGCATATCCGACAGAGCCTCGTGCGCGAAAATCAACGGGATTGAAAAGTGTGCTAACTTCATCGACGACAGGTGTTCCGACCGAAGCTTGCTCCGTAAACTTAATTATATAAGTGCCATTCAGCCCTGCACTAAGCGTACCGGAACCGATTTCTCGGCCGTAATGTACGCCTACATCAATCCCCTGTGATTGCGTCTCGCTAATGTTTGTCAGAACATTAAGCCGACTGATTATACTAATCGTTGCAGGGTCTACACCAAATAAATTGGATACCGGCAAATCTAAGTTTGCGAGAGCTTCTTCTATTTCAGCAGTACTTGGGTTAAAGACAATTATCCCTGCTGGGAACAGCTCAGGGGAATTGAACGCCAAATTCCAAGCGTCTAAAGCGCTTCGTCCTTGTGGAACCGGAGTCTGGTTGAGCCGCCCCTTGAAATTTATGTCGTAAAAATTCGCTGTTAGTCGGACATTATTTTTGCTGAAAGTCTGATCTATCTCAACGCCGGCGGTGAATGCTCGCGAAGTTTCCGGATCTAATGATGGATCAGTACCCGAAAGAGACAAAACTGTCGTATCAGCAATCGAGGGATCGCCTGGTGTAAATCCAAAGAAGGAGTTGATTAATGCTGTGGGCAGCAGACTCCCGGTATTGAATGAGTTTCCGATGCGCCCAAGCGCTGGCGGCTTGAACGAGGTACTGTATGTCCCTCGCAACTTTACGCCATCTATTGGTTCCCATAAGAGGCCTACTTTTGGATTCGTTGTAACGCCAAAGTCGCTGAAGTCGGAATGGCGAACTGATGCGTTTATATCAAGCCGATTGATACCACGCACGCCATTGTCGGGGCTAATGATAGGAATGTAGATCTCGCCAAAAGCCGCGATGACATCACGATCGATAATTTCGGAGTCGTCCGTAAGTTCTTCAAAACGTAAGTGTCCTCCTACTGCGATGCTTACGTCATTCCCGTTAACTGAAAGTATTCGCCCCGAGCTTATCAAGTCAGCAGCCCAGATATTGGAGTCCACCCCAAAGGCAGCGTCACCGAAAGTGGGGTCGATGGTCTGTATATCATTTGCAATGTTGCTGTAGACGGTAGAAAAGCGAACATCCCAATTTTCTTCAATATCCCAAGTGAGGCCGCCACCAATACTGAACCCTTCAGAACTAGCGTTTTGTTGGGTAAGCCGACCGTCACCACGCGTTGTGTCCAAGACAGTTTCGCGACGAGAAAAAAGTAGATCTAAATCGAGCGAAACGTTGCGTGTTATATCTTGGCTGCCGGCAACAACAACGGAGTTCCGCTCTTGACTAGGAAGTAGATCGAAAGGCAGCATTGCATTGCTCGCAAAATCTCGATCCTCCGCCCCAAGATCCGTTTGATTAAGATATTCATATGATGCGACTGCATTTCCAGATTTCCAGGTCAAACCACCCGTTACACTACCGCGAAACTCTTCGCGGTCTCCGGTGGTCACCGTTCCGTATCTGGTTGAGGCCTCGAGACCTTCGTAGTCATCCCGAAGCACAAAGTTGACCACACCCGCAACCGCATCCGCGCCGTAGATGGAAGAGGCGCCATCCGAGAGAATTTCAACGCGCTCAATCGCCGAGACCGGAATCATTGAAACATCGACGAATCCGCCGTTATTTGAAGTGGGAGCAATTCGACGACCATTAAGAAGTGTCAGTGTGCTGCCAGCTCCTAAACCGCGAAGGTTTACACTTGAGCCGAACGTAGAATTGCCCCGCGAGGAACTGTCGTCGGCGAGACCAAAAGGAATATCCGGGTTGGCGCCGCCCCCAAAGTTTTCTGGAAGAAGCTGCAAAAAGTCATCAATAGTGCCGACGCCGGAATTCAGAATGTCATTTCGATCAAAAACCCGAGTTGGTGAGCTATCAGGCGCAATGCCGCGGATATTAGTACCAGTAACAATGATCGTATCTCGCTCTTGTTCATTGTCTTCCGTCGACTCATTTTCTTGAACTAGAGTCACGGAATCGTTTGCTTGATCGACCTGAGCCATTCGAAGAAGGCGCGCTTCGTTCGATCGCTCACCTAGGGATGCACTCGCCAACGTGATTGTGTAGGCCCCGTTTGGTGCGTCGGCAGCTTTGAGACCCGACCCGGTGAGGATCTTATCGAGAGCGTCCTCGGGCTCCATGGAGCCTTTCACGGCTGGCGACGTTTTGCCATCAACGAGATCACCGGACACCATCACGATAACGCCGGCTTGCTCGTTGAATTCCAAAAGCGCGGATGAAAGCGGTTGGGCTTCAATGTCGAATTCCATCGCCTGCGCCTGGGCCGCGGCGATTGAAATCGCCATCGCCGTGATTGACGCCGCCCCGGTCAGCGCAAATTTCGAGATTATTGATTTTGTCATTGTCGGCATCCTCCCGCCCGCTATTTCGTCTCAATGCGGACCAAGGCCGTCGGCGCGGCCGATCCCCTCCCTGGTCTCGGCTCTGTGACGCATGACGTGGCGACGCGTTCCAAAAAAGTTCACAAAAGCTTTACGTTCGCGCTTGCGGGACGGCCAGATCGTAGCAAAATGCATTGAAAACGCGCGTCTTTGCGGTGTCAGGACTTACGTCGCAGAACGATCGGGCCAGCGCCGCTGTCGTCAACTTCGATCGGTTGCACCACTTCCAGAACTTCCAGCATTTGCGGGATTTCCGAAGTGCGGAAGGCGGTCGTGAGCCTTAAGTCCTCAAGGTCGGACGAGGCGATGCGCAACGGACGTTCGGCGTACCGATTGACGTCGTCGACAATGACTTTCAGGCGTACATTGTCATAGGCGAGGCGGCCGTCGCGCCAGGCGCCTGGCTCGATATTCTCCAGCGGGGAGGCGGTCGGGACCGATTGCCGGCGTTCGACAGACACTTGCAATCCGGCGGTGAGCACTTGTTTTTGTGCTTGGCTGTCCGCCGTCGAAGTAAGAGCCTCGTCTTTCATCACTTCGACGACGCCTTCAAGCACCGCCACATGAACCTGACCAGCGCTGCGCTTGACGTCGAACTTCGTGCCGACGACGCGCACGACGGTATCGTCAGCTGCGACGTAGAAAGGGCGGCTCGCGTCTTTCGCAACGTCAAAGAAGGCCTCGCCGGTAAGGAGCGTGACGCGTCGGGCGTCGCCTGAAAACGCCGCAGCGATTTCCGATTTGGCGCCAAGGGTGACAATGGTCCCGTCTTCCAGCGTGATCTCTCGGATTTCTGCGATCGCCGTCGCGAAATCAGGCGTCAACGCAATCTGGTCGGGCGCGCGCAGGTTCGTCGCATTGATCGCCACCAATGCGAACATGGCGATGGTCGCTGCTGCGCCGCCGAAGGCATAAGCCGGTCTGGCGAAGGCCGCTTGCAGCCAAGCCATAGCGCGCTCGAAGATCGATGGTTCCGCCGCCGTCAGATCAGCTTTCCGCGCCACATAATCGAAATCGCGCCAGATCTGTTCGGCTTCCCGGAAGGCCGTGCGATGGGCCGTTGATTGCGCGATCCAGGCCTCAAACCCTTCTCGGGTCTCGGCGCTGAGATCGCCCGCGTGGAGGCGCACCAGCCATTCGCGCGCTTGGCCCGCGACATCCTCGCTGGTTTCGCTTCCCTTCGACATATGCCGTTCAGTGATCATCCGCCGCGTTGCTTCTTTCGTCCGCGCTCGACCGCCTCACCGAGCGCTTCGATCGCCATGGTCATCTGTCGGCTGATATCGCCAGCCGACCAGCCCGTTTCGCGGGAAATCTCCGCATAACTTTTGCCTTCAACCCGGTTCATGATCAGAACACGCTGTTGCTTTCGCGGCAGCTTTTGCGCCGCAGCGATCATCAATTCGAACCGGTCTTTCTCCACTAAGACGCGCTCAGGCGTGATCTCTTCCAATTTTGTTTCGCTGTCGTCAGCGAGAACCGCATCGATATAGGCCGCAGCGTTTTTCGCGCGCCGCTTGTGATCAAGCACGATGTTGCGCGCCGCCTTATAAACAAAAGCGCGCGGATTTTCGATGTTTTCGGGTGAGGGGAGGCTTGCATATTTGACAAAGGCCGCCTGGACCACGTCTTCAGGGTCAGGCGGGCCGGGTCCAAACAGCTTGGCGATCCGCCCGCACATTTCTCTGAAATAGGCGCGATAAAGATCGTCCAGCAGACTTGTCGCAACGGTTGTATTCGCCGATGCGTTCGCGCCGCCGGATTTTGCGGTCGATTGCTTGACCGTCAGTTCACTCACGAAATCCAATGTCCTCCCAATGGCTTAGGGTAAGACCGATCACTTCGCTTATGCAAGATCAGGTCCGGCGCGCGGGCCTGGAAAGTCGCGCACTGCGCTTATTCGGACACAAACAAGCGAACCGTCGACGGGCTTGAATGTCGATGGTGCCTAACAGCAGTTCAAAAAAGTAAACGCGGTCGTTTAATCGGCCGTCCGTTCAAACCGTCTGGATGTTGGAACGCCTAAGCGCGTCGCACGTCATATGAGGCGCAGGAACGCGACAGACGCTTCGACGCAACAATTGCCGGTGTCAAATGCAGCGAGCGATTATAGGCCGGCATAATCGATCGATTGCGTCGCAACTATCGACGGTGTTCAAGAATGAGCGGTTCTGAAATTGAGGCTTAGGCGGACATGACCAGCGATCCTGAAAGCGAGCCATTGCTGACGCCTGCGAATTCAGCGCTCGTCTTCATTTGTCCGCAGGCGAAGTTTGCGTCGTCTTTGAACTCTGCCGAGCGGACCGAACTATTTAACCATCTCCTTGAAATCGCGACGGAGGCACAGTCACTGTCTATCCCCGTGCTGTCCTTTGTCGAATCAACGATGGCGGACCGCAATGCGCTAGACAGCCGACTGCGCGACGTTATCGACGACCAGGCGGTTCATTTTTCCAGCGCCGCCCATCCGTGGCGCGACGAGGCGTTTGTCGAAAAGCTTAATGAATTCGGTCGACGCCGTTTAATCGTCGGCGGATTAACGACCGAAGGCCCGGTTTCATTTGCTGTCTTGAGCGCGCTCGCAGACGGCTTCGCAGTTTATGTGCTGACCGACGGCTGCGCTGGTGTTTCTGCGTCCGATCATGAAATAGCCCTGGCGCGTATGGCGCAAGCGGGCGCCGTACTCGTATCAACTGCAGGCGTTCGCCATGAATGGGGGGCGGCCGGCAAGGGCGACGCCGTGACCTGATCAGAACGAAATCCAGTTGGCGCATCCCTTCGGCGCCTGGCCCCGCGCGGCCTTCGCCCTCTGAGGCGCGCGGGCGGTCTCTGACCCCGGGCGCGAGAGCGTCGGGGGTTTTTCGCATTTGTCATTGTCTTTCTACGGATATATCCCCAGTAGTCTTTCGTGCTGTGTAATACTGTCCGGTAAGTTTGTCGGGATCGCCGTCGTAATCGAGCTCAAGAAACGCAACGCCTTCATGAGGCGCGCTTCTATGTCGGAACTTGGCCTGCGGTTCGTTCGCGTAACTATACCAGAGCCGGAAGCGGCGGGTTTCATAAAACGGTTCAAGAAATGTACGCGTCGAGTGCGATGTCGACTCGCCAGTCGTCATGGCGACATGCGTGGCGAAGAGGGTTTGACGAATCTTGAACTCGACCGGAATTGCCGGCGCGGTTGTCCCCGTATCAGGATTGATCCAAGTCGATTGGAGCTCCCCGCGCCATACGCCGTTCAAGTCGGGAAAGGTCCGCAATCCGATCGCTGGGTGCGCTGACCAGACTCGTCGCCATGTGTGATCAAGAACGATGACGCCGGCAGCCGACAGCACGCCGACCGATAGCATTATTGTTTTCAATGCGCCCGGACTATCGCCGGACACAAGCGACCATAGCGCGTCAATACTCCATGCAACAGCGACGCCCGCGGCGACCACCAGCGTCAAGCGCAATTTTTGCGGAAGCAGCGCCCACATTAGGCGTCGCCAAGATGGAAAAGCGCCGCATCAAGAAAACGCGCCGCCGTTTCAAGCCGCCAGGGCTGGCTCGCTGCGAAGAGCGGTTTGATAGCGTTAATTTCGGTCAGCCCTGCGGCTGCCAGCGGCGCATTGACAAGTTCGCGCATGCGCCTCGTGACTCGACGGACACGGTCATAGGCGTCATCGTTCTCGACGAGAAAATACTGATCCTCAACTGCGTAGACGAGACATTCGATGAAGAAGGAAGGGATATCGGCTGTAAATATACCGCGTGCCGCCATGTCGGCGCGTAGGCGTTTGACGATCCGCACGACTTTTTTGAAGCGCCGTGCAGTTCGCAGATTTTTGGTTTTACCGTTCGCGTGATGCTGTTCGGGAAAGTTGAACGTCCAACGTCCGTCGCCGCCGAGAATCGCGACGCCTTCCGAAACGTCGTAACGCCGAAAATAATCATTCCACCGGACCTTATTATATTGCACCATGGGAACAACATCGACTTCCGCGCGGCTGCCGGTAATGCCCTTGACTCGGATCGCCTTATTGCCGGCGTCAATCTTTAGATATCCAAACGCATCGCCTAAAGTCGTCGTCAGGGCTGAACGCATGACGCCAAAAACCTGCGGGTAAGTCTTTCCGCTCGATTGATACCCGAGATATTCGCGGGCGGCCGACTGCACGACATTCGGATCGTATTCGACATAGACTGCAGGATAGACGACGCGCAGATCGATATCGGCGTCGATGCGCACATTGGTGTTGTTGTGATAAGACCCTTGCGGGCTTACCTGTACGTTTTCGTCTGTAAGCCAATCATTTCGCGCGATGGCGACCCGAACATTTCGTTCGGCGCGCTCAATCGTGCCTTCCTCGCTGACGCTGGCTGGTTTTTCCCAATGGGCGAAACGCTTGTTCCATTCACTGCGCCGGCGATAGGCTTCGCTGAAGATCCCGAGGCCATTGTTGGGCGGCGGGATAAGATTGTCGAAAATGCCCCGGCCCGCGGATGGCGCGCCGCCAAGGAGAATATCGGCCGCCGACAGCGGCTTTTTGGAGTAATCGGTCATAATATCTCTTTCGCTTGCGGTATTCAGGCCAAATAGGTATTCGGGGGCCGTGCTACAATATCTAGGGGCCGGACCCATTTTCCCACACAATCCTGCTCTTGAATGTTGCCATTTGTCGTTATATATGTCGCCATATGGCAGGAGATAAATATGAGCACGCCAGTAGTCATTGAACGGCCCGCGTCTGACCTTAGCGCCCGCGATCCGGACCGGGTCGCCAGCGTGGCGATCAAGGCCTTTGCGCGCATTGTGGAGGCTTGGGAATTGAAGAACGAGACCGCCGCGGCGTTGATCGGAGCGAGCGCGCGCACTTGGGCGCGCATGAAAAAAGAGGATTGGACCGGGCGCTTGTCGAAAGATCAGTTGCTGCGGGTGAGCGCGCTTTCGGGACTCTATAAAGCCCTGCATCTTTATTTTTCAGACACGCTCGCCGACCGCTGGGTCGGACTTGATAATAAAGGCCCGCTTTTCGGCGGACGCTCGCCCCTCGAAATGATGGAAGAGGGCGGGCTTCCGGCGATGATGGAGACCCGCGATTATGTGGACGCGCTGAGAGGCGGAGCGTGACGGCGCCGGAACTGGCACCGGTTTCCCTAATCGAGAAATCCGACACGGTGCGGCTCATCCCGACGGCCTATTACAAGCCGCCGGTGTTAAAGGCGCTGATTGAAGATGACGACGACTTGGAAATCCTCGAAGAGATCGAAGGGTTAACTAATCGACGTCTGCGAGCGCAGGCGCGAGGGCTGTCAGGCATGGACGCGCGTGAGTTCGTTTTCGGCGTGTGGGGTGAAACGCACGTCAATGCGGCGTTCGCTTATACGCGCGCCGAAGGCAATCGTTTTAACGACGCAAGCCGCGGCGCTTGGTATTGCGCATTTGACGACTTAACAGCGATTGAGGAAGTCGGATTTCATAAATCGCGGGAACTCGCACGGATCGATTTTTTCGAAGAAAAATGCGTCTATCAAGCGCTGCTCGCTGGTTTCATTGGCGAGTTTCATGACGTTCGCAACGTTGATCCGGTGCCGGACTTTCTCGCCAAAGACACAGAAGTCGCTTACCCCGCGGGTCAAGCCTTCGCCGCGGAATTGCGCAGCGCCGGCGCGCGGGGACTTGTCTATCCGTCTGCGCGGCGCGAAGGCGGAACTTGTCTCGTCGCATTTCATCCCGGTCTTGTACAGAATGTGCGGCCAGGGGCCCGGTGGAAACTCACTTGGGACGGAACGCCCGAATATGCGGTGACGACGGATCCGTGAACCGGCTCAACAAAAGCGGGATCTGCCGCATGAATTGAATAATGTGATGTCGAAAATTGAAGATGAAAATTTGGCGCGCGAATTGCGCGAAAAGATCGCAGCGATAGCGGCGACTGGCGCCAATGGCTTTGAGGGACTTATCCGCGACGCCTATTATGAAGCAACCGGTGTCCGTCTGCGCCTTCTCAAGTCCGGGCAGCAACAAGGCGCGGACGCGATAGCCGTTGAAGACAAAAAATCAATATATGCAGCGATTGAGGCGAAACGATACGGTCAAGGCTCCGAATTGTCGCTCGATCATCTCCGTTCAAAACTTGAAAGCGCGATTGCGCGCCGCGGAAATCCTGTTGAGCTTTGGATATTGGCGGCGAGTCGAGAAGTCAGCGGTGACGACGCAGAAGATTTGATGTCCCTCGGCGCACAACGCGGCGTCGCTGTTTTAATCTTGGATTGGGGTGCGGAGGGGGACTTATTGGCGCCGCTTCCCCTCCTTCTTGCGTTAGCGCCGAAAGTTGTTTCCAGCCGGTTTGATTCTGGTTTCGCGTCGCGCCTTGCGTCGGTGCGGCGCTATCCGGACTTTGACGATCGCGCCGCCGCCCTGAAGCAACGCCTGACGGGCGGCGATCTCGGTCTCGTCTATACGGCCGATGTGCTTCATACGGCCTTGGAGAAGGCAATGATGTCTCGGTCCGCTGCGCTCCAGGCGTTTGGGTCGAGCGCAAATCTTAAGGACAATAGCAGAATACGGATAAGCCGTCCGTCCATTAGCAAGCGCATCGACGCATGGTGGGAGCACAATGACGCGCCTGTCGGGGTTTGCTTGGGCGAGGCAGGATACGGAAAGAGCTGGTCGGCTCTCGACTGGATACTCAGCAAACAAGAAAGTGATCAGCGTTCCTTCGTCGCCTGGCTCGCGGCGCGAGACCTTAACGGGAAAAGCGTAGCGGATGCAGTGGCCCAAAGCTTGGTCCAATGGCTTCCGGAATTGCGCCGCGATAAAGTATTTTGGCGCCAACGTGTTGAGCGGTGGCGCGCCGCAGCGAAGAGCGCGGTAGAGACGCTCGACGCCACGGCAGTTCCAGCGCTGACATTGGTCTTGGATGGAGTGAATGAGGGAGACCGACAACAAGAGGTCCTGAATGTCCTGCTTAATGCGGTTTCTGACGACTGGAAGGGCGTCGTCAAAATCCTCATCACCGAACGCACGCCGCACTGGCGAGAGGTATTCAACGAAGGAAAGGGGTTATCGGCGCACCCTTTCTCCGTCGATGTGGGTCCGTTTAGCGCACATGAGCTAGAAACGTTGCTGTCCGCCCATGAACGCCGCCTTTCGGATTTTCCGCAATCGGTTCGCGACCTCCTCTGCGTGCCGCGATGGTTCGAGGTCGCGTCCACCCTTTTCGGCGAAAAGATCGACTGGGCGGCGATGACCCCTGACGGTTTGATGTTTCATTATTGGGCTGTTCGGCTTCGCGACCGCGGCGCCATTTCAGATGTAAGCGCAGACCGATTTCGCAATTTTATTGTTAGCCTCGGCCGGACGTTAAAAGCGTCGGACGGCGGTGCAGTATACGGAAGAGATAGTCTTTTGGCGCGTCTTTCCGGGTCGAGCGGTCGCGCGCAGGAGGAATTCCAGTCAGCGATCGACGATATCGTCGACGGGCATTGGTTTGAAGAGGATCAGTTGGACGCCTTAAGGTTGACGTCTCTTGCGTCACTATTCGCCATCGGATTGGCGCAACTCGATGATTTGAAACGCTTTGAGACCGACGAAGAAATAGACGAAGCGCTGAGCGCTTTTCTGGGTCCTATCGAAGAGCTTGACGAAGGCGTCTCGATTCTAAAGTCGACCGCCGTCCTCGCCTTTTGTGATCACGCCTGCCCGGTTTCTGTTCGCCAAGCGCTCATTCGTCGCTGGAGTCTCGCCAGAAATTTCAATTCATCAGACTACGAACTCTTTTGGCGGATGGGAATAGAAGCGCCGCAGGCCCATCTTAGGGCAGCAAAAGACGTTTGGATCGCGCAAACCGGGTCAAGCTTTGTTGACCACCTCTGGGTCGGCGCACTGGCGTCGCTCGCCCAAGAAGGCGGCCAGCGCGACGCTGTCGTAACTTTTCTGACCGATGAAATGCGTGTTTATTGGCACGATTCCCATGAAGGGCTCTTCATCGGTTACCATCCCTCGGAAGAGGACGTGGCGGCGCGCACCGTTGAAACGAAGCAAAAGCTCGCCGAAATCGAGAGGATTGCGGAAGGGGCGGGGCAAGGTCTTCAGTTCAGAGATAATGGCGCTGGGGCCAGTTGGCTGCATTACCGGCTATTCGCGGTCGCTTCTCACTTGCCGCGCGCAGCTCTAGGACCATTCTTTCGCGCATGGGCTGTATCAAGGGCGGTTATTGGCGGCAGTCACGATTTTGATCTGTTATGCTGGTTGCTTCGGGAGAACAGGGTTGATCCGCTGGAAACCGATGAAATGGTCATCGAAACCGCCCGTTTCGTGCGGGCGCTTGGGCATGACCTATTTGAGGCCCCGTCAGAAAACCTGCTGACTGCCCTTGCTACGCCGACGGCCAACGCGGTCCTTGCCGAATGGGGCACGGAACCCAAAGTGGGACGGTGGTACGGCCACGAAAATGCAGTGACGGTGATTGACAATGAAATCCGCCGACGACGCGGTGATGATTGCGTTGATCCGAAGATATTCGACATCGCCGCCTTGGCGTTTGACCCGTCCTTGGCATTGGACCGCGATCTAGAACCACTATTGGATGAAGCGCCTGAAGACTTGGCTCCCGATGCGCTCGGGAACGGTCGTTTTACGACAGCAGCCGATATAGAGCGAGAACGATCGGGGCCGGCGTGGGCGCGATGGCGTTCCGCATGGTTTGCCGATCTGCATCGAACATATGTGAATTCCGCGCCGGACCGAACCGGAGAGGCTCAACGCGGCGTCTCTTTCGATATTCACGAGCTTGTTGTGCTTTTGTCTGAGAATACCAAAGATCGATTGGCGAACATGTTGCCCGCCATGGCCCCAAACAAAAGCGATAATTGGTTCGTACTCTATCGTTTTTGGGCCGCGGCGCTTTTTGATCGTCCGGCGCAGGAGCAAATTGAAATTTGGCGTAAGATCCCGCCAATTGCCGCCGTGCCTTATAGCCTCGACGGCGTGCTGCGTACCCCTTCTATCCGCCTTGCAGAGCCGATCTGGTTGACAATATTGAATTCTGACGAAACGGATGAACAAGTATTTTGGCTCTGTTATATGTTGATGAGCAGAGCGCCACTGTGCGGACGATGGAAGGAAACGATCGACAATTGCCTTCAGTCTGACTGCGCGACGGTTCGCGAGCTTGTGCTTCTTATTGCGCTCGAACACGACGAAGGATCAATTGCGGCGGGCGAGCGATTATATGCTCGGGGATGGACGGCAAGTGCTGAGCAATCAGACCGCGAACGCCGTCTCGGATCTGATGCTCTTGTATCCCTCGCTCAAAAATATCCCTTAGAGGATTTGCTGGCGCGGATTGACAAGGCTCATGGACCAACATTGTGGCGCGCTGCTGGATTCCCGGATGAACATTGCGGGCTTATATTCGATTTGTTGAACGATGCGTTGCGCGATCCATTGGCGCCGTTTCGCGGCCGATCTAAACCCGAGGCGTTCGCGGAGGGATTAAGGACTCTTTACAACCGCGACCCGAAAATGGTCCGGCGATTCGGCGAGCAACTTTTTGAAGCGCCGCCGGAATATGTCTACCGAGCGTTGCCCTGGCCGCACAGAGCGATGCTTCGGCTTTTTCTGGAAACGGAGCCGGACTTTGCTGTTGGGCTAATTGATCGTTTGCCTTCCGCAACAAAGAATGCGTTTTCATACGACCTTCGACAATTGAGTCTTTCCGCTCCAGATCATGCCATAGCCGACCGACTCCGCCGCGAGGCGTTGAAAACTCTGGTCACTGATTGGGACATTGAAGAGTTTGCCGCTGACATTGTCGCCCATGGCCGGGAGGCCTGGGCTGCAAAAATAATCCGGGAAGATGTATCATCATTCGCGCCGGCTGGAACATGCGCGCGGGCGATGATGCTCGCAGGTTTTCTGGCCTCCTTGCCGGCCGTTGCCGAAATCTGGGAGAACGAGTTGGCGCAAGCGCCGGCAGAGGGCTGGCTAACCGTCGTTTACAAGGAAGCCGCTTGGCGCGCGCGTCGCGCACGGGCTAACGCCTTTTGGTGGCAAAAAGCGACGAATGCTGAATCAGACGAGGCGTTTTTCTGCGCCATGTTTCTGTTCGACGAAACCCTTGACTGGCCGCAATGGCGTCTCGCCGGTCGCGTTCTTCGGGCAAGCAGAGACGACGTAACGCCGCGATATTTGTCAGCTATTGATCTGGCTTGGGATGACTTTAAGCAACGGGTGGATCGGCGGAAAACAAAGCGCGATCGTCGCCTGTACGCCGAAAACACTGGTCCAAAATCAATGATGCCGTGGGCCTAAACCCAGAAAATTTGCTTAAGTGTAATCGACGATTAGTGAGCAGACGCATCGCTCCGTCCCTGGCGCGGCCGGCCCCGTTGGGGCCGGAGAACCGGACGCCGCCCTACGGGCGGCGGCTTTTTGGGTGTTTTTTCCCTTCGGGCGGGGGCGGGAGCGGACGGTGAGCCGCCAGCGGTCGGCGCGCAACGCCTTTGGCTCCAAGTCCATCTAAATTTTCTTTCTTCTCCTACCAAAAACATTGCCCGCCGCCCTGCAAGCTGGCGGCTCTTGTGTCCGCTCTCACCGCCCCCGCCCGTGCGGGAAAAAACGGCGAAGGCGAGGAGGAGCGAGCCATGACGATCAGTACACAAACAACCAGCGACAGCGCCGGCGGAGAGGTCGGAGGCGCGCGCGGCGAGGGCGCGAACGCAGGCGCAGACGCAACCCTAAGCGCAGGCGCGCACGCCAGCGCAAGCGACGACATGAGAGACGGGCCGCGCGTCTACGCGGCCTGCCTTGCCGCTTATAATAACGGCATACTGCATGGGTGCTGGATCGACGCGGCGCAAGAACCCGAAGACATTTGGCGGGAAATTTCCGCGATGCTTAGCGCTTCGCCGATCCCAAACGCGGAGGAGCACGCCTTTCATGATTTCGAAGGCTTTGGCAAAGCGGACATTCCCGAATATGCAGGCGTTGACACAATCGCACGGCTGGCGGCCTTCATCGTTGAGCGCGGCGAGGATTTGGGCGGCGGCGTCCTTGAACATTTTGGCGGCGACATCGACGACGCCGAAGCGGCGTTCGAGGACTATGCGGGCGAATGGAAAAGCCTCGCCGAATTCGCGCAGGACGTCACCGAAGATAGCGGCGTTGAGATTCCCAAGCCCCTCGAATACTACATCGACTGGCAGGCCATGGGCCGCGACATGGAAATGTCAGGCGATATCTTCACGGTAGAGACGGGATTTGAAGAAATTTACGTCTTCTGGTCACGCTAAGGAATAAGACGACGCTGAAGCGGCGCCTCAGCGTTTGTCTTTCACGGCGCGCGCCGCCGCGCGCAAATCCTCAGCGAGTTTATCAAGCGTGCTAGCGAAACGCTCTAGCTCGTCGCTCGTTTCGTTGTCGGGAACTGATCGGGCGAGGGCGATGTGGTCCGCGATCAGATTATCGAGCGTCGCTGACGGCAGCGCGCCCGACCGATGCATATCCATCAACTCAGCATCGTCAATAATGTCAGTCTCGAAACTGATATACCCGGCGGACGTGATATCGAATTTAGGCTTAAGCGCCGACATAATCGCCGCCGTCGCGGCGCCCGCAGGCAAACGCAGCGATGCGATGACGGCGCCGCCGGCGTCTTTGACGCCCATCACAATCATGTCGGCGTCTGACGCGTCAGCGTCATAGCGCGCGAAGACTTCTAATTCCGCTGTCATATTAAATGTGGACCGCCTTCGTTCGCGCCCACCGGAATAGGGCTGTCCGTTAAAAGATATGCCATAGCCTAGCGCCGTCCCGACCCGGCGCCAAACGTCCCGCGCATGAAAAATACCTAATATACTAGGTGGCGCGCTATCGCGGACGCGGGCTCATGTCCCGCCATGCGCCTCAGAGAAAGAATCGCCGACAATCTCAAACGCCTCAGATTGGCGCGCGGAATCAGTCAGGAAGATCTTGCCGACCTCGCCGGGATCAACCGCAATTATGTGGGCATGATCGAACGCTGCGAGAGCGCGGCGAGCGCCGACATGCTGGAAAAACTCGCCGACGCCCTTGAGATCGACGGCGAGGAATTTCTGCGTCGACGCGGCGCAGCGTAGAGCCGAAGATTGCGGCTGCAAGCGATGCGCGAGGTTGCAGCGAAACGCACGACTTGCCGCTCGCTGCGTTGCAATATTCGGCGTGCGGCGTTCGCCTGCCGGCGAAAGCGACGCGATGTCGACGGGCGGGCGCTCGCTTTCTTTCACCGGATTCGTGATGGGATCATCGTCTTAAACGCCGGGCGGACAGCGCACCCTCATAACCGTTTTCCGGTGTGCGCCCCCTTATCAAGTCTTGAACGCGGGTCTTCCGTCTGCGGTTTTTTCGGAAAGGCCGACCCCTCGGCGTGGCTTTCTTGGACCTATGGCGAACGCCGCGCCGATGAAACCGGCGGCGCCGGCATTTTTTCCCCGATGGGCGGGCGCGCCGCCCATCTTCCTCGCGCATGGGCGCTGAAAAGCGCCCCAAAAAATACCGTCCCGCCGGTCCTCCGCTAACGCTTCGGCCCCTCATTTTCCCATGCGTTTATCGCTTGGGGTTCATCGGCGCGGCGCGCGCCATCGCCGGTCCGACGCTCGCGAGGGGATCGACTCCTCGCAAAAACTGGAGACGGAAAGATGGTTCAAGCCCTAGGATATGTGACGAAACAGGAAAACGGTTACGAAGGCACGCTCTCAATGCTGACGCTCAAGACCCGGATCAGGATCGTTCCGAATACGGCGAAAGAAAACGAGCGCCAGCCGGACTACCGCGTCTATGCGGGCGACGGCGAAATCGGCGGCGCCTGGAAGCGGATCGGCAAGGCGAGCGGCAAGCCTTACGTGTCGCTGACGCTTGCGCACCCGGCCTTCCCGGACGGGCGGAAAATCTACGCCAATCTCGGCCGCGCCGCCGGTCAGGACGATGAAAGCGTCCTCGCGATCTTGTGGTCGCCGGCGACTTAAACCTTGCAGTCGATGCGCTCGCCGCCATCGCGGCGGGCGCGTTTTTACTTGCCGGGCGCCGTCTTGTACGGTGCCAAATTCAACCCATTTTAACGATTGCGCCCGAAAATTCGGGACGCGGCGGCGCCATTGGTAAACAACGGCGCCGCCACTTTAGTCCGCGTCGCCAAGGCTTGCTGTTGTTGTTCGAGGGAGCCGATCCATGCGGAGAAACACGCGGCGGGTGACGCATCCCGCTGACATGCATGTTCCCTTGCGCCTGCCCAATCCGGGCTGGGCGTGGGAATGTTTGCGCCGAAATCCGGACTACGCCCGCGACTTTCGATGTAACTTGCCGGGACGGCCGCGCGCCATGACGCTCACATCATCGGCTGCCTTGTTGCGCCAGCGCCGCCGCTTTCTCGATGCGGAAAAATGGGGCCTCCTGACCTTCGCCGACCCGGCGGTCCCTGCGCCGCAGGCCGATGTTTTTTGGACGCGCGAGGCGCTACCGGGCGGCATCGACGTCGCCTTAAGCCGCGTATCGGGCGCCGATGCGCAAACTGACATAGACGGCGATATTATTCTCTTACATAAGATTGATTGCCGGCGGACGATTTTGGAAACGGCGAACGGCGCGCAGCATATTTTGCTCGACGGCACGCGCTTTTGGGTGCAACTAAACGCGGCGCAATCGACCATGATTGGCGACCGCGGCGCCGTGGCGATTCACATTGACGGTGCGCGCCACGCCAATAAAAAGCTGAAATCCGGCGCGCAATTATTAGAGCTTTATCGGCGCACGGACGGGCGGCTCAGCGCCATCACGGCGCGTCGCAACGCTAAGAAGATCCATAAAGCGTTGATCGCTTATGACATCAAAGCCGCCGGCGGCAGTTATAAGGACATTGCGATCGCGCTGGTCGGCGAGGCGCGCGTCAAGGAAGACTGGATCGGCGGCAGACGCCATCTCAAGGACCGCGCAAAACGCGCGTTCGAGCCGGCGCAGGAACTGATTGACGGCGGATATCGTCGTTTGCTAGTCAACGAGTAATACTGTTGTGCATGACACTAAATAGTGTAAAATCAGTGATGGTGTCGGTTTCGGATTTTTCATAACGATACTCCCACAATACTGAATCCTCATACAAACTGGTCCTGATCCTTCACGGGGAAGGGTCGGGGTACACTGAGTTTGTGGGGTTATCATGAGTGAGACGACGACGAGTCCCTATTTGACGACGGAAGAAGCCGCTCAGTTTTTGCGGCTCGGAAAACGCACCCTCGACAATATGCGCTGGCGCGGCGAAGGCCCGAAATACCGTAAGCATGGCGGGCGCATTCGCTATCATATCGACCGCTTAAAAGAATGGTCGGAAAGACGCGAAAACGATCCGCCGAAAAAGCGTCCCGACAACGATGATGACGGGAATTGAAGTCGTCTACATTGAGGCGCGCGTCAACTGCTGGCTCAAGTTCGGCGAGATTTCCGATCGCGTCGTAGTCGACAGATGCCGCATGTTGGCGTTCATCGAAGCGGGCGAGATGTTCGCCTATGTGCGGTGGTTCGCCAATGAATACGGCACGCAGCATTGGAGCGCCTACGTTCTGAAAGCGCGTAGCGCCGGCGCGCGCGCAGCGCGTATTCCGGGGGTTCATCCGGGCGGCGAACTTTTGTGTGTTTTTAAGGGTGCGGCGCTCGTCAAACGGTTCTTGGCCTTGGCGGATGGGCTGGAAGGGCGGGGGATCAGGTTGCCCAAGCTTTCGGAAGACTACTGGCGGCAATGCCATTTGCGGCTTCCGCTTCGCATGAAGCCGAATCCGGTTTCAGCGCAAGACGTAAGCGTCGCCGCGGTGCGATGCAAAGCGCGCGTCTCAAATGCGTAGCGCTTTTTATATTGGCTCCTGCGTCGCAGGGGTCGGCGCAATCGGCGTCGCGGCGACCATGAGTTTTACGTCGGTAATTATTTACAATCCGAGCGCCAGCGCGCCTGTCGGTTTTTATGCGATCAAGAAGAAACACCCTATCCGCAAAGGCGCGCTGGTGGCGGCCTATCCGCCGCAATGGGCGCGAAGTTTAGCGGCGGAGCGGGGCTATTTGCCGGCTGATTTGCCCGTGTTGAAAAGCGTTTGGGGCGAGCCCGGCGACAAGGTTTGCGCCTCGAAAACATATATTTCCGTAGATGGCAATCCGGATATCCCGGTCCGCGAAACCGATCGTATTGGGCGCGTTATGCCCCGTTGGAAGGAGTGCCGGACGCTGCAAGCGGGCGAGTACTTTCTCATCTCTATCGATGTGCAGACCTCCTTCGACAGCCGGTATTTCGGGCCGGTGCCAGAAGAGAACATCATCGGCAATGCGCGCCTGATGTGGCGTACAATGCGTGATTAATTCAGTATCATGAGGAAATCGTATGAATGGGAGAAGTCGGCGTGAGTGAGGGCAAGATAAAAGAGGGCGGCGCTAAGCGAGGTTAGCGCCATGTCTGCACATCTTTTTCGCCGCGCTGCGGTTTTTGATCGTAGCGCTGTGGTTTGCGCTTAAGTAGTTGGCATCATGAGGAATTTGATAGCGCTATGACGGGCGCAGGCGAAAATGACTTCAAGCCAAAGCTCGGGCGTATCCGCGCCCGCGGCGGCAAGCGTTCAAAGGCGTATCTGAACCGCATCGTCGCGGCCATGAAACGCGCGGGGCCTGGCCCGTCGCGAGGCGCCGGGCGCTATCGACGCAGTATGCCAGGGCGGACGTTCGCGCGGCGCGTCATCGTCAAGGCGCGAATAATCAAGATGGCGGGCGTCGGCGTCGCCGCGCAGCGCCTGCATCTCAGATACATTCAGCGCGACGCTGTAGGGCCGGACGGTGAGAAGGGAAAACTGTTCGATCAAACGAGCGAACTAGTGGGCGGCAAGGCGTTTCTGAAACGAGGCGCCGCAGACCGTCATCAATTTCGCTTGATCGTGTCGCCGGAAGACGGCGTTGAGATGCGCGATCTCAAGGCTTTCACGCGTGATCTGATGACGGCGATGGAAAAGGATCTCGACACGCGCCTCGATTGGGTCGCAGCGGCACACTACGACACAGGCCGCCCCCATGTGCATATCGTCATCGGCGGCAAGCGTGATGACAGCCGCGATTTGGTCATCCCCCGGAAATATATCTCCAACGGGATGCGCGAACGGGCGTCAGAACTCGTTTCCATCGAGTTAGGACCGCAGACGGAAATGGAAGTGCGATTGAAGCTCGCGGCGGAGGCGGGCGCTGAACGGTTGACGCGCCTTGACCGCCAGCTCGCCGATATGGGCGTCGACGACGAACTCGATCTGACGCCGGATCATCGAGGACAAGCCTGGCGGCGGCGTCTGCATCTGGCGCGGCTTAAAAAACTGGAGCGCTTGGGGCTTGCCGAGAAAACCGGCGCCATGCGTTGGCGACTAGCGCCGCAATGGCAAGCGACCTTGAAACGCATGGGCGAGCGCGGTGATATCATCAAGACGTTAAACGCCAAGCTTGCAGAACGCGGCGTCTCAGCGCCCGTCGGCGCCGACGCGATTTACGACCCGGCCGATCCGCGTTCAAAACCGTTCGAAGGCCGCGTTCTGGCTGCCGGCGTCGCCGGCGAAAACCACGATCGCGTCTACGGGGTCATCGAGCGCGTCGACGGCCGGGTTTTTCATGTCGATCTTGGAAGCGCTGGCGTCGCGCCGGAAGTCGCGCGGGGCGCCATCGCGCGTGTCGCGCCAATGGACGTGAAACCGAAACCGTCCGACCGCACGATTGCGAAGATCGCCGCCAGTAATAGCTGTCGGTATTCGGCGGCGCTCCATCTCGATCATGACACGCGCGCTCGGCCGGAGTTTATTGCTGCGCATGTGCGGCGGCTTGAAGCTTTGTGCCGCGCCGGCCATGCGGAGCGTTTGTCCGATGGAAGCTGGTCTGTTCCGGACGACTATCTTGTCCGCGCCGAAAATTATGAGCGCCAACGCGCAAGGTCGGCGCCCGTGAACATGCAAATCCTGTCGCGCCTTTCGCTCAGCGCACAGGAGCGCGCTATCGGCGTGACCTGGCTTGACCGCCAATTGATGAGCGACGGCGAAAGGCAGAAGACCTTCGGCGCTGCATTTCGAGATAGTCTCGCTGCGCGGCGTCTCTTTCTCATCGAACAGGGGATGATGCGTGCAGACGACAAGACGCTCGATCCATCGGCGCTCAAAGACCTCGAACGCCGCGATCTCGCGGATGCCGGCGAAGCGCTCTCGAAATCGCTCGGCAAACCTTACAAGCCGGCGACAAGCGACGGCAAAATCGAAGGCACATATCGCGCGCCCATCGACCGCCCGAGCGGGCGGTTCGCCGTCATCGAACGGACGAAAGATTTCACGCTGGTTCCTTGGCGAGACGTCCTTGAACGCAATCGCGGCAAGACCGTCGCCGGCATGGTCCGCGGACGCTCGATGTCCTGGACGCTGACGCGATCGAAAGGGCTCGTCAGAGACTAGCCCGCATTTATGGCTGCTCCCGCGTCGGCAGTGGAAGCGCATTCGTTGAGGAAGTGTTCCCACCCCATCACAATCGCGCCCGCCTGCTGCAAGCGAGGCAGGGCCAAGGCGTCCGCCTTCCCGACATCGCTGCAGACGACAAATGTGTTGTAGCCGACTTCGAGAGCCATATAGCTCAGCGAGACAACGAAGGGTGAGGCGTCAGCGCACAGAAGGACGAACTGCCGCCGCTCCCGAGCGTCAATCAGGGCCGCAAGATCGGGGTTCGTCCAGGGGCCGGCCGCAGACTCTTCGAATTGTGCCATGTCGACGCCCGCTTGTTCCAACAAGGAAGGCAAACCTTGAAGAGGATCAGATGACTCGGCGCCGCTTTCCGCTCTTGGCGCAACGCGAACGACGGTCGCGTCGGCGAGCGTTACAATATTGCGCGGCGGCGTGGTCATGACGGTGTTCAGCGCCCCTATTGTTTCAAATCCGTCAGCGTTGACGCCGTTCTTGATTGCAACCTTAAAGCGCGTATGCCCGCAAGGGAAAGGCGACGCAGCCGAAGCCGCGTCGCGAAGTTTCTCAGAGGGCGCGAAGCCGGAGGGATTTCCGGCTTACAATGATAAGGACGTGTGGAACGGAAAAAGCCCCCGAAAAAACCGCCGCGTTTTCTTTTGCAACGAATGATCGCCGCATAACATGGGCTCCTGATAGGCCCGCCAATTGCAGCGATTTGCCAAAAGGAGCGTTCCGTTTCAAAATAGCGAGCGCGGTGCGCAGGGGGAACAAGGGGAAATCGCCGCGATGTGAAAGGCGCGGGGGCGGCAGATAACCAATAAACTGATGACCAAAAGTTCGGACATTAAGGCGAGAGAGACCGCGGCAAACGCACAGCTGCAAGACTTTGCGCGTCAATATGGGACGGCGCTCAAACTCTTTTTCCGCCGGCGCGGCGCCGCGCCGGATCTCTGCGACGACCTCGTTCAGGACGTGTTCGCGCGGCTCGCCGCCCGCGCCGGCGGCGAAGAAATCGAGAAATCGGAAGCCTATTTGATGGTGACCGCTTCCAATGTCTGGAAGGATTTTCTTCGGAAAAAACAAACCCATAGCGAGGACGCCCATTGCGCCTATGAAGATTCCGCCCATTCGCCGGAAGGTTTTTCGCCCGAGCGCGTCTTTCTCGGTAAGGAAGCCGTGCAGCGGCTGGTCAGCGTCTTGGAGGCGTTGCCGGCGCGGACGCGGAATATTTATCTTCTGTGCCGAGCGCATGGATTTAAGCGCGCGGAAGTCGCCGACCGGTTGGGCGTTTCGCTCACCACGGTCGACCGGCATCTGATGACGGCGGCCGAGAAAATCGGCGCGGAACTTGGCGATCTTAAATGACCGTAAACGGACTAAAAGCGGATGAGAGGAATGTGGACGAAATGGCGTCCTATTGGCTCGTGCGCTTGACGGCGTCCGATTGTTCGCCGGAGGAGCGTTGCGCTTTCGAGGCGTGGAAGGAAGAAGACCCGGCCCATGAAGACGCCTATTTGCGCTTGCAGCGCGGCGGGGCGATGTTCGACCGCCATTTGGGCGATCCGCAGATCCAGGCGCTCGCCGACCGCGCCTTGAAAGAAACCGAGCCCAGTTTCTGGCGCCGGCGGCTGTTTCAGTACGCCGCCATTGCTGCGTCGCTCATCCTCGCGGTTGGCGTCGCTGTCTCGCTGAATACCGGCGCTGGGTTTAATCGAGAACCGGCGCGTCAGACGATTGCAAGCGTCGAACGTTACGAGACCGCCATCGGCGAGCGCTCGACGGTGGCCTTGCCGGACGGGTCTGTCATTACGCTCAACACGAATTCCTTAATGGAGGTCGACTTCACGACCGCGACGCGCTCGGTTCGCCTTCTGAAAGGGCAGGGGTTTTTCGAGGTCGCAAAGGACGTAGGCCGACCTTTTGTCGTGACCGCAGGCGATAAGCGGGTCGTCGCGCTCGGGACGGCCTTCGATGTGCGCTTCGATAAAGCTGATGTCGTTGAAGTAACGCTTGTCGAAGGCCTTGTTGAGGTTGCAGGGCTTGATGCGCCGGAGCCGGCTGAGAATGCGAGGGCCTTGCCGGAGGCGGACCAATCGAAAGTACGGCTCAATCCAGGGGAACGGCTGATCGCCAAGGCTGAAACCGCGCCGGCCGTTCAAAAAACCGACGCCATCGAAGAAACCAGCTGGCGGACCGGGAAACTGATCTTTCGGGATCGAGCCCTCAGCGCTGTGGTCGAGGAAATGAATCGTTACAGCACGCAACGGCTTGTTCTTGACAGTGATGATGTTCGCCTTGCTGAAATGCGGGTGAGCGGATCGTTTAACGCCGGCCGTGCGACGACGTTCGTTGATGCTCTGGAGGTCATGCACCCCCTGAGAGCGATGCGCACCGGCGAGAACGAACTGACCCTTGTGTGGCAAGATTGACACAAGTCTCGCCGTTGCGACGGTTTTTTGAAATCTTTGTGAAAGCATTTTTGAAGCGTCCCGTCTTTCTTTCTGAGGGCGCGAAAATCCGCGCCCCGATAGAACACGGCGTCTCTGACGTGCGGGAGGGAAAACTATGACATTCGCGACTTCGAAAACCTTTAAATCAATCGTCCTGGCGGGCTGCGCGACGAGCGCCTTGATCTTAAGCGGCGCCGCATCGGCGCAAGCTGCGGAACAACATGAGTTTGAAATTGCGCCGCAGGACTTGGGCGACGCGCTCGCTGAATTCAGCGTGCAAGGGGATGCAGAAGTTTATTGGCTGAAAGAAGATGTCGCGGGCAAAAAAACGGATGGCGTGAGCGGTTCCTACACGAAGCAGGAAGCAATCCGAGAACTTCTCGACGACGCTGGTGTGGAGTACCGCGTTGATGGTAACGGTACGCTGCTTGTTGGCGAGGCGGTAATTCAGCAAGCGACGTTGCGGGAGGATGATCGCCAAGGCGGTGTATTTCGCGTGGCTTCGCTGGCTCAGGAGAATGACTCCGTGGCTTTAGTTGAAGAACCTGAGTCGACAGACGATGCCGAGCGAGAAAGGGACACCATCATTGTAACAGGTACGAATATTCGTGGAATCGCTCCCGAAAGTTCACCAATACGCGTTTTCGACCGAGAAGCCATTCTCGAATCCGGTGTCGCCACTACCCAAGACTTTATTCAGTTATTGCCCGAAAATTTTGGCGGCGGTGCTAACCCTGACTTGCCTTTCGGTGTGCCGGGCGACACTAGTTCTCTGGGCAACCGCACCTTCGGAGCCAGTATAAACCTGCGCGGTCTTGGTTCAGGAAGCACTCTTACGCTCTTGAATGGAAGGCGAGTTGCCCCAACCTCCATCAACGCTGGATTCGTAGACATCTCAATGATCCCAGCGGCTGCGCTGGAGCGAATTGAGATACTGACCGATGGGGCTTCCTCCATTTATGGATCTGACGCCATTGCGGGTGTTGCCAATTTTGTCCTCAGAGATGATTACGAAGGCATTGAAGGAACCGTTCGATATGGGAGCGTAACTTCTGGAGATTTCGAAGAGTTCCGCGGAGGACTTACGGCAGGTACAAGCTGGGACTCAGGCAACATTCTTGCTGTCTACGAGTACTTCAATCAGACTGATCTTGGAGCTGAAGATAGATCGTTCTCAAGTAATGCTACCCAACCGTTTGATCTTCTTCCAAGTCAGGACCGCCACTCTGTAGTCGTTGCGGCCTCTCAAGACATCGGTCGAGACGTGAGTTTGGATGCTGATCTTCTATACTCAAATCGTAGTACCGTTTCTAACACAAGCTCCGACCTTCAATCGCAGGATAACAGTACCACCTCAGAATCAATCAATTTGGGCGCTGGTGTCACTTGGGATGTGAGCAAGGATTGGGAGGCTAGGTTCTCTGCAGTATATAGCGCCATTCAAGCTGAGACCACTCTCCTCTCTTTTGGCTCTTCAGAACCCGCCGATCTCCAGCTCGATACTGAACTGCTCTCATTCGACCTGGTTACGTCAGGCACGTTATTCACGTTAAATGGAAACGACGTCAAAATCGCAATTGGCGGCCATGCGCGTTTCGAAGATTTGAATAACGACGATTTTGTAGTTTTGGGAAGAGATGTGTATGCAGCATTTGGCGAATTATACTTGCCAATCATCTCGCCGCAAAACGACGTGCCAGGTTTTCGCCGGCTTGAAGTGAATGCCTCCGTTCGACACTCAGATTTCAGCGACTTCGGTTCGACCACCAACCCCAAAGTGGGGGTGCTGTGGTCACCAGTCGAGGGACTTCGCCTTCGAGGATCGTATAGCACCTCCTTCCAGGCTCCAATTCTTGGTCGCGTAGGGGCGGCGGATTCGCTTGGATCATTATTTCCTACATCTCTGCTTTTATCCGCTTTTGGCGTGGAGCCAGCAGATCCCTCAATTGCAGATGTAACACTTTTGAGTCTCAGTGGGACTGACCCCAACCTCGAACCCGAAACATCCAGGGCCTTCACTTTGGGGGCCGAGGTGGAAAATGAATGGAGTGACCAGAGACTGCGTCTTTCGCTGAACTACTACAACATCAGGTTCAAAGACCGAGTTGATCGAGTTCCAGTCCCCGACGGCGTCAATTCAATCCTCGCGTTCAACCTCGCGTTTGACAATCCTAATCTCTTCCCTCCCGGAATTGTGACCTTCAACCCTTCACAAGATGAAATTGCTGAAGCAGCATCCGGCCTCGATAGGGGACTGCTGAACTTCTTCGGTCAGACGCTTGAAGACACTGCGATAATCACACGGGCGAACACAATCACCAATGTATCAGAAACGAACTCTCAAGGCCTCGATTTCGGCTTTGAATACTCGAAAGAAACACCGATCGGACGCTTCAATGCAGCATTCAACGGCACCTATATAATTGAGTTTTCTGAACGGGCGTCGACATCGACACCAGCGATTGACGAAATTAACACCCTTTTCAACCCGGTAGATTTTCGCGCTAGAGGATCGATTGGTCTATCGGGCGAACATTTTTCTGGCAACATCTTCGTTAACTACACGGACGACTATACAGTAGATTTGACTCCAGATTCGCCAAGGGTCGACGATTGGCTAACATTCGATCTGAGTGTCGTCTATAAATTTGGCTCCTCCGGAAACAGTAGCTTGCTAAATGATGTATCGCTTCGAGCGTCAGTCTTGAATGTTTTTGATCAAGATCCGCCTGCAATTCCTGACAACAACCAATTCTTGATATTCGGTTTTGACCCGACAAATTCTTCGCCGCTGAATCGCTTTGTTTCCTTTGAGGTCACAAAAGCATTCTAGAGCGGCTTTTTCGCGTGAGTGAAAAGCCAAGGGAATGGTTCGCGCGATTAGATTCGCGCTGCCAAGTTGAAACGAGTCATCCCTGCCAATTGAAAACCAAATCCATTTTAGAAGCGAAGGCGAAAAGAACTATGTTCCGATTCTTGTTGTCGATTGTTTTAGCGATCGTGCTCTTCGTCCCGAATTCAGTTGAGGCCCGCGATGCGAGACCATTCACTATCGAAGACATCTTGTCTCTGGAGGCCGTCGGTGACGGGGCTGCGTCAAAGCAACAGATCGTTTGGGAGCAAGCTCCACCTTATCAATCCATTGGTTACTATGGCCAAGGTCTTTTTGGGACGTGGGACAATGCAGGGTTCGTTCTGAAATCGATCAGTTTGGAGGCTGATAACCTTGTTTCCGAATCCTTATTCGAACAAGATGACGGGGCCACATACTGGTTGGATTCCATTTCTCCGGGAGGTCGATACGTCGTCTATTATGCGGCAAAAGACGCTCAGATCTTCATGGGGGCCTACGACAACCTGACCAAACGTGTTCACCGGTTCGAAGCCGCTCCACTCGTCCATCATACAAGAGGGCATAAAGTCGTTTGGGTGTCCCAGGATGAATTTATCTTCTCGGCCCATTCTGACCGAGAGCAGCCACTCCTAATGGCACGGCCTTACACCACAAGAAAACTCCTCGAAGAGTCGGAAAAGTCTTGGCGGGGTGAAGTAGGCGTATCCATTTCAGTTTCAGGTTCAAATGACGTTTCGTCCGTGCAGCCAAACTGGAAGGAAGGTCGTCTATACAGAGCCAACGCCCGTACAGGTGATCTGTCGCTTCTTGCCGAAGGCTTGTACAAGAGCCTGAAAGTATCTGCTGATGGTCAATATCTGGCAGCGTTGCGCCAGGCTGAGCTTCCGTCCAACAGCAAAGAAAAGTCAAACGACGATTGGGTAACGACTAAGTCCCAGCTTTATGTCTTTGACCTTATAAACGGCCAAGAGCCAAAGGTCTTTGTACAAGACAAGAATATAATGATCGAGACCCTTGCATGGTCACCAAGTCAAAACCTTCTAGCATTCTTCGGTTGGGAGAATGGGACGGGTGTCCAATCTGGGGTATTCCACGCTCTTTCGCCTAAAAGCGGACAGATCATTCAGTATCCTCACCGCGGGCTTGATCTCGCGTCTGAGAGAGAACGTGGGTTTGCTCAAAAGCCTGAGAGAGTAATGTGGGTCGACGGACGGCTTGCAGTCTTCGCCCGTCCACATGAGGGCGAAGAAGCGCTTTTAACCTACAGAGACATCGCTCAGCCCGGCGACGCTGCGTATCCAGGAAAGGCTGATTGGATCCTACTTGATGCAGACGGTAGTATCGAGAATCTATCAGAGCCGTTTGCGTTCATCTCACCAATACCTCTCCACGCTGATGAGGACACGATAACTGTTCTTGCGGACGGAGATGTATGGCGTTTGGGGCCCGGCCTCGAACCACTCAATCTAACATCGAATGTGAAGAGCCAACTTACGCATCCCGATGCCGTACGATATTCTACTTTTCATCTGCCTTTCACCGACGGCCTCGTTCTCGTCGGAAGAGACCAAAGTAGTCCAAGCTTCGTTCTCGTCGATCTGGAGTCGGATAGTGTGACAGAAGTGATGTCGCCAACTCCTCACGCCGAATTCGTGGCTGGTTCGATCAAAGCTAGTGCCTTACTTTTCCGTTATGAGCAGGGGGATGTTAGCTACCTAACTCTGAAGTTCGCAAACGGTCGCGAAGTAGAAATTGATCAGCTCAATACACACCTCATTGACATCGCGCGAACCGAATGGGGCCCAATTACATACGAACTGGACCACCACGCGGGGGAACGTACTGTCGGAGGCTGCATACTGCTCCCGCCGGACTATGAACCTGGTAAGAAATACCCCGTAATCGCATCGGTTTATCCGAATGTTAGCGGTGATTGGTGCAAAGATCCAACCTACAGAAGTTCACTCGCCCGTCGACGCCCATCCTCAAGCCATCTTCTTGCAGGTGCGGGATACATTGTTTTTTCGCCCAACACTTTACGTGAGTTTATTCGCACGAGTGAAGGGCCGATCAACGGTATGCCCGCAATTGTCGAACAAGGATTGGACGCTTTGATTGAGCAAGGTTACGCCGATCCTGAAAGGCTTGGCTTATTCGGCTTCAGCCAAGGCGGTTTTGCATCGCTGTATGTCGGAGCTCGGTCGGAACGATTTCATGCGGTCGTTTCCATGAATGGCTGGGCTGACATGTATTCACACTTCTTTGACGGGGCATCGTTTCTGAATGCATTCTACGAGAAGGAATATGGCTTCACACTTGAATCAAAGCGATATATGGCTACCGCTGGTACCGAATTCTCAATCGGTGCATCGCCATTCGCAAATCCAGATTCTTACGTGAGAAACAGTCCACTGTATCATGCGCAGAGCGTCTCGTCCCCAATGCTCTTGATTCATTCAGACCGTGATGTCTTCGCGCTAAATCAATACGAAAAGATGTTTGCTGCGTTGGAGTTCGAAAACAAAGAAGCTCGATTACTGAGATACTGGGGCGAAGGACATGCGCCCTCAAGTCCGGGTAACCTTCGCCACATGTGGAGCGAAATTCTCGACTGGTTTGATAAACATCTAAGTGAACCGTCTTCGTCACCGTAACGACATACGGACGCATGGACATAGAGAAGATGTTGCCTACAGCCGTAATTGCGGGTGTATGATGAGTGTTGCTGTTTCATGTGATCAAATCAATGCATGAAGAACCACGAGAAACCGACAGTAACTCCGCGACATACAAATTAAGGTGTGTGTAGCCGTCGTTCTTGATCGAAGGCGCAAAAATTGTTCGCAACAACTGAATTCACGCTATCACACCGTTGCTCCACACGGCTGCACAAGACCCAACGGAATAGCTCCGTAAACCTCTGAAACGTCACGCTTTTCCGTCTTGACGAAAAATCGTTAGCGCAGGCATCGTTCGCCTTGTCGTGAACTTGTTTGTGAGCTGCGCCGTGACGCCAACTAAAATCCTCATTGGACAGATTATTCTGGTTTTTGCAGTCGTAATCGCCTGTGTCTGGTTCGCGACACAATGGGCGGCGGCGGCCCTCGGCCACGATCCCGCGTTAGGCGCCCCATTTACCGAAATCGCCGGTCAATCGATCTACTACCCTTGGCGCCTTTTCGAGTGGTGGTACGCCTATGAAGCTTACGCGCCTGGCGTCTTCAATCGCGCCGGCGCGCTTGCCGCCGGCGGCGGGTTTCTCGGCGCCGGGGTCGCTATTGCTGGATCGGTATGGCGGGCGCGGCAATCGAAAAACGTCACCACCTACGGGTCGTCGCGCTGGGCGTCGGTCAAGGAAATCGCCCGCGCCAAATTATTCCAGCCGGCCGGCGTTTTCCTCGGAACATTCAAAAACAGATATCTCCGCCATGACGGACCGGAGCATGTGATGGCATTCGCGCCGACGCGTTCGGGCAAGGGCGTCGGGCTCGTGGTGCCAACGCTGCTCTCCTGGCCGCACTCCGCGGTTATTCACGACATCAAGGGCGAGAACTGGTCGCTCACCGCCGGCTGGCGCTCAAAAATTTCCCATTGTCTATTGTTCAATCCAACAGACGGAAATAGCGCCAAATATAACCCACTCCTCGAAGTGCGCCGCGACGAGCATGAAGTGCGCGACGTTCAGAATATCGCCGACATTCTCGTCGATCCCGAAGGCGCGCTTGAACGCCGCAGTCATTGGGAAAAGACCGCTCATGCGCTTCTCGTCGGCGTCATCCTCCATGTTCTCTATGCGGAAAAAGAAAAGACGCTGGCGCGCGTCGCAGAATTTTTGAGCGATCCGGACCGGTCTTTCGAGCAGGCGCTTCTCATCATGATGACGACTAATCATGTGGGCGACGAGAAGTCCCCGCGCGCGCACCCGGCCGTGGCCGCGGCGGCGCGCGAGCTATTAAACAAGGCGGATAACGAGCGCTCAGGCGTCTTATCGACGGCCGTCAGTTTCCTAAGCCTTTATCGCGACCCAACCGTGGCGAAAGTGACGAGCGCCTGCGACTGGCGCATCGCCGACTTCACATCTGCGGAAAAGCCGGTTTCTCTTTATCTTGTCATTCCGCCCTCGGATATTTCCCGGACCAAACCGCTGGTGCGTCTGGTCCTGAATCAGATCGGCCGGCGTCTCACCGAAAAGCTCGACGGCGATGAGACACTTAAAAAGCGCCGCAAGGTTCTTTTGATGCTCGATGAGTTTCCCGCGCTTGGCCGGCTCGATTTCTTCGAATCAGCGCTCGCCTTCATGGCCGGTTACGGCGTCAGAGCCTTTCTGATCGCCCAAAGCCTTAATCAGATCGCCAAAGCCTATGGCGAGAACAACGCTATTCTCGACAATTGCCATGTGCGCGTCGCCTTCGCGTCAAACGATGACCGCACTGCCAAGCGTATCTCCGACATGCTGGGGCAAACGACGGAATTGCGCGCCATGCGCAATTACGCGGGCCATCGTCTCGCCCCCTGGCTCGCCCATGTCATGGTCTCGCGGCAGGAAACTCAGCGACCGTTGTTGACGCCCGGCGAAGTCATGCAATTGCCGCCGGATGACGAGCTGGTGCTGGTCTCTGGATTGGCGCCGGTGAGGGCCGCAAAACTGCGGTACTATGAAGATCGGAATTTTACCGAGCGGGTAGCTGCTGCGCCGCAGTTATCGGACGACCAATACGCAGATTCGCCGGCCACGCGGAAAGATGATTGGCGCGGCCAGATTCGCTTTGTCGATGACCGCCTTGTCGAGCAATGGCGGGAGCGCCGAAAATCGTCATTCGGCGAGGGTGGCTTAAGACGCCAGCCGGAGCTGGACGCCCCCGACGCCGACCGCGCTGAAACGAAGACTTCGCCAGAACCGCCAAATGCGGACGAGGACGATCCGTCGATCGCCGCGCGGCGTCTTGCCGACATGCAAAAACGTCTTTCCCCCGCCCAGCGCGCCCATGGCGTCAATCTCTCTCAAGATCACGACATTCTGAAAGGAGTTTGACGTCATGGGTAAGCCGCGCATCCACCCTTACATCTCTGAAAGCGTCTACGCGAAGCTCTCTGCGGCGTCGAAAAAGCCCGGTTTAAGCGAATCGCAAGTCGTTGAAGCCGCACTTGCCGCGTTCTTTTCCTATGACGTCGATGACGCCCGCGACGCCGCCATCATCCGCCGGCTTGATCGCATGACGCGTCAATTCGGGCGGATTGAACGCGATCACATGATCCTCGGCGAAACTCTGGCGCTCTTTATACGGACCTATCTCACCGTGACGCCGCCAGTGCCGGAACAGGACAAAGCCGCCGCTCGGGCAAAAGGCGCAGAGCGATTTGAAATCTTTATCGAACAGCTCGGCCGCCAACTCGCGGCGGGAAAGCGCGCTTTTGAGAACGCCTTTGAAGAGATCGCGCCGGGCGCGGAAGAATTTTTCACCGCTGACGACATCGCCGCGATGAAGGAAAACGGCGCGGGCAAGACGACGGAGGCCGTCGATGCGTGATCTTTGCCGGCCCGAGACCCGTGCGCGTCAACGCGCCATGCTTTCAACCGCCTTTGGTCCGGCGGTGAACGCAGCGCTGGAGGACGGGTCGGTTATGGAAGTCATGGTCAATCCCGACGGCCGGTTATGGGTCGAGCGTCACGGAACGGGACGGGTCGACACCGGCGAACGGATGTCGCAAGCCAATGTGGAGCGGGCCATTCGCCTTGTCGCTAGTCATATTGGCCGTGAGTGCGATCGCGAACGACCCATTGTCAGCGCCGAACTCCCGGAAACCGGGGAACGGTTCGAAGGCGTGTTACCGCCGGTCTCAACAGCGCCGTGCTTTTCCATACGGAAGGCGGCGGGCCGCGTCTTCTCGCTCGACGATTATGTCGCCGCCGAGATTATGACGGAGCCCCAAAGCCGTACACTACGTCATGCAGTCCGGGAACGGATGAATATCGTCATCGTCGGCGGCACGTCGTCGGGCAAGACAACACTTGCCAATTCGCTGCTCGCCGAAATCGCGGTAAGCGGCGATCGCATCGTGATGATAGAAGATACAAGAGAGCTTCAGTGCGAAGCGCCTGACGCCGTTGCCTTGCGAACAACGCCCGGCGTCGTGTCGCTCGCCGATCTTGTCCGTTCGACTATGCGATTGCGTCCCGATCGAATTATCGTCGGAGAGGTGCGGGGGCCTGAAGCCCTCGACATGCTGAAAGCCTGGAACACCGGTCATCCAGGCGGCGTCGCGACTTTGCACGCGAATTCTGCGCGGGCGGGCCTCTACCGTCTCGAACAATTGATTCAGGAAGCCGTCGTCACAGTCCCTCGCGAATTGATCGCCGACGCCATCGATTGCGTCGTCTTCATTCGCGGTCGCAACGGCGCGCGCCGCGTCGAGACCGTCGCCGCGGTCCGCGGATTGGAAGCGGGCAATTATGCCCTCGGCGATCTCGACTTCAATCTTGTTACCGCCGCTTGAGAAAGGAACGCCCATGTTGAGACAATCGGTATTATTCGCAGCGATCTTTATCGCATTCATCGCTTGGCCTGCCGCCGCCCATGCCGCCGGCTCTGGGATGCCGTGGGAAGCGCCGCTGCAACAAATTCTCGACTCTATTGAAGGACCAGTCGCCCGCATCGTCGCCGTGATCATCATTATCATAACGGGCCTGACGCTCGCCTTCGGCGGCGCTGACGGCGGGTTCAGGCGAATGGTTCAGATTGTCTTCGGCCTTTCCATCGCTTTCGCTGCCACGTCGTTTTTTCTGGCGTTCTTCTCGTTCGGCGGCGGCGCGGTGATTTGAGGTAACTCCTATGACTGTTCCCACACAAATGATTGACGGTTATACGGCGCCGCTGCACCGCTCGCTCACCGAGCCTATTCTTCTTGCCGGCGCGCCGCGCTCGGTCGCCATCCTCAACGGCACTATCGCGGCGGCGCTTGGTCTCGGCCTGCAACTCTGGCTTGCCGGAATCGTCTACTGGCTCGTCGCCCACGGAATATGCGTTTACGCCGCTAAGCGCGATCCAAAATTCATGGAAGTCCTAATCCGCCATGTGCGGCACAAGGGGTATTTGGGATGCTGAATCTCGCCGAATATCAAAAACGCCCCGCTGCTCTTGCCGATTATCTACCGTGGGCTTGTCTCATAGCGCCGGGCGTCATTCTTAACAAAGACGGGAGCTTTCAGCGAACGTTTGCCTATCGCGGGCCCGATCTTGAAAGCTCGACGTTCGAAGAACTGGTCGGCGTTTGCGCGCGAGTTAATAACGTGCTGCGGCGCTTCAGTTCGGGTTGGGCGCTGTTTTTTGAAGCGCAGCGATTGCCCGCGCTCGGCTATCCGACATCGGAATGGCGAGATGCGCTCGCCTGGCTTGTGGACGAGGAACGACGCGCGGCATTTGAGGAAGCGGATACTCATTTCGAAAGCGCATACTATTTGACGTTCGTTTATTTGCCCCCGGCCGAAACGATCGACCGCGCGGAAAACCTGCTGCTTGAACGTCCGGACGGGCGAGAGGGACGCGCTTATCGGGAACATCTGGAGCGTTTCATCGCGGAGACGACTCGCGCCCTCGATCTATTGGGTTCGATCATGCCGTCGGCGCGCGCCCTTGATGATGATGAAACGCTGACCTTTCTTCATTCAACCATTTCTCCGAAACGCCATCGCGTCGTTGCGCCAGAGATTCCCGCCTATCTCGACGGCGTCCTGGTGGACGCCGATTTATCCGGCGGCCTTGAACCGACGCTCGGCAGCGAGGTCTTAAAGACCATTTCGATTCTTGGCTTATCTTCCCGAACGGCGCGTCCATCGTCATCCAAAATCTGCCCGGCACTGACGCTCAAGGATTTGCGGGCCTAGAAGACGAGGTCGACTTCCATACCTGGCGGCTATTGAAAGGCATTGTGCTGTCAACGCTTCTCGGCGTCGGCACGGAATTGAGTTTCGACGACAATGAGAGCGATATTGTCGAAGCCTTGCGCGAGTCGGCGCAAAGCTCCGCCAACCAGGCCGGCCAGCGCCTTATCAATCGCACGTTGAACATTCAGCCAACCATCACCATCCGGCAAGGCTGGCCGTTGCGGGTTGTTGTGAATAAAGACCTGGTGCTTCGTCCCTATGAGGAGTTTTAGCCCCGTGACTTCGCCGTCATTGAAACTCTCCCGGTTGCCGGACTTAAAGCCCGTCAAGATGACGATCTCGCTTGATCCGGAACTCGCCGAGGATTTGAAAATCTATTCGGAGGTTTACCGGGAATTTTACGGCGAGGCGAAATCCGTCGCCGATCTTTCACCTTACATTTTGCGCGCATTCATCGACGCCGACGCCGCCTTCAAGCGTGCACGCAAAAAGCGATCTGCCGGCGGCCCGTCCGCGCCGGCCAGTCGCAATGGTAAAGCATCGGACGCAAGTAACCCCACGGAGTAGAAAAATGGCGAATATTGGAAAATTTAAGCCGAGCAAGAACGGCTATGACGGCGTTATCCAAACGCTGACCTTAAATGCCGAAGTCAGCATCATCCCAAATGAGAAGAAAAACGGAGACAAATCGCCGGATTATTTTGTCAAAGCCGGGGACAGCGACATCGGGGCCGCCTGGAAGATGAAGTCCAAGGGCGATGAACCGATCGATTATCTGAGCGTGTTGCTTGACGATCCGAGTTTCGCCGAACCCATTCGTGCTGCGCTCTTCGATAAGGGTGAGCAGGCGCACCTCGTTTGGGACCGAAAATAGGGTACGTGGGCCGGTTGTGCGACTTGAGCGTCGAGCGAAGCCAGCATCCCCGTTGGCGGCGGGCCTGATTCACCAAGCGGGTACATCTCGGCCTAATGGCAAGCCGGCTGGCCGCCTCACTTTTTATATTGCGGCAACGGCCAATAGCTCTTGAATTTCATAAGGTTAATACCCATTTACCCAATGTGCGCAAAAAACGGCTAGAGTAGTCTTATCCGGCCTGCGCATTGCAAATTTAGCGCGGATGGCCCATATTCGCGTCAAGAAAGGAGGAAGCTATGACCGCAGCTATTAAAGCTTTTCAAGAGCGGCCGTTTGACACGGCGCTGGTGGCGTCAGCCGTCCTCCTGATTGTCGGCGGCGCCGCCGGCATTCTGATTGTCGGCGGACTTAGGCTTATCGCCGGCTAAACGCCAGTGTTTGCGGGCGGCGTTAATCGCCTGTGCCGGCCTGCAAACAATTGCCTTAATTCCCCACCAGAGATCATCGAAATCCCATTGTTTATCGTCGCCGTCCGGCTGCGTCGGATAGCGCATCCAGTCGTTTGCGACAGCGACGACGAACCCTAGAAAGACATATCCTGAAAGCGCTTGTATTGCAGAGACAAGTCTCAGGTCAGGAGACGGTTGAAAGTCGCCATATCCAAGAGTCGTGAACGTCACAATTGAAAAATAGAGACTGTCGCTAAATGTCGGCGTTTCGGGCGTTTTCAAATGCGCTGGTCCAGCAAACGTGATGGGAAAAGCTTCGTGGATAAAAGCGAAAGCGAGGATCAGCAGAAAGCCATTCACCACAAGCCAAAAAAACGCGAAACGATCCGCTATGGTTGTTACGAACGCCCCGCGAAACGCGCCGACAACCGCAAGGAAAGCTCCTGCCAAAACGAAATAAATCGCAGGCAGCACTGCCGGCAAAAGCGGGCGTGCGAGCCAAAACAGCGTAACGACGAAGATGTTGCCGAGTGTTGGGGCAACAACGTAAAGCGCCAAATCCCGCTTTGCGCCTTTGCCTTCTGATCTTTGGCTATCCATGCCGCTCCCCTATTGCTCCGACGCTCGCGGAATTCGCAAGGAATCGCAATCGTAACTTCATCATCCAGCGTGCTTTGACCACGGCGATGTCGTCGTAATCAGGATCCCCGATGGCGGAGGTGTTGGCGGCAAGTCGTTAGGAGCGTATTTTTTCGTAAGATGCTCCGGACGAAGGTGCGTATATCGATTGAGCATTTTCCAGTCGCGATGGCCGGTTACAAGGGCGACCTCTTGAATTTTCAGACCAGCCTCAAAGAGCCGGCTTGTCGCTTCGTGCCGCAAATCATGGAAACGCAATCCTTCAATCCCGAGCGCTCGGCAGGCGCGCCGGAATGCGGCGCCAACGGATCGCGGATTGTATGGGAAAATACGATCGCCGTTAGGAACCGCCGCAATCTGCTCCTGGATCAATTCCCATGCGTCATACCCGTTGATATCGAGCAGCGGCACTTTCTGATGATTGCCTTCTTTCTTGCGGGGGTCTTTGCGATTCCGCACCAATTGTGTGCGCGTCCGAGCGCAAACGTCTTTGCGCGCGATCATGCAGATTTCTTCTTGGCGCATGGCTGTCGCTACAGCGAATTTGATGATCCTCCCGACAGGAATAGTCTGTCGCGGATTGCTGTCGACATAGGCGATCAGCGCGTCGAGTTCATCCTGCGTCGGCCGGCGATCCCGTTCCTGACTGTGGCCGACAAGGCCGAGCCGGTTCAACGCCTTGCGCGCCAATTGCACCGGTTCAATACTGACATTGAGGCCGTGAACGGCGGCGGCGTGTGTTAAAATGGTTCCGATGTAAGATAGCTCCGAACCAAGCGTTGACGGTGAGATCCCGTCCTTGGCGCGTTTCTTGCCGAATTCAATCAAGCGTTCGCGGGTCAGCTGATCGATTCGGAGATGGCCGATACGCTGTCGGAGAGCCTTCAAGGCGCCTCTTTTAGACCGTCTTATTCTCTTGCCGACCTCGCGTAGATCGTCGAGGTGGATATCTAACAGTTCGCCGAATGTTGTCGCATCGTGAGCGTTCGACAACGCCACGTCCTCGCCGCGGTCGATCCGGCGTTCGGTCTCAAGCGCCCATCGTTCGGCTTCGGCCTTGCGTCGAAAAGTGGCCGACGCATACTGGCCTTTACGTCGGACTTGGACACGCCAACTATCGGATTTTGTTTTTATGAAAGTTGCCATGTTAGTATTCCTCAATGGTGTGCGCTATGCGTGCAGGGCCAGCGTGAAACTCCGAGAATTGAGGTGAAATTATGAGCGTATACGGAGTAAATCGGCTTCCCTCAATGTCTTGAATATACTCGAAAAATGCTTGAAAAACAATCACATAGGTTTTGCGTGGCCCCTCTGATGGACGGCACGGATCGTCACTGCCGGTACTTCCACCGGCTGATGACGAAGCATGCCCGGCTCTATACCGAAATGATTACCGCAGAAGCGATTGTGCATGGAGACCGCGATCATCTGCTGGCGTTTGACGACAGCGAACACCCGGTCGCCTTGCAGGTCGGCGGCAGCGATCCTGCGAAGCTCGCCGAAGCCGCAAGCATTGGCGCCGATTATGGTTATGACGAAATCAATCTGAACGTCGGCTGTCCGTCGGATCGCGTGCAGTCCGGGGCTTTTGGCGCCTGTCTGATGAAAGAGCCGATGCTGGTCGCAGACTGTGTGGCGGCGATGAGCGATGCCGCAGACATACCGGTCACAGTCAAATGCCGCATTGGCGTTGACGATCAGGATCCGGAAACTGCGCTGCCCGCGCTCGTTGACGCCTGCACCGACGCCGATTGTCGGATTTTTATCGTGCATGCCCGCAAAGCGTGGCTCGACGGGCTCAGCCCGAAGGAAAACCGCACCATACCGCCGCTCGACTATGATCTCGTCCGGCGGCTCAAAGACGACCGCCCGGAGCTGACGATCGTGCTTAATGGTGGCGTCGAAACGCTGGCGGAAGCCGCGAGGCGCCTGCATGATGTTGACGGTGTCATGCTCGGCCGCGCGGCCTATGGCGCGCCGTTTCTTTTGTCGGATGTGGATGAGATGATCTTTGGTTGTGAGTCTGGCGGGGTGACGAGGGAGATGGTGATCGGCAAGATGTCCGCCTACTTGAAACAAGCGTTCGCGCTCGGCGTCCGTCCGCATTCCGTCACCAGACACATGCTGGGCCTTTATCACGGGGCGCCGGGCGCACGGGCGTGGCGACGGTTTCTTTCCGAAAACGCTCCGTCAGCGCGCAGCGACATTCTCGATCGCGCTCTTGATGAAATGCGCGCTGCGCGCGCGCCGGCATAGACGGCGCCGATGGCGGAGCTTTTATCCGAATACGGATGGCTTCTGGCGGGGATGCTGGCGGCCGGATGCGCCACCGGGTTCGCCGCCGGCCTCTTTGGCATTGGCGGCGGCATCATCACCGTCCCGGTGCTCTATGCGGTTTTTCACGCCCTCGATATCGCGGAAGATCCAAGCCTTAAAGCCGCCATTGGCACGTCGCTCGCGGTGATCATGGTTACGTCCATCCGCTCGCTCGCCGCGCATCACAGCGCCGGCCATGTGGACAGGGATATCCTTCTCGGCTGGGGACCGTGGATTGCCGTCGGCGCCGCCATAGGCGGCGCGGTCGCGCGGTGGGTTCCCGCAGAAGCGCTGGCGGCCGTTTTCGTCATCGGCGCGTTCTACATTGCGAGCCGGCGGGTTCTCGCGAGCGACGCCGCCGGCAACAAGCGAAACATCGATCTCCACGCCGCTTATCTCAAGATTCCCGTGGGCGCCGGCGCCGGGGTCTTTTCAGCGTTAATGGGGCTTGGCGGCGGCGCGGTCGGGGTCATGGTCATGACGCTTGCGGGCAGGCCGATGCATCAGGCGATTGCGACGTCCGCCGGCTTCGGTCTTGCTGTGGCGGCGCCCGGTGTCGCGGGGTTCGTCCTGTCCGGCTGGGGCGCGCCGGGGCTGCCGCCGGCGTCGATCGGGTTTGTCAATGTACCCGCCTTCGCCGCCGTCGCCGTCACCGCGGGCCTTATGGCGCCGGTGGGCGCCCGGCTTGCCCACCGCCTGGACGCTATTCTTCTGTCGCGCATTTTCGCCGCCTATATCCTGATTGCGGCGGTATTGCTCGGCATCGATATCTTTGCTTAGCCGAAATCTCTGCACGCCCCGGCGCCGATAACAATTTCCGCCTGAACTGGTATCCTTTCGGGCGGGTTGCTGCTAGCGTCTTCGCAGTTGCAGCGTGGGCCAGTATGACCGACATAGAAACGATCGTCTCCGGAGTTGGAAGCTATCTGCCGGAACGCATTCTGACGAATGCAGAACTCGCCAAAACCGTAGAGACGTCCGATGAGTGGATCCGCTCGCGCAGCGGCATCGGTCAGCGCCACCTGGCGGCGGACGATCAGGCGACCTCGGATCTCGCCCGCGAAGCGGCGTGGGCCGCGCTCAATGACGCGGGACTGAAGCCCGCCGATATCGGGCTGATCATTGTTGCGACCGTCACGCCGGACAAAACCTTTCCGTCCACGGCGGTTTACGTTCAGGAAAAACTCGGCGTCCCGTCCGGCATTGCGTTTGACGTATCGGCGGCCTGCGCCGGGTTCATATACGCCATGAACGTCGCGAACAATTTCATTTCAACGGGACAGATCAAACACGCGCTGGTGATCGGCGCGGAAAAGCTTTCCTGCTTTCTCGACTGGACCGACCGCTCGACCTGCGTGCTGTTTGGCGACGGCGCGGGCGCGGTGGTGTTGAGCGGAGAGAGGCCGGCTGTCGCCCGCCGTCCGCGCGGGGTGCTCGCAACGTATCTTTCCGCCGATGGACGGCTGGCGCCGCATCTTTACGCAGATGGCGGCCCGTCGACAACGGGGACCGTCGGCCTCGTAAAAATGAACGGCAAGGAAGTCTTCCGCAATGCGGTGGAGGAGATTGCCGGCGCGGTCTTTGAGGTGACCGAAAGGGCCAAGGTCTCCCGCCACGAAATTGACTGGTTCGTACCGCACCAGGCCAATATCCGCATCATTCAATCATGCGCCAAAAAGCTTGAACTGGCCGACGAAAAGATCATCGTCACGATCGACAAACACGCCAATACCTCGTCGGCGTCGATACCGTTGGCGCTGGATGCGGGGATCAAGGACGGCCGCATTAAGCGGGGCGAACTTCTCGTCTTTGCGGCCCTCGGCGGCGGCCTTGCCTGGGGCTCTGCGCTGGTTCGGTTCTAGGAGCCGGGCCCGGCGGATTCGCTAAGCCGTCACACGGCCGTTTCGAATGCGAACGACATTCATCCTTCAGCGGCCAAATTCTGCGCGGTCATCAAGTCTTGTCGCCGGCAAGTGTGTTGGGGTGTCAGGCCGGTTTTGCGGCGGACGCCGGCCTTCGCACAATCGGCCAGAGCAATTGTTCGGCGGCGCTGGTTTCGGGCAGGTTCTCCACGCCAAACGCTTCCGGAACGCGGCGCGTGATCCTGGCGGTGCCGAACAAGATATCCCAGAAGAACAGGAGATTGCCGAAATTGCCTTTGTAATTCGTAACCCCGT
The DNA here is from genome assembly GCA_028281665.1 of Hyphococcus sp. Taxonomy (GTDB): domain Bacteria; phylum Pseudomonadota; class Alphaproteobacteria; order Caulobacterales; family Parvularculaceae; genus Hyphococcus. Next base: position 117,964 of record JANQJK010000023.1, read on the forward strand.
CGTTGGCGTGTTTGCCGTGATGAGCGCTGTGGGTCGCCGGCGTCGAAATCGTGCGCTCAACCACCCACATGATCGGGGACAGCCATTTGATTTTGTATAACGGCAGATCCCAGCGGACGTCCGAATGCGCGGCATAGATGATCGCCATCTTGACCATGATATAGCCGGCGTAGATCCATCCGAGGCCGAGATAGATAAGCGCGCCCGAAAACCAGAGCCCCGGCATCAGCGCGTAGTAAAACAGGTTGTTCCGGTAGACGACGCGGATGGAAAGATACTCTGCATTGTGATGGGGGCGATGCAGGCTGTAGAGCCACGGGAACGTGTGAGACGCCCGGTGCCACCAATATTGCGTCATGTCGTCGAAAATGAGGAAAAGGGCGACACCGGCGACAACCGGCAAGCCGGTCAGCGCGCCCGCCGCCTCCGGTGCGATGAAATGTGCGGTCGCCGCGCCGGCCGAAAGGACGAGGGGTTGCGTCACCGCCACGAGCATCAGTGAACTGACGAGTTCGACGCTGATGTCGCCCCGCCGCTGACCGGCTTTCCGAAAAAAACCGGTGAACAGAAATTCGAGCAGCGCGAACGCGAAAAATATCGTCGCGATAATCATCAGTTCCGGTTTCATGGGATCGGCCTCGATTTTCGGCGCTGCGAAAGCGCTTCCGCCCTATTGACGTAGCAGGCGGCGCGAGGAAAGAATGCTAAAAATTTATCATTTATATGGCCGACCTTCTCACTCTTGGCGACCAGCCGTTGGACGCGCTTTTACGGCCGGAGATATCGGCGCGTCTTGAGGCCGTCGCGTCGCGAGTTCGTTATCGCGACGGTCGCCTTATTCACGCCCGCGGCGATAACAAACCGGGATTTTCCATTGTCGCCGAGGGCGCGGTGCGTTTCGTCAAACCTCTCGTCGACGGCGGAGAACTGACGATCTCCTTGTTGGGCCCCGGACATTTTTTTGGCGAGGCGACGGTCTTTGCCGATACCGGCCGCGCCTATGATGCGATCGCCGTCGGCGAGACCGCTGTCGATCAGATCTCCAAAACCGCTTTCGAGCGCTTGCTTGAAAAGGAACCGGCGCTTTCGCGAGCGTTGTTGGCGGCAACGACGCGGCGGCTTTATGCGGCGCTTTCGTTTCTCGACGATTTGCGCAGCCTGCCGCTGGAAGCGCGCGCCGCCAAGCTGGTGCTGGGCATGGCGGCGTCAGCAAAGAACCCCGCATGCGTTGCGTGCCGCCAAAGCGATCTTGCCTTTACGCTGGGCGTTTCGCGCGTGTCGGTCGGTAAGGCGCTCGGCGCGCTGCAGGAGCGCGGCCTGATCGACCTTGGTTACGGTGAAATCAGGCTCCCGGACAGAACCGCCCTCGCGCGATGGATCGCGGCATACGAAGCCTAACGGGCGGCAGCGCCGTGTTTTCGCAGGAAATCGGCGATTTCGTCCATGGCTTCGTGCGCTTCCGGCAACATGCGGTCGAAGGCGTGCCAGACATGAGGCATGTGCTCCCAGATCTGGAAGTCCGCCGGGCTCCCATGCGCCGCGCGTTTGGCGGCGTAGCGCCGGGAATCGTCGAGCAGCATTTCCGCGGCGCTGGCGTGAATCAGCGTCGGCGGCAGATTGGACAGATCTGCGAATATGGGAGAAATCGCGGGATGCGAAGGGGAGGCCCTGTTGCCGCGCCAGAGCGCCCACAAAAGAACCGCATGCGGAGTATTCATGAGCGGCTCGAAAAGCGGCTGCAGCATAATATCGGTCTTGTAGTTCTCGCGCAGGCTCGGGCTCGTAAAGGTGGAGTCCGTCGCGGGTGAAATCACAAATACCGCATCGGCGGGCCGCTTCTTTCCGTCGCGCGCCCAGTTGATCACGGACAGGGCAAGATTGCCGCCTGCGGAGTCGCCGCCAACCGCGACGCTGGCGGCTTTTGCGCGTCCGTTCGGGCCGTTTTCGCAAATCCACTTATAGGCCGCGCGGCAATCGGCGACGCCCGCCATGCGCGGGTTCTCCGGCAACAGTCGATAATTCGGCGCGAAGACCGCGCAGCCCGTGCGACTGGCGATGTTGGTAATGATCGGCCGGTGGCTGACGGCGCTCCCGACCGTGTGGGCGCCCCCATGCAGATAGAGGATGCGCCGGGACGGGTCGCAATCCTTGGGCAGCGTCCACTCGCCGTCGACTTTTGTATTGCCTGACCGCGCCGTGCCGTCGCGGAACTCGCAGTCGAACTCCCGCGTCAGGCCGACCTGATCAAAGCGTTGTCGTTTCGCGGCGAGCTTTTGCCTGGCCGATCCTTGCGCCGCCGCCGGTTTGACGAAGTTCTCGATAAGATAATCATGGACCTTTCGCAGCCCTTCCGAATTCGGATCGGGCCGAAAGGCCACGGGAAAATCTGCATCGTCATATTTCGACAGGTCGTCGCCTGACAAATGAAACCGCGTAACGGCTGCGGCGGCGACCCCGGCGACAGCGACGGCGGGCGCGCCAATGGCGAGGGCTGCGTAAAGCATGGCCAGTGACTCCAGATCCTGGCGATCAGTTTACGTCAGTCGCAAGTTCGGCGCGACGGGAAATTGCAGTGCGCGGATTCAGATTTTCTGGTTGTAGTCGCCGACTTCGCTGTGCTTTTGCAGCTCCCGGTCAAGCTCGGAAAACATGGACTTCATATTCTCTTCCGAGACGGGGCTTTCAACCACGACGACCAGTTCCGGCTTGTTGGACGATGCGCGGATAAGGCCCCAGGTTCCGTCCTCGGCGGTGATGCGCACGCCGTTGACGGTGACGACGTCGCGGACCGGCTGGCCGATAATCTCCTTGCGCGCCGATAGCGACGCAACGACCTTTTCGACGACGCCGTATTTTTCTTCGTCCGGGCAATGGGGCGACATGGTCGGCGACTGCCAGGTTTTCGGCAGGGCTCTTCGCAAGTCGGAAAGCTTTTTTCCGGGGTTTCGGTCAAGCATCTGCAGCAACGCGATTGCTGCAACGAGCCCATCATCATAGCCGCGCCCGATCGGCTTGTTAAAAAAGAAGTGGCCGGATTTTTCAAAACCGGCCAGCGCGCCGAGTTCGTGGCTCTTGCGTTTGATATAGGAGTGGCCGGTTTTCCAGTAAATCGTTTCCGCCCCGTTCTCGACGAGAACCGGGTCGGTCATGAAAAGCCCGGTCGATTTAACATCGACGACGAATTGCGCATTTTTGTGCAGAGCCGAAAGATCCCGGGCGATCATGACGCCAATCTTGTCGGCGAAAATTTCCTCGCCTTCGTCGTCGACAACGCCGCAGCGGTCGCCGTCGCCGTCAAAGCCGAGCGCAACGTCTGCACCATGCTCCCTGACAGCTTCCTGCATCGCGTGCAGCATCTCCATATCTTCGGGGTTCGGATTATAGCGTGGAAACGTGTGATCGAGCGCCTCGTCCATGGGAACGACGTCGAGCCCCAGGCGAGACAGCGCTTCGGGCGCATAGGCGCCGGCCGTGCCGTTGCCGCAGGCGGCAATCACTTTCATTTTTCGCTTGAAAGAAACGCCGTCAATGACGTCGGCGATGTAGCGCTCGCGCATGCCGGAGACATAGTTGTACGCGCCGCCGTCGCAGGGTTTGTATTCGCCCTTCAGGACGATTTCCTTCAGACGTCCCATTTCATCGGGTCCGAAGGTGAGCGGCCGCGCCGCGCCCATTTTAACACCGGTCCAGCCATTTTCGTTGTGGCTCGCCGTCACCATCGCGACGCAGGGAATATCGAGATCGAACTGGGCGAAATAGGCGACCGGCGAGAGGGCGAGCCCTATGTCGTTGACTTCGATGCCGGCGCTCATGAGGCCGACCGTGAGCGCCTGTTTGATTGAGGTCGAATAGCTGCGGAAATCATGCCCGACGACGATGCGCGGGGCCTTGCCCATTTCATGGATCAGCGTGCCGAGCCCGGCGCCCAGCGCCTGGATGCCGAGGAGATTGATTTCTTTTTCAAAAATCCAGCGCGCGTCATATTCGCGGAAGCCGGTTGGTTTGACGAGCGGCGTGATCTCATAGTCGAGGGTGTTGGAGACAAGATCGGCGCGGGGAAGCGGCAACATTAAACGGGTCCTGATCAGCGAAAACCTGGGCGCCGATTAAGCCACGCGGCGCGAAACCGCAAGGCGGCCGCTTCATAATCACAATTGTGTTTGCGCCGGCGGCGGAGCCTCATGGGTGCTTTCCATTGAGGCTGCTGGCGCTTATCTGGGGTGCTTAAACCATCGAATGGAATGATAATGTGAGAAAGCCAGCGCTCGGGCCGTTAATTAAGGAGATCCGCGCATGCCGGATCTGCATTGATGCGCCGGAAAAGACGCCATTGCCCCATGAGCCGCGCCCCGTGCTTCAGGCGGCCCGCAGCGCTCGGATCGCCATCTTCGGCCAGGCGCCGGGCAATCTCGTTCACCAGACCGGCGTGCCGTTTAACGACCCATCCGGCGATCGCCTGCGCGAATGGATGGGGATTTCCCGTGACGCGTTCTACGATCAGAAAAAGCTGGCCATCATACCGATGGGGTTCTGTTTCCCCGGCTATGATGCAAAAGGCGGCGACCTGCCGCCGCGCAAGGAGTGCGCGCGGGCGTGGCGGGCCCGGCTGCTGACGGCGCTGCCGAATATCGAGACGGCGATCCTCGTTGGCGGTTATGCGCAGAAATGGCACCTTGAAACGCGCGCCGCCAAAAGCCTGACCGAGACGGTGAAAGCATGGCGCGACTTTGCGCCCGCCTATTTCCCGACGCCGCACCCCTCCTGGCGCAACAACGCCTGGCTGAAGAAGAACCCGTGGTTTGAAAGCGATGTTCTGCCGACCCTTCGCCGACGCGTCGCCCGTTTGATGAAATAGCGTCGTTAACGCCTTGGTAAGGACTGTCCGTAAGCGGTGTATTTAACGATTTGTCAGCCATCGAGCGCCTAGATTTCCCGGTGAAATTGCGATCGCTCCAATCGGGACGTTCTGAATGACCGCGACATTTGCGAAACGGCCGGGCATGGGCGCGCGGCTCGCGCTGGCGAGCCGGCGTTTCCATGCGTGGTGGGAGGGCTATGCGTTCGACGAGGCGGCCGAGCGCGCCGCCCTTCAGGCGCAACTGCCGATCGGCGGCGGGGCGTCCGGTCGGCCGCCCCATGAACTTGTCGCCGAGGCGATCTGGGGCGCGGGCCGGCTTGAGCCGGGATCGCCGGCCTTCACGATGCGATATGCGCGAATGCTTGGACTGCCGGTCAAAGCCAATGTGGTTGTTTTCGGCGCCGGCGCGGGCGGGCCGCTTGCGGATCTCGATCACGGGACGCGCTGGAAGGTGAAGGGGTTTACCCATGCGAAGTCCGCCGCCGGCGGCAATCTGAAATTCTATGGCGGCGCAATGGGGCGGATGAACAAGTCCGACGCAGAGGCGGTGATCTCGTTTTTTCAGTTGGGCAGCGACGCCAATCCCGCGGCGTTTGCGGAATTTGCCGCTGAGTTTCTGGACAGCGGCGCGAAAGCGGTGTTTGCGGATTTCGCGGTGGTGCGAAAGGGCGCGCGCCTGCCGAAGTGTTTTCCCGCAGGCACGAGCGCGTCGCCGAAAACCGAAAGCGAATATCGCGACGCGCTGCGCGCCGGGGGCTTTGTCATTGAGGAAGCCGGCGATGATACGGCTGCGTTCCTGCCATTGATTGCGAATGCGTGGTCTGGCTGGCGCAGCGCATATGATGCGATCGGCAATATCGAAGACGCAAGGCTGCGCGCCGAGATGTTGCGCGCCATGTCCGATCATGCGCGTCTTTGGGCGGAGCGCTACGAAGCCCTGAAATCCGGTCAGCTCCGGATCCTGTTCATGCGCTGCGCCCGTCGTTAGTCGCCCGCCGGCTTACTCATCTCACAACTCAGACCCAGGCGTTGGCGTCGTCAAATAGGCGTATGTCATTTGTACAACTTCGTCGCAAAATGCGGCGTCGGCCAACGCCATTGCTCCATACGCGCCATGTTCGCCGTTCACGCAGCGTTCCGCCAGGCTGATGCTCAAAAAGTAATTGAGCATCTTTTTCGCTTTTTCTTTGTCCTTATGAACGACTTCATCCGTATAGATATCGACTAACAAAGCTATGGTCTCATAAGCCTCACGGCGCAGTTCGTCCCATGGGCGCCATTCTTCCGCATTGCAGCTGCGCAGATAGTCTTCGGTCGCGCGAATGATATGAGCGTCCGCACTTACTTGCTCGTGGCCGTGGGCGACCACCACCAGCAGCGCTTTGTACAAGCTCCCGCAGGATCGGTATTCGGCCTCAAGGTCCGACTGTTGAACCATGCGCAGGCGCTCCGCGATGCGGCTGCGCCATAGTTCCAGCAGGGCGGCGAGGAATGCGTCCTTGTCGGCGAAGTGCGAATAGACTGAGCCCACGGAAACCCCGGCGGCCGCGGCGATATCGGTAACCGCGATGTCCTCGAATGATTGCGATTTCAACAGGTGTTCGAGGGCCGCCAGCAGCTTTTCGCGGGTGCGTATGGCCCGTGACTGACGAGGCGGCGGCGGCGCTTCCCTCGATTTCTTCATTATCGCCCTACATCTCCAACGGTTGCAGCACCATACTTGAATCTGAATTCGTATTCAAGTATGGTGCGATAATCGCCGGCTGCGTGGGGCGGTTCGGCTCGGGTGAAGCTTCGAAAGCGTTGCTTTTGTGCAGGAGGCGTCGTGGAGTTCCTTCAACAGTCAAACCTTGCGGTTTTCGATGCGGTTTTACTGGCGCTGATTTTCATTGCCTGGCCGCTCGCGGGCGAACTCGGGCGCCTGTCCAAGCGCGAGGACGGTGCGCCGCCTTTCGAACCGCTTGAGGCATATAACAGCTCCATGATCATGCTTTGGGCGACCGCGATAGTGACGCTCGTCTGGTGGGCCGTCGCAAATCGCCCCTGGCCGGATTTGGGATTTCAGATCTCGAACAATGCTGCGACGAAAGCGGCGTTCGTCATTGCAGCGGCAGTCGCGCTGTTCGTCTTTGTCCAAATGATACGGTCGGTCTTCAGCGAGCCCATGCGCGCGAAAATGCGCACCGACATTACAAAAGTCGGTGACGCAATCTACCTTGTTCCGCGCAATGCAAAAGAGTACCGGCGTTCAATGGCGTTAGCGGTGACGGCGGGCTTCACCGAAGAAGTGATCTTTCGGGGTTATCTCATCTGGGCGCTGACGCAACTGTCGAACATATGGGTCGCGGTTGTCGTCTCCATTGCGCTTTTTGTTTTTCTGCACAGATATCAGGGATGGCACGGTATGAAGCAGGTCGCGATGATAACGGCGTTGCTGACCGGACTGTTCATCCTGAGCGGATCGCTGATCCCGGGAATCGTGCTTCACATATTTGTTGACGTCGTCAACATCACGCGACTGAAGATCAGCATGAATAGCGAAGCCGGCGCTCATCATGAGTGATGCGAACGCGGATCACCGGCGATAGTTTCGCCAGTCATCGATGCGCGCGATGATCACAAAGAGCACCGATAAAACAATGAGAACGAGCAGGGCGAACTGCACCTGCGCCTCGACCGCATGGACTTCATGCTTGGACGGTCGTTGCGGCATGGTATCGCTCAGGACGATTTCGCCGCTTTCAATGTCGGGCTCTTCCGGAACAACGACGCCTTCGTCGGTTTCGGCGACAACGTCTGACGAGGGTTCATCTTCCGCGGCTGCGTCGGCGCCTTGTGGATCGGGCGCCTCGTCGCCAGTCTCGCCCGGCGATTCACTTTCCTCGCTCGAAGGCGCATCGATGTCTTCCGGCGGGGCGGAGGGCGTTTCCGATTCCTCCTCGGACGGCGATGGCTCGCCCTCGATTTCACAATCCGCGTCCCCGTTTTGAACGCGTGGGTCGTTCGCGAAGTCAATTTCTCCGTCGAACAGCGTATCGCGCCCGCATGTGTCCTCGGGTTTGTCGTCGACCAGACTGCGCGGGGGCGTTGAGCCTTCGCGAGCGGATGGGTCCTCGGTGGCGCCGCGCCCGGATTCAATGTTTGTTTCGATCTGATCAAGCTCTTCGGCGCTGTCGCGCCCCATGCTCGACGCGGCAATGCCGGCGCCGCCGGCGACGGTCGCGCCCTGCACTGTCCGGCTTTGCGCAATGTTGTCCCGGCGCGGCGAATCCTCAACCGGCGTGATGCGAGAGTTGTCGTCAATATTTTCTGGTTCACGGACGATCGGCGGATTGGAGGGCGTCAGAAAAAGCGCCCGTTCTGCGGCGCGCCGCCGCGTCAGCCCCGCGACTTCGCGCAGCACCCCGCCCACGGTCGCCTTGTTCCACCATGTCAGCGCGTCGGCGGCGCGCATCCTGTTATTGCGGTTGAGAAGGCGGCGCGCTGTCGATCTGCGGTAGGCCTCAATGCCCACATTGTAAACGAAGCTGACAAGGGCATCGAACTCGTTCTGATTGAGATTGACGTTTGTCAGGCTGCCGACGGAGTTTTCGCGGGGTTTCAGGTCTTTGCGCAGAAGCGCTTCGGCCTCGCGCTCGGATATGCGCATGCCCGGCTCAACATCGCCGGTATGTCCGTATCCGATTGTCCAGATCCCGGCGATATCCTGATAGGCTTCAAGCTCCAGCCCCTCGAACTGTTTGATAAGCTCTATGCCGCGCGCCGACGTTTTCACCTGCACAACCCCACCGTTACAAAAGGAATGATAACCAAGAAATGTGGCGATGTGTAGGACGCGGCGCGGCGGTGTTTTGCCCGGTCGCCGAATAGCTGATAGCGTCCGTTACAAGTCTGTCACACGAGTTGAGGGGTTCATGGGTAATCTGTTGAAAATGAAGGCCGCTCTGGCGGCCGCAGCGACTGTTGCGACCGGCGCCAGCGCGCAGCCGGCGGTGAATTCACAATTGCTTGCGCCAGCCGCGATGATCGAAAAAGTGAGTATCGCTGATATCACCGGGTCTCTCGAACCCCTCGGGATCACCGTCGCGCCATTTGAGGACGGCGACGATCTCGCCTATACGGTCATGGCGACGACGGAGAGCGGCGGACAATTTCTGGTTTCGCTGTTCGGCTGCGTCGATCCGGCGGCCGGCGATGACTGCGAGGCGGTGTCCAGCTATGCCGGCTTTTCCAACGCCGGCCTCGCTTACGCCGACCTCAACCGCTTCAATATTGAATCGAATGTTTCAAAGGCGATCAATGTCGCCGATCAAAACGTGGTGATCTTCGGCGTTCAGCAATATCTGACCGGCGGCGTCGCAGCGGACAATCTGCAATATGTGATTGTCCTCTTTCTGACCGATCTGAACAGGTTCATGGCGGCCGGGCCGAGCGAGGAGACAACTGTTTCCTTGTCTGCGTCCGGTGGCGCAGCTGCGACAAAAACAGAAAACGTGTTGTCGGACGGCGATGCGCGCGCGCCTGCCTTTGGATCCTATTCGCTCAGCGGCGCGGTCGCATCGGCGATCAACAATACGGCGGATGTGCGGTTTGCGCCCGCCGAACGCTAGGCGTTTTCGTTGATTGAAATGGGCGCCGGTTTCGGCGCCGCCGCATCAAGTCCGTAGCCTTGGGCGGTTCCCTGCGCAGCAGCTTCTTCGGCAATCGCTTTGACAACGCCTTCGCCTGCTTTTGCGGCGCCTTCGAGCAATGCGCGCTGGCGTGCGGCGCGCGCTTCAAACGCCGTCGTTATGTCGCGCAATTCCTGGAGAAGGGAATTGTCCGCAGACTGAACGGCGGCGCGGTTTTTCGCAACATCGCGGATCGATTGCGCATAGGCGGCGGCGAGGCGCGCCTTTTCCGCCTGCAACGGGGCAATCTCTCGAGGCCGGCGGGTTTCGAGCAGCTCGTTTTCCTCTGCGAAAATCGCGCTTAGGGATTGCGTGATTTCCATCAGGGCGCGCACACGCGCCGTCGGATCATTTGGTTGTTCGCTCACGAGATTTGTCCTTCCCCGTACTGCGCCCTTGCTTGCAGGTCGATGAGGGCGGCTTTCACCTGGTCGGCGATCCCGATGCCGCCGCGTTCCGCCATGGCTTCGGCGTATTTTTCCTGGAGCATGGCGCCAAAGATTGATTGTTCCGGTCTGTCGCCGCCAAAAAGGGCCGGCGCTTTCGCGCTTTCGAACATCGGCTTCAAAAGCTCCGCGAGCATCAGCGCTTCGAATTCCTGCGCCTTGCGCTCGATTGCGGCGGTCTCGCGTTGTCCGTGGGTTGGCGCGGGCGCGGATATGGCGGCGAGCTGTTCCATCAGAGCACCTCGATATCCGCCTGCAAGGCGCCCGCGGCTTTGATGGCCTGCAAAATTGCGATCATGTCGCGGGGCGGGACGCCTAGAGCGTTGAGGCCGTCCACCAGTTGCGACAGCCGGACGCCGCCATCGACAATGGTAAGCTGAGCCGGCGGCTCGTCGACGCTGGCGCTGGTGCGCGGCACGACGACCGTGCGGCCGCGATCCGAAAACGGGCTTGGCTGGCTGACCTGCGGCGTTTCGGAAATCGAGACTGTGAGCGAGCCCTGGGCGATCGCCACGGTGGAAACGCGCACGTCGCTGCCCATGACGATCACGCCGGACGCTTCGTCGATAACGACTTTTGCGGTTTTGTCCGGTTCAACGCGCAGTCCTTCGACGGCGCTGAGAACGGCAACCATATCGCCATTGAATGTTTGCGGGCGCGTGAGGCGCACGGTGCCCGGGTCCGCGACTAATGCGGCGCCGCTTCCGAGCCGTGCGTTGATGGCGGCGGCGATGCGTTGTGCGGTGGTAAAGTCCGGATTACGCAGCGCAAGCCGCACAGTATCCTTGGTTGCGAGATCGAAGCCGATTTCCCGTTCGACGACGGCGCCGTTGGCGATGCGCCCGTTCGTGGGGACGCCGCGGGTGAGGGTGGCCGCGTCGCCGCGGGCGGCGAAACCGCTGACGGCGACGGAGCCTTGAGCGACGGCGTATACCTCGCCGTCCGCGCCATGGAGCGGCGTGACGAGGAGCACCCCGCCGCGCAGGGATTCCGCATCGCCCATGGCGCTGACCGATACATCGAGATGGGTGCCCTGTGTTGCAAAGGCCGGCAGGTTCGCCGTCACCATCACCGCGGCGATATTATCCGTATCGAGAGCTTCAGAGCGAATGTTGACGCCCATGCGCTCCAGCATCGAGACGAGGCTTTCGCGGGTGAACGGCGTGTTGCGGATCCGGTCGCCGGAACCGTCGAGGCCCACCACGAGGCCATAGCCGATCAGCATATTCTCGCGCACGCCTTCTACATTGGCGAGGTCCTTGATGCGCGATTCCGCCTGGGCGGCGTTCGCGGCTGTGACGCCGGCGATCAGGGCTACAAGAAACGACTTCAAATTCATGTTCATTCCAATGTCGCGCGGGGGCGCGCGATAAAACTCGGGCATGAATTTGCGAAGCCTGTGCCAAAGCCGGCGGCGCGCTGGACGCAAGTGATTTAGCGGGGTTGCGCCGGTACAGCAGGGGCGGCGCGCATGGTTTTACGCCCGGCGCCGGCAGCTTTTGCCCAGCGACTTTTGCCGTGATTAACAAAAACTTTATGCGGAGCGCGCAAACTTTCGCGGCATGGATCGGTAAGCCAGATGACCAGAATCACCCGTATTGGAAATAATGCCGCGCCGGGCTCGACGTCGAAAGCGAAACCGGCGAGCGGCGCTTTTCGCACGGTGCAATCGGCGCCTGCGGAGACGGCGGGTCGCGCCGAGGCGACGCCCGCAACGTCCACCCTGGGCGCGCTGATTGCTCTCCAGAGCGAAGACTATGCCGGCGCGAAGAGCGGCAACGGAAAAACCATTGTTGCAGCGCAGCAAGTGCTTGGCGAACTCGAACGCCTGCAACACGCGCTGCTTGACGGCGCCCATGGCGCGCGTGCGGTTGAATCGCTTGAAAAGGCGGCGGCGCTGCGCGCCCATGCGGGTGCGGACGCGAAACTGATCGATCTTTACGATGAAATCGCCCTTCGCGCGCGCGTTGAATTGGCGAAACTCGGCCGCTGACACGCTGCAAAAACCAATCCTCAATATTTGATTTCTATTGAGGATTTGTGACGGCGCCGGGAGTCAAACAAAGGCTTGAGCGGCTCGGGAGCCGTCGCTATAGAGAGCCCGCATTCGAGTCGCGGCGTTCCGGGGTGGCGGACCGCACATAGGGAGTCAGGAATGTCTGTAAGCGAGTTAGACGAGTATCGTCCGTCTGAAGACGAACCGTTCATGAATGATCGTCAAAAGGAATATTTCCGCAATAAGCTTGTCAGCTGGAAAGAGGATATTCTGAAGGAGAGCAAGGGCACGCTCGATAACCTCCAGGAAGACGACAAAAACCTGCCCGACATTGCCGATCGCGCGTCAAGCGAAACGGAAAAGGCGCTGGAGCTTCGCACGCGCGATCGTCAGCGCAAGGTGATTTCCAAAATCGATGCGGCCCTGCGCCGGATCGAAACCGGCGAATACGGGTATTGCGAGGAGACCGGCGAGCCGATTTCCCTGCGCCGGCTCGATGCGCGCCCGATCGCGACAATGTCTCTCGAAGCCCAGGAGCGTCACGAGCGTTCCGAGCGCGTTCACCGGGACGACTAGGCGCTCTCGGTCAGCCTTCCCGTTGCAGCACGATTGCGGTTGCGATGACGGCCGTCGCAATGATCAACGACGCCATGATCGCAGACGAATAGCCGGAACCCTGCCAGGACAGTCCCTGGATCATCATTGATTGCGATGCGGACTCAAACAGCCGGTTGAATTGCGCAGCCGCGACGCCGGCGCCAAATATGCCGACAATGCCGAGAATGCCGGCGCGCACCCGCTTGCGGGCTTCAATACGGGATCTCAGATTGCGCGCGAAACCGTCATCCTGATACGCGTCGGCAAGGGCGCTCAAATCCTCGCGTAAAATGGCGGCAAGCTCTTCATCTCGCATAAACAACTCCATTTGATTTCTGTCCTGCGCAGCTGGCCGTTTCACCCGTCGGCGGGGAAAGCATGGCGCGCATTTTTTCCCGGCCGCGTTGAACCCAGCTTTTAACCGAACCCAGGGGCGCGCCGAGGGCCGCGGCGGCTTCGGCATGGGTGAACCCGACCGCATCGCACAAGAGCATTGCGGCGCGCTCTTTTTCAGGCAACCGCAACAGCGCGTCCTTCAAGTCCAGCGACATCTCGTTGAGAGACGTCGTTGCGGGCTCGGTCTCGTTTGCGGCGGCTGCATCGCCAATGCGCGCGACGGCGTCGTCCCGTCTTTTTTGTTGCAGGAACTCGCGATAGGCGATGGCGAATAACCATGACCGGAAAGAGCCGCCGCCGCGAAAGTCGCCTATGGCTCCGTGCGCCTTGATCAAACTCATCTGGGCGATGTCGTCGACATTTGCGTGATTGCCCGAAAGCCGCAAAAGAAACGCGCGCAGTTTCGCCTGATGACGTCGCACGAGTTCGGCAAAGGCGCCGTCGTCACGCGTCGCCTTTGCCAGATAGACGAGATCGATGTCGCTTTTGGCCATGGCCGGTGTGCTAGTTTACACTGTCGGTTCTCGCGGCGCAAAGAAGTGAAAGCCGATGAAGGCGAGCCCCACGAGGCCCGGGAATGACGCAACGCCGAGCATTGGACCAAAAGCCTCTTCCTCGGGGATCACATAGCCGAGCGTGATGAAGGCGAGCGCGACAGCAACCAGGATGATGCCGCGTCGCAGATCAGCGTTGCGGCCGACATTCTCCCGTACGATAGCCTCGATAAGCTGCGGATCGGCGTTGCCGGTTTTTTCGATTGCAACACGAATAGCCTCGTAGACGACCATGCGTTTTTTGTAGCTGTAGTGGAACGCAAAAAAGGCGATCAGCGCGATTGAACCAAACACCACCAGGGGTATCAGAACGTCTTCGGTCATGATTTCTCCTTTTCCTTTCCCGCATCACAGTTCTTTTTCGCGGCGGCTCATTGGCGCGCGCCGCACATAAGGTAGATGCGCCGGCCGGCCGGTTTGGATGCAAGGGACCGGAGAAAAATTCACCGATGCGGCAAATGGAGCGTTTCCGGAGGTAAAACGAGCGCCGCCGACCGGAATTGCGGGCCGGCGGCTGTCGTCTGCGTCGTCAGCCCTTAGCCCGCAGTTGGAATGCGTAAGGTCTGGCCCGGACAGATCTTGTCCGGGTCCGACAACATCGGCTTGTTGGCCTCAAAGATAACCGGATACTTCATGAGGCCGCCAGGTTCCGATGGCGCAGCCTTTTGCGCTCTAACGCTTTCCTCCGTTACGAGCCCGGCGAGCGCCGATGCGTCGAGGCTCTGTTCGCGCTTTGCCCGGCCGAGGGAAGCGAGCACCATGGGCGCGGCCATGGCCATCGGCATGAGCTGCGCCGCAAGCCCCTCGTTCAGGCCCGTTTTCTGCGCGGCCTGTTGCGACATCTGTCCGACGACAACGTCGCTTAGCTGATCCATCAATGACATGAATATCCCGCCTTTTCGTTGTTTTCCGCGCTCCCGGCTGGGCGCCCCAGTCCTCGGAAGGCGGGCCTGCAATTTTTTGATTAGGGGCGCCTTGCGCGCCGGGCCGACTCCGGTATGAAGGCCCATGGAGCGACGCAATTCTTCATCGCAGAAGGGCAAAAGCCCGAAATCCGCGGGAAAATCGACCGGCTCCGCGCCCTCGAAAATCGCGAAAACGGCGCTCGGCAAGGAGCCGGAAAAGCGCGGCCGCAAAAACGCAGCGCCGAAGAAGGGCGAAGCGTCCAGTCGCGATTTCAACGTTCACGTAAAGACGGCAAAGCGCCGGGAATATGGATCGACCCTGTGGCTGAAACGCCAGTTAAACGATCCTTATGTGCGTAAGGCGAAGGCGGAAGGGTATCGCTCCCGCGCCGCCTATAAACTCACGGAGCTGGACGATAAATTTGCGCTCCTGAAACCCGGCGCGCGGGTTGTCGATCTTGGATGCGCGCCCGGCGGGTGGTTGCAGGTCGCGGTCAAGAAAGTCGGCGGCCGCGGCAAGGTTGTCGGGATCGACTATCTCAATGTGCCTGCTGTTGCGGGCGCCGACATTCTCGAAATGGATTTTCTCAACCCCGCGGCGCCAGATGCGCTGAAAGACATGTTGGGGGGAGATGCGGATATTGTTCTGTCCGACATGGCCGCGCCGACGACCGGTCACAAAGCGACGGATCACTTGCGCATTGTTGCGCTTGCCGAAGCGGCGCTGGACTTTGCCGAAGACGTGCTGGCGCCGGGCGGCGCCTTTGTCTGCAAGGTTTTCGCCGGGGGCGCCGAGGGCGATCTTCTTACGCGCTTGAAGCAGAGCTTTGAGACGGTCAAACACGCCAAGCCGAAAGCGTCGCGGTCGGATTCGGCGGAGAAGTATGTCGTTGCGACAGGGTTCAAGGGGCGCCAATGAGTATCGTCGCCGCCATCAATGACGTAGAAGAAAACACCGTTTGGGTCGGGTCCAACGGTCGCGCCACGCTCGGCAGCCTTCGTGCGCCGTCGATTGATCAAAAGTGGAAGGCGATGAATGGATGGCTCGTTGGCATCACCGGGTCGGGTCCGAAACTCGAAGCGCTTGACGCTCATGCAAATGAGTTTCCCGATACGGCGGAGCATCCGTTCGAGATTCTGAAATACATGAAGAGCGCCTATGACGCCTTTGATATTGGCGATACCGATGACGGGCTGAAACGCTACTGCGGGAGCGGCATGCTCGTCAGCAAAACCGGGCGCATCTGGGATTTCGACAATTCGTTTTGCCTCACGGAAGTTGAAAGCGGCGCCTTCTGGGCGCAGGGCTCGGGCATGGACATCGCGATCGGCGCGGCCGCGGCGCTTACCGATTTTGTTCCATCGCCGCGCGAACGCGTAAGGCGCGCTATACAGATCGCCATTGAAAAGGATGTCGACTGTCCGGGCGAACTCATCGTGCAGTCATTCGACCGAAACGGCGTCCTGTCGCCGCTGGAAGCTTCGGTATGAAGATCTGGATTTCATCTCTGCGCGACGTCCATGATGCGCATTCAAAAGCAAACCCGGCGCATGTGGTCAGCCTGTTGTCTCCAGGTTCCGATTTTCCGGCCTTTGACGGTTATGGCGCCGACCGCCATATGCGCGTTGAGGTCAACGACATTCTGGAAGACAAGGAAAACCGTCCGGCGCCTGGCGAACACCACGTCGAATCCGTCATCGCTTTCCTGAAAGACTGGAAACCGCAAGATCCGTTGCTCGTTCATTGCTGGGCGGGAATGAGCCGGTCGACGGCGACGGCGCTCATTGCGGCCTGCATGCATAATCCGCAAGCTGACGAGGCGGAGATTGGCGCGGCCCTTGCGGCGGCCTCGCCGACGGCGTTCCCGAACACGCGCATTGTCGCCATTGCTGACGAAATGCTCGGCCGCAATGGCCGCATGGCGAAGGCGGCGGACAAAATCCGCAGCGATGAATCGCGCATTACCGAAATTTATCGGGTGGCGGAAGCGCCGCCGTTTCATATCCCATCCCGGTACTGAGGAAGATTGATCATGGATATCCGAGACGCTTTGACATTCGACGACGTATTGTTGGAGCCCGGCCCGTCGGAGGTGATGCCGGGGGAAGTCAACGTGAACGCGCGGCTGACTCGAGAGATTACGCTCAACATTCCGGTGATATCGTCGGCGATGGACACGGTGACCGAAGCGGAGATGGCGATCGCCATGGCCCAGCATGGCGGCATCGGCGTCCTCCATCGCAATCTCGATGTGGAAGAACAGGCCGAGCATGTGCGGCGGGTGAAACGCTTTGAAAGCGGCATGGTCGTCAATCCGCTGACGCTGACGCCGGACGCGACGCTGGCTGAAGCGCGCGCGATTATGGACGCCCGCAAAATCTCAGGCTTTCCGGTTGTCGAAAAATCGGGCGTCAATGGCGTCGGTAAGCTTGTCGGTGTGTTGACGAACCGCGACATGCGTTTCGCCGACGATCCGGACCAGAAAGTCCGTGAGCTGATGACGAAGGAGAACCTCGTCACAGTCCGTCCGGGCGCCAGCCGGGAAGAGGTGACGCGGCTTGTTCATCAGCACCGGATTGAGCGGCTGATCGTGGTCGACGACGACTATCGGTGCGTCGGCCTGATTACGGTCAAGGACATGGAAAAAGCGCAACGCTATCCGCTGGCGGCGAAAGACGCCGAGGGACGTTTGCGCGTGGCTGCGGCGTCTTCTGTTGGCGACAAAGGGTTTGAACGCTGCGAGGCGCTGATCGATGCGGGCGTCGACGTGGTGGTCATCGACACGGCGCATGGACACTCCGCCGCGGTTTCCGCCCAGGTCGATCGCATCAAGAAAGCGTCCAACGCAACGCAGGTGATTGCCGGCAATGTTGCGACTTACGATGCGGCGCGGGCGCTGATCGACGCCGGCGCCGACGCCGTCAAGGTCGGCATCGGTCCCGGTTCGATATGCACGACCCGCATTGTCGCCGGCGTTGGCGTGCCGCAATTGACGGCGGTGATCGATGCGGCGCGGGCGGCGCGCGACGCCGGCGTGCCCGTTATCGCCGATGGCGGCGTAAAATTCTCCGGCGATGTCGCGAAGGCGATTGCCGCGGGCGCAGACTGCGTGATGATCGGTTCGCTTCTCGCCGGCACTGACGAGGCGCCGGGCGAGGTGTTCCTGTACCAAGGCCGCTCCTACAAGTCCTATCGCGGCATGGGTTCGATTACGGCTATGGCCCGCGGTTCGGCTGATCGCTACTTTCAGGCGGATGTGACCGAACAAATGAAGCTCGTGCCCGAAGGCATCGAGGGCCGCATCCCCTACAAAGGCGCAATCGGTCCGATCCTGCACCAGCTGGTCGGCGGCCTGCGCGCCTCCATGGGCTATGTGGGCGCCCCGACAATTCCGGACATGCAGGCGCGCGCGAAATTCGTGCGCATCACCAATGCCGGTCTGAAAGAGAGCCATGTCCATGACGTGGCGATCACCCGCGAAGCGCCGAACTATCCGACGCAGAACTGACGCGTCCCATGTTGAACGAAGTGCCGAGGCTTCTCCGCTATGGCTGGCGCATGGCGATGCGCCCGAAACAGGTCGCAATCGCCGGCGTAAAGTTGAACGTGCCCGAAAGCGCGAAGGGCCGCGTTCTCGCATCGATCTATGCGGAGAAGTATGAAGGGCTGGAAGTTCGGGAACTGCCGCGGCTTTTGCGTTCGGACGACGTAATTGTCGAGGCCGGCGCCGCCATCGGCTTCGTTGGTCTCATCGCACAAAAGTCGGTGGGCGCTGAAAACGTTCACATGATCGAGGCGAACAGAGATCTTATCCCCGAGATCGAGCGCAACTGGAGGGACAATGGCGTCGCCGCGCCGACCATTCATCATGGCCTTGCCGCCGCTGACGACGGCGCCCCCGTTGATTTCCATGTGGCCAATCTCTTCTGGGCGTCGTCAGTGATCGACCATGGCAGCACGCGACGAACGGACAAGGTCGATCAGATTGGGCTCAACAGTCTGTTTCGTAAAACCGGCGCGAGTGTTTTCATTTGCGATATCGAGGGCGGCGAGTTCTCGCTGCTGCCGAAGCTCGATCTCTCCGGACTGCGTCTGATCGTAATCGAGCTGCACGAGAACCGCGCCGGGCCGGGCGAGATGGAGGCGGCGCAAAGCACGATACGATCCGCCGGATTTGAATTGACGCAGGCTTTCAAGAATGAAGTCTTCATCTTTGAGCGCCGGCAATGAGACTGGCGGGCCGTCTTTCTGCGGCGATCGAAATCCTCGGTGATTTCGATGCACGGCGTGTTCCGCTGAAAACAGCGATCGCCGACTGGGGACGCAACAATCGCTATGCGGGCGCAAAAGACCGGGCGTGGATTGCCGGATTGTGTCTTGATGCGCTGCGCCGAAAAAGGTCGCTTGCCGCCGCAATGAATGACGACGGCGCACGGGCGCTGGCGCTCGGCGCCCTGCGGTTTCTGTGGGGCTTGTCCATTGACGAGGTTTCGGATGCAGCGGCGGAAGAACCGCACGGGCCGGGGGTGTTGACGGCGGAGGAGAAAAAAAGCCTCGAACCACTTACTTCGCTCTTCCCGGCGAAAGCCGGGACCCAGGAAGAGGTGCGACTGGACCCCGGCTTTCGTCGGGGAGATCGGGGGGAGGAAGTGGCGCCGCACGTCGTCGGCGACTTTCCCGAATGGTTGACGCCGCATATTACGCGCGTCTTCGGCGACGATGCCGAGCGGGCTATGGCCGCCTTCGCCGAGCGCGCCGATGTTGATCTGCGCATCAACACGCTGAAAGCGACGCCAGAGAAGGCGTTGGCGGCGCTCAAATCCGTGAAAGGCGAAGCGGTTCCCATACTGACGACTGCGGCGCGCATCGCCGCGCCGGACCCGTCGGAGAGAGCGCCGGCGGTGACCGTCATCCCCGCGTTCAACAAGGGCTGGGTCGAGGTGCAGGATCTCTCAAGTCAGATCGCCGCCGCCGCCGCAGGGGAGGTCAGGGGTTTACAGGTTCTCGACTATTGCGCCGGGGGCGGGGGCAAGACCCTGGCGCTCGCGGCGATGATGGAAAACACAGGCCAGCTTTACGCCTATGATCGCGACCCGCGACGGCTCAAACCGATTTATGCGCGGGCCAAGCGCGCGGGCGTTCGCAATTTGCAGGTGCGCTCTCCTGCGGGCGGAGAAACGCTGGACGATCTTGCCGATAAGATGGATGTCGTTTTCGTCGACGCGCCGTGTTCCGGTGCGGGCGCATGGCGTCGTCACCCGGACACGAAATGGCGCCTGACCGAGAAGCAGCTCGCGACAAGGATGGCGGAGCAGGACGCAGTGCTCCGCCAGGCAGCGCGCTTCGTCAAACCCGGCGGACGGATGATCTGGGTCACCTGTTCGTTTCTGATGGAAGAAAACGAGGACCGGCTGGCGGCGTTTCTGGAGGAAGACACATCCTTTGACAGTGCGGATGCGCTTGAAACTGTCGTCGCCTCGGGGCTTCTGACAGCGGCGGGGAAGGCGACGCTCGCGCCGCTCGTAACCGCGGACAGCGCTTTGCGTCTGACGCCGGACAAGCTGCGCGGCGATGGGTTTTATGTCGCCGTACTGGTGCGGCGCTGATGCCGCGGCGCCCAGACGCCGCCGTTCGACGGGTATGGAGCGGCGCGAGGTTTCTCACGCACTCCTTGATTTCAGAAATCTGAGAATAGCCTTGCCTGTTAACCCTGCCGCTCTTGACATGTTGTATTAGCGTATTAATACGATGCGAGAAATGAAGGAAAGGGCCCGAGGATGCGCGGACCAGGGACCAAGGCGAGGGACGCGGGGCAGGCGCGCGACGAGAAGGCGCTCTTTGCGGCGTTCGCCGCGTTGTCCTCGCCCGCGGAAGCGGCGAAGTTCCTGAAAGACATCGCGACCCCGGCCGAGATCGAGGCCTTTGCCGAGCGCTGGCGCATTGCCCGCATGCTGAACGAGGGCGGGCATTCCTATCGCGAAATCGCCGCCGAAACCGGCGCCTCGACGACAACCATCGGGCGCGTCGCCCGGTTCCTGAACGACGAGCCCCATGGGGGCTATCGCCTTATGTTCTCTAAACGGATGAAATTATGACAGACCGACTGCGCATCGCAATCCAGAAATCGGGCCGGCTCTCGGACGGCTCGTTTGAGTTGCTGAAAAACTGCGGATTGAAAATCTCCCGCGGCAAGGACCGGCTCTATGGCCGTGTAAAAGAAATGCCGATTGACGTCATGCTCCTCAGGGACGACGATATTCCGGAGTTTGTCGCTGACGACGCCTGCGATATCGGCATCATCGGCGAAAACGTGTTCGAGGAAGCGTTGCTGGTCGACGGTCACGATGCGCCGGCGGAGCGCGTCATGCCGCTGGGGTTTGCCCGCTGCAAACTGATGATCGCCGGGCCGAAGGAATGGGACTACGAGAACGCGAACGGCCTCGCCGGCAAACGCATCGCGACGTCCTATCCCGGCCTGACGGGCGCGTGGCTCGAACGCGAAGGCGTCAAGGCGCGTCCGGTCATGATGAAAGGGTCGGTGGAAGTTGCCCCGCGTCTCAAAGTGGCCGATGCGGTTTGCGACATCGTGTCGACGGGGGCGACCCTCGACGCCAACGGACTGAAGCCTCTCGCGACCGTATTTGAATCCGAAGCGGTGCTGATCCGTAACCGGAATGCGTTCTCCTCGGAGAAACAGGCGATCTTCGACGCGCTGCTGAAACGCATCGACGGCGTTATCACCTCGCGCGACGCCAAATATGTGATGATGAACGCGCCGCGCGCCGCCATTGGCGCCATTACGGAGTATCTGCCGGGCGTTGACGCGCCGACGGTTCTCGATCTTGCCGGGCAGCCCGACAAGGTTGCGATTCACGCGGTCTGCCGGGAGAGCGTCTTCTGGGGACAGCTGGAAGAACTTAAAAAACTCGGCGCCAGCGCCATACTTGTTTTACCGATCGAGAAGATGATGGCGTAGCCAAGGGAGGGGCGCGCTTTTGAACCCCGTGCTGCGATACATACTGGCGGGCCTGGCGGCTGGATTTACGATGCTTGCCGCGTCTCTCGCGACCTTCGGGCCGGCGCAGGCCATCCTTGCCGATCCCGCATTACAAAGCGCTAAGTTTCTTCAGGCGTTCGCCGGCGATCCGCCGCCGCGCGCCGCGGCCTCGCCCCTGATTTATCCGCTCGGCTTCATCGGGCTGGGCTTCGTCCATGCGCTGGCGTTTCAGATTCTCTATCGCGGCTTGCCGCGTAACTGGTTTGCGGCGGGCCTGAGCTATGGCGTCGCCGCGTGGCTGATCGCCTGTTTCTGGTTCGAGTACTACCTGCCGTGGAACGTCATGCTTGAGCCGCTGCCGCTGGTGCTGCTTGAGCTGGCGTGCTGGCTTGGCGTCATGCTGGCGGGCGGCCTTGCGCTGGCCTTCGTCTATCGCGGAAGGCTGGTCGATCACCATTTATCCCTATACAGAAAATAGGGATCAGCGTTCCTCGGCCCGCTGGGCCGTGGGCTTCATGCGTTTTGGCATTGACGGTTTGACGAGCGCCGCTGCGTCCCGCTCGCCGGTTTGCGCCTCTTGAATAGCGACGGCGTAATCGCGGGCGCCGCGCAGGTATTTGAGAAACCCGTCCAGCGTCGCCTGCGATGCGGCAAACGGCATGGCGCCCGTGCGGCGGCCGAGCTTGATGATTTCGCCCAGAAACGCGCCGTCGCGGGTCAGCGCGGGCACGCCATGCTCCACGATATTCCGGTTGGCGCGCAGGCGGCAGAAGACGGCGATGAAGTGCAACACATGGGACTTCAGCAGCTCGTCCCGTTCAAAGCGGCCGGCCAGCCATTCGGTGAACTCCGCGCGAGAGGCGTTGCCCATATAGGCGAAAATATGCGCCGCCGTCTCTTCGTCCACGTCAAGATAGTGGTGCGCCAGCCGTTGCAGATCCCGCTCAAGATAGTTCCATTCAATGGCGATGTGGCCGACGGCGAGGGCGTAGCGGTTCTTGTCGTGATGATGGGCCATGACTTGTCGCTACCAACCGGCTGTTCAATCCGCCTGACATTCATCGCCTCGCGAAGACGCCAGGCGCGCGGGCACCGCGGGGAGCGCCAATCGATCATATAAGGCACAGCTTTTAAAGAGATCAAGCATAAGGCGCAAAGCGCCTTATGCTTGCGCTACCGTTCTAATCCCAACATTCGTAAAACAATGTATTATTGATGTAAGCCCGTAAAGCGGTGCTGGGGAGGTCAACCAGTACTGAACCATCTTCTTGAAATGACACTAGCGGCCAAAGCTCCTTTCCCGCGGAATCGTACATTCGCTGATAT
Source organism: Hyphococcus sp. (assembly GCA_028281665.1). GTDB lineage: Bacteria > Pseudomonadota > Alphaproteobacteria > Caulobacterales > Parvularculaceae > Hyphococcus. Next base: position 140,710 of record JANQJK010000023.1, read on the forward strand.
TCAAATGAAACCTTTTGACCACTTTTAACTGGCTCGATATGTCCCCATGGCTCTATAACGAGTTTCAAGTCTCTCTCGAATTCCAAAATCAAACGCATGATCATACCATTATATACATTCAACAACGTATCGGCAATTGAAGTCCCAATCGGAAAGAGGTGAAACCCCTGCGGGAAGTCGCGAAGGATAATGTTGCAGTAGCTGTTCAAGACCGGTTGCACGATCACCCGGCGTGGACTGCCCATGTCGGACTCTACCTGCACGATCCCGATACAGATTTCGCAACTGACGCAGCTGATTCTTTGTGACCCCAGCTCGCTGCAAATCTCGGATTAAGGCATCCCTGAAGTTTGGGCTTTTCAGATTGTCGACCCAACGTGCAGCACCCTGAGGCCCCTGACCCCATCTAAATAATCGAGTTGCAGCACCGCCACGAGGTAAACCAGCCGGATAGGTAGGGCGGGGGCCAAGCCGTGGAGCAGATATCGCAACGCATACAGTGTCGTCGGTGCCGCCTGAGCAATAGCTGCGGCCCCGGGACGCGCCGAATGAGATGGAGCCCCCAAACCCGCCGCTGAACCCGCCGACGCCTGCTGCGCCGCCGCCGGCGAATGAAGGACCGAAGGGTGCGTCTGCGCAGTTTGAGACCGCAGCCGGGATGAGCGATCCCGTGCAGACCATGTGATCGACTCGCCGTTGATTAGAGTCAGGCTCACCAGTCCCGTCCGGGTCGGTCGGCTCACATTCTTCGCTGTCTTTCGGGTCGCAGGACTCCATCCCCCACGGATCCGTGTAGTTCACCGGATCGCCTCCAACATACCCGTACATATTCATGCCGTCGCCATAGCCGATGGGGTCGGTCTGCATGAAGCGGCCGAGTTCGGGGTTGTACCATCGGGCCTTGTAGTAATAGAGGCCGAAATCGCCCCACCACTGCTGACCGGTATATTGGAAC
>JANQJK010000015.1 GCA_028281665.1 Hyphococcus sp.
CTTGCTTGACGTCGACGCAGGCGTCGGCGCCGGAGTTGATTTTCGATTCAAACGAAACGTTTGACACAACCGCATGGGCCGTCACGTTTTCAGGATTGAAGTTCAGGCAGGGCGCATTCATCGGCGCCTTGATGTGCACGCCGCGACCGGGGCCCCGATCGCCCTCGATGAAAACCGACTTGGTGAGTTCAATCGATTCTTCGTAATTGCCGTGTTTGACATAAATGACGCCGCCTTCGGCAATGTCTTTCAGCGCCGCGGAAATGGTCTTGTATTCGCCGCGGCCATTGTCATCGACGACAATTTCCAGCTTGCCCTTTTTCTTCGCGCCGCCGCCGGATCCGCCGGAGGTCGTCGTGGCGCCGGGCTCGCGAATGGGGAAACCGCCGAGCGACTGCGCGTTTGCGGCGTCGGCGATAACCAGCGTCCCTGCGGCGAACACGCCGGCAATCGGAGCGAATTTCATGGATACTGACCGTTTCATCTTCATCCCCTCCGACTATTGAACGTCGCGCGTGTATTCGAAACTGAGGCGCCGGAGCGCGTCATTAGCGGGCTTGTAGCCAAGCGCAGAGGCCTGCGCGAAGTGATATGCGGATTTGCGCTCGTCCGGCGAAATCTCGTTGAGCCCCGTGGTGCCGTCGCGATAGACGACGCCGAGGGCGTAATGAGCAATGGCGAGGTCATGATCGGCGGCTTTTTCGAGCCATGAGACGGCCTGCGATCCGTCCTGCGAAACGCCGATGCCGCGCACATGCATGATGCCGTAAACATATTCCGACATCGGATGCGCAACGCCCGCCGCGTCGCCGAAGAGATCGACGGTCTGGCGCGGCGTCAGCACGCCGGTGACGACCGCCTGCTTTTCGTCTTCCGTCATCGTCGTATCCCGGGCGACGGATGCATATTGGAAACGGCGGATCGCCGCGCGGGTCGACGGGCCGAGCTTGTTGTCGACCGCGCCGGGCCGGAAGCCGAGGGCGCCCAGCGCCCGTTGAATAAGTTCAACGTCGATATCCGAAACCGCTTTCAGCGCATCGGCCATCTTCAGTTCTTCATACTGACGTTTGAGGCGCTCCAGCTCTTCCTGCTGCGGCGTCTTGCCGGTGTATTCCGGCGGCAGGGGCGGCTGCCATCCCACTACCTTTTCGAGCGCCATGTCGCGCTCTTTCTTGTTCATGAGCGGCTCAAGAAACTCAAACGCCGCCGAGGCCTCGCCCACGCCGCGCTCCTTGGCGAGCGCATAGAGCTGCAATGCGCGCATGTTGTCTTTTTCAACGCCCGCGCCCTTCTGATACATTTCGCCGAGGCGATAGAGGTCGTAGGCGCTGCCGGCTTCAAAGGTCTGCGCAACGTAGTTTTCCGCCTTGTTGACGTCCGCCGTCGACATGCGGCCGCGGATTTCGGGCAGTCGTTGTTCGGCAAGAATGCGCGCGTTGACTTCGTGGGCCGTGGGCGTCTGGTAGGCGGTGAAGTCGTGATAGGCGGCCAGCGTGTACCAGACGAGCGCCTGCACATTGTCCACGGGAATTTGTTCGAGCGGCGACGCGGCTTCCTTGGCGCCCTCAAGAGGTTTGCCCGAATACACGTCGCCCAGAATTTTCTTGGAGCGAACGTCGCCGGCGACCGCGAAGCGCCGCCAGATATCGAGCGCCTGTTGATATTGCCCGTTTGCATAGGCCTGAACGCCGGCCTCATAGGTGGCGTGAGCCGGGCCAGCCGCCGCCAGCGCCAGCGCGGACGCCGCCGCCAGCCCGCCAAGCGCGCGGCGTGCTTTGCTTGCAAAAGTCATCGGATTTCTCATTCCCAGCTTCCCCTCAACCAGTCACCCCGGTGATCGTCCAAACCGCCCCCACCCGCCGGAAACAAAGGCGCGGGGGACGGCCGAACGTCTTAAGACTACATTAACCCTAAGGGTCCGGGAAGGCAAAAGCGGGGCAGGCAAAAGGCCGCGCGGGGTTAATCTTTGCCGCCCCGCGTGACCAGAAAGACGCAAGTTCCGCCCTGATCGGGGCCCCTGTCGCAGCCATGGCCGCCCTCCCGGCAACTGAGGGGGATATCGATCGCCGCGACCGGATCGTCAGCAAAAACAGTAAGTTGGGCCCCTTCGGGCAGGGCCCGCAGCGCGGCTTCGAGGCGAATGACCGGCATGGGGCAGCGATAGCCCGTAAGGTCGAGGATCTCCGCGGCGTTGGTCATAAACGCCCCTTAGAGGGCCCGCGGCCATAAAAAAAGCCCCGCCTCGGCGGGGCTTTTTGTTTTGTTCGCGTCGGTCCCGTCAGAGCCCGAGTTGCAGCTCGATGCCGACGATCCTGCCTTTGGTGATGGGCGAGAAGGTTCCGCCGCCAAGGCTTGCCGGAAGCTGCGTGTCGCCGCCGAAGTTGACCTCATGCAGCAGGTTTTTGCCGTACAGCGACAGGTCAACCCGCCCCTCAAACATCGATAGCGTTACGCTTGCGTCAACGATATCGAGCTCATTGAGGAAGCCCAGATTATTGTCCGTGTAAGGAGACGAATCGCGATGCGAATAATTGAAGCGCGTATTGATCAGCGTTTCGTCATTGATCGGAAGCGTGTGGACGAGCCCCAGCGACCAGGTCCATGGCGCAAGGCGCGGAATCTCCAGAGCGAAGTCCTCTTCGTCAATCACCATCGGCTCCGCGCCGTTATTGCTGATGTCCGCAAGGATTTCGTCATACTCGCCGCTCGCATGACCAAGTGAGCCTGTAAAAAGCAGGTTGTCGGTGAGCGAAATGCGCGTTTCCATTTCGATGCCCCAGATGGTCGCATCGGCCGTGTTGTCGATGATCTGCACGACGCCGGTGGTGGGGTCAGCGAGGTTGATCTCCCGCTGCATGTTGTTGATGTCGTTGTAATAGAACGCTGTGTTGAGCGTCACGCGGCCGTCGGCGGGTTGCGCCTTGAAGCCGACTTCGAACGCATTTACGGTTTCTTCGTCAAACGGGCCGGGATCGAAGATTGTCTCGGAGGTATTGCGGAAATTGTATCCGCCCGACCGCACGCCCTGGGTCCAGTGACCGTAGACGTTCAACTCTTCACGCGCGTCCCACTGGAAGCCGATCTTCGGCGTGAAGTTCGTCCATTTTTCGCTGTCGGTGAAGTCGATGGGACACGTGCCCTCGATGACGCCGCAGCCCGGGACGCCGAACACCGTCGTGGCGATATTGCCGTTGGCGCGGATGTTGGCGATCACGACCGATTTTTCTTCCTGGGTCCAGCGTCCGCCCGCGGTGAGCGTCAGCGTGTCGGAAACATCGTAGTCAAGCTGGCCGAAGACGCCGAGCACGTCATGATCCTGGGCGCCGCCGCCAAAGAAGTTCTGTAGCCCGCCGAGAATGAAACGCCGCTCCGTATACGCAACATCCTGCGTAAAGTAATAGAAGCCGGTGGTCACATCGAGGTCGCCGAAGCGGCCATTATACCGGATTTCGTTCGATATCTGGTCCTGCCGCAAAGAAGCGGGCGAGTGAAAAAGGAACAGCGGCGTGGCGTCGATGTCGCCAAGCGTCTCGGAACTGTAATCGCGCCATCCGAAAATGTTTGTGATTACGCCATCGCCGAAGCCAACATCGAGCGTAATCTCTGCGGTGATTTGATCGGCTGTGTTGTCGTAGAATCCGCGTTCGTCAATCGAGAAATCGAAGCTGTCGCGCGGCGCCGTGAAGAAGAAGTTCGGGAGGCCGTTGCCGGCAACGTGGTTTTGCGACGCCGGGCCGTCGCCTTCGCTTTCGAAATGTTCATAGCTGACAAACACTTCTAACGTGTCGGTCGGTCGGAACGTTACGGAAGGCCTGATGATAAAGGTTTCCGCGCGGCCGAAGTTCTCGAAATCATCCGTGCCGGGGCCTTGAACCAAGGCGCCCACGAGCGCGCCGGTGCCCGGCCCAAGAACCGGGTCAAGCGCCGCTGTGTAGAACGGGGTCGCAAGCGCATTGGGAACCGGCCCGCCGAGATAATTCCGGTGATAGCCGTTGTCCTTGTTGTAGTAGACCGAGACCCGCGCGGCGAGAACGTCTTCAGCGATCGGTCCGCCCACGGCCGCCATGGCGTAGTAGTTATTGCTGGTCGAGCGGAGGCCGCTCTCGACGGCGCCCTTAAAGGACGCTTCGAAGCCGTCGAAGGTTGGGCGTTTGTTGTTGAGCAACACGGCGCCGCCGGTCACGTTCCGGCCAAACAGAATGCCCTGCGGGCCCCTCAATACCTCAATCGATTCAAGGTCAAAAATGTCAAAAACGACGCCGCTGTTGACGCCGAGATAGACCCCGTCCTTGAAGACGCCGACGGTCGGATCAATCGATGGAATCGAGGAGTTAATGCCGACGCCGCGAATGGAGAAGTTCGCCGTGCCCCGGGCCGTGCCGATATCGTCAAAAGAAACGTTCGGGATTGCGGTGGTCAGGCCCTGGAGGTCGCGCACCTTCAGCGCATCGAGCTGCTCAGCGCCATATGCGGTCACAGCAAGAGGGACGTCCTGAACGTTTTCCGGATCCTTCTTCTTGGTGCCGGTGACGAGAATGGTGTCCGTCAAGGCGTCCGTCGCCGACTGCGCCGCCGCCGTCATGGGCAGTGCAGCGCATCCGAGCGCGATCATCGAGGCCCGAAGGGCCAATCCTTTACGCATAGAAACCTCCCTGTATGCGGCCCCGATCAGTCCGCGGGCGCACGCTTTATCACTTTGTAAAAACGGACAATGCAGGAAAAGCGCGCGCGGGCCAATCGCCCGGCGGTGTCGATAGCAGCTATCGCACTCTATTTGGGAACTTTTCGGCGCACCCTGTTGCGTAAACTCAACAGTGTATTAACGCGCCTGTTCACGTCCCGCGCCTATTGCCCGTCGACGCGTTGGAACGGCTCGCGGGTTTAAGCGTTTATTGGCGATCGTTGCGGATGACTTTGGCGACCTGCTCCATGGAAAACGGGAAGACGATGGTATTGGTCCTGTCGCTTGCGATTTCCTGCAAGGCGTTAAGATAACGCAGCTCCATGGCGCCCGCTGACGTTGCCAGAATGTTTGCCGCTTCGGACAGTTTCGTCGCCGCCTGCTCCTCGCCGTCTGCGAGAATGACCTTGGCGCGCCGTTCCCGCTCCGCTTCCGCCTGCTTGGCGATCGCCCGGATCATTGAGGGGTCAACGTCCACATGCTTGATCTCAACATTCGAGACCTTGATGCCCCAGGCCTCGGTCTGCTGGTCGAGAATTTCCTGAATGTCCTTGTTGAGTTTGTCCCGCTCTTGCAGCATTTCGTCGAGATCGTGCTTGCCGAGGACGGAGCGCAGGGTCGTCTGCGCCAGCTGGCTGGTGGCGGCCATGAAGTTCTCGACCTGCACGATGGCGCGCACGGCGTCGACGACGCGGTAGTAAATGACGGCGTTCACTTTCACGGACACGTTGTCCTGTGAGATCACATCCTGGGTCGGCACGTCGTGCACGAGCGTGCGCATGTCGACTTTCCTCATCACCTGCACGATGGGGATCAGAATGACGAGGCCGGGTCCGGCGGCTTTGCGTCCCACGCGGCCAAGGGTGAAGATGACGCCGCGTTCATACTCTTTCAGAACTTTGATGATCGAGGAGGCGAGTGCAATCAGCGCCAGAATGATCGGGATATAAAAGCCGATGCCGCCCATGGGAGTTCTCCTTTTGCCTGCGCCCTGCGCAGCGCTATTTCCGCTTCACCTTTAGCAGCAATCCGTCGACCGCCGCCACCGTAACGTCATCGCCCGGCGCCAATTCGTCCGTAGACGTTGCGCGCCACAATTCGCCGCCGGCGCGCACATGGCCCTCGCCCCCATCGGGTCCGCCCTGCCAGTCGACAACTTCCGCGCGCCTGACGCTCATCGCCTCGCCGACGCGAAAGGGCGTCTTCCAGCGCATGAAAAACAGGCCGTATATCTTGGCGGCGGCGACAAGACTGAACCCGGCAAGCACGGCGAGAATCCCGAGGCCCACGGGATTTGACATGAGGCCGTCCGGGGATTCCATATCGCCTATGCTCCCTTGGGCTGAAGCGCGCCCAGAAAGCTGCTCGCTTTCGCCTGCTTGACGACGAGGATGAGGCCGTCGACTTCGACGACGCGGATCCGGTCCCCCGGCGTCAGGGGTTTATCCGACCGCGCGCGCCAGCGCTCCCCTTCGACAATCACCCAGCCTTCATTGCCGTCCCAGTCGTCGACGACGCCCTCACGTCGCCGGATGGCTTCCGCGCCGATCAGGGGCCCGTGGCTTCGCGACCCGACGATGGCGAACAGGATGAATGCGAGGAACGCCCCGGCGACCGCCAGAATGGACGCAATGACGCCCGGCGACACGCGATAGCCTTCCGGGAACAACACGAACAATCCGAAACCGAAGATCAGAAGTCCCGCAAGTCCCGCGAGACCGAAGGTGGGCGTGAACGCCTCCACAAGGACAAGAACGGCGCCCGCAATCATCAGCGAAACGCCGAGCCAGCTGAAGGGCAGAACCTGAAACGCATAAAGGCCAAGAATGAAACTGATGATGCCCACCGCACCCGGGAAGATCGATCCGGGATTCCACATCTCGATGATGATGCCGGTGGTCGCCAGGGACATCAGGATGACGGCGACATTCGGATCTGCGATGAAACTCAGGATCTGCTCAAGGAATGTGGGCTCGATCCGTTCCAGCTTCAGGTTTTCGGTTGCGATGGTTTTCTCGCCTGACGCGACGGAGACAGTCCGGCCGTCGATCTGGCGCAAGAGATCGTCAATATCGTCCGCAACAAGATCAATCACGCCGAGTTCGAGGGCTTCGTTGGCGGTGACGGAGGCCGCGTCGCGCACGGCTTTTTCGGCCCAGTCGGCGTTGCGGCCCCGTTCCTCCGCGAGCGCGCGGATATAGGCCACGGAGTCGTTGATGACTTTTGCGCGCAGCGCATCGTTCGTCGAAAGCGCCGCCGCCTCCTCTTCGCCGGCGCGCTCGGGCTGGTCCGCGCTGTCGTCGGCGGCGGGTGTTTCCGCCGTTTCTTCCGCACTCTCCGTTTCGTTCGCGGCGGCGTCTGTGTTTTCGTCGGCGACGGTCTCTTCTTCTTCCGCAGCCGCGGGTTCGCTTTCTTCTCCGAACGGATTTTCGTCGAGCGGGTTGTCGTCGCCGGACGGCGCGCCGCCGACTTCGACCGGCGTCGCCGCGCCGGTGTTTGTGGCCGGCGCCATGGCCGAAACATGGGCGGCGTACATGATGTAGAGCCCGGCGGAAGCGGACCGCGCGCCCTGGGGCGACACATAGGTCGCCACGGGCGTGTCAGACGCGAGGATCGCCTTGATGATGGTCTTCATGGAATCGACAAGCCCGCCCGGCGTATCGATCTCGATGATTACGAGCCCCTGCCCAGCGTCCGATGCGTTTTTGATTTCCCGGGCGAGATAATCGGCGACCGGCGGGGAAACCGGTCCGTCGATGGTCAGGATGACGCCGGTATCCGCCGGGTTGCCGGCGCCGTTCTGTGCAAAGGCGGAAATCGCATAAAGCGCTGCGCCGAGCGCTGCGATGACCGTCAGGACGAGGAGCCGTTGTTGTCGCTGAACCTTCATACCGTCGCTCCGCCCCTTTTTGCTGCTGTCGTCCCCGCTCCCGTAAGATAAGCCCATATACGGGCATTTCAACGAAGATATGACGCTGGGCAAAAGGCCCCGTGGGGCGCAAAATCAGCGCGACCGGCCTTAATAGGCAGCGATTTCCACCGGATACCCGTTGTCGCGCAGGGACTGGATAATGCGATCGAGATGTTCCTGCCCCTGGGTGTCGAGGGTGACGTCCATGCAGGTCATCTTCGCGGGCAGGTCCGAATAGGTGCGGTGGTGCCCGACATCGATGACGTTGCCGTCCATGTCGGCGATGATCGAGGAAACGCGCACCAGTTGTCCGGGTTTGTCGAGGAGCTGAACGCGCAGACGGGCGAGGCGCCCCGCGCGGGCGAGATCGCGCATCAGGATCATGGACAATAGCCGCGCGTCGATATTGCCGCCGCACAGGACGAGGCCAACGGTCTTGCCTTCAAAGCGCGCCGGGTCCGCCATTACCGCGGCGAGCCCCGCCGCCCCGGCGCCTTCGACCAGCAGTTTTTGCTCGTTGATGATGAGGCTGAGCGCGCGCTCCAGCGTGCGTTCGTTCACCAGGACGATGTCGTCCACATGGGAGCGGACAATTTCCTGCGTAATCGCGCCGGCTTCGCGCACGGCGATGCCTTCCGCCAGGGTGTTGCCGCCGACGTCGAGGCCCGCGCCGTTGATGGCGTTCGCCATGGAAGGAAAGAGTTCCGTCTGTACGCCAATAATTTTCGTATCGGGGGACGCGTCCTTGAAGGCGAGCGCCATGCCGGCGATAAGGCCGCCGCCGCCGATCGGCGCAATCAGCGTGTCGAATTTCGGGCCGGCCTCAATCATCTCAAGCGCGATGGTTCCCTGGCCGGCGATAACGTCCGGGTCGTCGAACGGATGAATGAAAACGAGATTGCGCTCGTGTCCGAGCGCTCTGGCGCGCTCGCCTGCTTCATCGAAGTCGTCCCCGTGCAGCACGACTTCCGCGCCCAGCTCTCGGGTCTGGCGGACTTTCACGTCTGGGGTCGTGGTCGGCATGACTATGACCGCGTCAATACCGATCTCGCGCGCATTATAGGCGACCCCTTGCGCATGGTTGCCGGCCGACGCCGCGATCACGCCGCGCTCCTTGTCGGCGTCCGGCAGCATCATCAGCTTGTTCAGGGCGCCGCGCTGTTTGAACGCGCCCGTATATTGCAGGTTCTCCAGCTTCAGCCAGAGATTGGCGCCCGTCATCGCGGAGAGTTTCTCGGCCGCCACCAGCGGCGTGTTCATGACGCGGCCGGCAATACGCGCCGCCGCCGCGCGAACGGCGCCGGCGTCGGGCGTTTTGGTTCCAGCGATGGCCTCGGCTTTCATAACGCGCTACCTGATGGCGTAAGTTCTGTTCGCAGTTGCAGCGAAGCGTCGCTTCTTGGCGCCTTTTTGTAAAAAGGTCCATAAAAATGCCCGAAAATTACCGCCCTGACCCGGCATTCGCACGATTGAGCAGCGAGGGCGACGGCGCGCCCTTTTTCGATCCGGTCGATGCGGCGACGTTCCCCGAACATATCCTGCGCTATCGCAACCAGGCCTGGGCGGCGCGGGTCGGGCTGGGGGACCTTGCTGACGCGGCGTGGCTCGATCATTTCGGGCGGTTTCGGCCTCTCCCCGACAATCTGTTGCGGCCCTTGGCCATCCGGTATCACGGCCATCAGTTTCGAAGCTACAATCCGGACATCGGCGACGGGCGCGGATTTCTTTTTGCGCAATTGCGCGACGATCAGGACCGGCTTCTCGATCTCGGTACGAAAGGCTCCGGACAGACGCCCTATTCCAGGTTCGGCGACGGGCGCCTGACGTTGAAGGGCGGCGTTCGGGAGGTGCTCGCGACGGAGATGCTCGAAGCGCTCGGCGTTTATACGTCGAAAAGCTTCAGCCTGATCGAGACCGGCGAGGCGCTTGAGCGCAATGACGAACCGTCGCCGACGCGCAGTTCGGTCCTTGTCCGGCTTTCTCATTCCCATGTTCGCTTCGGCGCCTTTCAGCGCCTTGCGTTTGAAAAGAACGACGAAGCCATCGGGGCGCTGGTCGACTACTGCATCGAGCATTTTTATCCGGCGCTGAAAGCGGAAACCGGTGAAGCGCGCATAATCGCTTTCTTTCGCGCTGTCGTCGCCCGCACCGCGAAGCTCGCCGCGCAATGGATGGCGGCCGGGTTCGTTCACGGCGTTCTCAATACGGACAATATGAACGTCACCGGCGAAAGCTTCGACTACGGGCCGTGGCGCTTTGCGCCGGTTGCGGATCCGAATTTCACCGCCGCCTATTTCGATCAGACCGGGCTTTATGCGTTTGGCCGTCAGGCCGAGGCCGCGGCGTGGAATCTCGCGCAGTTCGGCGGCGCCCTGTCGCGCATTGCCGAGGCCGATGCGCTGACCGAGGCGCTTCGTCATTTCGGCGACGATTACGAGCGGGCGATGGCGGATGCATATTTCCGCCGGCTCGGGTTAGAAAGAACGGGCAGTGAAGACTACGCAACCGTGACGGCGTTGCTGCGCTGGATGACGGCGTCCGGCGCGCCATATGAGCAGGTCTTTTTTGACTGGTTCTGCGGGCCGGCCTCCGCGGAGCGCGCGCAGAAAAGTCCGATTGCTGAATTATACGACAAGGAAGAGTTCGCGTCCGTGCGCGACGGATTGATGGCGTCTTCGCCGTCGGACCCCGGTCGGCTGGGCCACGCCTACTTCGAAGGCCCGCGCCCCTGCACCATGCTGATCAACGAGGTCGAGGCCATATGGGCCGAGATTGCCGACAATGACAGTTGGGCGGCTTTCGAACAAAAACTCGCGGCGATTTTGGAGATGAGTGAAGCCTACGGCTTCGATGCGTCGCTTTATGACGCTGCGTCCATCAGGTGACTGTCGAGGGCTTCAGCTTCTGAACGCCGCGATGCAGCAGAATTGTCGCCGACAGCAGCATGTTCAGCGTCATAAAAGCGTAGAGCACGTATTCGACCGGGCTGGCCGTCTGCGCGAACTCGATTGTAGGCATCTTCAGTCTCCCCGACCGCCGTCGCCATGACATCGAGGGTAAGGATCGGCCGGGCGCGTTAAAATTTCTTCAAATTTTACAACGCGTTGGTAAAGCCGTTGGTAACCTTGGAAGGTCCTGTCGGGGCTGTGTTCCCCCTGTCACAGGGCGCGGCCCGCCTGGCCGCGCCTCGGCTCGTTATTGTTCCCAATGGCGGGATTTATCGTTAACATCTGATAAATTGCGCGCTGGGGACGGGCCTTTTCGGGCCGGGCGCGGGTGGGAAGTCGTGAGGGGTCGATGACATCCGAAGTCGTGTTGATGAACCGCCAGGCAGTGGCGATGGCAGCGGACAGCGCCGTCACAATCTCCGGCGACCGATATCTTAAAACCTATCAATCGGTGGACAAGCTGTTCCCGCTGGTCGAGGGCCAGCCGGTCGCGGTGATGATTTATAACAACGCCGAAATCATGTCGACGCCGTGGGAGACGGTGATCTCCCTTTACCGCGAGCAGTCGCGGGGCCGGCCGCTGGAAACGGTTGCGGCCTACGCCGAAGATTTCATGGAGTTTCTGTCCGGCAATCCGGACCTCTTTCCCGCAGACCATCAGGACACGGAATTTTTCAAGATGGTCGCCGTGGTCTATACGGTGATCGCTGAGGAATTCGACTATCAGGTCGAAAAGTTCCAGCAATCAAACTCCGGCCGCGTCACCGATCATGTGAGCGCGATCTTCGAGTATGTGGTTGGGCAGGTGCATGCGGATTATCAGCGCTATCCCGACGACAGCCCGCGCGCCGACCTGCCCTGTTTTCCAGACGGTATGGGCGAACAGGTTCGCCGGCGCTATGGCGGGGAGATAGACCAGCTTCTGGACAGCCTCCTGGGCTCGCTGCGCAACGAATATGCGGGGCTTCAGGTCAACGAGGCGACGAAATCGAAACTGCGCGAGATCGGCGGCTTTGCGGTGACGAAAGACGCGTTCTTTGAGCACTACACGGGCGTTGTTTTCGCCGGCTTCGGCAGCCGCGAGAAGTTCCCATCCATGCGCTCCTATCTGACGTCGAGCGTCGTCCTCGGCATCCTGAAGCGCAAGCGCGACCGCGGCGCGGACATCAACGCCGATTCCGGCCCCGTGTTTCAACCCTTCGCGCAGGACCGGATGATCCGCACCTTTCTGACCGGCATGGATCAGCATTTGCGGATGTTTATTTTCTCTGAATCCCTGAAGCTTTCCATGGGGCTCGTTACGGATGTGGTCGGGCGCACGCCCAACCTTTCCGACGCCCAGCGCGACAAGATCTTCAAGGATTACAGCCAGAACAACCTCCAGCATGCGCTGCATGAATTTTTCAAATCCATAGACAATTATCAGTATGCGGTGCATACGCGCCCGATCCTGCGGGCGGTAAACTCGCTGCCGAAGAAAGAGCTGGGCGAAACCGCCGCGTCGCTGATCAAGCTGAATTCGTTCCAGCAGAAGGTCATGCACTCCGTTGAGACGGTGGGCGGCCCGATCGATGTTGCGGTGATCACGCGCAATGGCGGGCTTGAGTGGTCCCGCGAGAAACCGGAGCTTTAGAGATGGCCGAGCGGTTGAAGGAAATTTGGTCCGGCTTTTCAGTGCAGACCGAGCGCAGGCTTACCGGCAAGGGCGTCGACAATATCGTCGTGCCGCACCGGACCGATTACGATGCGCTCGACCGGCAGTTTCTGCCTGAAGGCTATGAGGGGCCGGCGGAACGGGCCTTTGCCGCGCTGCGGGCGGACCTCAAGGCGAAAGAAAAGAAGTTCGGCGGGAAGAAACGCACGGCAAAGCCCGCGCCGCAGACGGGAAGCCCCGGCGATGAACTGCTCGACGAAAAAGCCTGGGGCAAGGACGACCTGAATGTCGGGCTCCTCTCCACGGCAATGCGCGTGGAGCGCACGGATCTCGACTATCAGCGTTTTATGGCGTCCGACGAAGGCAAAAAGACGCTGAAGCGCACGAAGAAAAAACGCTTCGGTATTTTCTAACAAAAATCATTGGTTAGCAGAGGGCGCAAGCCCGGAGGCGGCGAGCGCTTATTGCCCGTCTATGGCGTCCTCAACCGTCTCGACGGCCTCTTCGACGGGATTTCCGGCGTCCTCGACCGCGCCTTCCACAGCCTCGGCTGCTTCCTCAAGAAGGCCTTCCTCCTCCGGCGCCGCGACGACGGCCGGCTCGGGAAACGGAACCGGATTGTCGGAGAGGGTGCCCAGATAGGCGAGAATGTCGACGCGCTGCGCGTCGCGCGGAAACCGCTGCACCATGGCGGTGCCCGGAAGATATTCCTGCGAGTTCTTGATATAGGCGTCGAGGCGCTCATAGGTCCAAACGCCCCCGGCGGACTGAAGCGCCGCCGTATAGCCATAGCCGGCAACGCCCCCGACTTCGCGTCCGACAATGTCCCACAGATGGGGTCCGGTGCCGTCCGCACCGCCTTTTTCGAATGTGTGGCAGGACGCGCAAATGGCGGATCGGCGCTCCCCGCTGGCGGGATTGGCCGAGGCGAGCGCGGTGGCGAGATCGAACGCCGGCTCCTCGTCCCCGCCGGCGCCGTGGGAGGCGATTTCAAGATCGACGCAGCAATAGGCGAGGTGCAGTTCCTCGCCCTTTTTGTGGTGCCCGCCGCCAATGATCGCCTTGGCAAGCTGCGGCAGGCCGAACACCAGCAATAGCACCGTCAGGCCTGCGGCGGCAATCTTGTTGAAAAGCAGCGGATCGCCCTGTTGATCGCCTTGGTTTTGGTCAGCCATCGCTTTCAGCCTCGAACTTATTGATATCCGGCATCGCTCGACGCGCCGCAGACGCGTTTCGCCGGTATCTAGCGGGGTCGGCCCGCAAGGGCAATCATGGCGCGCGTCCATGGAGCGCGGCCTTTTCGCGCGGCGCCGGAATTGTTTTTGCATGGCGGATTAGGCATAAGCCGCCGCTTCGGAAGAGATTGGAGCGCCGCCCATGACCAGCGAAAATGCAAGCCCCGCGGAGCGCATCGCCTTTCAGGGCGAGCCAGGCGCCTTTTCGGAAGTGGCGTGCCGACGCTTTGCGCCCGGCTATGAGCCGCTGGCCTGCCCGACTTTCGAGGATGCGTTTGAGGCGGTGAAATCCGGCCGCGCGGTCCGCGCCATGCTGCCGATCGAGAATTCCCTGGCCGGCCGGGTTGCCGATATCCACCACCTCCTGCCCGAAGCCGATCTCCACATTGTCGCGGAGCACTTCCTGCCCATCGAACACCATTTGATGGTCCGGCCCGGCGTCAAGCTTGAAGACGTCAAAGTTGCGCGCAGCCATGCGATGGCGCTCGGCCAGGTGCGCGGGTTCCTGCGGGAACACAGGCTGCGCGCCGAAGTTGCCGGGGATACGGCGGGCGCGGCGCGGCGACTGTCCGAGGCTGGCGGCATGGATGAAGGGGTCGTCGCATCGAACATCGCTGCGGAGATATACGGGCTGACGATCCTTGCGCAGAACATTGAAGACGCCGGTCACAACACGACGCGGTTTCTCCAGATGGCCGACGAGCCCGACGACGCCGGGCCGGATGACGGTCCCGTCGTCACCAGCTTCGTCTTTCAGGTGCGCAACATCCCGGCGGCGCTTTATAAGGCGCTCGGCGGCTTCGCCACCAACGGCGTCAACATGACGAAGCTTGAAAGCTACCAGCTCGACGGCGCTTTCACCGCGACAATGTTTTACGCCGATATTGAAGGCCATCCGAGCGAGGAGCCCGTGCGCCTGGCGCTCGAAGAACTTGGATTTTTCTCAAGCTCGCTGAAGATTCTCGGCGTCTATCCGGCGGCCAGCGACCGGCGGTAGCGGCGCGCGGCGCTGCTGGCGCCGGTGTATCGGCATGCCTGGCAACTGCAAGGCGTGATTGATTACCGCACGGCGGACAGTATCGTCCGCATGGAAATGGCGTTGGCGACCGGCATAAGGGTATGCGCGGCAGCCTTCGGGAATCTGCATTTCAACGGACAGGAAAAGAGCGATGGTTGATTTTCGAACAGACGATGCGATTGCCTTTATCGATATGGATGACGGCAAGGCGAACGCCTTCAGCTTTGAAGCCATTGCGTCGATTGTCGAAGCGATTGATGCGGCGGAGAAGAAAGAAGCGAGCGCTATTGTTCTCTCGGGTCGCGACGGCGTCTTTTCCGGCGGGTTTGACTTGAACGTCATGAGGGGCGGCTCGATGGACGACATCAATCGGCTGTTGAGCGATGGCGCCGGGATGTTGTTGCGCATCCTCCGCTCGCCCCTGCCGGTGGTTGCGGCGTGTTCAGGACACGCAATCGCCATGGGTCTTTTTGCGTTGCTTGCCTGCGATATGCGCATCGGTGCATCGGGCGACTTTAAACTTGTCGCCAATGAGACCGCGATCGGCATGCCGTTGCCGGTTTTCGGCGTCGAGCTGCCGCGGGCGCGTATCGACCCGCGCGTTTTTCACGACGCGATTGTGTTTTCTCGCGTCTTTTCTGCCGATGATGCGGCTGCCGTCGGTATATTGAGCCGGTCCGTTGATCCTGCATCGCTTGCTGCTGCGGCCCGCGAGGCCGCCGCGCAGCTCGGCGAACTGCCCCGGGGGTCCTTTGCGGCGAACAAGGCTTTGTCGAACGCGCCGATCATCAGTGCGATTGAAGCGGTTTATTCTGCCTGACAGCGGTCCGCGTAATTTGAGGCGTCGTCCGTTTTATGGGTTTCCGCGCACCCAGACGCTCAGCAGTTGCCGCGCAATCGTGAACTTCGGCGGAACAAAAAAGTCGCGCTCCTCGCCGGCGAGCGTTGCTCGAATGTCGGCTTTGTCGATCCAGCGGGCTTCAACGATTTCCGTCGTATCAAGATGAAGCGCACGCGACTGTGTATCGGCGATGAAGCCCATCATCATGGCGTTCGGGAACGGCCAGGGCTGGGAGAACTGGTAGCGGATGTCCGTAAGGGTAACGCCCGCCTCCTCGAACAGTTCGCGCTTCGCGGCTTCCTCCGGCGTTTCGGCGGCCTCTACGAAACCGGCGAGCGCCGAGAGAAAGCCCGGCGGGAAATGCGGCCCGCGGCCGAGCAGGCAGGCGCCTTCATGGACGGCGAGAACAATCGCGACAGGGTCGGTGCGCGGGAAATGTTCGGTCTCGCACGTCTCGCAACGCCGTTTCGCGCCGCCGTTTTTCATCGCTGTCGGCGCCCCGCAATTGGCGCAGAACCGGTGCTTGCGATGCCATTCGAAAAGCCAGCGCCCATGGCCGATAACGGCGAGATCGTCTTTGGAGACCATTCCCGCTGCTTCCCGGATCGGCGTGTAGGCGCCGATGTCGGCGAAGGGCGCGGCTTGCGGGTCCGGCCCCGCGCCCGATGCGTCGATTGCAAAAACCGCTTCCTCGCCGCGCAAGCCGAGCATGACGATACCGGCGTCTCTCGGAAACTCGCCTCGGGCGGCGATGGAGAGAAACGCCGCCGCGCCATTCGCAATGAGCGGGTCGCCGCGCCACAGGGGGATCATCACGCTTGACGGGTCACTGAGTTTTTTCGCGACAATCTCGTCCAGCGCCTCCTCATTGTTGAGGCGTGCCAGCGGCGAATGGGCGAACCAGTTGGGGTTTTCTGCCGGTTTCATCGTCGCGGGTTTGGCCCATGGCGCCCGCCGGCGCAACGATGAATGCCAGCCCCCTTCCTATGGGCCGCCCTTGCAATTTGATTGACGGGCGCGGATATAAGCCGGCGGAAGGCTGGCGGACGTGTCTCTCGCCAACCCGGTCAGGTCCGGAAGGAAGCAGCCGTAACGAGTTTCGACGCGGGTCGTTTCAGTCTTCCACCTTGTTTTAATCGGCACTTTTCCACACGGCCTTGATGCGGCTTTCGCTGCGCGCCCGGACCTCGCATAATAACCCTATGAGCGACCTGATGAGCGATGCAGAAGCGGCCGGCGGCGCGCCCGCGCCTTATCAGGTGCTTGCGCGGAAATACCGTCCGCAGCGCTTTGAAGACCTGATTGGCCACGAAGCGATGGTCCGGACGCTCAAAAATGCCTTTGCGTCCGATCGCATCGCCCACGCTTATATTCTCACCGGCGTGCGCGGCGTCGGCAAAACAACGACCGCGCGCATTCTCGCCCGGGCGCTGAACTATGTCGGACCGGATGGCGAGCATAATGGCCCGCAGATGGACATGGCGGCGGAGGGCCTGCACTGCAAAGCCATCGCCGAAAGCCGTCACCCGGACGTCCTCGAAATGGACGCCGCCTCGCGCACCGGCGTCGGCGACATTCGCGAACTCATCGAGGGCGTGCGCTACGCGCCGGTTGAGGCGCGATACAAAGTCTACATCATCGACGAAGTGCACATGCTGTCGACGGCGGCGTTCAATGCGCTTTTAAAAACCCTTGAGGAGCCGCCGCCCCATGTGAAGTTCATCTTCGCGACGACGGAAATTCGCAGGGTGCCGGTGACGGTGCTGTCCCGTTGCCAGCGCTTCGATCTGAAGCGCATCGATCCCGAAACGCTCACCGATCACCTCGCCAGTATCGCCAAGCAGGAAAACGTTGCGGTCGCGCGCGACGGCCTGTTCATGATCGCGCGGGCGGCCGAAGGGTCCGTGCGTGACGCGTTGTCGATCCTCGATCAGGCGATCGTTCAGCATAAATCCGCAGACGGATCGAGCGGCGAAGAGATTGGCGCGGACGTGGTGCGCGACATGCTGGGCCTCGCGGACCGGACCCTGGTGTGGGATCTCGTCGGCGCGTGTCTCAAGGGCGACGCAAAAGCAGCTCTCGAAGCGTTCGCCGCCCAGTATGACGCCGGGGCCGAGCCTGCGGTCGTGTTGCGCGATATGCTCGACATTGTGCACCTGCTGACCCGCGTGAAAGCGGCGGGGCCGGAAGCGGCGTCCCATGGGGCGGCCGGCGAGGCGGACGCCGAGCGTGCAAAACAGCTCGCAGACGGGCTCGAACTCAATGCGCTTACCCGCGCATGGTCGTTGCTGATGAAAGGCATGGCGGAAACGAACGCCGCGCCGGATCCGCCGGCCGCCGGCGAAATGGCGCTGATCCGTCTCTGCTTCGCCGCCGATCTTCCGACCCCGGATGAAGCGCTCAAAGCCCTAAAAAAAAATTCTGAAAACGGGCGCGGCGCGGTGAGCGCGCCGCCATCGGCGCAGCCCGATCCGGCGCCGGCGACGTCCGCCGCAGGGGCGACGATCATCAACATCGAGCCGCCCTTAAGGCAGGCGCCGGCCGCGCATGAAGAAACGCTTTGCTCGTTCGAAGACGTCACCCGCCTTGCGGGCCGCATGCGCGATGCGAAGCTTCGCACCGAGCTCGAATCCTATGTTCATATTGTGCGGTTCGACGAGGGCCATATCGAAATGCGCCTTGGCGACGGCGCCCCCGATACGCTGCCCGGCCGGCTGACCCGGCGGCTAAAAGAGTGGACCGGCCGGCAATGGGTTGTCTCTGTCACGGAGCAGGAAAACGGCGCGGCGTCCGTGCGCGACAAACGCATGGCCGAGGTGATGGCGGACCCGCTGGTCGCCAAAGCGCTGGAAGTCTTTCCGGGGGCGAAGGTGACGAGCGTGAAAGAGCCCGAGGCGCCCCTCGCGCCGGCGCCCGATGAGCTGGAAGAAGACCCGCCCATTGATCCTGAGGACGAGGATGCCGACATCGGGGCATTGGAAGACGACGATATTGTGCTCAGCGTGCTGCGCGGGCGAACCGACAACCAAAAAGGCTGAAGCGACATGGATATTGGCAAGATCATGAAACAGGCCGGCGAGATGCAGGCCAAGATGGCGGAGATGCAGGAAAAGGTCGCCGCCATGGAAGTGACCGGCGAGGCCGGCGCCGGCATGGTCAAGGTGACGCTGAACGGCAAGGGCTACGCCTCCGCCGTCGCCATCGACCCGGAACTTTTCAATGGCGATGACCGCGAAGTCGTGGAGGATCTCATCGCCGCGGCGGTCAACGACGCCCGCGCCAAACTCGATACTCAGTCAGCGGAACAAATGAAGGCGCTGACCGAAGGACTGCCCATCCCGCCGGGCATGAAGATGCCGTTTTAATAGGTTGTGTAAAAGCCAAATCACTTTATGGATTACACTTCGGAGGTGCATCATGGCGGTTAGTGAGCAAGAAAAACAAGTAGCCTTGAACTTTAAGGCATTCGAAACAAAGCTAAACGACCTCATCGATAAATACGCAGGTAAATGGGCTTTGCTTCGAGACGGAAGTGTTGTTGAAATATTTGATACGGCTCGCGATGCGCATATCGCAGCGTGGAAGATTTTTGACGACGAACGCTTTTCAGTTCAGGAAATATCCAAAGCTCCCGTGGACTTAGGTTTTTATTCATATGCCGGCAATACGCGGTCGCCATAATAAAAGTCAGATTTTTCTCGACGTTGTTATCATTGATGTGCACCGAGATTCAACACCGATACCTGAAGTCGACTACCTTTCTATCTCTCTAGAGCCTTTGCGAGCTTTGGTTGATACAGGGGCTACCGCAACCAGTATTACCCCTCAAGCCGCAGTCAAGCTTAAGTTGAGGATGGCCGGTCGACGGACCGTGCTTACGGCAAGCGGCGCTACGGACGTACCGTTTTACTTTTTTCAAGTTGGCTTTTCGTTCCCCAGTCCGGTCGAGCCCGTTTCCCAAGCGACACAATTTGAAGTGTTACCCGAGCCAGTGATCGGCTCAACTTTGATATTTGATAATTCACCGTTCGATATCCTGCTTGGCATGGATGTTATTTCGCAAGGTAATTTGATGATTCGAAGAGACGGATCATTCAGTTTTGAGTTTTAGTTATGCCCGCCTCTCCCATCGGTCCTGAACTTCAACGTCTCATTGATCTCCTTGCGAAAATGCCGGGGCTGGGGCCGCGCTCGGCCAAGCGCGCGGCGCTTTATCTCTTGAAGAAGCGTGGGGCTGTGATGGAGCCCCTCGCCTTCGCGCTCGACGATGCGGCGAAGAAAGTCAAAGCCTGCGGCATTTGCGGCAACTGGGATTCGATTGACCCATGCGCGGTCTGCGCCGACGAGAGCCGCGATAAATCCGTCCTTTGCGTGGTGCAGGATGTGGGCGATCTCTGGGCGCTGGAGCGCGCCGGCGCCCATAAGGGCCGGTATCACGTGCTGGGCGGGCTTCTGTCGCCTCTCGACGGCGTCGGCCCGGATGACCTCAATATCGGTCGGCTCATCGAGCGCTCAAAAGAGCCGGAGGTAAAAGAGGTGGTCGTCGCCCTCGCCTCCACCGTCGACGGCCAGACAACGGCGCATTATCTCACCGAACATCTGGAAAGCGCCGATGTTTCTGTGACGCGCCTCAGCCAGGGCGTGCCCGTGGGCGGCGAGCTTGATCATCTCGATGAAGGAACGCTCGCCGCGGCGATGAAAACCCGGCGGGCGTTTTGATTGCGCTTCATCCTGAGGAGCAAAAATTCCTTCGGCCTTCTCAGGATGAAGGAATATTTGCGTCACGATGGACGAAGCGTCCGGCGCATCGTTAGTACAAAGACCAGCAGCACAATCAGAAAGCCGGTTGAAACGCCCTGCCGCATGTCGGCGAACATCGGCGTTGAAACGGAAAGCACCCAGACGGCGGCGAGCATCCACTGCTCGTATTTCAGCCAACCGGTCTGCACGGCCCGCATGACCACAACAGCGACCGGAAAGCCGAGAATGATAAGTTCGTAGTAGAACCCATATGGCGCGATGAGGAAGACGCCGGCGATGAGCGCCGCGGCGCGCAAGGCGCCGTCATCGATCATGCGCCAGACGCGCCAGACCGCGGCTGCGGCGCCGATGCCGCAGACGAGGTGGAAAATGCGCGCCGGCCACTCCGGCAGGCCGGCGAAAAGCGCCGCTGAATAGGGCGAGGCCATCTTGGCGAGCGGCATCATGCCGACGCTGACCCGCGCGCTCACCTCCGTCACCGAAGCAACAAATGCGAGCCACGGTTCGACGCCATAGGCGGCGAGGCTCAACGCCGCCATGACCGCGGCGGTAATCGCGGCGACGCCGATCGCGCGCCAGCATCCGGCAGCGAGGTAGGCGATCGGGATAAGGAGGCCGAGATGAGGTTTTACGGTGAGGAGACCCGCTGCAATCCCCGCGACGATCGGGCGGCGTTTCGGATCGGTCGCAGCAAGGATCAACAGCGCGGCGGTGAGAAAACCGTTCTGTCCGCTGGTGAGGGCGATGAACGCAGCAGGCGATGCGATGATGGCGAAGAACAGCAGGTTGTTTTTAATTTCCCTACGGAGCAATGCTGCATAGGCGCCGGCGGTCGCTGCGGAAAAAACCGAAAAGCCGAGGAGGTACGGCATGCCCGCGAAAACGGCGATGACGAGAAAATACGTAGGCGGATATTGCCAGCTTAAGGTGAGGTCGTCCCGGCCGGGAAAGGCGGCGTTCAGCCGCCCCTGAAAATCCGCGACATTGTAAATATTGGCGGCGGCGCCTTCCGCGGCGGCCTGGGCGGCGATGAAGAAGGCGGAGAAATCCCCGCCGATCATGATCCCATTCGCCCCGGCGGTGGCGGCCACATACATCATCGCGCTGGTGGATACTGAAATCCCGGCCCAGACGCCGAAGACCAGCCATAGATTGCGCCGCGTCGGGGCGAAGCGCCCCCAACGGATCGTCAGGGCGCCCGCGCCTTTCGGCGCCGGCTGGCCAGAATGTTCGCCCGTCTTCATGGGGCGCGTTTTAGTCCCCCGGGCCTTTCCCTTTCGTTTAGGGCGCGACGAGCCCCCAAACGAAAGGGAAAGGCCCGGGGAGAAATTCCGCGGGACTCGGGGCCCCGAATCGGATAAATGTTCACGTTATGATCTCATTTCTCGCCGATATTGGCCTTGCTCCCGGTTCGCCGGCCTTCTGGGTCGCCTTCGCCTTGCTGGCGGCGCTCATCGCTATCGCCGCGTTCTCACGCCAGTCGTCGGGGCAGGCCGCCGCGCTCGCCCAGTCGCTGGAAGCAACGCGGTTGAAACTGGCCGGCGCCGAGCAGCGGGCCGCCGACGCCGAAAGGCTTGAGGCCGAGCTGGCGGAAGAAAGACGCCTCCGGGCCGCCGCGGAAAACGTTTCGGCTGCGCAAGAGGCGAGGCTGGAAGAGCGCGAAAAGGCGCTCGCCGAGATGAAGGCGCGCCTTGACGCCGAGTTCAGGGCGACGACGGCGGACCTTTTGAAGGGCGCCCATGAATCGTTCCTTGAGCGCGCAAAAGAGACGTTCGAGCGCTACAAGACGACGGCCAGCGCGGAAGGCGAGCACCGCCGCAAGGCCCTGGACGATCTCCTGAAGCCCGTGAGCGAGACCCTGAAACGCTACGAGAAGGGACTTGCCGATATGCGCGAGGAGCAGGCGCAGGCCCGCGGCGCCCTCAAAAACCAGATCGGCGATCTCGCGAAACATACCCAGGACGTTCGCGCCGAGGCGCAAAAACTGTCGACCGCCTTGCGCGCCGGGCCGAAAACCCGCGGGCGCTGGGGCGAGGAGCAGCTAAGAAACGTCGTCGAGATTGCCGGCATGACCGCCCATGTGGATTTCGTCGAGCAGGCCGCCCATGCGGACGGCGACAAGCGCAAAATCCCCGACATGGTGGTCAGCCTGCCGGGCAAGCGGGTGATCGCCGTCGATTCCAAAGTCTCCCTTGGCGCCTATCTCGACGCCGTTGAGGCCGAAACGGATGAAGCGAAAGCGGCGGCGCTTCATCGGCATGCGGACGATTTATGGAGCCACGTGAAATCGCTCTCCATGAAGGATTACGCTGCGTCCTTGCGGGATTCCCTTGACTACACGGTGCTGTTCCTGCCGGGGGAGCATTTCTTTTCCGCCGCGCTCGACGTGCGCCCGGAGCTTTATCAGAAAGCCTTCGAACAAAAGATTCTTGTGGCGACCCCGACCATTCTGGTTGCGGTGCTGAAATCGGCGGCCCTGAACTGGCGGCAGGAAAAGATGACGGAGCACGCAAACGAAGTCGCGGGGATGGCGAAAGACCTCTATGACAGCCTCGTTACGATGACCGGCAACATAAAAGCGCTTGGCCGTTCACTTGAAGGAGCGGTCAAAAACTACAATGCATCCGTCGGCGGGCTTGAGGGCCGCGTCCTTTCCCGCGCGCGCAAGTTCGCCGAATACCAGTTGCCCGGCGTCGACAAGGAAATGCCCGAGGCCGCGCGCGTCGAAGGCGCCCTGCGCGAGATGCGCGACAGCCCGGAGCTGCGGCTTCAATTCGACGCCGGCGAGAAAAAGGACGATGCCGCTTAGGGCGGCTTAGGCGCGCTCCTTCTTCGCCAGACGCCAGACCTCGCGCATTTTCGGGGGCGAGGCCTGGAGGATCGCCTGACGGAAGATCCGCCCCATGGTCCGCATCAGGAAGAACGCGAAGGCGAGCATCAGCGCCGTTGCGCCGACAATCTCCCAGAGCGGCGGATCGGCGGCGGCGCGCATCATCACCGCGTAAGGCGTGTAGATTGGGATCCAGGTGAGAATGGTCGCGATGAGGCCGTTCGGCTCCTGAAACACCATGATCATGAAAGGGAGCGGCGCAAAGACGAGCAGCATGACCGGCCCCATATAGGACTGGGCGTCCTGGAGCGAATTCGATATGGCGCCGATGGCGAGAAACAGCATGGCGAAAATCAGATAGGCGCAGAAGAAATAGAAAAGATAGATCAGCAGCAAATTCGATGAGGTCAGTGCACTGACGATGGTCATGGCGATGCTCTCCTGTCCGCCCGTGTCAATCGTCGCGCTGATGCCGATCCCGCCGGCGATAAAGATGGTCGGCATGGTGAGGCCGACGGCGCCGATGCCGATCAGCTTGCCCATCATCAACTGGTTAGCTGTTATGGACGACAAGAGAATCTCGACGATCTTGTTCGATCGCTCCTCAATCGTGTTGGTCAAAAGGAGATTGCCGACCCCGAAAATGATGACCAGCAGCATATAGGTCATGGCCGCGGGAAGGCTCGATTCGATGCGGTCAATGAGGCCGAGCTTCGCCTCGCCCGGCGCCCGGTCGGGTCGAAAAGACGCAACCGGCGCATCGGTCGCCTCAATCTCTTTGACGGCGTCGTCGCCGACGCCCAGCGCATTGTATTTTTCCCGCTTCAGCGCGTCTGTGAGCGCCGTTGAAACCCGCGACTGGAGCTCGGCGTCTGTAATATGACGGCTCCAATATTGCGCGGAAGCCGCATTTTCCGACGATCCAAAGTCCGCAGGGATGAGCACGGCGGCGAATAATGGCCGGGCGCCGTCAGGCGTTTCGATCAGCCGGTCCTCGACGAGATAGGGCCTCAGCGCCGCCTCCGCCTCCTCCATTGTTGCGGCCTTCGATGCGTCGGGCGGCGGCAAAGCGGCGATCTTGTACGCCACTCTCGGCGCCACAAAGTCCGGCGCGCCGGGTTTTAACATCGGGTGGGCAATATCCAGCGCTGCGGCGGACCTGCCCTCGGCTTCGAATGCTGTGAGGCGTTTGCGGTCAATTTGCGTCGGGGCAAATGGCGCGGGCAGCTCGGCGCCGCCCTCCGGCAGGTTGATGCGAAAATACGCGTCAAGGGCATCCAGCACCGCGTAAGAATGCCGTCGCTCGATCCGGTCGAGAATATCGTCCTTGTAAAGACCGGTTTCATCGTACACGACGAAATAGCGCACCGGTTTGGTGCGCTCCGCCACGCCGACGGCGGCGCTGACGGCGACAAACCCGAGGGGAAACATGAAGAGGAAAATCAGAAAGCCGCGCGAGAAAACATATTGACGATATTCGCGCCAGGCGATGAGCAGGATCTGGTTCACTCCGCGGCCTCCTTCATCATGGCGCCGGCGCCTGTCTCGTCATCGTCCCCGGCAAGAGCGACGAAGATGTCGTGCAGGGTCGCGCCCGCCTGTTCGAACCGGGTGAGGACGATGCCCGCCGCGACCGCGCGCTCCAGGAACGCCTGCGGCTCGGCTCCGTCGTCGAGTTCGATTTCGTAGGTTGTTTCCGCGCCGCTTTCGTCCTCAACGCGTATGCTGGCGACGCCGCCAAGGGCGGTCAGCGCGTCCATCGGCGCGGTCGTGCGCACGTGAAGGCGCTGCGCGAAGGAAGCCCGCGCCTCGCTCATGGCGCCCTCAAAGCGTTTTTCGCCATGGGCCATAATCAGGAAGCGGTCGCACAGGCGCTCCGCATGCTGCATCACATGGGTCGAAAAAATGATCGTCCGCCCGGCGGCGCGCTGATTGCGGATGAGGTCTTCGAGAGTCTGCTGGTTGATCGGGTCAAGGCCCGAAAAGGGCTCATCGAGAATGAGCAGCTCCGGCTCGTGGGCGATGGTCGACAGAAGCTGAACCTTCTGCGCCATGCCTTTCGACAGGGCCTCGCATTTCGAGCGCGCAAATTCCGCAAGGCCGAATTCCTCAAGCAGCGCCATGGCACGCTTGCGGGCGGCGGCCCGGGGCACGCCGCGAAGCTGCGAAAAATAGGCGATCGAATCGACAGCCTTCATTTTTTTGTAGAGGCCGCGCTCCTCCGGGAGGTAGCCGATGCGCCGCCGCACGGGGATCGCGGAGTCCGAGCCGAGAACAACGATCCGCCCCGATGTCGGGTTAATGATGTCGAGCATCATCCGCAGCGTTGTCGTCTTGCCGGCGCCGTTAGGCCCGAGAAAGCCATAGATCTCTCCCGGCGCAACAGCGAAGGAGAGATCGTCGACGGCGGTGAAGCCTCCATATCGCTTGACGACGCTCTCAAGCAGCACAACCGGTTCGGACATGAAATCGATACCCTGATAGGACCCGCGACCTTATCGCGGGGTCGGCGTTAAAGAAGCGATAAGTGCGTCACCAGGAGCCCGTGTTTTCCATGCTGGCCCAGGGCTCGACGGGCGGCAGTCGCTCGCCGGCTTGCAGAAATTCGATTGAAATCCCGTCGGGCGAGCGGACAAAGGCCATATATCCGTCTCGGGGCGGCCGGTTGATGGTGACGCCGGCGTCGGCGAGCCGTTGGCAGGTCTCGTAAATGTTTTCAACGCTGTAGGCGAGATGGCCGAAATTGCGCCCGCCCGGATAATCCTCCGCATCCCAATTATAGGTCAGCTCGATGAGGGGCGCCTTGTCCTTGCTGGCGCGCTCGACATCGTCGGGCGCAGCAAGAAACACAAGGGTGAAGCGCCTGGCGTCGTTTTCTATCCGATGGGTCTCGATAAGGCCGAGATGCTTGCAGTAAAACTCAAGGGAGGCGTCGAGATCCTTGACCCGAACCATTGTATGCAGAAAGCGCAACGCGAATCTCCTTGTTGTCCTTTAACGGGCGCGGATGATTTCATCTCGCAGATAACCGGGGCGCCGGGCGTGATACCGGCGCATGTAAAAAGCGACGATGGCGAGCCATATAATCAGGATTGCGAAATAGGCGTAAAACCCGGAAAACGCTTCGGCCACATAGAGCTGGCAGACGGCGTCGCATTGCCACGATCCGATCTTCCGGGTTTCTCCGAGCTGCACATAGCGCACGATTTCCGCCGGCGGTGGGGTGAGGCCGAGTTTGCCGGCGGTCCACATGGAGCCCGCTATGGCGGCGAACGTAACCGGCAAAGACAGCGTGAACGTCGCGGCAATCGCCATTGCGTAGCCGGGGAAACGTGGTTCGTTGACCCGCCTGTAGATCGCCTTGAACGCAGCCTCGTCGAGATGGGCGACGAATTCCGGCTCCTGTTTCTGAAAATGCGCCCACTCAATCGCGGCGCCCTCCGCGATTTCCGCCTCAATGCCGCGCCGCCAGCGCCAGTAGAGCGCCGCCGCGGCGGCGAGCAGAGTGACGAGGAAGACAAAAAACGTGACCATGGAAACGGAGAACTCTGAACGCCTTCGGGGTAGCCGATGTAGCCTAAAGGCGGGCCCGGCCCAAGGCGCTTGTCAGCGCGTCGGCGAAGCGGTCGCGCTCATCCGGCGAGAGGAAGGCGCCGAGGATCAGGGTTTTGCCCTTGGAGGTGACGCGAACCTGGCTTTCATGGGCTAATGGCCGGTCGATTGAGACGCGCGTCCAAGCGGGCTGCAATCGCCACCGCGTCTCATGGCCGGAGGGCAGGGTTCGCGACACCCACATGTCGTCTTCGCTCACGCGAACGCGCTCGCGCAGCCGGCCCTGACGGTAGGAGAGCCTGAAGGCCAGCCAGACAAGGAAAACGTCAAGCCCGCAAAACCCGATCACCGGCCAGGCGCCGATGGCGTAAAAGTATGTTCCGAAAAGAAAGTTCGCGCCGATGACGACGGCCATGACGGCGACGAAGCCCGCATTGGGGAGCGACCGGTTCGGGTAAAGAACGGCGTCGAAGAGGGCCTCTTCGTCGCTCGCCGTCGGCGGCGGGCCGAGATCGCGGGCGCGGCCCTTCATGATGGGCGCCATGGTTTCAATGTCGCGAAGCCGTTCCATGGGGGCGATGATAAGCGCGGGAGCGGGCGCTCGCAATTGCATCCGACTTCAACTTTCAAGTCGCGCCGGCGCCGTCTATGGTCCGCGCCGCCCTCTGCAACATCGGACCGCCCGCCGCTTATGCCCCGCAAAATGACACGCGCAAACGCCGCGCTCCTTTATGAACGCCTGTCGCAATCGCGGCCCGACCCGACGACGGAACTGCATTTCAAGAACCCCTATACGCTTGTCGTCGCCGTTGCCTTGTCCGCGCAGGCGACGGATGAGGGCGTTAACCGGGCGACAGGCCCGTTGTTCAAGGTCGCCGACACGCCGGAAAAAATGGTCGCGCTCGGTGAGAAGACCCTGGCGGACTACATCAAGACGATCGGGCTGTGGCGCAACAAGGCGAAAAACGTCATCGCGCTCTCGCAGATGCTGATCGACGACCATAAGAGCGTTGTGCCGCGGGACCGCGAAGCGCTGGAGGCGTTGCCGGGGGTCGGGCGGAAGACCGCCAATGTGGTCCTCAATGTCGCTTTCGGCGAGCCGACAATCGCGGTCGACACCCATATTTTCAGGGTTTCCAACCGCACCGGCCTCGCGCCGGGCAAGAACCCGCTTGAGGTCGAGCTTGGCCTCGAAAAATCGACACCCGATGAATATCTCCAGCACGCCCATCACTGGCTGATCCTCCATGGCCGCTATGTCTGCAAGGCGCGCACGCCAGAATGCTGGCGCTGCGTTATCGCGGATATCTGTCAGTTCAAGGAAAAGACGCTGGAGCCGAAAGCCGCGAAAAAGGCCGGCAAGAAGAAGGCGCCGCCGGGCAAGCTGAAAACCGCGAAGAAGAAAACCAAATCAAAAAAGGCTCATGCATGACCGCAAACGACCGCCTGATCATCGCGCTCGATCTTCCCGATACGGATAAAGCGGAGCGCGCGATCAGCCGTATCGGCGATGCCGGACGGTTTTACAAAATCGGATATCAGTTGATGCCCATAGGCGGGCTCGATCTTGCGCGGCGGCTGTCGGCGGACGGCAAGAAGGTTTTCCTTGATTTCAAATTTCACGATATCGGCGCTACGGTTGAGCGCGGCGTGCAAAGCGTCTGCAAGCTCGGCGGCGATTTCCTCACGGTGCATGCCGAGCCGGACGTGCTGAAAGGCGCCGTCGCGGGGCGCGGCGACGACAAACGCCTCAAAATTCTGGGCGTGACCGTGCTCACCAGCCTGGATGCCGCTGCGCTGAAAAAATCCGGCATCCATGTTGACCTGCCCGATCTCGTTCTTCGCCGGGCCGAGTTTGCCGCCGAGGCCGGGGCCGACGGTGTCGTCGCCTCGGCGCAGGAAGCCGCCGCGATCAAGGCGCGTTTCGGCGATGCGCTTCAGGTGGTCACGCCGGGGGTCAGGCCCGCCGGCGCCGCGGCGAACGATCAAAAGCGCGTTGTGACGCCGGCGGCCGCGGTGCAGGCGGGCGCGGATTTTCTTGTTGTCGGGCGCCCGATTGTCGAGGCGGACGACCCTGCATCGGCGGCTGCGGCGATTGCGGCGGAGATTGCCGGCGCGTGACGCTCTTTGCGCCGGCTCGGGCGTTGCTGTAGATTGGCTGGCAAAGGCGGGAAACGCCGCCGCCAAAGTATCAGGGAAGAAACGGGGTCATGGGCGATCCGGGAAACCAGCCGGAAAGGCGCATCGAGCGCCGCTCCCGGCGAACCATTTTCGACGCATATCTGGCGAGCGCGCGCAAGCATGGCGCAAATGCAGTCGTGCTCACCGATGGCGACGGAAAGAAATTCACGTTCAAGGACTTGACCCGCGCGGCGTTCGCCCTTGGCGGCGCGCTCGCCCGGATGACGAAACGCAAAGAGCGCGTCGGCGTTCTTTTGCCCACGGGCGCCGGCGCGATGATTGCGTTCTTTGCGTTGCTCTCGCGCGGGCGCGTGCCCGCAATGCTCAATTTCACGTCGGGTTCAAGAAATCTGCTTGCCGCGTGCAAGGCGGCCGAGGTCTCCAGGATCGTCACCGCCAAAAAGTTCATCGACATTGCCGGTCTTGAAAAACTGGTTGAGGAACTGTCCGCCGGCGCGGAGATCATTCAGCTTGAGGATGTGCGAGAAACCCTTACCTGGCGTGATAAAGCGCTCGCCGTCCTCGGCCCGCTCATTCCGAGTCTGACAACGGCGCGGTCGCATTTCGATGATCCGGGGGTCATCCTCTTTACCTCCGGCACGGAAGGCGCGCCGAAAGGCGTTGCGCTCTCGCACCGGAATATTCTGGCGAATACGGAACAGATTTCGGTCCATGTGACGCTGTTGCCGACGGACATATTCTTCAATCCGTTGCCGACGTTTCACTGTTACGGCCTCACCGCCGGCGCTCTCTGGCCGATCCTTAACGGGCATCCGGTGGTGCTGCACCCGTCGCCGCTGCAAGTGAAAATCATCCCCAAGCGGATTTTTGAAACCGGCTCGACCGTTCTGTTCGCCACCGACACGTTTCTTTCCCAATATATGCGCGCGAGCGCCGACGGCGCCATGTCGTCGCTGCGCATCGCCGTTTGCGGCGCTGAGCGCGTGCGCGACGAGACCCGGCAGGCGGCGGAAAAGCGTTTCGGTTTTGAAGTGCTTGAAGGATACGGCGTTACCGAAGGATCGCCCGTACTCGCCGCAAATCAGCCGGGCGATATTCGCTCCGGCACCGTGGGCAAGATGCTGCCGGGCATTGAATCGCGGCTTGAGCCCGTTGAAGGGCTGGAGAATGCGGGCCGGCTCCATGTCAGGGGCCTCAATATCATGAAGGGCTATCTGACGGCGGACGAGCCCGGCGTCATCAAGCCGCCGCAGGACGGCTGGCACGACACCGGCGATGTCGTCGCTATCGATGAGCGCGGCTATGTTTCCATTCGCGGGCGCCTGAAGCGCTTTGCGAAAATCGGCGGCGAGATGGTGTCGCTGGCGGTTGTTGAGAACTGCGCCTCGGCGGTCTGGCCGGACAATCTGCACGCGGCGGCCATCCTACCGGATGCGAAAAAGGGCGAGCAGATTATTCTCGTTACGGATCGACAGGAAGCGCCGCGCGGCGTGCTTCTCGCCTGGGCTCAAAGTCACGGCGTTGCAGAGCTGTCGGTGCCGAAGAGGATTGTTTCGGTCGACGAGGTTCCCGTACTCGGCACCGGCAAGATCGATTACCTGAAAGTCAAAACCATCGCCGAGGAAGCGCTGATTGCCCGCGAGGCGGAAAGCGCTGAAACAGCCGCGCCCGAGCCCACAAAAAAAGAACTGAAGCAGGCGGCGGCGGCCGAGCGGGCGGAGAAAAAGCGTCTCGAAAAAGAAGCGAAAGCCGCGGCCAAAGCGGAAAAAGAGGCCGCCGACGCGTCTTCCGGGCCTGATGTTTCAAACGACAATGAGGAGCGAAAAGACGCGGCGGAGTAATCTACGGCGTTAACCGCGCCGCCGCTGCGGCACGTTCCCCGTCCTCGTCATTTTCAATTTTGCGTTCTTCGCTCTCGTCGGTTTGAGCGGAGACGTTTTCGTTTTCCGCCGCCGTCTCGTTTTCCGGGGAGGGTTGCATGTCGGGCGGCGCGGCGTCAGGTGGCCCGGTGTCAGGTGGTATGGCGTCCGGCGCTGCGACGACGGGAGGCGCGGTCAGCAGGCGCAATTCCTCAGCGGAAATCGCCTCCCCCGGATCTTCAAGAGGCGGCGGGCCGAGGCGACCGTGATCCATATATTCGCGCACAAGCCTTGCCCATCCGGCGCGGGTGAAATGAAAAGCGCCGTCGGCGCCCGGGCGCGGGTCCCGCGGGGTTGCGGCGGCCCGTTCCAGCCAGCCGCGCCCGGCTTCCTCGCCGTGCAGCGCCGTCGCCGCCGTGGCGATCAGCGCATAGGCATGGGCGTTGGGCGCGGCGGTGATCAGCGGTTCGAGGCTTGCCATCGCCGCTTCGTAATCGCCGACAAGGTTGGCCGCGTGCGCTTTCAGGAGGGCCGCTTCATCCGTATCGGGGTTTTTTGCGGCAAGCTTCTTCAGTTTCTCCGCGCGCTTTTCCGCCGGTTCTTTCGCGTAGAGCTTGTCGTAGATTCTGATCAGGGCCGGGTGGGCGTCTTTTGCAAAGGCGGTTTCCAGAATGTTCGCCGCCTTGCCGGTCTTTCCGTTCTCGCTGCTGAGCGTCGCTGCAAGGACGGCCGCCGGCGTAAAGGAAGGCGCAAGTTTCAGCGCGGCCTCCGCTTCCGAAAGCGCGAGCGCTTTGTCGCCGGAAAGGCGTGCGGCGGCGGCGGCTGCGGCGTAGAGCGCCGCAGTGGCGCGATCGGCTTTCTCCGGCTCTATCAGCTTGTTGCGTCTGCCTTTGGCGATGGCCGTGCGCGTATCGCCCCAGGCGCCGCGCTCAAGGCCAAGATCGACCACGGACTGAAACGCCCATCCTGCGTTCGCGCGGAGGGAAAAAGCGCGCTCGGCGTAGTCGCGCGCCGTATCCTGTTCACCTTTTTTCAGGGCCTGGGCGTAAAGACCCTTTAGGCCCAGAAACTCCGTCTCCGGCGCATCGAGCATTTTTGAAAAGCTCTGTGTTGCGGCCGCTTCGTCTCCGGAGAGTTGCGCCGCCTGCGCTGTCAGGAGGCGCGTCAGCGCCAGATCCTCCAGGTGTTTTTGCGCCACCCTGGCGTGATGGGATGCATCGGCGGCGTCGCCGACGGCGACCGCTTCCAGGCCGCGGGTGAGGGCCGCAACGCCTCGTTCGCGCTTCGTCTCGGCGTCTTTCGCGCGGATTTTCGCCGGCAGCGCCAGAATGTCCTTGATCTTGTGAGTCGCGTAAACGGCGGCGAAAAACGCGAATACCAGCGCGCCGATAATCAACCATGACGGGCTGTCGAAACGGACGCCGAAAGCCTCACCGCTGATGCGGCTGTCAAAGGTCATCAGCACCGTGATCGTTCCGGCGATGAGAACGGTCCAGAGAAGAAAGATCAAAATTCGCGTCATAAGGCTTCCGGTCCCGCCGCGCGATCCGCGAGTTCGGCGTTAAGCGACTCCAGCGACGCATCGATTTCGGCCCGTTGGCGGGCGAGATCGATCCACCCGCTCATGGCTTCCTGTGCGGCGGGCGGCAGCGACCGAATTTCGTCGATGGCGAGCGACAGTTTGCCCCGATCGACGGCGTATTCGGCGCGCGAAATGACGGCGCCCGGTCCATCGCCCTGCTGCGGCGACGCCGGGCGGATGTTAAAAAGCCCCGCGATTCGCGCTCCGTAGCGCTCGACGACGCCATCGGCGTTCTCCCGATTGGCCGTTGCGAGGCCGGCCCTTGCAGCCGCTCTAAATGCGTCGCGTATGGCTGGCATGGTCGGGGCGCCCGCCGCCGCATAGCGTTCCAGCAGCAACACCGGCGCCGTATCCGGTGCGGCCTGTTTGAGCGTTGTAAGCTCGGTATCGAACGGTTCGCCGGTTTCGACCGCGCGCTGAATGGCGCTGAGCGCGACGGCGCCCGCCGCGATGGGAGACTGCCTCGCCGTGATTTTCAGGGCGTCATTTTCCGCACGCAGGCGGGCGATTTCTGTTTGCGCCGTTTCAAGCTGCGCGCGCAGGCCCACAAGCGCTTCGTCTGCGGACATCAGCTCGTTGCGGCCGTCCTGAATTGCCGCTTCCAGCGCAGCGATCCGCTGGCGTTCTTCTGCCAACGCTGCTTCAAGCGGTGCAGTACCGTCTTCGGTCGAGAGTGTGGCCGCGCCTTGCGGGTTCTCTTCGTCGCCGTCGTCAATGGCTGGCGCATCGACGGCGTCGAGATTTGAGGTTGGATCATCTATGTCCGTAACCGGATCATTTTGATCCGGGACGATTGCATTCGGCGTTGGAGTTTCTTCCGGCGCCTCTTCTGCAAGCCCGGTTTCCGCCGCGGTCGCTGTCTCTTCCATCTCGAACGTAATTGCCGGCGCTGGTTCGTCGGCATTTACCGGTTCCGCGGCAGGCAGCGCGTCGGTCCCGGCAGATGCGTTCTTGGCGGCGTCCTGCAAGTCAGTGTTGGCAATCGCGTCGGGCTGCGTTGCAAGGCCGGCGACGCTTTCGTTGAGCGAAGATGTCGATGGCGGCGGCGTCGCCGGTTTGACGCCGGAGAAATCTTCATTGGCGAGTTTCCGGTCCTGCGTTTCCGCTGGCGTTTCCGCCGGCTCCTTGGTCGGCGCGGGTGCGTCGTCGGTCGCTTCCGCAACAGGGTCAGCGGTCCGCGCCGTCGTAAAATGCCAGACGAGGCCCGCCGCGATGGCGATGACAACGAGGCCGGCAAAAAAGAGGACGCCCGGGCTGACAAGCGACCGCCGGGGCGACGACGCATCGTTTGGGGGCGCATCGTCTGGCGGCGCCTCGTCAAACGGGTCGGCGGTCCCGTCCGTTTCGTCCGTAACGATTTCCGCATCGACCTCGGGAATGTCGTCCTTCTTCGATGCGTCGTTGTCCGATATCTGATCGTTGTCGCCGGCCACTGAAGATACTTTCGTCTGCTCAATCATAGTTAGGCGCGTGCGCGTCGCCCCTCAAGCGCGCCCGGTCATTATGGCGATCATGCCGGCGGCGTTGCGCTCGCTTGCGATATCGATAACGCGCCAGTCGGCCTCCGCAGCGACGTTCGCAACCGCGTCGCTCAGACAGATGGCGCGGCAGCGCGTTAAGGCTTCGGTAAGGTTTGCCGTCGCAACGAGGTCGAGAAAAAGCCGCGCCGTGCGCGGCGAAAACAACGCGACGGCAAGGGCGCGCCCGCTCCCGAGCGCCGTGCGCGCCGCCTCGGGAAGAGCGGCGGCCTCCTCCGTTTCGTAGGCGACCATGCGGTCGGCGGTGATCCCTCGTTTGCCCAGGGCGGCGATCAGGTCCCCCGCGCGGCGGGTCCCGGCGATATGGACAATCGGTTCGGTGACGGCGCCGCTTTCCCCGGCGATCAACGCGGCGAGGGAGTCGACGTCGCCGCCGGCGACATGGACATTGGCAAATCCGGCTGCCAGCGCCGCCTCCGCCGTCGCCTCGCCGACGCAATAGACCGTGAGACTTCTGACGCGGCTGGCGCGGGCGAAGGCGCGCACGCCGTTGGCCGATGTGAAGGCGAGGCTGCCGGCGTTGCCCGGCGCCTCCCAATCCTCATGAAACCGCACCGACATGAGCGGCGCGACGATGGGGTCGAGACCGGCGTCGCGGCAGCCTTGCGCGAATGCGTCCGCATCCGGTTGGGGCCGCGTGATCAGAACCCTCATGGGCGGCCGCCTGTCTCCGTCGCCTCAAACAGCAACGGCAATGGTGATTGTTTCGATATCAAAACAGAGGCTCCTGATGTCGGGTCGGACAATTCGGCCTTGCCAGGGCGCGGCCTTTCGATGTCAAAGGCGCCAATGGCGAATGAACATGCGCATAAGCCGAACGGCGGCCCGGAAACCGCCGGCGAAGTTGTCCTCGGGATCGAGACGAGCTGTGACGATACCGCGGCGGCGCTTGTGCGTCGACGGCCCGATGGAACGGCGCAAATCCTGTCCAATGTCGTGTGGACCGATCATGACGATCACGCGGCCTTCGGCGGCGTCGTTCCGGAGATTGCCGCACGCAGCCATGTGGAGCGGCTCGACCTTGTCGTCGCCCGGGCGCTCCGCGAGGCCGGTATGGCCATCGCGGATATCGACGCCGTCGCGGCGACGGCGGGACCGGGGTTGATCGGCGGCGTCATGGTCGGCCTTACCGCGGCAAAGGCAATCGCGATGACAATCGGCGGGCCGCTGATTCCGGTGAATCACCTGGAAGGACACGCCCTCACAGTTCGGATGACGGACCGAGCTGAGTTCCCGTTTCTGCTTCTCCTGATTTCCGGCGGTCATACCCAGCTTGTCTGGGTCGCGGGGCTCGATGACTATCGCCGTCTTGGCTCTACTATTGACGATGCGGCGGGGGAGGCGTTCGACAAAACCGCCAAGCTCCTGGGGCTGGGCCAGCCCGGCGGGCCGCGGGTCGAATCCGCGGCAGTCGGCGGTCGCGCAGACCGGTACGACCTGCCGGAGCCTTTGAAGACGCGGCCCGGATGCGATTTTTCATTCTCCGGCCTGAAGACCGCGGTGCGGGAAATTGCGGTGCGTATGACCGACGCGGAGGGGCGTATGGCCGGTCAGGACGTCGCCGATCTGGCGGCCGCGTTCCAGCATGCGGCGGCCCGGCATCTGGCCCGGCGCACCGGGAACGCGATGGAGCTGGCGGGCGTTGCCAGCGGCCAGGGAAGGCTTGTGGTTGCCGGCGGCGTGGCCGCGAACTGCACCATCCGCGCGATACTGAATACGGAATGCGAATGCAAAGGCTGGCGTCTGATCGCCCCGCCCGCAAAATACTGCACGGACAACGGGGCGATGATTGCGTGGGCGGGCGCCGAACGGCTCGCCGCCGGTATGGCCCCGCCGATTGACGAGGCTCTGGCCTTTGCGCCGCGGGCCCGTTGGCCGCTGGCGCCGCCGCCGGAAGGCCGCGCCATTGGCGGCGGCCGGAAAGGCCCTAAGGCGTAAGAACAGGGCGTTGCAGACAAAATAAAAGCGCGGAAGCCAGGGTGAAGCTTCCGCGCTTTCGAACCGTCGCAGCGTTAGGGAGGGTCATGTCCATGCAGGGGGGCGGGACAGACGCCGCGACGGCGGGGGTATGTGACGGGCCCTTAGGCGATAACGCCGCGGGTGGCGAAATCGGCCGCGATGTAAAGCACGGCGCCCAGAATGGCAGTCAGCGACAGGGTCGCGATAAGCTGAACGGCGGTGTCCTTAAAAGACGAAAACATGATGGTAGTCCTCATTCTGATCAAAAAGTTTGTTTGTTGTTGGCGTCCGGTGGGGGCGGTCCCCCAACCGACGCAGGGAGAGAAATAGGCGAACGTTGAACTGTTGTCAATGAACGAGAACGTTAATATTCATTTTTTTGTCGAATAATTCTCAACCAGTGGTCAGCACAGCTGATCAGCGAAAAATCAATGGGTTAGCGCCCGCTGCGGGGTACGGTTGACCGTAATGCATGGCGCATTACGCTATTTTTTTGCAATATTATGTCAGAAATTAAGTGGATTTGTGCCCGTGACGTGCGGCGCGACACTTCAATCCGTCCAATGCAAGCTCCAGAACAGCGTCGAGTTCTTCCTCGGTTTCGTTGTATTCGCCCTCATGGATGACGGAGGGCCCGGTGAACCGGAAAACCGTGTCCTGGAGGATTCTGGCGATCCTCTGCGCGTCGCCGACGTAAAAGTCGCCCCTTGCCTCGCCCTCCGCGAGGATCTCCGCAATGACCATGCCCTCGGCGCGCTCCCACTCAAAGGCGAGCTTCGGCCGTTCGACCAGCAGTTCGCCAGAAAGTTCGTAAGCCTTCGGGTTGTTGTGAAACCGGTCATAGGCGACCCGGAATTTGTGCCTGAAACAGCGGCGGATCTTCTCCGCCGGCGTCAGTTCCGTGTCGCTGACGATGGCGCGCAGGGCGTCGATCGTTTCCCTGCGCAGGACGCGAACAAACGTTTCCGCGATATCGAGCTTGGACGGAAAGTAGCGATAGAGGTTGCCCGTCGACATGTTGCAGTCTTCGGCAATCTCCGACATGGTCGTTTTCTTAAAGCCGTAATGCAGGAATCGACCGCTCGCGGCTTCAAGAATCTTCTTCGCTGTATCGTCGAGGGTTTCTAGC
This sequence comes from Hyphococcus sp., assembly GCA_028281665.1. Classification (GTDB taxonomy): domain Bacteria; phylum Pseudomonadota; class Alphaproteobacteria; order Caulobacterales; family Parvularculaceae; genus Hyphococcus. The sequence continues at coordinate 36,641 of JANQJK010000015.1, forward strand.
GGCATGGGCCTCCACTTTTGTGTTTTGTTCGGTATGCCGTGAATAATATATAGATCGTTAAATCGTCACTGCGCAACCGCCCATACGAGATTCCCGATGGATCAGGCTTCTCCCTTCAGTTCGATCATGATCGTCGGCGCGGGCGCGTGGGGCACGGCGCTGGCGAACCTGGTCGCCCGCAACGGCGTCGACACCATTTTGTGGGCGCGTGAGGCGGATGTCGTTTGCGCCATTCAGCAGGAGCGCGAAAACTCGATTTTCCTGCCCGGCGTCGCGCTCGATGCGCGCCTCAGGGCGACGGCGGACCTGTCTGCGGCGCGGGATGTCGACGCGATTCTGCTTGTGGTTCCGGCCCAGTATAACCGCGCGATTTTCGGCGAACTCCGTCATTTTGCAAAAGAAACGACCCCCATCGCTCTTTGCGCAAAGGGTATCGAGACCGACAGCGGCCTGTTGATGACGGAGGTCCTCGCCGAGGTCTGGCCCGAGGCGCGTCCGGCGGTGTTGTCCGGACCCAGTTTCGCCATCGACGTGGCGCGAGGGTTGCCGACGGCGGTGACGCTTGCCTGCGGTGACCCCGCACTCGGCGAGCGATGGATGGCGAGCCTGCGCGCGCCCTGTTTCCGTCCTTATCTCTCGGGCGACCTCATCGGCGCGGAGCTTGGCGGCGCCGTCAAAAACGTTCTCGCCATCGCAGCCGGCGTCGCCGAGGGCCGCGGCTTTGGCGAGAGCGCGCGGGCGGCGCTGATTGCGCGCGGCTTCGCGGAATTTCAGCGGCTTGGCGTCGCCCTTGGCGCCGATGCGCAGACGCTGGCCGGTCTTTCCGGCCTCGGCGATCTCATCCTCACAGCGTCGTCGGAAAAATCCCGCAACATGTCCCTGGGGGTTGCTCTCGGGCGCGGCCAGTCGCTGGGCGAGATCATGAGCGACCGGGACACCGTCGCCGAAGGCGTCGCGACAGCGCCGGCGATCGTACAGCTCGCAGAAAAGGCGGGCGTCGAGATGCCGATCTGTATGGCGGTTGCATCCCTCGTCAGCGGCGAAAAGTCGGCCGATGAGCTGATTGCGGCGCTGTTGTCCCGCCCCCTGAAAAGCGCCGAGAACTGACCGGTTCGTATACGGAATCTTAGAGACTACCGCGCGATGGAAATCGCGTGAAGATCGTAATTGTCCGCAAGATGTCGACGCAGGGCAAAGAAGAACAGGCCTAACCCGGTAATTTCAAGCGTCTCTTCCGCAACCATGGAGATGACATAGAGATCGGCGTGAGCGCCGGTTTCGGCGGCGACCGCGCCGCCCACCATGTCCAACCCGATCGCGCCGCCGAGATAGAGCGTTCCGGAAGCGCCAAACAAAACCAGCGAGCGCCACGGGAGGCGGAGAAGGAACCTCGACAGGAAAAGGGCGAGGGCGATTACCGCAATGCTATAGGGAATAACCCATGCGAAGAAAAACACATTGGACGGGTCAAGCGCGTAGAAAACCGGTTCCGACAGCCTTTCATGGAGGCTTGCGACCTCATCGGCGGACAGGAACAAAAACACCCACGCCAGAACGGCCCAGTAAAACGCGTCGGCATCCTTTCTGGTTCGCGCGACAATCGCGATCAGGCAGAGCGCGCCGGCGTTAAAGAAAAGCAGGATCGACGAATACCAGGCCGGCAGGGAGTTTTCTTTGTCGAGACCGATGCGCCGCAATCGCGGAGAAGTCGGGTCCCCGCCGGTAAGCGCAATGAAGACTTCGCGTCCGACGCCGGCTGCGATGACCAGCAATCCGCCGATTAAAAGATACTTGCCGAGAGTCTTTAACTCCAGGCGCGGCTCGGGCGTGGTAACCATAACGCTGCGAAACCCTCGCTCTTAACTTCGAGGGATTGGCGTCGCAAAAGGCGTGCCAGAAAGTTACACGTCCGCTAAGGAGCGCCCCATTCGGCAAAAAACGGACGCGAAATTTTATCAGGAACGCTTGCGCTTATATGCTTTACAGCTTGCCTCGTAGGGCCGCGAATGAAGGCGTGCTTCCCAGCCGGCGGTCCATGCGTCTCCGCCGTTAACCCCGGCCCGCGCGCGGCACTGCTCAAAGCCCGTGCGATAGTCCGATGACAGGACCGACGTCGCTGCCGCAAGAGAGAACGCCTTGTCGTAGCATTCGCAGACAAGATCGGCATCCTCTGTTGAGGCAAGGGTTAAGGGGCGAAGATCCGCATGGGTTTCAATGGGCACGGCTTCGATGGGCCGCTCGGCCGTATGCCCTGCGCCGGAAATGCTGGTGTTGGCGACCGCGTAGACCGCGACGGCGATCACGACCAGCGCCAGAACGCCCCCAAAAAGCGCTTCGATCTGAAGATTCCGCATGGTTCTTTCCCCTGATGCAACCATCCCGCACGCCCGCGCCGAGCCGAACAAGGGCGGAACAGCGTTAACTCTACCCCGAAGCGGGGCCCTGCAAAAGGGGTTAATCGTCCCGGCGGTTGCTGCGAAAGCCGCTTGACTGCTGGGATTGCTCGATGATCATCGTTGCGGAAAGGGCGCAACCGATATGAAAAAAGACGAAAAAGCCTGCCTGGTCATCGGCGCCGGCGCCGGCCTCGGTGCAAGTCTGGCGCGGGCGTTCGCCCGTGAGGGGATGACGGTCTGCGTCACCCGCCGGCCCCGTCATCTGGAAGCGCTTGACGATCTCGTCGGCGAAATTGAGCGCGAAGGCGGCCGCGCGCGCGCCTTCGGCGTCGATGCCCGGAACGAGGAGGAAATGGTTTCCCTCGTCGATCGGATCGAGGCGGAGGTCGCGCCCCTTGAGGTCGTCGTCTTCAACATTGGCGCAAATGTTTTCTTCCCGGTCACGGAGACGACGACGCGGGTCTATTCCAAAGTCTGGGAGATGGCGGCCTTCGCCGGCTTTCTTGCCGGGCGCGAGGCGGCGCGGGCGATGAAGCCGCGCGGGCGCGGCGCCATCCTTTTTACCGGCGCGACGGCGAGCCTGCGCGGGGCCGCCGGTTTTTCCGCCTTCGCCGGCGCCAAGCACGGATTGCGCGCGCTTGCACAATCCATGGCCCGCGAATTGGGTCCGAGCGGCGTCCATGTGGCTCATGTGGTGATCGACGGCGCCGTCGCCGGCGCGTTCACCCGGGAGAACATTCCCGATTATGACGCAAAGCTCGCGCGCGGCGAGATCCTCCAGCCGGACGATATTGCGGCCAATTATGTCTGGTTATGGAAACAGCCGAAAAGCGCGTGGACCCATGAAATGGATTTACGTCCGTGGGCGGAGAAATGGTGAAGCATGACCAAAAAAACTGAATTCTATTTCGATTTCGCGAGCCCCAACTGTTACCTGGCCTACAAGGCGCTGCCGGACTACGTGGACATAAATGCGGTTGAGATCAAACCGTGTCTCCTGGGCGGAATCTTCAAGGCGACCGGCAATCAGGCGCCGATGGTCGCCTTCGGCGGCGTTAAGGGCAAACTCGCCTATGACATGCTGGAGATGCAGCGTTTCATCGCCCGTCACAGGCTGGACAAATTCCAGATGAACCCGAACTTTCCCATCAACACGCTGATGTTGATGCGCGGCCTTGTCGCCATGGAAGACCGGCAGACCGACTACATCGAGACCGTGCTGTCGGCGATGTGGGAAGAGGGAAAGAACCTCAACGATCCCGCGGTGGTCGCCGAGGTCTGGACGGCGGGCGGGTTTGACGCCGGGGCGTTGCAGGAAAGAATTCAGGATCCCGAACTCAAGCAATCCCTGGTCGACAAGACGGCGGCGGCCGTCGACCGCGGCATTTTCGGGTTGCCGGCGTTCTTCGTCGGCGACGAGATGTTTTTCGGCAAGGAGCGGCTTGGTCAGGTCGCCGAAGCGGCGGGCGCCTGAGGCGCGGGATTAACCCGCCGCCGCGATGCCCTTTTCAATGAGCGCTTCGGCTTCCGCGCGGCTTCGCCATCCGACCAGCTTGACCCATTTGTCCGGTTCCAGATCCTTGTAGTGGTCGAAGAAGTGACTGATGCGTTCGATCAGGATTTCGGGCAGGTCCGAGTATTCCCGGACGTTTCGGTAATACCGGGTGAGGCGATCGGACGGGACGGCAAGGATTTTCTCATCCATACCCGCCTCGTCTTCCATCACGAGAACGCCGACCGGGCGCGCGGCGACCACGGCGCCGGGCACGAGCGGGCGGTTGCCCACCACCATGACATCGACCGGATCGCCGTCATCGGAGAGGGTTGCGGGAATAAAGCCGTAATTGCAGGGGTATCGCATGTCCGTATAGAGGAAGCGGTCAACGAACATGGCGCCGGAGGCCTTGTCGATCTCATATTTGATCGGGTCGCCGCCAAGGGGCACCTCAACAACCACATTAACGTCAGATGGCGGATTAACGCCGGGCGGGATCTTTGAAAAGTCCATTGCCTATTTTTGGTCCTGATTGCGCCGCGCCAGCAGTTTCAGCCGCAGGGCGTTGAGCTTGATGAAGCCTTCGGCGTCTTTCTGGTCGTAAACCGCATCTTCCTCGAAGGTGACATGGGCTTCGGAATAGAGCGTTTTGTCGGACCGGCGCCCGACAACATTTGCCGACCCCTTGTAAAGCTCGATATCGACCTCGCCGGCGACATGTTCCTGGCTTTTGTCGATGGCGGCCTGTAGCATTTCGCGCTCGGGCGCGAACCAGAAGCCGTTATAGATAAGCTCGGCGTATTTCGGCATCAGCTCGTCTTTGAGATGGGCCGCGCCCCGCTCAAGGGTGATCTGTTCGATACCGCGATGGGCCGCGAGGAGGATCGTGCCCCCCGGCGTTTCGTAAATGCCCCGCGACTTCATGCCGATGAAGCGGTTTTCAACGAGGTCGAGCCGGCCGATGCCGTGCTTGCGGCCATAGTCGTTGAGCTTCGTCAGGAGTTCCGCCGGCGACAGTTTTTTGCCGTTGATGGAAACGGCGTCGCCTTTGTCGAAGCTGATGCGAATGAGCTCCGGTTCGTCGGGCGCGTCTTTCGGGTCGACCGTGCGCTGATAAACATAGTCCGGCGCCGGCTCGCCCGGATCCTCCAGCACTTTTCCTTCCGATGACGTATGCAGCAGGTTGGCGTCCACGGAAAACGGCGCCTCGCCGCGCTTGTCTTTCGGGATCTGGATCTGGTGCTGCTCGGCGAAGGTAATGAGCTTCTCGCGGCTGTTCAGATCCCAGTCGCGCCATGGGGCGATGACTTTGATGTCGGGGTTGAGCGCATAGGCGTTCAGTTCAAACCGGATCTGGTCATTGCCTTTCCCGGTTGCGCCATGGGCGATGGCGTCCGCGCCTGTCGCCTCGGCGATTTCGACGAGCCGCTTGGCGATCAGGGGCCGGGCGATCGACGTGCCGAGAAGATAGAGCCCTTCGTAAACGGCGTTGGCGCGAAACATCGGGAACACGAAGTCGCGCACGAATTCCTCGCGGAGATCCTCAATAAAGATCTCTTTGATCCCGGCGCGTTCGGCGTTCCGGCGGGCGGGCTCCAGCTCCTCGCCCTGGCCGAGATCGGCAGTGAAGGTGACGACCTCGCAATCATATTCGACCTTCAGCCATTTCAGGATCACCGACGTGTCGAGGCCGCCGGAATAGGCGAGCACGACCTTCTTGATGTTGCTGTTTTCCATCTGCGGCGGTCCTTCCCCGATCGATGTTGCAGTGCGTCATCTTAAAAAAACTACCTCTTGGATCACTAAGGCCCGTTCGTCCAGAGAGAAACGCGACGAGGCGCGCGTGATTTTACGACGCATGGCTTTACGTATCCCGCGGAAGGCGGGTTTCTCGGCAAAACGGCCGTCTTTGGCGGGCGTTCCGCGTTCGGCCGGTCCCGGCGCGCGGCGAAGCGGTTTGCGGCGCGCCGTTTCGAGACGCTATTCTGCGGTCCACATTGGGCAAACGGGAGCGGACCCATGCGTATTCTTTCAACTCTTAGCGCCGGCGTTGCGGCCGCGGCATTGATGACGGGCGTTTCTTCTGCGGAGGAAACAAGGTCTTTTGACGATATCGAGCGCGTTGAAATCACGAATTTCATTGGCGCGGTGTCGGTCAGAACGGGCGGCGACAAGGTATCGGTGCGCAAGTCCGACGGAACCGATGCGGGCTATCCGTTTTACATGGAAAGCGAGCGCGGCGACCTCGTTCTGCGCAGCGACGAAGACCCGGACGATACGAGGTGGCGCAAAGAGGTGAACTGGCGCCCCGACGGCGACCAGGCGTTTGCAAAATACCTCGAAACCTATCCGTCGCTGGAAATCACCATGCCGCGCGGAACGGCGCTTGCTTTTGACAGCGCGGTGGTCAGCCTTGTCGCGGACGACACCGAAGGCGCCCTCAAGGTTCGGCAGGGTTATGTGGACGGGCAGGTCGGCAACATTGCGACAGGGGATATCGCTATCCACGGTTCCGGCGATCTTGTTGTCGGCGACGTCGCCGGCGACCTGACGATCAAGATCCATGGCTCAGGCGACTTTGAGGCCGGCGACGCCGGGGCGCTTAAAGCCTCCATTCACGGGTCGGGCGATGTGGAAGCCGGAGACGTGGCGAGCGCCGTGGAAGCGTCGATCCACGGGTCCGGCGATATCAGTCTTGGCGACATTGCCGGCGCGGTCGATTTTTCAATTCACGGATCCGGCGATATTGACGCCGCCCATGTGGATGGCGGCGCCGACCTTTCCACCATGGGATCGGGCGACATGACGCTGGCCAGCATTAGCGGCGCAACCTCCGTCAGGATTCACGGCGCCGGCGATATCGATATTGCCGGCGGGCGTGCGGAAAATCTCCGTGTCCGAATTAATGGCTCCGGCGACTTTCAGCTTGCCGGGCGCGCCAGCAACCCCGACATCGGGGTAAACGGCAGCGGCTCGGCCTATGTCGAAGAGCATGACGGGCCCGTGCGCGTCAGCGGTCGTGGCGACGTCAAGATCAGCGGCGTCGACTACACCGACGACGACTGATCCGGTTTGTCAGTTCGAAGGCGCGCAGCCGGCTGCATCCACAAGCGGCTGCGCAAACGCACTGTCCCAGATCACGATTTCCGCGATGATGGCGCAGCGATCTTCATCGTCGAGCGCGGCGTCGGACATGAGATCGCTCCTCAGCCGCTCGGCCGTATCGGCGTCATTGATAAGGTCGACCCCATCGGCGCCGGTGTCGAAGCGCATGAGCGCAGCGCCGTTTTTCGGCCATGGCGTCCAGTCGCGCCCGCCTGCGGCGCCGGGGTCCCCGCTTCTTGCAAAGGCCGCCCAGTAGGCGCCCATGGCGCGGCTCAGCGCCTCGCGGGACGGAAGTGTTTTTTCCTCAAAGAAAATCTTGTCGTAACGCTCGCCGAAAAATTCAAAGCGGTTGAAGACAAACGGAATCTCTACGGCGTGTCCGGCGCCGACCAGTTCCGCGAAGTCCGAGAAGAGAAACCTGCCGCTTTCGTCCCAGTCGAACCGGTAAGCGTAGACCTCGTCGTGACCCGCGGCGATCATATGGGCGGCCGGCTGGTCGACGGCCAGAATGCGCCAGACGCGGGCCATATAATGGTTGATGCGATCCCAGAAAACGCGGTCGCGCGGGACTACGAACAGGAAGAACTTGCGCTTCACATATCGCGGATCGCCAAAGTAAAAAAACTTCATCTCATCGCGGTTTGTGCCCGTGATGACGGGAACGGCGTTGAAGCTGTCGAGCGACGTGAAGGCCTCGCGCATCGGACCCGCAGGCAACGACACGCCGTCGGCGATCATGGTCGGCATGTCGAGGAAAGCGAAGGCGCCGTCTTTGTACGCATCAAACAGGACTTCCCGATCGACGGCGCGCAATTCATCCGGGTTCGTTGCGCCGATGCGCTTGACGATCGTGGCGGACGCGTTGCGATGTTCCCGTTCGGCCTTCTCCAGCGACATGCTGGCGAAGCTGCCGGACTGGATGATGGCGCGGTGAAAAAGACCTTTCGCGAGGGGCGAGGCCATGAGCGCGGCCACATTGGCCCCGCCGGCGCTTTCGCCGAAGATCGTCACCGTTTCCGGGTCGCCGCCGAACGCCGCAATATTGTCCCGCACCCATTCAAGGGAGGCGATGAGATCGAGGATGGCGAAGTTGGCCGCGCCGTCTTCTCGCGCTTCTGCGGTGTCGCGCAGATATTCGTGGGCGAAGAACCCGAACGGGCCGACGCGATACTGAACCGCGACGATGATGACATTCTCGTTGACCGCAAGCTTTGAGCCTTCGTAGTTGGAGGCGCGGCCCCAGACATTGGCGCCCCCATGGATCCAGACCATGACGGGCAGGTCTTTCCCCTCAGCGTCCGGCGGCGCGTAAATATCGAGATAAAGGCAGTCCTCCGAACCGATGATCTCGCCGGGTTCGATGTCTTCCCCTTCGTTCAGCCTGTTGGAAAGCTGCATGCAGCGCTCCGCAAAACGGGTCGCCTCGCGTGCGCCCTCCCACGGCGCCGGCGCCTGCGGCGCTCGCCATCGAAGATCCCCTTCCGGCGGCGCGGCAAAGGGAATCGCCCGCCAGCTGTGGGCGCCGTCCGCGGTCGTGAACCCGACGACTTCGCCCTGGGCGGTCGTCCGCAGCGTTGAATCATCGGCGACCGCTTCCGCCGCCGGCTTCTGCGAACACGCGAACAGGCTGAACGCCAAGGCGAAAAAGAGAGCAGTGCGCATTGGAAATCCCCGGCTGGACTTGGTTTCGAAAACAATAGGCCGCAACGGGAAAGTTGTGGCAAGGAGATGACTCAGTGCGTAAGAGAATCACGCTATCAAATAACCGCTTCGAAAACAGGAAAGTTGCCCATGGTCAGCCCGCGTACCGGCTCAAAAGAAAACCCGTCCCAATTCGACTGTTATGACGATCTTGCAGGGGACGAGCCGTATTTCGTCATTCGCGCTGACGATCCTCTTTCCGATTCTCTCGTGGAATTGCACGCCTATATCGGCGCGGGACAGGCGGGCGCGGCCCATAACAAGCTCGCGGAAATCATGGCGCTCACCGCGGAACGCCCGCCGCGGCCTTCCGACTCCCCAAAATATCGCGAGACCTTTGCGATTTCGCAGTCCATGGAAGCCTGGCGCGGCGACAAACAGATGGCCGCGCGAAAAGCCGGCTAGGGGCGCTGCGCCCGCCCAAACCTCAACCCGGCGAGAAAACCTGCGTTCGCTTGACGGCATTCCCGTTTTGCTTATATTGGTACCATGATACGTAAAAAAGCCGACAGTCGGCGAAAATCTGTTGATCGGGTGCAGACCGGGGTGCGCATCGAGAAGCGCCTCCTGAAGGTGCTGAAGGCGCTCGCCGCCGAAAAGGAAATGAGCCTTGGCGATCTGCTTGAGGGGATTTGCCTGCACGCGTTTGAGGGCAGCGAGCCTTTCGAGCCCGCGACCCTGAAACAGATTGCGGAGCTGAAGAAACTTTTCGGCCTCGACCTGACGGCGGCAGACAGTCACCGGCTTGAGGAAGAAGGATCGTCCCGATGAAGATTGAAAAGCCCTATCGGCGCAAACAGACGGCGGTGATGGAAGTCGCCGCCAGTCCTGACGACGTCTTCGCGCTGATGTGTCCCGTGCGCGAGTATGACTGGGCGCCCGGCTGGACCACCAACATGATCCTTTCGAATTCGGGCCTTGTCGAACAGGACTGCATCTTCACGACGCCGGCCGGCGGCAATGATGACAACAGCGAAGCGGTGTGGGTGACGCCGTTTCACGACCCGAAAAAGTGCGCGCTGACAATGATCAAGGTCGCGCCCGGAGCGTGCGTCACGCGCCTCGACATTGACGTTGCGGAGGGCGCGGCCGGCGCCATCCTGACGGTATCCTATGAGCACACGGCGCTGTCAGACGCTGGCCGCTCGGTTGTCGACGACCACGGCGCCGCCAATTTCGAGGCGATGATAGGGCGGTGGAAAGCGGCTGTCGAAAACCATTTGGGTACGGAGAAAACGGCGGCTTGAGGCTGCGTTATTCCCCGTCAAGCGCATCCATTACGGAAAAGATGTCCTTGTCGCCCCGGCCGCACATATTGAGGAGGAGGATCTGCCCGGCATCCATTTCCTTCGCCTTGTCGACGGCCCGGGCGAGGGCGTGGGACGGTTCGAGCGCGGGGATAATCCCTTCGAGCCTCGAACAGAGCTGAAAGGCGGCGAGGGCCTCCGCGTCCGTGGCGTTGAGATATGTGGCGCGCCCGGACTCATGGAGCCAGGCGTGTTCCGGGCCGATGCCGGGATAGTCGAGACCGGCGGAAATCGAATGGCCCTCAAGGATCTGTCCGTCCTCGTCCTGTAGGAGATAGGTGCGGTTGCCATGAAGGACGCCGGGACGCCCGCCGGTGAGCGAGGCGCAGTGCTCGTCCGTATCGATGCCGTGCCCCGCCGCTTCGACGCCGACAATTTCGACCGCCGTCTCGTCAAGGAAGGGATGAAAGAGCCCAATGGCGTTCGAGCCGCCGCCGATGCAGGCCATGACGCAGTCGGGGAGGCGGCCTTCGGCCTTCATCATCTGTTCTTTTGCTTCCCGGCCGATGATCGACTGAAAATCCCGCACAAGTTCCGGGTAGGGGTGCGGGCCCGCGGCGGTGCCGATGATGTAAAACGTGTCGTCCACATTGGTCACCCAGTCGCGCAGCGCCTCGTTCATGGCGTCCTTGAGCGTCGCGCGGCCGGATGTGACGGGCACGACTTCGGCGCCCAGCAGCTTCATTCGGAAGACGTTGGGCTTTTGCCGCTCCACGTCGGTCGCGCCCATATAAACGACGCATGGCAGTCCGAAGCGCGCGCAGACGGTCGCCGTGGCGACGCCGTGCTGGCCGGCGCCGGTTTCAGCGATGATCCGCGTTTTGCCCATGCGTTTGGCGAGCAGGATCTGGCCCATGCAATTGTTGATCTTGTGGGCGCCGGTGTGGTTCAGCTCGTCCCGCTTGAAATAGATTTTCGCGCCCTTGCCTGCGGGCGCTCCCGCGCGGCAATGCTCCGTCAGGCGCTCGGCGAAATAAAGCGGCGAGGGCCGTCCCACATAGTGCTTCAGATAGTAGTCGAGTTCTTCCTGAAATGCGGGGTCTTTCTGCGCGGCGCGATATTCTTTTTCGAGGGCCAGCACCAGCGGCATCAACGTCTCGGCGACGAAGCGGCCGCCAAACTTGCCAAAGCGGCCCTCTTCGTCGGGGCCCGTGCGGTAGGAATTGGGTTTGGTCATCGCGGTCTTAATTCAAAGTAGAGACTACGCATCTCGCAATTGTGCAGAAAGCAACTTAGCCAGGTAATCTTCCAAGACCGAAAAATCCAAGTTTCCCTGGTCCCAAGCGCGATCAGCGGCTTGCAACGCTGCATAATAGGGCTTTCGGTCCTCCCTAATTCGCTCCGGGACAATCTTTCTTCCGCGTAGCAACGCGCCAGCCCGAGCGCACATTAGATAGTAACATGTCGCTCGCGCCGTTCGCCCGTTTCCTTCGATAAACGGGTGTATCCAAAGTAACCGCCATAATCCGTATGCGGCCAGTTCGGTTGGAGACCAATTGAACCAGTTTTCATGGATCGTCGAAATATACCTATCCACCAGCTCAGGAACATCTTTGAAGTGTGGCGGTTTGTGGTCGCCCACATATATTGGCTCCTCTCTGAATCGGCCGCCAAACTGGCAGATGTTTGCAACTGCGACATGGTTTAAGTGCCACAAAACATATTTATCGAAAGAGGTATGCCCATACTTTAGGCCAATTTCGATGCAGTTTGTGAGAAGATCGTATTGTCGAGCAAGATTAGCTTCCTGAACCTGCGAATAAAGCTCAGGGTCCTGTTCTTCTATTACGAGCATTTATGTCGTGCTTCTAAGCTGATATTAGCCTATTGCGCGTTGATGCCTTGCGCGCAGACTCTTTCGTTATACGGTCGGCGCCAGCCGGTGCATTTCCGTAAATAAAGCTAACCCGTTGCTCGCGTAATTCATCGTCCGAAATACCCTTTTCTTTGGCATCACGGAGCAACTCTTCCAGCTCAGGACGATCTGGAGCAGGCTTCAAAACAGATTTTCTTGCTGCCATTAAAAATTCTCCCGCGGAAAGCTACTATACCGTACTAAACGTAGCGCGTGAAACTCTTTGTTTCACCATATTTTGTGTTAAGACCCCAAACTTTCAATTAAGTGTGACAAACTGAATCAAATTCCGTTGATATTGGCGTCCTTCTGACCCAACGCCGCCCGTCAGTCCAGTTGGCTGAATGACGGCGCTTTTTCTTTTTCGCGACCGAACCGTCCGATGCTGAGCCATTCGCCGGGAATAACGATGAAGACGACGCCCTCGGGAATCTCCTCCTCCGCTTCTAAGGGCCCGGCGCCGTAGAGCGGCGCGATGTTGGAATGGCTGACCAGCATAATGTTGGCGCCAGGATTGGCGGCAAGCTCCGCCTCGATTTCTTTCTTGAACGCGCTGACCTTGTCGGGTGCGGTCGTCATCTGGGAGTCGTGCGGGATCACGGGCGCGTCGCCGCCCGCGAGGATCGCCGTATCCCAGGCGCGGCACATGCGGCTCGTATAGGCTTTCAGGAGCGGGATGTTTTCCGCGGCGATCGTCTCGCCGATATACCGCGCCTGGCGCGCCCCGAACGCGCTCAGCCCGCGGCCATCGCCGAGCCGGCAGTCTGCGCCGATGCGCTCCGGCTCGGACTGACCGTGGGGCGAATGCGCGTGCCGCATCACCAGCACGTATCCGCCGTCGCGCAGCAAGTCATACTGTCGGGCGGGCGGGTCATACTCGTCAACCGAGCGGCCCTCCGACGCGCAGGCAGACAAAATTGCTGCAAAAAATGCTGCGCACAAAAAGTGCAGCATAACCGATCTTGTCATCGGTCTTTTGCCTTTGAGATAAAGGCCTTAACGAGATCCGGATCCTTCTTCCCGGGCGCCGTTTCGACGCCCGAGGATACGTCGACGCCGATAAATGCCGCTGCGTCTTTTTGCGATGCAACAGCGGCGGCGACATTCTCCGGATTGAGGCCCCCTGCGAGAAGGTATGGCGTGTCCCCGGCGTAGGATTTCAACGCCGTCCAGTCGAATTGAACGCCGTGACCGCCGGGTCGCGCGGCGCCGGGCGGGGGCTTGGCGTCAAAGAGGACAATGTCTGCGGCCTCAAGAAATTCATCGGCGGATGCAACGTCCGCCGGCGCCGTCACCGGCACGGCCTTGATGATGTCGACCGCGAACTGCGAACCCATTTCCGCGCAGCGCTCTGCATCTTCATGGCCGTGAAACTGAAAATGGCTGAGAAAGGGCGCGACCTCGGACAGCTCCTTTTCGCCGGCGTCCACAAAGAGGCCCACCAGCTTCGGCAGGGCGAAGCCCTCATCGAAGCTCGTCTGTTTCAGTTCAAGTACAATATCGTCGGCAGCTTCGGCGGAGAGAAAGCGCGGGCTTTTTCTGAAGAATACGAAGCCAAGATAATCGGCGCCGGCGCGGGCCGCGGCGAGGGCGGCATCGAGGTCGCGGACCCCGCAGATTTTGACGCCGACATCGTTCATACCGGGCTCATGAGGCGTTGGGGTCAGGCATCTTCACTTTCCAGAAGCGGCGGTTCGGCTGACGGCACGCTTGTCCGGTGCGCCTGGCGTTCGGCGTCCGCGTCGCGCAGCCGCGTTTCGAGGCGAGTGACCTCCTGGCTCAGTTCCCTGACGCGCTTCCGGTCCGCCCGCGCCGCGACGCGCTTCGGGCGCGCCGACAGCCAGGCGCCGAATGCGCCGGCGCCGAGACCGACGAACAGCATGACCATCAGCCACGCCCAGAGCGGCAAGGCCGGCGTCGTCAGGGCCGGGGCTTCAGCGTTGAAGGGGTCGAGGCTGACGGCCACAAGCTGCCGGTTCGCCACAAGAAACAGCACCGTGAGAATGAGCACGGGGATCCAGATCACGCGGAACAGCCATTTCTTCATGGCCGTGAGCATCCCACAAAAGGGGCGGCCAGTTCAATCGCCGCCGCGCCGTCGCCGCCCTTACGAATCGTTCGGGCCGGACATTGCCTGGGTTGCGGCGTCGGAAAAGCGTCCGTCCTTGTTCATGCGATCGCGCAATTCTTTCCCAGCCTTGAAGAACGGCGTCCACTTTTCCTCGATATTGACGGCCTCGCCCGAACGCGGATTGCGCCCGACGCGCGCCGGCCGGTGCTTGACGGAAAAGGCGCCGAAGCCGCGCAGCTCCACGCGGTCGCCCCGCGCCAGGGAATCGGTGATTTCGTCAAAGACGATCGACACGATGCGCTCCACATCGCGATGAAAGAGGTTCGGATTCTCGTCGGCGAGTTTCTGAACCAGTTCGGACTTGATCATGATCGCTCCTCGCGCCCCCGTTTTCGCGCTGCTCGACGATAACTCAAACGCCCGTCGTCAAAAAATCTTGATATTTGAAGTGGTTACACTGGCAAAGGAGCCATGCGGCGTCAAGGCGCTTCTCGCCAATAGCGTGCGCCGGTAAGAGGTCCTCATGTCGCGGCGTAATGACGACGAAACGAGTTTTGGATTTCGCACGGTACGGGCCGGCGAAAAAGCCGGCCTTGTGCGCGGCGTATTCGACAGCGTCGCATCGAACTACGACGTCATGAACGATCTCATGTCCGGCGGCGTCCATCGGATCTGGAAATCCGTGCTCCTCGACCGCCTGGCGCCCCAACCCGGCCAGACGCTGATCGATGTGGCAGGGGGCACGGGCGATGTGGCGCGGGGGTTCTTAAAACGGGCGAACGGGCGGGCGCGCGCCGACGCCGCCCCGCGGGCCCGGGCGCTGATTTGCGACATCAATTTCGAAATGCTCCGGGCCGGCAGGACCGGCGATGACGCGTTCGGCGCGGATCAGATCGCGAGGATCTGCGGCGATGCGGAAGGGCTGCCGGTCGATGACAATGCCGGCGACGCCTACACAATCGCATTCGGCATCCGCAACGTCACGAATATGGATGCCGCCCTCAAAGAGGCGCACCGGGTTTTGCGGCCGGGCGGGCGCTTTGCCTGTCTTGAGTTTTCTCATCCGATTACCGAAGGCCTCCAGAAAATCTACGACGCCTATTCCTTCAACGTCATCCCGTGGCTTGGGGAAAGGGTGGCCGGCGACCGCGAGTCTTATCAATATCTCGTTGAATCGATCCGGCGCTTCCCGGCGCAGGATGCATTCGCCGCGCGTATCCGCGCCGCCGGGTTCTCGCGCGTGAAGTATGAAAACCTGACCGGCGGCGTCGCCGCCCTGCATATGGGCTGGAAGATTTGAGGCAGCGTCCATGATCGCCGCTCTTGCCGATTACGCCCGGCTCCTCCGCGCCGGATGGACGTTGATGCGCCATGACGCGCTTGTGCCGCGGGAGTATGCGCATCTCGCCCCTGGCACCGTGCGGGCCCTCGGCGCTTTTGCGCGCGTCGGCGCGCGGGGCGGCGATCTGCGGCCCGGCCAGCGCCTTGCCGCCGCATTCGAGCGTCTGGGGCCGGCCTATGTAAAGCTTGGCCAGTTCATGGCGACGCGGCCGGACATTATCGGCTTTGAACTCGCCGACGACCTTGCGCGGCTTCAGGACAAGATGCCGCCATTTGCGCAGGCTGAAGCCCGCGCCGAAATTGAGCGCGCCTTTGGAAAGCCGGTGGGTGAGCTGTTCGACGCCTTTTCCGAACCGATGGCGGCGGCCTCCATCGCGCAGGCGCACAAGGCGGTGCTGAAAGACGGCCGCAAGGTGGCCGTAAAAATCCTCCGCCCACAGATTGAGCGGAAAGCCGCTCTTGAGTTTCGGGCCTTCTCCCGCGCCGCGGGGCTCGTCGAAACGGTGTCGCAGACCGCCCGTCGCATGGAGCCGTCGAAATTTATCGAAACGCTGAAAGCGTCCGCCGCGATCGAGCTTGATCTGCGTATGGAAGCGGGCGCCGCGTCCGAGCTTGCGGAAAATCTCCGCGACGAGCCGAATGTTCGCGTGCCCGACGTTGTGTGGCCGCTTTCCGCGCGCCGCGTCCTGACGGTCGAGTGGATTGACGGCATTCCCATGGCCGATCTCGGCGCGATTGACGAGAGCGGCGTTGATCGCAGCTCGCTTGCCAAACTGGTGATCCGGGTGTTCCTGAAACAGGCGCTGAACACAGGGTTTTTTCACGCAGACATGCATCAGGGGAACATGATTATCGACGGCGACGGCCGGCTCGCGCTGATCGATTTCGGTATCATGGGGCGGCTCGACGAAACCGCGCGCCGGACATTTGCGGAGATCATTTACGGCTTCATCACCCGCGACTACCGGCGAACCGCGGATGTTCATTTTCGCGCCGGTTATGTGGACAAGGAGCATTCCCGCGAGGCCTTCGCCCAGGCGCTGCGCTCCGTCGGCGAGCCGCTTCAGGGACGCAACGCGGCGCAGGTCGATATGTCCCGCGTGTTGCAGCAGCTCTTTGACGTCACGGCCATGTTCGACATGCATCTGCGTCCGGAACTGGTGCTGTTGCAGCGGACGATGGTGACGGTGGAAGGCGTCGCCCGCGTACTCGATCCGGAAATTGACATGTGGGACGCGGCAAGCCCGGTGGTGCGCGCCTATGTCGAAGACGCCATTGGCCCCGGCGCGCAGATCCAGCGGGCCCGCGACACCGCGCAAAAGGCGATGGAAATCGTGCCGGAACTGCCGGCTTTCGTTGAGGATGTCGGGCGCGCCGCACGCATCGTCGCGGCTGAGGATCGGCGCAGCGAAGGCAAGGCAACGCCTGCCCGCCTGGCCTGGTTCGTCGCCGGCCTCGCCGCCATTATCGCGATGCTGGCGCTGATGCGATAGACGCGCCCCGCGAAGGTGACTTTCGCGTCCGCCGCGCCTATCTAATAGGCATGACTACTGAGCCAAAACGTATTCTGCTGATCGTCGGCGGCGGCGTCGCCGCCTATAAGAGTCTTGAGTTAATCCGCGAGCTGGCGCGGCGCGATATCCGCTCGCGCGTGGTGCTGACGAAGGCGGGCGCGGAGTTCATCACGCCTCTCGCCGCTGCAAGCCTCTCCGGCGATAAGTGCTACACGGATCTTTTCGATCTGACCGATGAAGCGGAGATGGGCCACATAGAGCTTTCCCGCTCGGCGGACCTTGTGGTTGTCGCGCCGGCGACGGCGGACCTGATGGCAAAGGCCGCGAACGGGATTGCCAACGATCTTGCGTCGACGGCTCTCATGGCGACGGACAAGCCGGTGCTCTATGCGCCGGCGATGAATGTCAGGATGTGGGAAAATCCTGCGGCGCAACGCAATGTTGAGCGGCTCAAGTCCGACGGCGCCCTTTTTGTCGGGCCGGACGAAGGGGAGATGGCCTGCGGCGAATACGGGCCGGGCCGCATGGCCGAGCCGGTTGAGATCGCCGACGCGGTCGAGGCGCATTTTGCAAAGAACGCCGCCGGGCCGCTGACGGGCAAACGCATCCTCGTTACGGCCGGGCCGACCCACGAATCCCTCGACCCCGTTCGTTACATCGCCAACCGGTCGTCGGGCAAACAGGGCTACGCCATCGCCGCAGCGCTCCGCAATCTTGGCGGCGACGTCGTGCTTGTAACCGGGCCCACAAATGTCCCGCCCCCGAAAGGGGTCGAACTTGTCCGCATAGAGACGGCGCGGGAGATGATGGAAGCGAGCCAAAACGCGTTGCCGGTGGATTGCGCCGTCTGCTGCGCTGCTGTCGCCGACTATCGCCCGTCCATCGAGTCCGAACACAAGATTAAAAAGGAACGTGGCGGGCTGACGTCAATACCGGTTGCAGAAAACCCGGATATTCTGAAAACGATTTCGCAACTGAAAAACGGCCGTCCGCGTCTGGTGGTCGGGTTCGCCGCCGAGACTGACGACGTCGTCACCCATGCGGAAGTCAAGCGAAAGCGAAAAGGGTGCGACTGGATGGTTGCCAATGACGTGTCGCCGGGAGAGCACTGCGCCATGGGCGGCGAACGCAATACCGTTTATCTGATTACGGATGAAGGCGACGAGGCGTGGCCGGAAATGCCCAAGGCCGAGGTTGCGCAAAAGCTCGCATCGCGCATTGCAAAAGCGATCTCCGGTCCAACGCTTGTAAAGGCCGCCGAGTAGATGAGCGGCTTTTCCTGGCGCATTGCCGAGGAAACGGACATCCCGGCGATATCGGCATTGCAGTTGCGGGCGATCGAAGAATTGCAAAGGCCGTTTTTGACGCCGGCGCAGATTGAGTCTTCAAAAAAAACCATGGGCCTTGACCGTCAGCTGATCGATGACGGCGCCTACTTCATGATCAGCGAAGAGGGCGGCCCGGAAAATGTTTTTGCGGGCTGCGGCGGCTGGGGCCGGCGCGCGACGCTGTTCGGCGGCAGCCACTCCGAGGGCCGGTCCGATGCGTTTCTCGATCCGAAAACCGAGCCGGCGCGCATCCGGGCGATGTATACAAATCCTGATTTTACCCGCAGGGGCGTCGGAAAACTGTTGCTCGCGCTGGGCGAGCTTGCCGCTTCCGAGGAAGGCTTCTCCAAAATGACTCTCGGCGCGACGCTGGCCGGCATGCCGCTTTACGAGGCGGCGGGGTTTCGCGCGATCTCACGCGACGAAGATCCCGCCGGGGACGGTTTGAATGTGCCAGTGATCACCATGGAAAAGCCGATAGACCGCGACGGCGCTGTGTCTGTTATCGCGACGGCGACGGGCGAGGCCGCCGCGGAGACCGTGAGGCGCCTTGCCCAGGCGCGCCCGTCTTATTGATCGCCCGGCGCCCAGTCTTTCGGCGCCAGCTCGAACGTTTCAAAAAGAAATCCCGGCGACACGGTGCATCCCGCCAGGGTCCAGTCGCCGAGGCTTTCCGCCGACTGCCACGCGTTCGGCGGCACGATAATTTGCGGCCGCTCGCCGGCGTCGATGCGCGCGCCGAGCGTTAAATGCTCCGTTGTCTGAGCGTCGGCCGAGATGGAAAGACGTAAAGAGGCGCCAGCGTAATAGTGCCAGACCTCGGCAGCGTCGACCCGGTGCCAGTGTGAGCGTTGGCCGGTTTCAAGCAGATAATAGATCGCCGTGCCGGCGGCGCGCGCGCCGTCCTTCGCGTCAGCGCGCCATGTTTCGGCGTACCATCCGCCTTCAGGATGCGGTTTCAGATTGAGCGCGTCGATTATCGCCCTGGCGTCGGCGATCATTCCTTCAGCGCGCCCTCATCGGGCATGCCGACAATGTGGAAGCCGGCGTCCACATGGTGGGTCTCGCCGGTGCAGGAAAGTCCGAGATCGGAGAGGAGATAAAGTGCGGCGCCGGCGACGCCGCGGGGATCGGTGTCGTCGCGTAAGGGGGAGGCGAGGCGATTAAACGAAAACATGTGTTTCCCCGACGAGATGCCGGCGGCGGCAAGAGTCTTGATGGGCCCCGCCGAGACCGCATTGACGCGAATGCCCCGGGGGCCGAGGTCGCGGGCGATATAGCGCGTCGATGCTTCAAGGGCCGCCTTCGCGACGCCCATGACATTGTAGTTCGGCACTGTCCGTTCGCTGCCGAGATAGGTCAGCGTGATCATGGAACCGCCCGGGTTCATGAGTTCGGAGGCCCGCCGCGCCGCATCGACAAAAGAATACGCCGATACGTCCATCGTATCTTTGAATATCTGGCGTGTCGTGTTCGCCACAAAGGATCCTTCAAGGGCCGACTTGTCGGTAAAGGCGATGGCGTGCACGAGGAAATCGAGTTCGCCCCATTTGTCTTTGACGGACGCAAACGCTGCATCCATGGACGCATCGTCCGTAACATCGCATTCGACCAGCAGCTCCGCCTCGACGCTTTCCGCAAGCGGACGCACGCGGCGCTCAAGCGCTTCGCCCGCATAGGTGAACGCCAGCGTCGCGCCTTGCGCATGCAGTTGCCGGGCGATGTGCCAGGCGATCGAATTTTTGTTGGCGACGCCCATAATGAGGCCGCGCTTGCCTTTCATCAGATCGCCTTTTGGAAAGGTAGGTTCTGCGCCCATCGTTTCTTCCTCTCGATTGATTTTATGCGCCTGATTGGCTGCGCGTGATTACCAGCATGACGGCTACGAAATAGGCCAGCCAGATTAGCGCGTAAATGCCGAATCGCGTGATCGGCGGCAAGGCGCGGACGCTTCGCAGGATCAGGCGAAACCACCAGAGCCCCAGCGTTGCAATTACTGCGGCCGCGATGGCTGCGCCGATTTGTTCGTCGCTCACGGGCGCCTAAACGCGCGCAACGGCGAGGCTGCCATTGGTGCCGCCAAAGCCAAAGCTGTTGGTCAGGAAGCAGTCGATCCTGGCGTTGTCGACGCGCTCGCGAATGACGGGGAGATCTTCGAATTCCGGATCGATATTTTCGATATGGGCCGATGCGGCGAGGAACCGGTCGCGCATCATGATGAGACCGTAGATCAGCTCCTGAGCGCCGACGGCGCCGAGGGAGTGACCGGTAAGCGATTTCGTCGACGAGAATGGCGGGATTTCCGAGCCGAAGACTTCGCGAATGGCCTGCGTTTCTTTCCGGTCGCCCACCGGCGTCGACGTGCCGTGCGGGTTCACGTAATCGATCGGTTGACGGACGGTTTCGAGCGCGCCGCGCATGCAGCGGACCGCGCCCTCTCCCGATAGCTGCACCATGTCGTATCCGTCGGAATTGGCGAAGTAGCCGACGATTTCGCCGAGAATTTCAGCGCCGCGTTTTTTTGCGCGCTCATATTCTTCGAGAATGACGACGCCGGCGCCGCCGGCGATGACGAACCCGTCGCGGTCTTTGTCATAGGCGCGGCTCGCCGTCGACGGATTGTCGTTGTGGCCGGTGGACATGGCGCCCATGGCGTCAAACAGGTTGGCGAGCGTCCAGTCGCATTCCTCGCCGCCGCCGGCGAACACAATATCCTGCTTGCCCATCATGATCTGCTCGGCTGCGGCGCCGATACAATGAACCGATGTGGCGCATGCGGACGAAATCGAATAGTTGACGCCCAGAATCTTGAATGGCACGGCAAGGGTCGCGGAATTTGTCGACGACATCGCCTTCGGGACGGCGGTCGGGCCCACTCGCTTGGGGCTCTTGTTGTTTCGCGTGATGTCGGCGGCCTCGACGATAACGCGGGTTGACGGGCCGCCGGAGCCCATGACGATGCCCGTCATCGGGTGGCTGATCTCGTCGTCGGAAAGACCGGCCTGGGCGAGCGCTTCCTGCATGGCCACGTAATTCCACGCCGCGCCTTCGCCCATGAAACGCCGGGTGCGCCGGTCCAGAATGTCCTCGATATTCATTTTGGGGCGAGCCCAGACCTGGCATTTGAAACCGTGTTCGGCGAATTCTTCCGAATGCGTCACGCCGGATCTCAGGTTTTTCAGCGCATCGGCAACCTCTTCAACATTGTCGCCGATCGATGAAACGACTCCCATGCCGGTAATGACCACTCGCCGCATAAGCGCCTCTCTCTACTTATTGGATCGCGTTGCGAATCCTAAAGGTCCAATCCCGCGTCGAGTTGCTCGCGCGAGAACAGGCCGACCCGCAAATCCTTCGCCCTGTATATGTCCCGGCCGTCGACTTTCATAACGCCGTCGGCAATGCCGAGGACGAGCGGCCGGCGCATCATCCGCCGGATGTTGATCTCGTATGTAACAATGCGCGCGCTCGGCACAACCATCCCGCCGAATCGCACATCCTTCGCGCCGAGCGCGCGGCCATGTCCGGGATTGCCGGACCATGTCAGGAAAAACCCGATAAGCTGCCATAGCGCATCGAGGCCGAGACAGCCCGGCATCACCGGATCGCCCGGAAAATGGCAGTCAAAAAACCAGAGATCGGGATTAATATCGAGCGCAGCCTCGATATAGCCCTTGCCGTACTCGCCCCCGTCCTCGGTGATCGACGTCACACGGTCGAACATCAGCATTTGCGGCACCGGCAATTGCGCCGTGCCTTCCCCCGCAAACCCGTGATACCCGCACTCCAGCAGCTCCTCGCGATTGTAGGCGTTCTTCTTGTCCAGCATATCCCTCGTCGCGCTTACCTTGCGCGTTGGTAACGAGGCCGCCGCGTGCGGTCAATCAGGCCTCGCAGGACGCATCAATGAGGATCGGCGTCGGCCGGCACGCCCCAAAACCCATCTTGCGGCGCCCAGCCCCTGACATTCGGCGCCGAGATTTTTACCCAGCCGTCGCGAGACTTTTCCACGCGCGCAATAAGACCGCGTCCGAGACGCGCTTTTTGCGTCGCACCATCGCTTGGCCGCGCTCTGAGGATAAGCCCCTCTTCGATAACGATGGCGGTCTTTGCGCCGGAAAGCTTGGTGCGATGGATCCAGCATTCGTCTCCCTCCGGATCGCGGATTTTCCGCCAGTGATCGCGCGTTTCGGCGATTACCATGGCGGGCAGGCCGCGGCGGCGATAGGTGATCCGAACCGGGTGGGCGAAAGTCGGTCCGGCCCGGCAGAACGTCTTTTCCGCCTTCAGCGAGACAAAGCGCGGTACGGGCAGACCGGACGGGGTATCGAACCGGATTTCGGTCATGGGCGTTGCGGACGCTTGCAGATCGCCCGCCTGCGCAGTCATATTGAGGGCGCAGACGACGGCGGCGCAATAGACGGCGGCGCAATAAACGGCCAGGCGGCGCAACCGCACGGCGCCGGATGAATGGGAGTTATGGGTCATTGGGAAACGGAAACGCCGGCACACATGAATAATCTGTTACACCATCACGAAGGCGTTAATACCCGGTTAACCGTCATGGCGGCGGGAGGAAAGTCATGACCGGCGCAGTGAAGGTCGCCCTTACGCGCCGCCTGCCGGAGCAGGTGGAAAACCGGTTGTCGGCGTTGTTCGACACTGTGCTGCACGATGCGGACGAGCCGCTTTCCCACGCCGCATTGATTGAGCGCGCGCACGGCGTCGACGTTCTTGCGGCAACTCTTGGCGATAAACTTGACGCCGCTTTTTTTGACGCCGTCGGCGACCGGTTGAAGCTTGTCGCTAATTTCGGCGCGGGGATCGATCACATCGATGTGGCGGCCGCCAACGCCAGAGGCATTATTATCACCAATACGCCGTCAGTGCTCGCCGAGGACGCGGCCGATATGGCGATGGCGCTCATTCTCGCCGTGCCGCGCCGGCTTGTTGAGGGCGTGACGGCGTTGCGCGACGGAAAATTTGAAGGCTGGTCTCCAACGTGGATGCTTGGCCGGCGCGTGCGCGGCAAAAAGCTGGGCATCATCGGGCTGGGCCGCGTGGGAGAAGCAATCGCGCGACGTGCGCGCGCCTTCGGCCTTTCCGTTCACTATCACAATCGCAATCCCATCAACCCGCATATCGAGGATGAGCTCGAAGCGACGTACTGGGACAGTCTCGATCAGATGTTG
Source organism: Hyphococcus sp. (assembly GCA_028281665.1). GTDB lineage: Bacteria > Pseudomonadota > Alphaproteobacteria > Caulobacterales > Parvularculaceae > Hyphococcus. Next base: position 59,946 of record JANQJK010000015.1, read on the forward strand.
GCCCATGTCGATATTGTCTCCGTCAATTGTCCGCATACGCCGGCGACGTTTCATCTGCTCTCGCGCCGGCGTCTCGATCTCATGCAGCCGCACGCCTATCTCGTAAATATCTCCCGCGGCGAGATCGTCGATGAGGGCGCGCTCGCAGACATGATCGAGGCGGGCCGCCTCGCCGGCGCCGGCCTTGACGTCTATGAGCGCGGCGGGCCCAACGACAAACTGTTGGGCCTTTCGAATGTCGTTCTGTTGCCGCACATGGCGTCCGCCACGGTGGAGAGCCGGATCGAGATGGGCGAACGGGTGATCATCAACATCAAGATGTTCGCCGACGGCCATAAACCCCCGGACAGGGTCATCCTGGGCCTTGATTCAGGCTGCTAGGCGCGGGCGGCGTTCATTTGTTCGCAGGAATCGTTACCGATTGAATACCGATGGCGGGGCGCCGCTTCCTCGGGACATGAAGGGTTGGCGGGATTGCCACCGCAGGCGTCGCATTCCGGTAACACCCGCTCACGGTTCTGCGACAATTCCAAGAATTTAGTTGAATCACAATCGTCTCGGCGCACATTGGCCGGACCGATGGCGACGGGCTGTCGGCGGTGGATATGGTTTGAAGGTTCAGCGCGTGCGTCGCTTGTTTTTGACATCGTTTTTGTTTGCGATCGCTGGATCGGCCCTGGCGGACTCCGCCGGATTTGTGAACCTCTATTCGCTGAAAACCGATGGGCCGGTCGCCGCGGTGCAAACGACCTTTGACGCCGAACCCGGTCAGGCCGTCCGCATTACGATCTACGACAGCGCCGACAGGTTTCTCGAAGAGCCCTATGCGAAGCGCGACGGCCGCATCGACGAGCGCGGGCTCGCCGTCGTGCCCCTCGACGATATCGAGCCGGGCGAGTACTCCCTCGCGGCCTATCTCGACGAAAATGGCGACGGCAAGCTCAATCGGGGCAAATTCCTCGGTTTTCCCAAAGAGCCGGTCGCGTTTTCCAACGGCGTCAAACCGAAACTCAGCAAGCCGAGTTTTGAAGAGACGAAGGTCGCCGTTGATGCGGACAGTATTGTCGTGATCACGCTGGACGATTAGCGCCGGCGGATGAACTCCGCCTCAATCTCAATCGCAATCTCATCGCCGACGATCCCGGAGAACCGGTCTATGCCGAAATCCGTGCGGTCAAACGCGCCCCTTGCCGAGAAGCCGACCACATAGGCGCCGCCGCGCAGACGGTCGCGGGCGCCGCCATTGAATGTAACCGCAAGGCTTACCGGCGCGGTAACGCCGCGCAGGGTCAGATCGCCGGTGACAATACCGGATTTTTCGCCCGTGATATCCAGCGATCTGGAGACGAAGCGCGCCGTCGGAGAACTTCCCGCCCCGAGCCATTGATCGGATTTCAGCGTTTCGGCGAAGGCGTCGTTGGCGATATCGAGACTGCCGACCTCAATGATCGCCTCGACGCTGGCGGCCTCCGGCGCGTCCGGATCGAAATCGAGGACGGCGTTAAAAGTCTCAAACCGTCCGACAAAATCGGAAAATCCCAGATGGTCGACGCGGAAGATCAGCGCGGCGTGTTCGGGATCGAGTTCATACTCGCCGGCCCGCAGCGCGGCGGCGCCGGTGTCGACATCGGGCGCCACAAGGGGCGCCAGCGTCGACGCGCAGGACCCGGACAGGACAGCGGCGAGAACGGCGACGGCAAGCCGGGTCATTGGATCACTCCTTCGTCAGCGGTCCGCAATCGGGGCAGGCGGGATCGGCGTGCAGGGTCACATTGCGGAACGCTGCGCCCAGCCCGTCATAAAGCAGCATGCGCCCGGCCAATCCCTCGCCGATTTCCAGAATTTCCTTCACCGTTTCCATGGCCGCCAGCGCGCCGACGATCCCGGTCACGGCGCCCATGATCCCTTCTTCGGCGCAATTGACCTGGGCGTCGAGCGGGGGTTCTTCCGGCACGAAGCACCGGTAGCACGGCAATTCGCCGGGCGCCTTGTGAGGTTTGTACGTCGTCAGCTGACCTTCAAATCGTCCGACTGCGGCGGAAACGAGCGTTTTGCGCGCGCGGATGCAGGCCGCGTTAAGCGCGTAACGGGTTTTGAAATTGTCCACCCCTTCGACCACGAGGTCATAGTCCGCGATCAGGCGATCGGCGTTGCCCGTGTCGACCCGTGTTTCGTGGGGGACGATCTCAACATGCGGGTTAAGCGCGGCGATGAATTCCGCGGCGGCGTCGACCTTGGGGCGTCCGACATCCGTCGTCTTGAAGACAACCTGCCGCTGCAAATTGGAAAGAGAAACCGCATCGTCGTCGCAGACGCCGATGGTTCCGACGCCGGCGGCGGCGAGATACTGAATGATCGGCGCACCGAGGCCGCCCGCGCCAACCACCAGCACGCGCGCGGCGATCAGTTTCTGCTGTCCCTGTCCGCCGACCTCGCGCAGCAGGATGTGACGGGCATAGCGCTCGCGTTCGTCGTCATTCATGGGTTTACCCTACGCCTCGGCGCCCGCGCCGCTCAAGCCGGTTGACGCAGGCATGAGCGTTGCGCGATATCGCCCATGATGACCGACGCCAATCCAGAAATCGCGATTTCCGCCAAAGGCCTGCGTAAAATCTATCGTGGCAGCGGCAAAGCGCCGGCGAAGGAAGCGCTGAAAGGCGTCGACCTTTCCATACGCACCGGATCCATTTTTGGCCTTCTGGGGCCCAACGGGGCCGGCAAGTCCACCTTTATCAACATACTCGCGGGGCTGGTGATGAAGACCGAGGGCGAAGTGCTCGTCTGGGGCTTCAACATAGACCGCAATGCGCGTCAGGCCCGCGCCTCCCTCGGCGTGGTGCCCCAGGAAATCAACATGGATGTCTTCTTCACGCCAAAGGAGGCGCTGGAGATACAGGCCGGCCTTTACGGCGTGCCGAAATCCAGACGGCGCACCATGGAGATCCTGACAGCGCTGGGGCTCGACGACAAAGCATCCGCTTACGTGCGGCAGCTTTCCGGCGGCATGAAGCGGCGGCTGCTCGTTGCAAAGGCGATGGTTCATTCGCCGCCGATCCTCATCCTTGATGAACCGACCGCCGGCGTCGACATCGAACTCAGGAAACAATTGTGGGATTATGTTCTTGAGCTTCATGAGCAAGGCGTCACAATTGTTCTGACGACGCATTATCTCGAAGAGGCGCAGGAGCTTTGCGAGGAAATTGCGATCATTCACGAGGGGGATGTGGTTGCGTGCGAGCCGACGGAAAAGCTGATCGCATCCCTTGATTCCAAAACGCTCATGGTGACCCCGCTTGAGGCGCTTGCGGCGGCGCCGGCTCTTGGAGATTTCGGCGCCGAGCTGAAGCCGGACGGACGCCTTGCGATCCCGTACCAGCCGTCGAAGGCGCAGGTTGCGGAAATTCTTGAGCGGCTCTCGGCCGCCGGCGTCGGCGTCAAGGATTTGTCGACGGTCGAATCGGACCTCGAAGACGTATTTCTTGAACTGACCTATCGCCGGGCGGGGTAGAGTACGCTGACTAAAAACGCGCCAAAATTTCATCCAACGAAGGGGAATTTACTTTACAGGACCATTTTCCGTAACCGTGATCTTCAAAGTAATCGCCTCGCTCTTGGTATTGCGGTGAACTCACGCAGTGTGCTTGTAGTGTTTGACGAATCTCCGCTTCCCATTCGTATGGAAGCTCTCTTCCGAATTTTTTACAGATGGTTCTCACCTGCTTATAGATGTCAGGGTTAGACATCTCGCCTCGACCTTCCATCGCCCAGATCATGTAGCGGTACATTGGCGTGTTATCTCGCATTCTTCACTCCGTGTAAAAAGCACTAGCCTGCTTCGATTTCTCTCACGCGCTGTGAGTCTTTGTTTCGAAGAATGATCGTATGATTGACGGCAACCGATTCTTTTTCTTTCAGCAGCGTATTGCCTTTTTGCTTTCCCATCTCCGCGACGCTTTTCAGCCCGGCGAGCCGTTCCGCGCCATCGAGTGCGGCGGCGTCGGCGCCGTAATAGTCGAACCAGGGAAGCCCCGCCTCCGTATAGGCTGCGGCGGTCAGTGGCGGTGCGGGCGGGCTTTCGCCGGTAAGCGCCAGCCATTGTGTTGAATTCACAATGGCGATGAAGCACCGACTGGCGTGACGCTGATCCCAAGCATCGAGACCATAAGCGTCATCGTAAATCTCCTGATTCATCCGCCCGCCCGGCGCAACGCCCATGGTAGCCGACTCTGAATAGCAGGGGCTTGTCGCCATTTGCCGAGCTTCTTGTTCTAGCCGTTTCCGCCGTAACTCTTCATAATGTTCCTTTTTCATTGGATAAGCGATGATTTGTATACCCCCGTGTGTGGCCGCTTCAGTGAGCTGTTCCTCGACGGTGTATCCCTCGCCCAATGGCATCGCCACAAACTGACGGATCGTACCTTTTTTGACGCAGTAGCCGTCAAGCCAGGGCTGCTCTGGCGCGACCGCATAGTCCTGCGGATCAGTGTTAAGGTGATTGACCCACGCTTCGCCTGTCACCGCGCAAATTTTTCCAGTCGCAATCTTTAGCGCGAAAGGGTAGGCGTTCTCGCGCCGGTCGTAAGATCCGAAATGCAGCCATAGCGCTTCCGCCTGATGCATGGGCATGATTACGCCGCCGCGCTTCAGCCATTCAGCAGGTGCCTGTTCGGCAAAATCATCGACATGGCGAAGTGGAAGGCTGCCAAAACCCGGCGGCAAGGGATAATTCTTTCCGTCGTCGGGGATGCGCAGAGATCGCTGAAAGTCGATTGTGCAAACAGCGTCTTCGTGCACTTCCGGAAACCGGAATATCAGATGGTCATGCTCAAGTGTAATCATGATTATCCTTTCATTTTTTACCATTCCCCATCCCGTACTTCGCGTACAACATGAAGAATTGCATGCTCGGGGGCTTTCTTCAGTTCACGAAGCAACGTTGCAAACAGTTTGGGCCGTTTACGGATGATCTCCTGTAAATCGCTGGAGACCTTCCCCGCCATGGCGAGAAGCACGTCGGAATCCTCTCCCAACTCTCCCGCCAGCTTCAAGATCGCTCCTTCCGAAGGCGGTGGTGTTTCGCCACGCTCGATCTTGCTGAGATAAGCCGGCTCAAGACCGACGCGCTGGGCCACCTGACGTAAGGAATAACGGCGGTCCTCCCGTCGCCGTTGCTCGCGCTGGTCACGCAGAAAATGACCAAATTGTGTCATGAATAGTACATACTACACATATAGAGTTCGTCAAGAGTCAGAGAATAAAATTAGTGAGCTTTTGATTGTGGGGAGGGTGGTTCCCTGTCATTTGCGCCTAGCGTAATTTCCGTTAATCTCGTTCCCCATTGATTTTGAAGGGGGATCGATACGATGCGCGCTTTGTTCGCCGCTTTTTTCCTGTTCGCCGCAACGCCCGCCGTCGCCGAGGACGGCGACGCTGTCCTCGTGCTCGACGCGTCGGGCTCCATGTGGGGGCAGATTGAGGGCGAAGCGAAAATCGGAATCGCAAAGTCGGTGCTCGGCGACCTGCTGGACTCGTTGCCCGCGGAGCGCCGGCTGGGGCTTGTGGCCTACGGTCACCGGCGCAAAGGCGATTGCAGCGACATTGAGGAACTCGCCGCCATCGGCGCGGATCGCGCAGCCATCGGCGCCGCCGTTGAAGGGCTGAGTCCCAAAGGCAAGACGCCCATGGCCGCATCGGTAAAACTCGCGGCCGAAAAACTGAAGTATACGGAGGAAAAGGCGACTGTTGTCCTGATCAGCGACGGGATCGAAACCTGCGAGCCCGATCCATGCGGCGTTGCGGCGGCGCTCGAACAGGCCGGCGTCGATTTTACCGTTCATGTGGTGGGGTTTGACGTCACCGAAGAAAACGCTCAGGCGCAATTGCAATGCCTGGCTGAGAACACCGGCGGCAAATACATTTCCGCATCGAATGCCGACGAGCTTGGCGCCGCATTGGAGACCACGGTCGCCGCCGCGCCGGAGCCCGTTTCGGAAACCAAGGTGCGCCTGCGTGCGACGGAACTGGAAGGCGGCATTGTCATTGAAGAGGGCCTTACCTGGACCGTGATCCCGCGCCTCGGCGGAGAGCCAGTCGTCAAGGAGACGGGCGCCGGCGTCCTCGACGTCGAAATTGCGCCGGGCGCCTATGACGTTGCGGTGGAACGTCCCGCCGATGGGCTCAAGGGCGTGCAGGAGCAGGTCGTTATTCGCGAGAACACCTGGAAGACGGTGACCATCGCGTTGACCTTCCCTGTTGAAGCAAGCGTTACGGCCGATCCGGGCGGCGAGGTCATGGCGGGAACGAACATTCTTGTCCATTGGACCGGGCCCGACCGGAAGGGCGACTATGTGACCATCGTCGAAAAGGGCGCCGACAACGGGAAGTACGGAACCTACGCCTATACGCGCATTGGCGATCCCGCGGAGCTGCGCATGCCGGTTGAGCCTGGCGAATATGAAGTGCGCTACATGCTCGGCCAGCCGATCCGAACCCTTGCAAGCGTCGACATCACGGCGACCCCGGCGGCGGCGACCCTCGTCGCGCCTGACGAGGCAATCGCTGGCGAGGAGATCAGCGTCGAATTCACCGGCCCGCCGGCCGGCTCCGGCGACTGGATTACGGTGGTTGAGCCGGACGCCGCCGATAAGGCCTACAAGAATTATCATTATTCGAAACAGGGCAGCCCCGCAAAGCTCCGTATGCCCCTTGAAGCGGGCGAGTATGAAATTCGCTTCGTTCAGGGAAACAGTAAGGTGCTCGCCCGCCGTCCGATTACGGTGACGGCGGCGCTGGCGACCGTTTCCGGTCCCGAAACCGCCATCGCCGGTGAAGAGGTCGCTGTGGCGTTTACCGGGCCGGCGCCGGCGTCGGGCGACTGGATTACGGTAACGAGGCCGGACGCCGCCGAAAAGAAATATAACGACTATCACTATACGAAGCAGGGGAGCCCCGCGACGGTGCGTATGCCTCTGGAGCCCGGCGAGTACGAATTGCGCTTCGTGCAGGGCAACAAAAAAGTCATCGCGCGCCAGCCGATCACGGTGACGGAAGCGGTTGCGACCCTTGATGCAAAAGATACGGCGATTGCCGGCGAGACCGTCAGCGTCGAGTTCACGGGGCCAAAGCCTGCGTCGGGAGACTGGATTACGGTGACGGCGCCGGATGCGGCTGACAATAAGTATACGGACTATGACTACACCAAACAGGGCAGCCCCGCTGAAATCCGCATGCCGCTCGATGCGGGCGCCTATGAAATCCGGTTTGTGCAGGCGAACAAGAAGGTGCTTGTCCGCAGGCCCATCGTTGTAACGGAAGCAACCGCAACCCTCGACGCGCCGGCTTCCATTCCCGCGGGCGGTTACGTCAAGATTGCGTTCACCGGCCCGCCGCCGGGCAATGGCGACTACATCGCGATTTCAAAGGCGGGCGCCGCTGACAACAGCTATGAAAGTTACAGCATTACCAGCACCGGAAGCCCGGCAAATGTTCGCGTGCCGAAAGAGCCGGGCGAGTATGAAATTCGCTTTATTCACGGCAACAAGAAGGTGCTGGCGCGCGCGCCGCTGACGATTACGCCGGCTGAGTAGGCGCCGCCGCCATATAGGGCGCATCGCCCGGCAACCCCATGGCGTGGCGGCGCAATGTCTCCGCCGCTTCCGCCGGACTGCCCTTCAGAGTGTCGGGCGCAATCGGCGCGCCGAAGGTGATCTGGTACGGCTTCTTTTTCTTGTTCAGCAGTTCGTGGAACAGCGTAATGTCCCGCAGCTCGGTGTTGATGCGCCAGAAGAGATAATAGAGCCACGAATTGCGCATGACGATTTTCGTCGGCACGACGGTGCACTCATATTTCCGGGCGAACGATATCACGGAGCCCAGCCATGGCTGTTCGGTGAGCTTGCGGTTCTCGTCCATGAAGGCAAGGCGCCCCGACGGAAACAGAACGACGCAGCGATCGGCTTCGAAGGCGGCGCGGGCTTCGACAAGCGTTTCGCGCGATGAGGTCGGATTGCGTTCCTCCGGCCGCCAGACGACAGGAATGATCATGTCAGCGATGCCAGGCGCTGCGCGAATAGCGTCGCGATTGGCGAAGAACGTCATGTCGGGGCGAACGGTTTTGAGGGCGTCATACATGGCGACGCCGTCAGGAATGCCGGTCGGGTGTGTCGAGGCGATCAGCACACGACCTTTTTCAGGAATGTTTTCAACGCCGGAAACCGTCAGGTCGATGTCAAGCAGGGCGCTGACATAATCAAAGACCCCCGATGAATTGTAATTGGCCACGTCGTCGGCCATTTTCACGGCCGGGCCGTAAAGCAAAATCGGATAGAGGATCGATTTGTAGAGCGGCCAGAGCGGCGAATGCATCAGCCGCTGCGCACGTTCCTCGATCAGCTCATCGACGATGTGCTTTGCTTCTTCGCGCGTGCGCGGATCGGTCTGGGTCTCGGCGTCCAAAACGCGTCTCGTTGCTCCCCGTGCGAATCGTTCTGCTGATTGAACGCGCGCACTATACCAGATTCTGTCAGTCGCGCGCGTTGGCATTGTCCTCGCGATCGTCGCGATAAGGCTCGCTGGCGAGGTGCAGGGTGAGAAAGGCGCCGGCCATCAGGAACGCAACGGCGGCGAGCCCGCTGATATGGCCGTCCGCGTGATTGCCAAGCCAGTTGCCGACGGCGGCGACCAGGCCGACGAGGATGTATGGCGCAAGCGGCGGGTTCTCATGACGAAACCGCATGAAAAACAACGATGCTGCGGCGATGAACAGCGTCACCGACAAAAGGTCGAATATCGATTCCAAGGCTTGGGCCTCCGGCGGGCGATATTCGCCGGAGGCCGTTAAGGAATGATTTCCCTTATCGCCTAAAGCCCGCCTATTCCGCCCGCTGGGCGTCCCTTAAGGCGCGGAATTCGTTGCCTTCATACCAGTTCGGCCAGACGGACGAATGCGCGATCGCCGCGCCGGTTTCGTAAAGGATCTCGGTTGAATCGACCATCGCTTCCATCGGCCAGTCCGGCGAATGCTCGTCACTGGTCTGATGATAGTCCCGGCTGCGATAAACGGCCCCGATGGCCGCGCCGGCTTCCTCGCCGCCGTCAACGAGATCAAGGCCGCCATCGGCGTAAAGCATCGGCACGCCCTTTTTCGCAAGCGAGATATGGTCAGACCGATAAAAATATCCTTTCTCCGCTTCCGGGTCCGGGGTCAGCCGACGGGCGTATGGGGCGGCGGCTTCCTGGAGGATGTCCTCCAGTTCGGATGCGCCATAGCCCACGACAATCATGTCCTTCACCGGCGGCGTCGGCAACATGGCGTCGATGTTGATGCCGCTGACAATTTGTTTGAGCGGCACGGGCGGATATTCGGCGAAATAGGCTGAGCCCAGAAGCCCGGATTCCTCCGCCGTCACAGCGACGGTAAGGATGGAGCGATCCGGGCGCGTTCCATTGCTGGCGAATTGTTCGGCGATTTCGAGGATCGCGGCGATGCCCGTCGCATTGTCCACGGCGCCGTTATAGATCTTGTCTTCGCCCATGGTTCGCGCATTGGCGCCGAGATGATCCCAGTGGCCCATGTAAAGGACATATTCGTCGGGCGCCGTTGCGCCGCGCAGGACGCCAACCAGATTTGCGTCCTCGCTGCGTTTGATCGTGTTGTTAAGCGTCGCTGACGCCGTGGCGCCCCCCAGGGGAACCGCCGCAAAATCATCCTGAAGCGCGGCCTGCATTTGTTCGTCGAGGTCGAGGCCGGCGCCGGTAAAAAGCTCCCGCGCATATTCGTTTGAGATCCATGCCTCCGCCGCGATGCGCGACGCGCCGTTGTCGTCCCGTTGAAGATCGACTTGCGGGCCGGACCATGATCCTTCGACCACATTCCAGCCATAGGCGGCCGGCGCCGTATCGTGAATGACGATGGCCGCTGTCGCGCCCTGACGCGCGGCCTCCTCATATTTGTAGGTCCAGCGCCCGTAATAGGTCATGGCGTTGCCGTTGAAGAGATCGGGGTTCTGCGTCGCAAAGCCCGGATCGTTGACGAGAATCACGACGGTCTTGCCGGTTGCGTCGACGCCTTCATAGTCGTTCCAGCCATATTCCGGCGCGACGATCCCGTATCCCACAAAGACAAGCTCGCTGTCTTCGAACGCGACGGTCTCCTCAACGCGCTTCGTCCAGTAGACGACGTCTTTGCGGTAGGCGAGGTCGCGCGCGGCGCCGTTCGCCGAAACGGAAAACGAGGAGGTCGCGGAATCGAGGGTCGATTCAACAATCGGCACCGGATGTTCATAGCTGTCGCCGATGGGCTCAAGGCCGATCCGTTCATATTGCGCTGCGAGATAGGCGCGGGTTTTTCCCCCGCCCGGGGTTCCCGGCGCCCGGCCTTCAAACTCATCGGAGGCAAGTGTGGCGATATGCTCGCGCATGTCCGCCGCATTGATGCTCACGTCGAATGCATGGCCCGCCGTTTCTTCCGTGGTCTCGCTCGCATCAACGGCGTCGGCCTCCGGCGCCGCATCGACGGTCGCGGTCTCCTCGCCGCCGCAGGCCGCAAGCGAAAGCGTCGCGGCCGCGCCCAAAACATGGTGCAGTCTCATCCCTGATACCCTCCTGTTCGAACGTTTGCGCCGTGTCTGACATGCGGCGTTCGCGGAGACAAGATTTGCCGGCGTCACGCGCAGGCGGGCCTGTGGTCATCGCCGATTTTTTGGACTAATAGCCATTGGATTATCCCGTGCGGGCGCACCCGAACGGGGGTCTCGGGAGGACCAGAATGAGCTTATCCGTAACGACCGCGCCAGCGGCCGACAGCTTTGCTGACTGCGCGCCGGCGAAGTTTTCCAACCTGACCGCTGAGGCGCTCTACCAGCTGGCTGTGGAGCGCGGCGAGGGCGAGATTGCCCGGGGCGGACCGCTGGTCGTGCGCACGGGCGAGCATACGGGACGGTCAGCCTCGGATAAATTTATCGTTCGCTCGCCCGAGGTTGAGGAAAAAGTCTGGTGGGACGCGAACCAGTCCATGACGCAGGACGCTTTCGACCGTCTGTATGCAGACATGCTCCACTATGCGTCCTCCCGGGAGCTGATCTCGCAGGATTTGCGCGGCGGCGCCGACAAAAGCCATTCGGTGGATGTGCGCGTATTTACCGAATACGCCTGGCACAGCCTGTTCATCCAGCACCTTCTGGTGCGTCCGCCGATGAGCGAGCGCGGCGGCGAGCCCGACTTCGTGATCGTCGATCTGCCGGGCTTCGAGGCGGATCCGGCCGTTCACGGCTGTCGCACGAAGACGGTTATTGCCGTTGACTTCACGCAGCGCGTCATTTTGATCGGCGGCACGTCCTATGCCGGCGAGATGAAGAAGTCTGTCTTTACAATTCTCAATTTCCTCTTGCCGGAGGAAGGCGTCATGCCGATGCATTGTTCGGTGAATGTGGGCAGGGCGGACGATCCGGCGATCTTTTTCGGTCTGTCGGGCACGGGCAAGACGACCCTTTCCGCCGACCCGGACCGCACGCTGATCGGCGACGACGAGCATGGCTGGGGGCGTGCCGGGCTTTTTAATTTTGAGGGCGGCTGTTACGCCAAGATGATCCGCCTGTCGCCGACGGCGGAGCCGGAAATCTACGCAACGACGCAGACCTTCGGGACTGTCCTTGAAAATGTCGTGATGGACCCGGTGTCGCGCGAGCTTGACCTTGACGATGTAAGCCTTGCTGAAAACTCACGCGGCGCTTACCCGATTGACTACATCCCGAACGCCGACCCAACAGGGCTGGCGGGCCACCCGAACAATATCGTGATGCTGACCTGCGACGCCTTTGGCGTCATGCCGCCGATTGCGCGGCTGACGCGGGATCAGGCGATGTACATGTTCCTTTCAGGCTACACGGCGAAGGTCGCAGGGACCGAAAAAGGCCTCGGGAATGAGCCGCAGGCGACCTTTTCCACCTGCTTCGGCGCGCCCTTCATGCCGCGTCATCCGTCCGAATACGGAGCGCTTCTCGGGCGGCTGATCGATCAGCATGAGGTGCGCTGCTGGCTCGTTAATACCGGCTGGACCGGCGGGCCGTTCGGGGAAGGCGCGCGCATGCCGATCAAGGCGACGCGGGCGCTCCTCGCCGCGGCGCTCGACGGATCGCTGACGAAGGCGCCGATGAAGCAGGATCCGATTTTCGGATTTGACATCCCGACCCATGTTCCCGGCGTTGACGACGCGATCCTCAATCCGCGCGACACATGGACCGACCCGTCAGCATATGACGCCCAGGCAAAAAAACTCGCCCGCATGTTCGTCGAGAATTTCAGGATTTACGAAGCCCATGTGTCGGCCGGTGTGAAAGCCGCCGGGCCGACGACCGTCGCTTAAGCCTCTTCGTCAATTGTCGAGCCCGGCGCCGGCGTTTCGCCGCCGCCCTCAGCGCCGCCATCCGCTGGCTGACCGGCCGGCGTTCCCGACGATACGGTTACCATCGCGGCGCGCAGAACGCGGTCGCCGATCGTAAAGCCCGGCTGCGCCACGTCGACGACGGCGCCTTTTTCGATGTCGGCGCTCGGCACGTTCGCCACAGCCTGATGCAGGTTCGGATCGAACTTTTCGCCGGCCGGCTCGATTTTCTGAACGCCGTGACGTTGCAGCGTCGTTAAGAGTTCTTTTTCCGTCATCTGAATGCCGGCGACGAGCCCGTTGAACGCGTCGGAATGTCCTTCGGGGATCTGGTCGCCGGAAACCCCGGCGGCGCGCAGCGCGCGTTCGAAGTTGTCCGCGACGCTGATGAGGTCCCGGGCGAAGGTGGCAATGGCGTACTGGCCGGCGTCGCGTTTCTCGCGTTCGCCGCGCCGGCGCGTGTTTTCAAGCTCCGCGGCGAGGCGCATCAGCTGGTCCTTCAGCTTTGCGGCGTCTTCGGCCGGCGCGCTTTCACCGGCATCGTTCGTTTCGGCGCCGTCCGTTGAAGCGGCTTCGTTTTTGTCCGCGGCGGCATCAGCCGGTTTGTCGACGACCGGCGGGCCCTCCTGCGCCTCGGCGTCTTCGCCGGTCTGGCCTTCATTGGCTGGGTAATCGGGGTTGTTCATGGTTTCTTGGGTCAACAATCTGGTTGTTCGGCAGGCCATTTACGGGCCATTGAAGCCTATTTCAACAGGCGCGAGACGACTTCCGCCGTGTAGTCGACGATCGGGATGACTTTGGCGTAGTTAAGCCGTGTCGGGCCGATAACCCCGAGAACGCCGACAATATTCTGGGATTCGTCGCGATAGGGCTTTGCGATCACCGATGACCCGGAGAGCGAAAACAGCTTGTTTTCGGAGCCGATAAAAATCTTGACCCCTTCGCCTTCCCGGGCCGCGTTCATGAGGTCGATGACGTCGCGCTTGCGCTCCAGATCGTCGAACAGCATGCGCACGCGCTCAATATCCTGAAACGCCGCGTCATCGAGCAACTGCCCGCGCCCGCGCACGATGAGCGAGAAATCGTCGCCGCCGGCAATGTCGGCGACGCCGTCGCGCACGAGTTTTGCCGTCAGGGCGTCGAGCTCAGCGCGGTTATCGCTGATCTCTTCGAGGATGTCCGCGCGCGCCTCGGCGAGGGTTCGCCCGCTCAGTCGCGCGTTCAGGTAATTGCCGGCGCGCACAAGCGCCGATTCCGGCAAGCTCTCCGGCGCGTCAATGACGCGGTTTTCCACGCGACCGTCTTCGAACACCATGATTGCCAGCGCCTTGCCCGGCGCTGTGGCGACGAATTCCACCTGGCGCAGCGGCGCATCGGTCTTTGGCGTCAGGACGAGGCTTGCGGTGTTGGTGAGGCCCGAGAGGCGGGTTGCGGCGTCTTCAAGGGCTTGCTCGATATCGTTGTCGCGCGCTTCCGCATCGATGGCGCGGCGCTCGTCTTCCGTCAGCTCTCCGACCTGCATCAGGCTGTCCACAAAAAGTCGCAGGCCGCGCTCCGTCGGCAGACGGCCCGCTGAAATATGCGGCGCGTAAAGAAGGCCGAGATCGGTAAGATCCGCCATGACGTTGCGCACCGTCGCCGCGGACACGGCGATGGTTTGATCATGGGCCAAGGTGCGCGACCCGACAGGCTCGCCGGATTCCAGATAGGTTTCCACAAGGCGTCGAAAAACATCCCGCGTGCGCGCGTCGATATCGTTCAGCGTGTTCTGTGTCGGGTTCGCCATTTCGTTCACGGGTGCAAAAATAGGCGCAATTCGCAATCAATCCTAGGGTCGACAAGCGATTGAACCGCGCGCTAGGTAGCCCGGCTGCATCAGGGAAGAGATTATGAGACCGTCAGGGCGAGCATTCAATGAATTGCGTCAGGTAACGCTGGAGCGCGGGGTTGCAAAACACGCCGAGGGCTCGTGCTTGGTGAAGTTCGGCGACACGCAGGTTCTCTGCACCGCAAGCTGGGACGAATCGACGCCGCCATGGATGCGCGGCGGCGGGCGCGGCTGGGTGACGGCGGAGTACGGCATGCTGCCAAGGTCAACCGGCGGACGCATGAAACGGGAAGCGAAGGGCGGCCAGTCCGGCAGAACGCAGGAAATCCAGCGCCTGATCGGCCGCTCCCTGCGGGCGGTCGTTGACATGAAGGCGCTCGGCGAACGTCAGATCCTTGTCGACTGCGATGTCATTCAGGCCGATGGCGGCACGCGCACAGCGGCCATCACCGGCGCGTGGATCGCCCTTAACGCAGCCTGCGAATGGGCGGTGGAGCAGGGGATCATCACAACCAATCCGGTGCGCGAACCCGTCGCCGCAATCTCCTGCGGGCTTGTCGCCGGCGCGCCTGCGCTCGATCTCGATTATGATGAAGATTCCACGGCGCAGACGGACGCCAACTTTGTCATTACCGGCTCCGGCGGCCTTGTCGAAGTGCAGGCGACCGCTGAAGGCGATCCGTTTACGGATGAACAGTTTGCGACGCTCCTGGCCCTCGCCAAGGAAGGGTGCGCGGCGATTGCAGAGCGGCAGGCGGCGGTCTTTGCAGCGTAACCCGCCGCTTCGGATTTTCGCGCATAATTGATCCGTTCCCGAACGGAATCTAACCGAGCCGTTATTTGCGCAAGGCGCGGGGCGTGGTAAAGAGCGTTCTTACCGATGTGACAGGCGCAGGATGATGCAGGACGAGGAAACGCGGGGAGAAACCGGCGTGAACGAAGGCGCCGAACCGGCGAACGATCCGGCGTCTGAACACGCAGCGCCGAATGACGACGCTCGCGACGGCGCGACCGAGGCGTCCGTTTCCAACAGCGGCGACGTCGCCGTTATCGATCCCGAAGCGTCGGCCATCGAACAGCTTGTGGGCTTTGACGCTCTGCGCGGCGAGGTCGCCGAATTCGTCGGCTGGTTCGAAAGCCAGATGCTGACCGTCGATATTGCGATCCAGGGCGTCATTCTGTTCGCCGCGGTCCTGCCGGCGGCGATTTTCGGCCCGCAATTGCGGAAGTTCATTCAGAGCCAGATTGCGCCGCGCGCGCCCTATGGGGTCCTGCGCCGGGGCGCCAGCGCGTTTGCGCATCTGGCGACGCCGATCGCGCTTTTTGTCATTCTTCAACTGGCCGTGCTGGCGCTGAAAACCGCCGGGTTTTCCAGCGCGCTGATTGCCGCCGGCGTCAGTCTGCTGACCGCCTGGATCGTCATCCGGTTGGTGACGCTGGTGATCCGCTCCCCCTTCTGGTCGAAGGTCGCGTTCTATGTGGCGTGGCCCATCGCAGCCCTCGATGCGTTCGGCGTACTGGACGATGTTGTCATCCAGTTACAGGCTTTTTCGGTGCCCATCGGCGAGGACGCGAGCGGCAATGCGCAGCGTTTCTCCGCGCTCGATGTCATCCGCACGGTCTTCATTTTCGGTCTCCTGTTCTGGGCGGCGAGCTTCGGCGGCAATTTCATCAAGGGACGCATCAACGCCATTGATGAGCTCACCGTCTCGTTCAAGGCGCTCCTTGCAAAAATCCTTGACGTGTTGCTGCCGGTGATTGCGCTCATCGCGGCGTTGCAGATTGTCGGGTTTCCCTTCGGCACGCTCGCGATCTTCGGCGGCGCCGTGGGTCTTGGCATCGGTCTCGGCATGCAGCGCACGGTTTCCAATTTCTTCGCCGGATTCACCCTGATCGCGGACAAGTCGATCAAACCGGGCGACGTCATCGAGGTTGGAAACACCTATGGCTGGGTGACGGATATGAGCGCGCGTTATGTTTCCGTGCGCACAAGAGACGGCACGGCGCATCTCGTGCCCAATGACATATTCATCAATGAGGGCGTGACGAACTGGTCCCATTCCGACCGCGTTGTCCGTCTGCACGCGCCGTTCGGCGTTTCCTACGGGACAAAGGAACTGCGCGGGCTTGCCCGCCGGGTGGAAGAGATCGCGCTGGATGTGGAGCGGGTCCTGAAAACGCCGACGCCGCGCTGCAACCTCATGGAATTCGGCGACAATTCGATCAATTTCGATCTGCGGTTCTGGATCAATGACCCCGCCAACGGCTCCGCGAATGTGCGCTCCGACGTTCTGATGGCAATCTGGGATCTGCTTGAGGAGATGAATATCGAGGTGCCGTTCCCGCAACGGGATTTGCATATCAGGTCCGCGCCCGAGGGCTTTGCGATGACATTGGAAAATCGTGACGGCGAATCCCTGTCACAACGCCGAGAGGGCGCGGCCGCCGCGGAATAATGGCGTCCGCAGCGCTTTTCACCGCATCGTCCAGCGGCTATGATCCCGCCTCGGGGCGACGCGAGACAGACATTCAGTGGAGTCTATCATGATGAGAGTTCTTACCCTTGGCGGAGCGCTGTTGTTGCTCGCCGCCTGTGCGACGGCGACGTCATACGGGCCCGCGGAAGGCGCGCGTGGCTACGGCTTTTCGGAACAGCGAATCGAACAGGGCCGCTTCCGCATCACGTTTCGAGGGAATTCGTCAACGTCTCGGGAGACGGTTGAGAACTCCCTTCTGTTCCGTGCGGCGGAGCTGACGGTGCAGCAGGGTTTCGACCATTTCATCGTTGAGGAGCGCGACACCGAAGCGCGCACGACATATTCAACCAGCGGCCCGGCTTTCTACGGCCGCTACGGATATGGCTATCCGTTTCACCGGCCGCGTTATGCGTTCCCCTATTACGCCTATGGTTTCGGTTGGGGGTACCCTTACGATTCCTATACGCGGGAGATCACGCGCTATTCGGCGATCGCCTTCGTCACGATGCATAGCGGAGACAAACCGGAAGACAATCCGCGCGCCTTCGACGCGCGCGACGTGATCGATAATCTGGGGCCCGTCGTGCTCGGTCCGCCGCAATCGGCAGGGTACTGATTGTAAGTCGGTCTTGGTCAGACCGCGCGAAGAACGGCGCCAGCCTCTTCTTCGCCGGTCTCATAGACGACGACAAATCCGCGGGGCGTGTGGCGAATGATTACGCCGCGCCGGCGGCCCACATGGATTTCAGAGCCGATGGGCGGTCGTCGCGGCGCTTCCACGGAAACGCCGTCCACCGAACTGTCGATGATTTTCACGAACAGCGAAGCGCCGTCAGCAAGCCGGCAGGCGGCGCTGGGCTGGCCTGCGCGATGGCGCAGCGTCGTGCGACGGTCCTCAAGGCCTTCTTTATATTTTTCGTTGACCCGCAGCATCAACTGCTCGGTGAGTTTCACGCGGCGACGCTTCGAAAGAAGAAACGATGCGGCGAAGCCATCGGGCAAAATGCGCGCAACCGTGGCTTCGATCTCGTCCAGACCCGTGATGCGAATAACAACCGCGTCGCCTTCGACGACCTTGGCGTCGGAGATGACCGCAAAATCGCCCGGTGAAATGTTCAGCAGACGGCCTTCGAATTCCGCCGATGCGTTAACGGTGATCGAGGCCGGCAGGTCCAGGCTGATCCGCCGATAGCGCCGGGCGTCTGACTTCGCCATGGTTAACTTTCCCAAAATTGCCATTTCCCAGCGGGCGAGTGCAAGCTATCGGCCATCGCTCAAGTCTTCACTAACATGCAGGGTAGAATTTTATCTTTCGGCGCCTGGAGGGCGCGTAACGACTGGGCCGGCGCGTCGGTACGGCGACCCATGACGAACCGCTATCGGCGCGCCGCGTCCTTGAAAATATCGGGCGCCAGCGCCAATTAACCATCAGGCGGAAGAGGGATCGGGCGATATGTCGGAAATTTCAGCGGATCTTGTGTCGCGCCGTTGGCGGCGCGTGGACATCAAGGTGAAGGTCGGCGGCGAGCTGCATCTCCTGCGCTGGCGCCGAAGCTGGTTTGTCGACGAGGTTCTGTTCGATGACCGCCGGGTCGCTGCGTCCAGCGGCCTGTTCGGTCGCGAGACCATTTTCGGCCTTCATGTGAAGACGCCCGCGGGCGATGAAACGCGATTGCTCCTCTCAATCGATCCGGAGGCGGACTGGACCGACTGGAGCGGCACAGGCCGGCCCGGCGGCGTTCGCCTGGAAACCGCAGACGGCGCGTTGCTTGCCATTGGCACGCTGGGCCCGGATCGCACCGAACCCTTCCAAAAACTCTTTGACCGCGCCATCGAGGCGATCGGCCTTTCATGAGCTGACCAAACCCGTTAGCCTTCCTGCGATTTTTCGGGGCGAAGACAAGCGGGAGCGGCGCGCATGGCCTGGTGGTTCGGCATTAAACTCTGGAAGCGGGTGTTTCTGGGGTTGGCGCTTGGCGTTGCGTTCGGTCTCGCGGTCGCCAACACAATGGACCCGGATCGCGGCGAGGCGTTGCTGGCGGATGTAAAAATCGTCGGCGATATTTTTATCGCAATGATCCGTCTCGTGATCATTCCGCTGATCTTCATGACGCTGGTGGCCGGCGTGCTTGCGCTCGGCGATCCGGCCAAGCTCGGCACGATCGGTCTTAAAACCATCGTTCTTTATCTGCTGACGACGTTTTTCGCGAACATCATCGGTCTGACCATGGGCACGATTTTCCGCCCCGGCGCAGGCGTCGATCTTGGCGACGCCGTTCCGCGGGAAGTTACGACCGAAGCCGCCGGGTTCTGGGACCGGATCGTCGGCATGGTGACGAAAAACCCGTTTGAAAAGTTTCTCGCCTGGGATCCCATGACCCTGGCGCTCACGGCGATCCTCATTGTTATTTCCATTATTGTCGCCGTCCGCTCGACCAGCGCCGGCGAGAAAAAGCCGAAGTCGGGCATCCTTTTTGTCGCGCTGTTTGCGCTCGGCGTGGCGGCGGCGTCGGGCGACATTCTCGTCGTCATCTTCACGTCCATCATTTTCGGCGTGGTCGTATTGTTTCTCGGCGGCCTTGGCGCGCCTGTCTCGCGCTTTTTCTCCTACGCGTCCGACAAGGTGCTGGGCGTTACCCAGTGGATCATGGAGCTTGCGCCGTTCGGGGTCTTTGCGCTGATCGCCTATGTGGCGGGCACGAAGGGGCTTGCAACCTTCACGGCGATCTTCTGGCTCGCCATCGCCGTTTATCTCGGCTGCTTCCTGCACATGGCGATCACCTATGGCGGCATTGTAAAGTTCGGCCTCAAGCTTCCCTTCATCAATTTCTTCCGCGGCATTCTCGACGCCCAGATGGTCGCCTATTCGACGTCGTCATCGTCGGCGACGCTGCCGGTGACGATATCGAACGTTTCAAAAAACCTCGGCGTTTCGAAATCGGTGGCCGGCTCGGTGCTGCCGCTCGGCGCGACGATCAATATGGACGGCACGGCGCTCTATCTCGGTATTGTTGCGCTATTCACGGCCCAGGCGTTCGGTTATGCGGTGGAGCCCCACCACTATGTGCTGATCGCCGTCACCGCCGCGCTCGTTTCCATCGGTGCCGCCGGCATTCCCTCTGCCTCCCTGTTCCTGCTCGCGACGGTGCTCGAAGTCTTTGACGTGACGCCGGAACACACCGCGCTTGTGGTGGGCTTTATCTTTCCGTTCGACCGCCTGCTCGATATGATGCGCACGGTCGTCAACGTAACGGGCGACGCCACGGTGGCGGTCACTGTCGCCAAGTGGGAAGGCGAAATCGACGAGGACGTATTTCGGTCCAAAGCGACGCAATGAACAACCTGCAAACGATCCGCCTCAGCCTGCGCATGTCGCGGGAGGCGTTTGCGCGCCGAATTGGCATCTATACGGACTATATCGCCAGCCTTGAAACCAGCGGCCGGGATCTGTCGCCGGTTTGGGGGGACGCGCTGGCGCAAGGGGTTGGCGTTTCTCCCGACGCCCTGGCTGACCCAATTTTTGACAGTGTGGCGGACCCTGATGCGCCCCTGCCGCCGCTGCGGAAGTTCGCCTGTCCCATCGCCCTGCGGTTCGCGCTGCAAACGCTCATTGCCTATATCGCCGGCGTCGATCAAACCCATCGGGTAAGCGAAGACCAGTACGCCGACGCGGTGGTGGGCCTCAACGCCTTTCTGGCGGACAGCGCTGACGATCCCGTCGATGAAGACGAGCAGTTCAGTCGTCTTTTGAAAGGTCTTCAAATAACCGCTTTAACAGTCGTTCGATCCTGCGAGATCGCTCCTCAGAGCGGCTTTGAAAAGATAATGGCTGGCGCGGTGCCGCCGCTTGCGCGCCTGATTGAGGATTGTTCTCGCTCGAACGTTTCGGACCCGGAAACGAAATAACGTTGCCGGCGTCTTGTTCGCGTATGGGAAAGGCGCCGAGCAAACGCGTGCGCAGCGCCTCCGCGCGCTCCTTGTCTTTATCGCCCAATTCTCCGCCCCAAAAATCGATTACGACCATCGGTCGTTTTCCTATTGGTAATTCAACATATGCTTGTGGGCAAGCGGGTAGGGCTGCGGCCCCTTGAGACGGCGTTCATAAAGCTTAATGGTTCCTGAACGGAGTCTTTACGTTTCGTTATCGCCCATCCGGTCTTCTCTGGCGCGCTCATTTCTAAGCGGGCGGCAAAGAGGAGGCTATCATGGCCGACAAGGATCTGCGTCCAGAACAAGTGAAGTTGCTGCGTTTTGAAAAACTGATTGAAGAAACCTGTCACGATAAGGCGCGCGGCAAGCGACTCGACAAGGCGGCGGTGCTCGCCGGCCTGCCGTTGATCGCTGCTGCGAGCGCCGGCGCGGCGCAAAAGCTCGGCAATGACGCGCCGCTTCGCTTTGCGGCCGATGTTGAGGCTGCGGCCCGCTCGTCGCTGTCCGGCGACGCATGGCTCGTGCAGCTTGCGGAGGTGGTGACGAGAGGTCACACTGTGATCGAATCCCTTGCAACGCAGGGGTCGTGGATGCTCGTGCATGGCACGCCGAAACGGAAAACCGTGGAGCTGGTTCAATCTCTCCTGACGAATGGACCCTTCTAGCGCGATATGGCGTCTTCCTGTTTTTGGGCGCTGGTCTCAGTTTTCTTTCCGGTTCCAAGAACCTCAGACTGGCGGCGATGGTCATCGTCGCCGACTGGGCTCTCGCTAACAGTTTTTTTTACTGGCTGGGCGCTGCATCGGTAAATCTCATTGCGCCGATGAGCATTGTCATCCTGGCTCTGTTTTATTCTTTCTGGCGTTCGAAAAGTCTCAACGGCGCCTTCATTCACAAAATTTTCTTCAGCTACTACGTGCTGTACTTCGCCATTAACTGCTGGCACCTCCTTGCGCGCTATTTCTTTCCGGAGACCTTTGTCGCCAATTATTATTTCTCGATCGCCGCATCGAATGGCGTCTTTATACTGATCGTTACGACGCTCTGGGTGTTTGCGATTCTGAAGTTTCTGGACAACAACGCCGAGGGCGGGTTGATGGGCGTTTACAAGCGCAACATCAATGACTGGCGTCGATGGTTCGGCGGGCGGTGAGGCGTCGGCGCCGGGCGCCAGTCATCCAAAGAGATGGGGAGGAACGTAACCGGCCCATGACCTTGATACGCATCCTGATTTTCGTCGCCGCGCTTGCGCTGGTCGCCTCCATCTTCTGGGCCATGGGCGCGGACGGGCGATCCCTCGGCGCCGTTCTCGGGGAAATGTTTTCCAAGCCCTGGACCGTCGTCACGCTGATCGATCTCTATCTCGGTTTTATCCTTTGCGCGGTCGTCATTGCGCTCTTTGAGCGAAGCTGGGCAGCGCGCCTCTTCTGGGCCGCGCCGGTCTTTTTGCTGGGGAATTTCTGGGCGGCGGCGTGGTTCGTCTTCCGGCTCCCGGAAATCGCCCGCCGGTTCGCAAACGCCTAGGCACTTGCCTTAAACCCCGTCTCCACCTATAGAACCCGCCGTTTTCGGGAAAAGTCATGCTTTTCCTGTCCGCCGGTGCGAAACCCACGGATGTGTTGGGCTGGGGCCGGGGATGGACCGCCGTCGGGGTAACGCCCTCACGGCGGCAAACGGCGTTTGCCGCCGTGAGGTTTTGGTTGTGCGAGAGGATGCCGGATTTGGACTACCGGATCGATTTCAAGGACAGCGACAATGTTTGAAAGCCTGAGCGATCGTTTAAGCGGCGTCTTTGAGAAACTCCGGGGCAAAGGCGCCCTTGAGGAGAAAGACGTCAACGATGCGCTGCGCGAGGTGCGCGTGGCGCTGCTTGAGGCTGACGTGGCGCTGCCGGTCGCCAAGAGCTTCATCGCCAAGGTGAAGGAACGCGCCGTGGGCGCGGAGGTCCTGCGTTCTGTGACGCCCGGCCAGCAGGTCGTGAAGATCGTTCATGACGCCCTTGTGGACATGCTGGGGGGGGCGGACGCGGAAACGGCCCTCTCCTTCGTCACGACGCCGCCGGCGGTCATTATGATGGTCGGCTTGCAGGGCTCCGGTAAAACGACGTCCACGGCGAAGATCGCCTTGCGCCTTCAAAAACGGGACAAGAAAAAAGTTCTGATGGCGTCGCTGGACACGCGACGGCCCGCCGCTCAGGAACAGTTGCAGATCCTCGGCGAACAGGCGGAGGTCAAAACCCTGCCCATCATCGCCGGGCAGTCGCCCCGCGATATTGCCAGCCGCGCAATCGAGGCGGGCAAGCTCGGCGGCTACGATGCGGTGATGCTCGACACCGCCGGGCGGCTTTCCATCGACGAACAGTTGATGACCGAGATCGCCGATATTCACGGCGCTGCGAACCCCATTGAAACGCTGCTCGTGGTCGACGCACTGACCGGTCAGGACGCCGTTGAAACGGCGACGCGCTTTAAAGAGCGCGTGCCCGTTACCGGCGTCGTCATCACACGGATCGATGGCGATGCGCGCGGCGGCGCAGCGCTTTCCATGCGCGCGGTGACCGGTGCGCCGATCAAATTCGTGGGCGTCGGCGAAAAAATTGACGCGCTCGACACGTTCGAGCCCGACCGCATGGCCGGCCGCATTCTCGGCATGGGCGACATCGTCTCGCTGGTCGAGAAAGCGTCCGAGGAGATGGACGTCGAACGCGCCAAGAAGCAGGCCAGGAAAATGGCCAAGGGCGAGTTCGACATGGAAGATCTCGCCGAGCAGTTCCGACAGATGCGCAAGATGGGCGGCATGGGCGCGATCATGGGACTCATGCCCGGCATGGGCAAAGTGAAAAAGATGGTCGATCAGGCCGGCGGTTTCGAAAACAAGGAAATCGTCCGGCAGGAAGCGATCATCAGTTCCATGACGAAAAAGGAACGCAAGACGCCGAAGCTTCTCAACGCATCTCGTAAAAAACGCATCGCCGCCGGCTCCGGCACTAGCGTTCAGGAAATCAACAAGCTCATCAAGGCGCACCGTCAGATGGCGGACATGATGAAAAAGATGGGCAAGGGCGGCATGAAAAAGATGGCGGCGCAGATGGCCGCTATGGGCGGCGGCGCCGGCGGACTTGGCGGTTTAGGGGGCGGGATGCTCGGCGGGGCGCCGGACATGGGCGCGCTGGAGGCGACGCAAGGCAAGAAGGGCAAGGGCGCTGAGGAAGAGATCGACTTTGACGCCATCGAAAAAGCGCTCTCCGGTAAGGGCGCCCTGCCGCCGGGCATCGGCGGGCCGGGCATGATGGGCGGCCTGCCCGGCGCGGGGAAGAAGAAGTGACGTTGTCGAAGGCGCTATATTCATTTGTGTTCTGCGCAATTGTGTTCTGCAATTTTGCGAATGCACAGGACGCCTATTCTCGCGAAGATGCGTTGCGTGAAGAGGGCCTTGACTGGTTGCTGCCATTTGTTGACTGCACAAGCGATTTGCTCCCTACGGCCTGTGATCTTGCAAAAGAGGGTCTCGCCGAAGCAGACAAGGCGGCGGACGAATGACGACGCAACCCATCCTCAAACGCTTCGATACGCCTGACGAAATCCGCGAATTTCCCAAAGGAAAATTCGAGATCGTCCATGTGGGCGGCATGACCATTGGACGCGCCACCTATCAGCCCGGCTGGAAATGGTCGGAAGATGTGGGCGCCGCCATGGGCGAGGCGTTCTGCACGGTGGAGCATGTGGGCATGGTCGTCTCGGGGTGCGCCACCGCCGCCATGAAAGACGGCGCCGTCACCGAAATGCGCGCCGGCGATATTTTTTACGTGCCGACCGACCCTCACGATTCCTGGGTCGTTGGCGATGAACCCTATGTCTCGCTCCATTTTCTGGGTGCGGACAAATATTCAACTGAAAAGAACTGACGAAAGAAGGAAAATCCAATGTCACTGAAAATCAGACTGGCCCGGGGCGGGGCGAAGAAACGTCCGTACTACAACATTGTTATCGCCGACAGCCGCATGCCGCGGGACGGCCGCTTCATTGAAAAAGTCGGCGCCTACAACCCGCTGCTCGCGAAAACGGACGAAAAGCGCGTTCAGTACAATGAGGAGCGCGTCAAGCACTGGCTCGGCGTCGGCGCCAAACCGACCGACCGCGTCGCGCGCTTTCTGTCGGTGAACGGTCTTTACGACTGGAAAGCCGGCAACAACCCGAAGAAGGGCGAGCCGGGCGAGAAAGCGAAAGAGCGCATCGAAGAAAAACGCGAAAAAGAAGAAGCGGCGAAAGCGGCCGCCGAAGAGGCAAAGAACGCGCCCGCTGAGGAGCCCGCCGCCGAGGCGGCCGAGGACGCGGACGCAGCGCCTGCCGAGGAGGCCGCCGCCGAAGAAGAAAAGGCCGAATAGCCTTTACAGGACAGCGCGAGGCGCGCTGCGCCCGTCCCGGCGCCAACATGACGAAATGGTAGTGTTGGCGCCGGATTTCGGTCTCATTCGCCGATGAGAATGCCTCATGAGGAAAATGAGGGGTTCACGATGACGGAAAAACTACTGGCTGCGGCGGCGCTTCTGGCGATGTTGCTTTCCGGGTCCGGTTGCGTTGCCGCTGTGATCGGCGCCGGCGCCGTTGCGGCCGATGAAATCGTCGAAGGCGACGGCAAGTTCGATCCGCTGGAAGAAGCCTATGACGGCGACGATTCCACGACGCCGATCATCGACGAGGATTAATCCTCATACTGATCGCGCCGGCGAACCCAATACATGATGCCGTTTTCATTTTTCACGTCTCCGTTTCATTCAGCGCCTTGACCATCACGATCATGTCGGCCTCACCGTCTTTGACGTTCTTCGGAAAGCGATCTCGACCGATTTTCTGAAAACCCCACTTTTTATAGGTGCGCTGCGCCCAGTCCGCTGACGCCATGGCGTCGAGCCAGAGATAGGCCGCGCCATGATCGCGCGCCGTTTTTTCCGCTTCGCGCAGCATGGGCCGGGCGAGACCGCGCCCGGCGCCCTGCGGCAGAAAATAGATCCGCGGGATCTCCGCGCCGTTCGCACGATTGGAGACGGGCTCGCTGCTGTCAAGTTTGAGGGTGAGAAAACCGACCGGCGCGCCCGATTGCTCTGCAAGCCACACGAAAAATCGGGGATCGTTGATCTGCTCTGCGAATATGTCAGGGCCGAAACTTTTTAGCTGTTCGATAAAGGCGCCGACGTCGTCCCAGAGATAGGCGTAAGCCGCCGCATAAGCGGCGGGTGCGATAACGCCCAGCGTCTCGCAATCTTCAATCGTCGCCGGACGAATGGAATAGACGCCGTCCATGGGCCGCAATTGTGGCGTTTTGGCTCCCTCGGCGCAAATCGAACCGCGCGCGATGGCGTTTCGCGCTTGCCCCGTGCGCCCGGCGGGGCCTAATCTTCCTGCTAATTTTCTATTCGGCGCTTCGAGGGGCGGCGCCAATCAGCATCAAGGGTGAAGCGTCATGGAAAACTTTTACGCCGGCGTCGATAATGTAAGCGGCTTTATCTGGGGGGGAAGCTGGAACGGCGCGCAGGTCATTCCGGTCGCCCCTATGGTGGTCTTGCTGCTGGGCGCCGGTCTCTTTTTCATGATCCGGCTGAAGTTCCTGCCAATACGGCGCCTGTTTCCCGCTTTCGGCAACCTCTTCCGCGGTCGCGGCAAGGGCGTCGACCAGTCCGCCGGCGGCGACATTTCGCCATGGAACGCGCTTTCAACAGCGCTCTCCGGTCAGGTGGGCACCGGTAATCTCGCCGGCGTTGCGACGGCGCTGACGCTTGGCGGACCGGGCGCCATTTTCTGGATGTGGGTAACGGCGTTTTTCGGCATGGCCGCCGCATTCGCCGAGTCGAGCCTCGCGGTGAAATACCGCGAAAAGCACCATGACGGACGCATTCATGGCGGCCCGATGATGTACATCAAGAACGGCCTCACCAAGAAATGGCACTGGCTCGCCATATTCTTTGCTCTTGGTACGATGTTTTCGTCGGTCGTCACCGGGAATATGACTCAGGCGAACTCCATCGCAACGGCGGTGGAGGCGTCGACCGAAATCCCCACATGGATCTCCGGCGTCGTGATCGCCATTCTCGCATTCATCGTCATTATCGGCGGCATTAAATCCATCGGTTCCGTTGCCGGCCGCGTCGTGCCGGCCATGGCCCTCGGCTATATCCTTGTCGCCATCATTATGCTGATCATCAACGCCGAACATGTGCCGGAAGCGTTTCGCCTGATCTTTTCCTATGCGTTCGGTCTTGAACAGGCCGCCGGCGGCATCGCCGGATATTCGGTCCTCGCGGCGATCCGGTTCGGCGTGGCCCGCGGACTGTTTTCTAATGAAGCCGGGCAAGGGTCGACCGCGATCGCACACGCGGCCGCGCAGACGGACGATCCCGTCTTCCAGGGCGAAATCGCCATGCTCGGCGCGTTTATCGATACGATACTTATCTGCACCATGACGGCGCTCGTCATCCTGTCGGTGCAGGGGGCGTTTCCGGGGCCGGATGGCACGACGGTGGAATACGCATGGCAGTCGACCTTGCAGGGCGCGCAGGTCACCACCGCCGTCTTCAGTCAGGGCCTGCCCTATGGCGGTATTTTTATCGCCGTGGCGCTGGCGCTGTTTGCCTTCACCACCATTCTCGGCTGGTCCTATTACATGGAGCAGTCGGCGACCTATCTGTTCGGGGACTGGATCGCCAAGCCCATGCGGTTCGTATGGGTCGGCATGGTTGCGCTCGGCGCCATTCAGCCCATCGATTTCATCTGGAAGTTCGGCGACCTCGCCAATGCGTCCATGGCGTTCCCGAACCTCATCGCGATCCTGCTCTTGTCGCCCGTGGTCATCGCCATGGCGCGGGACAAGGGACGGCTATAAAAACTTCGCAATTCGTAAGCGAAGTTGATCGCCGGCGCGGTTGCCCGCGGGCGAGCCCGCGCCCTATATAGTGCGCATATTGAGAGGGAGTTCGTTCGGTGCTGACGCGCGTTATCGCAGCAGGAATTACCGTGTCGTTGTTGGCCGGCGGGGCGCTCGCGCAGGAAGCGCCCGCTGACGGCTTCTACGTGCGCGCCGGCGCCGGCGCTGTCTTCGCGAACGATCTTGAGCAAGACGTGACGTTCTCGCCGTTCCTGGTGTTTATCGGCCCGCCCTCGACGGGGCAGACGGTTGCAACGGAGACGGGATTCGTGGTCGGCGGCGCGCTCGGGTTCGATTACGCCGACGGGATCAGAACGGAACTCGAATACCGTTATCAGACCATTGGCATTGAAAGCGTGACGCGCACCGGCGGCTTCTTCGATCCGACCGTTATCCCGACGGCAAATGACGATTTGAACGCGCATCTCCTGATGGCGAATTTCTTTTACGATTTCAGAAACTCAAGCCGGGTTACGCCGTTTATCGGCCTGGGCGTCGGCGGCGCTTTTGCCGAAAACGAAAACGCCGACCGCGACGCTGCGCTCGCTTATCAAGGGCGCGCGGGTCTTTCTCTTGCGCTGAATGGCGGGTTCTCCATCGATGCGGAGTATATCTATCTGCGTACGAATGACCTCGTTTACGGCCCGGAAGACGACGATTTCGTGATGGGCGGGCCCGACATGCGCATCGATGAGGACGGACTTTCGACGTCGACCGTCATGGTTTCCCTGCGCAAACAATTCTGACCCATGTCCCTTGAACTTTATCTTGCCTTTGTCGCCGCCTCGGCGCTGCTGGTCCTGACGCCGGGGCCGATGGTCGCCTATCTTGTGGCGACGACCCTGTCCCACGGGCTGCGTCACGGCTTGATGGCGCTTATCGGATCCGCAGCCGCGTCGGCGTTGCAGTTGGCGGTTGTCGTTGCCGGTCTGTCGCTAATTTTGAATGCGGCGGGTGAAGCGTTCTTCTGGCTGAAATGGATCGGCGTCGCTTATCTCCTCTACCTTGGCGTCAGGGCCCTGCGCGAGCCGGCGGACGAGCTGGCGCCGGCGCTCACCCATCGCTCGGACCGGCGCACCGTCGCCGAGGCGTTTTTCGTCAACCTGACGAACCCCAAGGCGCTCCTCTTCCATGGGGCGTTCCTGCCGCTCTTTGTGTCTCCGTCCGCGCCGGCGACGCCGCAGCTCATCCTCCTGGCGGCGACATTTATCGTCGTCGCTGCGGTGCTGGACGGCGGCTGGGCGATCTTTGCGGCGCGGGTTCAGCCGGTCCTCAAGCGGATCGGCCGCTGGCGTCACCGCATCACCGGCGGCGTCCTGCTCGCCGCCGCCGGCGGGCTGGCGCTTGTGCGGAAGTAAGCTGCGCAAATAAACCGCGCTATCCTCGCTTCCCCTCGCTCCCTCCATCCGCTAGACCACGCCGCGACAGATTTGATGCGGCGCAGCATTGGCGCGCCCAAAGACAGGAGATTTCCCCATGGCCCGCAAAAAACTAGCGATGATCGGTTCCGGCATGATCGGCGGCACGCTCGCCCATATCGCCGCTCAGAAGGAGCTTGGCGACGTCGTGCTGTTCGACATCGCCGAGGGCATTCCCGAGGGCAAGGCTCTCGATATCGCGGAATCCTCCCCGGTGGACGGCTATGACAGCCGCCTGAAAGGCACGCAGGACTACAAGGATATTGCCGGCGCCGATGTCTGCATCGTCACGGCCGGCGTGCCGCGCAAGCCGGGCATGAGCCGCGACGACCTCTTAGGCATCAACCTCAAGGTCATGAAAGCGGTGGGCGAGGGCATCAGCGAACACGCCCCCGACGCCCTTGTCATCTGCATCACCAACCCCCTCGACGCCATGGTCTGGGCGTTGCAGAAATTCTCCGGCCTGCCCCACAACAAGGTCATCGGCATGGCGGGCATTCTGGACTCCTCGCGCTTCCGCTATTTCCTTGCTGAAGAATTCAACGTCTCGGTCGAAAGCGTTACGGCGTTCGTGCTCGGCGGTCACGGGGACACCATGGCGCCCTTGACGCGCTACTCCACGGTCGCCGGCATTCCGCTGCCGGACCTTGTTGAAATGGGCTGGACGACGCAGGAGAAAATTGACGCCATTGTCGACCGCACCCGCAAGGGCGGCGGCGAAATTGTTGCGCTGCTGAAGACGGGTTCAGCATATTATGCGCCCGCCGCGTCCGGCATTCAGATGGCCGAGGCGTATCTGAAGGACAAAAAGATCGTCGTTCCGTGTGCGGCGCACCTCACCGGCCAGTACGGCGAGAATGAACTTTACGTGGGCGTGCCGATCGTTCTCGGCGAAGGCGGCTGCGAGCGCATCGTTGAAGTGAAGCTCAACGACGAAGAAAAAGCGATGTTCGACAATTCCGTCGCCGCCGTGAAGGAGCTGATGGAAGCCTGCACCAAGCTCGATCCGTCGCTCGGCTAATTTCCGCTGTAAAACCCTTGCGTGTAGGCCCGGCTCGCCGGGCCTGTGCCCGAATAGAAGCCTTGGGTTCGCAAGCTTCGGAAACTGCGCCAGGGCGCGCGGCGGACGATGGTGATGTTCACCTTGTTTGAGGACATCGCCGCCGTCGGCGCGTCTTTGTCGCCCGCAAGGCGCGGTGTTCCCTTGAAGAGATGGACGCCCTTGACGTCCTCATAGGAAACGCCGGCGGTCTTCGCGGCTCGCTCGCCGCTGCCTGTCGTTAATAGCTTCGGGCCTTCATGGGCCTCAGCGGTCGAAAACGCGCCGGCGGCGACGGCGGCCGCCGCGATCATCATGTTGAATTTCATTACTCATACTCCCGCACTGACGCCCATGATTTTGAAAAGCGCCGACGCGTCATGCAAGAGCTGCCGCCGGTTTCACCGCAATTTCCCCGCATCCGTGCAAGCAGCGCGGGAGCACGCCCGGTCGCTTTCCCTTGCCGCGCGTATTCCGGCGACGCGCGCATCACGGTAAGAGGCGCCATGCGGTTTCTCTATTCCCACCGAACGCGATCGGCTGACGGCCAGTATGTGCACATCCGGGCGTTGACCGAGGCGCTGATGGCGCGCGGCCATGAGGTCATGTTTGCCGGTCCCGGCGGCGACGGCAAAAAGAAATCCCTGGGCGTCGGCGCCCGCGGCGGTTTGAAAAAAGCGCTGCCCGGCGCCCTCTATGAATGCGCCGAGTACGGATATTCCTTTCCGGCGTTTCGGCGTTTGATGGCGATTGCTCGCGCCGGCGCGCCGGACGTTATCTACGAACGCTATAATCTGTTTTATCATGCGGGGGTCTGGGCGAAGCGGCGGCTGGGCCTGCCGCTGATCCTCGAAATCAATGCACCGCTCGTTGACGAGCGGGCGCGCCATGGCGGACTTGCATTGGAAAGCCTTGCGCGCAGGAGCGAACGGGCGATCTGGCGCGCCGCGGATATGACGCTGCCCGTGACCGAAGCCCTCGCCGATCACGTGCGTGCGGCGGGCGTTCCCGATGACCGGATTGCCGTTATTCAGAACGGCGTCGGCGCAGACTTCCTTGCGGAACGCGACCCGCGCCCCATCCGCGAACGCTATGGGCTTGGCGGCAAGATCGTCCTTGGCTTCGCAGGATTTGTGCGCGACTGGCACCGGCTTGATCGCGTGATCCGTTTTATCGCCGCCGCCGACCGCGACGACCTGCATCTTCTCCTCGTGGGCGACGGGCCGGAGCGCGCGGCGCTGGAACGCCTTGCTGACGAACTGGGCATTGCCGACCGGGTAAGCGTCACCGGCGTCGTACAGCGCGATGTCGTTGCGGACTACGTCGCCGCATTCGATATCGCCCTGCAACCGGCGGCGACGGACTATGCCTCGCCGCTCAAACTGTTCGAATATATGGCGCTTGGCAAAGCGATACTCGCGCCGGCGCAGTCCAACATCATGGAAGTGCTGAGCGACCGCAAAAACGCGCTGCTCTTCGATGCGGCTGACGGCGGCGCGTTCAATGGGGCGCTCGCCCGTCTGGTCGACGACGCCGAACTGCGCGCGGAACTGGGCGCGGCGGCGCGGGCCTCTCTTGAACATGCAGATTACACTTGGGCGGGCAATGCTGCGCGGGTAGAAACGATCGCAGAAAACCTGATCGGGAAAAAACCATGACTGTCCGTATAGAAACAGAAAGACTGATCCTGCGCCCGTTCGGGCCGGAGGACGTCGAAGATCATATTGCGATGATGCAAGACAAAAAGACCGCGGAATTTTTAACGACTGACGGCGTGCCGCGGCCTTATGGCGACGAATGGCGTTTCGCCGCGTGTTATGTCGGTCACTGGGCGATCCGCGGTTACGGGTTTTTTACCGTGGTCGAAAAGGAAACGGGCGACTGGATCGGGCGCGTCGGCCCCTGGCAGCCGGGCGGATGGCCGGGCCTTGAGTGCGGCTGGTCCATCGTGTCGAGCCGCTGGGGCAAAGGCTATGCGCCGGAAGCGGCAATCGCTGCGATCAGATGGACGTTCGAGAAATTTCCCGATCTGGCGCGCATTATTTCGGTGATCGATCCCGACAACGTGAATTCACAGGCCGTCGCCCGCAAGATCGGGGAAGAAAAGACGGATGAAGTTTTCGAGTTCTGGGGCCACCGCCTTGATGTCTGGGCGTCGGATCGCGAGCCGTGGCTTGCGCGTTTCGCCTGACCGCCGCGGCGCGCCGCGGCGATGACGGCGTCCGATTCCGGCTTGACCACGCGCCCCATTGTTTGAACAACGACAGATCAGCAAATCGAAGGGTGGCTCCGCAATGTTCAGGATCGTGTCCGCAGTTGCTTTCGCGTTATCGCCTGTTCTTTCGCCGACGATTGCGCAGGACAGCGCGCCGTCACTGACGGCGAAACAGGCCGAGACTGTCGACGGGCTGATCGACGCTGGCCTCGAAGACGACATCGCCTGGGAGTTGCTGGAAAGCCTGACGACGGAAATCGGTCCGCGTCTTGGCGGGTCGGAAGCCGAGGCGCGCGCGCGAGAGTGGGGCGTCGCCAGGCTGAAAAGCCTTGGCTTCAGGAATGTCCGTATCGAAACATTCGAGATGCCGTACTGGTCGCGGATTTCCGACAGCGCCGAGATCGTCTCGCCATTTTCGCAGCCCTTGACGGTCACGGCTCTCGGGCAGTCCATCGCAACGCCGCCGGAAGGCGTCTCCGGCGAAATCGCTCGGTTCGAAACGCTGCCTGAACTTGTCGCCGCTCCACTGGAAGGCTTTGAGGGCAAGATCATATTCGTCGACGAGATGATGGCGCGCACGCAGGACGGCTCCGGCTACGGGGTCGCGGTGGCCAAGCGCACTCTTGCGGGCGCCGAAGCGGGTAAGCGCGGCGCCGTTGCGGCGCTGATCCGGTCGGCGGGCACCAGCGGCAATCGTTTCGCTCACACCGGTAAAGGCGTGCGCGGTCTGGGCGAAAGCGCCGTGCCGATTGCCGCCCTCGCCAATGCCGACGCCGATCAGGTTGCGCGCGCGCTTGAGCGCGCTGACGAGCCGGTGGTGATCCGCCTCAAAATCAGCGTGGAAACGCGGTCCGCGACCATGTCGGGAAATGTCATCGGCGAGATCCCCGGCAAAACCGACGAGATCATTCTTGTGGGCGGTCATCTGGACAGTTGGGATCTTGGCACGGGCGCGGTTGACGACGGCGTCGGGGTGGCGATCACCGCGGCGGCGGCAAAGCTGGTGGGCGATCTTCCCGGCCGCCCGCAACGGACCATACGGGTCATCATGTGGGGCGCAGAGGAAGTGGGTCTTCTTGGCGCCAACGCGTATGCGGAGAAATACGCCGACGATCTCGAAAACCATGCGGTTGCTTCGGAATCCGATTTCGGGGCGGGTCGCGTCTATCGGTTTGATACGCGCTTCGGGGAAGAAAACCTGCCCAAGGGCGCGGTGATGGCGGGCGCCCTGCGGCGGCTCTCGATTGCGCCGGGGCATAATCAGGCCTTTGGCGGGCCCGACGTGACGCCGTTGCGCGCCCGCGGCGTTCCAGTGGTTTCGCTCAGCCAGTCCGGCTGGGACTATTTCGACCTTCACCACACGGCCGACGACACGATCGACAAGATCGATCCGGAGGCGGTGCGCCAGAACGTCGCCGCCTGGGCGGCGTTCATCTATATGGCGTCGGAAATGGAAGGCGATTTTCGATAGGTCGCCGGCCCGTGACACCGGCGTCATATGCTGGTCCTATGATGTGCTTTTCCGAACGCCGGGGTCTTTTATGAAACATCGTCTTTTTGCCGTAATCGCCTTGCTGACGCTCGCCGCCTGCGCGTCCGATCCTATGGACGGCAGTGACGCCGTCACAATTACACCCCACGAGCCGTGGCGGCAGCCGGCCGAAGCGCCGGACGGCGCCATCCGCGCGGCGCCCATGCCCTCGGCCGCCCTCGATGAAACGAAAACCCTTTCGCGCATCGTCTTTGCGTCCTGTGCGCAGCAGAACGAAGACCAGTCGATCTGGGACGTGATTGCCGGCGAGCGCCCGGACCTCACGCTTTATATCGGCGACAATGTTTATGGCGACGTGCGCTCCGAAGATCCGTCAATGCCGGAACTGAAAGCGGCCTATATGCGCCTCGCGCAGTCGGAGCCGTTTGCGCGGGCCCGCGCCGCCGCGCCCATGCTGACCACATGGGACGATCATGATTACGGCATGAACGACGCCGGCGGGGAATATCAGTATAAGGAAAATGCGGAAGCGCTGTTCGAATATGTCTGGGACGTCAAGGATGAGCGCGCGGCGCGCCCGGGCGTTTACGGCTCCTGGATTATCGGCGAGGAGCAGGGCCGCCGCGTGCAGGTCATCATGCTCGACACCCGGTTTTTCCGGTCGCGCCTCAAGCCGACCGACGAATGGGGCGCCAAAGGCAAGGAACGGTATCTCCCCGATCCGGATCCGGAGAAGACCATGCTGGGCGATGCGCAATGGGCGTGGCTCGCAGAGGAACTAAGAAAGCCGGCCGATCTGCGCCTCCTCGTTTCGTCAGTACAGGTCATTTCGGAAGGCCATGGCTGGGAAGCGTGGAAAATGCTCCCGACAGAACGCGACCGCCTTTATGAAACGATCAACGCGGCGAACGCCGAAGGCGTCGTCATCCTTTCCGGCGATCGTCATTCCGCTGCGCTCTATCGAAAAGAGGGCGTCGCCGATTATCCGATTTTTGAAGCGTCGTCATCGTCCCTCAACCTTCCCCTGCGCAAATGGCTCGATCCCGATGAGCCCTATGTGCAGGAGCCCGGCCCGAACCGGCTGACCGACATGATCATCGACGCCAATTACGGCCTTTTGGAAATCGACTGGGAAGCGGGCGTCATCGATGTTTCGATCCGCGGCGAAGATGGCGCCGAAATCGTCAGCAATATTGTGGAATTGCCTTCGCTGCGCTAACGACCCCGGAGCAACAAGGCGGGGCGGCATGGACGGCGAGGATAAACTGAAGACGGCAAAATGGACGCGCGCCGATGTCGATGCGCTGATGTCCATGCCGTTCGCCGAACTTGTCTTTCGCGCCGCCGAGGTGCACCGCGAATTTTTCGATCCGAACGAGGTGCAGGCTTCGCGCCTCCTTTCCATCAAGACGGGCGGTTGTCCGGAAGATTGCGGCTATTGCAGCCAGTCGGCGAAATTCGACACCGGCCTTGAAGCGTCAAAACTGATGGATCGCGAAGCGGTTGTCGCCGAAGCGAAGCGGGCGAAAGAAGAGGGCGCGTCGCGGTTTTGCATGGGCGCGGCCTGGCGAAGCCCGAAGGATCGGGACATGGCGGAGCTGTGCGCCATGGTGGGCGAGGTAAAGGCGCTCGGCCTTGAAACCTGCATGACGCTGGGCATGCTGTCGGAGAGTCAGGCAAATCAGCTGAGCGACGCCGGGCTCGATTATTACAATCACAACATCGATACGTCCCCCGAATATTACGGAAACATCATTACTACACGGACGTTCGAAGACCGGATCGATACGCTGGAGAAAGTGCGCGCGTCAGGCATGAAAGTGTGCTGCGGCGGCATTGTGGGCATGGGCGAGGCGCCGGAGGACCGCGTCGGCTTTCTGCTCGCTCTCGCCAATATGACGCCGCCGCCGGAATCCGTGCCGATCAATGCGTTGATGCCGATTGAGGGAACGCCGCTTGGCGCTTCCGAACCCGTCGGCGCGCTGGATTTTGTGCGCATGATCGCCGTTGCGCGCATCCTGATGCCCACATCCTTTGTGCGCCTGTCGGCGGGGCGCGAAGCTATGTCGGCGGAGACGCAGGCGCTTTCGTTCCTTGCGGGCGCCAATTCGATTTTCGTGGGCGACGAACTTCTCACCACCGCCAACCCCGGTCAGACGAGGGA
Source organism: Hyphococcus sp. (assembly GCA_028281665.1). Taxonomy (GTDB): domain Bacteria; phylum Pseudomonadota; class Alphaproteobacteria; order Caulobacterales; family Parvularculaceae; genus Hyphococcus. The sequence goes on from JANQJK010000015.1 coordinate 95,806, forward strand.
TGCGGAAATGTTCGAGGCGCTTGGCGTAAGGTTGATTTAGCCGGCGAGAAAAATGAAAACGGCCCCGCTTCGGGGCCGTTATCGTAACGTAATGGCGTGCGCGTTTACTCCGCTACCGCCTTCAGATTCGTCAAGCCTTCTTCATATTGCGGGCCGAGCATGCCATCCATGAAGAACCCCATATATGTCGCCACGGGCTGCATATGGAGCGGCATGCCGTCGCGCATGTTCGTCTCAAACGACCAGACCACTTTCGTGGCGCCGTCGCCCGCCGGCGACAGGGTGAATGTCGCATCCGCTTCGCCCATGCCTTCAAACTCCAGATGGGTCGACAGGCTGTTTGGCGGGTCCATGGCGGTGATAACCTGGCTGCCGACGCCGACATTCGGATCTTCGCTCACCCAGCTCATGCGGTGGCCGACGCCCTCGCCGCTGACGGACATCTCCGCATCCGGATCCATTTTCGCCCAGGGCGACCAGGCGTTCCATGCCTCGAAGTCGCTGATCAGCGCATAGACGTCTTCCTGCGGCGCATTGATGACAGTTTCGCGCTCAATGGCGGCGCGGTCCGGTAAGACGAAACCAAGCAGTATGACAATAACGATGAAGCCGACGAGGCCGACAAGGATTTTTCCAAGCATTCTACCCTCCCATGACAGGCGATTTTATACCCTATGAGAAGACAGTGCGGGAAGCGGTGTTCCTCAAGAAAAAACGGCCCGGAAACCGGGCCGTTTCTTGATGCTGCAAGAAATTTTACGCCGATTCAGGCGCCGACGGCGCAATCAGCCGGAGGTCCGGCCGCCCGTCCTTCATTTGCAGATGCGCCGCCGCCGCGGCGCCCTTGGTAAGACCTGCGTCGTCCGGCGTGGCAATGATCAGATTGCCGGAGGCGCCAAGCTGGCGCGCAACCTCAATGGTTCGCGACGCCTCCATGTAAGACCCGAACGCCTCGCGCAGGAATTGACGGTTCTCCGCCACTTCCTCCTGCTTGATCATTTCATTCAGCCATCGGATCGAATCGATTGTCACAAGCGGGCCGTTCCCCGAGCGGGTCTTCGCGGGGCCTTCTTCGTGTTCCGCCTCGTCCGGACTGACGAGCAGGTTCACGCGCTCGATGAGAATGCCGAGACCGGATTCCTCGTCGGCGCCGGGCGCGCCTTCGCTGGCCCGGATCAACTCGTCCTCGACGCGTTGGCACGATGCGGTCTGGTGACCGATCACGGCGTCCCGTCGCTGGCGACCGATCTCGTTGTAGATCGCCGAGCGTACGCGCTGGCGGAACGATTGCGCGAACGAACCCATTGCGTAGTTGAAGAATGCATGAATATGCCGAACGTCCAGCCGGAAGCTGACCGATCCCGACGCGCGCACGACGGCGCCGTCCGACGTCTGCACCTCTTCATCGCGAAACTCGTAGATGAACACCGCGAGGCTGAGCCGGCCGCGTTCGTTCACAAGAGATGAGGGCTGGAACGCGCATGCGCCGTCAACGTCGTTAAGGGCGGCGCCTGCGAGGTCTCTTTCTTCCTTCGTGAATATGCGGCGGTGCAGGCCATACTGGCCGGCGGCCAGCGGCGTCAGCCGTTCGGTGAGGCGCGAGCGAAACAACGCCACCTCGTTTTCCCGAACGACGGGGCCGAACATGTGCTCCATCGCCAAAAGCACGCCGCCCGCGATCAGCGCGGAAGAGGCCGCCGGACTGCTCGTGATGAAGCCTTCGGCGGTTTCGTAGATCTCCAGCGCCCGCGCCGCGACTGTCGGTGCGGTTTGTTCGATCCATTCAATGGCGTCCCGCAGCGCCTCGGCGGCGCCGGGCGTGTCGTCGGTCTTGGCGTGCGTGATGTTCATGACGCTTGCTCCCGGTCTGCAAGATCAGGGTAGCAAGTAAGTTGCCTTTGTCAACACAATTTATTTTGCTTAGGCAAATAAATTGCTTTCAGTCGTTTGCAGGCTCGCCGATGGACGCTTTCAACATGGCCCGCATCTCAGACAATACGCGCTCGCGGATAATATATTGCGGCGTGGCCTTGCCCGCCGCCCATCGGCCGATCTGGGAGTTGGCGTAGCGAAGACGCTCGGAAAGCGCCTTCTGGCTGACGAGGCCGCGATCCAGGCCATACCGCAACAGGTCAGAAAAAGTATCGCCATTTTCAATAGCCTGAAGGATATCCGCATCTTCCAGGGCGGCAAGGAAGGAGCGTTTGAGTTCGTTTTCCTTATTGATCGGCTCGGTGAGCAATCGATGCGCCGCCCCGCTGAGGCCTGTCGATTCAGAATGGGATGCAAGCGTTGCTCGGGCCATCGCGCGTCTCCAATAGTCAAAAACCAGACCTTCAGCAGCATTGTTCTTCAAGTGCTAGCAACGTGCTGAAAGCATTGTTATCGCAAAAAAATAATTTACCGACTTTACGCGCATTTTCGCACGAAAAGCAAGAGGCTTGCCTCATCTTTTTATTCGCTTTATGGTTGTCCCGCCATTGGCCGCATGAGGCGCGCAGGCAGCAGGAGAGGGACATGACGAAAGACATTTCAACGGTCCTGGGACTGAGATCGGAATTTATCGTAAAGCGGCGCGGCGATGACTTCGCCCGCACGGTTCCGCTGACGACTGTCGCCGCCACCGAGGATGCAGAGGCGCAATGGCAGGCAAGCTGCGGCTTTCATCGGCGCGCGGTGATCCGGATGCTGACGGAAATTATCAGCAAGCAGTATGACTGGTTCATCGGGCTTGCCCGGCACCGGGAAGCGGTAAGCTGGACCGAACGAGACTTCGTCGTGACGGAGGTCGACGGAGTATGGCTGACATTTATCGGGAACCCGGCGGAGCATGTATGGCTCCTCATTCGGATCAGTGAATGTCAGCCGGACTGCCCGATCGATTCCGGTCCCTATCCGGCGGGCGTAAGGCCGGCTGAGGAGGAAGGCGCCGTTGTTTCCTGCTACGGCGCGTCCTCCAATATGCGCGGCGCCATCATCGACGCGCTCGTGCCGGCGCTTGCAGAGGACTCGGCCGCGAAGCGCGCGGCGCGGACGCGATATGCGCTCCGCGCCAGCGGCGTCGGCCGGGGACCGAAGCCGGCGGCGCCCCTGCGCTTTCGGCTATGCCTTGTGGGCGTTGTCCATAAGACCGGGCGCATCCCCGTAGCGCCGGGAGACCTGTTGGAGTTTCGGATTGACCGCGTAACCCACTGAGTCAGTGCGTGCGGTTACAAAAAAGGCGCGCCGTTCGCGGGCGCGCCTTTTTGATGATGCGGGTTTCGTAAAGGCCGTGAGGCACCCTAGGCGTCCTTTTTCTGGCGGCGATCGACCTTTTCGGCGATGCGCGCCGACTTGCCGCGGCGCTCGCGCAGATAATAGAGCTTGGCGCGGCGGACCTTGCCGCGGCGGACCACCTGAATGGAATCGACCAGCGGCGAATAGATCGGAAAGACCCGCTCGACGCCTTCGCCAAATGAAATTTTCCGAACCGTAAAGCTTTCCTGCAGACCGCCGCCCTTGCGCGCGATGCAGACGCCTTCAAAAGCCTGAATGCGCTCGCGCTCGCCTTCGCGCACTTTCACATTGACCTTGACCGTATCGCCCGGCGCAAATTCCGGCACGTCCTTGCCGAGTTCTTCCATATGCTCTTTTTCGAGCTGCTCGATAATGTTCATGACGTCTCGTCCTTGTTCTTGTCCGAACGGATAGGACCGCTTTTCTGGTAACCCGCCCAGAGATCCGGTCGTCGCGCCCGCGTTATCGCTTCCGCCTGTCTTTGCCGCCACTCGGTGATCTTCTGGTGATCGCCCGACAGCAGCACATCCGGGATCGCCCGGCCTTCGAACTCGCGGGGCCGCGTATACTGGGGATATTCCAGCAGGCCGCCCTCGAAACTCTCTTCCCCCAGCGAGGAAGCGGAGCCCAATACCGCAGGGATCAGACGCACGCAAGCCTCGATCATCGCCATGGCGGCGATTTCCCCACCGGCGAGGACGAAGTCCCCGATAGAGACTTCTTCCACATTGCGGGCGGCGAAAAGCCGTTCATCAATCCCTTCAAAGCGACCGCACAGGGCGATGAGGCCCGGCCCCTCCGACAGCGCCTTGATGCGGGCTTGATCGAGCGACCGTCCGCGGGGCGAAAGGCAGAGAATTGGCCGATCGTTTCGGGGGACCGCATCGATAGCGGCGGCGAGGATGTCGGCGCGCATGACCATCCCCGCGCCGCCGCCTGCGGGCGTGTCGTCGACGGATCCATATTTGTTGTCGGAGAAATCGCGGATGTTAACCGTATCGAGGGACCACAGGCCCTCGCTCAGCCCGCGCCCCAGCACCGAGGCCCTGAGCGGCCCGGGGAAAAGCTCCGGAAAGAGCGTGATGACAGTGGCGTGGAACATGAGGGTCGAGATGGCACGGCGAGGTTGCGCGGGCAAGCGCCGGCAAGGCGCTAAGCGTCCTTTCGGCCCGCAGCGGCGCCGTCCTCGTCAGCGGTCGCGTCCATATCCTCAATGGCCGCGCGCAGGATCGTCACGCTTCCATTCCCGATATCCACCGTGGGGACGGTTTCGCTGGTGAACGGGATCATGCGCGCGCCCTTAACGCCCGGAATGTTTTCAAGTTCCAGAATGTCGCCGGCGCCGAAATTGTGGACCGCGGCGACGCGTCCGGCCCGCGCGCCCTCCTCATCGACGGCGTCGAGGCCGACAAGGTCATCGAGGTAAAACTCATCCTCGTCCGGGTTGGGCAGGGCGGCGCGGTCAACAAAAATGCGGACCCCTTTCAGGGCGTCGGCGTCTTCGCGGCTGGCGATTTCCGGCGCCCCGACGATCGCGAAGCCGGGTTTGGCGTTGCGGATGAACCGCAGCGTGAAGGCGCGGGCGCCGTCTTCTGTTTCGACCGAGCCATAAAGGGCGATGTTCTGAGGCGCTTCAGTGAAGGTTTTTAAAAGCGCATCGCCCTTGACCCCATGGGCGCCGGCGAAGGCGCCGAGGCAGACGCGCCTGCGCTTTTCCGTCATGTCGCGTCGTCCTGTTCATGAGGCTGAAACAGCCTTCCTTTCTCCGTCCACAGAACAACGGCGAACGCGGCAAAACCCAGGACCGCAAAGCCCTGGATGATCGGCGCCGCGGTGCCGTCATAACTCCGCGCCACCAGGCCGCCGAGGAAACCGGCGAGCGTCGTTCCGGCAAAGCCGTTCGCCGCCGCGGCCGATCCGGCAATATGCCCCATGGGCTCCATCGCCATCGCCGTTGAGTTAGGCCCGATGAGGCCCATGCAGAAAAACGACACGCTCATGAATGTCATGAAGATAACGAACGTTTCGCCCGTCGTGGTAGCGATGGCGAGATGCATCAGATTGACGATGATGAATACAAGCAGCGCCCCATGGGTAAGCCGGCGCATGCCGAAGCGGGAAACGAGGCGTGCATTGATGAGCGTTGCGGCGCCAAGCGCGGCGGCTAAGGCGGCGAAGGCGAGGGCGAAGGCCTCGCCAATCTCAAAGAGTTCAAGGAATAACTGCTCCGACGCGCTGATATAGCTGAACAGGGCGGAGAAACATAAGGCCGACGCCAGCGTATAGCCGATGGCCATCCGATTGCGGACGAATTCCATATAGGCGCCGATGATCGGGCCGGCGCGCAGGGCCTTGCGCTGCGACGGCGCGAGCGTTTCCGGCAAACGCCAGCCGACCCACAGTGCGAGCACCAGTCCGTAAAGCAGGAGCGCCAGAAATATCGCTCGCCATGGGCCGGCGAAGAGAATGAGCTGGCCGAAGCCCGGCGCGAGGATCGGCGCCGCCATGAAAATCGTGATGGCGAGCGACATGACTTGCGCCATGCGCCGGCCCGAACATTGATCGCGCACGACGGCGATGGCCGCGACCCGTGCGGCCGCTGTCGTGACGCCCTGAAACGCCCGCGCCGCGAGCAGCAGCGAAAAGGAAGAGGCGACAACGCTGAGGAGCGAGCCCAGAACGTATCCGCCCAGCGACCACATGAGCACGCGCTTACGCCCGAACCGGTCCACCAGCGGGCCGAAAAACAATTGCGCGATGCCGTTACCGAGGACGTAGACGACAATGATCAGCTGTCGGTCATTATCGCGCGCGGCGCCGAGTTCGTCGCCGATGGTTCCGAGCGCCGGCAGCATTATGTCGATGGCGAGCGCGTTCAGCGCCATCACCGCTGCGGTGATGGCGACCAGTTCTGGGAATGAAAGCGCCGTGCGCTGTCCGGGTTCCGGCTTGTCGCTCATGATCGATCCGTTACGCCGCCGCCGCCAGCTTTGCAATTGCGTGCGGCAATCCGCAGCGGCTGAACGGCGATTTTGGGATGCGCCGGAAACTCTGTTAAAAGCGCGGCTTCGCCGTTGGAGGATCGCATGAACGCGCCGGCAAACGAAGAAGAAAACAAGAAAGAATACTGGCGGGAAAATGTCAGGCTGCTCTGCACGTTGCTGGCGGTGTGGTTTCTGGTTTCATTCGGCGCCGGCATCTTGTTCGTGGATGTTTTGAACGCCGTTTACATTGGCGGGTTTCCCCTTGGCTTCTGGTTTGCGCAGCAGGGCTCGATCCTTGTCTTCGTGATCCTGATTTTCGTTTACTCGGCGCGCATGAAGCGGATCGAAAAGCGTCTCGGCGTCGGCGACGAGTAAGCCATGGACACGCAAACGCTTACCTGGATTTTCGTTGGCGCGTCCTTTGCGCTTTATATCGGCATCGCGATCTGGTCGCGGGCGGGATCGACATCGGAATTCTACGTCGCCGGCGGCCATGTGCATCCGGTCGCCAACGGCATGGCCACCGCCGCGGACTGGATGAGCGCGGCCTCGTTCATTTCCATGGCGGGGATCATTGCCTTTTCCGGCTATGATGCGAGCGTCTTCCTGATGGGCTGGACCGGCGGTTATGTGCTGCTGGCCCTGTTGCTGGCGCCTTACCTGCGCAAGTTCGGACAGTTCACCGTGCCGGATTTTATCGGGGAGCGGTATTATTCACGGGCCGCGCGGGTCGTCGCCGTCATCTGCCTGATCATTATTTCGTTCACCTATATCGCCGGGCAGATGCGCGGCGTCGGCGTCGTCTTTTCGCGCTTTCTCGAATTGCCGATTGAATGGGGCGTGATCGTGGGCATGGGGATCGTCTTTTCCTACGCCGTTCTCGGCGGCATGAAGGGCATCACTTATACGCAGGTCGCGCAATATTGCGTCTTGATTTTCGCCTATCTCGTGCCGGCGATATTCATTTCTATACTGATTACTGGCAATCCGATACCGCAGATCGGGCTTGGCGCAGATGCGGGCGGCGAGCCGGTGTTGCAGAAGCTCGACCGGACGCTTGTCGATCTTGGATTCACAGCCTTTACGTCGGGATCGAAATCGAAAATAGACCTCATCGCGATCACCCTCGCCCTGATGGTCGGAACGGCGGGACTGCCTCATGTGATCGTGCGGTTCTTCACCGTGCCGAAGGTGTCCGACGCGCGCCGATCCGCCGGATATGCGCTCGTCTTTATCGCCCTTCTTTATACGACGGCGCCGGCGGTGGGCGCCTTTGCGCGGCTGAACTTTGTCGAAAGCGTGCACGAAAAGGAATATGTCGCCGCGCCTCAATGGGTGAAGACCTGGGAAGGCATCGGTCTCATCGCCTGGACCGACAAGAACAATGACGGCGTCATTCAATACGGGCCGGGCGCGCCTTTCGAAGGACGTGCGGCGTTTACCGGGGAGGCGGGGCCGAGCGGCGAGCGCCTCCTCGCAAACACGCCGACCGCAGCGGAAAACGAAATCCTCGTTGACCGGGATATCATGGTCCTCGCCAATCCGGAGATTGCAAACCTCCCCGGCTGGGTGATCGCCCTTGTGGCCGCGGGCGGCGTCGCGGCGGCGCTGTCGACAGCGGCGGGGCTTCTGCTCGTCATCTCCGCATCGATCAGTCACGATCTTTTAAAGAAAACATTCCGCCCACAGATTACTGAACGAACGGAGCTGCTTGCCGCGCGGGCGAGCGCGGCTGCGGCGATCCTTGTCGCCGGTTATCTCGGCGTTAATCCGCCGGGTTTTGTGGCGCAGGTCGTGGCGCTCGCTTTCGGGCTGGCGGCGGCGTCGCTTTTCCCGGCGATCCTCATGGGCGTTTTCTTCAAGGACATGAACCGGGAGGGGGCGATCGCGGGCATGGTCGCAGGCCTTGCGGTCACGCTCGCCTATATCATGTGGTTCAAGTCGCCGTGGTTTGCGGGGCTGAACGGTCCAGAGAACTGGCTGCTCGGAATCTCTCCGGAAGGGTTCGGCGCGGTCGGGATGCTCGTCAATTTCGGGGTCGCAGCGCTGGTTGCGCGCTTCACCAGCCCGACGCCGGCGAATGTGCGCGCCATGGTCGACGAGATCCGCCTGCCGCGCGGCGCCGGCGATGCGGCGCCCGGCCACTGACCGTTATTTCAGGGCTTTGAGCGCGCGTTCGCGGTCATAATCGGAATCGATCGTCTGCGCCGCCTCGCGCAATCGCTCCCTCAGGCGCTCGTCGTTTTCCGCCATGGCTGCGGCGGCTTCCAGCGCCACGCGCTTGTCGTAATCGGAATCTATCTCGTCGAGCGTCGCAAGCCAGGCGCCCGCTACAACCGCGCTCCCCAGCTGTGGCGCCGCCTTCGTCAGGATCAGGCGCAAATCATGATCGCTGTCGATCTCCTCTGCGACCGCCTCGATGAGCTGCGCCGTCTGCGCCGCGTTGAATTCGGCGTAGGTCAGCAAAGCTTCGGCGGAAACGCGAATATCGTGATTGCTGTCTATCGTCGATAAGAGGGCGACCGCTTCGGCCGCGGCGTCGCCGGCGAGCGGGCGTGTTGCAATCGCTTTCAGGACGCGCCGTTTTTCATAATCGCCGCCGATTTCTCCCGCTACGGAAAGAAGCGTCAGCATGGCCGCGTCGCCGATTTCCTGATGTTCGGCGACCGCCGCCAGCGCCTGTGCGATGTCGTGATCGCCTTCGAGGCGGCCGAGCTTTTCGATGAGGGCGTCAACCTGAACGGGAGTGAGCGCGCCGCTTTTGCTGAGCGCCGCCGAATACCGGCGAATGGCGTAGTCGCTCGTCAGTTCGTCTATCTCGGTGAGCACCGCGTCGGGGCCGCCGGCTTCCAGGATCTTTTCAACCCTCATGTCCGCTTCGAAAGCGCCGGCGCGCAGAAAGCGCATGACGAGATCGTCGATATGGGCGGCGGTTTCCTTGCCGGGTTCCTGCTCTTCGTCGTCTCTCCAATATGTTTTCTCGACGCCGCGCCCGTCCTTCTCAACCCGCAGGCGTTCGCGCTCACCGTCCCGCTGAAGTTCGATTTCGAGATAGTCCTCGACGAAGGCGATGCCGTTGCCGTCCTTGTCGAGCTTCAGCTTGCCGCGCCAGTCGGCCTTCAGCGCGAGATCGCCCTCGCGGAGGGAAAACTCGCTCGCATCGCCGCGCACCGTATGGCGAACCGAAATCCCGTCGGCGACGTCGAGTTCAGTGTCGCCGTCACCGAAAATAACGGCGTAGGTGATCGCCGCCGCAATCGCGGCGCCGGAAAGAAACAGTAAGGTTCGCAGTGAGTTGATGGCCCAATTCCTAACCCAATAGCGGGTTTATTATCGTTTAGCGCGCCCCGGTTTGTCGAGGGCGCCGGCAACGCCTTAACGGGCGCCGCCGTCGCTCAGTCGTCTTTTTCATCGGCGCCGGTCCATTGCTGTTCCGCGGCGAGATAGTCCTCCGATTGCATCTCCACAAGGCGCGACGCGGTTCGTTCAAATTCAAACGATCCGTCCCCGGTCGTGTAAAGCGCATCCGGCGGGCCGGCGGCGGAACAGACGAACTTCGTGCGGCTGTCATAGACGGCGTCGATGAGATTGATGAAGCGGCGGGCCTCATTGCGTTGTTGAGGACCCATAACGGGAATGTGATCGACGAAGAGCGCGCCGTAGCGATTGACGATGGCGATGTAGTCGCCGGCGCCAAGGGGCTGTTCCATAAGGTCGGCGAAATCGAACCGCGCGGCGCCGCGTCCGGCGCGCGGGATCGTCAGTGTTCGTCCCTTTACCCTTATTGTTTCGCGTCGCTCGCGACCGCCGCTCAGCATGCGCGTCCAGGCGTCGTCCATCGCCCGGTCCGCCGCGGGTCCGAGCGGCTGATAGTAGACCGGCGCGCCGGTAAGCTTATCGAGGCGATAGTCGCGCGCGGAAACAAGCTCCAAGACGTCGGTCCTGTCTTTCAGAAGTTCGATAAACGGAACGAATAGCTGTCGGTTGAGGCCGTCCTTGTATAGATCGTCCGGCGCCCGGTTGGACGTGGCGACAATGACGACGCCATTATCGAACATGGCCTCGAACAGGCGCCCGAGGATCATTGCGTCGGCGATGTCGGAGACCTGAAACTCGTCGAAACACAAAACCAGCGCGTCCCTCGCAAGATCGTGGGCGACCGGCGCCATCGGGTCGTCGGGCGCCTTTCGATTGAAACCCTTGTGGCGGCGCTTTGTGTTTTCGTCGGTCGCGCGCCAGCGGGCGATGCGGTCATGGACGTCGGCCATGAATTCGTGGAAATGGACCCGGCGTTTGGCGGCGATATCGGTATTGTTGGCGAAGAGGTCCATGAGCAGCGTCTTGCCCCGCCCGACGCCGCCCCAAAGATAAACGCCGCGCGGCGGCGATTGCGGCCGGCGGAACCAGCCGCGCCGCGCCCGGCAATAGTCCCGTACCTGATCGTGCAGCTCCTGCAAGCGCTCGACGGCCTGACCCTGCGCCGGATCGGCGTCGAGCACGCCTTCGCGAATTAACGCCTCATAGCGCGGCTGTGGCCCCCTCGTCATGGGAGTCGCTATAGCGTGCGCCTTTGGCGTCGTCACGGGGCGTGAAAAGCCAGGCGGCGATTGCGACAGCCACGGCGGCGGCGGAAAACTGCGCCAGGAGGAAGGCCGGGGCGTCGACGGGGCGCACGCCGGCGAATGTGTCGGTGAGCGTCCGCGCGATGGTCACAGCCGGGTTGGCGAACGATGTGGAGGAGGTGAACCAGTAGCCCGCGGTGATGAATAACCCAACGGCGGGCGCAACGCTTTCGGGCCGGAAACGAAGCGCGCCGAGTATCGTCAGGACGAGGCCGAAGGTTGCCGTTGCTTCTCCGAGCGCCTGGCCGAAACCGGTTCGCGCTTTCGCCGAGACTTGCAGGATTTCGAGATCGAACATCCCATGGGCCAGCATCACGCCGGCGACGCCCCCGACAATCTGCACGGCGGCATAGGCGCCCGCCATCGTCAGGGTAATGTCGCGGCGGAGGAGGAAGGCAAGGGTCACGGCGGGGTTGAAATGGGCGCCGGAGACCGGGCCGAAGATCACGATCAGCACGTAAAGCCCGGCGCCCGTGGCGATGGTATTGCCGAGAAGGGCGATGGCGGTATTGCCGCCGGCAAGCGCCTCGCCCATGACGCCCGAGCCGACCACAATGACGAGCAGCAATGCTGTTCCGAGCGCCTCCGCGCCCAGTTTTTGTGCGGTTGTGTAGGCCATACCGGCGGACTTACCCCTGGTTTTCAAGAAAGGCGTCGATGGTTTTTCGGATGTCGGCAAAGACGCCGTCGAAGGCAGCGCGCTTGTCGTCGTCGCTTCCTGTCGCCGCCGCCGGATCGGGAAAACTCCAATGGAGCGTCTCCGGCGCCCTGCCGGCCGATATGGGCCATACCGGACATGTCTCTGCGGCGGCGTTGTCGCAGACCGTGACGATCACATCCATCACTGGCGCATCCCCGCCGGCGAACTCGTCCCAGCTTTTCGATCGCGGTGCGTCATCGCCTTCGCCAACGGGGATGTCGTGGGACGACAGCGTTACGAGGGCGAAAGGATTAGGCGAGCCCGCATGGCTGGACCCAGCGGACCATGCGCGCCAGCGCGGCGCGCCTGCGTGGTTCATATACGCCTCGGCCATGATCGACCGCGCCGAATTGCCGGTGCAGAGGAACAGAATGTCGGGCATCAGGGCCGATCAGGCCTGCGTGGTCTGTTCGGCAGGGCCGCAGCAGGCTGTCGGCGCCGCGGCAAGCTCGCGATCGGGCTCCGCGCCATAGGAATCGCTGTCGGCAAAGGTCTGGAACAGCTCCCAGCGCGCGCCCTGCGGGTCTTGGGCCCAGTATTTGTTGGATTGCGCATAGCAGCAGGTGGTTTCCTCCTCCGCAAAAAGGGAGGCGTTGGCGGCGCGCAGGCGCCCGGCAACTTCATTCAGCTCGTCCTTCGTGTCGATAGACACCCCGGCGTGGTCGAAGCCGGGCTCGCCGCCATGGGTCGAGACGGAAACATTGGCCAGCGGGTCGTCCAGCAGCCATTTGGCGTAGTCCTTTTCAACGCGCGTGGGCTCGGCTCCGAACATCGCTGAATAAAAGGCGATAGACTGTTCAAGATCCCTGGTTTTCAGGTGGATATGCAGGCGCTTCATCAGGCGCTCTCCTTAATGACATAGGGGCCGCACAGGCGCTGGTCGCCCTGGCAGCAATCGGCGAGGAGGAAATCGATCACGTCGCGCAGGCCCCCATAATCGGCGGCGTAGATGATGCTGCGCCCCTCGCGGCGAGACTGAACCAGGCCGGCATGGGTTAACTCCTTGAGGTGAAACGACATTGTTGGCGCCGGCACCGCCAGCCGCTCGGCCAGAACGCCGGCGCGCACGCCGCCGGGCCCCGCTTTTACGAGTTCCCGCAGGACGGCGAGCCGCGAGGATTGTGCGAGCGCTGAGAAGATCTCACTGGCTGTTTCAATTTCCATATTTTGATAATTATGAAAATATCAAATGATGTCAAGATAAGAAATACCGCTGCCTCGGAAGAGCGCGAGGCGATGCCGGTCCACAGATGCAAAAATCTCCGTACTGGCGCGGCCCAAACCGCAGGCAAGGGGCGGGATACGACCTCGCGCGCCTTTGCCGGATCGGCGAACCGCCCTAAGGGGCGTCCTCCAGTTCCAGGGAAAGCCGAGAGCCCCGGCGCCATGCCGTACAAGACCCTCAGCAGTGAAAAGGTGATCGAAACCATCGACAAGCTCGCCGCGCGGGTCGGCGAGCGGTTTCCGTCGAGCGGGCTTGAGAGCGTGGCGCGTGAACTGGCCGAGACGGCGCGCCGGTGCGCCGCAGAATCCGACCGGTTGCGCCGGCCCATCACGCCGATCCGCGTCACGGTCTATTCGATCTGGGTGGTCGGGGCGGCGGCGTTTTTGTGGATCGCCGCAAGCCTTCATTACGACACGGTGGAGTTTGACGCCGCGGGCCTCGTTCAGGTGCTTGAGCCGGCCATGAACCTCGCCGTTCTTGTGGGTCTTGGCGTCCTTGCCCTTGGCCGGCTCGAAGAACACTGGAAACGGCGCAAGGCCCTCGACTACATCCATGAGCTGCGGTCCATCGCCCATGTGGTCGACATGCACCAGCTCACCAAGGACCCCTATCGCAGCGCCCTACCCAAGACCGCCTCGTCGCCGGGCGATGTGTTGTCCGGGCCGCTCCTGGAGCGCTATCTCGATTACTGTTCGGAAATGCTTGCGCTCACCGGCAAGCTTGCGGCCCTGTTCTCCCAGTCCTGTCGCGACCCGGAAGTCTCCGCTGGCGCCAGCGATGTGGAGCAACACTGCACCGCCATGTCGCGCAAGATCTGGCAGAAGATCATGGCGTTTTCGCGCTACAATGATGCGGGTGCGAATGTTATGTGAAACGCCGTCGCCGGCTTTGCCGTCACCGTTTCTTTTTAGGTTCGGACCAGACGAGCGTGTCGCCGGCGCCGGCGATGATCAACCCGGCGAGGCCCGCATGAAACGGGCTCTGAAAGAGCGCCAGCGCGAAAACAAAAATCGCGCCGAATAACGCAATGTCGAGCGCAATGCGCATACGAAGCCTCCCTTTTGAAGGCCCGCCGATATTATCATGAATGGCGACGCGAAACGTTAACGGGCGGCCCTCGCGCGCCCTTGAAAACATTGCTTTTTTGAAAATTTAATCTGTGTGCGGCGCAACAAAAAATGCAGCGCCGATGTTACTTCGCCGGTCCTTTTTCCGCCGGGCGGTTGACCATCTGCTTCTTGATTTCCGCAATCGCCTTTGCCGGGTTGAGGTGCTTCGGACAGACCTGCGTGCAGTTCATGATCGTGTGACAGCGGTACAGCTTGAACTCGTCTTCGAGTTTGTCGAGGCGTTCATTGGTGAACTGATCGCGGCTGTCGGAAAGCCAGCGATGGGCCTGCAACAGTGCGGCGGGGCCGAGATATTCTTCCGCGCCGCCTTCCTTCTCGCCGTTCCACCAATAGGACGGGCACGACGTCGAGCAGCAGGCGCAGAGAATGCATTCGTAAAGGCCGTCGAGTTTCGCCCGTTCGTCCTGGGACTGGCGCCACTCGGTTTCCGGCTCTGCGTCCTTCGCCTTGAGGAACGGCTCGATATAGGCGTGCTGTTCGTAGAAGTTCGAAAGATCGGTGACGAGATCCTTGACCACCGGCTGATGGGGCAGGGGATAAACGGTGACGTCGCCGTCGCCGATTTCATCCATGGCCTTGGTGCAGGCCAGGGTGTTTGCGCCGTCGATATTGAACGCGCAGGAGCCGCAAACGCCCTCCCGGCAGGAGCGCCGGAAGGAAAGCGTCGGGTCGATTTCGTTTTTGATCTTGATCAGCGCATCTAGCACCATGGAGACGCCGGTCATGTCGACTTCGTAGCTGTCGATGCGCGGGTTTTCATCCGTATCAGGATCGTAACGATAGACCTTGAACGTGCGGATATTGTCGCCGCCTTCCTTGGCCGGGAAGTGTTTCCCGGCCCCGTTCACTTTGGAATTCTTCGGCAGCGTCAGTTGCACCATGGCGAGCGGTTCTTTCCTTAGCCGGGCGCCGCGGCGCCGTTATCTGTTTTACGTCCGCCATACCAGTTCAGATTGCGCGTGACGACCATGGTCACCGCAAGCGCGGCAAAAGCCGTGACAGAACCGAGTAGGAGAGCGTAGTCCTCTGATTTCATGAGCAAATATATCAGGCCGTAAGCGCCCGAAAAAGCCGCAAAGGCGATAAGCCCGCGGATTTTGCTGTGAAATACTGTCGCTGCATACCAGCCCGACAGGACCACGGTGGCGCCAGCCGTCGCCATGAAGGCGGCGCCGAAACCGATATGCTCGGAGAAGGCGAGGACCAGCAGGTAGAAGATCACCTGGGTCGCCCCGAGGAGGATATATTGCGCCGGATGCGCCCGCCCGCCCATGGTCGCCTCGAACAGGAAGAAAGTCAGAAAGACGATGCCGAGAAACATCAGCGCATATTTCAGGGCGCGATTGACGGATTTGTAGGGGCTGGTGGCGGCCACGAATTCGACCCCGAAGGCGCTTGCCTGCAAGTGAGACAGTCCCCGGTCGGCGAAAAAGCTGCGGGGAATGGCGCGCGCGAGATAGGGGACGCGCCACTCTGCGTTGAAGCCTGCATCGGTGATTTCCCGATCGTCGGGAAGGTAAGCGCCCTGAAAGCCTGGATCGGGCCAGTCGGCGGCGACGCGCGCGACGGTCTCTTCGCCGACGGGCGACAAGTAAAGGGCGCCGCCGCCGGAGAGGGGCAGGGAGAGCTCAAAGTCGAATGCGGCCTGCGGGTGCCTTAAGGCGAGGGGAGCGCTGACGCCGGGCGCGGTTTGCGGCCCGCCCGTTTCGCCCGCCGGCGCCGTTTTGATCCCCGGTTCGAAGGCGGCGTTTGCGGGGCGCGCGTCGATGGCAAGGCGGATTGTGTCGCGCACGCCTTTCAGATGCTCGGCGGAAGCGAATTTGACGGCGAAGGTCGCCTGATCCCAGCGCAGTGTAAGGGGACCTTCCGCCGTGGGCGGCGCGCCAAATTCAAACCGCCCCTTCATCGTGATGTCCGCGTGATAGACGGCGGCTTCGTAAATCGATCGGGCCCGTTTTGCAGTGCGCGCGTCCGCTGCGATGTCGAGGCGCTTCGGCGTAAATGCGACCATGACGGCTCGGATTATGGGATCGCCGTTTTTGTCGGTACGGCCGGTGTCGACATCGCCGGGAACAAGAACGACCGGCCCGCTAACGGTCTGGCGCCCGCCCGCCCGTTCGACGATCTCTTTCGCAACGGTGTCGGCGCGGGTCGATCGGTCCCAGACGAGGGCGTAGATCAGCATTGCCGGGATCCACATCAGGAACGCAAGCGCGCCCACGAGAATGAGTTTGAGGCCGAGCGAGCGCGCTTCGGCGGGCGGGATGACTGACATTCGGGATACTCCCCTTCAAAACGCGCCCCATCCCGGCTGGGGGACGTATCGGCCAAGCGTGTCGGCCCTTTGACATGAGGAGGGAGTTTCTGGGGCGCGTTCCTAAGGGGCGCTCGTTGCGAGCTGCGTCGGCGCATGTCTCACGCGCCAGGAATACTCATATCGAAGGTCATAGTTCGGGAACGGAATGACGTCGTCATTGTCGTATTCCCAGCGAATTTGATTTGAAAATTTGTAGTACCCGTTTCGGGGCGCCACATACTCGAACGCGCCTTGATGGGCGCCCTCGCCAAGGCGCCATGCCTGATGGCTCTCGACCAGCGGACCCTGAAAAAAGAGGCTCAGATTTGTGCGGAAGACCGACAGAATGAGGCCGCCTTTTTCTATGGAGACGTCGTATTCGATGACGATGGCGTCGCCTTTTTCGAGATAGACCTTGTTCTGACGAAATGGCGCGGCGGCTGGAGACAGGAGCGTGTCGGGTCCGATCCATTTGGGAACGCTGACGGTCTTGACGGTTCTGACCCCGGTGTGTCGCCAGCCGATATGCTCGTAACCGAGGAGGTGCGGCCCGAAGATTTTGACCGGCCCGCCGACAAATATCCACGCAATCGCCAACAGCGCGACGGCGGCAATCAGTCCGCCGACGGCTGATTTAAGCGGTTTCAGCAGCGACTCTCCCATAGGGCGACACGCTATCCGGAAGCCGTTAAACCGGCGTTTACAGCCCCTTCTTCAAAGGCTTCAAATCGTCATAGTCGGGCGCGCGTTTTTCCATCTTCGCCATGTAGCTTTTCTTGATGTCGTCGCCGCTCAGCATCCCGGCGTTCCAGACGGCGATGTAGTCGAGGGCGTCGGCGGTCGAATGGTCTCTGGCGTAATTGGCCATGCGTTTGGCGCCGGCGACGGCCAGCGGAGAATGGACGGCGATCTGGCGGGCAACGCCCATCACGCCTTCAAGCAGCGTCTCGTGGGTTGGATATACTTCGTTCACGAGGCCGAGTTCCTTCGCCTTCGCAGCGGGAAGGCGTTCGGCGGTGTAACAGATCTGGCGCGCCCAGCCTTCGGGCATCACTTTCATGAGCCGCGGGAAGGTGCCCACATCGGCGGTCATGCCGATGGCCGTTTCCTGCACGCAGAAAAATGCGTCCTCCGACGCGTAACGGCAGTCGCAGGCGGTGACGAGGTCGACGGCGCCGCCAACGGCGCCGCCCTGGATCGCCGCGAGCACGGGCTGGCGCGCATTTTCCAGCGCTGAAAACGTATCTTGCAGGCGCTTCACTTTGTGACGGAACGCTTCCGCCATGATTTCGCGGCTGGCGTCGTCCTGTTGGAGGCCGTCCTCCATGAACACGGAAATATCCATGCCGGCGGAGAAGTGTTTTCCCTCCGCGGACAGAACAATGACGCGGGCGCTGGCGTTGTCGGAAATGTCGTTCACGGCCTCGGGCAATTCGCGCCAGTAATCGGCGTTCATGGAGTTGGCTTTTTCCGGCCTGCAAAAGCGCAAATGAGCGACGCCGTCCTCGATTTCGACGGTGAAAGACGCATAGGCCATGGACGTTTCCTTCAGATTTGCCGTGGGCGATGAACGAGTTTTCATGTTATCATGGACGACAGGCGAACGAACGGCTTTATGACAGTTCCGAAAGGACGGGTTCGATGGCGCCGTTCATGCTTCGCACGTGGCGTATCAGTCGGGCCCTTGTGGCGTGGTCCGGTCGGTTGCGTGAGTAGGGTTAATACGAGCATGTCTCAGGAGAAAACCGCCGAAATCATCGACCTCAGCGCCTCGCGTGCGGCGGCTGCGGGGGATGGGGCGGGACCGTTTCTGGCCAGCGCACGGTTGGCGGCTGGTCTCGACATCGCCGATGTCGCCACCGCGACCAAGATCAAAGCGGGCCATATCGAGGCCATCGAAACCGGAAACACGGCGGGCTTGCCCGCGACGCCCTATGCGGTCGGGTTCGTGCGGGTATACGCTGCCTATCTCGGGCTCGATGCGGACGCGATCGCCGCCGAATTCAGAAAAGAAGTCACCGCGGCGCGGCCGGAGCCGGAGCCAAGCGCGCGCACCGCGCCCGTTCCCGCCTATGAGGCGAGTTCCGGGGTCAAAATCATTTCCCTGTTCGGCATCGTCGCCATTGTCGGGTTCGCCATCTGGATTGCCTTTCAGGTCGCCGGCAAGGGCGCGAGCGAAGACAGCATCAATGCGGGCGCCGACGCCCCGCGGGTGCGCGTGTCGGAGACCCGGGCCGAAGCGCCGCGTCCGCGGGTTGTTTCCGCGCGCGATTATGACGTCGTGCCGATCCCGCCCGTGGGCGGCGATCCCGTCGCTGCGGAAACCGCCGCCGACAATCCGCTTGACGACTTGTCGGCGCCGTCTGAAACCGCGATGGCTGACCAAGTCCCGGCGGCGCCTGAAACGGCGGCGGCGGAAGACGCGGTGCCTGTCGCCGCAGAGCCGGCCCCTGCACCGCTCCTCTCGACTATTCAACCGAATGAACCGGCGCCCGCCATCGATGCGCCGGCCCGCGCTGTGGCGGCGCAGCCGACGGTGGTCGATGCGCGGCTCATTCGCTCCATCGGACCGAAATATCCGGCGCGCTGCGAACACGACGCCGGCGCCCTCGAAACCGTTTCGGTGATCTTCGACGTCAACGCCGCCGGCCGCCCGACCAATCCGCGGGTTACGGCGTCGTCTGACGACTGTTTCGAAGACGCCGCCGTCGCTGCTGTCACCAAATGGCGCTTCAACCCGCGCACCGTCGACGGTGCCCCGCGGCCGCAGAAGAACATCGAGGCGACGCTGAATTTCCGGCGGTAGCAAACGCTAAAGAAAGTAATAAAGAAGCCGATAGAGCCCGTAGAGCAGGAATTGCCAGGGAAGTAAGCGAAACGCCAGATTGAGAAACAGGTCTAACGATCCGTTTCTGGCGACGATTGAATCAATCCGAAAAAAGAACCAGCAAAAGAACCCAAGCGTCAGTAAAAGGTTTGCGACGTAGTAGCCGACGCCCAAGGCCTCAAACGTGTCTAGCTCAGTGAGCATTGCATCCTAGTAAACCCGCGCCTTCGGTTCGATATACTGAATTTCGTCCGTAAGCGTATAGTCGTGAACCGGGCGATAGTCGATGGTCGCCTTGCCTTGGGCGAACCAGGCGGCGGTGTGTTTCATCCAGTTGGCGTCGTCGCGGTCGGGGAAGTCTTCGCGCGCATGGGCGCCGCGGCTTTCCTTGCGGTTCGCCGCCGATTCCATGGTCACGACGGCCTGTCCGATCATATTGTCGAATTCGAGGGTTTCCACGAGATCGGTGTTCCAGATCATGGTGCGGTCGGCGACGGAGATGTCCGTGAGCCCGCCATAGACGTCGGCGATCTTCGCCTGGCCCTCTTCGAGGACATCGCCGGTGCGGAAGACGGCGCAGTTGTTCTGCATGACCGACTGCATCGCGTCGCGCAGTTTGGCCGTGGGCGTCGCGCCCTTGGCGTGGCGGAATTTGTCGAGACGGGCGAGCGCCTCGTCGGTCGCCTGTTGCGGCAGGGCGGGGCTCGCCGATTTGGCGTCGACGACATCGCCGCAGCGAAGGCCTGCGGCGCGGCCGAACACAACAAGGTCGATCAGCGAGTTCGAGCCGAGGCGATTGGCGCCGTGAACGGAGACGCATGCCGCCTCGCCAATGGCCATGAGGCCCGGCACGACGGCGTCGGTTTCCTCGCCCCGCTTGGTGACGACTTCGCCGTGATAGTTCGTCGGGATGCCGCCCATATTATAGTGGACCGTCGGGATCACCGGGATCGGTTCCCTGGTGACGTCGACGCCGGCGAAGATTTTCGCGCTCTCGGAAATGCCGGGCAGGCGCGAGGCCAGGATCTTCGGGTCGAGATGGTCGAGATGCAGGTGGATATGATCCTTGTTCGGACCAACGCCGCGACCCTCGCGGATTTCGATCGTCATGGAGCGGGAGACAACGTCGCGCGAGGCGAGGTCTTTCGCAGACGGCGCGTAGCGCTCCATGAAACGCTCGCCTTCTGAATTCGTAAGGTAACCGCCTTCGCCGCGCGATCCTTCGGTGATGAGGACGCCCGCGCCGTAAATGCCGGTGGGATGGAACTGAACGAACTCCATGTCCTGCAAGGGGAGCCCTGCGCGCAGGACCATGGCGTTGCCGTCGCCGGTGCAGGTGTGCGCGGAGGTGCAGGAGAAGTAGGTGCGCCCGTAACCGCCGGTGGCGAGGATCACCATTTTCGCCGAGAAACGGTGGATGACGCCGGTGTCGAGTTCCCATGAAAGAACGCCGCGGCATTCGCCGTCCTCGGACATGATGAGATCGAGGGCGAAATGCTCGATGAAGAATTTTGCGTTCTGCTTCACCGACTGGCCGTAAAGCGTGTGCAGGATGGCGTGGCCGGTGCGGTCGGCGGCGGCGCAGGTGCGCTGAACCTGCCCCTCGCCATAGTTCTTTGTCATGCCGCCAAAGGCGCGCTGATAGATCTTGCCTTCCTCGGTGCGAGAGAAGGGAACGCCCCAATGCTCCAGTTCGTAAACGGCGGCCGGCGCATGCTTGCAGAGATATTCGATGGCGTCCTGGTCGCCGAGCCAGTCGGACCCTTTGACCGTGTCGTACATGTGCCAGCGCCAGTCGTCCTCCGACATGTTGCCGAGGGCTGCGGAGATGCCCCCTTGCGCGGCAACCGTGTGCGAGCGGGTCGGGAAGACTTTTGTAACGCACGCGGTCTTCAGCCCCGCCTGCGCCGCGCCAAGGGTTGCGCGAAGGCCGGCGCCGCCGGCGCCGACAACCACAACATCATATTGATGATCGACGATCTCGTAACTTTGCGTCATCTCGGGGTCAGCCTGCGAATGAAAGTTGGTATACTGACCAGACCGCAATCGCCATTACGGCGAGGGCGGCGAGCCAGCTCAGTAGAATCAATACGGTTTTCAGCCATGAGTGGATGTAGTCGACGATGACTTCCTCAAGACCGATGCGTCCGTGATAGGCGCCGATGACGATGAGGGCCGCGAAGGGAAGACTGGTCGTCGGCCTGGAAAGCCACGCCTGCATGTCGACAAAGCTGTCGCCGGCATGGGCGACAAGGCTGATCAGAAACCAGATGGTGAGCGGGATGAGAACGACCGCGCTGGCGCGCTGGAGGACAAAGGTGGAGGTGTGTTTCTTCGCCATCCCTAAAGCCCCCCGCGCGCGGCGTAGCCGGCGAACAGGACCAGCGCCGTCAGCAGCACCGAGCCCGCATAGACCGCCCAGCCGGTGGCGCGGGCCCATTTCGGCGCAAAGCCGCGCCCGGAATCCCAGTAGAGGTAACGAAGGCCGTTCAGGAGGTGGAAGCAAAGGGACCAGACGAAGCCGGCGAGAATGACGCCGCCGAGGGTCGAGGTCAGGATTTCTCCGATCGGGTAAAAAAAGCCCGGCCCCTGAGCGACCGCGAACATCCACGCGGCCAGGAGGACGACGCCCGCAAAATTGGCGACCCCGGTGGCCCGGTGGGTGATGGACGCCGCCATGGTGACGGTGAAGCGCCAGATCTGGAGATGGGGTGAAAGCGGTCGAGACGGAGATGGGCTGCCGGCCATGAATTTCCCGGAATTTTGAACGTGTTGCGGCGCGGAAGGATAGGCCCGGTCGTCTTCAAGTCAACGAAAGACAGCCGCCCTGCGACGCCATTGCCAACAAACGTGATCATCGGCCATGATGGGCGCCGGGGATGCACAGTGGGGATGCACAGTTGTTTTGGGGCGTGGATGTGACGGGGACTTTTTTGAAGATGCTGGCGGGCGCGGCGGCCGCGTTCGCGGTTGCCGGAGCGGCGCAGGCTGAAAATATCGGCGCCGTCACGGCGGATGAGCTTGAGGCGGCGCTTTCCGATGCGGGCCTCAATCCGACCATGCTGAAGGACGCGGCGACGGGCGCCCCGTTCGCTCATGGGAAAGCCGGCGAAACGATTTTCTATGTCCGTACGATGTCTTGTTCCGGCAGGCCGCAGGCCTGCGAGGAGCTTATGTTTTACGCAAACTTTCCCCTCGGCCGGACCGCGACGGCCGAGGATTTCCGGATTGTGAACAGCTTCAATGACGGACAGGTCTTCGGGCGCGCCTATGTGCTGGAAAAGAAGGACGAGGTCGGCGTTGATTTCGTCATTGAGCTGGGCGGCGGCGTTTCCGAGGAGCATCTCGCGCAAAACATTTCGCGCTGGGCCGACGTCATAGCAGCCTTTGTCGACCGATTTCAGGCGGGCGTTCCGGCGAGCTAGCCGCTCTGCTTCTTTCCCGCATCGATAATGTAGGTCGTGTTATGCCACTCGGCCTGAACGCGCGCGTCGCCTTTCGCCGTCTTGCCGTAAAACTCATGCACGATATGCATCGGCTCCATGATGATGGACCCGCCGGGAGCTTCGCCGGCTTCATCGAATGAGGTCGGGTCCGGAATATCGAAGCCGCTGCTTTTGAGTGCTGAGAACCAGCGTGACGCGCGCCGCGAGGCGTATTTCAACGGCAGGTCGAGGGAGTGAACGATCCGCCCGTTCGGCGCCAGCAATTCGTACATATGGTCCGACACCGATTGAATGTCGGCGGGGGGCACGTGTTCGAGAACGCTGACGGAAAAGATCAGATCGAAATGTCCGGCCGGCGCGCCCTCCAGCTTCTGTCCGACGAGCCCGCTCACAAAGGTCGTATTTTGTCTTTTCGTCGCCGACGCGGCGAACTGTTTCGGCTCGTAGAACCCGGCGTCGTCGATCATCCAATAGTCGCAGATTTCGCCGATAAGCTGATCGAAAAGGAGATTGTTTCCCGCGCCCATTTCGAGGGCCCGGGCCGGCTTGTGCTCAAGGATCCAGTCAAGGGCGATGAGGGTGCCGAACTGTTTCAGGCCGAACCGGTGTTTTTCGGAAAAAAGCTTGTCGGGGTGCTTGTCGTGCAGCGCGATGAGTTCGTTGCACAACCCCGGAGAAAACCGGGATTTGGAGCCGGCGTCTGGATTTGCGTTCGCGCGCCTCGATTCATTGCCGCCGGTAAATATGCGTTTCAAGCTTCTCATTCATCCCCCGCCGTAACTCGCATCGTCGAAAATCCAAGTAGAAAACGGCCAACCGATCTCATCGCCGATTGACCGTTCCCAAGCCTGATATGCGCCGCCGGGAGTCAATGCGCCGATTATGGATGGATTTCAATTGCTTTTAAGCGGATTGCCGTTGACGGGTGAAAGCTGAAGCGCGCTGGCTTCGCCCTGCGGGTTTCCGCCTGGGTCAGAAATTCGGCGCAGTTCTCCGCGTCGATCTGCACCGAGCCCATGGAGGCGCCCACGCGGAAGCCGGACTTGAACCCCTTGGCGATGTTTTCCAGATATTGCTGCTGCTGTTCTTCGCTTGACGTCGCGTAGTCGCGTCCGCCGGAGACAGACGCGGCGCTTATGAAAGCGGCGACGGCGACAATCGCCGCGATGATAATCGGTATGGCTTTGTCCATGACGCGCGCCCTTTCCGGCCGGTTCTTACGCAGCCCGAGTGACGAGATCCTTCAGCGCATCCGGCAGATCGTCTTCCAGTTCCTTCATGCGCTCGATCAACGCGCGCTCATTTTCGTCAATCTCGCCGTCGCGTCCGATACGGGTCGCAAGCCAGTTGGTTTCTTCCGGCGTGATGTCCGCCGCCGCTTCGACCGCGACATCGCGCCCGCGCGTTTTTTGGGCGTATACGGAGGAGTTGGCGCCGTCCGCGCTGCGAAAGGCGTCGGCGACCCCTGACAGCATGCGCGTGAAAAACCCGCCGACGCTCGGCGAATGATCGCTGATGAAGGCGTGACGGCGCATGGCGTCTTCGCGGCTGGCCGCCGAATAGCCGAGACCGGCCATCAGATGATTGACGATGCCCTGGGTGAAAAGCTCGCCCCATGCCGGCGTCGCTTCGCCCAGTCTTACGGCGTCGTTGATTTCAAAAAGAATTTCCGCTTCGTCTCTCGTAACGCCCACATGGCCGGCGCCGCCGGCGGCGAACAGCCAGCGCCGGATCAGCATAACGTCTTCCTTCGAAACGGCGGGGCGTTCCTTGGCCATGATCGAGCCTTTCAGCTCGCGGCCTGTAAAGGCGCTCATTTCCGGCGGCGTCTCGATGGCGGTTTCCATCAGTTTGACGAGGAGCGCGCGCTCCAGCCGATTGGCGCAGCCGTCCCCGACAATGCGCGCCTGCAATTCGTCGAACTCGTCCGCGGTAAGATAGCCGTGCGGCTCCTCTTCGCGCAGGTAAAAGTCCGCAACGGCTTCGGCGAAAAACTGCGGCCATTCCAGATCGCCCTCCGGCGCGCGATTGCCGAGCGCAAAAATCGCGTCGAGTTCGCGCTCGGTGACAATGCCGTCCGCGAATATCGAGCGGCGCAGGAACAGCACCTCGTCAGCGGTGACATAGCCGTCGGCGCCGATGGCGGCGAGGCGGGTTTCAATCGGTTGCGTGTGGGCGTCGAATTCGGTCATGGCGGCCGGGCTCCTGGCGTTGCCGTTGTCGCCCGCAATCATGCCGCCGCGAGGTTAAGATCGCGGAAAATTCCGGCCGCGGACTGCGCCTATCTGGCGTCCCGCGGCGAAAAAAAGGGAGTTTGCGCTTATTCGGCTGGCGTCAGGCGCGCGCGGTTGCGGGTCATTTTCGCCAGCGCCGGATTCGGCGCCGTGCGCCGGTCCCGATGAACGACCATGCGGTCATGGAGGGTCCTGACGCATTCCCGTCCGGTGGTCTTGAACAGAAACGGGAAAAAGCCGTGCATCAGGCAGGCGAAACCGGCAACGACCATGCGGCCGCCAAAGCCGAACGCCATCCCCATATGCTGGAGATAGGTTTCACCGACGCTCGCCGGATGTTCGGTGAATGCCCGCTTGATCATTTTCCTGCCTACCCTTCCGTTTCTGCGGGCAAATATAGGGTGAACGGCCTGAAAAAATTTCTCTATTTTAATGGATAGAAAAACTATTTGTATAAAATTTTTCTACTATATGCTAACTTATTGGAATGGATCATATAGATAAGGCCATTCTGGCGCAATTGCAGCGCGATGCATCGGCTCCTGTGAGTGAAATCTCCGAATCAGTCGGTCTTTCGCCGACCCCCTGCTGGCGGCGCATCAAGAAACTGGAGGAAGACGGCGTTATCGCCGCCCGCGTGGCGGTGGTGGACCCGGAGGCTGCCGGCCTCCGGCTCACGGCCTTTGTGGCGGTGAAGGCCGCCCGCCATGACGATCAGTGGCTGGCGAAGTTTTCCGCCCATGTCCGGGCCATACCGGAGATTGTGGAGCTGCACCGGATGAGCGGCGACGTGGATTACCTGATGAAGGTCGTCTGCCCGGACATGGCGAGCTTTGACCGAATATACAAAAGGCTCATTTCGGGGGCGGAATTTGCTGACGTATCGTCGACTTTTTCCATGGAGACTCTGAAGGCGACGACCGAGCTGCCGCTCGACTATGCGTGAGCGCCCCCCTATATCCCGCGCCCTATGGCTCAACTTGATCTGACCGCCGCGCCGGCGCCCGCCGCCGCCAATCTCGCCGGGGCAACCCGAGAGGAACTGCGCGCGACCTTTGCCGGCGAATTCGGGCTTGATCAGAAGAAGGCGCGCATGCGCGCGAACCAGCTTTTCCGCTGGATTTATCATTTCGGCGCGACGGACTTCGACGCCATGACCGATATCGCCAAGGAGATGCGCGGCGAGCTGAACACGCGCTTTGCCTTGACCCGCCTGAAGACGGTGGACCGCCAGATCTCCAATGACGGCACGCGGAAATACCTCCTCGAATTGTCGCCGGGCGTGGAGGTGGAGTGCGTGTTCATCCCCGATGTGGGCCGGGCCGGGGCGCTCTGCGTTTCGTCGCAGGTCGGCTGCACCCTGAACTGCACCTTTTGCCATACGGGCACGCAGGCCCTCGTCAGAAACCTCACCGCGGCGGAAATTGTCGGTCAGGTCCTGGCGGTGAAGGACGATCTTGAAGAGTGGCCGACCGCCGGCCCGATCGATGAGCGCGAACGGCGCCTTTCCAACATTGTTTTCATGGGCATGGGCGAGCCGCTCTATAATCTCGACAATGTGGCAAAGGCCATGGACGTGATCTCCGACGGCGAGGGGATATCCCTGTCGCGCCGGCGCATTACTGTTTCAACCTCCGGCGTTGTCCCGCAGATGCATGCGCTCGGCGAAACCACAAACGCCATGCTGGCGATTTCGCTGCACGCGACCAATGACGATCTGCGCGACGAGCTTGTTCCCATCAACCGCAAATATCCGCTTACGGAATTACTGGACGCCTGCCGGCATTATCCGGGCGTCAGCAATGCCCGGCGCATCACCTTCGAATATGTGATGCTGAAAGATGTCAACGACTCAGACGCCGAAGCGCGCGAGCTTGTGCGTCTCCTCAAGGGCATTCCGGCGAAGATCAATCTGATCCCGTGGAACCCGTGGCCCGGCGCGCCCTATGAATGTTCTTCATGGGAACGGATCGAAGCCTTCGCCGACATCGTCAACCGCGCCGGCTACGCCTCGCCCATCCGCACCCCCCGCGGCCGCGACATCGCCGCTGCCTGCGGGCAGTTGAAGTCGGACAGCGTGAAGAAGCGGGCGGGTGATTTGAGAAGGGAAAGGGAGTTTACTTGAACTCAAGCGTATCCTAGAGCCGGTCGCGCTTTAGTCGGATCAATTTTCAACCGCTCATCCCGGCGAAGGCCGGGATCTCAGGAGCTTTCGGTCGGGACTTGCGGCTTTAGATCCCGGCCTTCGCCGGGATGAGCGGGTTGTGATGATTTGGCTCACCCGACAAGTAACCGACTTTAGTCAGCGTTATTGATATCTTACGAAAACGAAAAGTCGTCTGAGACAAAAAGTGGATCACTGATTCTTAAACGAGGCCGCAATCCATTTACTTTGTTCAGTTTTCCCGATGGAACGTGATTGCCTTCTTCTGGCGGCTCCATTCCGAACTGTTCGAACCACAGCATCGCAATTAGTTTTTCTTGGTTGCGTAACGTCTTTTGATGGGCAGCTTCTTGATCCTCGAATTTTTGACTCAATTCTTGGATTGCAATTGCTAGCCGAGCGTCAACATCATCAAGGATGGCTATAGCGCGTTTTGCGCGGATATTTGTATCCCACAACAAAACTGAAAGTACCAAAATGGCAAAAATGCAAACTATTAACATTCAAAAATTTTTATTGGCTTCACTTCATTTTCTCTAGCTAAAATTACTCTCCGGTAAATGCACCAGAGACATTTGCCGATAAGAAGTTGCGCAGGCGTTTCTTTTTTTGGTTAGACTCCTGCCTTTGCGAGAGTGGTCGTTTCATTATGCCTCTCCAAGTCACGCCTTCCGTTACCATCCCCGACTCCGAACTCCACGAGACGTTCATCCGCGCGTCTGGCCCCGGCGGGCAGAACGTCAACAAGGTGGCGAGTGCGGTGCAGCTCAAATTCGACGCAGCGAACTCGCCGTCGCTCTCCGCCGCCGTGAAAGCGCGCCTCAGAGCCGTCGCCGGCCGGCGCATGACGAGGGACGGCGTTATCATCATCGAGGCGAAGCGCTTTCGCGATCAGGAGAAAAACCGCGCTGACGCCCGCGCCCGCCTTGCCGCGCTGATCGAACGCGCTGCGCGGCCGCCTAAGCCGCGGCGCAGGACCGGCGTGCCGCGCGCGCAGAAACGCAAGCGCGTGGAAAACAAGAAAAAGCGCGGAGAGCTGAAAGCGAAACGCAGGAGGCCGCCCATTGATTAGTCTGTCGAATAATTAAGGTCGCCGCGCCCTCCGTCTCCCCGGCGAAAGCCGGGGTCCAGAAAGCGGCGCCCATTGGGCCCTGCGGCTCATGGATCCCGGCTTTCGCCGGGAAGAACGGGGACGAGGCTTTTGCATGGAACGGACGACAGGCTAGCATTGTTTGTACGGCGTTCGGTATATTCACGCCGTTCAGTTCAACAGGGCAGGGAGATCCCGAATGTTCAAAACTTTTTTCGCCGCGCTGGCGGTCACGTTTGTTGCCGCGGGCGCGTCGCTTGCGGGCGATGCTCCGTTAACGGAGGATCAGGCCAAGCGTTTCGTCAAAACGCTGCCTGCGCTTGAGGCGTTGCGCAAAGACATGGATGCGGAGGGCAAGTCCGACCATATGACCGTTGCAACCCAGCCGAAAGCCGGCGAAGACTTCAAGCCATACTCAAACGCCGTCGCGACATTGAAGAAAGATTTCCCCGCCGATCACGCGCGGCTCGCAAAAGCGGTCAAACCCCATGGGTTTTCCGCCAAAGAGTGGGGCGACGTTGGCGACCGGGTGATGATCGCGCATCTTGCGAATAAGATGCAGGAAGAAGATCCGCGCACCATGGAGATGATGGAAAACATGGATCGGTCCATGATCGACATGATGCCGCCGGAAATGCGCGAGCGTCTCGCCGCCACCTTCGCCATGATGGAAACGGTCAAGAACGCGCCGGCTGAAGACCGCGAAGTGGTGGCGAAAGTCGGCGACGAGCTTGACGAATACATGGAAACCGAAACGCCGTCCTGACGCGGCGCGATTTTTCCGCTAAGGCTTTTGGCCGGGCGCTCCCTACGGGCGTCCGGCCTTTCATTAGCGATCAGCGGAGCGCGCGACTTTGAATGCCCTGAAACACGCCCTATCGGCGCTTTTGGCCGCCCTCGTTTTCTGGTCGGCGCCGGCTGAGGCCGACCCTGAATTCGCCGTCGCTGTCGCGCGGGTCTATCACAAGGAAAACGGCGCCCGGATCGTGCGCGAGTTCGCCGATCTTCTGTCGCTTCCGAACGATGCCGCGGACACGAAGAACATCAACGCCAACGCCGCCGCCATTGCGGCGCAGTTCGCCGACCGCGGCTTTCGCATGGAGCTTTTGCGCCACGGCAATGCGCCGCCGCTGATTTACGGCCGGCGCGAGGTTCGCGGCGCCAGGCGCACCATTGCGATCTATGTACATTATGACGGTCAGCCGACGGAGGATGCGAACTGGACCCATCCGCCGTTTCAGCCGACGCTCTATACTGGCCCCATCGGCAATGGCGGCCGGCGCATCGCGCTTCCCGCAGACGGCGCCCGCATCGATCCGGAATGGCGCCTCTACGCCCGCTCCGCTTCCGACGACAAGGCGCCGATTGCGGCGCTGCTTGCCGCCCTCGATGCGCTGAAAACCGTGAGCCTCGATCTGTCGTCGAACATCGTGCTGGTTTTCGACGGCGAGGAGGAGCGCGGCTCGGCGAGCCTCGACGACTATCTCCTGAAGCACAAAAACAAATTCCGGGATGTGGATCTCTGGCTGTTCTGCGACGGGCCGACCCATCAGTCCGGCCGGCCCCAGCTTGTCTTCGGCGTGCGCGGCGTCACGGGCATGGACGTGACGGTCTACGGGCCCGCGCGGGGCTTGCATTCCGGCCATTACGGCAACTGGGCGCCGGGGCCGGGATGGCGCCTGTCGCGGCTTCTCGCCTCGATGAAAGACGAAAAAGATCGTGTGCTGATCGACGGATTTTACGAGATCGGCGAAAAACTGAATGTCGGCGATTATGCGGCGATTGCCGAAATGCCCGATGTGGACGAGGCGCTGCGGGTCGAGTTCGGTCTCGCCATGACCGAGGCGGACAATGCGCCGCTGGCCGAGCGCATCATGTTGCCGGCGCTGAATCTGAAAGGCCTTGAAAGCGCGGAGGTGGGCGACAAGGCGCGCAATGTCATTCCGCCGTCGGCGACGGCGTCCATCGGCCTGCGCCTCGTCAAAGGCAACGACCCGCAGGCGATGCAGGATCTCGTGGAAGCGCATATTCGCAAACAGGGCTATCATATCGTGCGCGAAGACCCGGATGCGGCGACCCGCGGGACCTATCCGCTGATTGCGAAAGTAACGCGCGAGGGCGGCTATCGCGCGGTTCGCACGCCGCTCGATGCGCCGGGCATTGACGGCCTCGTCGGGGCGTTGCGTATCGCCGCCGGCGACAGCCTCATTCTCAATCCGGGCCTTGGGGGCACGCTGCCCCTCTACATCTTTGAAGACATCTCCGACGCGCCCATCGTCATCCTGCCGATCGCCAATTTCGACAATAATCAGCATGCGGCCGATGAGAACATCCGCCTCGGCAATCTCTTTTATGGGATCGAAGCCTATGCGGCGGTGCTGACGATGGAATAGCGCCGCCCCAATAAGGCGAGCGCCGGCCGGTCGTTACCCCAATAACCGTAAATTCTTCGCTGAATCCCGCATTTGGTCGATACGTATCAACGCCTGGCCGGCAGGGCGTATGATGCAGGGGTGATGCAATTTCGGTCGACAAACCAGGGTGAACGACGCAGCGCCGTCCCGCGGGCGCGCCTCTCAATAGGCGCGCCGGTAATAGCCGGAGCGGACGTTGCTGGCGACGATGGTGCGCCCGATTGGCCAGAGCGCGAAGCCGGCGAGCTTCAGATGCGCCCAGGCGAAGGGCAGCCCGATAATGGTGATAGCAAGGCCGATGGCCGCGAAGATATGGCCGAGGGCAAGCCACCAGCCGGCGAGAAAGAACCAGATGATATTGCCGAGAAAGCCGAGCGGCCCCGTGCCGATGTCTTCGCCATAGAGCCGGTCGCGGGCCATGGGCTTCGCGCCGAACGGCCACAGCGTGTAGACGCCATTGTCAAAGGCGGCGCGCGCCCACGGGATGCCGATGATGGTGATCACCATGATCAGCGCGGCGACGAACCACCCGAGCGCCGCAAGGGCGCCGCCGAGGACAAGCCAGAGAACATTGAGAACGAACGCAATCGGGGAAAGCCCCCGTTCGTCGGCAAGCGGATGGTCGGGATACATGAGCGCCTCCTTCTGGGGCAAAATATAGGAAACCCGCCGCCCCGTTACAGCGTCGGCTCGCCTGATTTCGCCCTCAATTCAGCGCATGATCCGCATTTCGCGGCGGCGTCAGCCGCGCTTCAGGAGCCGGTCGAGGCTCAGCGCGTCATATTCCCGGAACGCCAGCATAATCAGCGTCGCGATCGCCACGGTCGTCGACGGGAAGAACAGGATGTTCCGGGTTTCATCGGTGAGGAGATAGAGCCCCAGCGGATCGAGAAGGTATTTCCAGATCGCCAGCGCGCCGCCGACAAGGATGACGGCCTGCAACGGGTAAACGATGATCCGGAAGAGGCCGAAAATAACCAGCACGCCAAGGGCGATCTGACCCCAGCCCATGGCGGCCTGAAGGCTCTCTGCGTTGATCGCGCCGGAATAGTATTTGTTCGAGAGGCCGACGCCGACTTCCGGGTTGAACGCGCGCAGCGACCCCCAGATGACCAGCAACAGCCCGGTGGACGCCCGCAGCGCCAGCAGCAAACCAGATTTCATATGGCCCTCCATCGTCGGCGGCGGTTGTATCGCGACGGCCGGACAGACGGCAATGCACATCCGATCACGAATGCGCGGGGCCTTATTGGCGCCGGATTTCGCTGTCAGGCTTGCCATGTGACCCGTGTTTTTGCCTTCCTTGCCGTCATCGCCGCGCTTCTCCTCGCGCCGGCCCGCGCCGATGGCGTTGGCGACCGCCTCGCCGCCGCCGCACTTGAGCGCACGCGCCATCACGTGGTTTACGACGCCGCCTATGCGCGCATTCCCTATCCCATGGGCGATGTCGCGGCGGATCGCGGCGTGTGCAGCGATGTTGTGGTGCGGTCGCTGCGCGCCCTCGGGCTCGACCTGCAAGAGCTTGTGCACGAAGACATGAGGTCTGCGTTCAGTGCGTATCCTGCCCATTGGGGGTTGTCGGCGCCGGATCCGAATATCGATCACCGCCGGGCGCCCAATCTCGAAAAATTCCTTACACGAAATAATATGCGTCTGCCCCCGAGCGGCGACCCGGCGGACTACCGGCCCGGCGATATTGTCGCCTGGAATCTGAGGGGCGCAAGCGGCGGCTGGCTCGCGCATATCGGTATCGTGACCGGCGAGACCGGTCCTTCCGGCGCGCCGATGGTTGTCCACAATATCGGGTCGGGGCCGAAGCACGAGGACGTGCTTTTCAACTGGCCGATGACCGGCCGCTATCGATTGCAGGAAAGTTTCGTGGAGGCGCACACATAGGAACGAATGCGAAATTTTCAAGAATTGTGCGAAGAAGCAGTTGCGCGTATAGTGCTCTGACATTCACGACATTCAGGAGACTCTTATGTGCAAGGTAGCCTTGGGCCGTTCCGGCATTGAAGTATCGCGATTGGGCTTTGGCGGCATGGGCCTCGCCGAGTTTTACGGCGACGCCTTGTCGAACGCCGAGGCGGAAAAGATCCTCGACGGGGCGCTGGAGCGCGGCGTTACGTTTTTTGACACGGCCGACATGTACGGCGCCGGGCGAAACGAAGAACAGCTTGCCGGCTTTCTGAAGCGCCGCCGCAACGATGTGGTTCTGGCGACAAAGTTCGCGGTTCAGCGGGGCGCCGATGGATCGTTCGCCGGGGTCTCCAACGATCCCGAATACATCAGACAGGCATGCGACGCGTCACTGAAGCGCCTCGGCGTTGACGTGATCGATCTTTACTACATGCATCGTCGGGACCGGGACGTGCCGGTGGAAGACTCCGTGGGCGCCATGGCGGACCTTGTCAAAGCCGGGAAGGTGCGCGCCCTCGGTTTATCGGAAGTGAGCGTTGAAACGCTGAAGGCGGCGAACGCGGTTCATCCCATTGCCGCGCTGCAATCGGAATACTCCATCGTCACCCGCGAGATGGAGGCGCGAGCCATCCCCGCCTGTCGCGAGTTGGGCACGGCGTTTGTCGCCTACTCCCCCTTGGGGCGCGGCCTTTTGACCGGTGCGTTCCGTGAGAAAAAAGACTTTGGCGAACAGGACTACCGGCTCGTGATGAGCCCCCGTTTTGCAGACGGCGCCTTCGAAAAGAACTTGAGCCTTGTAGACCAGCTGAAGGAAATCGCCGACGCAAAAGGCGTTTCGCTGGCGCAAATCGCGCTTGCCTGGGTGCTCTCCAAAGGCGACGACATTATTCCGATACCGGGCACCAAGAAACTTTCGCGCCTTGAAGAAAATCTCGGCGCGACGGACATTGATCTGTCTGCCGAGGAAATATCCTTGATCGAGCAAGCCGTGCCGCCCGAGGCGGTAAAGGGCGCGCGATATCCGGAGGCGACGTCGTCGACGTTAAACGGCTGACGCCGGCGCTCATGCAAGGCCGACGCGCCGGCGGATGTCCGCCGGCGTCGCGCCGTTATCCCGCAGGGCCCTCAGCGTCACCGCCTGGTCGCGCTTGGCGAAGCGCCTGCCGTTTTCATCGGTGATCAGACGGTGATGGCGGTAGCGCGGCGTCGGTAAATCCAGCAACGCCTGCAACAGCCGGTGCAAATGCGTTGCCGCGAAGAGGTCTTCGCCGCGAATCACATGGGTGATGTTCTGCGCTGCGTCGTCAATGACGGAAGAAAGGTGGTAACTTGTTCCAAAGTCCTTTCGCGCGATCACCGGGTCGCCGAAAATCTCCGGCGTGGCGGCGATCGATCCGCGCTCGCCTTGCGGGCCGCGTCCTTCCTCGTGGAAAATCAGTTTCGAAAAATCGCCGCCGAGCGCGTCTCTCGCCCGCGCGAGGGACAGACGCCACGCATAGGCCGCGCCTTTTTCAAGGAGGTCGTTTTCCTCGCCGTCGCTGAGCGGCGCGCCGACATATTGCGGGCCTTCCGGTCCGTCGGCGCCGAGATGAGGCGCCTGCGCCGCCGCTTTTGCAACTTCCTTGCGGGTCTTGAAACATCTGTAGACGATGTTTTTTTCGCGGAGCCGCGCGAGCGCTGAATGGTAAGCGTCAAAGCGTTGGGACTGGCGAAGAAGAGGCTCGTCCCATTCAATCCCCAGCCAGTTGAGATCCTCAATGATGGCGGTTTCGAAGTCCGGTTTGCACCGGGTCCGGTCGATGTCTTCGATGCGCAAATGCAAACGACCGTTCGCCGCTCGCGCCGCATCATAAGCGTAAAGCGCGGAGTAGGCGTGTCCGAGATGCAGAAATCCCGTGGGCGACGGGGCGAAGCGAGTGATGAATTCAGTCATTAATCGGCTTGCTAACACAAAACCCCGCCATCGGCAGAGCGATTTAAAACGCGGCGTCGAACTGCTATGGTTTCGCCGGCGGGGCGCGATGAGCGAAATCGACGACATTGACGGCGAGGAGAGCGGCGGCGCAGCCTTCTCGTGCTTGCGCGGGACTTCATCGAAGACACATTTGCCTTTGACAGCCGGATGTGGCGCACCCTCGGCCTGCTTGCATCGTCGCCGGGCGTCGTGCCGACCAATTACTCCCATGGCTGCCGCGCGCGCTATACGCCGCCCGTTCGCCTGTTTCTGGTTGTAAGTTTTTTGGCGTCGATCACGCTGATGATCATGTCACGGACGGTCTGGCAGGCGACGGCGTAGACGATCACCCCGCCGCGCCGCCCACCGTCAGGCGGTCGATCTTGATTGTCGGCTGGCCAACGCCAACGGGCACGCCCTGTCCCGCCTTGCCGCAGACGCCGACCCCCGGGTCGAGGGCGAAATCATTCCCGATCATGGAAACCTGCGTCAGCACCGACGGGCCGTCACCGATCAGCGCGGCGTTCTTGATCGGCGCGCCGACCTTGCCGTTCTGGACGCGATAGGCCTCGGTGCAGTTGAAGACGAACTTGCCGCTCGTGATGTCCACCTGCCCGCCGGAGAAATTGACGGCGTAAATGCCGTCCTTGACGGACTTCAGAATTTCTTCCGGATCATGATCGCCGTCCAGCATGAAGGTGTTGGTCATGCGGGGCATGGGATTATGGGCGAAGCTCTCGCGCCGGCCGTTGCCCGTGGCTTTCATCCCCATGAGCCGCGCATTGAGGCGGTCCTGAAGATAGCCTTTGAGAATGCCGTCCTCGATCAGCACCGTGCGCGAGGTTGGCGTCCCTTCGTCGTCGACGGTGAGCGATCCGCGCCGGCCGTGAATGGTCCCGTCGTCGATCACCGTGACCCCCGGCGCCGCCACCCGCTCGCCGAGGCGGCCGGCAAAGGCGGAGGTTTCCTTGCGGTTGAAATCTCCTTCAAGGCCGTGGCCCACTGCTTCGTGGAGGAGAACACCGGTCCAGCCCGGTCCGAGCACGACCTCCATTTCTCCCGCCGGCGCCGGTTCGGCCTTGAGATTCACGAGGGCCTGGCGCAGGGCTTCGTCGACCTGCCCCTGCCACGCATCGGGCGAAACGAACGCCGCGTAGCCTTCGCGCCCGCCGACGCCATAGCTCCCGGTTTCCTGGCGGTCGCCTTCGCCGGCGGTGACGGCAATGTTGAGGCGCACCAGCGGGCGGAAATCGCGGATGATTTCCCCGCCTGGCCGCATGATTTCCACCGCCGACCATTCCCCGGTGAGGGAGCAGGAGACCTGGCGCACGCGCGGGTCTTTCGCGCGCGCATAGTCGTTGATCTCCTCAAGCAACTTGGTCTTTGCGGCGAACGGCGTCTCGTCGAGAGGGTTATCGTCCGGATAAAGCCGCGCGTTGGTGCGGGCCGGACCGTCAGAAAGTTTGCCGCTGTCCCCGGTCTTGATCGCCTGCACGGCCGCGCCGGCGCGCTTCAGGGCGGCCTCGGAGAGTTCCGACGCGTGGGCGTAGCCGGTCGATTCGCCGAGCACCGCCCGCAGGCCGAATCCCTGATCCACATTGAAGCTCGCCGTTTTCAGCCGGTTGTCATCGAATACGAAGGCCTCGGACTGCGCATATTCAAGATAAAGTTCGCCGTCGTCGGCGCCCGTGAGGGCGTCGTCCACAAGGCGCTGGGTGCGGGCGCGGTCGAGGTCGGTGCGGCTGAAAAAATAGGAATCTGTCATTCCGCGAGATTTAAGGGGCTCACGGCCCCGCTGCAATGGCTGCGGCGCCCGATGAACGCCCCCGCTGCGACCATTTTTCATGAACTGGCCGATGGCGACGGCGCGGCGACCGGCCTATAAGCGGGCGGAATCCCGGCGCGCACCCGCGCCGCCGAGCCCATGGGGTGGACGAATGAAAAGACTGATCGCAGCGATCTCAGGTGCGAGTGCGTTAACGGCCGGCGCAGCGGCGCTGGCGGAGCGGACGCAGGGTGGCATTTCAATGCTCCCCGCCAATTCGGCGCTGGCCGAGGAAGTGCATTTCTTCCACAACTGGATTTTGATGCCGATCATCACCGTCATCAGCCTGTTCGTGCTGGCGCTGCTTTTGTGGATTATCGTTCGCTACAATTCCAAAGCGAATCCCACCCCGCGTAAATTCAGCCACAACACGACGATCGAAATCATCTGGACCGGCGTGCCGATCTTGATCCTCCTGTTCATTGCGCTTCCTTCCTTTGACCTTCTCTACAAGGAAGACGTCGTGCCGGATGGCAAGCAGGCGACCTATCGCGGCGACGGGCAAACGGCGGATTTCGTTTTTGCGAATGATTTTGCCGAGGGGCGCAAGCTTGTCCGGCCGAAGCATCTCGAAGTTTTCGTGGATGACGGATCGGGCGCGCAGCGGCTGAAGCATCGCGACGATTACCGGCTAAGCGGTCTCGGCGATGCGGAAGTCGTTGTCGAGTTCGAAACCCCGCCGGCGGCGGGAACCAGCATCGTCGTACGCGGCGGTCGTTCCGGCATCAGCGTCAGGGGTTGTCCGCTGACCGCACGCTATTTCGATGCCTGCGAGAAGCACATCGCGCTTGCGCCGACCATGACAATTAAAGCCGTCGGTTATCAGTGGAACTGGCAATATTCCTATCCGGACTTTGGCGATTTCGATTTCTTCTCGAACCTCCTGCCGGAAGATCAGACGACGTCTGAGTTGTATCTGCTTGAAGTCGATAATCGCCTCGTCGTTCCGGTCGGCGAGACGATCCGCATCGTCACGACGGCAAACGACGTCATTCATTCCTGGGCGATGCCGGCTTTCGCCGTGAAAATCGACGCTGTGCCGGGCAGGCTTAACGAGACCTGGTTCGAGGCTGCTGAAGAAGGCGTTTATTACGGGCAGTGCTCGGAGATTTGCGGCATCAAACACGCTTATATGCCGATTGCCGTCGAGGTTGTTTCGCGGCCGGAGTTCGAAACATGGGTCGACGGCCAGCGCGCGCTGGCCGGGATGGAGCCGATGTTCGGCGACGATGTAAAACTTGCAAGCGCCGCGACCGGCGACAACGCAAACTAAGGGGCGCATTATGGCAGACGCACACGCCGCAACGGGTCACGATGCAGATGACCACAAACCGTCCTTTTTTGTTCGCTGGTTCTTTTCAACGAACCACAAGGATATCGGCACGCTTTATCTGATCTTCGCGATTATCGCCGGCATTGTCGGCGGCGCGATGTCGGGCCTCATGCGCTGGGAGCTTGCCGAGCCGGGCGTGACGATCCTCACGCAATGGAGCGGCGGCGATCTCGACGCGGCGGCCAACTTCTACAATGTGCTGACCACCTATCACGGGCTCATCATGATCTTCTTCATGGTGATGCCGGCGATGATCGGCGGTTTCGGCAACTGGTTCGTGCCCATCATGATCGGCGCGCCGGACATGGCGTTCCCGCGCATGAACAACATTTCGTTCTGGCTTTACGCCGCGTCCGGGATCCTGATCACGCTTTCGCTGTTTGCGCCGGGATACGGATCGAATATCGGCTTCGGCGGCGGCTGGGTGCTCTACCCGCCCCTGTCGGCGAATACGGGCAGTCCGGGACCGGCGATGGATCTTCTGATCCTGTCGCTCCACCTTGCGGGCGCGTCGTCGATCCTCGGCGCCATCAATTTCATCACGACGATTTTCAATATGCGCGCGCCGGGCATGACGCTGCACAAGATGCCGCTTTTTGCATGGTCCGTTCTCGTAACCGCATTCCTGCTGGTGCTGTCGCTTCCCGTTTTGGCCGGCGCCATCACCATGCTGCTGACAGACCGGAATTTCGGGACGGCGTTTTTTGACGCGGCCGGCGGCGGCGATCCCTTGCTGTTCCAGCATCTCTTCTGGTTCTTCGGCCACCCGGAGGTCTACATTCTGATCCTGCCGGGCTTCGGCATCATCAGCCATATTGTGTCGACGTTCTCCAGGAAGCCCATCTTCGGTTATCTCGGCATGGCCTATGCGATGGTCGCGATCGGTTTTGTCGGCTTTATCGTCTGGGCGCACCATATGTATACGGTCGGTCTTTCGGTGAACATGAAAGCCTACTTCGTGGCTGCGACCATGGTGATCGCGGTGCCCACGGGCATCAAGATTTTCTCCTGGATCGCCACCATGTGGGGCGGATCGATCACCTTTAAAACGCCGATGCTATGGGCGATCGGGTTCATCTTCCTCTTCACCGTAGGCGGCGTCACCGGCGTCGTTCTCGCCAATGCGGGCATCGACCACTACATGCACGACACCTACTACGTCGTTGCGCACTTCCACTATGTGCTGTCGCTCGGCGCCGTCTTCGCGATCTTTGCAGGCTGGTATTACTGGTTCGGCAAGATGACCGGGAAGATGTACCGCGAATGGCTTGGCGTGCTGCATTTCTGGGTCATGTTCCTGGGCGTTAATCTCATCTTCTTCCCGCAGCACTTCCTCGGGCTCCAGGGCATGCCGCGGCGCTACATCGACTATCCGGAAGCGTTCGCGCAATGGCATTATTGGTCGTCTGTCGGGTACGCCATCACCATTGTCGGCATGCTCGTGTTCCTCGTTGCGATGATCGATGCGTTCTTCGTCTATCGGCGCAAGGCGGAGGCCAATTACTGGGGCGAAGGCGCGACGACGCTGGAATGGACGCTGCCGTCCCCGCCGCCCTTCCACCAGTTCAACGAGCTGCCGCGCTTTGACAAGGGCGACGCCAAGGCGTTTTAAGCCTTTCATTATTCTTACAGAATCGAACCCGCCGGCGCGCCGGCGGGTTTTTTTTGCGTTGCAGCGTGTCGATGTCACAAAAATACGTTAATTTCCATTTAGCTTTTGTTAACCAAGTGGGAAGGGGACGACTTATGGAAGGGATGATTGGAGAGCTCCGCGCTGTTGCGGAGGGCATTTTTCTCGGCGGCAACTGGGCTTTTTTAGGCATGGTGGTTGTCGCGGCGCTGGTCGGCGTCGCCGCCATGCGCAGCGTCGGGCAGATCGTATGCGTCAGCGTTCTGGCGATGGCCGTGTTGGGAATTCTCTGGCTCGTTTACGGCGGCGTCAGGAGCGACGCGCCGACAAGCCCCGGCAGCTATCTTTCGCAGCTTGACGCCGGATGGGCCTCGCTCGGTGCCATGTCGGGCGCCACGATCATCCTCTACTTGCTGGTCTTCGCCGTCGTGATTGCGGTCCTCTTCATCGGCAAGTCGCTCTTTTTCCGGGGGTAACGTTTAAACACTGCAGAAGGGCGCCGGCATGAAGAGTGTGCCGGCGTCTTTGCATGGGTGATGCTCGCATCGCGGGATGTGACGGAAAACAGGGTATGGGGAATGCTTGAAACGATATTTAGCGATGTGTTGTCGACGCTGCGGTCGACATTTTTGAGCGGCGACTGGATCGCGCTGGCGATTGCGTTCGGCTCGGTCGGCGTCGCTGCGCTGATGATGCGCCGCGGCACGCAGATCGGCTCCATGACGCTGCTGGCGCTGGTGCTGTTTGCAATAGGCGGGTATCTGCGCGGCGTCTTCGGCGCGGCGGAAGGAACCGCTGTGACAGGCGGCCGGCTCGCCGGTCAGCTACAGGCGAGCTGGGGCCTCTTCATGAATATGACCGCGGCGACGCTGCTGTCCTATTTCCTGGCTTTCATGGTGCTGATCGTCGTGATCTTTGGCGCCAAGTCCATCTTTTCGCGCCGGTAACGCCCCTTAGGGGCTTCGCGTCTTCAGATTGCGACCGGGAGCCGCGCCGCTTTTGCGGCCGGTCCTATTCTCATTCGCCCTCTCATGAGGCATAAGCCGCCCCATGAGCGAGGCCACCGCCAATATGCGCGCGCGCGATATAGCCGGACCCGGGGATTACTTTGATCTCCTGAAGCCGCGCGTCATGTCGCTCGTGATTTTCACTGCATTCGTCGGCATGGCCGCGGCCCCCGGGTCGATCCATCCGGCGCTCGCCGCTATCTCGCTGCTGGCCATTGCAGTGGGCGCGGGCGCGTCCGGCGCGCTCAACATGTGGTGGGACGCGGACATCGACGCGGTCATGACGAGGACGGCCGGGCGCCCCGTGCCCGCGGGCCGGGTGCCGCGGGCGGAGGCTGCTGCGTTCGGCTGGTTCCTCTCTGCGCTTGCCGTTGCGTTGCTGGCGCTGGCGTCGAACTATCTTGCGGCCGGGCTCCTCGCGTTCACGATCTTCTTTTACGTCGTCATCTATTCCATGTGGCTGAAGCGGTCGACGCCGCAAAACATCGTCATCGGCGGCGCCGCCGGCGCATTGCCGCCGGTTGTCGGCTGGGCCGCCGTTTCCGGCGCCGCGCCGCTCGACGCCTGGGTTCTGTTCGGGATCATCTTCCTGTGGACGCCGCCCCATTTCTGGGCGCTCGCGCTTTTCAAGAAGGGCGACTATGAGCGCGCCGGCGTTCCGATGATGCCGGTCGTAAAAGGCGTTGATTCAACCCGCCGCCAGATATTCGCGTACTCCATCGTATTAGCGCTCGCGGGCGTTGCGCCCTTCCTTATCGGAACGACAGGGTATCTTTACCTCGTAGCCGCCGGCGCGCTCGGCGGGTACTTCGTTTACGCCGCATGGAAAGTGCTGCGCGCCGCGCCTGACGATCAGCGCCCTGCGGTTCATTTGTTCAAGTTCTCCATTCTCTATCTCTTTGCGCTTTTCGCGGTCATTCTCATTGAGCGCTGGACGGGTCTTCATGGCTGACCGGCGCCCTGAAAAAACCGACGAGATTAAGCAGCGCGACCGGCGCAACGTCGCCATTGCGCTGGGCCTCGGGGCGTTTATCGCTCTCGTTTTCGCCGTCACGCTTTTGAAGCTTGGCGGTTCCGTTGCGGAGAGATCATTTTAGTCATGGCCAGGAACGAGCAAGCAAACAGGAAAACGGCAATGATCGTCGCCGGCGTCGTCGTCGGCATGATCGGACTGTCATTCGCGTCGGTGCCGGCCTATCGCGCCTTTTGCCAGATCACCGGTTGGGGCGGCTTCACCCAGCGCGCTGACGGGCCGGCTGCGCGCACGCTCGCCCGCGAAGTCACGGTCCGCTTCGATGCAACCGTTGCGCAGGGCCTCGCCTGGCGGTTCAAGCCGGAGCAGCTGGCGCAGACCCTCCACATCGGAGAGACCGGGCTTGCCTTCTACGAAGCTGTGAACCTGACCGATCGGCCCGTGAGCGGACGGGCGACCTTCAATGTCTCGCCCGCCAAGGCCGGGATCTATTTCAACAAGATCGAGTGTTTCTGCTTCACCGAGCAGACCCTCAGCCCCGGCGAAAAAGTGTCGATGCCGGTGACGTATTTCGTCGATCCGGCTCTTGCCGACGACCCGAATCTGGCGGAGGTCCAGACGATCACGCTGTCCTATACGTTTTTTGCGTGGGATGACGAGCCGGCCGGCGCCGGAACGGTTGGCGGCTAGGGGCGGGTCCGGCTTCCTGCGGCCCTATGGCGCGGGACCGGGGGCTTCCAAGGCTTGGATTTTTGCCGGCGGGCGCAGTATAGCTGCTGAAATTCCGAGGGTTAATCGACGAGGGGCGCCTCTATGGCCAGCGCAGACGTTAAACACGAATATCATCTGGTCAATCCATCGCCGTGGCCGCTGGTGGGTTCCATCGCCGCGACGGTGATGATGATCGGCGCCGTCATCTGGATGAAATCCGGCGCGAACGAATCGGGTCTGGTTCTGGGCTCCACATCGTCGCCGATCATCGTGTTGCGCGGGCCGACCCTTTTCCTGATCGGTTTCGCCGGCATTCTCGTGACGTTTGTCGGCTGGTGGCGCGACGTCATCAAGGAGAGCCTCACCGGCGAAAACACATCGACGGTCGTTCGTCTTGGGCTGCGTTACGGCATGGTGCTGTTCATCGCGTCCGAGGTGATGTTCTTCGCGGCCTGGTTCTGGGCGTTTTTCGGCGCGGCGCTGTTTCCGGGCGCGGGCGATCCGTTGCTGCTGAATGACGGCTCGCAGATGCTGAACGCCGCGGGCGACCCGGCCTTCGCCGGCAATGACGGACGGGTCCATGCAACGGGCGCGGTGTGGCCGCCGGTGGGCGTCGAGCCGCTCAACCCCTGGACGCTTCCCCTGATCAATACGCTGGTGCTTCTCCTGTCGGGCACGACCGTGACATGGGCGCACCACGCCGTTCTGAACAACGATCAGAAGGGGCTCGTGCAGGGGCTGATCCTTACCATTGTCCTTGGCATTTTCTTTTCGTTCCTGCAGGGCGTCGAATATTACGAAGCGCTGCACTATGACATGTTCAAGTTTTCCGGCGGCGGCATCTACGGCGCGTCGTTCTTCATGGCGACGGGCTTTCACGGCCTGCATGTGATCATCGGCACGATCTTTCTGATTGTATGCCTGTTCCGCGCTCTTGCCGGTCACTTTACGCCGGAACGCCATTTCGGTTTCGAGGCGGCGGCCTGGTACTGGCACTTTGTTGACGTCGTCTGGCTGTTCCTGTTCGCCTTCATTTACGTGTTCGGCAATCTCGGGATGCTGTCCTAGACGAAAACCCGAAGGAGGGCCGGTGATGCGCTCTCTGTCAGGCAGACTCTGTTTCATGGCCGGCGTGGCGCTGGCGCTTGCCGGGTGTCTTGTTTCAGAAGAACCGATCCTCGATGAGCGCACCGGCGCCGCAACGCCGCTTGCCGCCGGCGCATATGAAATGTGCCCCCTGGGCGACGGCGCCGACGGCAGCGACTGCGAGCAATTCGCCGTGACGGTCGATGAGACAGGCCTTTATCGTTTTCAAAACGGCGACGACGCCGACGATTTTGCGTATATGCGTTTTCGGCGGATCGCGCGGCGTGGCTTCGCCGTGCAGGCCGAGGAAGACGACGGGTACATGTATTATTACGGGCGGGCGGAAAAAGAGCGCTTCATTCTTGAGATGATGCTTTGCCCGGCCCTTTCATCGCGAACGCGCGACCGGTTGATCGAACGCGGCGATCTTGTTGCCGCCGAGGGCGAGTACGAGACCTGCGAAGTAAAATCCCTGGCGGGACTGAAAGCCGCCGCCCTCGACTACCACAAAGGCCGCGCATCGGCGGGCGAGGAAGACTTCACGCTCGCATTCACGCGCATGTCGGAACCATGAGCGATTACCCGCCCGTTTCGCCTTACGCCGCCGGGCTTGGGGGCAAATGCCCTCG
Organism: Hyphococcus sp.; assembly: GCA_028281665.1. GTDB lineage: Bacteria > Pseudomonadota > Alphaproteobacteria > Caulobacterales > Parvularculaceae > Hyphococcus. Next base: position 139,282 of record JANQJK010000015.1, read on the forward strand.
TTGCGGGCAGGGGCGGCTGTTCGACGGCTTTCTCGGTCTTCGCAAATCCTGCGAGCATTGCGGACTTGATTATGCGAAGGCGGACGCTGGCGACGGTCCCGCCGTTTTCGCGATCTTCATCGTCGGTTTTGTCGCGGTCGCCGCCGCGTTCATTGTGCGCTTTGCATGGTATGCGCCGTTCTGGGTCGCCTTTGCCGTCAGCGCCGGCCTGACCGTCGCACTGACAATCCTGTTGCTGCGGCCGCTGAAGGCGACGCTGATCGCGCTGCAATATGCGAACAAGGCGGCGGAAGGTCGGCTCGAAGAGTGATTCTCGGCCAAAGGTTCTACTTCCGTCCCGTACTGACGGTTTGCGCCGCTCTCGCGCTCGCTGTTCTTGTATCGCTCGGCTCCTGGCAATTGCAGCGCCTTGAGTGGAAGCGGGAGCTGATCGCCCGCGTTGACGAGGCCATGGGAAAACCGCCGGTCGAGTTTTCGCCGGACGCCATTCGGGATGAAGACGAGTATCGGCCCGTCTATGCCGACGGCGTGTTCGTGAGGGATCAGACCGTTCGCGTATTCGGAACGCTGGATGGCGCGCCCGGCGCATACGTGTTCGACCCGTTCGTCACGTCAAACGCGGCGTTGATCTATGTTAATCGCGGATTTGTTCCGCAGGCAGATTTAACGGCCGCGTCGGCGGCGCCTGTCAGCGGGCCTGTGCGCGTCGAAGGGCTGGCTCGTCGCCGTGACCGGCCAGCCCCGCCCGCGAGCTGGTTTCGCCGTCCGGGCCCTGACGCCAGCGGCTACTGGTATGTCCGGGACCCCGTGGCCATGGCCGCGGCGGCGGGCATGAAAGACGGGGCCGTTTCCCCCTTTTACATCGATCAGTATGCGGTTGAAAATGCCGGCGCGCCCAGGGGCGGAACCACGCGCCTCGATTTCCGAAACAAACACCTTGAATATGCGCTGACCTGGTTCGGGCTCGCCGGCGTGCTTGCGGCCATGTGGCTCATATTCTCTTTCCGCAAACCCTAGCCGGGTAAGATAACGCTGCGCCCGGCGAGCGAACGACTACTCGTCGCGCAGCTTCCGGTCATAAGCGGCGACCAGGGTCAGATAGGGGTTCACCTTGGTGAACAACGGATCGTCCCCGCCGCCGGCCACATAGTTTTCATACATTTCAAAATGCAGATGGATGGTCGTCGGCACCGACGTCCCGTCAGATTTGTAGAAATCGTTTGAAACGACGCCGATCGGATCGCCTTTGCTCACATAGTCGCCGAGGGCGACATCAAGCGCGCCCATATTCAGATGGAGGTAGTTGTAAAGCGTGCCGTCATCTGTCTGTAGCGTCACCCAGTGACGGCGCAGATCGACGACCCGCGCGTCCTCCACCGCAACAGCCACATGGGCGTTCTTCGTGCAGTCCGCCGGGCGAATATCGAGGCCCTCATGGCCGCCGCCCGGGCACAGATCCTGATCGCGGGAGCGCTTTTCGCAGAATGTATCCTGCCAGGGATATTCGTAGTTCTGCGGCTCGCACTGGCCGCCCTCCATGCCGTTGACCGAGCCGTAATAGCCGCCATAGCGGTAAACCTGGGAATTGAGATAAGCGCGGCCGGCGGTGGGAAAGAGAATGTCCCGGTAGACCGTGTCGTCGGCGAAGCCCGGTCCGCTCTCGGGCAGAAGATCGCCCACCGGCAAATAGGAAAAAACCGCGCCGGTTTCATCGGTGATGTCCGCCGGCGTCTCATCGGGCTCGTCCGGCTCTGCCGGTTCATCATCTTCCGGAGGCGGAGCATCGTCGACCGGGTCGTCCGCCGGGGCGTCGTCGGCCGGCTCTTCGTCGACGACCGGGTCCGCCGTATCGCCGCCCTCGTGGCGCATGTTCACTTCCCAGTAAAAGAGCGCCCAGAGCGCGGCGAGAACGATGAGGGCAAGAAGCATCTTGCTCGCGGCATTGCCCTGTTGCTGATGGCGGCGATCCGTCATTGTTCGGCGCTCCCGTCCTCATTGAGCAACGCCAGCGAAGACGCGAGCGTGGTGATGAAGTCATCTTCCGCGCAGCGACTGTCGGTTTCCGGGGCGTCGCAAATGAGGCTCAGCACATAGCCTGCGTTGAAGCGCGAAAACGAAAGGTCCGTGGACGATTCGCTTCGGGTAATGACATACGGCGCGTTGACGCCGGGCAGCGGCGGGCGCGCCGCGCGCATTTTCCTCAGGGCCTCCTGCCGCGCCGGCGGGCGCTCAAGCACAAGCCGCTTGCGCGACCCGGACATGCGCATGTCGACCCCGTCCGCAACCTCGGCAATCGCCGTATAGGCGTCGGCCTGTCCGAAAACCTGCACCGTATCGCGCACCCTGGCCTGATCGGGAATGAGCACGGGGATGGAGACCGCGGCGACCTCCGCAGCCCGCGTCTGCTTCAGCGCTTCGGCGGGCGCCGCGCGCACGCCGACGGCCGGTTCAAAAACGACGGCGCGGGTCGCGGTGACATTTGAAAGCGCCGAAAGCCGGCGCCGCTCCGTTTCCACCACAAGCGCGCGCACCGCATCCCAGTCGACGTCGGCGGCGTCCGTTCGCAGCGGCGGCCGGCCGATCGGCGGCGGCGCCAGCCGGGGGCGCGTCTGTTTTCTCTCTTCGATGAACCGCTGCGCCCGTTCGAGCGGCGGTTCTATCTCGCTGCGCTGGGCGACAGCCGCCGACGCCAGCGCGGCGACCATGACAAGGGCGACGGCGGGTCGTCGTTTCATGATCAGCGCTCCGTCAGCTTGAATTCGATGCGCCGGTTCTGGGCGAGCGCCGCGGCCGAATAACCGGAAACGAGCGGGAAGTCCGCACCGAGACCGCTGGCGACGAGCCGGCGGGACGGAACGCCCCGGCCTTCCAGATAGCGCGTGACCGAAAGCGCGCGGGCCGCGGACAGGCCCTTATTGTCGGTAAAGCGCGCGGCGCAGGCCGGGCCAAGGGGGGTTGCGTCGGCATGGCCGTCAACGCGCATGACCCAGTTCTGGATCGCTTGCGTGTCCTCGTCGTTTTCGCGTCCGGCGACCTGCGCCTTGATGCGGCGGTCAATCTCCAGAATTGCGTTGGCGACGCCGTTGAGGCTTTGAGCGGCGCTCGGAGAAAGGGTTGCCTGACAGGAGCCAAAGAGCGCGTCGCCGCTGACGATCAGCCGGTCGCCCCGCACCGTGACGCCTTGCAGCCCTTCCAGCGCGGCGCGGGCTTCCTCGAAAAAGCGCGAGCGCACTTCCTGTAGCTCCTGAACTTTCCGCGCAAGCGCCGCGTTGAGGCGCTGGGAAAGGTTTTCGATCTGCGCCTGCTGTTCGAGATCCTTGGCTTCCGCCGCGTCGAGCGCTTCCTGAAGCGAGGCCAGCTGCCGGCGCAGGGCGGCGATCTGCGCGTTCAGTGTGGCGATCTCGCTTTTCTGTTCTTCGGACAGTGCTTTTTCCGCCTCAAGTTCTTCGGCCGACGCGGCGACGGCGGCCTGGCTTGCGGCGAGCGTTGCGGCAAGGGCGGTCAGTTCGTCGTTCTTTTCGTCGATAGTCGTTTCAAGGGACAGGATCTGTGCGCTGAGTGTTTCGTTCTCCGTTTGCGCGAGGCCGAGCTGATCGTTCAGGGAATTGATCTCTGCGATCAGGCGCGCGAGTTCCGAATCCTTGTCGGCGAGTTCCTGTTTGACCGTGTTCAGCCGGTCGCCGAGATAAAACTGGGCGACGACAAAGATCGACAGGACAAACATCAAAACCAGCAGCAACGTCGACAGGCCGTCGACGAAGCCCGGCCAGATGTTGGCCTCGCTTCTGGTGCGCCGCCGCGCCATGGATTACTCCCCGCCGCCGACGCGTATGAGCGTGCGGTTGAGCGCGCGGATCTCGTCCTTGAGTTCCGACGTCTGGCCGGCGCTGGCTTTGATCTGCGTTTCCGTATTGGCCGACAGCGCCGTCTCCAGATTAGAAATGGCTTCGGCGAGTTCGGCGAAATCTGCGCCGGCGTAAGACTTGGCGCCGTCGCCATTCGGCGCGCGAATGGTTTCCGTTTGTCCGGCGAGCCAGTCTTCAAGGTCGGTGTAGAAGCGGTTCTGCGCCTGGCCGGCTTGCAGGTCGAGGAAGCCGACAACAAGGCTGCCGCCGAGACCGAAGAGGGAGGATGAAAACGCCGTGCCCATGCCGGACAGGGGTTCCTTCAAATTCTGGATCAACTGCGCGACCGCGTCTTCGGCGTTGCCGCCGGTTGAGGCGAGCCCGTTAATGGTGGCGGCAACGGCGTTCACCGTTTCCAGCAATCCCCAGAACGTGCCGAGCAGGCCGAGAAAGACGAGCAGGTTCATGATGTAACGGCCCATCTCGCGGCCCTCGTCCATCCGTGTGCCAACGGAATCGAGCATGGAGCGGGTGGACTCCGGCGAGAAGCGGTCGCGGAAATTGGTGTCGGCGAGGAGTTGCGACAGGGCGTTGATCAGGCCCGGCGGGTTGCGCATGCGACGGGTCGTCGGGTCGACGCCCTCGCGAAAGCCCTCGATCCATTTGACGGCGCGGCTGACCGTTTCGGTCAGGTTGAAATGATAAACAACGCCGAGAAAGAGCACGAACAGGATAAGGCCGTTAAGCGCCGGGTTGGCGCTGAAGGCGTCGATCAGCAGGCTCGTCGGCTGCGGGCTCAATGGTGAGAGATAAAAGATCACCGCCGCGACCAGCAAGAGGAAGATCATCATATTCAAGACATATCGGCCGGGTCGCGCAAACCGAACCGTTCTTTCCCGTGAACGCGCCATCAAAGAACCCCTTTAACCCTGTTCCGCGCCGCCCTGCTTCCCGTCGCAGCCACGGCGTTCGCCCCGTCGGGCAACCTTAATGCAAAACCCGGCCCGCTGGCCATGTCCCATGTGCATCCTGTTGGCCGCCCGGCCCCATGGGCCGGGTTGCAGGCGGAGCGGGGCTCAGCGCCCGCCGGGGTTATCCCCAGCGCCCGGTGGCCGCCCGGTCCGCCGGGCCCGCAGGAAATGACCGGCCGCGCCGTATAACCCCGGGATGTCTCACAAATGTGTCGATCGTTTCGCATACCCCCATCATACGGGCGCCGGCGACGGCGTTGATACGTATCGACCGAATGCGGGATTCGTTGAAGAATTTACGGTTATGGTTGTTCGGCGCCCGTCGAACTCGCCTTAATCGGGTGTGGTTGGTTCGCCGCCCTTGCGCCGTTTCCATACGCTCATGCCGAACCTGCCGGTCATCTCCAGCGTATCGTCGTCGCGAAAGCGGAAGGAGCCGGCGTCGGAAAGCCCCGTGCCCGGCGCCTCGGACATGAAAAGACCGTCCGCCGCTTTGTAGACGCCGTTAACGGCGCCGGTCGGCGTTTTGAAAAAATAGGTTCCGTTGTCGTAATACTCCACAACCCATTCGGGCTGATAGGGGGAGGAGAGATACCACGTCCCCACAAAACCGTCCGCACCCGCTGCAAGATTGGCTTCCGGGTTTACGCGCTGAAACTCCCGCGTCAGCCTGTCGAGCTTTTCGTTGATCTCGCTTTGCCCTGTCTCCAGCGTGTCGAAACGCGCATAGATCGCACGCTGAATTTTCGATGCGCCGGGAAAATGTTTTGCAATGGCGCCGTAGTCCTCGGCCTGCGCCGCATACTGAAAGAACAGAACGACCGTGAAAAGGGCGGCGGCGAGAACCGCGCTGATAAAATGACCGACACAATGTTTCCGCCATTTGAGGCGTAGAAAAACGATGGCGCCGAAGACGACGACGGCGATTGCCGAAAGGGCCAGTCCCAACGCCGCGATCGGTCCGAATATCTGCATGATGTCGGAGACAACGCCGAGGGCGACAAGGGCCGCGCCCGTCAGCGTCCAGTTGCGGGCGTTCAGGGCCTTCAGTCCGTCGTCGCCCAGGATGCGATGGAAGAAAGCGCCTGCGGTGAGCCGCCGCTGGACGCGCGTTTCGGCGGGCCGCTGCGGTGAGGCCTCCGGTTTTGCGGGGCGCGTTTCGCCCGTCGCTTGGGTTTCCTGTTCAGTCATCGGCGCGGTGCGTCCCCGTGCTGAAAGTTTCGTGGAGACTTTAGCGCCAAACCCCGCGCCGGCGCAAAGGCGTTCAAAAATTGATACCGGCATGCATTTTCGTTGACCCGCAAATCAGGAGCGCGTATCCCGCCGGTCCCGCAAACAAGGGAGGAAACGATGAAAAACTATCGTACACATGAAAGCCTCCCTTCCTTTCGAGGTGATGTCTAAAAGGCGCAAAGGGTTTCCATCTGAGACCAACGTCAAGCGCGGACTTCGGACAATCAAGGGGGGAGAGGTCGAGCTGAATGAAAAGCTCGGCCGGAATGATCCTTGCCCGTGCGGATCAGGACGAAGATTTCAAGAAGTGTTGTATGAAATCGAAGCGTTATGACGGCGCCAATCGCGGAGAGTATTTTTAGATAGGCAGAAAAAACCCGGCTTTTTCGCAAAAGCCGGGTTTCATGATTTTTTGTATGACAGCCTTCTAAAGGTCCGTCATCGCCATCACTTCGATCGGGCCGATGTCGGCGGCCTCGACTTCGGCGCGGATTTTTTCCGCATCGCCGATGATTACCCAGATGAGTTTGTCCGGATTGATCACTTCGCGGGCGGCGGCGTTCGTATCGTCAACGCTCAGTGTACGGTATTTCTCCGGCAGGGTCTCCGGATAGTTGAGGGGCCGGTCGAAGCGGTTCGACGACAGAAGGCTGCCGAGCACCGCGCCCGATGTTTCGTACTGGCCGGGCAGGGAGCGCACGGCGTCGAGCTTGACGCGCGTGAGTTCGTCGTCGCGGGCCGGCGCCGATGACAGATAGGCGTTCAGCTCCTTTTTAAGCTCGCCAATCGACGGGCCTGTCTTGTCCGTCTGAACCGGCGCATAGACGAGCCAGGGCCGCTGACCGCGGGCCGATTGCAGGAAGGTGTAGGCGCCGTAGGCCCAGCCTTTTCCTTCGCGCAGGTTCATGTTGACCCGGGCGTTGAAATTGCCGCCGATGACTTCGTTCATCGCGTTGATGGCGATGTTGTTGTCGGCGCCCGTGGGCGGGGCGACGTGGCCGGCGAGGATCAGCGACTGCGGCGAGCCCGGCCGGTCGATGATCAGCGTGCGTGCGCCGTCGGGCAGGCTCACTTCAGCGACGTTCTTTGCAGGCTTTTCGCCGGACGCGCTCCAGGCGCCAAAAGTGCGTTCCAGCAGCGGTTTGATTTCCGCCATGGTCGTGTCGCCGACAACGAAGATGGCGCCATTGTCGGGCCGCAGCCATTTGCTGCGGAAGTCGACGAGGTCGGCCCGCGTGATCGAAGACACGGCCTCTTCCGTACCGGAACCGGTGAACGGCAGGCCATAGGCGTGGTCCTCGCCATACATCAGGGGCGGCAGGACGCGCAGGGCGATGGGCACCGGCTGCGCCTTTTCCTGCTTGATCCCTGCAAGGATCAACTGGCGCTGTCGTTCGATCTCTTCCTCGGCGAATGTCGAACGGCGCACCACGTCGCCGAGGAGCGACACGGAAGGCGCAAGATTTTCCTTCAGGGCGGACAACTGAACCGTCGTCGCGTCGAGATTGGAGCCGGCGCCGATTGTTGCGCCGAGCTTTTCAAGTTCCGCGGCGAGGGACAGGGCGTCATAACGGCCTGCGCCCTCGTCGAGCATGTTTGCGGCAAAGTTCGCGAGGCCGAGCTTGCCGCCCGCATCCGCCGCATAACCGGCGTCGAACTGTAGCGCGATGTTGACGACGGGCACGGTCGACTGGTTGGCCACATAGACCTTCACGCCGTTCGCCAGCGTCGTCTCTTCGATCTCCGGGAAGGCGAGCGCCGTCTCTCCGGTCACGCCGGGCAGGCCGGTCGAACGGTCAACGCCGTCCGGTTTTGCCGAATATTCCGGAAACGGAAGAACATCGAGTTGATGCCAGCCGTCGCCGAGCCATGCTTTCGCGGCTGCAAGGACGCCTCTCGGCGTTGCGGCGTCGAGTTCGTCAAGCTCCGTTGCAAAATAGGCGGGATCGCCTTTCAGCAGCTCGCCCTGCGCCAGCGTTACGGCCTTGCCGCCGAAACCGCCTACCTCTTCCAGGCCGCGAATGATTGCCGCCCTGGTCTTGGTGGAGACGAGTTCGACTTCGGCGCGCGTCGGCCCCTTGGCGAGGAATGCGTCGATCACGCGCTCCATTTCGCGCTCGACCTTTTCAACGGACTCGCCGTCTTTGACCGAGACGATAACGCCGAATATCGACGCCATCTGCAACTCGAAATTGAACACGCTGGCGTCCGTCGCGATCTGCTGGTCGTAGACGAGTTCCTTGTAAAGGCGCGAGTTCTTGCCGTCGCCGAGGACGCTTGCGGCAACGAAGAGGTCCGTCGCCTGCGGATTGACGTTTTCCGGCGCCGCCCAGACGCGATAAATGCGGGCCTGCGGCACCTGATCATACATGGTCGCGCGGGTGTTCGCGTTGCGCTCGGGCACCCAGACATCCGGCTTCAGGAGCGGCGGGCCGGCTTCGATGTCGCCGAAATACTTCTCGACCATCGGGCGCGCTTCTTCCGTATTGATATTGCCGGCGAGCACGAGAATGGCGTTTGACGGGCCGTAATAGGTCTCGAACCATTCCGTCACGTCTTCAAGAGACGCCGCGTTCAGATCCTCCATCGAGCCAATGGTGGAGTGATGGTAGGGGTGATTATATGGAAACAGGGACTGCTGAATGTTGGTGAACACCTTGCGGCCGTATGGCTGGTTTTCGCCCTGTCGTTTTTCGTTTTGAACAACGCCGCGCTGTTCGTCGAGCTTCTCCTGGGTCACCGCGCCAATGAAGTGACCCATGCGATCGGATTCCATCCACAGGATACGGTCGAGGGCCGGCGTCGGCACCGTCTGGAAGTAGTTCGTTCTGTCGGTGTTTGTGGTGCCGTTAAGGCCGGTGGCGCCCACTTCCTGGAGCGGCTTGAACCACTCGTCGTCATAGTTCTCCGTGCCGTTGAACATCAGATGTTCGAAGAGATGCGCAAATCCCGATTTGCCCTTGGGCTCGTCTTTCGAGCCGACCTTGTACCAGACCGATACGGCGACAACCGGCGCCTTTCGGTCTTCGTGGACAACGATGGTCAGGCCGTTATCCAGTTTAAATTTTTCGTATGGGATTTCGATGTCCGCGGCGGTCGCCGGTGTGGAAAGCGCAAGCGCGGCCGCCCCGAGGACGGCGGGGAAAAACTTGATCATGTGAACTCCAGTCTGTTGCCCCAGATATCAGCGCCGCAACATCGTCGGCGCGACGGCGAGGGTCAAGAATGGGCGATGCGGTTTGCCCTTAGATTGCAACGGCTTGTCGCGAACTGGCCGATTCTGCTAGCGTCGATTGCGAATGGGGCGGCCCGGAATATTTGCCCGCTCATCCCGGCGAAGGCCGGGATCTCTGGCCTAGGGTGCGGTGCTTGCCGCCTTAGATCCCGGCCTTCGCCGGGATGAGCGGAAGTCTATTTGAACCGTATTAGCCGCAATTGACTCGAATTGAATCAGCGCGGCGCGCGCTTGGCGAGAATGCGTTGCAGCGTGCGCCGGTGCATGCCGAGGCGTCGCGCCGTTTCCGAAACGTTGTGATCGCACAGCTCGTAGACGCGCTGGATATGTTCCCACCGAATGCGGTCGGCGGACATGGGGTTTTCCGGCGGGTCGGGCCGTTCGCCCGGTTTGGCGAGCAGCGCCTTTTGCACGTCGTCCGCGTCCGCCGGCTTGGGAAGGTAATCGATGGCGCCGGCCTTTACCGCCGCAACGGCGGTGGCGATATTGCCGTAACCGGTGAGCATCACCACGCGGCAGTCCTCGCGCTTGTCGTGGATGCGGTTCACAACCTCCAGGCCGTCGCCGTCTTCAAGACGCAGATCGACGACGGCGAAGGCCGGGGCGATCTCTTTCAGGATGCCGCCGGCGTCGGCGACGCCCGCGGCCAGGATCGGCTGAAAGCCGCGCTTTTCCATGGCGCGGGCAAGGCGCGTTCGAAAGGGTTCGTCATCGTCGACGATCAGGAGCGTGGCATCCTGGGGGAGGGTAGCGTCGGCGTCGCGGGCTTCTTCAAGCGTGTTCATATCGGCCGTTCATCTGCTTACCGTTGCTTCCGGTCCTAAATGCGCCGACTGCCCAACAAATTCAAGCGTTTGGCGACTGCGAGACCCCGTTCCGTCCGAGCGGCTCCGTGGTGATCGCGGCGAGGGGCCAGGCGACGCTCACATGGGCGCCGCCGGTCTCCCGGTTGGCCCAGGCGATTTCCGCGCCTGTCCCTTCCAGCAGCGATTTGGCGATGAAAAAGCCGAGCCCCATGCCGCCGGTGCGCGCGCTTGCGGTCCGCAAGCCTTCGGCGCGCCGCGCCTCGGAGCGTCGCCCGGCAAGGCGGCTCGACACGTAAGGTTCGCCCAGCCGGGCGAGGACTTCGACAGAAAAACCGGGGCCGTCATCGTCGACGGTGATGACGAGGCGTTCGGCGGTCCAGGCGGCGCCCACCCGGACCTCCCCTCTGGCGAACCCGACGGCATTCTCGACGAAGTTTCGCAGCCCGTAGACAATTTCCGGACGCCGCCGGAGCATCGGCTCGGGCGCGCCGTCGCCGCTTTCCGTCTCGATACGGATTTCCGGGCCATTGATGTTTTCGAGGAACGGAGAGGCCGCTTCTTTCAGAAGGCCGACAACATCGACGCGGTCGTGAATGGCGTCGCCGGCCTCGCCGTGCTGGGAAAGGCGCCCGAGGATTTCCCGGCAGCGCTTCACCTGATCGACCAGCAACGCCGCGTCGTCGCGCAGCATCTCGTCGCTTTCCAGCTCGCGCTGCATCTCCTTCGCCGTGAGCTGGATCGTCGCGAGGGGCGTGCCGAGTTCGTGCGCCGCCGCCGCTGCGAGCCCGCCCAGCGCCGACAATCGCTGCTCGCGTTCGAGCACAAGCTGCGTCGCCGCGAGGGCCGAGCGCATCTGCGCGGACTCAGCGGCGATGCGATGGGCGTAAGCCGCGAAAAACATCACCGAAAAGGAGAGCGCCGCCCAGACGCCGAATTTGTATATGGGTGCAAGTTCAAGCGCCTCGCCGGCGCGCCAGGGCAGCGGCATATGATAAAGCGCCAGCACGCCGACGCCCGCAAGGGCCAATGCTGCGATGAGGATCGTATATCGGAGCGCCAGGAAACTGGCGGCGATCATCACCGGCGCGATGATCAGTGCAGAGAAGGGATTGAGGAGCCCCCCGGTAAAAGACAGCAACGCGCAAAGCTGGACGATATCGAATGCGATAAAGGCGGCGGCCTCGCGGTCGGTGAGAAAGCGCTGCGGCGAAAACCGAAGCGCCGTGAACAGATTAAGCCAGGCGCTTGCCGCAATCGCCATGATGCACAGCCCGAGCGGTGTTGCGAAACCGACCGCAAAATGCACTGTCAGAATGGCGAGCGACTGCCCGCCGACGGCGAGCCAGCGCAACGTCGTCAGCGTGCGCAGGCGAACGGGCCCCCTCAGGGCGTTGACGGCTGTCTTGGCGTTAACCAGGGCGTTGGGCATTCAGATGTTTCTACGCGTCTTTGCCGCCGTCGCAAGTTGCCTGCCGGCTATCCGCCAAGGGCGATCACCACAAGGATCAGCGCAAGGCACGCAACGCCGCAAACAAGCCCGGCCTTGCCGATGGTCGTGTTGCGGGAGAGAAAGCCGAGGCAGACGGCAAGCAGTTCGCCGAACCCTTGGGCCGCTGGTTCGGGCTCAACGACGCGGAGATCGACGCGGCGCTGCCGAACCTCTCGAATTTCTCAGCGCTGACGCCGGCCTTTGTCTGAGGGCCCGCGCCCCGGTCTTTCAGCGCGCCCCGCGACATTGCCGCGCCTGACAAGAGCGGGTCTCATCCGGTATAGAACCGGTCATGAAACGCTTCGCCATTGCCGCCTGTTTTTGTCTGTCGCTCGCCGCCTGTTCGAACGACAACGCCAGCCCGCGCGTCGTCCCGGTCGACGGCGTTATTCGTCTGTCCGAGCAGTTCACCGGCGACTTTGACCTGATCGACAAGACCGGCGCCGCGCGCGCCGACGAAGATTTCGAAGGCAAGGTGATGCTGGTTTATTTCGGCTTCACCCACTGCCCTGACGTCTGTCCGGGCGACGTGGGCGTGATGAGCGCGGCGCTTAATGAACTGGGCGACGATGCGGAGAAGGTCGCGCCGGTTTTCATCTCCGTTGATCCCGAGCGCGACACGCCCGAAGCGCTGACCGATTACTTCGCCTTCGACGAGCGCATTGTTCCGCTTACCGGCTCGGTGGAGGCCGCTGAGGCGGCGAAGGTTTCGTTCAAGCAATACGCCAAAAAAGTGCCGCTGCCCGACAGCGCGCTGGAATACACGATCGATCACGGCCGGTTCTTCTATATTGCCGACCGAAGCGGGCAGCCAACCCACGCCCTGACTGGCGGCGCGGGCCCGGCGGAGCTGGCCGCGGTGCTGCGAGAGGCGCTGGGCGGCGCCTGAAATCCCGGCCTGTTTGCCGGGCCCGGCCTGGGGAAAACCCGGGCAAAAGCTGTTACATTTCTGTTAGAAACCGTTGATTTGCTCAAAAGAAGCGGCTCATACTCGCTGGAAAATTAGGATTTGAGACCTATATTGTGCAGCGCACAAAAGTGTTTGTGTGAGTAACAGGTCTGAGTAACCAGGGGCGGCCTCTTTCATGTTGTATTCTGCTTATGAGCTCGCCTATGCGGCGGTGGCGCCGGCGCGCTATGCAGCGCGCGTGGGCGCCCAGTTCTGGCGTTCCCCGTTCAACCCGGCGGTAAACAGCTGGGCCGCGCGCTCGACCGCGGCGGCGTTCGACCTTTTTGAGAACGCCATGCGCCGCTATCCGAAGCCCGCATGGGGCATCGACGCAACCCATGTGAACGGCGTCGAAATTCCCATTGAGATCGAGGTCGTCGCGAGCAAAAGCTTCTGCAAACTCATCCGCTTTAAGCGCGATGCATCGGTTCTGAAAAAAACGAAACTCGACAAGGCGCCCGACCCGAAAGTCCTGATCGTTGCGCCCATGTCCGGTCATTACGCAACGCTCCTGCGCGGCACGGTCGAGGCGATGCTGCCGGGCCACGACGTTTACATTACCGACTGGGTCGATGCCCGCGACGTCCCTATTTCAAACGGGCGTTTCGACCTCAACAGTTTCATCGACTACCTGATCGACTTCATGCGCGTCATCGGCGCCGACAGCGTCACCGGCCGCGCCCACGCCATGGCCGTGTGTCAGCCGGGGCCCGCGCTTCTGTCGGCGGCGGCGGTTATGGCGGAAGGCGACGACCCGTTCCGGCCGGCCTCAGTCACGCTGATGGGCTCGCCCATCGACACGCGGCGTTCGCCGACAGTACCGAACCAGCTCAGCCAGGAACGCGCCTATGAGTGGTTCGCGAACAACATGATCTATACGGTGCCGGCGCCCTATGCCGGCGTCATGCGCCGCGTCTATCCGGGCTTCGTGCAGCTCTATTCGTTTCTTTCGATGAATTCGAACCGTCATCTCAACGCCCATTACGATTACTTCCAGCATCTTGTGGAGGGGGACGGAGACGGCGCCGACAAGCACCGGTCTTTCTATGACGAGTATCTTTCGGTCATGGACATGACGGAGGAGTTTTATCTCCAGACCATTCGCGAAGTGTTTCAGGAGCATGCGCTTGCGGAAGGCAAGGCGATGCATCGCGGGCAACGGATCAAGCCGGAAGCCATGACCGACATTGCGCTGATGACGGTCGAGGGCGAAAACGACGATATCTCCGGCATCGGCCAGACCCAGGCCGCCCATGATCTGTGTGCGAATATTCCAGATTCGATGAAGATCGACTACATCCAGCCCGGCGTCGGCCATTACGGCGTATTCAACGGTTCGCGCTGGCGCTCGGAAATCCAGCCAAAGCTGGCGAAATTTATCGCCCATGAAGAACGCGAGGCGGCGAAGCGTGCGAGCGCAAACGTCAAGCTCGCGGCGGAGTAGGGCAAAAGGCGAAGCGCGCCTCGTGCGCTATTACTTTAGTTCCACAATCCAATTTCCACCACGATCACGGATTTTATATGAGTAGCTATAGTTATTGCAGACCATGGTGAAGCCTCGTGAAAATGGGAATGGCTGAAACGATGAAACGCTATCACACCTCCAGCCGTTGGCCCTAATCATTGAAACGGCGGGGTCGACTAGTTCAAGCATTTTAGCTTTTGGGATATCGTCCGTATCAGATATGATTGCATCATGCTCGACGGGAGTTTTAGGCGCTGCACTTGCTATCCCAAATAAGGAAAACACTAAAGTCATAGAGAAATAAGTATATTTCATGTGAAACCTCTTGTAGTTAGAGAGAAAAATATTATTATGCAGTAAATATATAATTAAGCTATTTTCTAGTAATTGTACTATCCAACCTCACCCCGTCTTCGACTGAAAGCTCACCGGCAGGCCGCCGGGTCCTTCGAGGTAATAGATGCGCTCGCCATGGGCGTCGTCCGGGCCTTTCACGTCGACCCCTTTTTCCTTTGCCCGCGCCGCCCAGGCGTCGGCGTCGTCGACGACAATTTGCAGCATGGTCATTTCCGGCATGCCTTCTCCGGCGGGCCAGATCTCGATCCAGCTGCCGTCGCCCTTTGCGCCCGCTTCACCCGCCGGGAAGACGGCGCCCGAAAAACCTTCTGTTTCGCCGAAGTCATTGGCTTGAAGGCCGAGACCGTTTTCCCCAAGCAGCGCGGCGAGGCCCTCCGCATCTTCTTTCTTCGCGACTTTGCAGAACCGGATGCCTAGAACTTTCATGGGGCTTCTCCTATTGCTTGGCGGAACGCTAACATTGGGAAATCAACCCTCACAACCCGGTCATCCCGGACTTGGTCCGGGATCCAGTCGGAATAAAATGACGGGCGAAGCCCGACATATTTTTTAGCTGGATTCCCGCATTCGCGGGAATGACATCGGAAGATAGTAGGTGACCGGACCGCGCATGCCCAAATCCAAAGACAAGATCCGCCTCTATCTCGTTGACGGCTCCGCTTACATCTTTCGCGCCTATCACGCGCTGCCGCCGCTGACGCGCAAGTCCGACGGGTTGCCCGTGGGCGCTGTCTCCGGTTTCTGCAACATGCTCTACAAGTTGCTGACGGACATGCGCGACGAACACGACCCGACGCATCTCGCCGTGATCTTTGACTATTCCGCGACAACATTCCGCAATGAAATCTATCCGGAGTACAAGGCGAACCGCCCCGAGCCGCCGGAGGATCTGCGCCCGCAATTCCCCCTGGTGCGCGACGCGACACGGGCGTTCAACGTACCCTGCATTGAAATGGAGGGCTTTGAGGCTGACGACCTGATCGCCACCTATGCCCGCCAGGTTGAGGCCGATGGCGGCGAGGCGGTGATCATTTCATCGGACAAGGATCTGATGCAGCTCGTGACGGACAATGTTTCGATGTTCGACACCATGAAGAACAAGCATATCGGTCCCGGCGAGGTTGTCGAAAAATTCGGGCTCGGTCCCGAACACGTCATCGATATTCAGGCGCTGGCCGGCGATTCGACCGACAACGTGCCGGGCGTGCCGGGGATCGGTGTTAAAACCGCCGCGCAATTGATCGAGGAATATGGCGACCTCGAAACGCTGCTGGAAAAAGCAGACGGCATTAAGCAGAAGAAGCGCCGGGAAAACCTGATTGAATTTGCCGGGCAGGCGCGGGTTTCGAAAGAGCTGGTGACGCTCAAGACCGATGTGCCGGTTACGGATGAAATCGCAGAATTCGCCATGCGCGACATTGATCCGGAGATGCTCGTCGAATTTCTGAAAGAGATGGAGTTTTCGACCCTGACGCGGCGGGTTGAAAACGATCTGGGCGACGGGCCTTCCGCCCCGTCTGCGCCGGCGCCCGCGTCGGACAGCGCCGAGTATGAAACCATTTTCGACGAAAAGGCCCTGAAGGCGTGGATCGCAAGAGCCCATGAGCGCGGCGTCGTTGCGGTGGATACGGAAACCGACAGCCTGAACGCCATGCGCGCCAACCTCGTGGGCGTGTCGCTGGCAACGGCGCCTGGCAACGGGTGCTACATCCCGCTCGGTCACGGCGCCGGCGATCTTGCCACGGACGATTCCGATATCGACAAGCAGGTGCCGCTTGAAAAGGCGGTCAAGCTCTTAAAGCCGTTGCTCGAAGATCCGTCGGTGATGAAGGTCGGGCAGAACCTTAAATATGATTGCGTGGTCCTGTCGCGCTATGGCGTATCCGTGGCGCCGTTCGACGACACGATGCTGATGTCCTACGCCCTTGACTGCGGTCAGCATGGCCACGGTATGGACGAGCTGGCGAAGCTGCATCTCGACTATCAGACCATCAAGTTTTCCGACCTCGCGGGAACCGGCAAGAACGCAAAAACCTTCGATCAGATTCCCATCAAGGACGCCGCGAAATACGCCGCCGAAGATGCGGATATTACCTTTCGCCTGTACGAAATCCTGAAACCGCGTTTGGCGGCGGAGGGAAAGGCGACCGTTTACGAAACGCTCGATCGGCCGCTGGCGCCGGTGATTGCGTCCATGGAAGAGGCGGGCGTCAAGATCAATGCGTCGGTCCTGTCGAAGCTTTCCGGCGACTTTGCGCAGCGCATGGGCGCGCTCGAAGCGGACGCCTACAAGCTCGCCGACGAAGAGTTCAACCTCGGCTCGCCGAAACAGATTTCGGAAATCCTTTTCGGCAAGCTGGCGCTGCCCGGCGGGCGTAAAACCGCGAAGGGCGCCTGGTCGACCAAGGCGGATATTCTTGAGATGCTCGCCGCGGAAGGTCATGATCTGCCCCGTGTCATTCTCGAATGGCGCGGGCTGTCGAAGCTGAAAAGCACCTACACCGACAGCCTGCCGAACGAGATTAATGCGGAGACGGGCCGCGTCCACACGTCCTATGCGCTGGCTGCAACGACGACGGGGCGTCTTTCTTCCACGGATCCTAATCTTCAGAATATCCCCATACGGACGGAAGACGGGCGTAAGATTCGCACGGCTTTTGTGCCCGAGAAAGGCAATGTCCTCATTTCCGCCGACTACAGCCAGATCGAGCTGCGGCTGCTTGCGCATATCGCGGACCTTCCATCCATGAAGCAGGCGTTCGCCGATGGCGTCGATATTCACGCCATGACGGCGTCGGAGATGTTCGACGTGCCGGTGAAGGATATGGATCCGATGGTGCGCCGGCAGGCGAAAGCCATCAATTTCGGGATCATCTACGGCATTTCCGCCTTCGGCCTCGCCAATCAGCTCGGCATTTCCCGCAGCGAGGCCAAGGACTATATCGAGAGTTACTTCAAGAAGTTTCCCGGCATCCGTCAGTATATGGACGACACGATCGCGTCGGCGAAATCGCACGGGTTTGTGGAAACCATCTTCGGCCGGCGCACCCATGTGGGCGGCGTCAACGATAAAAATCCGGCCATGCGCGGCTATGCGGAGCGTCAGGCGATCAACGCGCCGATACAAGGGTCGGCCGCTGACGTCATCCGCCGCGCGATGATCCGCATGCCCGCGGCGCTCAAGCGCAAAAAACTGAACGCCAAAATGCTGTTGCAGGTCCATGACGAATTGATTTTCGAGGCGCCGAAAGCGGAAGCGGAAAAAACCTGCGAGCTCGTGAGCGAGATCATGATGGGCGCCCCGGTGCCGGCGGTGAACCTCTCCGTCCCGCTAGACGTCGAAGCCCGCGCCGCCAAGAACTGGGACGAGGCGCATTAGGCGGCGCCGGCGCCGCTAAAGCGACCGCTCCGGTGGCAGCAGGGGCGCTGCTTTCTCCAGCCTGATTTCAATGCGCCGGTTTTCCGCCGCGTAGGGGTCTTCGCGGCGCAATGGCTCTGCTGAGCCGCGGCCGGCGATGCCGGCAATGCGCGCCGGGGGAAATCCTTCTTCTTCGAGAATGGCGCGCGCCGCGTTGGCCCGCGCCGATGTCAGCTCAAAGGGAGAGTAATCGCCCGCGCCGCTTGCATCGGCGTGCCCGTCAATGAAAATCCGGTTGGGCAGCGGAAGTATGACCGGCGCCAGTTCCTCAAGGAGAGCCCGGGCCCGCGGCGTCGGCGCCGCCGAGCCAAGGTCAAACATGGGCGCGCCTTCTTTCTCCACCAAAACGATCTGAAGACCGTCCTCGTCGACCGTCACGCGCACAAGATCGGCGGCGTCCTTGAGCAACGGGTGGGTGAGTATGGCCTGCTCGAAGGCTTCCTTCGTTTCAAGCATGCGGCGCCGGTCCGCATTCGCCGCCGCATGGGCGCCGCGCATGCCGTCGTCGCCGGCGCCGGGTTCGGCGCTCGGCGTTTTTTCGATGGCGTTCGCGGTCGGCGTGGCGTCGGGCACGATGTTGCCCGGCTGGCGTTTTTCCGGCGTGCCGTCGAGGCGGAAATCGCCAGCGTAACGGCGCTGCTCGGCGACGCCGAAAGCGTCCCGCATGGATCCGGCGACGACTTCCATTTTTACCTGATCCTGAATCGAAAAGGAGATAATCAGTACAAAGAAACAAACAAGGATGGTCATCAGATCGGCATAGGTGACAAGCCAGCCGCTGGGGCGGCCAAGCCGCGCCCGGTTCAGACCGCCGCGATCCGATGAAAAATGCAGTTTGTTGTGCGGCATCGGTCTAGCCCGCCGCGGCCCCGGCGCTGAAGGCCGTTGCAAAGGGCGCGCGCGCCTTTTCGGGCAGATATACGATCAGCATATCGGTGATCGCGTCGGGCGACTTTCGTTCGGCGACTTGACACAGACCGTCGATAATCAGCGACAGGTTGGTTTCCTGCGTTTCCAGTTTCATGGCGAGCTTGTCAGCGATGGGCAGCGCAAAGGCGTAAGCCACAAGGGCGCCGTACAGCGTCGTCAAAAGCGCGATTGCCATGGAGGGGCCGATGGTCGACGGGTCGTCCATGGTCCACAGCATTTTTACAAGCCCAACGATGGTGCCGATCATGCCGAAAGCGGGCGCGGCCTCGCCGATGGCGCGAAAGATTTTCTCCCCGTCCACCAGACGCTGGATTTCAAGGTTGCGTTCGCGGGAAAGCTGCTCGCGCAAATGTTCCACCGTAAGGCCGTCGGCGATCATCTGTTTGCCGCGGGCAAGGAACGGGTCGGAAACGGGTGCCCGCTCCAGCCCCATGGGGCCCTGTCGCCGCGCCACATGGGCGAGGGCGCGCACGTCTTCCAGCAGCACCCGCGCCGGGCGCTGATGATCGAGGAAGGCGATGGTCGCGCCGGTCTTGAGCGCTTCGAGCACCGCGCCAACGGGAAACCGCAGGACGGTTGCGGCGGCCGCGCCGCCGATCACGATCAGAAAACTCGGTGCGTTAAAGAATACGGCCACCGCGCCGCCCATGGCGATCGCGAGGCCGATCACGAAAAATCCGGCGACGATGCCACCAACGGTGGCGAAATCCATGCGCATTATTCTGCGCCTTTCGGTTACGCAACGGAGGCCGAGACTAGCGAAACGTCGTAAAGGGGGCGCTACAGAGTTGATTAAAATGCGCCGAGTTTTCTGATCGTGATCAGCGGCGCTTCGTTAAAGGCGCGTTAACACATTCTTTCCCCGTCGCGCGGTAAACAGGAGCAACGGTTGAAGACGCGCAAAATCAGACGACGGCTTATGACGCTCCCGCCTATCACCATCACGTTGACCCGCTATCGCGAGCCGGACTGGCTCGTCAACGAAGCGCTGGACAGCCTTGCAGCGCAGGAAGGCGTTGACGGCGAGGTGATTTTCCTGGACCAGAACTGGGACGAAAATTTTGCGTGCGCCGTCGCCGCGAGATCGAACGAGCGGCTGACATTCAAATGCATTCCGTGTACGGAGCGCTGCCTGTCATATGCGCGAAACGAGGGGTTGCGTCTCGCCGCGCACGACCTTGTTCTGTTCACGGAGCCCGACATACTGGCCGACCCCAATTGGGCAAGGGCGCTGGTGACCGAACTGACGAAGGGCGCCGCAATCGCCGGCTCGCGAATTGTGCCGAAGTGGCGCGGCCCGAAGCCGTTACTCTCGAAATCACATGTTGTTCGCGACCAGTACTCGCTTTTCGACCTCGGCGAAGAGACGGTGGGTGTTAGCGGTCCCGTTCGCGCGATCTTTGGCCTGCGCCTGTCGGCCGCGCTGCAACCCCTGCGATTCGACGAGCGCTTAGGCCGGCGAGACGGACGGCTGCTTGGCGGCGAAGAAACGGATTTGTGCGAAAGGGTAAGGCGGGATGGCGGGGCCATTGTCTATTGCGGCAAGTCCGTTGCGTATCACCAGATATTACCTGAACGACTGTCGCTGAAATGGATCTACAACCGCCTCTACTACGCCGGCGTCAGTCGAAGATCGCGCGGGGGCGCGCCGGCGCCGTCGCGCAAGCCGGGCCTCTGGGACTGGCTGCTCCTGCCCTTCATTCTGCCGCCTTATGCGGCGGGGTACCTGACGTCGCGATCGGGGCAATCGTAACTGCGAGCAAATCGCTGCGCATTCCTGTTTCGCGATAAACAATAACATTCAGCAGTATTGCATAAAACGCGATCGTTCCCGCGGTCACAATTGCTGCGCCGACTTCGTAAAAAACAGGCGTTACGAGGAATAGCATTACCACATATAGCGGCAATGTGATCGCTGCGGCCGCAGTTGCGCCTTTGGCTGAGCCAAGCATTGCCGCCATATCAAATGAACGCCCGGCCAGGCTGGCGACAACGTAGCCAGCCGCGATAATAGGCGTTAAGTAACGCACTTCCGACAAATCCGGCGCAACGAGGGGGATCACACCCCAGCTAAACACGCTTACGCCGACTGCAATCAGTATCGACGCAGACACATCGATTACCGTTGCTGTGCGGATTTGTTCCGGCAGTTCTGTGTTACCGTCTATTGCATTCATTTTTGATAGTGCAGGGCTGAAAAAACTTGAAACGGCTGCGCCGGCTACTGACGTCACGCTGGCGATGCGAAAGGCGAGTACAAAGCACCCGATTGCCGTCGGCCCAGCGACCGCTGCCAGAAACAAGGCTTCGACTTTGCCGACCACAAGAAACGTCCCGCCAAGCAGAAACAGGGCCCCCGTGGCGCGCCACCAACGGGCCCATGGAAGCTTTTGTTCTGGCGACGACGAAAAGGCCGGTCGGTATTTTCGCCACCAGTAAATGCTGGTCGCCGACGCCATAAGCCATGAACTCAGGAATGCGGCTAATACCGTATTGAGGCTGAGCCCATCATACAGCCATAACGCCAGGATCATAACGAACATTGATCCCTGCATGACCAGGAACTCCGATGCGTATGCGCGGGTCACTTCCATTGCGGCGCGCAGGCGCGCTTGCACCAGGATGTTGAACGTCATGATGCATGCGCCAATCGCTCCAACTATGCCGGGCAGGACAAACTCGGAACTTTTCTGCGAAACCGGAAAAGCGAAGATTACAAAAAGTAAAACGACGACACTCGCCGAAACGGTAAGTCCGGCGACGGTGCTGAAGCGCATTGCAGCGTGATAGCGGCTCCAGTCATTTTTTGCCGCCGCCGCCGCGCCCTCGCGCACAATAAAGAGCGGCAGACCGGAGCGCATGACGACCGAACCGAGCGCGGCGATGCTTATGGCAAAGGCAAACAGGCCAAAATCATGAGCGCCAAGTCCGTTGGCGACCAGAATCATCACGAAAAAACCCAGCACGATGTTTAACGAGCGCATTGCGCCCGTCGCCGCCGCCGTGGATATGAGCGCGTTTGAACGAAACCGGCGCGCAATATCTAGTACATGCGTATTCATTTCTGGAGTGCGCCTGAAAACCGTGTTGGAACTTTAAGTCTCGGAGTGCGGCTGATAAGGTAGCGAATCGATTCAGACAGCACCCCAAGGCGGTGGCGCTTTGCGGACAGGAGCCGCATTAATGCAGCAGCGAGATTATCTTTACGCTGACTTCTCAGAATCGCCATCATAATCCACCGTGTCGCAAGCGACTCCTGCTGCCGAATTTCATCGCCGCTGAGGTTGCATTTCGCGGCGAAAGCCGAGTGAATACACTGCATTGCTGTACAGGCGGACGATGTCTCCTCCGCGGAGACGGGAGTGTCCACATGGAGAAACTGAAAAAGGCGCCGCATTTGTTCTATGTCGAGTTCGGGAAACTGGCGCGTTGTCTCTTTCAGGCATGCCCGCACCGCGGCGTTGCATTGCTTGTCTCGCTTACGGGTCGAGACATTCTGGGGATGCATCCGGTACTGCATCAACGGCTCAGCGATAACCGTCGCGTTTCCGGCCTGAAGGAGCCTTTGGGTGAACTCAAAATCGGCGGCGCCATCGAAATCGGGGTCGAATGTCAGCTCATTTGTGATGATGGCGTCTCTCCGAAACATCAACGATGAATGGAGCAGCGGCATGCGAAACACCGCCCGCCATTGGATTAACGCGTTGCTGGAGTGCTCGCAGTCGGTTTTGCGTACCCGGCCGGCGCTGTCGATTTCCTGGTAACCGGCGCCTACAACGACGAGGTTCGGGGTCTCATCAAGAAGGGCGACCTGCTTTTCAAAACGCAGAGGAGAGGCGATATCGTCGCCGTCCATGCGTGCAATGTACTCGCCGCGCGCCAGGGCGAAACCGCGATTTGTAGAAGCCGGCACGCTGAGGTTCGATGCGTTGGTATAGACTTTTATACGAGCGTCGCTGTCTTCAAATGCAGCGAGAATCGACGGCGTTTCATCCGTCGACCCGTCATCGACGATGATGAATTCAAAGTCGCTGTATGTCTGCGACAGGATGCTGTTGACTGACTGGGGGAGATAGTCCGCGGTGTTGTAGACAGTCATCACGACACTGACCTTCGGTGCTGTCATGACGGTGTGTCCTCCGGGAAAAGTCTTTTTGCCGAACCGGTCCGTTAAGGGTTTGGAAATGTCCGCCCCTATAAGCGGCGGCTTTGGTAAAGAATGGGTGAATTTGCGGGGTGCTGCGGGGTGAGGGCGTCGATTGTCGCCCGCATATTAACGGACCCTTTGCCATATTCGCTATTGATAGGGCTTGAACGCGCGCCGCACCCGGCGCCCCGGCGAGCCGATATGACCAAACTGATTGTCCAGATCCCCTGTTTTAACGAAGCAGAAACCATTGCAGCGACCATCGGCGACATCCCGCGGGAAATCGCGGGGGTCGACAAGGTTGAGATACTGGTGATCGACGATGGGTCGAGCGACGATACGATCGCTGTTGCTCGGGCCGCCGGCGCAGATCACGTGTTTGCAAACGGAACGAATAAGGGGCTCGCCAGCACGTTTCAGCGCGGGCTGGAAGAAGCGCTGCGTCTCGGCGCGGACGTCATCGTCAATACCGACGGCGACAATCAGTATTGCGGGGCGGATGTGGCGGCGCTCGTGGCGCCGGTTGTCGCGGGCGAGGCGGACATGGCCATCGGCGACCGATGCACCCAGGAAATTGCGCATTTCTCGCCTCTCAAGAAGTTTCTGCAAAAGCACGGCAGCCGCCTTGTCAGCCGCCTTGCGAATACGGACGTCGTCGACGCCGTCAGCGGCTTTCGCGCATTCTCGCGCGATGCGGCGATGGGCGTCACCGTGCGCTCTACCTTCTCCTACACGACGGAAACCCTGATCCAGGCAGGGCGCAAGCGCCTCAGGATCGCTTCGGTTCCTGTACGGACCAATGAAGTCGCCCGCCCGTCGCGTCTCTTCCGGTCAATTCCCCATTTTGTCATGCGCACCGGGCGCACCATGGTGCGCTCATACGCGATGTACGAGCCCCTGAAAATTTTTCTGGCGGCGGGCGTCTTCCTGATGGCGATTGGCGCGATCCCGGTGGTGCGTTTCCTCATCTATTACGCGCTTGGCAATGGAGACGGCAAAATCCAGTCGCTGCTGATCGGCGGGGTGCTGATTCTGATGGGCGGCATCTGCGCCATGTTTGCGCTGATCGCCGATCTCATTGCGTATAACCGCCAGCTTCTGGAAATCACGCTCGAAAAAGTCCGGCGCATGGAATATGAACGCGGTGCGACCGACGTCGCTACCGCCACCGCAAAAGAAAATCCCCGCACAGAAGACGCAGCAGCGCTCCAGGCGCAACTGGAAGAGCGGATATCGGCGGACGATTTCGTGCGTCAGCGACAGCGCGCCGGCGCGTCGCGATAAACGAAGAGGGCAAGTCCCGGCTTCGGCGCGGTCGCCGGCATCGGCAATGCTTCAAACATTTCAAGACTGAGCGTTTGCGCCGTCGGGTAGGTGTGCGCGTAGATGCACCGGGCGGCATTCTCATAGGCGGCGATGGTTTGCGCGATCTCGTCCTTATTGTCGTCGTGAACGCGGATGATCGCGGCGCCGTTCAGCGAGGCGCGGATCAGCAGTTCGTCGAACTGCGTGAAAATCACCGAGTCTCCGTCCGTCATCGCGGCATAAGCGCGATCGTAAGGCGTATAACGGGCGCGGTCGGCAATGTATCCGTTCAAATCGAATATGGAAATCATTGCGCCATTGGCGAGCGCCGTGCTGGCGAGGGCCGCGGCGATGATCTTCGTACGCATGGTTGCCGGCCGCATCGCCAATATCAGGACAACTGCGCCAAGCGCGCTCGCCAGAAGAAGCTGCGGGTAGAGCCGCATCGGA
>JANQJK010000004.1 GCA_028281665.1 Hyphococcus sp.
CATTGAAGAGCGCGTTTCGGCGGATCATCCGCTGCGTGCGATCAAGGGACTGGTCAATGAAGCGCTTGCGACGCTTGATGGTGAGTTCGCAGCGATCTATGCGCACCGGATTGGCCGACCGTCAATTGCGCCTGAACGACTATTGCGAGCGATGCTGTTGCAGGCGATCTATTCGATCCGGTCTGAGCGCCAATTGATGGAGCGGCTTGAGTTCGATCTTCTTTTTCGCTGGTTTGTTGGGCTGTCATTAGACGAGCCTCCATGGGATGCGTCGAGCTTTTCAAAGAATCGCGAACGATTGCTTGAAGGCGAGATTGCGTCGAAGTTTCTTCTCGCTGTTCTCGCCAACTATCGAGTAAAGCGCCTTTTGTCCAACGATCACTTCAGCATAGACGGCACGCTGATTGAAGCCTGGGCGGGAAAGAAAAGCTTCCGGCCGAAAGACATTGACGATCATGACAAGGGTTCAGGCGCCGGGGGCCGGAACAAGGAGCGGAACTTTCACGGAGAGAAGTGGTCGAACAAGACTCATACCTCGACCACGGATCCGGATGCAAGGCTTTATCGCAAAGGCCGCGGCAAGCCGGCGCAGCTTTGCTATATGGGCCATGTGTTGATGGAGAACCGTCACGGTCTCGCCGTCGCGGCGCATTTAACGCACGCGAACGGGACTGCAGAACGAGAGGCGGCGCTGGCGATGGTTTTAAGCGCACAGCTTAAAGACGGCGCAACGCTCGGCGCAGACAAGGCCTATAATGCCTGGACATTCAAGCGGGATCTCCAAGCCCATGGGGTCATCCCGCACATTGCGCTCAGGTCGGAAACCGGCTGGGGCGGAGCAAAGATCATTCCCCCTGAGGGCTACGACATATCACAGCGAATCCGTAAGCGGATCGAAGAGATTTTCGGCTGGATCGAGACCGCCGGCGGCTATGCGAAAACGAGATTTCGCGGGCGGCGGCGTGTAGCGCATGGCTTTGATATTGCCGTCGCCGCCTACAACCTTGTTCGCCTGCCAAAACTTCTGGCAGGAGTCGCCTTATGAGTGCTCCGATGGGCTGCAGGCTGATCGGCCGCTGGCGCATCGTTGAGTCTGACCTGTGGGACCGCGATCATCTTGACCTGTGCGGCCCCGCTTCGCTTGTCGTTAACGCCGACGGATATGGCGAAATCGCCTTTGGCGCTTTGCAGGCTGGCCTCACGCTGGAATACGCCAAAGACTCCGTCTGGTTCGAATGGGACGGCTATGATGAAATGGACGAAGTATGCGGCTCAGGATCGGCGCATGTGCAGAACAACAGCGGCCTCGAAATCGAATTTGCCTATTGACATGGAGATGAGGCCATATTGAAGGCCGAAAAATGCTGACTTTTTCAGCAGCCTGCTAGGTCCCTTTCGCGATTACAAAACACGAACGGCGGGCCGGTAATGGCCCGCCGTTTTTCGTGGCGATTCGAATCGGCTGGCGTCTTTTTTCCGTGTTGGGTCCCGAAAACCCTAGGAATCAAGCCATTTTCCGCTCGTCGCCGACTCCGAAAACGGGCGAAAAAGGTTATATATTTCAGTGTGTTGCGATCCCTGTGGAAAGGAAACCCTTATTTCATGCGGTTTTTCCTTGGCGGGCAGGCGCCAACAGCGCGATATATCGAGACGCTCCAAGAATTAGTTCCGTAGAGACGGTCTGATTAACAGCCAATAGAAAGGTCGGAGAAATGAACAAGAACGAATTTATCGACAAGGTCGCCGACATGGCGGACATGAGCAAGTCCGACGCCGAACGCGCCGTCAATGCGGTCCTTGACGCGATCTCCAACGCGTTGAAAGCGGGCGACGATGTTCGTCTGGTCGGCTTTGGCACGTTCTCGGCCGCAAAAAGGAAGGCGCGCGAGGGTCGCAACCCGCGCACCGGTGAAACGATCCAGATTGCGGCGTCGATCCAGCCGAAGTTCTCGGCCGGCAAAGGCCTCAAAGACGCGCTGAATTAGCACTGTAGACAATTCCGAGTTCAAAACGCCGGCGTCGCGGGGCCGCCCCATCGCGACGCCGGCTTTTTGTACGGCGTTCGTCCATTAAGTGGTGTGCCGGCGCCGGCAATTACCGGGCCTGCGGCTCTTGCGCCGCTGGTGCGGCGGCGCTACGTATCGCGCCCCATAAGCGGCCAAGGCGCAAAAACAGGGCGGTTAGCTCAGCTGGTAGAGCATCTCGTTTACACCGAGAGGGTCGGCGGTTCGAACCCGTCACCGCCCACCATTCCTGGTCAAAAATTGGCGACCTATTCGGTCTAGCGGCAAAGGCCCGAGTCTCAGGCGATTTCGGGCCAGAATTCTCCAATTTCAATGAATAATTGTCTCGGTAGGCAGAAGAAATCGTTGAATTGCGCGGAAATCTCTAATGGTTGATTTCGGCGACCTATTCGCCGCTAAGGGGGGCAAAAACAAATGTTCTGCGTCGGCCATTCGCATCGAATAGTATCAGCAGATTTTGTAAGTAATTTTGCTTCGGACATCCGAGTTGTCGGCTACGTGCAACAACATCTACTACTGATTACGTATTTGTGCCCAATTTTCATTATGCGAATAAACGAATTCACGGCTGTAAAATAATCAGACCTTCAAGGCGGCTTGCAATGGCGTGTCAGCACCGATGGCGGAACTTGATGAAATCGTTCTCGGCGCGCTTGAAAATACGATCCTGAAACCGACACGCCTTCAGAAAATGACCGAAGCGCTCGTCTCGCGCGCAAGCGAGCGCAATGAAGCCTTCGCCGCGCGTCGCAGTCAGCTCGACGGTGAACGGCGTCAGGCCAAACGCCAAGTCTCCGAGCTATACCGGCTTGTCGGCACCGGCGAGATATCGATGGACACAACGCTCTCGGCGCATGTCAAAGGAATTCAAGAGAAGGTGGAAACGCTTAACCGGCAAATCGCCCATCTCGACCGCGAACGGAGTTTACCGGTCGAAAGCATTGGCGCGGAAGCGGTCGAAGAGTTCGGCAAGGCCGTTTCCGTCGCTCTCAGAAATCCTGACAACCGGGCTTTCGCGCGCGTTTATGTCCAGGCCCTCATAAGCGATGTGACCGTGAGCGATAGCGAGGTTCAGATTTCAGGACCAAAAGCGGCGCTGTTGCATCAAACAGCAGTCTTCGCCGCTATTTTTCCCGGTTCCCATATTATCCCATACGTGAAGAAATCCTTTTAAAATAAGGATAATTGAGTCCTTGATGTTTCTGTCAGTTCCTGCAGCATGGTAGCATAGTGGTAGCTTTCGGCTGTTTTGTGCTTGTGCTACCAACTTTGAAACTGGGTGTACTTATGGGCTCACGGCTCACGAAACGGCGTGTAGATGCGGCGCAGCCTGGCCAGACTATTTGGGACGGTGAGATCCCCGGACTAGGCTTACGTGTTTCGAAGGGGGGGGCGCTAAATCGTACGTTTTGAAGTATCGCCGGGGTACTGTTCAGCGTTGGTTGACGATTGGGCGTCATGGCGCGCCGTTTACTCCCGCGGCGGCAAGGATTGCCGCAATCAAACTCCTCGTTGAGGTAAACAAGGGGGGGCGATCCAGCACAGCGAAAGGCCTTGGATGGCAGGGCCGAAACGATGAAGAACTTCGCCAATCGTTATCTCGTTGAACACGCAAGTATTCATAAAAAGCCGAGCACAGCGGCAGAGGACTCGCGTCTTCTCAAAAGCCCTGGCGCCGTATTCGAGCTGCCGCTGGTCTCGAAGACGTGCGCATTCATGATCTTCGGCATTCCTTCGCCAGTGTAGCAATCGCAGAAGGCATGAGCTTGCCCCTAATCGGGTCGCTACTAGGCCATACACAGGCACAGACCACGCAGCGCTATGCTCACTTGGCTGACGATCCGCGTATCGCTGCAGCGGACGAGATAGCAACAGCTATCTTCTCTCAGCTGGATGCGAAAGACAGGGCATGCTTCGCCGTAGAACGGGACCGGCAGCAAAAATGACGAAGAGATCAAACGAGATTGATTACAACACCCTTTGGACAAAACAGGCGGCCCCGAAGTCTTGTGGTGCGAACCAAAAAGGAAATATTTTCGGGTGCTTGCTTTCAGTACCCGTACAAAAAAGTCGCGCCTTTGTTGTTTAAGAATACAAAATGCTCTGAATTAGCAGCCATTAAACATTGGCCATGGGTAGCTTGGACGGTTGCGAATTATGTTCTGCGACGGACCGCAGACGCCGACGACGCTGAAAGTGGCGTCCTTGGCCCCAAGGAGTACGAAGCGGAACTTGTACGCCTTGAAAAATACAGCCTCGGCATCGCGAGAATTTTGCGTACGTTTTCACACGACGCGGTCAACATGGAGTTTCGGGATGCGCCGCGGAAAACACAACACTTAAGGCAGATTTGCCAGATCCTGGCCTCACGCCCTGCGGATAACGCTATAGATTCTAACGCAGCCGAGGTGGTTCTTTTCACTGAAACTATCAATGAGATGTATGAGTGTGCCGAATCCGCCAAGTGTGCTCAATTGGTGTTTCAAGGTGAATTGCTGGCCAGAAAACGTCGCGTAGACCCGGCGCTTCGGCAATTCATCACATTCATGGCAGTGATTTGGGCTTCACTTACGGGGAAGTCTGCGGCTGCATCACGAGTCCAGAACCGAGCTGATGAGAATCCGCCCTTTGTTCGCTTCGTCTTAGATTTATGTGCGCTGGATAAAGACGCTATCCAACCAACCGATGCGCAGTCCGAGATGACGCATCGGACCAAAGCGATGGGCCGGCTCCGGCGAGCATGACCTTCACGCTAAGGCACAGGGACCACCCTTGCTGCTTAGTGAGGGCTGTTCGTCCTATGCCTTCGCTCCGGACCTCACCAACAAGCATTTAAGGTAGATAAAAGAGAGGAAAGTAGGAGATGGAAGCCCAAGGACTCAATCCTCGATAGCGAATTTTCGTGTCGGAGTATATGGCCCTTACCAGAATGATGTTTTCAGCGGGCGCAATAATGGCCGCGCTGACTGGATGTGTTGCGTCCAGCCCTAAAACGAAATGGCACAACTCCAAATTTTCAGCTGTGATGGAAGAAAGGACGCTTTTTATCGACAACGCTGAGTGTGAGGCATACGCGGCGCAATCAATCGAAGTTCCGGTTTCGAGGCGGCCAGCGCTCCTTCCAACCAAAGAAACTCGCGAGTATGAGATATCTGGAAAGGTGAATAGTTACGGTGTCGGCAGGACGAGCGACAGGCAAACATTCAAAGCGCGTATTACGGACCGCCCTCGAAATAATGCGCTCAGCGCAAGCAGAGAGTCCTTTAACATGGGCGCAAGCATGGGGGCCGCCGCCCGCGCATCGAAGGAGAGACGCGAAGCTAAAAACCGACACAAGCGACTGGTACAGGCGTGCCTAATGCGCCGCGGCTGGGAGAAGCTTCCGGATAAATCGAAAAGGTAGACAGTGTACAAGTTCAAAAAATATCCATTGATGGGTTCGCGCTCGGTTCCTCATCGCGATTTCTGATGAGTAACAAACGACGGAGAGTCATCCGCAGTGCCCGAATTACGGACGTTGTAAGAGTTATCGTCGGTTATTTTTATGGGCCGAAAGCCAGATAAGCAATCTGGTCGATCTCTTGGCCGTCGCAAGCGTTGGAACTTAAAAACAGTGATTTGTAGTAAAGCGCGAAAATAGGATACCCTGCTACCTGAGAGACCGCATCAAACGGCGCGACGACAGTGACGACGGATTCGAACTCGAGGATTTTCGGCGTTTTTCAGGCCAACAAGGGCCTTATAGCCAGTGTTTTGCGCCGATTCCGATTGTCTCAAATTGATATTGCTGATCTTACGCAAGAGACGATATTGCGGGCGCTTGAGGCTGAAAAACGTACAGAAATCAGGGAGCCAAGGCGTTTTCTGGTCGGTATCGCAAAGAATGTAGCAAGGGCCGAGCTCGATAGGCGGTCGAAATTAACAACCAGCCTACTAGATGATTTTGACCCCGATTCCTACGTATCAGATGAGCCGGCTATCGATGACGCAGTTGATGCGCGGGATCGGATGGAAACATTTGGCGCTGCGGTGGCGATGCTGCCGCCGCAATGTCGGAAAGTGTTTTTGCTGAAGCACGTTTACGGCGCGTCGCACAAGGAGATAGCCAAAAAACTTGGCATCGCATTGAGTACGGTAGAAAAACACGTCGCGCTTGGGTTGAAACGATGTCGCGAACAAATGTTGAAGGAGCAAACCGCGGAAAACGCCGAATACCCTGAAACGAACGTATTGGGATTAGACGCCAATCGGCGATGAAGCAAAAGTTGCGTTATGAATAACCAGTCGACCATAGATACCGGCGGCGAGATTGTTTCCGAGGCGTGCGCCTGGATTGCCCAGCTCGAGTCAGGCGAGATGTCCGCCTCAGATATGGCTGCTTTGCGCGAATGGATGGGTCGTAGCCCGGCCCATGCCAGCGAAATTCGCAATGTCGCGGATCTTTCGGGGCAACTTTCCGTATTGACGGAGCTCGCATCCGCGATCGATGCGACGGCAGGCGTTGGTCACGAGCTGCGAAAGCAGCCCAACGGTATTCGCGCCGCCGCGCCAATTTTTGCAGGGGCGTTGACGCTTACGATCGTTTGCAGCATTGCGATCTTCGCATTGTGGATCCGCGCCGACGCAACGCCGAAAATCTACAAAACTGCTGTGGGCGAGTATCAGACAATCAGTCTTGCTGACGGCACCAGCGTTTCTCTCAATACCGCCAGTCAGATCGAGGTCGACTTCAATGATACTGAGCGCCGGGTGCGGTTGGTCGCCGGCGAAGCGTTGTTTGAGGTGGCGTCCAATCCAAAACGCCCGTTTGTCGTATATTCCAACACAGCGATTGCTGAGGCTGTCGGCACGTCATTTGTTGTGCGATTGCGTGAGGCGGTGACTGAACTCGCTGTCGTTGAGGGCGTTGTCGCGTTTTCGAAGCTGCCGTTGTCCGTTGAAGCGACGCCCATGCGGAATGCAAGGGAAAACGCTGTGGAACGTCCGCCTGCGGCCGATCCTGTTCCGCGGGTTATCGTCAGAGCTGGACAAGCGCTGACGTCGAAAGAGCTTTCCATTGTGACCGCATCAGAAGCGGAGTCAAAGATTCCGGTCCTCTCCGAGCGCGATTTGCAACGGAAACTCTCTTGGACAGATGGTTTTCTGGAGTTTTCTGAAACTCCGTTAGAGGAAGTAGTCGAAGAATTGACGCGTCATAATGCCGTATCAGTGGAAATTGCGGACCCGGCGCTCAAACAACTGAAATTCGGCGGGATTTTTCGCACGGGCGACGTCGACCAACTGCTGAGCGCCCTTGAGGGGCTGGGCGTCGTCGTCGAAAAACAAAGCGACAACACTTACCAACTCCATTTGTCGGACACCGGCTAATTGCGGCTGCAATAATCCAGCACAATGCGTGCTTGCTGCGGTGCAGTGACGTATTATTGCAACAGCCCTGATCTCTCACAAAAATTTATTCAATGCGACTGGTGGTTTTCTCAGTCGTCTCCGACGGGTTAACATGGCCGTCTCGTAACACGATGACGATCGCCATGACATTGAGTTTGGAAAACATGCGGTTGGCGCTTCGGTGCATAGCGTTGTGGGCGATAATTGGCGGATTGTTGGCGGGTGTTGCGATTGCGCAGCCCCTGAGCGGCGATCGGCTCACTCTCGATATTCCGGCGCAGAATGCGGAAGACGCCGTTAAAGCGCTTGCCCGCGCCAATCGGCGTTCTGCTTTATTCCAAACCGAAGATGTTGCGGCGGTAAAAACGAACCCGTTGAAGGGCGAATACTCTCTTCAACATGCTCTCGACGAACTGTTTGAGGGCACAAGCCTTGAGGGCGGCCTGACGGACAGCGGTGCGATTATCGTGTCGCTACGCAAAGTAGAAAACACGTCGGGAGGGAATAGCCCTATGCCAAGGAAACGATCAGGATTCTTTTTAACGACTGCGCTTTCATCGCTCGCTGCCACAGCGGCGATTGCGCAGGACACGACGCCCGCCAGCGAGAATCAAGACGTCATCGTCGTCGTTGGTTCGCAAATCAAAGGCGCTGACATTGCTGGCGCATTGCCCGTGACAGTATTGGGTGAGGATGAAATCGCTCTCACCGGCGCCGTTAGCGGTGATGAGCTTCTCGCGTCCATTCCGCAAATCGGGCAGGCGACGTTCAACGGTGTCGGATTTACCGGCGTCAATGGCGCACAGGGCGACGTTTCATCCATAAATTTACGTGCAATTGGAACAGGCAATACGCTCGTTCTGTTGAACGGGCGTCGCTTAGTCTTGCATCCTGGCACGCAAGTTGAAAATCTCGTACCAGTGCAATCGGTCAATGCAAATGCGCTTCCTGTTACCGGCATTTCTCGCGTTGAGGTTCTACGCGATGGCGCTGCCGCGCTTTACGGCACAGATGCTGTCGCTGGCGTGATCAACACGGTACTCAAAGACGACTTCGAGGGACTTACCGCATCCGTACAGTACGGAACATCAGAAGGAACATCGCTCGATGAATTGAGCGCGACCATCGAGGCTGGTCACACCTTCAATGACGGCCGAACAAATATCTCATTCTTCGGCAACTTCCTAAACCGGAATGGCATGCCGGCGACTGATCTTATCAACTCATCGACGGAAGATTTGCGTGATTTCTTTGTTGGAACGCCTTTTGAGGGCGACACGCAACTTAGAAACTTGTCCACGCAAACGCCGTGGGGTGAGTTCCGCGCCCTAAACGGCTCTATTGCTGCAATTGGAGACGATGATTTTCATATACAACCGGATACGTTTTCCGGGTGCCTGGTCGCACTGCCGAACGGCGTCTGTGCAGACAATGGCGGCTCGATTGATACGGCGCTGCGTCTCGATCGCGCGCGTTATCGTGACCTCATCGGCGATACGAAGCGCGGCAACGGATTCTTGTTCCTTAATCACGACCTGAACAATGATCTTGAGCTATTTGGCGAGGTTTCATACTATCGCTCAAGCTTCAATCGTCGCCGTGAGACGGCGCAGATGCTTTCAAGCAACCGTGTCGTTGTGCCGTCCACGAACTTCTACAATGTATTCGGAGACGATCTGCAAATCCGGGATCTACGGCCGATCGATACCGGTCAGCGCAACATCAACGTCGACAATGACAGCTACCGTATTCTGGGCGGCGTTCGCGGTGACATCGGCAGCGGCTGGGACGTAGACAGTGCTCTCTTGTATTCTGAAGCGACCACAGAGAGCATCACGAACCGGATCAGTAATACGCTTTTTCAACAAGCCTTGGCGCTTTCAACGCCGGACGCCTATAATCCGTTTATTGGCGGCAATCCCGTCGATACGAACGCCCCGAACGCGGGACTGAACTCACAGGCCACAATCGACAGCTTCATCGTTGACGTTTCCCGCCGAAGTAAAACATCGATTTTGCAGGGTGATATCAAGTTTTCAAACGCAAACTTGTTTGAGTTTCCTGCCGGCGGCGTTGGCGTTGCGGTTGGTGTCGAAGCGCGCCGCGAAACGTTCCTCGACGATCGTGATGATCGCCTCGATGGGACAATTACCTTTACTGACATCGTCACCGGCGTAACGAACCTGAGCGATGTGATGGGCACAAGTCCAACGCCGGATACGGACGGTTCTCGGTCCGTCTTTTCCGCGTTTGTCGAAACCGTGATTCCTGTTGTTAGCCCAGAAATGAATATTCCGTTGGTTGAAAGATTTGACGTCCAACTAGCCGGTCGATTTGAGAGTTATTCCGATGTTGGTGAAGTTGCAAAACCCAAAGTCGCAGTCTCCTGGTATCCGGCGTCATGGCTGCAAATCCGCGGCGCCTATGCACGCGGCTTCCGCGCGCCAAACCTTGAGCAGATCAACGCAACGGGCATTCGCCGAGTCAATGGCGGCCGCGAAGACTGGATTCTTTGCGAAGCGACAGCGCGCGCAAACATGACAGCTTTTAGCACGGGCGATTGTGACGGCACGTCTGTCGAAAGTGTTCGAGCCGCCGGTCCGAATCTAATGCCGGAAAACAACCAGAACTTCTCGCTCGGCGCCGTTTTCCAGCCGGAGGGATCCGGTCTGACGATCACAGTAGATTACTGGAAAATCAAACAGACCGATCTTGTCGGTATTTTTGGCGACCAGAACCAGATTTCCCTCGACTATTTGCTACGTGTGAATGGAAGCTCGAATCCGAATGTTGTTCGCGACGCTCCGGATGCCGCGACGGTCGCGTTGTATACCGCAGCGGGCCTCGATCCGGCCGGCGAAATTCTTGAAGTTCGCGATAATTTCGTGAACCTCAACCCCCGAGAAGCATCAGGGCTGGACTTCGGTCTATATTATGACATCGATACAGACATCGGCGACTTCAGCTTCTCGGCGAACGCCGCGCACCTTCTCGACTTTTTCCAGGATCCGTCGCCTCCTGGCGCTGAAATTCTCGCTGCAATCGATTCAGGCGTAATTAGTGATGAAGTTGACGTTGGCGGCAGCGAGTCATTAGTTGAACAAAATGGTCGCCCAAAATGGCGCGGCACCGCGGGCCTGACATGGCGAAATGGTCCTTTCGGCGCCGGCGCATTTGGCCGATATATTGGTCCCGTGACCGATACTTCGGTCACAGGACCGGGTGGCGAAATCTTCCGCGTTGACGATTGGATGTCAGTCAACCTCTACGTTCAATACACCATTGATAATGCCGGTCCGGTTTCGAACACACGGCTCCGCTTTGGCGTACGTAATGTCACCGACGAGGAGCCGCCGCTGGCGGACGAGTTCGCGACCGGTTTTTATGAAGAGCTCCACTCCAGTCGTGGCCGCTATTGGTATGGTTCAATCCGTAAGGAATTCTAATTGAACCTCCCATGCGCCGGGTGATTGCGTTCTACATCGCCCGGCGCAGCTGTTCCTTCAATAAGCCTGCTTCCAGATAGATTATGAATACAAATCTAACGGTTTCACTGTGCGCGGTCCTGCTAATGGCGACATGCAGTTTTGCATACGCATGCGAAAATGAACTCGCAACGTTGGACGCCGATTTTGAGGGCGCGCGTATGTCAGAATGCGGTGCGAAAAAAAACAGTTTCAATATTCGCATTGACCCGGAGAATAAGCCCATCAATCCAAGCCCCTGGTATGCGTTTCGGGTAACGCCGAAACAGCCTGGTGAGCTAAAAATCGTCATGCGGTACTCCGATTCCAAACACCGCTATCGTCCAAAACGAAGCGACAATGCTACGCATTGGCGTCTTATTGATTCCGACCGTGTTCGCGAACGGCGAAAGGGTAAGAAAGTAACGCTGCTTTTGAAAATGGAGGACACACCCTTCATTGTCGCCGCGCAGGAACTGCTTCTGACTGGCGCTTACCAAAAATGGACTGACGATATCGTCGAACGTGCCGGGCTTCGCACGGAGACTATCGGCGAATCAGTTGAGGGACGCGCGCTTATCGCAATTATTTCGGAACCTGAAAACGAAACCGAAAAAAAAGAGCACGTCCTGCTTGTCGGGCGTCAGCATCCGCCGGAACTGACTGGCGCATTTGCCATGCTGCCGTTCCTGGAAACGGTTTTCGCCGATACATCGCTTGCACAAGAGTTTCGCAATCGGTTTCATCTCACCGTGGTTCCGCTGATGAATCCAGACGGGGTCGTCAACGGCAACTGGCGACACAATGTGAACGGCGTTGATCTCAATCGAGATTGGGGACCGTTCACGCAACCAGAAACACAAGCCATCAAAAGAATTGTCGACGACATTGCTGCTGGTGAAAATAGTGAATTGCGTCTGATGCTGGACTTTCATTCCACGAACAGAAACGTCTTTTATACGCAATTCAAGAATGTCGAAACGGTTCCAGCTAAGTTCACCGATCATTGGATTGCGGGCGCTCGTGAACGGCTGGAAGGCTATGAGTTTGAACGCGCGGAACGCGAGACGACGGAACTCGCCACATCAAAGAACTATATCCATCGTCGATTTGGCGCGCCGGCGATCACCTACGAACTTGGCGACCAAACGGACCGTCGTCTCATACGCGCCTCGGCGATCATTTTCGCCGAGGAAATGATGGAAACCTTATTGGCCAGCGATCCGTCGCTGGAAGATAAGGCCAAACCGGCTGCACAAGAGTAGTTGATGAAAGTCACCGTCCTTGGCGCAGGCGTCGTCGGGGTTACGACCGCATATTGTCTGGCGCGCCATGGCTGTCCGGTTACTGTCATTGATCGCCGAAACGAGCTCGCGGCGGAAGCGAGCTACGCGAATGGCGGACAACTATCTTATGATTTTGCATCACCGGTGGATTCGCCGGGAGTCCTGAGGCGTTTAGCCGACTATCTCTTGGTGCGGCCGTTGGGCATAGCCGGTCCGATTCAGCCCATTCGCGGTTACTCCATCACCGCACCGGCGAAGTCCGGCGCCCCGCAGGTCGCGATCATATATCTGGGGCGCAAAATGGTTTTCTCGCGCATCGGTTTGAATATGTGCATCGCCGGTTTCGCAGACGCGAGCCCCCAATCGCCCAAATTCGCACAAGAGCGCCGTCAGGCTCTTGTGCATTGCGCGCAGAACACGCTTCCGCAAGTAGCGGACTATCTGAGCATTTCATCAAAATGGGCTGACGTTCGACCATCCACACCGAACAGTTTGCCAATAGTTGGCGAAAGCAAGGTTCGTCGTCTTTTTCGCAATATCGGTCATGGCATGTTTGGCTGGACGCTTTCGGCTGCGAGCGCCGAAGGAATTGTCCGTGAAATCTTTTGCGGCAAGGGCGCCGTCATTCAAGGAAAGGCGGCATAGCATGGCGCTCCCTCCCAAGTACTTTCTACTGATGATCGCATGGTATGTGGTATTGTCCTGCGCTCCCCAAAGCGATGCACCCGAAAGGACCGTTGACGTCTTGATTTCCGGCGGCCTTGTTTACTCAGGCGCCGAGGGCGATCGCGGTGAACTTCAAGATGTTGGGATTACGGCGGATCGCATCGTCTTTGTGGGCGACGCAGATGCAGAGGATGTGAATGCGCAGGTAACAGTCAATGCCGAAAACCTTATTGTCGCGCCGGGGTTTATCGATCCACATACGCACAGTTTGAGCGACCTTCTTTCCGAGGCGGAGCGGCTTAACGCTAACTATCTGACCCAAGGCGTCACCACTGTCCTCGCCGGGAACGATGGTGACGGGCCGGTCGAGATTGCATCGACGTTAAACCAACTTGAAAACAATGGCGTTGGAACGAATGTCGGACTGTTCGTCGGTCACAATACAATCCGTAAGTCTGTTATCGGTGGGGCGGATCGCACGCCGACGCAGCATGATACAGAACGAATGCAGGATGTTGTGCGCACCGCTATGGTGGAAGGCGCGCTCGGTCTGTCGTCGGGGCTGTATTATGCACCTGGCTCATTTGCTAGGACGGATGAGCTTGTCGCTTTGGCGAGTGTCGCTGCTCAGTATGGCGGCGTTTATGAAAGTCATATCCGAGACGAAAGTTCATATTCGGTCGGACTTCTTGCTGCCGTTGACGAAGCGCTTGAAATTGGAATGAGAAGTAGTGCGCCCGTCCACATCGCCCACATAAAGGCGCTTGGGGTGGATGTCTGGGGGCAAAGCGCCGACGTAATTGAACGTATCGAAGGGGCCCGTCGCGCAGGCCAGCAGGTTACCGCCGATCAATATCCGTGGGCTGCGTCGGGAACGCACATTTCTAACGCGCTAATTCCCAACTGGGCGAAGGCGGGGTCTTTAGAAGAGCTGTACGCGCGGCTGCGCGATCCATCGCTGCGGCCGAAACTGGTTATGGACATTGAAGAGAATCTTCGCAAACGCGGCGGCGCCGATGCATTGCTTATCGTCGTCGGTCGCGAGGCATGGGTCGGAAAGACGCTTCTCGAAGTCGCGCAAGACCGCCAGGAAGACCCTGTTAAAACAGCAATTCATATCGTTATGGAGGGCGATGCGCGCGTTGCGTCGTTCAACATGCAGGAAAGCGATATCGAAGCGTTCATGTCGCAAACCTGGGTCGCTACAAGCTCTGACGGAACTGACGGTCACCCTCGAAAGTTCGGCAGTTTTCCGCGGAAGTATCATCACTACGTAGTCGAAAAGGGCACAATCTCTCAGGCGGAGTTTATCCGTCGCAGCACCGGGCTTGTCGCTGACATATTCGATCTTTGCAAACGCGGATACATTCGTGAGGACTTCATCGGGGATATTGTGGTTTTCGATCCCCAGCGTTTCGCCGAGAACGCAACTTTTTCCGAACCCAAGCGCATGTCGTCAGGCGTTGTTCATTTATTTGTAAACGGTGCAGCGGCGATTTCAAATGGAACATTGAACAAAACGCTGACAGGGAAACCTTTGCGGCGGGCGCAGTGTAATTAGGGACGAGGACCCGGCAATGCTCAAAAAATGGTTCGAAGTTAAGCTGTGGAAACGGATATTCGCTGCACTAGTTGCCGGTGTCATCGTGGGTTTGATCTGGGGTGAAGGCGCCGCCTCTATTCGCTGGATCGGCGATATTTTTGTCCGGCTGATCCGTATGCTCGTCGTTCCCCTAATTTTTACGACGCTCGTTTCCGGCGTTGTCGCTATGGGTGATCCAAAACGCCTTGGCTCAATAGGACTTAAAGCGTTTTGCCTTTACCTTTTCACAACTGCAGCGGCGATCACGATCGGACTTGCTATGGGCGCAGTATTGCAACCTGGCGCAAATGTTGATCTTGCTGGTGCCGAGGCCCGCGACCTCGGCCCCGCAGTAACGCTGCTTGAGCGGCTTTACGCGATCATACCACTCAATCCGGTGGCCGCGCTCGCAGAGGGCAACATTCTGGCGATCATCGTATTCGCTATCTTATTCGGCGTTGGCATCGTCCTTGCCGGCGATCAGGCGAAAATTCTTGGCGACGTCTTTCATGCGGCTGCGGAAGCAATGCTAAAGGTGACATTCCTCGTCATGGAACTTGCGCCAATTGGCGTGTTCGCCCTGATTGCATGGGTCGCCGGCACCCAAGGCGCAGCGACCCTATTGAATGTCTTCACATTAGCGATTGCAGTCTACGTGGGCTGC
This sequence comes from Hyphococcus sp., assembly GCA_028281665.1. Taxonomy (GTDB): domain Bacteria; phylum Pseudomonadota; class Alphaproteobacteria; order Caulobacterales; family Parvularculaceae; genus Hyphococcus. Next base: position 15,075 of record JANQJK010000004.1, read on the forward strand.
GCATTGCATATGATTATCGTACATGGCGGGGTTATTCGGTTTCTCGCCAACATGCCGCTGATGCCATTTGTGCGTGGCGCCGCAGACCCGCAGCTGGTCGCCTACTCAACGTCTTCAAGCGCGGCAACGTTGCCCGTGACGATGGCTGCAGCAGAAGAGAATCTCGGCATCCGCGCACCAGTTCGATCATCGGTTTTGCCCCTCGGCGCTACTGTTAATATGGATGGAACGGCTCTTTATGTTGGCATCGTCGCCTTGTTCGCTGCGCAGGCATTCGGCGTGCCACTGTCTTTCTCCGACTATTTGATCATTGGCCTCACAACGACACTCGTTTCCATCGGCACTGCTTCCGTACCTTCTGCGTCGCTGTTTCTTCTGGCGGCTGTTCTTGAGGCAATCGGTGTTTCAGGCGCGCAAACAGCTATCGTTGTCGGCTTCATTCTACTTTTTGACCGAATTCTCGATATGATGCGCACCGTCATAAATGTAACGGGCGACCTAGCCGTCGCAACGACTGTCGCTAAATGGGAGAGTGAATTGGATGAGGATACTTATCGGAAACGACCTATGATTTAGGCAAAAACGGAAATGCCCGCGAAAGGCAACCGGCACATTTTCGATGGCTGGCGTTTTCCGAATCGGCTTTGATCAATGCGGCTTTGCTTTCGAATGTGACGTCGGGACCGGCATGTGAGTTTACCAAGCCGACAATAAAACACCTGTTCTGCCGCTATCGAGAAGCCGACGATCTGAAACCCATAATGGCCAGACCAGGGATGTAATGTAATATCCGGGTTGCGCGCAAATCCGGACATAAAGGTCTATTATGTGAAAAACTTAATTCTAATGGACTTTACCAGCGCTCCAGAGTTGATGTCTGCTTAAGTTGAAGGGGGCGGGCCGGCAATCATGCAGCCTCTACGGCTGCGAATATGAAGTCATTCAGCCCGCCCAGTATTTTTCGCACGGGAATTTCGCTCAGAACACTGCGATAGGCGCTGGCGTCGACGAGTTCGATGATCAGTTGAGAAACCTCGTTTGGTTTTAGGCCTTTGCGAAAATCGCCGGCTTCGACGCCGCGCTGCATAACTGACGTCAAGGCTGTAACAAGCTCCTCGCGGTTGGCGACAAAAAGCTCGCCTATGTCCGGCTTACGCACCGCCTCACTGCTGATTTCTATTGAAAGAATGATGTTTTCGGGTGCTGCGAGATAAGTCGCATATGCTTTAATGAACTTCTCCAGGACAATTCGTGCTGGCTGAGGTTTCGCCAACATTTTCAGAAAAGGCTCAAGGTCCGCCCGCTCCATGGCGGCGATTTCCACCAGCACGTCATGCTTCCCCGGAAAGTGATTGTAGAGGTTGCCGAGACTCACACCGGCGCGTTTAGCGATGTCGCGCACGCCCGTCTGGTGATACCCGTTCTCAAGGAAGCAAATTAACGCCGCCTCCAGGATTTTGGCCCGCCTTTGGGCCGCCGCTTTCTCTCGCTTGCCTTCCGGTTCTGATAGATTTTGAGCCAATTTTTGATTTTCCTATTGAACGAACGATCGTTCATTATATATAAGCGCGATAATAGCCGGAACAAGTGGGCTTGCCGGCGGAAATTGCGGGCAGAGACGCGTAGCAAATGTCAGTAAAAGCTAGCAGAGATTCGTCCAAACCCCGATGGCGCTGGCTATGGGTCTTCTTTTCCCTGGTCGTTTTCGTTGGTGTCGTGGTCCTCTTGTTCTCGACCGAGGACACCGCAAACGTTACACGTACAAATTCACCGCCTGCCTTGCCCATCGTCACCGTCATCGACGCGACATCAGCGGAGGCGGTTGCAAGGATCTCCGCATTTGCAGAATTACGCTCCCGCTGGGATGCGGAAATTCGCGCCGCTGTGTCAGGGCGGATCATGGTAGTTCATGATGCAGCGCTTGCCGGCGAACGCGTGGAAGTCGGAGCGCCATTGTTCTCAATTGAGAAAACGCCATACGAAACAAGGCTTGCAGCCGCTGAGCTGAGCCTCGAACAGGCAAAGCTCGCGCTTTTGCAGGCAAGGAATGATGCCGAGCTTGCCCGGGAAGACATCGCTCTCCTGAAGATATCGGAGCCAAACGAACTTGCCCTGCGTCTTCCGCAACTGAGCATCGCAGAGCGCACCGTCGCGTCAGCTGAAGCACAGTTGGCTGAGGCGCAGCGTCAATTAGCCGATACTGAAGTAACAGCGCCCTTTTCCGGCATTACCACGAATAGAATGGTCAGCCTGGGTCAGACGGTTGCAGTCGGGGAAGCGCTCTTACATCTGTCCGACGATCGTCAATATGAGCTCATCGTTGAACTGAACGAGACCGATTGGGCGCTGCTTGAACACCCCATTGCCGGCCAAAACGCCCAATTGATACACAGAAATGGGACCCTGCTTGGTGAAGCGCGCATCCGCCAAGGCGGCGGTTATCTGGATAAGCAAACTCGTCAGCCACGTATTTTCCTCACTGTTGCAGATCCGAGCGCGGGCCTGGTTGCTGGAGATTTCGTTCGTGTGGAATTCGCCGGCCGCACTATCGCCAATACCCTTACCATTCCTGAGGCGGCTCTAACTCGGGCGGGGCATATCTGGATGGTCGATGCGGATGACTTGCTTGTGCGAATCGCACCGGAAATCCTGTTCCGCGCTGACGGCATGCTTGTCATTGCTGCGCCTGAAGGCGCCGGCCCGTGGCGTGTCGCGACAACACCGCTGGCTTCATTTCTCCCCGGAGTAAAGGTGGCGCCGCAGACGCTGAATGAGATTGTCGCCCCCGACCAACTCGCCAAGCGGCAAGGGGAAACAACGCCGAATATACAGAACAGGCGCTAGGTCATGCACGCCCTGACCAGTTGGTTCATTCGCAATCCTGTCGCCGCAAACCTTATGATGGCGTTGATCCTGTTTTTGGGCGTGCAAACAGCGCTTTCGATTCGTATCGAAGGTTTCCCGCGCATTCCTCCCGAAACCGTCGAGATCACCATTGAGTATCCGGAAGCGACCGCTGAACAAGTCGATGAGTTGGTAACCCAAAAGGTCGAACAAGCGCTGGAGGGGCTTGAAGGCGTGCGTTCCATCAGGTCACAGTCCGTGAATGGCTTTGCAACGATTTCAGTGCGCCGGGCGGGCGGCGAACAACTTCAGGACGTGCTCGACCGCGTGCGTCTCCGTGTCGATAGCCTTACGGACCTGCCCAGCAAAACCCGACGGCCTGTTATTGAGACCTCGGCCTTCGATTTCCCCGCCCTCTACGTCAATCTACATGGGCCCGCTGACCCGGCGACGCTGCACACCGTTGCACAACGCCTGAAGGAAGAATTGCTGGCGCAACCTGAGCTGTCGCGCCTGCAAATATGGGGTCTTATCCCGCGCAATTTGCGTATAGAAGTCGACCCAGACCGGCTTCGTCATTACGGGCTGACAGTCGCGGATGTAACGAATGCAATCCAGGCCAACTCACTGGATTTCCAGGCCGGCCAGTTGCGAACAGAAGGTGGCGCGATCTTTCTGCGCGCTGATGATCGGGCGCTCTATGCGCCTGAATACGCCGCGCTTCCAATCATCGAACGACGAGACGGGTCACATGTCTCGCTTGGCGACGTAGCGAGCATCGAAGACGGATTCCTGGAAGGGGATTTCCTGTTCCGTCTCAATGGCGAACCGACGATCGGCATGGAAGTGTTGGTCGGGCAAAAGGAAAACCTTCTGGATATCAGCCGCGTCGTGCGCGAGGTTGTCGAAGACTTCGAACCTCAATTGCCTGCGAACATCACAGCCAGCGTCTGGGGCGACAGCGCCGGCTATATCTCGGACAGATTGGCGCTCCTGCGGTCTAACGGCGTGCAGGGCCTCCTGCTTGTCATGCTCATGCTCTCAATTTTCCTTAATGTGCGATTGGCGTTCTGGGTCGCCATGGGCATTCCCGTCTCGGTCTTGGGCGCAATCGCCGTTTCCGGATCGAAATGGGTGGATTACTCGCTCAATGACGTAACCACATTTGGTCTCATCATTGCACTCGGCATATTGGTCGACGACGCCGTTGTTGTCGGCGAAAGCGTTTTTGAAGAACGGCGCAAGTTCAAAGACCCCATCAAGGGTACGGAACGCGGCGTGCAGCGCGTCGCAGTCGCCACGATATTTGGTGTACTGACTACTATTGCTGCCTTCTACCCAATGCTGCTGATCGACAATCCGCTGGGTAAAGTCCTCGCCGGGTTTTCCGGCATTGTGATCTTTGCACTTATATTTTCACTGATCGAAAGCAAGTTCATTCTGCCGGCGCATCTGGCGCATGTGCCGCTTGACGAAGAAAGGCGCGGTTCGCTCGCGCGGGCCTGGGGCATGGTGCAGGATTGGGCGCAAGCAGGGCTGAACTGGTTTCGCGATAAAATCTACCAACCGGTGCTGGTTCAGGCCGTGCGTCACCGATATGCCGCGCTGATCTTGTTCGTCGCCGCCGCCACGGCGGGCATCGGATTGATGATGAAAGGTAAAGTGCAGACCGTTTTCTTTCCCGATGTGCCTGGTCAGGTGATTACGGTCAGCATTGAAATGGACGCCCGGGCGCCGTTTGCGCTTACCAAGTCCAATATCGACCGGATCGAACGGGTTGGCCGTGCATTGAACGAAGATTTGCGCGATCGAGAGGGCATGGACGCCGCGCCGATCCAGACTTTCTTCACCATCGTCAATAGTGCGGGCAGCGCGCAGATGTACGCCGAAATGCTGCCGGTCGCCGAACGGCCGAGCGTACAAATTCTCGACGTCGTACGCGAATGGCGCAAACGGGTCGGCGACGCCGAAGGGGCGACAGAGCTTCAATTCACCGGCTCCGAGGCGCTGGCCGGCGGATTTCAGATCCGTCTGATTTCGAAAGATACGGACCTGTTGCAACGAGCCAGCAGTGAGATGCGCGCCTTTCTGGGCGCGCTCGATGGCGTGTCAAATATTCGCGACAGTCTTAAAGGCGGTCAACCCGAACTCAAACTGCGCCTGCGGCCGGAGGCGCGCAATCTTGGTTTTACCGCTGAGACATTGGCTGCTCAGATCGGCTTAGGCTATGGCGGTTCAGAAGTTGCGCGCGTGCGCCGCGATGGAGCAGAGTTGCGCGTGGTCGTGCAAAACGCCCACGAAGCTCGCGACACCATTGATGACCTATTGGACGCCCGCGTGCGCAGCGCGACCGGCGCCTGGACGCCGCTTACGACAGTGGCCGAGATCGAAGGCTCCTATGCGTCCGGCGCCGTGAACCGCCGTGATGGCAAGCGCGTCAACACGGTTTTTGCTTCAATCGACCGCAGCGTTGTGGCGCCGGAAGAAGTCGGACAGGCCGTGTTCGAACAATTAGCGCCTGAACTGAACGCCAAATATCCAAGCGTCCAGATTATCGCAGCAGGCGAACTTGAGGAAATGGGCGAAATCCGGGGCGGTCTTGTCAATGCGCTCATCCTTGCCGCCGTAATGATCTATGTATTGATGGCCATTCCGCTGAAAAGCTACTGGCAGCCCTTCGTCATCCTCGCTATCGTTCCTTTCGGGTTCGTTGCGGCCGCTGTCGGACACATGATCATGGGCGTGTCGCTGTCGCTCTTGTCCTTCTTCGGTATGCTGGCCCTGACCGGCGTGATCGTGAACGACAGTCTGGTGATGATCACGCGGTACAACCAGGCGCGTGAGGGAGGCGAAACTGTACCCGATGCGCTTCATGCCGCCGGCGTTGGCCGCTTTCGAGCGATTTTCTTGACCACCGCCACGACGGTCATCGGCCTCACGCCGCTGCTCACTGAAACATCGGAACAGGCGCAATACCTGATCCCGGCTGCGGTCTCTTTGGCGTTCGGCGAACTATTTGGAACCGCGCTCATGCTGATCCTTGTGCCGGTTCTGATTGCCATCGCGGAAGACGCGATCAGGTTCTTCAAACCCACTCCGCAATTCCAGAAAACAAAGGCGATAGCAACATGATGAAAGCCCTGAAACAGATTAGCGCCGTAGCGGCGGTGACCATGATCGCGACGCCTGCTCTTGCAGACGGCCTGAACCTTACTGTCGATGGCGTCCGCAATACGAACGGCTCAATTATCGTTCTCGTCTTCGACAAGAAGCGCGCATTCGAACAGCTTAACTGGCGCAATGCCGTTCAATATGCAGACATTCCCGCGCGTACTGGGAGCCTGTCGTACAGCTTCCCTGATCTCACGACGGGCCCCTACGCGATCTTCGTTTTCCATGACGAAAACGGCGATCGGGATCTGAACTATAACGACGAGCGCTTTCTTGAAGGCGTCGGCGCTTCCGGCGCGACGGCGTCAATCCCCGAGCCCACATTTGCCCAAGCTGCTGTGACGCCGGGCGATGTTACCGTGCAAATACACTACGACGAATAGATCCATATGCTAAACAGCCGCGACCTCACGATTGCAACGCTTTTACGCGTCTTTCCCGGCCGCATATCGCTAACCTGGGGCATGACCCTGTGCGAAACCGGCCTGATGGCGTTGATACCGCTGTTTATCGGTTTCGCCATCGATGGCTTGCTGGCGGGAAGTGCGCTTGAATTATTCCGCCTGGCTGGACTCATGGGGATCTTGATCGTCGTGGCGGTGATACGCCGTATCTATGATACCAGGGCCTACGGAACGATACGTGTCGAATTGGGCAAGACCCAGGCGGCCCGGTCACACAACGTTTCCGTTTCGTCATTGAACGCACGTCTTGGCATGGGACGGGAACTTGTGGATTTCCTGGAACAGACATTGCCCGCCGCGATTGCTGCGAGCGTTCAATTGGTTGTTTCGGTCGTCATTCTTTACGCCTTTTCGCCAATACTGGCGCTTGCAGGCGGCATCGCGGCAACTGCTATGGCGGCCGTCTACGCCCTGTTTCACCATCGTTTCTATTCTTTGAACGGCGCGTTGAATCAACAAACGGAACGACAGGTCTGGATTCTGCAAAAACGCAAAACAACGCCGACGGTTGAGCATCTAATGCGGCTGCGCCGCCTTGAGGTTCGTTTGTCAGACACCGAAGCCATACTCTATGGCGCAATCTTTTTTGTGCTTTTGGGATTGATCCTGTTCAACCTCTGGTTCGCGACGATTGAACTCAATAATACGGTCGGCGCAACATTCTCCATCATCAGCTACTCTTGGGAATTTGTCGAAAGCGCGTTGGCGCTACCCATAACCCTTCAGAGCTGGTCAAGGCTCTCGGAAATCATGCGGCGACTCAACGCGCAAACCGCGTCAGTGGAGGCGGCAGCTCAATAAAGGGCCTGTTGCTAAGTGCGTATGCTTTGATCTGTCGCGCCAGTGATCACCAGTCTTTTGGGCGCCAAGTCTTTGTAGCAAACTGTGCATGCTAACGTCCGGTTTGAGGATTTTCACGTCATTTCGCAACTCACGAGAAAAACGGCAGCCTCCGTTTGTTGAGGGCCGCCGCTTTCGCGCGTAGCCGTCTGGCTAGATGTTTTTGTGGTAGTATTTCTCGTCGATAATTTTACCGTCTTTCCATGTGGTGACGACGGCCTGCTGCTGCTTCACGTGTTGTCCGTCTTTGGTTTTGAACTCCATTGTGGCTTCATAGAAAGTTTTGTCGTCGCCGGCGCCTTTTGTATGGGCGGTGTACTGGATAAATTCCGATACGCCGCTTAACAGTTCCTCTTCGACGGCGATACAGTGTGCTTTACCGCTTTTCGGCGCCTGTCCGACTTCCTGAATCGTGACTGCATCATCGAAATAGGTTTCCATGCCGTTGATGAATTCGCCTTTTTCGAGCAGAGCAAGCAGTGCATTAAGGTGATTTAGATTTTCCTGAGTCATTGTATTACTCCGTTTGGTGATTGAATTGTAATTACCCGGCACACGATGAGTACACCGGGTGTGAATTCTTATTTTTCATCAGTGACACGCTTGAGGGCGTCACCAGCGAGGAAGACTGCCGCCGCCAGAAGGACGATGTCTTTCAGGAGGAATTGTCCGGGCAGGACCGACAGGGCTGGAAATCCGCCGAGGCTTTGCTCCCAAACCGGCGCTGTGAGCAGAAAGCTGGCCGTCAGTAAGAAGGTGAATACGGCGGAAATGGCGCCAGCGAGAGCGGCTTTGGGGAATTTGGCGCCCAGGAGGATCAGCGCGGCAGTGACGATTTCAATCGTTCCGATTAAAACGGACGCGCCCCGCACACTGAAGAGATTATATAGCCAGCTGATAAGCGGACTCGACTGTACAAGGCCTTGAATGGCGCCCGCCTCATATGCAGTGAACTTCATTGCGCCGATCCAGCCCAACACTGTTGCTGTGGTGAAACGCAGGCCATGATGGCCGATCGTCCAGATTTTCTCGCCAAGAGCGGTGGCGTCCTGATGCGTGACAAGGCCGAAGAGGGGTGAGCTTTCGGTTACGTTTGTTGCGGTCATTTAGTGTGCTCCTTATATATTGACCAATTGGTCCATAAATGCCTAAAAAGAAAGCGGCGAGTTCGCCGGTGAGTGTTTACTACAGAATATGGACCGAACGGTCAATAATAGGATTATCACACATGCGTGTGTATCAAGACTCTTCAGTTCAGCCCGGTCGTCCCCGCGAATTCGACGAGGAAAAGGTCCTTTTAGAGATCATGCAGTTGTTCTGGCGATACGGATATGAAGGAACCGGTCTAAGCGAGATATTGAAGGCGACGGGGCTCGGCAAAGCCAGCCTTTACGCCGCATATGGCAACAAGCATTCGATCTATTTGCGTGCACTCGGTCACTACGAAGCGCTGATGGTCAATGGCGCCGTTGACGCCTTGCGCGACAAAAGCCGGCCCGCCTTGTCGCGGCTGGACACGTTTTTGAGTTCGCCGATCGCTGCGGTTAAATCCGGAGATAGACGAGGGTGCTTTCTCTGTAACGCCTCGTCAGATCGCGCCTCGTTTGATGAAGAAACCAGCGAGCTTGTTCGCCGAGGCTACGCCAAGATGCGCGACGCGCTGGAGCAGGCGGTTCGGGAAGTTAGTGACGCGCACACGACCAGGTCTGCGAAAGGCGGGGCTCAACTCGCGCTGACGGTCTATGCCGGGTTGCGCACGATGGCCCGCTCCGGCATCGAATCATCGGTCCTTGCCACGGCGAAAACCGCTTGCCTAAAGGCGCTGAAGAATCCCTAAATCATACGTTGTCGAGTTGCGCTGTCGATTTTTCAGTTGGTGGATTGACGACCCCGAAACGAGTTTAATGTTCGCAACTTGAATGAAATTTGAAATCGGCTACGCAACGACCGCGTTTCGAAAACAGTTCGTTTTGCAGCAAATTTACCTTACTTCGCTAATGTCGGGTTTGAGGATAGTGGCGTCGTTAGCGATTGGCCTACCGGCTGTGCAAGAAGGGCCAATAAGTGTTTTCTAATTTGAACCAAAATCTGCGCCTTTTTTGCGAGAACTATTCTTCGCTAAATGGTAGCGCGCGGGTAGCACGCACTTTGGTGCATCATATGCCTGTATGTGCGGTGCATTCCAACGTACTGGTTTCGTTTTGGAATTTGGCGCGCCCGAAAGGATTCGAACCTCTGACCCCCAGATTCGTAGGCGGGTATTTTTTGAATCAAATCAAACAGCTGGATGTAAACGATAGCGAACGACGCCGCCGGAAATTCAAATGGTTTCAGGTCAAATGTAAACGCGAAATCGAATAAATTCTTCGACAAATTGGGGCTAGATCCCGGCGAATCCGTATCTTCGCTTCAGAGCATATAGTGCCATAACTTGCTTCGGTTCGAACGTTGCAAATGCACACAATACTTTGAGCCCATCAGCGTCTGCAATGCGCGCAAGACCAGACGTTAGAATTGGTTGGTTCGAACAGGCATTTTTGGCCCAAAGTAGACATTAGATGCGGCCCCACACTCCGTAGCGATATAAAATAGCGAAATGAGTTGTCAGTGACTATGGCAATTCAGTGTCAGTTAGTCTCCGAAGCGTTCAACATTCAATTGGTTGTTTCAACAAGCACTTAAAACTGCTCAGCGATACTCAGGAGTGTGGCGTCAATCTGACGTGTGGCAGCGGGCGAATCCAGCGGCCGGTCATTTACAATAATTGAGAAAACCAGAGTTTTTCCGCTGCGAGCCAGCATGTAACCGGACAATGCATCGACGTGGTTTAGGGTTCCCGTCTTGGCAAATACTTTCCCTTCCAGCGCTGACCCTCGGAACCGATACTTAAGCGTCCCAACCGAGTCACCGCCAACTGGCAAGCTGGCGCGAAAGATGTCTCCCCATGACGCGGAAGCCGCGTAGCGCAGAAGGGTTGTAATGGTGGCTGGGCTTGCGCGATTGTAGTTCGACAGACCCGAACCGTCAGCAATACTATAAGATCCGCGTGGCACGCCGACGCCATCTAAGAATTTTTGTATCTGCAATAATCCGCAAAAGGAAGATCCTGTTCCAGCCGCGCGGCCCAATTGACGAAGCAGAACCTCAGCATACAGATTTTGACTTTCGCGATTGACCTCGATCACGATATCGCGGGTAGAAGCGGGTTGGAGCGACGCGATGACGATTTCATTCGATGTATTCTGATTGCGTTGGGCGCATTGCGATTGAGCGGCGGGGTCGTTCGGATCAACTGGTATCGGTTCGTCTGCAAATTGGAGAGGCCGACTACGCGTCCGCAACTTCCCCGAAACCGATACGCCCTTAGCCTCCAGCGCTCTTTTGAGGTACCACGCGGCCAAATGCGCGGGGTCGTCGACTGCCAGATCCAGTGTCACCGATTTCGATGCCATGGGTAGTTCTCCGTAGAGCCGAGCCGTCTGATGGCCTATACGCCGCTCCAACCGAAGCGCCCTTGGCGCCTCTGCGTCGCTGGTCTTCGCCTCATTGTGGAGATCGAAATAACTTGGTCCGGCGTCGATCCACGAAGCGTTTGCGTCCTCGCCTGGCTCATTGGACGGCGTTATTCTCAGAGGAAGGACATTATCGTTTACAGCGATCGCCGAAATAGATGTTCCGTGGCCGAATTTCAGGTCGTCCCAGTTCCACCCCAGAGGCTTCCGTTCGTCGGCAAACCATCTGTCATCGCCGACAATATCACCGACTTCAGTGATCCCGGATTCCGCCACTGCTTTCGCCAGGGCTTCAATGCATCGCATCTTGCAGTTCTCTCCGAAGCCGATGGTTGGGTCGCCACGTCCTACTAACGCAAGGGTCGGCGGTCCCAAGTCTGTCGGCTCCGATACGACTCGTAGTGCACGATCTAAGGCGGACAACTCTTCTTCTGCCGCGAGAGCGGCAGCCGTTACGAACAATTTAACGTTCGAGGCTGGAGCAAACCGTTCATCCGCTCGATGTGCTACAAGAATATTACCGTCTAGGTCGGTCACCGAGATTCCGTATCGAAACCCGCCAAGTTCCGGGTGGGCTGTTGCTTTGCCTTGTTCTCGACTATGCGCTGGCGCAGTCGCAACAGCCATAGTGACGACCCCAACAACGATCATCAGCCAAAAACGAAATACAACGCACGAGGACATCATATAGTTCTTATTCATCGATGAGAGGAACTCACACATTAGTATATCCTTTTCAACCACGCCAATACCATTGTTCGTAGGCGGTGCGGCTATTACAAACCGGTCTGTGATTGTGATAGACCTGCGTCTTTTCTTTTGTTCTCATTGATCTAGGCGTCGAGCCTCAAATCATAGGAATACCTTATTCCAATATCCGCTTCGGCGTAAGCGAACAGGTTTGGCCGACTCACGTGCGTATCACCCGGAACAATCTGAACGGGCTTGGGGGCGCATGCTCGCGCTATTTGAAACGCAACCTGCAGCGTAGTAGCCATCGCGTCTTGTGTCTAAGAAGGCCTCAGCATTAACTTCAATTATATCTCCGACGAGTGCAGAGAGCGGGCACCGGAGAGAGATGACGGAGTAACTCAAGAGTCTGAGGTCGGTAGAGCGCACTGTGAAGGCTCCCTCCTAATCTAGTCGCGCGCCTCCGCACTCGCATCGCGTAGCGCCTTGAACTCGCTGCCCTCCGCCCAGTTGGGCCACGCCTTGCTATTGCCCAAACGTTTGGTGACCGCGTGGATCAGTTCGGCGTCATGTACGATGCCGCTTAGATCCCAGTCCGTCGACCATTCATCGCTCTGCTGGTGATAGTCGTTCGCTGCGTAATCCGCCGCGATCTGCGCCGCCCGTTCGGCGCCGCCATCGACAAGATTGCGCCCCGAGTTGAAGCTGACGGCGGGGACGCCGACCTGGGCGAACGCGAAATGGTCCGACCGGAAGAAGCTGCCCGCGGCCGGGTTGGGGTCCGGCGAATAGCTCCGGCCCTTTTTTGCGGCTTCTTCGATCATAATATCGAGCAAACCGAGCTTGGCGCTGCCAGAGATTGAGAAATCCCGGGTCGGACCATGAACGCCAGGCGCGTCAACATTTATCACGCCGGCCGTCTTTTCCAGCGGATAGAGAGGATTGGCGGCATAATACTTCGCGCCTAACAGTCCGCTTTCTTCTGCTCCGACGGCGAGAAAGACGAGGCTGCGTTCGGTCCCTTCATCCTGCACGAACGCGCGGCCCATTTCGATCATGAACCCCATTCCCGTGGCATTGTCGATCGCACCGTTATAAATCGTGTCGCCCGTTTCGTCGGGTTCGCCGATCCCGAGATGGTCGTGGTGTCCGGTGAATACGACATATTCATCGGGACGCTTCGTCCCCGGAAGAATGCCGACAACATTCTTCACAGCGATTTCTTCGCTGCGGGCGTTAATTGTAGCGTCGATGGTTGCGCCGAGTTCCATCGGCTGGAAATCGCGGCGTTGCGCCTTGGCCTTGGCTTGTTCATAGCTTGTGCCTGCCGCCTCGAAAATCCGGCTGGCGACATCGACATGCATCCAGCCCTGAAGCGCGGAATGCGCCGCAGCCGGATCCTCGCGAACAATATCTAACGTTACATCGTTGCCATTGGAGATAACGCCCCACGGATAGCTTGCCGGCTTGGTCTCATGGATGACTAGAATACCCGCCGCGCCGCGACGCGCGGCTTCCTCGTATTTGTAGGTCCAACGACCGTAATAGGTCATGGCCTCGCCGCCGAAATCGCCTTCGCCGCCTTCAAAATCCGGGTCGTTGACAAGGGCTACAATCACCTTGCCCGCAACATCGACATCCTTGAAATCGGACCAGTCGCGCTCCGGCGCGTGCGTGCCATACCCGACGAACAACAGGGGCGCGTCTTCAAGCTTCACCGCCGACATGCCGTTGACGGGCGATCGCACGGCGAGATCCTGATCTTGCACCATGGCGACGTCGTTACCGCCAATAGTGATGGAAAGTTTTGGAGCATCGGTCATGGTCGAACGATTGAGGATCACGTCCTGCGTCCAGGCCCGCGATCCGTCGGCCCGCAAGTCGCCGCCGGGCTCTAGCCCCACGCTGGCGAAGGCGCCGGACAGGTAAGCGACCGTTTTGTCTTCACCTGCCGTCCCCGGCGCCCGGCCTTCGAACCAATCGTCCGATAAGGTCCGGATATGATGGTCGATGCGCTGAATGGAAAAATCCTGCGCGGCGGCGGGCAGGGATGTGGCTAGCGCCAAGGCACTGCCGGCGGCAAACAATCGTGTCATATTCTTCTCCTGGTCATGAACCGCCACAATCCGCAGGGTCGATGCGTAATCGTGCGTCGTCAGACTTTTTTGTAACAGAACAATCGCTATTTCAGAACATCGGGCGATTCAAGGGTGGCCGTTTGGGCGGCTTCGACGTCCCGCATCAATCGAAGCAGGTTGCCGCTCCACACTTTCTCAATGTCTTCTTCGCTGTGCCCGGCCTTCGAGAGGGCCTGCGTAATCTTTGGTACAGCGGTAACGTCGGCCATACCATCGACACCGCCGCCGCCATCCCAATCGGCGCCGATCCCAACATGATCAATGCCGACGAGATCAATGGTGTAGAACAAATGCTCCAAATACTTTTCAAAGCTGGAGCGCGGCGGCGGAAACGCGTCGTCAATCGCTTGCCGAGCCGCCCGATAGGCGCGCATCTCTTCGTCTGATCGCGGATCAAAAAAGGACCCATTCTCAGCCTCGAAGGCCTCTAAAGCTGCTCGTCGTTCGGGTGTTGGCTCAAGCGCTTCAAGATAACCTCCAAACGCGTTGACATGAATCACGCCGCCGCTCTCGGCGAGTTGGATAAGAAGATCGTCCGGCACATTGCGGGCGTGCTCAAACACACCATCAGGACCACTATGGGAAAGGATTACGGGTGTTGAAGAAACGGCCATCATGTCCCGAAGCGCAGCGTCTGACGCATGAGAGGCGTCAACGATCAGTCCAAGCCGATTGGCCTCGCGAACGAGTTGCTTGCCCAACTCGCTCAATCCGCCATGCAAGGGGTCATCGGTCGAGCTGTCGGCGAATTGATTGCTGCGGAAATGAACCAATCCGAGCATGCGCAGACCACCCGCATAAAAAACTTCGAGAAGCGAGATATCGTCTCCCAGCGGGTAGGCGTTCTCCATGCTCTGGAACACAACGATTTTGCCTTCGTCGTGAATACGGGAGGCGTCATCTGCTTCGAAGGCCAGCTCGACTGAGTCGGCGTATTTCGCCGCCAATTCGCGGATCGACATTTGTCTCAACAGGGCGGACGTCCGCGCTTTTCTATATGACGCCTCGTCTAGGGGGCCGGGCGCAGTATAGATCACCCAAAATCCGCCATCGAGCCGCCCTTCCTGCAAGCGCGGCAGATCGACATTGGTCCGGTCTTTCTCGAATGAGCCACTGACGGAGAAATCATATCCAGGCCGATGGAAAAGAGCCGGCGTATCGAGATGAGCGTCAAGGGTGAGAAGCTTTTCATGCAGAGCTGCCTCTGCCGCACTAAGCCCGAGTGAATCTGGAATTTGGGATTCATGTTGAGTTGAGGCGCAAGATGTGCACACGCCAATCAGCAGTCCAGCCAAACTTTGTCTGATCATTATAGTCCTCCACTGAATAAGTATTGAATACGAAGCAGCCGAGATACGCAATCAAAATTGCGGTGTTAGAAAATTGCTGAAGGGTCGTGCAAAAAAACACAATTTCGATGTCTGCTTTTGGCGATAATTTTCCGTTCGCTGAGGGCGCCGTTAATGTCCGGTTCGAGGATCTACCGGTTATTGGATCCGTTGCTCTCGCAATGTACACTATTCGCCAAAAGCGGACATTCGCGGGACGCCTCCCGAACGCCTGAATTGCGCGCAATACCGCACTTGTGAAAAGACTACCGTTATGCTAGAAAAGCCAACAATTTAACGCTTAAATGCGTGGATAGTTCTTTCGTTGCGCAACATATTATTTCTTAGTCAAACAAGTAGCAAACAACAGCGACATACGACGAGCCATGCCGATTGTTGACCGAAGGAAGTCGGATACCTGATGGCTTTAGGCGGATCGTCGGCTCGACGAACGCTGATCAATCTCGTTCAGTTCCATCACCAATGTAACGGTCCAGCCAGCCGAGCACTTCGCGGTGCCATTGGACCGAGTTCTGCGGCTTGAGAACCCAATGGTTTTCGTCCGGGAAGATGAGCAGCTGACTTTCGATGTCCTGACGCTGGAGTGCGGTGAAGGCGGCGAAGCTCTGTTCGGGCGGCACGCGGTAATCCTTGAGTCCTTGGATCACCATCATGGGTGTTTCCCAATTCCCAATATGTGTGACTGGGTTCCAGCGTTCGTAGAGTTCAGCATTCTCAAAGTAGGCGCCGGAGAAATCCCATTCGGGAAACCAGAGTTCCTCGGTTGAGTAATAGAAAGAGCGTAGGTCGAAGAGCCCGTCGTGATTGACGAGACAGTCGAACCGGTCCGGCCAGTTTCCGGCGATCCAATTGATCATGTAGCCGCCATAGGAGGCGCCGAGTGCACAGACCTTCTCACCGTTAAGCCAGTCATATTGGTCGACGGCTGCAGCGAGCCCTAATTGAAGATCCACAAGCGGCTTGCCGCCCCAATCTTCATTGATCGAGTCAGTAAACTCCTGTCCGTATCCCGTCGATCCATGGAAATCGACAAACACGACGGCGTAGCCGGCGCCAGCGTAAACTTGCGGGTTCCAGCGATATGACCAGCCTTCAGAAAAACTCCCCTGGGGTCCGCCATGGATAATGAAAGCCACCGGGTAACGCCCGCCTTCTTCGTAGCCCGCCGGCTTCATGACGTAACCGTAAACCGTCGCACCTTCGGCCCCGTCAAAAGAGAACTGTTCGTATGCGCCCATTTCGACGCCGGCGAGGGAGTCGGAATTTATATCCGTAAGCTGACGTTTTTCTCCGCCATCTAGAGGAACGGCGAAAAGTTCCGCCGGGCGGTCCAGCGCCCGCTCTGTAAAGATAACATGGTCTCCGGCGACCGCCGGCGCGCTTGCGTTAAATCCTTTGGTGAGACGGCTGACCTCGCCATCGGAGACCGATGCGGTAAAGACTGGATGCGTCCCTACATCGCCCGCCGTGAAAACCACACTCTCGCCATCGGCGGTAAAGGTCAGCTCACCAACGGAGCGGTCGAAGCCTTCGGTGAGGTTACGCATTTCCCCGTTCGAAAGGTTCATCAGCATCAGGTCGGTCTGGTCGGACTCGTATCCTGCGCGCGCCATGGACGTGAAGGCGAGCGTGCCGCCATCAGGAGACAGGGTCGGCTCGCGATCCTTGCCGTCCATGCCCTCAGTCAACAGGATCGGTTCTTCGTCGCCGGTCAGGACTGTGCTGTAAATGTCGAAATCAGTTGAGCGCGGCTCGTCCGGGCCGGCCTTCCGCATCGAAAAATAAACAGTTTCGTTGTCCGGGGAGATGGCGAATGCGTCCCTTCCGCCAAAGGGAACGCTCGGCACATCGCCAACCAGGCCGCCCATCAGGCGCACCGGTTCGCCCGCGGTCATGCGTCGTCCCACGATCGGCGCGGCGAATAGCGTATTGCGGCGGCCGTCTTTAAAACTGTCCCAGTGTCTGACGAAGAGGCTTTCGTAAAGTATGCCTGTCTCGGGGCTATCTTCAACATTCTGAAAACGGTCCGCCGTACACTGAAGAGTGGCGCATTCGGGATAAATAGCGGCGGCGAATACGATATGCGTGGCGTCGTGCGCAAGCCTGAATGTTGCAATGTCCACGGGATAGTCGGTTACCTGCCGCGCCCGGCCGCCGGCGGCCGGCTTGCGCCAGACCTGGCTTGAACCCGAGCGGGAGGAAAGAAAGAAGATGGTTTCGCCGTCAGGACTCCATTGCGGCTCGCTGTCGCTTTCCGGCGCATTGGTCAGCCGCTGCGGCGCACTGCCTTCCGCAAGGGCGAGAATGAAGATATTCGAGTCTCCGCGATTTCTTTCGAGATCGGCCTCGCGCACGACAAAGGCGACTTTGTCGCCGCCAGGATTCGCTACCGGGCCGCTCACACGGTCGAGGCTATGAAGCGTCTCGATGGTCAGGCCCTCGGCGGCCGCGCCGCTAAGCCCGCAAAGCGCCGCCGCTGATAGTAGCGCGGCGAGCCGCGTGAAACTGCGAAACATAAATTGTGTTCCTTCTTCTTGCTGGGCCTGCTGTTGAACTAAGTCCTGGCGGGCTGCTGGTGGGCTCGGGTAACTTAACCAATAACGAGATTTGTACAAATCGCATTCGAGTTCTTGTATCGGTCCCTCGTCTGCCGTCGATGTAGAGATATCGTGACGTCAATCGCAAAAGGACCAAACCAAAACAATTGATCGGCTTGCGCACGCCGAACAACGGCGAAAAAGGGCGGTGCTCAAGATTGAGCACCGCCGACTATTCCTGCATTAAAAGTCCGCCGAAACCGCAATGCGGAAATTGCGGCCGCGGAGCGGCAATACATCCTTCAAGAAGGATGAGTGAATACGCGCTTCTTGGTCGGCGAGGTTCGTCGCCGTCAATTGGACAGCGAATGGGCTGTCCGCACCCATCGGGCGGATCGTCGCGTAAAGATTGATCAATTCATAACCATCCGTCGCCAACTCAAACGCCGCGACGTCGTCTTGATCAGGCACAACCTCAACCTCGAAACGAAGGTCGCCATATTCATGGCGCGCTTCAAGTCCGAGCACGGCGGAGAGCGGCGGGATCCGCGGCATATCTTCGTCAAGGCCGCCGTCTCGGGTCGCTCTGACATAGTCAACGCCGACATCGCCGAAAAAGCCAAGGCCGCCGCTGCGGAAGAGCTCCGCCTGGGCTTCCGCTTCGAAGCCGCGGAAATCTACATCATCCTGCAGGAACGTGAAGACCGGCAAGCCGTCCTCCTCGTCTCCGGTCTCATCCAGAATGATGAAGTCTTGATAGGAGGTATAAAAACCATTGAGCGAAAGGCGAAGGCGTTCGGTCGTATAACGGATTGTGCCTTCAACCCCGGCGCCGACTTCCTCATCGAGATTGACATCGCCGATTTCGAAAGCGTCTGTCGCGAGGTGCGGTCCATTGGCGAAGAGCGCCGTTGACGACGGCGCACGCTCGGTGCGGAAACCGTTGACGCCGATGAAGACGTCTTCGGTCGCCTGATAGCCAACGCCCCCGGAGACAGAAAAGCCATCAAACTCCCGGCTTACCCCTGCGACGATGTTTTCTTGTTTGGTGCGTTCATAGCGACCGCCGAGGTCGATCCGCCAGGGCCCGTTCGAGTATTCCTGCAACGCGAAGAAACCATACTGGGAGGTATCCGAAGGCGGTACAAACGCCTCTTCACCGATGGCGGAAAACTCTGAGAATCGCAATTGAACGCCTTGGGCGCCGCGCAACTTGCCGCCGAGGAATTCTCTTTCCCGGTTGACCAATTCTATGCGGCCTTCCCAACCTTCATTCGAAAAGACGGTGCCGATTTCGCCCGGACCCTCGAACTCCGCATGCTCATAGTCCGCATAGCCAACGCGGAGTTTCACCTTTTCGAGCCAGCCGTTGAAACGGTATTCACCAGCGAAGTCGATGCGACGTTGCTGGAGGTCGATGAAGCCGCCTTCTTCTTCCTCTTCTCCTTCTTCCTCCTCCTCTTCGCCCTCTTCATGACCATGACCACCCGGAAGGCCATACTCGCTGTCGATCAGCGTGCCGGATACGCCAAAAAACCCGTTCTCACCGATCCAGGACATGCCGCCTGAACCGCCGTAGGTTTCAAAGAAGGTGTTTTCGGCCGTTCCAAACACTTCTTCCTCTTCTTCGTGTTCTTCGCCCTCTTCTTCTTCCTCGGCCTCTTCTAGAGCCCGCAGCCGGGCTGATTCCGCAAAGCCTGGAATGTCGTAATCTTCGGCCTCGCGATAGAAACCGTCGCCATGAAGGACGATGGCGCCGCCGCCAACTTCGCCGATTTTCAAGTCGAATGCGCCTGAACCGTCGAAACCGTCATCGACGGTTGTCACGCCGACCGTTCCCGTCAGATCAAAGCCATCTTCCGGGACCTCGTTTGGAATGCGGCCGGAAACGACGTTGACGACGCCGCCGGCAGCGGACGATCCGTAAAGCAACATCGATGTGCCGCGGACGATCTCGACCTGGTCAGCGGTCGCAGGGTCAATCGAGACGGCGTGGTCAGGGCTTGTAACACTAGCGTCAATTGCTCCTATGCCATTGTCGAGAACGCGGATACGGTCGTCGCCAAGACCGCGAATGATCGGCCGGCTGGCAGCGGCGCCGAAATAGGTCGTTGAAACACCCGGTTCGTGCGCGATGGTTTCCGCGACGGTATTCTGGAAGTTTCGCGCAAGCTCTTCTTTGTCTACGACCGACGTACCGATGATAGTCTCATCGATGGAACGCTCCAGCGGCGAGGCGGTGACAACGATTTCGTCTCTTCTGACGTCTTCTGCATTCGCGGCGCCGCAGATTGCGCATGAAATGGCCAACGCGGATGCGCTGGCCGAAATACTATTCTTAAAGGATTGCATGATCCCCTCCATAAAAAACAGAACGAGGCACCGCGAAACACGGCGCACTAAAGGCGACGCTTTGAATTCAAAGCGATGTCTACTCTTCGTTCAGATGAGAGGGGGTGCGCGCGGATTTGCCGAACCGACTTTTTTTTCCGAAACGAGTTCCGTGACGAACAAACTCGAAAGGACAGTAATATTCGCACACGTCCCATGAGAAAATTGAACCGGCGCTAGGGCGTCGCCGTCGCGTTCGGCGAGGTGGCAGATCTGACAGAAATGCCCCTCATGATCTGCTTCGTCCGCACACTCAAAAGCATGCGCCGCGAGTATCGCCTGAGCCAGGACGAATATAAGTATGAGAAAGGCGTGCTTTGAAGACGTCATGATGCTTGCTGACACGGCGCGCACAAGCCTGACATCTCAACAACACGGTGCTTAACAGCGAAGCCGAGACGCTTTGCGTCTTCGCCGATCAGTTTTTCGACTTTCGGATTTTCGATCTCGGTAGCGTCACCGCAAGCTTCGCAAACGAGGAAAACACAAGCGTGATCGTGCTCCGGGTGGGTGCAAGCGACATAAGCATTGCGGCTCTCTATGCGCGCCGCCACACCTTGTTCACAAAGAAAATCGAGGGTCCGGTAGATACTCGGTGCGGGGATCTGACGATCAAACGCCTTCTCAATCAGATCGCGTAAATCATAGGCGCCAAGTGGGCGATCCGCCGACCACAAAGCTCTTAAGACCGCTTGTCGCAACGGCGTAACTTGCGCGCCTCGCAATCGACAAACATCGATTGCCGAGTTGAGCCCCGATAGGGGCTCCAGCGTCGGATCCGCGGATGGGTGCTTGCTGCGCGGCATAAAAGATCCAGGCGGCTAAATGATATATTGTTGCATTCAGTGATACAAAGTACTATTGGCCTGGTCAATCCTCTGCTCACGTCTCCCTAGATGGAAAAAACCGATGACAACCCTTTCGACAAGCCCGACTACTGACAATCGTTTGCCCGTCACTGTGCTTTCGGGGTTCCTTGGCGCGGGCAAAACCACATTGCTGAACCGCGTCTTGAACAATCGCGACGGCCGAAGGGTCGCGGTGATCGTCAACGACATGTCTGAAGTGAACATCGACGCCGACCTTGTGCGCGCCGGTTCAGAATTGAGCCGAACGGACGAAACCCTTGTCGAGATGTCGAATGGATGCATCTGCTGCACCTTACGAGATGATCTGCTCGCCGAAGTAAGACGGCTCGCATCCGAAGGTCGCTTTGATTACCTGCTGATTGAATCGACGGGTATCTCAGAGCCATTGCCAGTTGCCGCGACGTTTGATTTTCGTACTGAGGAGGGGGAGAGCCTCTCCGATGTCGCGCGTATCGATACAATGGCCACCGTCGTTGATGCGGTAAATCTACTCAAGGATTTTTCAAGCCACGACTTCCTGCGCGATCGCGGCGAGGTTATGGGCGAAGAAGACGAGCGCACGCTCGTTCATCTGCTGACCGACCAGATCGAGTTTTCCGACATCGTGATTCTCAACAAAGTCGACGACGCGCGCTCCGAGCAGGTCGATGCCGCCAGAAAAATTATCCGCAGCTTGAACGCGGATGTTCGCATTATTGAAACGAATTACTCAGACGTACCTGCGGATGCGATCCTCGACACCGGCCTTTTCGATTTCGAGAAAGCGCACGAACACCCCATGTGGGCGAAGGAACTTTATGGATTTGCCGATCACACGCCCGAAACCGAGGAATACGGCGTAACGTCTTATGTCTACCGCGCCCGACGTCCGTTTCAACCGCAGGCAATACATGCGATTTTAAACGGCTCGTTGCCTGGAGTCATCCGCGCCAAGGGCCATTTCTGGATGGCGACACGACCGGAGTGGGTTATCGAATATTCGCTGGCGGGCGCGCTATCCAGCGTAACCCCGCTCGGAACCTGGTGGGCGAGTGTTCCGCTCGAACGTTGGCCAACGGGCGAACAGATCGACGCTTATATGGATAAGCATTGGTTAGAACCGTATGGCGACCGCCGTCAGGAAATTGTTTTTATTGGCGCAGGGATCGATTGGCCCGCGCTGAAGACGCGTCTCGATTCCGCCTTGCTACCAGAAAATTTCACGTATTCGCCCGACGCACCGCCTAACTTGCCTGATCCGTTTCCGCTTTGGCGCCGAACCGAGACGGCTGCGTGATCGGTGATGCATAGTTTAAGAGAAGCATTGTGAAAGCAAGCGCATCCACCTTGGACGGACCAGCGGTTGGCCTCTCGTTCTTGTGCCTGGTCCACTGCCTCGCATTGCCGGTGATGGGCGCCTTTCTGCCTCTCGCGGGCGTCATGGCGGAAGCGGAATGGATCCATCAGCTCCTGGTGCTGACCGCCCTTCCGATCACCGCGCTGGCCGTTTTGCGTCACAGGAAAAGCAAGGTGCCTTTTTCTTTCGCGGTGCCTGCGGTGCTCGGGCTTGCGTTCTTATTCGCAGCGGGATTCGTAGAAGCGCTCCACGATTTTGAAACGCCGCTGACGATAGCCGGTGCAATTCTTTTGGCTTCGGCGCATGCGTGGCGCTGGATGAACCGGTATTCAATCGATCTGGGAAGCAGCGCATGAAGACCGCAGCTGCCTCGGCGACAGGGACCAATCTCCCTGTACGGACAGTTCACGACTTGATGGATTTTGATATTTTTCTTGGTCATGGGACAGATGCGGTAATCTGGAGCCGGCAACTGCCTCAGTTGGTAAGAGAGACGTTGAAATGTCTGCCAACCCATTCAGTTTCAAATGGACGTTTTCAGATTTCGGCGAATGAAGCAGCCGGTTGTGTGCGTGGACTTTTCCGTGAGTGGGGAATTGATGCGAGTGAAACTACGGATTGGCTCGCTGCCGATGTGGGAGCGCTTGCAGGCCAGATGGCGCACTTGCTTTCCGTTTCTCAACTCCTCCTGCGTGTCGAGCTTGTGCGGGATGACGCGTGCCGGAAGTTTCATCGTGATACCGTTAAGGCCCGCCTGATCTGTACCTATAGCGGTACGGGGACGGAATTTGGGCTGGCGGAAGGTGACGAGCAGCCAATCCATATCGACAGCGCGCCGACAGGCTGCCCCATTCTGCTGAAAGGCAAGCTATGGCCGGGTTACGTCAATCGATCCGTGGTGCATCGTTCGCCACCAATCGAGGGCGCCAATAGTTCGCGGTTAGTCGTCGTATTGAACGAAGCGCAAAACTCATGAAGACGTACGAAGAATGGAAGCATTGCATTACTGTGCTATGCGGAATCCCTTTAACATCGGCATATGTAAAGGAACGCCTCGTTGCACTTCGCAACCCGGCTGATGACAAAACGGAAAAGTTCCGCCAATTCTGGGGCGAGCCTCATCTTGAGCGCGTTATCGACTGCTTTGAGCAGGCTGAGCGCGAATTGCAATGAACCTCAATGTGCACAGCAGACATCGCTCTATCTCTAAATTCAAACGCCCTTACTGAGACTAGCCCGGTGGCAAGGGGGGGTAGACAAGGGATAACCGCTCGTGCTCGGCATACGCATTAAAACGCATATGAGATTGCTATTGCTCTTCGCCGTGCTTTTCGCCGCCGCCTGCTCCGGGCCTGCAGAGCCGGTTGCTGAAAAGCCGCTTACGATCAATTGGGACACTTTGCTGCCCGAAGGCGAGAGCGCAGCAATCGACCGCTTATATGACGAGTACTTCGCTACGCTCGACGAAAAACTTCAGTCACAGCCGTCACAAAGCCTGTTTGACGCGGCGAAAGCCGACAACTACGCGAGTATCCCGGAGGGGTCCGCGCTCGACTACATGCCGCAAATCGGTACATTTAATGTCGTCGAAGAGCTTGATGGTGCACGCGTGCGTATTCCCGGCTACGTTCTTCCGTTCGAGTTTGCCGAGGCCGGCCAAATCTCGGAATTTCTACTCGTGCCGTATTTTGGCGCCTGCATTCACACGCCGCCTCCGCCGCCAAATCAGCTTGTGTATGTAACATCCGAGACGCCGATGACGCTCGGAAATCAGTGGGATGCGATCTGGGCGGTTGGCGTTCTCCGTGCGAAAAGCAAGATGAATAACCTTGGCGACGCCGCTTACACATTGGAGATCGAGTCGTGGGAATCCTACGACTCATAATGTCTTTTTTGAGGATATAATCGGTCGTTCGATCGACCTCAGCGGAATGACAGCTTTGGGCCAACAACAGTCATTCGGATGATTGGCCGGCTGGAGTGGCCGTCGCTTGTCTGAATGACGTTATTGGCAAAAGCACTATGTCAGGAATAAATGTCCGATACCTTTTAGTTTCGGCCTTAGATACAGATTGCGTGCTGCAGTTGGATGCGACCGCAATTTTTAACTATTCAACAATTGGCCTTGAAAGCGTCTTCCAGAATTCGTGAACTGGATTTTGTCCGTTCGGCGTAGGCAACTGAGTTTGCTGCGCAGCCGCTGCTTCTGCAACCATCTCTTCGAACTCTACGTCAGAAATCTCACCCGCGATGATCTCGCGGATGACTTGGCATCCATACCGTTGATCGCATCGTTTAAGGTCAAAAGCGCCCTCATGCGCTTCCGCTATTAAACCGTCGATGAGGTCAGTGTCGCCGCCGCTGCGTTTTATAATTTCTTTTTGCCAATTTGCATTGAAACCTTCGACTTTGCTATAGACTTGGATGGCGTCATCGCCGCTATAAGTCTTCGACAGCTCAAACAACGGTCCAACGGGAATATTGGTCTCGGCTGAACTGATATGTTCTTTAAGCTCTAATGGTAGTTGATTTAAGCTGACATACTTCTTGATCGTTTGCGGCGATAAGCCAGTTTCTTTTGCGACTCGCGCGTATGAGCCGTGGGTTTCGTACAGCGCTTGCAATCCGTCGGCTTTGTCGAGCGGATGCATGTCCGCACGTTGAATATTTTCTATCAGTGAGATCGAGAGCGCACTTTCGTCAGTACAGTTACTAAGGGCGTTGCAGGGTACCGTAGACATTTGAAGTTCCTTGCAAGCTGTTAACCGACGTTGACCGGCAACGACCTCATACTTCTCGCCGGCAATTTTGCGCACGACCAAAGGCTGCAATAGTCCTTGCTCGGCAATGCTGTTAGCGAGGTCATGGATCTCGGCGTCTTCCTGTCCGGATTCCAAATTTTTTCGGGCGTTTTGTGGTGAAAGCACGAGGCTGCCGATGGGCACATCGATCTGGTGCATCGTCATCTAGAAACTCCTTTACGCAACAAAAGTACAAATGTTGAATATAATCCGTGGATTAATATTCTGCAAATTGATTCTGCTAGGATATGGAATCAAGGCGGCTCATTGCGAAAAATCTAAAGGAAATAAGGCTTTCTAAGCGAATTTCGCAGGAAGAATTAGCGTTTTCAGCTGACATCGACCGAACTTATGTGAGTGGATTGGAGCGTTGCGTCAGGAATCCGACCGTCGATTTGCTGGATAAGTTGGCCGCCGTCCTGGATATCAAAACAGCCGATTTGTTTGCTGAAAAATCGATCAATCCATCACCAATGCCGCTACCGCGCGGGCGACGAGTGAAATCTGCGAAAAAGCGGAAAAAATAAGTGCACGATGCGCAGTAACAAACTCCAAAGGCGCACAGTTGCTACTGATACCTTCGACTGAGTCCTTCGAAAAACGTACGATTTGTCTTCAATTGCCGTTCGTTTGAGCTTCGAACGACCTTCGATTGACCTACGATGACACCTTCGATTTTTGCTTGCATGAATTGGCCATATAAGCCCGTCTATAAGAGCGTATATGCTCGTATCTAAGGCGATTTATAATGGGTGAATTGGTCCGACAGCGTTCGGCTAAGTTCGAAAGGGGTAATGTCGGGGCGTTGGCCCATCATTCGACGGGTAAATCGTGAAATTGCCAATACCGTTCGCGCCATGATCGTCGGCTTACCTATAGAGGCGCCTAAAGGTCTTCGAGTATCGCTAGCATAGGTCATTTAAAGCGATACCATAGTCATACCTATTGCACGGGATGGTAGTTCCGTTGACCCTATAGCCGTTTTTGTCGAAATCAGTCGTTGCAACGCAGAAAAAGTTTCTCGTCGTTGACATGCGAATTTAGTTGGCATATATGAATTGCAGGGTAAGTTGGGACCGGTATGTATCTCCAATCGGCATTGGCGAGTGATCGAACCCCGATACGGCCAAAAGTCGATGTGGCGACGAGGGAAGGACGTTGCCGGGTTTATGCGGAACCTAAGGAGCGGCCATTTTCGAAGCTGCCGAATAATGCGCTGCTCGATACGGGTGATATTGGACGTCTTTTGGGTGCCGCGCCGCGCACCGTCTATCGTTGGATCAAAGAATATAACTTGAACCCAACGGTCAAAATCGGCCGCGAATATCTGTTCCGAAAGAGCGAAATCATCCGTTGGTACGAAAACGACAGGCCTGTCATGGGCCGTCCACGGTTGTAGCAGTTTGTGGGAGTGGGACTGGTGCAATGCAAAAACGAGCGCCCATCCTCCTGACTCGCAAAGAGGCCCGTGAATATCTCTGCGGCGTCGATCCGGAGAAGGTTGCGCCGCCTTTACGCTATGGTCGCAATGTCCGCTGGGCCCGCTGGGCGCTTGACGCCAAAATCAGAGCCGACGCAGGATTGGGCGAGGGGGAAGGTGGAGACGCTTATGACGCGTGGCGGCGGGGTCGTGGTGAGACTTAAGGGACTTCATAAAGTCCGACGCAAGCTCGCGGACGGTTCATTCCGCACGCACTATTACGCATGGCGCGGCGGGCCTCGGGTCGAGGGCATACCAGGAACGCCGGAGTTCATCGCGAGCTACAATGCGACCGTAGCGGCGCGCAAAACTCCGCCGAAAGACACATTCACTGCTTTGATTGTTGGCTATCGACAGTCGCAGAAACACCTTTCTCTACGCCAAAACTCCCGTCGCGAAGAGGCTCGTCATCTGGATACTATTGTTGATGCGTTTGGTGCTGCGCCGCTTGCGGCGTTTGACGACACCCGGATGCGAAAGGACATTCGACAATGGCATGAAGGAATGATCACGACACTGCGCAAAGCTGACTTAGCGCTCGGTGTTCTTCGAAAAGTTTTGGATTTTGCCCGCCAAGATGGCCTGTTAAGCTTGAACGCCGCTGCGGGCCACCCACAACTTCACAGGGCTAACCGATCTGAAATTGTATGGAGTCCGGAAGAAATTGAGGCGGTTTGTGCGGTAAGTTCACCGGAGCTTGCTCGGGTGATCCTGATGTCTGCGCATTCTGGGATGGCGCGTATTGATCTATGCAGCCTACGCTGGAGCGAAGTTGACGAACATTCAATACAATATATGCGCTCAAAGACGGGGGCGCTTGCGACCGTACCAATTTATCCGCCGATACGTGCGGTATTGAATGATGCGCCGAGACGAGGGCCATGTGTATTTACAAATACTCGTGGACGACGGGCGGTTTCAGTACGGCGTTTCAAAAAGCCAAGAGAGTTGCGGGGATTTCAAATCTCCGCTTTCACGATTTGCGTGGAAGTGCTGTTACTTATCTTTATACGGAGGGCCTGTCTGACTTGGAGGTGGCTGATATCGTGGGGTGGAGCGAAGAAAGCGTGCGACAGATCAAGAAACGATATGTCAGTCGGAAAGCCGTGGCGAGCGCGTTAATAGAGCGCTTGAAAAGAACAAAACGCGTCTAAAAACTGTAAACGGCCTGTAAACGGTCCAAAGCGCGAACGGCAAGTGTATAATTTCTCTAATAATTTCAATTGAGAATGGCGCGCCCGAAAGGATTCGAACCTCTGACCCCCAGATTCGTAGTCTGGTGCTCTATCCAGCTGAGCTACGGGCGCGCGCCTTTGTGTTGGCGTCCGGGCGCCGGTTTTCCGGCGCCGGAGCGCGGGGTTTAGCCCAAGGGCGCGGTTGATTGCAAGCGCGGCGGAAACAGGCCGCCATAGGCGGGCGCCGGGTCTGCTGGGACGGCTTGCGGGGGGAGACGAACTGGTCGCCGCCTGGGGTCGCATCCATCGGCGTATCACTTTAAGAAGGCCGCGATCACGACGCCGAGGGGTTCATGCGACACTTATTGCCTATTGCTGCCTTATTGCTTTCCGCGTGCGGCGGGGACGCGGTCGAACGGGACGACGCTATTGCCGTCGCCGAGCCGGAAAAACGCTGGTTCGTCGCCGCCGCCAGCCCTTATGCGGCGCAGGCGGGCGCTGCGGTCCTGCGTCGCGGCGGATCGGCCGTGGACGCGGCGGTGGCGACGCAGGCCGTCCTTGGCCTTGTCGAGCCGCAGTCCTCCGGCCTCGGCGGCGGCGGCTTTCTCATCCACTACGACCCGGCGTCGAACACCCTTGAGACGTATAACGGCCGAGAGACCGCGCCGGCATCTGCGACCCCGGACCGTTTTCTCACCGACGGCGGCGAGCCGATGAACTTTTACGACGCCGTCGCCGGCGGTCTGTCTGTCGGCGTGCCGGGTGCGGTGCGCATGCTTGACCTTGCTCATCGCGAGCATGGGCGCTTGCCCTGGGACGCGTTGTTTACCGACGCCATTGCGCTGTCGGAGGAGGGGTTTGAGGTGTCGTCGCGCCTCAACAATCTGCTCGGCCGGTTTCACCGCGTAAAAACCATGCCGGCCGCGGCGGACTATTTCTATGATGAAAGCGGCGCTCCCTGGCCGGTCGGACATGTTTTGAAAAATCCCGCCTATGCGGAAACACTCACGGCTATTGCGACGTCGGGCGCCGATGCGTTTTACGAGGGCCCTATTGCCGAGGCGATCGTCGACGCGGTGAACGCGGCCCCCAATCCGGGCGGCATGACCCTTGACGACATGGCCGCCTACCGGCCTGAGAAGGTTGATCCCGTTTGTTCGGGCTATCGCAGCTACCAGATCTGCTCCATGGCGCCGCCGAGTTCGGGCGGGGTGACCACATTGCAGATTCTGTCGATGCTGGAGCCGTTCGATCTCGCCGGGGCGGGCGCGTTTTCAGTGGAGGCGCTGCATCTTCTCTTTGAGGCAAGCCGGCTTGCCTATGCGGACCGCGATGAGTTTCTCGCTGACAACAAGCAGCTTGCCGAGCAGGGCGGTTTAACGCCCGCGCAGGTGATTTCCGGTCTGCTCAGCCCGGACTATCTGACCATGCGCGCCGCCCTGATTGACGCCGCCGCGGCCGCTGAGGAAGTCGCAGCCGGCGACCCGTCGCAATACGCTGATGACGGCGCCGGCGTGTGGGAACCCATGGGCAAGGACGCATCGCCCGAGCCGCCGTCGACAAGTCACTTTGTCATTGTCGATGGCGACGGCAATGTCGTTTCGATGACGGCGACGGTCGAATTCGCCTTCGGCAGCCATCTGATGGCCGGCGGCATGATCCTGAACAATCAGCTTACGGACTTTTCGTTCCTGCCGGAGCGCGACGGCCGGCCCGTCGCCAACGCCGTCGGCCCGGGCAAGCGCCCGCGCAGTTCAATGAGCCCGGTTATCGTGTTTGACGATGAGGGCGACTTTTACGCAGCGCTCGGCTCTCCGGGCGGGCCGGCGATCATCGGGTTCGTGGTGAAAACCCTGATTGCGCTGATTGACTGGGAGATGCCCATGCAGGCGGCGGTCGATGCGCCGAATGTCGTTTATCCGCGCGGGCAGGCCGTTATTGAAGAAGACGCCATCGACGATCAGGTGATTGCGGGGCTGGAGGCGAAAGGTCACTCCATCCTTGAGCGCGCGCTGGCGAGCGGCGTTCAGGCCGTGCGCGTTCGCGAAGACGGAACCTTTGAGGGCGCCGCGGACCCGCGCCGGGAAGGCGTCTGGCTGACGGGCGTTGTGGAGGCGGACAACTAATGCGCGGCGCCCGGCAGGGATATCCTGAATTCCGTTCCGTCTGCGCCGGTTCGCGACAGCGATAACCCGCCGCCATGGGCGCGGGCGATTTCCGCGGCGATGGCAAGGCCAAGCCCCGATCCGCCGGGCTTTTGCGAGCCCTTAAACGGCTCGAACAAATCCGCCCGGGCGTGTTCGGGCAAGCCCGGGCCGCTATCGGCAACGCAAATTTTGACGTCGCGGTCATTCACGTCCGCGCAAATGGTAAGTTTGCCAATGCTTGCGTCCGTCACGTCCTGTTCCTTAGGCGCGATTGCTTCAACCGCATTGCGCGCAAGATTAAACAGGCACCGATAGAGCTGCGCGCGATCGGCATTGATGGTAAGGTCGCGCGGGCACTCATTCTCCCCGACAACATAGGTCGACGCGGTATCTTCAAGGACTTCGTCGACGAGATCGTGCAGAAGAAACGACGAATGATCGAGATTGCGGGCTTCCATGCCGCCGAATGACAAGGTGTCCCGGCTTAATGCGATCGCGCGATCAAGGGCGCTGATCAGGCGCGGGCTGAGTTTGCGCACGGCCGGATCATCTGACTTTGCGAGGCGGTCGGACATCAATTGCGCAGACGCCAGGATGTTGCGCAAATCATGACTGATTTTGGAAATGCCGGCGCCGAGCGCCGCCAGGCGCCGTCGTTCGCCGAGCAGTTCGTTGATGCGTTGCTGCATCATGGCGAGGCTGCGTTCGGCGGCGCCGATTTCGTCGTCGCGCTGGCTCGGAACATGGATCAGCGTTGCGCGATCGGGATCGGATTCGAATGCCGCCATGTTCCTCGTAAGACGCTGTACGGGATGCACGATCATGCGGTTAAAGACGTAGAACAGTAACGCTGCGGTCATTGAAGAGATGATCAGCGACAGGAAAAGTATGTTCCGCGCGTACACCCGCAGATCGTCGCGAAGGTCGGCCTGTGAAACGACAATGTCCAGGATTTCTTCCGATGCTTCCATCGGCCGCGCCGTGACCTGAATAAGAGACTGCCCGTCTGAAAAGATGGCGCCCCAGGCGTCCGCAATCAGCGACGTCGGCAGCATGTTGTCCATATCGACGCGGTGAATTTTTTGCGAGCCGTGCGGGTCGATCTCCGGCGCCAGGATCAGAACGCGCACATCGCCCCGCTTTGCCGTAACGCCCCGAACGCCGGCGGTCTCAAAAAGCATCTTGGCGTCTTCTTCGGTAATCATCCGGCCGCGAGGGCCTTCCAGCGCGACACTGACGAGATAGGCCGTCTCGATGCGGGCGTTGAACCAGTCGATGCGCCGTTTCGATACGGACGGGATCATCACGACCATTTCCGCCAGCAGGACGAACAGAACCGTCAGAAACAGGAGGCGCGTCGTTAACGATCGTGACGGAATGGTCGGGCGCGCGGTCATCGTTTTGTTGCTTAGTCGAAAATCGAGAGGAGAGAAACGAGTTTTCGCGTGCGGCCTGAAAAGAGCGCCGGCGTGTACCATTGGCCGGCGGCGCGTTTCGATATCTCGCCGCGGGTGGGGTAGGGGGCGATGTAATTGGTGAACGACTTTATCTTTTGACGGTTCGCCAGCGCATAGGCCCATGGCTGGATCAGATCGCCGGCGTCCTTGCCGACAATCGATGCGCCGAGGATCTCGCCGTTTTTCTTCGTCATGACCTTGATCAGGCCGCGCGTGTCGCGTTCCGTCTGGGCCCTGTCGTTTTCATCGGCGCGCCAATAGACGGTTTTTGCGTCGTCGTGGCGTTCCTTCGCTTCGCGCTCGGTGAGGCCGGCCTGCGCCAGTTCGGGATCGCTGTAGGTGACCCATGGCGCGAGATGTTCGTTGTTTTTCGTAAACGGCAATTTGAAAAGGATTTTCGAAACAAGAACTGATGCGTGATAGCCGGCGACATGGGTAAACTGTCGCCCGCCGGCGACGTCGCCCATGGCGTAAACCCGCTTGTTTGTTGTGCGAAGGCCGTTGTCGACCTTGATTCCTTTTTGGTCGTACTCAACGCCCGCGGCTTCGAGATTTAACCCGTCGACCGTGGGCGTGCGTCCGACCGCAACGAGGAGGTGCGTGCCCGATACCGTTTGCTGGCCTGCGCGCACGGTGACGCCGTCTTCGTCCCCGGAAACATTTTCGACCATTGCGCCTTCGATGAGGCGCACGCCGTCTTCTTTCAGTTGTGCACGGACGACTTCCACCAGCTCCGGATCGTCCTTGCCGAGAATGCTTGGCGCGCCTTCGATGATCGTTGCCTCCGATCCGAGGCGTGCATGGGCCTGGGCCAGTTCTACGCCGATCGGGCCCCCGCCGATGACGATGAGATGCTTAGGCTGTTTGCGGTTTTCAAAGATGGTTTCGTTGGTGAGATAGGGCGTCCCTTTGAGCCCTTCGATCGGCGGGACGAAGGCGCGCGATCCCGTGGCGACGACAATATGCTTGGCGTTGACGGTGACGCCGCCGCCTTCAACGGTTCGCTCGCCAGTAAAGGCCGCATGGTCGCGAATGACGTTGACGCCGAAGCCTTCAAACCGTTCCTGACTGTCGACCGGCGCGATCGCGGCGATCACGCCGTGAACGTGATCCATGACGGCGGCGAAATCGATTTCCGGTTCGACCGGTTGCACGCCGAACCTGGCCGAATTGCGCATGGCGTGCGCGCGGGACGCCGCGGCGATAAGCGCCTTTGAGGGCACGCAGCCGGTATTGAGGCAGTCTCCGCCCATTTCGCCTTTTTCGAAAAGGACGACTTTGCGGCCCAGTTGCGCTGCGCCTGCGGCGAGGGAAAGCCCGCCCGAGCCGGCCCCGATAATGCAAAGGTCAGCCTTGATCTTCTTAGTCATTTGCCTGCTTGCCTAACGCCGCCGCCTGCTTGTTGAGACGCTTCAGGACAACCGGCAACAAGGCGAGCAGCGCCAGGCCGACGATCGGCAGCAGGGTCTGCGGTTGCAGGAGAATGCCCGACAGGGTGACGTCTTCGCCGGCGTCAAAGGCCGCGCCGGCGGCGGCGCCGATGCTGGCGTAAACGAACGTGCCCGGAATAATGCCGAAAAAGGTGCCGACGACAAAGTTGCGCAATGAGACGCCGAGAAGACCGGCGGCGATGTTGATCGCCCAGAAGGGAAACGCGGGAATAAGACGAAGCACGAACATGTAGTTCAGCTCGTCTTCGTGAAACCCCCGTTCCATCTTTTTCACGAAGCCGCCGGCGCGTTCGTGCAGGAAGTCGGCGAGCGCCGTTTTCGCGGCGAGAAAAATTGCCGTTGCGCCGAGGGTTGCGGCAAAAACGATGGCGGGAACGCCAACGGTCAGCCCGAAGAGATAGCCGCCGAAAATGGTCAGGATCGAAGCGCCCGGGAAGGATATCGCCACGGCGGCGGCGTAGACGGCGATGAATATAGTGACGGCGAGGACTGGCCGCGCGTTCACAACGTCCTGGAGCAAGTCGCGATTGTCTCTAAGCGATGCCAAGGTGAACCAGTGATGCAAATCCAAGGCGAAAAACGCCGCGAGCGCGACGCCGGCGACAGCGATGGGCAGAAAGCGTTTGAGCGTTGATTTTCCGGCGTCGGCCATGGTCTTTCCTCAAATGACGGGATCGCGTCGCCATGCGCCGGATCGGGGCCCTACCTAACTGGCGGGGGCCGCGGGCCCAAGTCAACTTAGAGGCGCGTCTGCTCACAAAGCCGCGAAGCACGAAATCCGGCAAAACCGCTGATTTTCGCGCTTTCGCCGGTTGACGGGGCTGGGTCTTGGGGCTATCTCCCCGCGCTCGCGCAAGGATTATGAGACGAATCTAAGGAACGGGACCCATGAAACGGACCTTTCAACCGAGCCGGCTAAAACGCAAGCGCCGCCATGGTTTTCGTGCGCGCAAGGCCACTGCGGCCGGCCGCAAGGTTCTGGCGCGCCGTCGCTCCAAGGGCCGCAAAAAGCTCTCCGCATAGGCGGGACGCGAAAATTGCCGGAAAATCAATCCGGTAACGACAATCATTCGAGGCTGACCGTGGTCACGCTCAAGAAACGGCGGGACTTTTTGGCGTTGCGCAATGCGTCGAAGACCGGCACGCCGGCATTCCTGCTGGCCGGTCGCCGAAACCGGGAGGCCGGCGACACGGCCCGGGTGGGGCTGACGGTTACCAAAAAACTGGGCGGGGCGGTTGTACGCAACCGGATTCGCCGCCGCCTGAGGGCCGCCGTCCGGGAGGTTTTTCCCGGTGCGGCCTCGCCGGGCATGGATTATGTTCTCATCGCCAGAGGGGCGGCGGAGACGCGATCTTACGCCGCGATCCTTGACGATATGAAGCGGGCCCTTTTAAGGCTCGCTCGCGATATTAAATAACGCCGGCGTGAAGGCCCGGCGCTTCGATTACCGGAACCATCCAGGACAGCCTCAGGACAACCCATGGACCGCAATCTCATCCTAGCCATCGCGCTCTCCATGGGCGTGCTTTTGTTCTGGGACATCTTCATTTCCGGCCCCCAGCGCGAGGCCTTTCGGGAGGCCCAGGAAACGGCGGAAGCGGAAGCAGCCGCCGACGAGGAAGGCGGGGAAATCGACGACGCCGACATAGCCGGACTTACCAGGAATACGGAGGCCGGGGCCGCGGTGTCTCTGGAAGAGGCGCTGGCCGAATCGTCGGGCCGCGTGCCGATCCGCACCGAAACCCTTGAAGGCTCCATCAACCTCACTGGCGGTCGCATCGACGATCTGACGCTGTTGCAGTATCGCGAGACCCTTGACGAGGACAGCGCTAATATTCGCCTTCTCAACCCGCGATCGGCCGCGCACGGACATTACGTGCAACTGGGCTGGATCGCCGGCGGCGACGCCGCGCAGGCTGCCGTCTGGACCGTACCCAACGGAGCGGAGCTGACGCCGCAAACGCCCGTTACCATGACCCGGCGTCAGGGCGATCTGGTTTTCGAGAAAACGATTTCGATCGACGAGAACTACATGTTCGAGGTCGACCAGACCGTGCGCAACGAAGGGAGCGACGCGTTGTTGCTGACGCCTTATGCGCTCGTCATCCAGCGCGGCATTCCCGAAGACTTTACGAACTTCATGATCCTCCATGAGGGTCCGCTCGGCGTCATCGGCAAGGCGCTTTATGAGCGCAAGTACAAAAAGCTCGCCAAGAACCCCGACAAGAAAGTCGAGGAATCCGGCGCCGGCGGGTGGGTCGGCATCACCAACAAATACTGGCTCGCCGCTGCGGTGCCGCCGCAGGACGAAGAGATGAAGGCGACGCTCGATAATATTGGCAGCGCCGACGAACCAGTCTTTCGGGCGACATACGCACTGCCGCAACGAGGCCTTGCCGCCGGCGAGACGCTGACGCTCACCTCTCACATTTTCGGCGGGCCGAAAGACGTTGATATCCTGCAATCCTACGAGGCGAAACCGGAAGACGGCGGCCTTGGGGTTTACGACTTCGACAAGGCGGTCGACTGGGGCCATCTCTTCATCCTGACGCGCCCGATTTTCTATACGCTCAATTTCTTCGGCGATCTCACGGGTAATTTCGGCGTCGCGATTTTGATCCTGACCCTGATCGTCAAGGGCCTTCTCTTCCCGATCGCCAATAAGGGCTTTGAGTCCATGGCGAAGATGAAAAAATTGCAGCCGGAAGTTGAAGCCTTGCGTAAGCGTTATCCTGACGACCGCATGAAGATGCAGCAGGAGATGATGGCGCTCTACAAGAAAGAGAAAATGAATCCGCTCGCAGGGTGCCTGCCGATTCTGATTCAGATGCCGATTTTCTACGCGCTTTACAAAACGCTGTTCGTGACTCTCGAAATGCGTCACGAGCCGTTTATTTTCTGGATCAAGGATTTGTCGGCGCCCGATCCGACGACGATTTTCAATCTCTTTGGCATCCTGCCGTTCGACCCGACGGCGGCGCCGGTTGTCGGCGCATTTCTCGGCATCGGCGTTCTGCCGATCCTCATGGGCGTTTCCATGTGGTTCCAGACAAAGCTGAACCCGCCGCCCACCGATCCGGTCCAGGCGCAGGTTTTCGCCATGCTGCCATTTGTCTTTGTCTTTATTTTCGCGCCGTTTGCTGCGGGCCTTGTGCTTTACTGGTTCTGGAACACCTTCCTCGGCATCCTCCAG
Source organism: Hyphococcus sp. (assembly GCA_028281665.1). Taxonomy (GTDB): domain Bacteria; phylum Pseudomonadota; class Alphaproteobacteria; order Caulobacterales; family Parvularculaceae; genus Hyphococcus. The sequence continues at coordinate 50,921 of JANQJK010000004.1, forward strand.
CAGATGCTGATCATGAAAAAGAACGGCGTCGAAGTGGACTGGGGCGAGCGCCTGCCATTCATGAAGCCGAAGAAGAAGGCACCGGCGCCGGGGGAGTGATGTCGCCCCAAACGATGCGCGCACGCCTGTCGTGCTACAGAGTAACTCGTTCTCCGTTCTTCCCGGCGAAAGCCGGAATCCAGAGCGGCGCGCCTCAGCTTATACGTTTCTGGGCCCCGGCTTTCGCCGGGGACATCGGATCGTTAGGTTTGCGCGATGGTTTCTGATGAATTTTCGCCAGCCGAAATCGAAGCCGGCCGCAAACTGTTCGCGCAGGAAGCGACCTTCATGCTCGGCGTCGTTAAACTCGACGACTTGCCTGACGAGGGGCCCGCGGAAGTTGCGTTCGCCGGCCGGTCAAATGTCGGCAAATCAACGCTGCTGAACGCGCTGACCAATCAGAGCGGTCTTGCGCGCGCATCCAACACGCCCGGCCGCACGCGGGAGATCAACTATTTCGATCTCGACCGGAAGCTGCGCCTCGTCGATCTGCCGGGCTATGGCTATGCGAAAGTCTCAAGAAAGGAATCGGAGGCGTGGAATCGCCTGACCCGCGACTTTCTCCGGGGGCGCTCTGTGTTGCGTCGCGTTTGCGTCCTCGTCGATTCCCGGCACGGGCTGAAACCAGGCGACCATGAAATCATGGATATGCTCGACGAGGCGGCGGTGAACTATCAGATCGTTCTGACCAAGACCGACAAGGTGAAGCCGACGGCGCTCAACATGCTGATCGAAAAAACGGCGCAGTCCATCGTAAAGCGCCCGGCCGCGCACCCGGTCGTGCGCGCAACGTCGTCGGAAAAGGGCGACGGCATCCCCGAGCTGCGCGCCGAACTCGCGGCGCTGGCGGAATAGCTTTTTTTGATCAAAAAAAATCCGCTCATCCCGGCGGAAGCCGGGATCTCGGGCGACAAACACTGCGGTCAAATCAACTCTTCAGCTAAATCATTCCAGCTTGGATTCATATTTTCTATCATTTCGATTTTCCACGCGCGCTTCCATTCCTTGATTTGCCGCTCGCGCGTGAAAGCGTTTTCGCGAGACTCGTGAACTTCGTACCATACAAGTCTCTCGCAATTATATTTGTCACTGAACCCGGGCAGGATATGTTCGCGATGCATCCACGCCCGTTTGTTTATGTCGTCGGTCATTCCCGTGTAAAGGACGCCATATTTTTTGTTTGTGACGATGTAGACGTAAAACGCCATTAATCTTCGCGCCTGCCTCATGAGATCCCGGCTTTCGCCGGGATGAGCGGAGAGAAAATATTAGCGCGAAATCCCGACGCCTGACACAACCAAAAACCCCCAAATCCTCCCGCATTCGGTGCGTGTATATGCAAGCCGATCAGATTCCCTTCTTCGCCTCATACGCCTTCACATCTCGCCGCAGCTCCGGCAGCAACAGATAAAGCGCGATGATGTTCGGGATCGCCATGCCGAAGAGCATGGAGTCGATGAAGTTGAGGATTGCCGAGAGCGACACCGCTGCGCCCGTCGACAAGAGGAAGCAGAGCGTCAGCTTGAACACAATGTCGGTCGTGCGCGACGGTCCGAAGAGATAAGCGGCCGCCTGCGCGCCGTAGAAGGCCCAGCCCACAAGGGTTGAAAACGCGAACAATGCGGATGCTACGAGCAGGAGATAGGGAAACCAGCCGAAGGCGCTTTCAAAGGCGGCGGACGTGATCTCGATGCCGACCACATCCGGATTGTAAAGGAACGGCTCGTAAACGCCCGTCACCACGACGACGAGTCCCGTCAGCGTACAGACGACGACCGTGTCGATGAAGGGTTCGAGGAGGGCCACATAGCCCTCGGTCATCGGTTCTTTGGTGCGCACTTGCGCGTGTGCGATCGCGGCGGACCCGACGCCGGCCTCGCTGGAATAGGTTGCGCGCTTCATGCCGTTGATCAGCGCGCCCACAAGCCCGCCGCCGGCGGCGTCGAGGCCGAAGGCGCTTTCAAAGATTGTCTGAAGCGCCGCGGGGATTGCCGGGACATTGAGCGCAAGGATGATGAGCGCCGCCCCGACATAGAGAACGCCCATAGACGGGACGATGATGCGCATGGCGTTGCCGATGCGCTTGATGCCGCCGAGGATGATGATGGCGACGCCTGTCGCCATGATGATCCCGTATGTGAGGGGCGCTGAAACGCCGGTGACGTTGGCGAACTGCGCGTGAGACTGATTGACCTGAAAGACGCTGACCGAAGCGCCCATGGCCATGATGGCGAAGAAGATTGCCGCGGCCTTGCCGAGGGTTTTCATACCGATGCGATTGAAAACCTCTTCTATGTAATACATCGGTCCGCCGAGAATGCGTCCGTCCGGCATGACCTTGCGATACTTCACGGCGAGAGAGCATTCGGCGAATTTCGCGGACATGCCGAAAAACCCGGCAAGGATCATCCAGAAAATTGCGCCGGGTCCGCCCAGCGCCACGGCGACGGGCACCGAGGCGATATTGCCAAGCCCGACCGTGCCGGAGAGGGCGGCGGACAGCGCCTGAAAATGCGAAATGGCGCCCGGCGAATCGAAGTGCTTCTGCGGGTTCCAGATGAGGTTCCAGCCATGGGCGAAGCCGCGGATGTTCACGAAGCGATTGGCGAAGGTGAGGATCACCGCCGCCGCCATCAGCCAGACGACAACGAGGGGAAGCGACACGCCGAAGACATCGACCGAGAAAAAGATAATCGACGACACCCAGTCGGAAACCGGCGTCAGCGTGTCGTTAATACGGTCGGCGAGGGAAGGATCGTCGGCCACAAAACCTGTCCATTATTCGGGGAGGGCCAGAAAGAAAGCAGTGTCATGCCCGGACTTGTTCCGGGCATCCAGTCTAAGCCGCTCTGGATTGCCAGGACAAGCCCGGCAATGACAGGAGAAATTCAAAGCCCTGCAAGCGCCTGTTCGAGGTCAGACTTGAGATCGTCAAACGCCTCGACGCCCACTGACAGACGGACGAGCGCGTCGTCGACGCCGAGTTGCGCCCGTCTTTCCGGCGGGATCGATGCGTGGGTCATAATGCCGGGGTGCTCGATGAGGCTTTCGACGCCGCCGAGGGACTCTGCCAGGGTGAAAAGATCGACCCGTTCGAGCATGGTCTTCGCCGCATCGAGGCCGCCCTTCAGGAAGATTGTGATCATGCCGCCGAAGGCGTCCATCTGGCGCGCGGCGAGGGCATGACCGGGATGGGATTTGAGGCCCGGATAATTGACCCGCGCAATCGCCGGGTGCGCTTCCAGCCACTCGGCGAGGCCCATGGCGTTCTGCGACGATCGCTCAAGGCGCAGCGCCAGTGTCTTCAGTCCGCGCAAGGCAAGAAAGGAATCGAACGGTCCCTGTATGCCGCCCACGGAATTTTGCAGGAAGGCGAGGCGCTCGCCGAGGTCGTTGTCTTTAACGACAAGCACGCCGCCAATGACATCGGAATGACCGCCGAGATACTTGGTCGCCGAATGCATCACGATGTCGGCGCCGAAATCGAGCGGGCGCTGGCAGTAAGGCGAGGCGAATGTGTTGTCGCAGCCGACGAGAAGCCCGCGCGATTTTGCAATCTTCGATACCGCTTCGATGTCGACGATCTTCAACAGCGGGTTGGTGGGCGTTTCGATCCAGACCATCTTCGTTGCGTCGGTAATGACGCGTTCGAGATTCTCCGGGTCGGTCAGGTCGACATAGGTGAACGACATTGCCGCGGAGTCTTTTCGCACGCGTTCGAACAGACGAAACGTGCCGCCATAGACATCGTCCATGGCGACGATGTTCGACCCGGCGGGGAGTAACTCCAGCATGGTCGAGATCGCCGCCATACCGGAGGCGAAGGCAAAGCCACGCGTTCCGTTTTCGAGGTCGGCAATGCAGCGCTCATAGGCGTGGCGGGTCGGGTTTGCGCCGCGGGCGTAGACGAAGCCTTTGTGAACGCCGGGGCTTTCCTGGGCGTAGGTCGACGTCTGGTAGATCGGCTGCATGACGGCGCCGGTCGTCGGGTCGTGCTCCTGGCCGGCGTGGATGACGCGGGTGGCGAAGGCGGGTCGGTTTTTCTTGTCGTTCATGGCGACTTTCCAATTGGTGCGATGTTGCACGCGTCCTATCACATCTCGCGGCGCAGTTTCACCAGCGCTTCGTCCAGGGCAGACAGGAAGCGCGAGCGATCCTCTTTGCGGAAGGGCGCCGGGCCGCCGAGATTGTCGCCCGTGGCGCCGGCGCGAAGGTCCGCCATGATGGCGCGGGTAGCGATCGACGCGCCGATGGAGTCGCCGGTAAACGGTTTGCCGTTGGGCGCGATGACGGTTGCGCTTGTTTTGAGCGCGCGGTCCGCCAGCAATATGTCTGCGGTAATGACCACGGCGGTCGCGTCAGCGTTTTCCGCGATCCAGTCATCGGCGGCGTCCATCGCGTCGCCAACCACAATGCGGGAGATCAGTTCGTGATCGGGAACGCGAATGCGCTGGTTGGCGACGATCACGACCGGCGTTTCGGTGCGGAAGGCGACCTTGTAGACTTCCTCCTTGACCGGACAGGCGTCTGCGTCGACGAGAATGCGGATATCGTCTGTCTTTTGAATCATGTCATGACATACTCTGTCATTGCCGGGCTTGTCCCGGCAATCCATTGATCGCCGCTGACTTTAGAGAAACAAATCGTCATAAAGATCGCGCCACGTCGGGTTCATCTTCTCAATCTCGTTTATCTTCCACTGTCGCGGCCACTTTTTCATGGTTTTCTCGCGTTGAATCGCCACGGTGACATCATCGAAATTTTCGTACCAGACGAGCATCGACACACTATACCTTTTTGTGAATCCGTTATGGACGTGATTTTTGTGCTGCCAGATGCGTCCCGCAAGGTCGGACGTGACGCCGATATACAAAGTTCCATTTCGCCGGCTCGCCAGCATGTAAACAAAGTAATTGCGGTCCGGCATTGTTTGTTCGATTTTCTGGATTGCCGGAACAAGTCCGGCAATGACACCGGTTATGACCCCAGCACCACAGCCTGAACGTCTTTCGACCAGCCGGCGAAAACCTGCGTGGGGCCGTTTTCAATCACCGGCCGTTTGATCAGCGTCGAGTGCTCGGCCATCAGGGCTATGGCCTTTTTCTCGTTGACGCCGTCTTTCTCAGCGTCAGCGAGACCACGCCAGGTCGTTGAGGATTTGTTGAGCAGCTTCTCCCAGCCGACAACCTTCGCCCATTTAGTAAGCTGCGCCTTCGTAACGCCGTCGGCGCGAACGTCTTTATACGTGTATTCGACACCCGCTTCATCGAGCGCTTTGCGCGCCTTGCGGCAGGTGTCGCAGGTTTTGAGGCCGTAGAACTGCATCTACGCCACCTGCAATCTCAGATAATTCAGCAAGTCGGTCCGCGTAATCAGACCCTCGAACTTTCCGTCGTCCAGCACTACGGCGACATGGCCCTTGGTGAAGATCGGGAGCAGGTCTTCCAGCTTGCGCGACGCCTCGACCGTTTCGACGCGATAGGTCATGGCGGATTTTACCGGGTCCTGGAACTTGTCTCGATTGCGCACGACGGCGAAGAGAAGGTCTTCTTCGTCTAACAGTCCTTCGACTTTTCCATCGCCGTCAAGAACCGGCAGTTGCGAGATGTCGTAAAGCTTCATCTTGCCGTAGGCCTGCATCAGCGTGTCGTCGGGTTTGACGGTCACGGTCGCGCGCTCGGAATGGCGCCGCGAAATCAGATCGGTGAGATCGCCCTTGGGCGGGCGTTTCAAGAACCCCTGATCATACATCCAGTAGTCGTTGAACATTTTTGAGAGGTACTTGTCGCCGCGATCGCAGACAAAGGCGACGACGCGTTTCGGCGCCGACTGCGTGCGGCAATATTTAAGCGCCGCGGCGAGGATGGTGCCTGAAGACGATCCGCCCAGAATGCCTTCTTTTTTGAGAAGATCCCGCGCGGCCTCGAAGCTTTCCTTGTCCGATATCGCATAAGCTTTCTTGACGTGAGAGAGATCGGCGATGTCGGGAATAAAGTCCTCGCCAATCCCTTCGACGAGCCATGACCCGAGTTCGTTCGGAATCTTGCCGGTATTCACATAGTCGGTGAGGATCGAACCCTTGGGGTCCGCGAGAATGATGTCCGTATCCGGAGAATTTTCCTTGTAGAAGCGCGACAGCCCCGTGATCGTCCCCGCCGATCCGACGCCGCAGACGATGGCGTCCACCTTGCCGTCAAGCTGGCCGAGAATTTCCGGGCCCGTCGATTCCACATGGGCTTTCGGGTTCGCGGCGTTGCCGAACTGATTGACGTAAAAGGCGCCGGTTTCCTCGGCGATCTTTTCGGCCATATCCTGGTAGTATTCCGGGTGCCCCTTGCCGACATCGGAGCGGGTCAGGCGCACATCGGCGCCCAGCGCCTTCAGGTGGAAAATCTTTTCCTGCGCCATCTTGTCGGGCACGACGATGATGGTCTTGTAGCCTTTCTGCGCGGCCACCAGCGCCAGGGCGAGGCCGGTATTGCCGGCTGTCGCTTCGATGATCGTGCCGCCTGGCTTCAGCTTGCCTTCCTTTTCCGCCGCTTCGATCATGGCGACGCCGATTCGGTCCTTGATCGAGCCGCCCGGATTGTTGGCTTCAAGTTTCAGAAAAAGTTCGCACGGTCCGGTGTCGATGTTCGAGACCTTGACGATTGGCGTTTTGCCAATGCCTTCGAGAACATTGTCATAGACGGGGCCGTAGGGTGTATCCTTCATGGCGCGTCCTTCGATTTGTTTGCGCCCCGCATAGCGCGGGCGCGCCCACGCCCGCAACCTATCGATTTCGTTTCAGATCACGAATGTGGAACCGCGCCGGATGGAGGGCTTCGGCAATGTCCGCTTCCACAGGCGCCGGCGCGCCGGAAATCTCGGCGGCGATCATGGCGGCGCAGAGCGGGGCCGTGACAAGGCCCCGCGAGCCGAGGCCAGTCAGAGCGTAAAGGCCGGGCAGGGCGACGCCTTGCGGGTAGTCGGCTTGCCGCCCGGTTCTTAGTCCGTCATAGGCGCCGGCGTAGAAGTCCCGGTCGGGGATGGGTCCGACGACGGGCAGGCGATCCGGTGTTGTGCAGCGAACCGAGACACGCGCCCGCGACGCGGCGGGATCAAGGCCGGCGGCGAGATCGGGCAGGATTTTTGCGACAGCGGCAATGTTTGATTCGGTCGCCTCCGGCGAAAAGCGCCGGATCGCCCCGATGGAAACCGGGGCGTAGGTTGCGCCGATGACCACGCCGCCGCCGGGCGCCGGCGCAGCGTAGGGTCCGAAGGCGCAAGCCGTTCCAGGCGCCCGCGCCTCCGGAAACCAGTCGATCTGGCCGGCCGAGCCGGATAAGGGCGCGCCCCGCAATTGCTGGAAACGGGATGCATCAAGCGCATTTGCCAGGACGACCGCGTCGTAATGCTCGGCGCCGTCGCCCGTTGCAACGCGCCAGCGTGCGCCGTCCGAACTGATGTCGGTCACTGTCGCCGCAATGATTGGCGTTTCGCCGATCAGTGCCCGAACAAGAGCGGGCGGATCGACGACGCCGGCTTGGCGGTAATGCACGCCATCGTTGGTCGCCGACATCCATCCATCGGGAAGCGCGTGACCGTCCAGCAGCTTTTGCTGACGCGCCCTCTCTTTGTCCGACGTCGCGAGACGTCGAACGCCGCATGGGTTGAAAATGGCCTCAGGCAAATCCGTCAGTAGGCGGATTGTATGGAGATAGGCGGCGGCGTGGAAGCGGCCGGCCGGCGTGTCGCCAACGTCAAGACGCGGCATGACGAGACCCGCCGCATTGCCGGACGCGCCGCTGGCCGGGCTTTTCGCTTCAAAGATGACAGGCGCGTATCCTAATCGGCGCAGCGCGTGGGCGAGAGAGGCGCCGGCGATCCCGGCGCCGATGATGGCGATGCGCGCCGACGGGGCGAGGGGCGGGGGCCTGCGCGTGTCGAACCACGGTGCGCGCGGTCTTGCATGGTCGGACGATCGCGCCAGTCGCCCCGCAAGCATTTCCCGTTTCCGCCCGTATCCGGCGCATTTTTCCAGATCAAAGCCTGCGTCCTGAAGCGCGCGCCGAACCGCGCCTGCGACGGTGAAGGTTGCGAGCGTCGCGCCGGGCGCCGACAGGCGCGCCAGTTCCTTCATGAGATCCGGGCGCCACATCTCCGGGTTTTTCGCGGGCGAGAAACCGTCGAGGAACCAGGCGTCGACGGAAGCCTCCGTCTGCTCCAGCGTAACGCGCGCGTCGCCGTAAAGAAACGTCAGCGTCACGTCGTCGGCGACCTCGGTGCGATGAACGCCCGGAAAGGCGGGCGGCAGGCTTGCGCGCAGTCTCGCGCATTCTGTCGCAAGCTCCGGCCACGCGGCGTGCGCCTTTTCAAGGTCGTTCGGCGAGAGCGGAAACTTTTCTACCGAGAGAAAGTGGAGGTGCGCGCGCGCCGGCTTTTTCGCTTGCGTCCACGCCGCCCACGCGGTCAGGAAATTGAGCCCTGTGCCGAAGCCAAGCTCGCCGATCGTGAACGTCCTTGCCCCTGCAAATCTCGCAGGCAGGTCATTGCCGGCGATAAACACATGCCGGCTTTCCGCAGGGCCGTCTCCGGAAAAATAGACATCGTCAAAAGAAAAGGACCGGGGCGCGCCCTCTGATTGGCGAGGGCCGCTCCAGTCCAGTTCCGCATGCTCAATTCGTTTGCTCACGGCCTTTGATTAGCCGCAAGGAACGAAAATGTCGCGTGTGTCAGGCTTTCGCCGGGAAGCTGAAAAACTTCTCGAAGGCCGACGTGTCGAACGGCGTCGGAAACTCGGCTTTGAACGGCGCGAAAGCTTCTTTCGCAGCGTCTACCGACTTGGAGGTCAACTCCTGCGTGCGCGCGACGCGCGTTTCGAAAAGCTTGGTCCAGTAGGCTTGCTGGACTTCGAGCGCATCGGCGACCGTTTTCGCCTTGCCAAGATCGCTTGCGAACTGAACGGCGTCGGAAACTTCCTTTTTCGTCGCTTCGGCAATCTCCGCATTGACGTCGGCAGCGAGCTTTTGCTGCGTTTCAAACCGCGCGCGCATATCTTCGGCGATCTCTTCCGCCTGCTCGCGCATGTCTTCGGTCGCGTCGGACATTTTCGTCACGAATTCCGAGAAATACTCCTGTGCGTTCTCTGCGAACGCGCCCGCCGTCTCGAATGCGGTGTCGCTGGTCTTCGCCTCGGCCTTCTTGGCCGGGGCTTTCTTCGTCGGTGTTGCAGTCGCCATAGTGGCCTCCCGTTGCAATCAATCTGGTCTGCACCGGGGTTTTGTGCGGCGCAGCATTGCAGCCACATAGGTGATTTTGTGCACTGCAACAAGAGCTGGGGAGAAAATTATTGGCGCAGAGCCTCAAGAATCGCCGCCGAGGCATAGCCATCGGCCGGCCGACCCGTATTTTTCTGCCATTTTCTGAGGGCCGCCTTGGTTCCGGCCCCGATAATCCCGTCCACGGGGCCGGGATTATAGCCGAGATCGGCAAGGGCCTGCTGGAGCGCCTTCCGCTCGTCGAGGCTCAACGGCCTGTCTTCCCGCGGCCAAAGCGTCGCCGCCCGGCCGGACCGGCCGGCCACCTCGTCCGACAGCATGGCGACCGCCAGAGCATAGGCCGTTGAGCGGTTGTATTTGAGGATCGCCTCGAAATTCTCGAACACCAGAAACGCCGGTCCGCGGGCGCCGGCCGGCACGACCAGCCGGGCGCGCAGATTTGGATCGAACGATGAGAGCAAGTCGCGGCGCACGCCTTCGACGCCGAGCGAGGCCCATTCGACGATGGGTCTTTTGTTGGAGGCGGTTGCGAGGGAATAGTCGAACGCCCCGGGCAGCCGCGCCTCAACGCCCCAGCCCTCATTGGCGCGATATCCCGAAACCGACAGATAATTCGCGGTCGAGGCGAAGACGTCGCCAAGGTCGGACCAGATATTGCGTCTGCCGTCGCCGTCATGATCGACCGCGTAGGCGAGATAGGTCGTCGGAATGAACTGCGTATGGCCCATGGCGCCGGCCCAGGAGCCTTTCAGCTCGCTCCGGGCGGCATATCCGTTCTGGATAATTTTCAGCGCGCCGATGAGCTGCGACCGGCCATAGGCGGTGCGCCGCCCTTCGAACCCCAGCGTCGCCAGCGCCTGGATGGCGTCGTAATCGCCGAGAACCCTTCCGTATGCGGATTCAAGGCCCCAGATGGCGACAATCGTTTCGGCGTCGACGCCGTAAGCGGCCTCGATCAGTGAAAGCACGATACGGTTTTCCGCGAGCGCGGCGCGGCCGTCGGTGATCCGTCTCTCCGAAACCGCCGTGTCGAGATAATCCCAGATGGCGCGGGAAAACTCCGGCTGGTTGTCGTTCAGCTCGAAGACCCGCTGATTGACCGTCACATTTGCGAAGGCTTCGTCCAGCACCGTTTCGCTGATCCCTGCGGCGGAGGCTTCTGCGCGAAAGCTCTCCAGCCAGATATCGAAATCATTCGACTGCGCGCTGGCCGTCGAAAACGCAGCGCATAGCGAAGCGATCCCGGCGAATAGTCGTTTCATTCAAATTCCCCTCATGCGAACGCGACAAACGGCCACTTTTATCCCTACTGCGAAGCATAACGCCGGTGCAAGGCGGGAATGTGGCGGCTGCGTCACGGCGGTCTTTATGGGCGCAGCGCGACACGGTAGTGTCCCCGACAAATCAGGCGTTTCGGCGCCGCACGTCAACGTTCGTCAGGGCGTTTCAGGAGAAACCAATGAAAAAGATCGTCGCCTCGTTACTTGTCGTCGCTATAGCCGCCTGTTCCGGCGAAGAGGCCGGGGACACCGCCGGCGCGCCTGCCGCTGACGCCGCTAAGGAAATGCCCTCCGCCGAAGCGCCTGCCGCGACCGCCGCATCGCGCGCCGACCTTGAACGCATGCGCGCGCAATTCGCCGTGGTCGATATGGATGTGGACGCGACCTTTCTCAGCGAGGAAGAGGCCGCGGTGGTGAACAAGCTCAACCAGGTCGGCAATTACATGTCGGAGATCTATTTTCGACAGCGTTCGGAAAGGAATCCTGCCTGGCGCGATGAAATTGCCTCCAGCGACCTTTCTGACAAGGATCTCGTGCTGCAACTCTTTGAGTTGCATTTCGGTCCCTGGGACTCCCTCGATAACAACAAACCGTTTTACGGCTCGATGCCGATGCCGGCGGGCGCGGCGTTTTATCCGGCCGATATTACGAAGGAGGAGTTCGAAGCGTGGATTGCCAAACACCCGGAAGACGAAGACGCCTTCCGGAGCGGTTACACGGTTGTCCGCCGCGACGGGGACAGCCTCATTGCGATCCCGTACTCCGAGCACTATCGCGAGTGGCTGGAGCCGGCGGCGGCGTTAATGCGCGAGGCCGCAGAGATGACGTCGAATGAGTCGTTGAAAAACTTTTTGACGCTGCGCGCTGAAGCGTTTCTCACAGACGATTACTATGAGTCTGAAATCGCATGGATGGATCTCGACGGTCCCATCGAAGCGGCGATCGGTCCTTATGAAGTTTATACGGATACGCTCTACGGCTACAAAACAGCCTTTGAGGCGTTTATCACCATCAAAAACCCTGAAGAATCTGCCGCGCTCGCGAAGTACAAGGATTTCCTGCGCGACATGGAAGCAAACCTTCCCGTTGACGAATCCTACAAGAATTTCCGGCGCGGCTTTGAATCGCCCATCGTTGTGGCCGATCAGGTTCATGGAGGCGGCGACAACGTGCCGGGCGTGCAGACGATTGCCTTTAATCTGCCGAATGACGAACGCGTGCGCGAGGCGAAAGGCGCAAAGAAAGTCATCCTGAATAATGTGCTCGGCGCCAAGTTCGACCGCATTCTTGCGCCCATGGCCGAGCACGTGCTCGTTGCCGAGCAGGCCCCCTTGCTGATGAAAAAGTACATGGCCGGCGGAACGCTGTTCCATGAACTCGCCCACAGTCTTGGGCCGGGGACGATCATGAAGGACGGCGAGGAGACGACGGTCGGCGCCGAACTCAAGGAACTCTATACCGGTACGGAAGAGGGCAAGGCCGATGTGATGGGCGCCTACAACATTCTTTACATGATGGAGCGCGGCGACATGCCCGTGGCGGAGAAAGAGAACTTTCTCGCCACCTATTTTGTCGGCCTCTTTCGCTCCATGCGTTTCGGAACCAATGCGGCCCACGGGAAAGGCGCGGCGTTCCAGTACTCCTATTTCAGGGAAGCCGGCGCCTTCGAATGGGATGCTGTCGAAGAACGGTTTCGCATTGATTTCGCTGCGCTCGAACAGGCGATTTCAGACCTCACCCGCGACGTGGTGATCGTGCAGGGCGACGGCGACTACGATGCGGCGAAAGCGTTCCTCGACAAATACGCCAAACTCGACGCAGACGCCGAGGCCGTCATCGCATCGCTGACGGACGTGCCGGTGGATATCCAGCCCGTTTATCAAGAGCGCCTCTAGGCTCGGGGAACAACGCCGCCGCCGCCGTGGACATGCCGGCGGTCGTCTCTTTCACGGTCGAGACCGACGGGCGCCTGCCGTCCGGTCAGCCCCTGGGCGAAGCCATTATGGAAACGGATTTGGAGGCGAGAAAAGCGCCGGCTGCCGACGCTGACCGTTTTTGGCGGTTGCTGCGGCACGGATGTTCGGCATACCGAAAAAATCGCCGACGCGCTGGATCGCGTGGACGCGCGGGCCGCCTAAACACTCTCTTCGAATTCGACCAGGAGATCGCCGTCTTTAACCTGGTCTCCGGGTTTGAATTTGTAGGATTTGATCACGCCGTCAAAGGGCGCTTTGACGGCGTGTTCCATTTTCATCGCTTCCATGACGAGGAGCGGATCGCCCGCGTCGACGGCGTCGCCGGGCTTTGCGGAAAGGATCGTGATAACGCCGGGCATGGGCGCCGTCAGCGTGCCTTCGCTTGAATGATGGGCCGAGGCGCCGGCCAGCGGGTCCGGCAGGGCCACATCCCAGTGCGCGGCGCCGATCCAGACGCGCAAGCCGCCGAGATGTTGCGCGACGTGAGCGGTATACTGTTCATCGTTTACACTCAGCGCGTAGGCGCCGTTTCCGAGCGTATCGCCTTCGAACGAAAACTGTGTCGGCGCGTCCGGCGTTTCGCCCGCCCGGCGCGCTGCGGCGCCGGCGTTGGGCTCGATTGTTATGGCGGCGTTGTCTTTGTCGCCATGGATTATGGCGAGGGCCGGCTTGTCGTCCAGCGAGATCCAGAAAACGGCGCGCGGCGGACGGTTAAGGCGAAAGCCTGCGGCCGTATCCCATGGGTCGTCCTCGTTGCTGCCGGCGCGCCGGCGAAGATCCATCGCCGCCGCCGCCCAGACTTTCGGGCCGACGGCGTCCTTCAAATGCAGCGCGTCCGAATTCTCTTCGATAAAGCGCGTTGAAACATCGCCCTTGATGAATGTGTCGTGAGCGGCGATTGCGTGCAGAAACGCCGCGTTGGTTTCAAGGCCGGCGACGCGTGTGTCTGCGAGCGCCGCGCGCAGCCGGGCGAGGGCGTCGTCGCGGGTGGCGCCGCCCGTGATAATTTTTGCAATCATCGGATCGTAGTATGGCGTAATGTCCTGCGCCTCGACAACACCGGAGTCGATCCTGGCTTTCTCTTCCGGCAAGCGCAGGGTTGTAAGCGTTCCAATCGACGGCGCGAAATTCTGCGCCGGGTTCTCAGCGTAGAGCCGCGCTTCGAACGCCCAGCCATCTTCCTTGATGTCACCCTGCGCAAGCGGCAAGCCTTCGCCGGCGGCGATCCGCAGTTGCCATTCCACGAAGTCGAGCCCCGTGATCATTTCCGATACGGGATGCTCAACCTGAAGGCGCGTATTCATTTCCATGAAATAGACCGCGTCATTTGCCGTGTCATAGAGGAACTCGACCGTGCCGGCGCCGCGATAGTCGACTGCCTTGCCTGCGTCGACGCCGGCTGCGAGGAGTTTGCGGCGCACATCCGCCGGCATGTCGGGCGCCGGGGCTTCTTCGATGACCTTCTGGTGCCGTCTCTGCACGGAGCAATCGCGCTCGAACATGTGAACGACATTGCCGACGCCGTCGCCGAAGATCTGAACTTCCACATGGCGCGCGCGGGCAATATACTTTTCAATCAGGAAGCGATCGTCGCCAAACGCCGATTTCGCTTCGCGCTGGGCGGATTTCAGGGCGTCTTCGAGATCGTCCTCGCGCTCCACCATGCGCATGCCCTTGCCGCCGCCGCCGGCGGTGGCTTTGAGGAGAACCGGGTAGCCGATGCGCGCGGCTTCCCGTTTGAAGGTCTTCAGCGCCTGGTCCTCGCCCTGATAGCCGGGGGTCGTCGGCACGCCGGCGGCCTCCATCAGGTCCTTCGCCGCCGATTTCGATCCCATGGCGCGAATGGTCTTTGCAGTCGGCCCGATGAACGCAATGCTGGCCTTGTCCAGAGCCTCGGCGAACGCCGCATTCTCCGACAAAAACCCGTAGCCGGGATGCACCGCCTCGGCGCCCGTGCGCGCGCAGGCTTCAAGAATTTTCTCGGCGCGCAGATAGCTTTCCGCCGCCGGCGCGGGCCCGATGAAAACCGCTTCGTCGCAAACCTTCACATGAGGCGCCGACGCGTCCGCCTCTGAATAGACCGCGACCGTTTTGACGCCCATCTTCCGCGCGGTGCGCGCAACCCTGACAGCGATTTCTCCGCGATTCGCGATGAGAATTTTTTTGAACATCAGTGAAAAACCCCTGGAGGTCGAACTCGGTGTTATCGCGTTACCCGGCTACATCCGGAACACGCCGAAGCGCGTCGCCTCGACCGGCGCATTCAACGATGCGGAGAGACAAAGGCCCAGAACGTCGCGGGTCTGCGCCGGATCGATGACGCCGTCGTCCCAGAGCCGCGCGGAGGAATAATAGGGCGAACCCTGTTGCTCGTAATTGTCGCGCACGCCGTTCTTGAAGTCTTCTTCGTCCTCCGCGGACCACACATCGCCTTCTTTCAGACCGTCGCGTTTGACCGTCGCAAGAACGCTCGCCGCCTGCTCGCCGCCCATCACGGAGATGCGCGCATTTGGCCACATGAACATGAAACGCGGCCCATAGGCGCGCCCGCACATGCCGTAATTGCCGGCGCCGTAAGACCCGCCGACGACGATCGTGAATTTGGGAACGCCGGCGGTGGCGACGGCGGTCACGAGCTTTGCGCCGTCCTTGGCGATGCCCCCTTCTTCGGCCGCGCGGCCGACCATGAAGCCCGTAATGTTCTGTAGAAAGACCAGGGGAATTTTTCGCTGGCAGCACAATTCGATGAAATGAGCGCCTTTCTTGGCGCTTTCGGAAAAGAGAATGCCGTTATTGGCGAGTATTCCGACGGGAAACCCGTGCAGCCGCGCAAAGCCCGTCACCAGCGTTGAGCCGTAAAGCGGCTTGAATTCGTCAAACGCGGAACCGTCAACAATCCGTGCGATGATCTCGCGGGCGTCATACGGCTTGCGCGCATCCGTTTCCACAACGCCGTAAAGCTCGGCCGCATCGTATGCAGGCGCCTCGGCCTGCGATTTCGTGACCTTTCCGAGTTTTTCCCAGTTCAGTCGCGAAACAATCTGGCGGGCCAGCCCCAACGCATGATCGTCGTCTTCGGCCAGATGATCGGCGACGCCGGAAATGCGCGTATGGGTGTCGCCGCCCCCCAGGTCTTCCGCCGAAACGATCTCGCCGGTCGCCGCTTTGACGAGAGGCGGGCCGCCGAGAAAGATCGTGCCCTGTTTTTTGACGATCACCGCCTCGTCGGACATTGCCGGCACATAGGCGCCGCCGGCCGTGCAGCTTCCGTGCACGATGGCGATCTGCGGAATGCCCTTTGAGGACATCTGCGCCTGATTGAAAAAGATGCGCCCGAAATCGTCCTTGTCCGGAAAAACTTCGTCCTGCATGGGCAGGAATGCGCCGCCGGATTCGACGAGGTAAACGCAAGGCAGCCGGTTTTCGAGGGCGATTTCCTGCATACGCAGGTGTTTCTTCACGGTCATCGGGTGGTAGGTGCCGCCCTTTACGGTCGGATCGTTGGCGACGATGGCGCACTCAACCCCGGAGATGCGGCCGATCCCCGATACGATCCCGGCTGCGTGGACGTCGCCGGAATACATTTCCCAGGCGGCGAACTGACCGATTTCGAGAAACGGGGCGCCCGGATCAAGCAGGCGTGAAATACGCTCGCGAACGAGCAGCTTCCCGCGTTTCTTGTGGCGCTCATTATACCGATCGCCGCCGCCCGCGGCGATGATGTCGGCGCGGTCGCGCAGTTGCGCAACAGCGTCTTCCATCGCTTCTTTGTTTGCGGCGAAAGTGTCTGACCGAATGTCGATCTTCGATTCGATGATGGGCATGCGGGCTGTTTACGGCGGATTACTTCTTGAACGCAATAGCAGGCGACTTGGCTGCGCAGGTGCGGCGCCGGATGCGAAACCGCAAGGGTGGGCGGTCCCATGTAGGTACGAGATCCACCCGATCAGAGTGAAGCCGCAGAAAATTGCGTCCTGCGAACGGCTCGTGGAACAAGGAATTACAAATTCAGTGAGAAAGGCGCCGATAATGTCACGGCGCTGAATACCCCGCGCCGCTCATAAGCGGCGCCCTTCAGTCCGCGGCTCTGATCTTCCCTAATGCGGACTTCAGGATTTCCGACAGCGGCGCCGGCCTGCGCGATTCGCGATCGACATAAACATGAACGAAATGGCCTTCCGCCAACGGTTCGGTCCCGGCCTCTTTGAAAAGCCCGATTTCGTAGCGCACCGACGAATTGCCGATATGCGCGACCCGCAACCCGCCCTCAAGACTGTCCGGGAAAGCCGCCGGCGCAAAGTAACGGCATCCGGTCTCGACGACCAACCCGATGACATTACTCTTCTCAACGTCGAGGGCGCCCTCGGCGACCAAAAAGCCGTTCACGACCGTATCGAAAAAACTGTAATAGACGACATTGTTTATGTGCGCGTAGGCGTCATTGTCCCTCCAGCGGGTCTGGATGGGCGCGAAATGCCGGTAATCGGCGCGGGTCCTGGAGGGCGTGGGCGCCAACGGGTAATCTCCTGTTTATGCCCGCATTTCGCCGGCGCGTTGACAAGCGGGCTTCCGCGTCATTTCATTACAGCCTTGGGGAAGTTATGGGGTGGGGTCAAGCATCATGAAGACGCCGATCATGCGGCCGCCGCTGGAAGCGGTGCTATTTGGCTTTGAGCGCATCGGCATGGTGATTCGCATCGCCTGGCTGCCGATCGCCATTGTCATTCTGTTGTATGGCGGCTCGCTCGCGCTGCTGGCCGGCGCCGGAATGAGTGCGGCCGATTTTTCAACGTCGGATCCGGAAGAAGCCATTGAGGCTCTCTTCGAAAACAGCGGATTTCTCGCCGGCTACATCGTGCTGTGCACGTTCATGCCGCTCGTTGTCATGCTGGTGTTGTCTTGCGTTTACGTGGCCGTTACGCGCGCGGCGACCTTTGCGTATTTCGAGCCGCCGTCTCTCCCGTTTTACTTTGCGTTGGGGCCGCGCGAATTGCGCTATTTCGTAACGCAGTTTCTTTATGGCCTCCTCATTGCGGTAACCGGCGTGATCATGTTTGTATTCGTCGCCGGCGCCATCGGCTTGACGGCGGTGGCGTCCGAAGCGGTTGACGGTCAGGCGAAGGCGCTGATTATTGCGCCGGGCGCGCTCCTGGCCATCTGGATTTTCATCGTCTGGCTGTGGGTCGTGTTGCGGCTGTTGCCCGTGCTGCCGATCGCTGCGGTCGAGAACCGGATTTCGTTCGGCGACGCATGGGCGATGACCAAGGGAAACTTCTGGCGGCTTCTCGTGTCTGGAGCGCTGTTTCTTTCCATCCTGCAGGGCGTCGTTTTTATCCTGTTCATTCTGTTCTTCATACCAGCGGCTATCGTGATCGCGTTGCTGGCTGTGGCGGGTTTTGGCGTGATTGGGCCGGCCGCCTTCATCCTGTTCGCGTTTCTGGCGCTGCTGCTGATACCGGCGATTATCGCGCTCGCCTCGTTCACACTTGCCGCTGAGGCCGCGTTCCCGGCGCGGATATACGCCTATCTTTCGGACTGCGGCGATGATTGCAGAATCTACTAGGCGCGTGGGCTAAAGCACTTCCGTGTACATGGCGAGTGCGTCGTCATAGGTGACGGCGCGCGGATTGTTCT
Organism: Hyphococcus sp.; assembly: GCA_028281665.1. Taxonomy (GTDB): domain Bacteria; phylum Pseudomonadota; class Alphaproteobacteria; order Caulobacterales; family Parvularculaceae; genus Hyphococcus. The sequence goes on from JANQJK010000004.1 coordinate 69,110, forward strand.
GCAATACGCGCTGGCCTTTCATGGCGTCCTCGGCCATGCGCGGCAGATCGTTATGGGAAATGCCGAGCTGCGACAGACGGCGCTCAACCCCCGTCGCCTCGACGATTTCCACGATCCGCCTGATAAACGCATCGCATTTCTGCGCATGGGTTCCCGTTGCGCCCGGCGCAATGACGTCGGCAAGCTCTGCATATTGGTGATCCGCATTCGGCGCGTTGAATCTCAACACAGGCTCCAGCATCAGTGAATTCGAAAGCCCGTGAGGAACATGAAAAATGCCGCCGAGCGGGTACGCCATTCCGTGAACGGCGCCGACGGGGGAGTTTGCAAAAGCCTGTCCGGCGAGCATGGCGCCCAGCATCATCGCTTCGCGGGCGTTGCGGTCGCCCGGTTTTTCGCAAGCCGCGACAATATTCGAAGAAAGCAGCCGCAGCGCTTCGCGCGCAAGCGCATCCGAGACGGGGTTTTTGCGATTGATATTTGTGTAGGCCTCAATGGCGTGGACCATGGCGTCAATGCCGGTCGCAGCCGTCACATGGCGGGGCAGGCCGAACGTCAATTCCGGATCGAGCACCGCAAGGTCTGGATAGAGCGCATTGTCGACTACGGCGACTTTCGTATCTTCTTCCGTCGTGATGACTGAGATGGACGTGACTTCCGATCCGGTGCCCGATGTGGTCGGGCACAGCGCCAGCGGCGCGCGTTTGCCCCTGACGGTATCGGTCCCGTAGATGTCTTCGAGACTCTGCTCGGAATTCATCAGCACAGAAACGACCTTCGCCGTGTCCATGGAGGAGCCGCCGCCGAGGCCGATCACGCTGTCGGCGCGGTGGGCGCGCGCCGCATTGACCGCCTGTTTTACCTTGCCGGCTGGCGGGTCTGCGGCGACATCGTCAAAAAGAAGTATCGAAACGCCGGCCGCCTCGAGGCTTCCAATCGCCGGTTCGACGAGGCCGGCCTCGATCAGCCCCTTGTCGGTGAGCAAAATCGGGCGCTTGAAGCGGGCGCCCATCAAGTCGCCGATTTCCCTTATCGATCCGGACCTGAAAACGATTTCCGGGGTTGTGTGGAATGTGAAGTTCATTCTGCGCTCCCAAATGACGCGGGAGGCGCAGAATGAACCGCGGCGCCGACAGGGGCAAGCGGCGATAGCGATGGGCCTTAGTTTTTCACCGCGTTTTCCAGATCGCCGATGAAGGCCATCACGGTATCCTCATCGTCGCCTTCGACCTCGATCAGGGCTTTATCTTCGTCCGACATCATCAAGACGGAGAGTTCGCCGTTTTCGCCGCGTCGTTTGATCGCCGGCTCGCCGCGCATTTCTGCGACTTCGAGACCGCCCTTTTCAAGCATCGCCGTATCGTCCTTGATAAACATGAAGTCGGCAAGGTCCCGCCCTTCGCCGAAAACGCGGACGGTGACGATGCGGCCCTCGTCATCCCGGAAGCGGCGTTCCACCGTGTCGCGGCGATCGAACAAGTTTTCGAAGGCGACCGTCGAAGATTGCGCCAGCACGAAATTGGCGTTCTCCGGTTTAAAGGAGGGCGCGGCGCCGGCGATTTTTTGGGTCAGGGTTTGCAGAGAAAGCCGGTTGGCGTTGGCGCCCGCGGTGCGCAGGAGCAGGGCGGCGCGGTCGAACTCTTTCGCCTCAAGGGCGCTGAGAGCGGACTTCACGTCGGCCTCAACGCTGGTTTCAATCGAGGCGAAGGATACATCCGCCGCCGTCGGCTGAGCGTAGGCGGTGGCGATCAGGACGAGGGATGAAGCTGCGGTTGCGATAAGTTTCATTGGGGTTTCTCCTGTTGCGTCGGTAAGCCGCCAATGAAGGAACGCGCGATCACGCTCAATGAACGCGCCCGTGAGCTGATCTGTTTGTGAAAAGCCGCGAGCTTATCCGAACCGCACCAGCCGACCGGGCCGCGCATCGGTAACTTCGTCATTGGCGATCACCTGTTCGCCGGCGACAAAGGTTGCGCGGTAGCCGGAAACCGGCTGCAACAGGCGTTGCCCGCCTGCGGGAAGGTCCTGAACCATGCGCGGCGCCCCAAGCCGCAACTTGTCGTGATCGATCACGTTGATGTCTGCGCGCATGCCGACGCGCAGGCGCCCGCGGTCTTTCAGCCCCAGATAATCGGCGCCGTCAGCGGTCAACATCTGAATGGCGCGCTCAAGGGGGATGCGGCCTTCGGCCCGGTCCCGCGTCCAGTGGGTCAGCAGATAGGTTGGAAAGCTCGCATCGCAGATCGTGCCCACATGGGCGCCGCCGTCGGACAGGCCGGGCAGGGCGGCGGGATGGGTGATCATGGTGCGGACGTTATCGTAGTTGAATTCGGTGTAGTTGTAGATCGGGAAGTAGATGAGCTGGCGGCCGTCAAGTTCCAGCAACGTGTCATAGAGTTTTTCCATGGCCGAAACGCCGTCGCGTCTCGCTTCCGCGCCGAGGGAGCGGTCCTGCGTCTGTTCGTAGTCCGGGTTTTCGCCCAGGCGGAAAAACTTGTTCGCCACGAGTTCAATCGCCGCAATCATGGTATCGGCGATCGGCGGCACGGACGAGCCTTCCCCGGCCAGTTTCACGGGTTTTTCGCTGAGACATTTCTCCTTGAAGGCGGGCTCTCGCATAATGCGAACACGCTCGTCGAGCGGCCAGTCCTTGATCTCCATATAGGAAGGCTGCGCCATCATCGGATGGAACGTGCATTGCAGTCCCTGAAAAACGCCAATGGCGCGCGGCGCAACCTGCACATGAAACGGAACGCCGTCTGCGTTCAGCCGCTCCGTTTCCGTGAGAATTCGTTTCCAGTCATCCGCGGCCATGTCCCGTTGCATCAGCGAGATCGAGGCGGGGCGGCCGCCGGCGCGGACAAACGCTTCGACGATTGCAAATTCCTCGTCGAACTCATCGCCTTCCCGTTCGAGATTGAAATCGTTGACGATCTGAAGAACGCCGTGATTGAGGCCGTCGAAGGCCGATGCAATGCCGGTCAGTTCCTTCGCGCTGGCTTCGGCGCTCGGAGTCCAGTCGCCATCCGCCGTGCGGTGGACATCGGTGCGGCCGATGGAGAAGCCGGCGGCGCCGGCTTCAAGCGCATCGCGCACGATCGCGCGCATCGTTGCGATGTCGTTGTCAGTGGCCGTTTCAAAGGCGCTCGCCCGCTCGCCCATGGCGTAGACGCGCACGGGGTCGTGGCCGATCATCACGCCGAAATCGACCGTATGGGGCACAGCGTCGATGGCGTTCATATAGTCGGGGAAGCTTTCCCAGTTCCAGGTGAGGCCTTCATGAAGCGCCGTGCCCGGAATGTCTTCGACGCCCTCCATCAGGCGCACAAGACGGTCATGATCGGTATCGTGAGCCGGGGCAAAGCCAATGCCGCAATTGCCCATGAGCAGGGTCGTCACGCCGTGATTGACCGAGGGGCGCAATTCCTCGTCCCAGGAAATCTGCCCGTCATAATGGGTATGCAGATCAACGAAGCCCGGCGTCACGATGGCGCCCCCGGCGTCGATGGTTCGGTCCGTGCTGGCGGCGCATTTTCCGATCTCCGCAATGCGCCCGTCCTTGATGCCGATATCCGCGCGCACCGGCGCGCCGCCGTCGCCGTCATAGACGGCGCCGCCCTTAATAATGACGTCAAAGCTCATGGCGTCGCCTTTCGTTTGTCGATCATTCGAAACAGCAAAATCATAACGCCGCCGGACGCGAAGTGCCAAACGCCCCATACAGCGGCTATCGCCGCGGCGCCGCCAATTCCCTCCATCTGCGCCAGCAACAATACGACAGCGAGGCCGGCGTTCTGGATGCCGACTTCAAAGGTCAGCGAGCGGCGGCGATCGGGTGCGGCGCCGAGCAGCCGGCCCGATGCTGCGCCGGTCGCGAAGGCGAGCGCATTATGGAGGGCGACCGGGATCAGGATGAGGGCCCAGCCCGGCAACAGTACGGGGAGGAAATCAATCGTGCCGGCCACAATCACCCAGGCCAGAACGCCCGCTCCGAAAAGCGCCAGCGGCTTGCGCAGGCGTTCGGCGAGGGCCGGGCGCCAATGCGCCGCCGCCATCCCGGCGGCAAGCGGCGCTGCGAGCATAAGCGTTGTCTGCGTGACGAACGCGGCCCGATTAAAGTCAATGGCCGCCAGCAAGTCCGCCGTAGGCGGATAAAGCCCTGACCAGAACAGAATTGCCGCCGGCGTCCACAGGGCCGCGATGACGCTGGAGCCGGCCGTAAGCGATACGGAATATGCGACGTCTCCGCGCGCGGCCCAGCTCATGAAGTTTGAAACATTGCCGCCGGGGCAGGCGGCGACGACGATCATGCCCAGCGCAACCGATGGCGCCGGATTCATGACCGACGCAAGGGCCAGCGTGACCGCGGGCAGGGCGATGATCTGCGCCGCCACGCCGCCGAAGAACAGCTTTGGTTCGCGCTTCAGGAAATGAAAGTGTTCCGGCTTCAGACCCAGCGCAATCGCAAACATCATGATCATGATGGCGCCTGCGAGCAGACGCTGCGCCGCCGGATCAAGCGTAATCGTCAGTCCATCAAGGGTTTCAGGCGTCACAATCGCAAGCGATCGATCACGCAGTGACTGTTTTCAGGAATGCAAGCAGGAACGACACGGTCATCAGGATCGTCAGCGGCGTGCGCACGCCGAGATACCAGTCCGGCGCGCCGGACCCGCGGCGTGTTGCGCGCAGATCGTCCCACAGCAATATCGGCAGCGCGATGATAACGATCAGGAACCGCGTGAACGTATCTTCGAGGAGAAATACGGGGAAAGCCATGAGCAGCGGAATTACGCCGCCAAGCAGGCTGAAGAAGCTAGGGCCGCCGGGGCGCATCACCGCGACGCCCCACCTGACGCCGCCGAAGAACACGATGAGCGCGCCGCCATAAAGGAGCATGAGTTGCGTTGCGCCGGCGCCGAGATCGGCGGGGCGCATCCAGATCAGGAGCGCGGCGATAATCGGCGGAAGGGCGCCGGCGTAAGCGAGCACCGCGGCCGCCTGCGGCAGACCTGTTTGTCCGGCCCGAACGTCGTTGCCTGCTTCGCTCATAGCGATCTCCCATATTAAAGCGAATGAAACGCAACTTCTTATGATTTGCGAAACGCAAGGCCCGCAATCCACCCCGCCAACAGCGACACGGCGACGCAGAGCAGACCATAAAGCACGGGACGCTGATGCGCGAGGTCATAAATGCGCCGTTCCAGGCCGACCTTGTTCACCCGCAACTCCGCGCTGTCGCGGGAAACCATGACGCCATCGCGATAGAGATAGACGGCGACGCCGTAATCGCCCACGGGCGTGTCGGCCGGGAGGGAGGCGTCGATGGTGAACAACGCGCCTTTCACGAACGAAATCCCGCCAACGCGGTCCTGATACTGCCCGCCCGTTTCCAGCGCGTCGAGAAAAGCGGCGTTAAAGGGATGGGGGGCGTCGCTGTCCGCATAAAGATCGACGGCGGCGATATTGTCGACGCCAAGCTGGTACTGGGCCTGGTCCGGCAGCGGGGCGATGTCGCTGATCGGCCGGGTCGCGCTGCTGGCGTAAAAGCGCGGCGCGTTTTTCACGGTCCAGGGTTCGCCGGGCAGCCAGATAATGCCGCGCTGTTCCAGGGGGCGCACGTTGAAGTCGCCTTCAGGTCCGGTGACGACGGCGATAATGTCGAAAACCTCGGCGGGGTTTTCAACGCCGGTCACTGCGCCGAACAGGGTCAGGTCGGCGCCGGCAAAATTCGCGTCGACTTCCACGCGGTCGTCGGTAAGCGCGACGGCGATATCGGCGGCCTGCGCGCTTACCGCGAACAGCATTGCCGTAAGGATGGACAGCAGCGTTCTCATAAAGCCGGCCCGACAATGAAAAGCGCGTCCGGCGGCAGCGCGAGATCGAAAAAAAGCCGGGCGCAAACGGCCAGAACGATCAGCGCCAGCAATGCGCGCAGTTGCTCGCCTTTCAAACGGCGCCCTGCGCGCGCGCCGATCTGGGCGCCGATGACGCCGCCGGTGAGCAGCATCAGGGCGAGAAGAATGTCGACGGTCTGGTTCGCGGCTGCATGGAGCATCGTTGCAATCGCGGTGACGAAAATGATTTGAAAGAGCGAAGTGCCGACGACAACCTTGGTCGGCATGTTGAGAATGTAAAGCATGGCGGGCACCATGATGAATCCGCCGCCGACGCCCATGACTGAAGCAAGCATGCCGACCAGAAAGCCGAGCACAATCGGCGGGATCGGGCTGATATAAAGCCCCGAACGCCGAAAGCGCATGGCGAACGGCATCGCCGCCATCCATTCGGCGCTGCGGTGTTTGCGCCGGGTGCGTTTGGCGCCCGGCTCGCGAAGCAGCGCGCGTAAGGATTCCATCAGCATCAACAGGCCAATGGCGCCAAGGAAAACGACATAGGCGATGGAGATAAAAACTTCGATCTGCCCGATGGCGCGAAAATACCGAAAGATGAAAATGCCGACGACGGCGCCGACGGCGCCGCCGGCGACAAGGTAGCCGCCGATATGCAGGTCGACCGTCTTGCGGCGTAGATGCGCAAGCACGCCGGAGACGGAGGACGCGACGATTTGCGAGGCTTCGGTGCCCACGGCGACAGCGGGCGGGACGCCGTAGAAAATCAACAGCGGCGTCATCAGGAAGCCGCCGCCGACCCCGAACATGCCCGACAGAAAACCGACCGCCGCCCCGAGAAACACGATGACAAACGGATCAACGGTGATCTCCGCAATTGGGAGATAAATCTGCATAAGACGCGCCAGCCTGTCGAACGCCCCCGGGGCGTTCCCGCTTATAGACCGCGCCTTGGCCCACGCAAGCGAAGCGGCGCGTTATCCGGCGCTGGCGAGGGTGTTGGCCTCAACATCGGCGGGAAGCGCAGTCCACGCGCCGATCGCCTCGTCAAGTTCGGCCCGCTGCGTTTCGCTCAAGGCTGCGCCGACGCCTGCGGCGAGCGGGGTCGCCTGTTCGTCGCCGTTTTGCGACGCCAGCGAGTACCAGTAATAGGCTTTGCCGGCGTCCTGAAGGCCCCCTGCGGCCGGCTCGCCTTCGCCGCTTGGGTGGTAGATCGCGCCGAGATTGTACTGGGAGTCGACAAGCCCGCGATTGGCGGCCTGCTCGAACCAGCCGATCGCTTCCGGCGTGTTTGCAGAGCCGCCTTCGCCGCGCGCCGTCATGACGCCCACGCGGTGCATGGCGAGGACATTGCCGCCATTGGCCGCGCGCCGGAACCAGGTTCGCGCCTGGGAGAGATCCTGATCGACGCCCTGGCCGGTCTTGTACAACTCGCCCAGTTGCAGTTGCGCCGGCGGATGGCCGAGCAGCGCGGCTTGTTCAAGTTTCTCCATGGCGATGCCCGTCTCCGCGTCATTGCCGGCGGCATTCAGTCCCGTCATGGCGTCGCGATAGAGCGTCGTCGGATCGATGGCGGGCGGCGCCGGCGCTTCAAGCGTCGGTTCCGTCGCGGCCTCGCCGGCGGGCGCCGCCGTCGCCGCCGGGGGCTGCACGCCCTCTTCGGTGCGCGGCGAGAACACGAAGTCTTTCACGAGGAAAAACAGGAGCCCCAGAACGAGGAAAATGCCGACGCCGAGCGCCAGCGTTACAGGCCGGGTGGCCGCCGTCGACTTGAGCGTTTCCAGTGCTTCCTGATCGCCGTCGGCGTCTCTTTGATCGAGATCGGCCGTAGTTGCATCGCGGTCGTCGTCGGATTTTTCCTTCGCGCCGCCGAAGAACGGAAACCTTGCGCGAAACTCGGCGAATTTGCCGCCGTCGTCAGAGTCATCTTGCTGCTCCACGGCGCTTTCGGCAAAATCATCATGGGGCGGTTTTTCATCGGCGCCGGCGGCGAGGGCTTTCTTCGTCGCCGCCGCCTTTTGCGCGTCTTCGTCGGCGCCCTGTTCCAGAAGCCGCTTGCGCCGCGCGCGCGCGGCGAGAATGGCCTTCTGCTTCGGCGTCAGTTTCCGTCGTGTCGGCCTGCCGCTTTCCTCGCTGGTTGCGCGGGCCGCGGCGTCTTCGCGCGCTTTGCGCCGGATCGATTTCAGGAGGTCTTCCTTACTGGGCTGGGCGCTTGCAGAATCTTCATCGCCGGATTCCGCCTCAGCTTGTTCCGCGCCATCCGCATTGGCGCCGGACTGCGCTTCGGCAACCGGCGGCGGATCGTCGGAAGCGGCTTCCGCGGGCGTCTCTCCGACATCGTCGAGACCGGCAAGCAACTCATCGAGTTCTGAATCGATAGAGTCTTTTGCTTCTTCCGTATCGTCATCGCTTGCCTCGACGTCGTCGGATTTTGCGTCGTCCGGACTTTGCGTCGTCCCTGAAAACGCCCCTTGCACTTCCGACAGGATCGCCGCCCCTTCAGGATCTTCGACGGCTTCGTCACCAGTGTTGTCGTCTTCAAGCTCGAAGGAAAAGTCATCTTCCCGCTCGGACGCCGGCGTTTCCTCAATCGATGCGTCGATCTCGTCGGCGAAGGAAAAGAAATCGTCGTCATCGTCTTCGTCATCGCTCGCGGCGGCAGTCTCCGGCGTCTCCTCGGACGCTGATGACGGCTCGTCGCCAATCAACTCAAGATCGGTGAGATCGTCGGTTGCGTTGTCGTCTCCGCCTGGAGCCGGTTCCGCCAGCGCAGCAGTTTCCTCGGGAAGCGTTGGCGTGCTGTCAGTTGTCTCGGCGTCTTCGGCGGCGAAGTTTTCAACGCCGCCCGCAGCGTCAAGGCGTGCAATCATTCTTTCGAAGGACGTCTGCAACCGATCAACGCGGTCGGTGGTGTCGCGCGTGTGATCGGCGACGACGGCGGCGATATCGTCCTTGTTTACGGCGTCAAACTGTTCGCCGGAAAACTTCTCGCGAAGCTCCGCAAGCGTCTCCGCAGTTTTCTGAACGCCTTCTGCGCTCCGCCGTTCCGCCGCTTCGATCTGCTGGGAAAGCTTGCCGATGGTCGTTTCGAGGGTGCGGATCTGATCGCCCCCGCGTTTGATTTCATCGCCGAGCACGCGCAGCCGATTGTCGGTGCTTTCGACGAACGCCGGATCGCCGCCTTGCCCTTGCCCCGCATCGCTGACGAGTCGCTCGGTCCGCGCCATGCGCGTTTGCAGCCCGTCAACAGCATCTTTCAGGAATCCGACCCCGGACGCGTCCTCGCCGCCGGCGCTGTCGATCTGCGCCGTCAGCTTCTGAAGGCTTTGTTCCGACGCATCGAGACGCTCCAGCGTTGTCTTTTGCGCATTGCTGAACTGAACGGCGACCTGGGAGACGGCTTTCTCAAGCGCCTTTAACGCGTCGACGCGTTCGCGGTCTCCGCCGCCGGGCTTCGTTCGCTCAAGGCGCTGCACCCGTTCTACGACATCGCCCATCTTGCGCGACAGGTCTGTGACCGCTTCGCCGCTCTCGGCGGAGCTGTCGGCGATGCGCTTGTGCAGATGATCGATGGCGGTGACGACATCGCGCAGCTTCAGTCCCTCGACATTGCCGCCGGAGCTTTCGGGATCGCCCGCGGCGTAAATCATCTGATTCAGCCATTCGCCGACTGTCATGCCTTCACGCTTCGCCGCCTCTTTAGCGGTCTCGCGAGCGTCTCTCTCTATGCCTTTGACGCTCCAGGGCGCATTTGACTTCATCGCTGTCACCGGTCTGTCGCGGAGAATTCCGCCTATTTGTTTTTCGGCGCCATGCGGGCTCGATGCCGTTATGGACTTGCGTTAAGTTGCTTTGTTGAGGCGACAAAGCCGTTTCCGGCCCTCCCGTCACACACGTCAGCAAAACGTTAACGGCGATTCGCGCATATCCGCCCCGTTTTTGGCGCATATGAGGAAAAATACCCGTTCTGGGCGAAACGCCTGCAAGTAGAGTGGGTCAGAACGGCTACAGCGCCTCATATGGCTGGGTTCGCGGCTGAGGCGCTATTGAGCCGCACCGACGTAGGGTGCGTATTCTAAACGGCGACACTACATAGTGTAGCAAGAGACATGTGTGACCGAGAGGTTCGAATTGAGGAACGGCGATGACCCAATATGCAGCTCCGACGACCGATATGAAGTTTGTCCTGAACGAGGTTCTACAGATTTCAAAGTACTCGAATTTGCCAGGATTTTCAGAAGTTAACGAGGAACTTCTTGATGCAATTCTTGAAGAGGGCGGGAAGCTTGCGGCGAATGTCCTGCACCCCATCAACCATTCCGGCGACAAGGAGGGCTGCACCCGTCACGATGACGGGTCCGTGACGACGCCGAAAGGCATGCCCGAGGCGTACGACGCCTATCGCGAAGGCGGCTGGCAGGGGCTTTCTTTCGACCCGGACTATGGCGGACAGGGGCTCCCGAATGTGCTCGGTCTCGCCGTCAGCGAAATGATGTCCGGCGCGAACATGGCGTTCGCTATGTATCCGGGGCTTTCCCGCGGGGCGGCGAACGCCATTCACGCCCACGGGAGCGACGACCAGAAATCGAAGTGGCTGCCGAAAATGATCGCGGGGGACTGGGGCGGCACGATGAACCTGACCGAGCCCCATTGCGGCACGGATCTCGGGCTCCTGAAATCGAAAGCGGTTCCTGCCGGCGACGGGTCTTTCAAAGTCAGCGGACAGAAGATCTTCATCTCGTCCGGCGAACACGACCTGACCGAGAATATCATTCACCTGGTGCTGGCGCGCATTGAAGGGGCGCCGGAAGGCACAAAGGGGATTTCGCTTTTCATCGTTCCGAAATTCCTCGTCAATGACGACGGATCGCTGGGCGCGCGCAACGGCGTTTCCTGCGGGTCGATCGAAGAGAAAATGGGCATTCACGCCAACTCGACCTGCGTGATGAACTATGACGAGGCCACTGGATATCTGCTCGGCGAGGAGAATAAGGGCCTCAAAGCCATGTTCACGATGATGAACGAGGCCCGTCTCGGCGTCGCCATGCAGGGCATGGCGATTTCGGAAGTTTCCTATCAGAACGGCGCGGCCTACGCGAAGGAACGGTTGCAGGGCCGCGCACTCACCGGCCCCGCAGAGCCGGACAAGCCGGCGGACCCGATCATCGTTCATCCCGATGTGCGCCGTATGCTGATGGATCAGCGCGCCTTTACCGAGGGCGCCCGGGCATGGATCTACTGGACCGCGCTCCACGGCGATCTTCAGGAACTGGCCGAAGACGAGGAAACCCGTCAGAAGGCTGACGACTATATGGGCCTGATGACGCCGATCCTGAAATCGTACCTGACGGAAAAAGGCTACTGGCACGCGACCAACGCCCAGCAGGTGCTCGGCGGGCACGGGTATATTCAGGAATGGGGCATGGAGCAGTTCGTGCGCGACGCGCGTATCGCGCTGATTTATGAAGGCGCGAACGGCATTCAGGCGCTCGACCTTGTCGGCCGAAAGCTGATGAAGGACGGCGGTCGCGCCTGGCAGAGTTTCTTTGCCGAAATCGACGAATTCGTCGCCGACAATCAGGGCAATGATGAACTGGCGCCGTTTCTTGACGGGCTGAAACTCGCAAAAGAGCGCACGGAGGAAGCAACCCAATGGCTTGCCGCGAACGCCATGCAGAACTTCAATCACGCCGGCGCGGGATCGATGGACTATCTGAACCTCTTTGCCCTGAACTGCCTCGCATACGCCTGGGCGATGAGCGCAAAGTCGGCCATCGAAAAGAAAGGCGAGGGCGATTTTTACGGCAACAAGCTGGTCACGGGAAAATACTTTCTGGAGCGCATCCTGCCGGATGGCGCGGCGTATCTGGAGAAGATAAAAACCGGCGCCGACACGATGATGGCGTTGCCGGCGGAAGCGTTCTAGCGTCGGCGTTTTCCGCGCTGTTTTAGTATTGGCGGCGAGCGGGCGACAATATGCCGTTTGCCGCCTTTATTTTGCGATAAAGCGATCTTGTGCGCGTTGCGACGTCCTTTAGGGTCGGCGAAAACTCTTCGAATTCAACATCAAATGACGAGGGCGAAATGAAACAGAAAATTCTCCTGGTGCTGTTGGGCGCCACCGCTTTGACAGCATGCGGCCAGGAAACGACGTCGCCGCCGCAAAACACCGTGCAGGAAGCATCGGCCGAGCCGACCGCCGAAGCCGTCGAAGCGGAAACGGAGCGCCTTGATCAGTGGTTCGCCGAGCGGTGGGAAGAGGAACTGGATTTCAGCCCGATCTTCAAAACGTTTCTCGGTCGCAAGGACAACTACGCCGAGATCGACGACTTTTCCGAGGACGCAGCGGACGAACAGCTGGAGTGGCGCCGGGCGGCGGCTGCCGAGCTGAAAAACAACTTCGATTACGACCTGCTGACTCAGGAAGCGAAAATTTCATACGACATCTGGCTTTATCAGCTTGAGTTGGACGAGGCTGTGCTCCCCTTCCGCCGGCGCGGCTATGTTTTCCATCAGATGAACGGGCCGCATTCGTTCCTGCCGAACTTCATGATCAACTTCCACAAAGTAGAAACGGCGGACGAGATGCGCGCTTACGTAACGCGTATCGGTGAGATTTCACGGGCGGCCGGGCAGGCGCTGGAGCGCGCGCAACTTGCCGCCGGGGAGGGCGTTCATGCGCCGCGTTTCGCCTATGAAGGCGTGAAGCAGCAATCGCAGGCGCTGATTACCGGCGCGCCGTTCGACGGCGAGGGCGATTCGCCCCTGTGGGGAGACGCAAATCGCAAGATTGCCGCGCTCGTCGAAGCGGGAGAGATCGACGAGGCGACCGCCGAGGACATGCGCAACGCGGCGCGCGAGGCGCTGATCAACGAGTTCAAGCCGGCTTACGACGCGCTAATCGCCTGGTTCGATGAAGACGTCGCCAACTCGCCGGAAATCGCCACCGGCGTCGGCGCCCTGCCGGATGGCGAGGGGTACTACAAGGAACGGCTCGCGGCGTCGACCACAACGGACATGACGGCTGACGAAGTTCACGAGCTGGGTCTTGCCGAGGTCACGCGCATTCGCGCCGAGATGGAAGCCATCAAGGAAGCGGTCGGCTTTGAAGGAACGTTGCAGGAGTTTTTCACCTTCGTGCGTGAAGACGACCAGTTCTACTATGCGAACACCGACGAAGGCCGCGAAGCTTATTTGCAGGCGGCGCGCGATCACCTTGAGTTCATCAACACAAGGCTTTCGGATTATTTCGGCCTGCTGCCGAAAGCGGATCTTGTGGTCAAGCGCGTCGAGGCGTTTCGGGAGCAGGATGGCGGCGCGCAGCATTATTTCCCGGGCACGCCGGACGGTTCGCGCCCCGGCATCTTCTACGCCCATCTTTCCGACATGAAATCCATGCCGATCCCCCAGCTTGAAGTGATCGCCTATCACGAAGGCAATCCGGGTCATCACATGCAGAACTCGATTGCCCAGGAAGTTGAGGGCCTGCCGGAATTTCGCAATCAGGCCGGCTTCACTTCCTATGGCGAGGGCTGGGCGCTTTACTCCGAACTCCTGGCGAAAGAGATGGGGGCTTACGCCGATCCCTATTCCGATTTCGGGCGCCTGACGACGGAGATCTGGCGCGCCATCCGCCTTGTGGTCGACACAGGGCTGCATTCCAAAGGCTGGACCGAACAGGAGGCGATCGACTATTTCACGGCGAACTCGCCGGCCGCCGCAGGCCAGATCAAATCGGAAGTTCAGCGCTATATCGTCATGCCGGGGCAGGCGACGGCCTATAAGGTCGGCATGCTGAAGATTCAGGAGCTGCGCGCACGAGCGGAAACCGAGCTGGGCGAGGATTTCGATATCCGTGAATTCCACGACATGGTGCTCGGCGGCGGAGCCATGCCCCTCGCCATTCTCGAACGGCGGATCGACGCCTGGATCGCGGCTGAAAAAGCAGCCTGACGCACCTCTACGCCGCGCGGAGTTCAGCGAAGTCCGCGCGGTTCTTTAAGCATCTTTGCCACATAGGGGTATGGTCCGGCATATGATCCGTGCCGGGAGTAAAGTGTTTGCCGCTGCCATTTGCAATTTGATTCAATTTGCCGGTTAATCCGGCGTAACATATTGAAATACGCCACATTTTGGCCGAATTCGGGCGCGAGAAAAAATCATCGGCAAGCCGGCGGCGGCGCTGGCTCGCACAGTAAAAAGTTGAGTGGTGAGTAAGATGACGAAATCGACCTATCTCTTTGAAATCCTCGATGATGACGGCAGGTCCGTGAGGCGCTTTTCACAGCGCTGCACCAATCTGTCGGCGCAGGAGCGCACCAAGTCGATCCTGGAAATGACGCCGGAAGCGGCGGCGGTGATCGGCGCGGAGGCCCACGGTCACGCGGTGCATTCGGCCTACCGGCAGTAGCTCAGTCGCTGCGGATAGGCAGCGACCCCGGGTCTAGCGTCGGGATTTCACACTCCCAGACCGTAATGACCCGCCAGCCCATCGCTTCGAGCGCCTTTTTGTTTTTGCGGTCGCGCGCCCGGTTCTTCGCGATCTTGTCGCGCCAGTATTGCGCGTTTGATTTCGGCTTCCGGCGGCCGCGCTTGCAGCCATGACCGTGCCAGAAACATCCGTGTACGAATAAGACCGCGCGATGCCGCGGAAAGACGAGATCGGGCTTGCCCGGCAGGTCTTTCACATTCAGCCGGTAGCGAAACCCGAGCGCATGCAAAGCCTTGCGCAGGCGCAGTTCCGGCTTCGTATCCTTCGATTTGACGGCCCGCATGACCGCCGAGCGCTTCTCCGGGGAGAAGACGTCCGTCGATTTGGCGGCCATTAAGCCGCGTCCGCGCGGGAAGGTTCGAGCGCCGGCTCCAATATATTTTCCGCGAGCCACCGCACTACGGGCACGCACACGCCGTCGCCGCAGAGTTTCAACGCAGCGTTGGCGCGCGCCGGAAGTTGATAGTCTTCCGGCAGACCCATCAGCCGCGCCGCCTCGCGCGGCGACATCAGCCTCGTCCGGACAACGCCATGCTCGACCGCGATCAGGATCTGGCGCGAGGATCCGCCGGCCGGCGTTCGCAGACATCCCGCAAGGCCGTCGAACCGCGCTTCAAACCGCTGCACGGGCGCGCCGTGTTCGCGCCGGGTCCGTCGAAACCCGGCGCCGGCGCGGCGGGCGCCGCTGGCAAGGATGGCGTCGAGGCGGCTGCGCTGCAAAGCCGTCATCTGCGAAATCAGCGTTTGCGTCTTGCGCTCGCAATCCCAGTCGGGATGCAGCCAGTCGATCACATCGTCGAGATGAATATTGCGCCGCGTGCGCGGCGTCGGCAGATGCGCCGCGCCCCAGTCTTCCATCATCGACAGGCCCGGCGCATCGTCGGCGCTCGCGATGCGGGCGCGCATCCGGCCCGCAAGCGGTTGCGAAAAGCCGACAATAAACAGCCTTTGCCGCGACTGCGGAGTAAACGACGCCGCGTCGAGAACGCCCGCCGCCGCATCATACCCGGCGCCCTGAAGCAGGCGCACGATATGTTCGAAATCGCGCCCGCCATTCGAGGTGAGGAGGCCCGGCACGTTTTCAAGCACGATCATTCGCGGCGCACGCGATCTTGCCCGCAAGCCCTCAATCAACCGCCAGAATTCGAAAAACAGGCCGCTGCGCGCCGCACCCATGCCGCCGCGCCCGCCGGCAAGGGAGAGGTCCTGGCAGGGAAACGACGCCCAGGCGAGGTCGGCGCGGCCGTCCGACAGATCGTCCGCGGACAGATCGGCGATGGACGCCTCAACCAGATCGTCGCCGCAGAAATTTTCGCGATAGGCCGCGCATTTGATGGCGTCGACATCGTTGGCGAAAACGCAGCGCCAGTTTTCCCCAAGCCCAAGACGCGCCATGCCGCCGCCGGCGAAAAACTCCAGAAAGGTGAAAGAGGACTGGCTCATAATTTTTCAGCCTAGGGAGATTCGCGCTGGGGCGCCGGCCGCCGCAATTCCGCCTTATTTGTCCGTACACGCAGCATAGGCGCCACCATGCGGCCACATTCGCCGCGTTTTCGCCATATTTCAAGGAATTATCGCGCGTTCGTGTGTAACTAATCGCTCCCGAATCATTGACGGAGATTAACCGTTGGGCGCACAATCATCACGGGCGCAAGGGGGCCTCGCTTAACTTCAAGGAGAAGCGAATGCCCTTGATGGACATAAAGCGGGCCGCCTTCTGTGCGGTCCTTGGTATCAGTATTTCAGCGATGGCCGGCGCGACATCCGCGGCGGAAACATCCTCATCCACATCGGGCGCGAAGACCACGCCCGAATTTACCGAAACGATCCAGATCGCCATGCTTGACGAGCGCGAGCGCGGCGAGCGTCGACGTGACCGGGGTGAGCGGGGCGACCGGCGCCGCGATGATCGAGGCGAACGCCGACGGCGCGATGGCGACCGGGGCGACCGCCGACGCGACCGGGGCGACCGGGGCGACCGGGGCCGCAGGGACGGGCCCCGGGGCGAGGTGCACCATCGTGAGCGGCGTGCGGAAACCCGTCGCGGCGAGCGCCGGGCGGATCACCGCAGAGAGCACCGTCGATATGACGATCGGCGAGACCGTCGCCGTTACGACGACAAGCGCGATCGCCGGCGTTACGATCACCGAAGGGATCATCGCCGCTATGATCACCGCCGCGACCACCGCCGGTACGATCACAGACGCGATCATCGCCGCTACGGCCATCACCGCGACCATCGGCGCTATGATTATCGCCGGGATCACCGTCGCTATGATCGTCGCCACCGGCGGGCGCACCGTTATGGCAGAGGCCGCTACGCGCATGGCTATTACGGCCCCAAAGGTCGATTCTACTACAATCCTGGCTACGACCCGATCGGATGGTTTGTGGTGAGCTTCGGCTACGAACTGTTCAAGTCGAGCTATATCGGCGACTGTGAGGTTGTATCGAAGAGCCGCCGGCGCGGGCGCTTCACGGAGGTGGCGCTGCTTTGCTACGACGCATATGGTTACCCATACATCAAGGCGGGAAGCCGCCGGACCTACCGCAACTACTGACCCGCGGTAGCATACGCCTCAGAAAACGCGCCCTTTCGGGGGCGCGTTTTATATTTCTCAACAGCCTCAGTAGATTGCGTTGACCGCCGCCCGCGACTCTGAAGATGATCGCCCATTATGGCTTGATACGGGCGACGCGCAGATGACTCGGCATTCCCGCATATTTGTTTCGGCCGCCCTGGGGGCGAGCCTCTTCGTGCTGGCGGGCGCGGGCGCGGTCGCCCTGACGGATGACGCGGCCGAGCCGCCCGTGATTACCGATATTCGCGTCGGGGAGCGAGGCCTGCAAACGAGGATCGCCCTTTTCTGCGAAACGCCCTGCACGCCGGAGCCCCGCGGCGATGGCGCGTTTTTCCTGCCCGATGCGCGGGACAATTTTGAACTCGATATCTCCGATGCGGGCACGCGCGCCTTGCGTATTCAGTCCATTGTCATGAGTGGCGGGTCGGCGCTGGTCGTCAGTTATGACGGAGCGCTCGCCGATACGGACGCCGTCCCGTGCGAGGTGGGCGGACGCGAGGCCGCCTGTCTCGACCTCTATTTTCTGGAGGCGAAGGAGGAGGACGCCCGGACGGAGAGCGTCGTTCAGAGCGAGGCAGCGGAGGAGACAGCGACGCTTGCCGAGGCGCCGCCGATCAGAGATACGGCGCAGCCGGAAAAAATCGCAGCCGCGCCGGCGCCCGCCGTCGCTGTGATGGCGAAGCCCGCCTTGCGGGAAGCCGCGAGCGAACGTCTTACTCAATTCGCCAAGCTGGCGGCGCCGGAGCGGTTGTCGCCGCCCATCCTCGCAAAAGTACAGCCCATCGAAGAATCCGTAACCGTCGGCACGCCGACCCTGCGGCCGAGCCGTTCCCTTGCGGTCAAGGTCGAGCGGGATTTCGCCGGGCGCATCAACACGCTTCTCGGGAAGACGCTGACGCCAGCCTATTGCAACAATGCGGAAGCGACTTTGCAAACGGACGCCTGGGCGCTCGGCTCCATGGTCGATGTGGGGTTATGCGCCGGCGCGCGCGGCGACGCCATTGAGGCGGAGTCGATTTTGTCGCGATTGCTGGAGTACTCGCCCGACAATTATGAGGCGCTTGTCGGCAAGGCGGTCATCGCGGAGCTTGCCGGCGAACGGGGCGCGGCCCTGCGCTTTTATCAGGACGCGCTCAATGTGCCGCCGCCGGTTCGCGAGTCCGCGCGCATTGTCGAGGCGATGGCGGCGATCAGCTGATCGTCACGTGACCTTGCCGCGCCGCGTGAACTCAGGTCTGCGCCAGTCCTCCGTTTTCAGAAGGTCGATAAGCGCGTCCGCCGCGGCCCACACATCTGCATAGGACAGGAACAGGGGCGAAAACCCGAACCGCATCAGATCCGGTGCGCGAAAGTCTCCGATAACGCCGCGCGCAATCAGTGCCTGGATGACCTCATAGCCGTGCCCGAAGCGCAGGCTCACATGACCGCCCCGTCGTTCGCCCGGCAGCGGGGATACGGTCCGAAGCCCCGCGGCAAGGGCGCGCGACAGGAAGAGATCGCCGAGGCGCTGCGCTTTCGCCGCAACATCGTTCAGGTCCACATCGTCAAAGATATCGAGCGCCGCATCGAGGGCGCTCAAGGACAGTATCGGCGGCGTGCCGCAGGCGAACCGCCGGGCGTCCTCCGCAGGCCTGTAAGCGGCGTCAAATGCAAACGGGTCCGCATGTCCCATCCACCCTGTGAGCGGCTGGTCGAGGGCCGCGCCGTCGCCGCGCGCATAGAGGAATGCAGGCGCGCCGGGTCCGCCGTTCAGATATTTGTATCCGCAGCCAACCGCATAGCGTGCGCCGTCGCCGGCCAGATCGAGCGGCAGCAACCCGGTGGCGTGGCTCAGATCCCAGATGATGGATACGCCGGCGTTCGCGGCCTGGGCTTCCATTGTCGCGATGTCGGCGACAGCGGCCGTTCTGTAGTCGACGGCGCTGACGAGCAGCACGCCGATATCGTCTGTAAGGGAATTATCCGCCGGGTTCGGCCGGCGGAGTTCCGCATCGGTCAGCGCCGCCAATCCCTGAAGGATGTATCCGTCCGTCGGGAACTCGTTCTCGTAAACGGCAATGGCGCCGCCGTTTCTTTTATGCAGCGCTGCGGCGAGCTTGAAGATGTTGATCGATACCGAATCGGAAACGATCACATCTTCCGCCGGGGCGCCGATCAGCCTGGCGATTTTCGCGCCGCAGGTTTTCGGCATGTCGAACCAGCCGGCCGCGTTCCACGACCGGATCAAGTCGCGGCCCCATTCGTCGGCGGCCGTATGCTGAAGGCGCGCCAGCGCCTGCTTCGGCGGCGGCCCCAGCGAATTGCCGTCGAGATAAATGACGCCCCCGGACAGATCGAAAGCATCCGACAGGCGCCGCAAAGGATCTTCGGCGTCCAGTTGCTCCGCGTCGTCGCGTGAGAAAGGAACCGTGATGATCGTCAAGCCTGACTCCGTTTGCACCTACAGCCTTCGGTCGGACGCTGAAGAATATCATATCATCAGCGGATGCAACCGATCTTTGCCCGTTCCTTGACGGCGCCCGCGATGCGGATCACGCTCTTGCGATGAATAAGGGCGATGCGCAGGAAACAGACGGCGACGCCGGCAGGCCCATGGGGTTCTGGAAGTGCTGGGCGATGTCCGCCGGCGTGATGATCGGATCCGGCGTTTTCCTCCTGCCGGCGGTGCTCGCGCCTTATGGGTCGATCAGCTTTCTTGGATGGCTGTTTACGAGCGCCGGCGCCATTTTCGTTGCGCTGACGCTGGGCCGGCTTGCGGGACGCACTGACGAAAGCGGCGGCTTTTACGTGTATGTCCGCGACGCGTTCGGCGAACTCCCGGGCTTTATCGTCGGCTGGAGTTACTGGGCCGCCACCGTTTTTGCAGTCGCGGCCATATCCGTGGCGTTCGCGGGATATCTCGGCGCGCTCGCGCCGGCGCTTGCCGGCGACAATGTGCTTCAGGGCGCAGTCGCGGCGGTGATGATCTGGCTGATTACCGGCATCAACATCCGAGGCGTTTCCGAAGCGGCGGCGACGCAGTTGATCATGACGGTGCTCAAGATCGTTCCGCTACTGATGATCATCGGCCTGGCCCTGTTTGCCGGCGATACGAAGAACGTGCCGGCGTTTAATCCGCAGGGATTGCCGCCGTATCAGGCGCTCGCAGCGACGGCGCTTCTGACCATGTGGGCTTTTGTCGGTCTGGAGGCCGGCGTTGTCGCAGCCGAAGACGTGCGCGATGCAAAGCGCACCATCCCCCGTGCGATCGTCACGGCGACGCTCTCTGTCGCGGCGCTCTATATCGCGGCCACCGCCGCGGTGATGCTGCTGCTGCCCCCGGCGCAACTGGCCGTTTCCGAGGCGCCGTTTTCCGATGCTGCGACACGGCTCGGCGCTCTTGGGCCGCCCATCATTGCCATCGGGGCGCTCATCTCAACGTCGGGCTCCCTGAACGGCAACGTCTTCATCACCGGGCAGATGCCCATGGCTGCGGCGCGTCATGGGGGCGTTCCGGCAGGGCTCGCGTTCCAGAACGCCGGCGGCGCGCCGTCGCGCGCGCTTATCCTGTCGTCGGCCTTCGCGACGGCGCTGATCGTCCTCAACTATGCGGACGGTCTCGTCGCCGCCTTCACATTTCTGATTTCCATGTCGACCCTCGGGACGCTGTTGCCCTACGCCCTGTCTGCGCTCGCTGAGATCAAGCATTCGTTCCGCGCGGCAAAAGCCTGGACGGCGCTGGCGCTTGTCGCGCTTGCTTATTCGATTATCGCAATGGCGGGCGCGGGGGCGGCGACGCTGCTCTGGGGGCTTGTCCTGATCGCCGCCGGGTTGTTCGTGTTCTACGTCACGAAACTGACGGCAAAATCGGACGCGGCCCGTGAGTGATCATCCGGAAACAGGGTTGCCCCCATGGACCTATACGGATCCTGAATTCCTCGCGCTTGAGCGCGACGCGGTTTTCAGCCCGAGCTGGCAGATCGTCTGTCATGAAAGCGACGTTGCGACGCGCGGACAATATGCGACGCTGGATTTTCTCGGGACACTGATCTTCGTCGTCCGCGGCGATGACAGCGTGTTGCGGGCGTTCCGGAATGTCTGCCGGCACCGTGCGGCGCGGTTGCTCGACGAGCCCTTTGGCGCCTGTTCGTCGCGCATCGTTTGTCCCTATCACGCGTGGTCTTACGACCTTGCAGGCCGTCTCATCGGCGTTGCGCAACGGGAACGGTATGCGGCCTTTGAAAACGATGACTACGGTCTTGTTTCAGTCGAATTGCGCGAAGCGGGCGGTTTTTTGTTTGTCAACGCGGGCGACGAAGAGGCGTCTTTCGGCGACTTCATTCGTCCCATGGCCGACGAGTTCGCGCGCTACAAAACAAAGGAGATGCGCGCGTTCGGGCGCATCACCCTGCGCGAACGCGACGTGAACTGGAAAATCGCGGTTGAGAATTTCGTAGACTACCTGCATCTGCCGGTCGCCCATAACGGTCTCGATGGTCTTGTGGGGGCGAGTTACGCGCTTTCGGTTGAAGACGGGGCGTGCGTGATCTCTGCAAATATTAACAGCGCACCGGACCAGTCGCTGTCGGCGCGCGCCTATCGCAAATACCTGCCCGAAGCGGCGCATCTGCCGCCGGACCGGCGCCGGCAATGGCGCTATGTCAAACTCTGGCCGAACCTGGCGTTCGATACTTATCCCGATCAGATCGACTTTATGCAGTTCATCCCCTTAAGCGCCGAGCGAACGCTCCTGCGTGAGATCTCTTATGGGCTGCCGGATGCGAGCAGGGAACTGGCGGCGGCCCGTTACCTGAACTGGCGCGTCAATCGGGTCGTGAACGAGGAAGACAAAGACATTATCGAGCGCACCCAGGCCGGCATGAAATCCGGCGTTTCGCCGGGCCCCATCGCCGACGATGAAATCGGGCTGCGATACTTTGCCGAACGCATGCGCGAGGTGTTGCCGGTGTGTCGCAACGCCAACCGGCCGAAGACGTTGCGCGAGGCCTGAACTTTGTGCCCCGACGTTGCATAGGGACCGCGGGCGCTTATATTACGGCAATGCCTTCCTGAATTCCCTGTCTTTGATTCGTTGACCGCCGCGGCGGGAGAGGTGCGTCCTGTCGCATCGTCTTCTCCGTCGGCGACGCAGTCCGCTCGGGCTGCGTTCAGTCAACGCTTCGGAGACGACAATGTCCAAAACGAAACCTTCCAAAACAGCCGCTGGCGAAGGCGGCTCGTTGAAACGCGCCGCCTTCGCCCGGGCCCTTGCTCAGTCTGAGTTCGGAAAATATTACTGGGACGACAGTCAGGAAAAGGCGCGCCAGGCCGATGGATTGACGAAGAAAAGCAAAGGCGGCCGCACGCCTGACGATCAACGGTAAGCCGACGTTACCGGAACGGGTCGGGCAGGCGACAGGCTTAGGCGTCGGGCCCGGCGCAAGGCTTGACCGGTTCCGGCGACGCCCCTAGCGTCCGGCGAAATTTTCAACCGAACAGAGACAA
Organism: Hyphococcus sp.; assembly: GCA_028281665.1. Taxonomy (GTDB): domain Bacteria; phylum Pseudomonadota; class Alphaproteobacteria; order Caulobacterales; family Parvularculaceae; genus Hyphococcus. Next base: position 91,519 of record JANQJK010000004.1, read on the forward strand.
TGAAAAACGCGCCGGCAACGACATTTCAGGATCTGATTCTGACATTGCAGAATTACTGGGCGGCAAACGGCTGCGTCATCCTGCAACCCTATGACATGGAAATGGGGGCGGGGACTTTTCACCCGGCGACAACCCTGCGCTCGCTGGGCCCGAAACCGTGGAATGCGGCCTATGTGCAGCCATGCCGGCGCCCGACCGACGGCCGCTACGGCGCGAACCCGAACCGGTTCCAGCATTACTATCAGTTTCAGGTCGTCCTGAAGCCGTCGCCGGAGAATATTCAGGATCTCTATCTCGGGTCCCTTGACGCCATCGGCGTCGATCGCTCCGTACACGATATACGTTTCGTCGAGGACGACTGGGAAAGCCCGACGCTGGGCGCCTGGGGTCTCGGCTGGGAAGTCTGGTGCGACGGCATGGAGGTTTCCCAGTTCACCTACTTCCAGCAGGTCGGCGGTTTTGACTGTAAGCCCGTGACGGGGGAGATTACCTACGGGCTCGAACGGCTCGCCATGTATGTGCAAGGGGTCGATAACGGGTTCGATCTCGTCTATGGCGGCGAGCGGCCAGATGGCTCGCCCTTTACCTATGGCGACGTTTTTCACCAGAACGAGGTGGAACAATCGGCTTACAACTTTGAGATTGCCGATACCGATGTGCTTTTCCGGCAGTTCAAGGAGGCGGAGGCCGCCTGCGCGGCGATCCTCGAAGCCGGCGAGAAAGCGGGAACGGCTTATCCGTTGCCTGCGTACGAACAGTGCATCAAGGCTTCCCACGTCTTTAATCTGCTCGATGCGCGCGGTGTGATTTCCGTCGCTGAACGCCAGTCCTATATTCTGAGGGTTCGTTCGCTGGCACAGAGCTGCTGCAAGGCCTGGCTCGACAGTCCCCAAGGCCGGACGGAAGGCGCCGGCGTCGTCGACTACGCCTGAGGGCAATTAGCCGTTTTCTTTAACGATGGACCGAGAACATGAGTTGGACTGTTTATTTGTCGGGCGAAATCCATACGGACTGGCGCGCTGAAATTGCGGCGGGCGCCGCAAGCGCCAATCTCGATGTCGCGTTTACATCGCCGATCACCGACCATGCCGCATCCGATGATTGCGGCGTGGCGATCCTCGGCGCGGAAGGCGATAAGTTCTGGCACGACCACAAGGGCGCCAGGATCAACGCCATTCGCACGTCAACGCTCATCCGCCGGGCCGATATTGTCGTTGTCCGTTTCGGTGAGAAATACAAACAATGGAATGCGGCGTTTGACGCCGGCGTCGCCGCGGCGCTTGGGAAGCCGTTGGTTGTCATGCATGGCCCCGATCATCAGCATGCGTTGAAAGAGATTGACGCCGCGGCGCTCGCCGTTACCGAAACGCCGGCGGAGGTCGTGAAGATCCTGGAATATGTGATCGACGGAAGGCTTGCGGGCTATACCGACTGAGTTGTTTTCGGCTCGGCGCAAAAGCCGTGTGTTGCGATGCACAACAACAAACTCCCCTTGATTCCGGCAATATTTCGTTGACGGAATATCCGATTACGTTGCTTTCCATAGGATGCTCGCTGCGATAAAATCGGCGGCTCAGCTATGGGAGACAGATCATGCCCAAAGTATTTGGAATAAAACTGGTTCCGCTGATTATCGCGACGATTGCGTTCTATCTTGTAGGTTTTCTCTGGTACGGTTTCATCTTCATGGACATGTGGATGTCCGCGGCGGGTTATACGGAAGCGGACTTCGATGGTTCCAGCCCGGCGTGGATGGCGCTCGGTCCGCTCATTTCACTGTTGACGGTCATCGGCATCGGCAAGGTGCTGCTATGGACGAACGCGCAGTCCATCGGCGACGCCATTCAGAAGACATTGTTCATTTGGGTGGCCTTCGGTCTGACGCTGGCGCTTTACGGTCTCGCCTATTCGCCGATGCATTCGGTCAATCTGTTTTTGATTGACGCATCCCATCTGTTGGTCGGCTGGCTGCTTGCGACGGTTATCCTCGCTGCGATGAAATAGAGGCGCCGAGCCCAAACTTGTGTATAACGCCCCCGTATGGTGCGGGCGCCGAAGAAAACGAAATCAAAAAAAGGCTGGTCTGAGCGCTCCGCGCTCGACCGGCTGACGATCATTCTGCGCGGCGCGGCGTTCGCCGGCATTGGCGTGATCGCGCTTTCCATTGTCTGGGCAGGCGCCTACCGCGTTGTCGCGCCGCCGGGCACGGTCACCATGTTGCAGCGGAAGATGTCCGGCGACGTCATCGTGAAGCCGTGGACGCCCCTCGGTCAAATCTCTCCGCACCTCGTCACCGCCGTGATCGCCGCGGAGGATACGCGGTTCTGCCTCCATAACGGGATCGACTTCAAAGCGATCGAAGACGCGATGAACGAGGCGGAGAACGGCAAACCTCTGCGCGGCGCGTCGACCATATCGCAACAGACCGCGAAGAACGCGTTTCTGTGGAATGGCGGCGGCTGGTTCCGCAAGGGCGTCGAGGCCTGGATGACGACGCTGATTGAAACCTTCTGGCCAAAGCGGCGCGTCATGGAAATCTATCTCAACGTCGCCGAGTGGGGCGACGGTCTGTTTGGCGCCGAGGCGGCGGCGCAGGCGCGGTTTGGCAAGCCGGCGCGCGATCTCAGCAAACGCGAGGCGGCGCTGTTGGCGTCCGTCCTGCCCAACCCCCATAAATGGCGCGTCAACCCGCCGGGGCCATATGTGCGCGGGCGCGTCGTGACTGTCCGTAAGCGGATGGAACAGGTCCGCCGCGACGGCCTCGATGCCTGCGTCAGAGAATAGGAGAGCGGCGTGATGAACGAAGTGATGGTGATTGCCTGCTACCGGCCGAAGCGCGGCAGGGAAAAGGAACTGCTGGCGGAGATGAAATCCCATCTGCCGACCCTGCGCGCGCAAGGCCTGGTGGGCGAGGGGCCGTCGCTTGCCGGGCGCGCCAGGGACGGAACAATTGTGGAAGTCTTCCGCTGGAAGTCGGAAGACGCCATTGCCAAGGCCCACGAAAACCCGGCGGTCGCCGCCATGTGGGAGCGGTTCGGCGCGGTTTGCGATTATACGGCGATATCGAAGGTCGAGGGCGCCAGCGACCTCTTCACTCCCCTTGAACCGATCAATCTGAATGAGGACTGACCCATGAGCGATCCCGTAATTTCTCAAAAAGCGCCAATTCCGGTCGAGGTGGAGGAGGGAAAGAGTTATTTCTGGTGCGCCTGCGGCAAATCGCAGACGCAGCCTTTCTGCGACGGCGCGCACAAGGGGACGGACTTTGCGCCGGTCAAATGGACCGCCGACGCCTCGAAGAAGGTCTTCTTCTGCGCCTGCAAGCACACTGGCGGTCAGCCCCTGTGCGACGGCGCCCATAATAAGCTCTGAGGCGCTCGCCGCCTATTGCGGAGGTGATGGACGCCCCCTAGAACCCGCGCTCATGTCTGAGCTTTTGCTGGAACTTTTCTCTGAAGAAATCCCCGCGCGGATGCAGGCCCGCGCCGCGGACGACCTTGCGCGCGCGGTAAACAAGGCGCTCCTTGACGAGGGGTTTATGCCGGAGGGCGTCAAGGGCTTTGCGGGGCCTCGCCGCCTGACCTGCGTTGTCGCCGGCCTGCCGGCGCGCCAGCCGGAGCGGCGCGAGGAAAAGAAGGGCCCCCGCGTCGGCGCGCCCGAAAAGGCGGTCGCAGGCTTTCTGAAATCGGCGGGGCTTTCTTCCCTCGACGAGTGCGAGACGCGCTCCGACAAAAAGGGCGAGTACTACGTCGCCGTTATCGAGCAGAAGGGCCGCGAGACGGCGGCCGTCATCGCCGAATTCATGCCGGAGATCATTCGCGATTTTTCCTGGCCGAAATCCATGCGCTGGTCGGACGGCGATTTGCGCTGGGTGCGCCCGCTTCACCGCATCCTCTGCGTTTTTGACGGAGAACCCGTGGCGTTCGACGTTGCCGGCGTCAGGGCGGGCGACGAAAGCGAAGGGCACCGCTTTCTGGCGCCCGGCGCGATCCAGACGCGCAGCTTTGACGACTACGCCGCGAAACTGCGCGAGGCCAAAGTTATTCTCGATGCGGATGAACGCAAAGACATCATTGCCGCGGACGCCGCCACCCTGTGCAAGGCGCAGGGGCTGGAACTTGTCGACGATCCGGGCCTGCTGAACGAAGTCGCCGGCCTCGCCGAATGGCCCGTGGCGCTGATGGGGTCGTTCGACGAGAAGTTTCTAAAACTGCCCGACGAAGTGCTGACCGCCTCCATGCGCGGACACCAGAAGTACTTTTCCGTGAAAGACCCCAAGACGGGCCGCCTCGCCAACAAATTCGTATGCGTTGCCAATATAGAGGCGCCCGACGGCGGCGCAGCGATGCGGCGGGGCTATGAGCGGGTGCTGACGGCGCGTCTTTCCGACGGGTGGTATCTTTACAATCAGGATTTGAAAAAGGGCCTCAAAAAGTCGGAAGAGCGGTTGAAGGAACTGACCTTCTTCAAAGGCGCTGGTGCTGACGATTCTGTGGCTGGAAAAGTCCGGCGAATAGGAAAATTGACGATGGCGGTAGGCGAAGAGCTTGGTTTCAAACGTGAGATCTCGCACCGGGCGAAGGAGGCAGCTTTTCTTGCTAAATCCGATCTAGTTACGGGAATGGTATTTGAGTTTCCCGAGTTGCAAGGGGCAATGGGCCGATACTACGCTTTAGAGCAAGGCGAACCAGAAGATATCGCCGACGCTATTAGAGATCACTACAAACCCGCTGGTCAAAATGACGAGATTCCGACAGTGCCTGTTAGTGTAATTGTGGCTCTCGCTGATAGGATTGATACACTTATTGCTTTTTGGGCGCTCAACAAAAAACCTACTGGATCAAGCGATCCGTTTGCATTGAGGCGGGCAGCATTAGGTGCAATTCAAATTCTCATCGACCAAGGCAGGAATTTTTCTCTTAGGAAGATTTTTCGAAAGGCTGATCTATTTCTGGCAATGCGAACAGAAGGATTACAGGGCCCAGGCCCAGAAATTTATGGAGAAGACCTCCTCGGATTCTTCCATGACCGCCTGAAAGTCTATCTCCGCGATAAAGGTCATCGCTATGATCACATCGATGCGGTGCTGACGGATGCGGATGGCGACCTGCAAGACGATCTTGTCTTGATTGTTCGAAAGCTCGAAGCCCTTGAAACTTTCTTGAAAACTGATCACGGAACAAATCTCGCTGCCGCCTACAAGCGCGCGGCGAATATTCTGAAGGCAGAGGAAAAGAAGGGTGCGCTGCCGAAGGCCTTGTCTGTCGACAAAGCCGCGCTTGATCAGCGGGAAGAAAAAGCCCTGTTCGCCGCGCTCGAAACCGCTGAAGCTAAAGCAACGAACGCGGTTTCCAACGAGAACTTCGAAGGCGCCATGGCTGCGCTCAGCGCATTGCGCGCGCCGCTCGATGCGTTCTTCGAAAACGTGACGGTCAATGCGGATGACGAGGCGCTGCGCGCCAATCGTCTGGCGCTCTTGCAGCGCTTGATCGACGCGACCGCAAAAGTCGCCGACTTCTCCAAACTTGAAGGCTAGCGCAGCCGCACCCCAAAAACGGGAACGGGCGTAGCCCACACCCCAATAACCGTAAATTCTTCAACGAATCCCGCATTTGGTCGATACGTATCAACGGGTTCCCGGACGGCCCTATGATGGGCGGATGGTACATTTCATCAAACCGGCCCGTTCGCCCCTGGCGTTTCCGCCATCCGGCATATTCGAAAAAGCGGGACGCCGTGCAGTCGGCGCCCCGCTTCTTGCAGTCATCGACTTATGCTTAGGCAGCCTTGCGCGGCGTTACTCTCGTGGTTCCGCGCTTGCGGATTTCCACGCTTGGAATTCCGCGCGCGAAAGCTCGCCTGAGCCGTCCACATCGGCGGCGGCGAATTCTTCCGCGCTGACGCCGGGCGCGGCCGACTGGATTTCCGCAAAGGAAAGTCCGCCGGAGCCGTCGGCGTCGAGCGTGCCGAAGTCTGCGGCGTGGGCGGCGAAGGAGACGAGCCCCGCCGAGGCGGCGAGAGCGATAAGGCGTCGGGACATGTCGAGTTCCTTTCGAGGGTTGCTGAATATGCGCGCCGCAATGTGCGGTTCGTCCTCATCCCCTCGTCTTTTGCGCGTTCCGTCATTGCGTTGCGCAAGGCGACACATCGACCCTGCGACCGTAAAATTCAAATAAAATACGTGTAAGGATTAAAGCAAATTCACATTAACGCGCAGCAAGACTACTCGTCTTCGTCGCGCCGCCGTCCGGCGCCAAGCAACCGCGCCACAAGAGAAACGCGCTGCGGAACTGGCGTATCCTTGAAGCCGGCGGCGCGTTCCGCGCTCGGGAAAAAGAGGTAAGCCAGCATGAGAACATAAGCCGCATAGTCCCAGGCGAAGGCGAGGGCCCAGATGTCCGAGAATATGTTGGCGTTTTTTAACACGGCGTCGCGCGGCGTAATGGTCGAAAGGCTCGGGATGAATTCGGCCTTTACGACTTCGATGCGGCGCGAGACGCGTTCCTGCTCGACCGGTTCTTCCTTTGGCGAGAAGACTTCGTCGAAGATTTCAAGGCCCCGCGCCGGGTACAGCTCCGCGTAGGACTTGATCGGCACCGGCGGCTTGGCGAGCTTCTGGCTGCGCACAAGCGAACCGAGCGCTGATTCCACATCGTCGGCGTAGCGGTCGATGGCGTCGGACTGGGCCTGCGTCATGCGCGCGCCCACGGGCTTCGGATTGGCGCGATAGAAATTGTCGAGCTGGGCGTCGACAAAGTCTTCGATGCGTCGGTCCTGGCGCCAGCGATTGAGGATGGAGGCGAAATCGTTGAACGTCGTCTCGAATTCCCGCGCCCAGAGATCGTAATTGTCGTGGGCGTTGCGGCTCAGGAGCGTCTTTAACTCGTCGACGCGATCGGCGCAGATTGCCGGGTCGTAAGGATCGGCGCCGGAAGGGTCATCGCCTTCAATGAGTTCAGCAACGTTGTCGCCAAGGGAGACGTACCATTCCGCAAGCCCGTCGAAATAGTCGGAGACAGCGCCGTCGCCGGCGGCCCCGGACTGCGCGCCGGACTCGCGTTCGTTGCGCGCCACGCGGCTCAAGTCGCGTACGGAAATGCGAAGGTCCTGCAGGAACAGGAAGTCCCGCTGCCGGTAACTCGTGATGCCCGCGCATTCCCCCTGCAGCCGGTCGACCTCATAAAGATAGGTGTGGCGCACGGCGTCGACGCCGCCCATGCCGACCACCGTCGTCCATGTGGAGACGAAGAACAGAATAACCCCGAGGATGGGGATGACCACGAACAGTTTCAGGAGGCGCTCAAGAAAGAACAGGAAGTCGCCCGCCGCGCTCTGCGCCATATCGCGAAACCAGTCGCGGTGACGCACAAGCTCCGCGCCGCCGACCCATATCGCCACCGCCAGGAAGAACACGAAATACCCGAAGGCTGGCGGCAAAATTGTATTGCGCAGGAAATCTTCGTTTTCCTGAGACGTAATCAGTGCGAAACCGATGGCGGAACTGACGGCGCTGAAAAACCCCGATGAGACCGCGACGACAATGAAAAGCCGGTTGAAAAGCGACGAGCCGCGCAGCCGGCTGGAGGTCAGGATCGATCCGACCAGCACGCTCATAATGATGATCACGACGCCGACGGCGCCGATGGCCGGCAGATCGCTGACGGAAATGTTCAGGCTGTCCTGCGCCTGCGCGGGCGCCGCCGCCAACGCCGCAAGCGCGCCCGCAGCGCATCCGATCGCTCCATGAACGGCTGTTCGCCCCGCCATACCCCCCGCCTGCCGCCTTTCTGGCGGCTTCCCGACAGCGGCGCCATGCCCGAGAGCGCCCCATGGGCGGCACCGTAGCACGGGGCGCGCCGGTGTCGAGAAGCGCCCTTGTGGAAAACCCCAAAAACCGACCGGTTTTTGTTCGCAGATGCGGCAATTTCCGTCTTGGCGCGGGTTCCCCGGCGCCCTATGCCAATGCGCCGAAAACATAGCTTTGAACATGCGGCGGCGCGCTTGTTGCGCCCCGGAACAATCGACGCGAGCGAGGAAACATGGCGGGCGGGAATTGGGTTTACAGCTTCGGCGCCGGCGCCGTCGGGGGCGACGCGTCGATGAAGAATCTGCTTGGCGGCAAGGGCGCCAACCTGGCGGAGATGGCGAGCCTCGGCCTGCCGGTGCCGCCCGGATTTACGATTACGACCGAGGTCTGCACCGCATTCTACGACAACAACCGGAATTTTCCCGACGGGCTGAAAGGGGAAGTAGATGCGGCGCTGGAAAAAGTCGGCGCCGCCGTCGACCGCCGCTTCGGAGACGCCAACAAACCGCTTCTCGTCTCGGTTCGGTCCGGCGCGCGCGCATCCATGCCGGGCATGATGGATACGGTGCTCAATCTCGGGCTGAACGATGAAACCGTGGCGGGCCTCGCGGCGCTGGCGGGCGACGAACGGTTCGCCTTCGACAGTTATCGGCGTTTCATCCAGATGTATTCGGACGTTGTTCTCGAAGTCGAGCACCATGAATTCGAAGAAATCCTTGAAACCTACAAGGAAGAAAACGATTTCCTTCTTGATACGGAGTTGTCGGCGAATGACTGGCGCCAGGTCATCGACGGCTATAAGAAAGTCGTTGAGACCAGTTGGGGCAAGCCGTTTCCGCAGGATCCGCAGGAACAGTTATGGGGCGCCATCGGCGCCGTGTTTTCGTCCTGGCGCAACGACCGGGCGAACACCTATCGCCGCCTGCACAACATTCCGGAGAGCTGGGGCACGGCGGTCAATGTTCAGGCCATGGTGTTCGGCAATATGGGCGAAACGTCCGCGACGGGCGTTGCGTTTACCCGCGATCCGTCGACGGGCGAGAACGAATATTACGGCGAATTTCTTATCAACGCCCAGGGCGAAGATGTGGTTGCCGGCATCAGAACGCCGCAGCCGCTGACGAAACGCGCAAAAGACGCCATGGGCGAAACGGCGCCGTCCCTCGAAGAGGCCATGCCCGCCGCTTATGAAGAACTGATCGCGGTTTTCGACAAGCTCGAAAACCATTACCGCGACATGCAGGATATCGAGTTCACCATCCAGGACACCAAACTCTGGATGCTGCAAACCCGGAACGGCAAACGCACGGCGAAGGCGGCGCTGAAGATTGCCGTCGACATGTGCAATGACGGGCTGATTTCCGAAGAAGAAGCGGTGATGCGCGTCGATGCGCATTCCCTCGATCAGCTTCTGCATCCGACGCTCGATCCCGACGCGCCGCGCGACCAGTTGCTGACGGGCCTGCCGGCCTCGCCCGGCGCCGCTTCGGGCGAAGTTGTCTTTAACTCCGATGAGGCCGAGCGCCTCGCCCAGGAAGGCCGCAAAGTCATTCTGGTCCGGGTTGAGACGAGCCCGGAAGACATACACGGCATGCACGCGGCGCAGGCCATTGTCACCGCCCGCGGGGGCATGACGAGCCACGCTGCGGTGGTCGCGCGCGGCATGGGCCGGCCATGCGTCTGCGGCGCGGGCGAGCTGCGCATCGACAAAGAGGGCGGGCATTTCTCCGTCTCCGGCCGAACCGTGAACAAAGGCGATGTCGTCACCGTCGACGGCGGCGCGGGCAAAGTGTTCCTGGGCGCCGTGCCGACCCTGCAACCGGAACTCTCCGGCGATTTCGCAAGCCTCATGCAATGGGCCGACAAGGGCCGGCGCATGAAGGTGCGCGCCAACGCCGAGACGCCGCACGATGCGCAAGTCGCCCGCGACTTTGGCGCGGAGGGCATCGGTCTTTGCCGCACCGAGCACATGTTTTTTGACGCGGAGCGAATTATCGCGGTCCGCGAGATGATCCTTTCGGAAAACGAAGCCGGACGCCGCGCGGCGCTCGACAAGCTGCTGCCCATGCAGCGCTCGGACTTTGAGGAAATATTCAAGGTCATGGCGGGATTTCCCGTCACGGTCCGGCTGCTCGATCCGCCCCTTCACGAATTTCTGCCCCATTCCGACGACGAAATAGAAGAAGTCGCGAAAGCATCGGGCATGGATTCCGAAAAGCTGAAAGACCGCGCGCACAAGCTGCAGGAATTCAATCCGATGCTTGGCCATCGCGGGTGCCGTCTGGGCGTGTCCTATCCGGAAATCTACGAAATGCAGACACGGGCGATCATTGAGGCGGCATGCGCCGTCGCCAAAGAGACCGGCGACAAGGTCACGCCGGAGATTATGGTGCCGCTTGTTGCGAAGCGCGAAGAGCTTGCATTTCTGAAAGAGCGGATCGACGCCGTTGCGTCCGCCGTTAAAGCGGAGAAGGGCGCCGATATCGACTATTTCGTCGGCACGATGATCGAACTGCCGCGCGCAGCGCTCACAGCGGACGATATCGCCAATGATGCAGAGTTCTTTTCCTTCGGCACAAACGATCTGACCCAGACGACCTTCGGCCTCAGCCGCGACGATGCGGCGTCGTTTCTGCCGGATTATCTGCGGCGCAACATCTTTGAGCGCGATCCGTTCGTTACGATCGACGAGGACGGCGTCGGGGCGCTGGTGGAGATCGCTGCGGAACGCGCCCGGAAAACACGGGCCGATATCAAGCTCGGGATTTGCGGCGAACATGGCGGCGACCCGGATTCGATCCGTTTCGTGGAGACGGTCGGGCTCGACTATGTGTCCTGTTCGCCATTCCGGACGCCCATCGCCCGGCTTGCTGCGGCGCAGGCAAGATTGGCGAAATAGCAAGGCGCATCAGGGCGATAATTCGTTAACGGAAATGATCGCCCTCGATTATTGTAAACAATAACAGTTGCTTAGCTTGGGCTGACTGTTAATAACAAAGGCGTAATGCGGTCGAAATCCCATTGCGGACGGATTGCTGCGGCGCCATATACCGCCCGGCGCCGACGGTTGAGGCGCTGGTTGTGCGTTAAACTATCGGGGTGGTTCAGGTGGTATGCTGAACTGCCTGAGGGAAATGGATTGGGACGACTTGCCGAGAAAGTCCGAACATAACGCCCACGAGGTGAGCTGGACGCTGCGCAGCCTGATGGCTGCGGGTCTCCTCAGCGTATGCGCCGTCGCCACGGCGATGAGCGCGACAATCAACGCAGACCGCGCTGCGCAGGAGCGCGAAGCCGCGGCGGCCGTTGCGCGCGAGGCTGCCCTTGTGGCGGAGCTTGCGGAATATCTGGCGACAGAAACCGCCGCCACCCGCAACGCCCTGGCGGAACCGCGCCTGAAGCCCGCCAAGCCCGCGAGCGCCCTCGCGTCAATTGACGATGCGGTGCTTAACCTTGCCGAGTTTGATTTTTCTTCCCTCAGCGACGCCCGCGAGGACGCCGCTGAACGAACGTGTCTTGCGCAGGCGATTTATTACGAGGCGCGGTCGGAAAAGCGGATCGGTCAGGTCGCTGTTGCCGACGTTGTGCTTAACCGCGTTGCAAGCCCACTTTACCCGGACACAATTTGCGGCGTTGTTTTTCAGGGGTCGGAGCGACGCACGGGTTGCCAGTTTTCGTTCACCTGCGACGGCGCCATGGATGCTCGTCTAAACAAACGCAAATGGGCGGCGTCCAAGGAACTCGCCGGCGCCATCCTCGCCGGTCTTCGCGCGCCCGTAAGCCGCAACGCCACGCACTATCATGCGGATTACGTCAATCCTTATTGGGCGCCGCGCTTAACGCCGACAGCGACGATCGGAACGCATAAATTTTATCGGTTCCCGAACCGGCGCATCAAGGAAGCCGCACCCGCGGCCATGTAGGCCGCTAGGCGAAGTCGAGCCCGAGATCGAGGCTCGGCGCGGAATGGGTAATCCATCCAGACGATATGATATCGACGCCGGTCTCGGCGATGGCGCGAACCGTATCGACCGTGACATTGCCTGACGCTTCGAGAATGGCGCGGCCGGCGGTTTTTTCAACGGCCTTATTCATATCGCCGGTCGACATGTTGTCGAGCATGATAATGTCCGCGCCGGCGCCGAGGGCGGCGTCCAACTGGTCGAGCCCGTCGATCTCGACTTCAATCTTTATCGTATGACCAACGGCCTCGCGCGCCGCGTTGACGGCGCTTTCGATTCCGCCGACCGCCGCAATGTGGTTGTCCTTGATCATCACCGCATCATAAAGGCCGAAGCGATGATTGTGCCCTCCGCCGCAGCGCACGGCGTATTTCTCCAGCGCGCGCAGGCCCGGCGTTGTCTTGCGTGTACAGACGATCTTCGCGTCTGTTCCCTTTACGGTGTCCACGAGCGCCGCCGTTGCAGTGGCTATGCCGGACAAATGACCGAGAAAGTTAAGGGCGACGCGTTCAGCGGAGAGGATTGAGCGCGAGCGGCCGCTGATCGCTAAAATTTCGTCGCCGGGCGCCAGGCGGTGGCCGTCCGATTTTTTTTGTTCGACGTTCAGCTCGTCATCGATGGCGCGAAAGCTATCAAGGGCGATGTCCATACCGGCGAGTACGCCGGGCTTGCGAGCGACAATTGAAGCGGTCGATATGGCGTCGCCGGGAATCGTCGCCGCCGTCGTGATGTCGCCGGCGTCTCCCAGGTCTTCCGCGAACGCCTGCTTTACGGCTTGTTCGATTAGATGCTGCGGCAGGCGTTGAATGCTCATTCCTCGTCGTCCATCTCTGCGGCGATTTCGGTGTGGAACGGTTCTTCTTCCGTTTCCGGAAAGTCGCTTCGATGATGCGCGCCTCTCGACTCTTCCCGGGCGAGAGCGCCTTGCGTAATAAGCTCCGCGGTGACGAGTGCGCTTTTCAAGCCGCTGGTCATGGTCTCGCGTTCGTGAAGCGCGGCGATAACTTCAAGGACATCGGTAAGCTCATCTTCCGAGCGGATGAGCGCGCACCCTTTCGACATCGCTTTGCGCAGTTTCTTCATCGCCTTCGGGTCGGCGGGCTTTGACGCAACTTCCATGCGGTCGGCGGGGGCGCCGGCTTCATCTCGCTGGTCCAGCGGTTTTTCGCGCAGCTGATCGGCGATCCGCGCGCCGAAGACGACCGCTTCAAGCAAAGAATTGGAGGCGAGGCGGTTGGCGCCATGAACGCCGGTCGAGGCAACTTCGCCGACCGCCCAAAGTCCGTCCAGCGTCGTCGCGCCGTCAAGGTCGGTGTAGACCCCGCCCATATGATAGTGGGCGGCGGGCGCGACGGGCATAAGGTCCGACCGCGGATCGATCTCCGCATTCTGGCAGGCGGCGAACACTGTCGGGAAGTTCTTCGGGAACGCATCGCCGATGGCGTCGCGCGCGTCGAGAAAGGCGCCACGTTTTGCCTTGATCTCCGCCTCGACGGCGCGTGCGACGATATCGCGCGGCGCCATGTCGCCGGCGGGATGGTAGTCTTCCATGAACGCGCGCCCGTCCTTGTTTACGAGATGGGCGCCGTCGCCGCGCAACGCCTCTGTCGCAAGGGGGGCGGGGTCCGCGCCGATATCAAGCGCTGTCGGGTGAAACTGAACGAATTCCGGGTCGCGAATGAGCGCGCCTGCTCGGGCGGCGAAGGCGAGGCCGTGTCCCTGCGCCGGCGTCGGATTGGTTGTGACGGCGTAAAGCCCGCCCAGACCGCCGGTTGCGAGGATTGTCTCGCTGGCGTCGAGCGCGGCGCGCTCCCCGGCCGCGACGTCATAGATCAGCGCGCCGCCAACGGCGCCGTGATCGTCGACAAGCAAGTCCTCGGCGACAATGCGTTCGAGAATAGTGATGTGCTCGCTCGTGCTCGCCGCTTTGACGAGCGCGTCCATGATGGCAGCGCCCGCCCGGTCGCCGCTCGCATGGACGATGCGGTCCCGGCAATGCGCCGCCTCGCGTCCAAGAACGAGGCCGCCGTCCTTGTGCTGATCGAATTTCACGCCGAGACGCATCAGGTCTTCGACGGCAAACGCGCCGCCGTCAACGAGGACGCTGGCGGCTTCTGCATCGACGAGCCCTGCGCCCGCCTGCATCGTATCCGCGAAATGAAGGTTGGGCGTGTCGTCGTCGCCGACCGCGGCGGCCATTCCGCCTTGCGCCCAGGGCGTCGACCCACCGAGCCCGAGCGGGCGCGCCGTAATCACGGTAACCGGCCGCGGCGCCAGTTTCAGCGCAGTGTAAAGCCCCGCAACGCCGGCGCCGATAATGAGGATGTCTGCTTTTTCGGCCAAATGTCGCCCTGCCGTTTAACCGCGTTCGCCGAGGGCGAAACGAATAATATCCGCTTGCTGGCCGGCGGCGATGTCGGCTGAGAAGGCTTCCATGATTTCCACTATTCGCCCCGCTTGGCTTTTGTGCTTACGCACGCGCCTCGACGGCGGCGACTTCCGGCGCGCGTTCGTGGGTGTACATGGACTGGCGCGTCAGGGGCAGGGCGATCATGCGCTCGATGGCCTGGCGCGCCTTGGCCATAACGGCGGGATCGATCTCGACCTTGTGCTCCATCGCCTGCAACGAGCGGAGGATCTTCGGCAGTGAGATGCGTTTCATGTGCGGGCAGAGATTGCACGGCCGCACGAAATTGACGTTGGGATTTTCGCTCGCGACATTGTCCGACATGGAGCATTCGGTAATCAGCACGACGTTTTTCGGCTGATTGTCCCTGACGTAATTCGACATGCCGCTGGTGGAGCCGGCGAAGTCCGCTTCGGCGAGAACGTCCGGCGGGCATTCCGGGTGGGCAAGGACGATAACGCCGGGCGTGCCTTCGCGCAGTTCGCGAATGTCTTCCGCCGTAAAGCGCTCATGCACCTCGCATGCGCCCGCCCAGGTGACGATCTTTACATCCGTCATGGCGGCGACATTGCGTGCAAGATACTGGTCGGGCAGGAACAGCACCGTGTCAGAGTTCCATTCCTTCGCCGCGTGTTCGACGATCTCGACGGCGTTGGACGATGTGCAGCAAATGTCTGTTTCAGCTTTTACATCGGCCGTGGAGTTTACATAGGTGACGACGGGCGCGCCCGGATATTTCTGTTTGAGCAAGCGCACGTCATCGCCCGTAATCGATGCGGCAAGGGAACAGCCCGCCTTGAGATCCGGGATCAGCACGGTTTTCTCCGGACACAGAATTTTTGAGGTTTCCGCCATGAAGTGGACGCCCGCCTGCACGATAATGTCTGCGTCCGTTCGGGCCGCTTCCTTTGCGAGTTGCAGGCTGTCGCCGGCAAAGTCGCCGACACAGTTGTAGATTTCCGGCGTCATATAGTTGTGCGCCAGAATAACGGCGTTCTTTTCGCGCTTCAGATCGTTGATCGCGGCGATATAGGGCGCATGAACCCGCCACTCGATCTCGGGAATGAATTTCGCGACCTTCGGATAGAGATGATCGGTCTTCGCACGAACCGCGTCAGTGAACGGGAGTTGATCGTTGTCAAACTCGTTTCCAAATGCAGGCATCCTTCGCGCCTCCTTTGCAGTCCCGGTCTTGATACGCAGCAGCCGAGGGTGAACGGTCTCAAAGTATTATGCTCAGACAGAGCATATATAGGTTCAAAAAAGGGCCCCTCAAGGGGCGAAGGCGCGCAAAATGAGCGCAAAGGTTTCCGCCGTCAAGAAAGTTTCACGGAATCATTCGGGATTATCCGTAAGTATTGACTTACGAAATAGCTTCCCATATACGTAAGCATTGGCTTACGAAATGAAATTTGAGGCCCTGGCATGCCCGACGCGCCGCAGCGTCTTTGAGAAACTGCGGGGCGGGGCGTCCTCCGTGGGCGCGCTCGCGGTCGGCATGCCGGTGTCGCGCCCGGCGGTTTCTCAGCACCTGAAGATCCTGAAAGACGCTGGCCTGGTTGCCGAACGCCGGGATGGCGTGCGCCGAATCTACAGCATCGACCGCGCCGGCCTCGACGAGATGCGCGATTATTTCGACCGCTTCTGGGACGAGGCGCTCGATTCCTACAAACGCTCCCTGGAAGGGCGCGACGCATAAGCGGGAGAATACGCGATGGAAACGCAGACCAGTATCGAGCCGATTGTCAAAACCCTTACGTTAAAGGCGTCTTGCGAAAAGGCGTTTCGTCACTTCACGGATCATATTCATCTCTGGTGGCCGCTTGCCGGTCATTCGCTCAGCCAGGCGGACGCGGAGACCGTGAAGTTCGAGGCGCGAAAAGACGGGCGAATCTATGAGATAGAGAAATCCGGCAGGGAGCGCGAATGGGGCCGCGTCGGCGTGTGCGACGCGCCGCACCGTCTCGTCTTTTCCTGGGTGCTCGAAAAACCCGCTGACGCAACGGAGGTCGAGGTTCGTTTTGAGGAAGAGGGCGATGACGCCTGCACCATGACGCTCATTCACCGCGGGTGGGACGAGCGCAGCGACGGCCGCAAATGGCGGGAAAACTATCACACGGGATGGGACGGCGTCCTAGGCGCTTACGCCGAAGCACTGAATTAGTCCGCAATCGCCCTTGTCTCGCCGGGATCGGTGAAGAGATCGCCGCCAAAGCGCGCCCGCCACTGGTCCCCATTGCCGGCGGCGCGTTTGGGAACGTGAATGCCGATCGTCTGCTTCGCCTTGATGATGTCGGAGAGGATCAGCTCGCCATTGTCGTCGCCGACAAACCAGTATGGCGGGAACGCCGTGTTTGTCGTCTTTGCATCGAAATGCGCCTGATGGCGTGAAAAGTTCGAAATGGCGGTGTCGGCGTCGCCGAGATGCACGACCGTCGTGTCTTCATCAAGCGTAACCCGCCATGCGTAATTCTGAATATGCGGACGATTGCCGGCGTGGGGCACGGAGACGACGTCAATATCGATGGCGCCGTGGGAAATCGTCTTGCCTGTATCGCCCGGCTCAAGCGCGAACGCATGAACGCGAGCCATCAACGGATCACCCGTATCGACGCCCGCCTCAAGCAAACTGTCGCGCACCTGTTCCGGCGCGAACATGACGACGTCCGTTTGCGCGCGCATGTAAGCGATCGCCGGTTCCGGTGAAAAATGATCGCCGTGGACATGGCTGATGAAGATGGCGTCGACGCCGTCGAACGGCGCTGCGCCGCTCGTCATGGCGTCGCTGATGTCGCTCGGAACAAGCGCGTATTGACCGTAACTCTCGGCATAAAATGCGTCGAACAGTATTTTCGTATCGCCGCGTTCCACCATAACGCCTTCGTTGCCGATATAATGCGCGGTCGCATGATCATGGGCGGCGGCGTAAAGTGGGAACAGCGAAACAGCGAAAGCCGCAAACAACGATTTCATTTCAACGAACTCCAATCCCCTGTTGATGCATTAAACGATGCAGTGCCTCGTCGCAATTGAACGCCGGGTCCTTCAAACAACCGCTTGGTCGCGAAGTTTACGGGGGAGTTTACCTCGCCGTGCGCTCGCCAATCCGATTACGTCCGGCTGGTTGCGCGACGTGCGCGCCCCCGTTCCGGAAGCATACTTCATTTGGGGTATGCGCTGTGTCCGCGACAGCCTTAAGCACCGCCGCTTGAGTAAGCTTGGTTGGAGATTGTCGTGCGTTTGCAGGATGCTGTCATGGCCGCGGAACCGTTCCGCGTGAAAACGACGGATTCGGTCGTTCATGAGTTGCCGGGCGCTGCGGATTTGGCGAATCAAATCGCATCGGCGCCGGTCCGCTACAATCTTGCGAATGATTGCGCGGCGATGGTGGCGCATGCGGCCTATAGCGACACGAACCTGGTTGACGCCTCCCTTGATCTCCTGCGCTTTCCATCGACGTCTTTCTGGATCGAATGGCACGAGGAGGGGCGTCTGCTTGAGATGAAATCGCTTGGTCTCGCCACATCGGATGACGTTCAGCGCGCAACGAGAGTCGGCGCCTATGTGAACACCGACGAACTCGGGCGGCGCGGCCAAATCACTGTCTTCTGGCAGGACGAGCACGGCGAAGCGACGCTGTGCCCGGCATTCATCGAATTCGATCTGGACGATCCCGATTTCTGTATGGGGACGTCCGGCGACAAACTGATACGCAAAATCGAGCTTTCGGGCACAGATGTCTTGAGCGGCCTGTTCAGACGCGCGCGCTATACGTTCTTCGACCCCTGGCGCGACTATTATCAACGCTATTCCAAGAACGTCCATGATCTGAACAACAGTCTTCGACAGACTGTCCACTCGGTCGCGAATGAGTTTCCATTCATTGCCGCTTTTTCGTTGCTGTTGTCCGCGCAAGGCGCCCTGCGATATGAATCAGGGTCTGTTGAGCGCCTGAACAAAGCGCGCCTTAAAAAGGGAAAACGCGCCCTGCTGGACTACGTTATGGTTTCGATGGATCTTGGCGCGCCGAACGCTCATCATTCGAATGCGCTTGACGGATCGCGGACGTCCCCGCGCCTTCATCACGTTTGCGGCCATATCGTACGGCGAAAGGACCGCCTGTACTGGCGACGGGCTCATATGCGCGGCAGTCCCGGCCGTGGCGCGATTGCAGCGCGGATTGTCAATGTCAAAGCCACATGCGCGTGACCGTGGCGGCGTGTTTGTTGCGCCGCTGCGGCGTTTGCGACGATCCGATTAAGACGATTTCCAGACCAGCGCGGCGAGGGCGGATTGCCGGTTTATCCCGGTCTTTGAGAATATGCTGCGCAACTGGGTGCGGATCGTATGCTGGCTGACGCCGGCGTCCCGGGCGGTGGTTTGAACGGTTGCGCCGTTGGCCAGTGAAACGGCGATGTTGCATTCCGCTTCCGTCAAACCATAGGTGTTTTTCAGTTCGTCAATCGCTTGCGACGTAAGGCCGATCGTTCTCACCATCACCAGGGCGAGCGCCTGTGCGCCGATCAGAGCGCCGGCGGGAACCGTTGCGGGCAGGATTTCAATTTCCAGCGACTGCTCATCGGCGCCCGCCTTCAGATAGGCCGGCGGCGTTTCCGCCAGCTGTCGTGCTCCCGCGGAAAAGATCGAGCGGGACAATTCCTCGGTCTTGGCGGCGTCATCAAGGGCGAGCCTGCCGTCTTTGATGCGCAATGTTTTCGTTTTGGTCAGCAAGTCCTCGGCGCTGGAATTGCGCCACAGAATTTTGCCGCTGCTGTCGATCAGGAAAGACGGCGTACGCGCCGAGGAGAGCGCGAGATTGATCGGCGCCCCGCTGAAGGTCTGCGCTGAACCGACATTCAGCGCAAGGCGCACCGCGCGCCGCAAATGCGGGATCAAGGCGAGAAGGAAGGCTCTTTCGTCCTCTCCGAAACGCGTTGAATCATTCGTTCGCGAAAAGGCAATCGAGACTTCTATCTGATCGTCCTGCCAGGCGATGGCGCCGGCGAGCCACCGGCTGCCGATCCTGGAAAAAAAGTCCTGGAAGTACCCGCCGCTTTTCCAGTTCTCTTCCGTGAAATGCTCGTGACAGAGAAACACATTTGTTTCGCCGGGAATGTAAGCCTTGCGCATCGCATCGCGATGCGCGTTCACATATTGCCAGTGATCGAGGTAAGCCGCGATCGACTCGTCCGTGTACCCGTCGCCGAACCCCAGGAAGAATAATGTTTCGAGGGTTTTCTTCGAAATCGCGTGAATATTGACGCCGTGAGCGCCAATTTGGTCTTTCGCGAGACGAAGTGCGCTCTCCAGCGCTGTCGGATCGGAAACGCCCGCATATAGCCCGTCAAGAATATCTTCAAACGCGGCTGCCCGGGCGCGTGCGGTGTTGCTGGCGGTTGGATCGGCGACATGCATGGCTACGACCGGTCAGGCGCTCAATCTTACTGCGGCGAACTGCCGGGGGCATGGCCGTTCCCGTTTTCGTGTCAGCGTTCGACGTAGGCTGCTGGGCTTCATCGCTTCCCCATATCGAAGCTTTGTATTGCTGGCCACCCTGCTTACGGACTGTATGAAGTAAAGCCTGTATTGACAAATTGACCAGTTTTTGCGGCGAACCGACGATGATGCGGCCGGGCACGCTGCGGCGTCAGTATTGCAACCCGATTTCATTGATTTCAAACCTGCATCCTCGGGATGGAGAGGCCCCCCGCTGCTCGGCTTTTTGATTTGTCGTGGTTTGCGCGAAACAGTGCGGCGGGCCGGCCGCCGGCCTGCTGCGTCGTCTGGCCGGTATGTTCCACGAACCCTGAATTTTCAATGCTGCGGCGAAAATTCTGTTTGTGAAACTTAAACCCGACAATGGCTTCGGTGATTTTTTGCAGTTGCAGGAGCGTGAATTCCGCCGGCGCCAGTTCGAATATGATCGGGCGGTAACGCAGCTTGCCGCGCAGGCGTCCGACGGCGGTGGCGAGAATGCGCCGGTGATCGGAAATCATCGCCATGCCGGTTTCAGAGCCTTTCGGTTCGTCGGCGTCGGGGGGCTCCAGCCCGGCCTCGCGCCGGTCGCGAAACGCCTCCGCGACGAGGCCTGCTTCGTACATGAGTTCATAACGGTCGAGCGTACGCGCCTCGTCCCAGCCGGCGCCGTTTCGTCCGAAGGCGGCGGCGACGCGCGCGCGCCGAATACTTTCATCGGAACCGCCTTGTGCGATCCAGGCGTCAAGCGCCGGATTGATTCGCTCCTTGAGCGCCGCCGGTTCGCCGCTGCGCCAGTCTTCCCACGGAAAAAACCCATACCAGTCCCGCCAGCCCGCCTCGGCGGCGCTCACCGGCGCCGGTTCGCGCGCCAATGCGAGATAGCCGACGGAAACAACGCGGTCGCCCGCACCCGCAGAAGCGAGGGCTGCAAGCGGCGCCTCCCGGCCCATGTCGCCAAACGTGTAGAGCTGCTCGACATATCCGAGGGACACATGGGTCTGCCGCGTCACCCACTCGCGCACGCCGATCTCGAAGGTGCGGTGACGCTCCGGATCAAACGGACCATAGGGAAGACCGAGCGCGCCCTTCACTTTCACGCACAGCGCCATCGGCTGGTTGTCGGCGATTGCGGCGAGCACCGCGTTGAGGGTGATCGCGACATTGGCGGCGATGGGCGTGTTTTGCGGCGCGTTGCTCATCCGCCGTCTATGACGGAGTTATGCGGCGACTGGCAAGATCACCACGTTGTCGCAATCGGCGCCCGAGCAGGGCGACAGATCGAGGATTGCCTCGACCATGCGGTCCTCCCGGCCCATCAGCGCGTCGGCCTGCGAAATAAGGAGAATGTTCGGGTCGGCATGGGGCGCGGCCTTCCTGAGATCGCCTGCGATCTCGGTCTCGCACTTTCCCTCCTGGGCGGCGCAGAGAAGAATATAGGCGGCCGCCATCGAACGGGCGACGCCCTGATGGCAGTGAATGAGGATCGGTGCCTTACGGTCCCAGTTGCGACCCAGATCGATCAGCTTTTGGCAGCACGCCGGATTCTCATCCGTGCGCGAACAATCGCCGCTGATTTTAATGATGTTCTCGGCAGGCAGGCCGTCAAATGGACGCACCGGCCCCTCATCCTGTCCGAGGATGGAAACGACATGTCCGGGACGATACTTTTCGAACGCCGCGTCGGCCTTGTCGTAGCTGCTTACAATAATCTCGGACACTAAGGTTACGCGCCCCGTCTCTTTACTCGTTGCCGCGCAATCGCCTGCGCCTTTCGGAGATAGCGAGTGAGCGTAAACATGATAAGGCGCGAATCCTCACGAGTGCCTCAGATCGCGCCATTGTTATCTCCGTAGAGGCTTCCTTAACCCTCTGTCGCCCGCATGAGCGCAGCAAATCGGCTAAGATATTGCTCCTGCGCCTCAATAGCAGACAGGGCCGTCAACGTAATGGGCGCCAGTCCTCGGGGGGCGCCAAAAAACCGGTGCGCTTCGGCCGGCTCAAATCCGGCAAGCTGCGTCGCCTCGAAATAGGCCGACGCGCGGTCTGCGCGTTTGATTGTCTTTTCAACAGTTTCCGGCAGGTCCGCCGGCAGGGAAAAACGCAGATGAACAGCCTGCGCCAGCCGTTTTTCGATCGTTTTGTACTGTCCGCCCAATTGCGCCTTGAATGGGGAAATCATGTCGCCAATGACAAATTCAGGCGCATCGTGGAGCAGTGCGGCGAGCTTCCACTTTGCCGGCCAGCCCGGCTTCAGGAGCACGCAGAATTCTTCAACGATCAGCGAGTGTTGCGCGACATTGAAAGGCAAATCGCCCCTTGTCTGGCCGTTCCAGCGGGCCACGCGGGCGAGGCCATGGGCAATGTCCTCGATCTCGATATCGACCGGCGAGGGGTCCAGCAGGTCGAGCCGCCGGCCGGACAGCATGCGCTGCCAGGCGCGCGGCGCGTCGGTTTTCGATTTTTGTGACGCACGCGCCGGCATTTCGCCGCCCCTTTCTTGAGAACGGCGGACGCCTATCAGAGGGGAAGGGCGCCCGCAAGCAAGCGACGAGACGGGGCTTTTGCGCGGCGGGCGCTCTTGTCGCTCCCGGCGGCGTCGGCGAAGATCGCATTGTTACAGAGTTCGACCAAGAACCAAGAAAAGGAAAGGACGGGCCGGAGAAAAACTGGTCCGGCAGGGGCGTGAAAAATGGCTTCCACAGACTATGAAGAACGAAAGAACGGCGGCGGCGGATTGATCCTGGCGACGCTGGTTATCCTGATCTTTCTGGGCGCGGCGCTTTCCGTTGCGGCCTATATATTCGGCGAGCCCGACCTCACCATTGTCGAATCGATCGGCGCCGGCTTTGGCGGACTGGCCGGCATTATCATCGGTATTTTCGGCGCCATTGTTGGCGTGGTGCTGGGACTGTTCGGTGCATTGATTGGCCTCGTCGCTGCAGGCGGGGCGGTGGCGCTGACGCTGTTTATCGTCGGTTCGCCGATCATTGCGATCATCTTGCTGGTCCTGCTGCTGCGCTCGCGCAGCAGCGATTGCCCGGATCCGGACGCGCATCAATAGGCGCATGCACAGCGACAAATCGGAATAAGGAGCCAATAATCCGGTAACGGATTATTCGCTCCCTTCTTCTTTTTCCGGCTCCTCTTCTTCGCCGAGCGAGCCGAATATCGCACCGAGCCCGTCGCGTATCAGTTGTTCCTCAGGCGTTGCTGTTTCTTCTTCCGTGCCGGCGGGCTCTTCCGACGCGGCGGCGCCCTCTTCAGCGGGCGTGGTCTCGCCTCCGCCGCCGAGCAATCCTGAAAGGCCTTCGCGCAGCGCCTCCTCCGGCGATGATGGCGCCGAGGCGCCCCCGAGAAATCCGCCAAGCGTTTCCTGCAATGCGGCTTTCGCGAGCGTCTCGCCGTCTATGCCGATAACGGGCTTTGCGAATGTTCCGCCGATCCGGACCGGCACGGCGATGGACTGCGCATCGACGCCGTCCGCCGTCGTCATTGCGCGCGGCGCGAGACGAAGGTCAATCGTCTGTGCCGCCAGATTGACCTGGCCGGTCCCGTTCATGGTGAGATAGGGCCCCGTCATGGAGATCGTCGGGGCGTTGACGAGGCCGTCGGCGATGGAGAAATTCGACAGGAAGGTTGAGAAATCCGTTTCTTCCCGCGGCCCTCTGGCGGTCGCCACCGCGTTCGCGAGGGCTGTGGGATTGATGCCGCCGGTGCGCAGAGAATTCGCCGCCTGGGCGATTTTTGCGATGTTGACGCCCTTCAGCGCCCCGTTCGACAGATCGAAGCCGCCGGCCCCGTCTATGGAGGACATAATCGCCGCCTGACTGTCCCCGCTGGCGGTGAAATCGAGCTTGAAGGCGCCAAGCCCGAGCAAATTGTCATGCTTCATGAGATCGAGCGACAGGGGCTGGGCGTTCACCGCTTCCATATCGAAATTGCCCGCGAAGGAGGGCGTTGCGCCGCGCGCATTCACCACAAGCCTGCCCGAGCCGAGCCCGCCATACATCGCAAGTTCCGGAATGTCGGCGGTCATGCGGCCGTTCTCGACGATGAGTTTCAGCCGGCTTTCGCCGATCTGCAAATCGTTCAGGAGGATTTCATCCGCCGAGATATCGAAGTCGGCGTCGACGTTTCTAAGGCCCGTAAAATCCATCTTCGCCGTAGACCACTCCGGAAAGCCCTCGGCGCTTGTCTCCGGCGGCGGCATATAGGGGCGCAGGTCCAGCAGCTCCGTTGACAGGATACCCGCGGCGCGCGGCTTGGCGCCGGACCAGTTCATGGAGAGCGAGCCTTGCGCGTCAATGTCGTCAAAGCCGATTGTCGCGCCGTCAAGACGCATGGCCGTCGCCCCGCCTTCCACATCGCCGGAAAGGGCAAGGCTGTCGAAACCCGGCGCGTCGGCGAGCGTTGTGCCGGTCAGTGCGGCGAAGGCCGGCAGGTCGGGCGCGTTAAAGTCAATCGGGCCGGAATAGGCGAGCGTTTCGGCGCTGACGAGGGAAAGATCGGCGCCCGCCGTCGTGTCGCCGATTGTCATGTCGAGTTTCAGGTTCGCCGCATCGCCCGCCATCAGCGTGGAAAGATCAGTGAGCACGAGATCGATTTTCGTCGGCTCGCCCTGAAAGACCATGGCGCCGTCAACTTCCAGCGGCGCTTTCAGGGATGTGAGCACGATGCCGATGTCGATATCCTCTGCGGCGAAGGTGCGGCCGGCCTGCTCGTCCTTATAGGCGGCGCGGCCGTCAACAATGCGCACATCGCCGAGTTTCAAGTCACGCGGCTGGCGGGCGTCCGTTGCTTCCTCCGCACCCTGAGCATCCGCGCTCGCAGCGAGGTTCCAGTTAATCGACCCGTCGCTTTTTCGGATCAGGTTGATCGCCGGTTCCGTGAGAACGAACTGGTCGACTTCCACCGAGCCGGACAGGAGCGGGAGCAGTTTTACGCCCACGCTCGCGTCTTTGACGCGGGCAAGCGTGTCGCCGTCAAATCCATCGGCGTTGGCGATGGTCAGGTCTTTCACCCGGAACGCGGTCTTCGGAAAAATCCGGATCGACAGATTGTCGCCGATGGACACGTCGCGCCCGAGCGCGTTCGTGGCCGCCGCCTCAATGCGCGGCTTGTAGGTCGCCGCCGGGATAACGCCCGGAGCAAGGAGCAGGACGGCGAGGGTGACGCCAATCAGGGCGAGGATGAAAAAGATGATGCGGCTCATGAGGGGCAGGGATCCCGTGACGTGGCTGAAGTCAAAATGGCGGCGCGCCGCCTGCGGCGAAGATAGTCCGTCGTTATGTCAATTTCGACCGTCAATGTCGGCGCCCCATATCGTTTTTGGCGTTTCCGTTGGCGGCGTTTGAACGGGAGCGCGCATTTTCCGCTGGTTCCGTGAGGGCCGGCGTCGTGAGTGCAGCCATACGCTGTCCCTGCGCCCCGGAACGGGCGCGCGAATCGCACGGACGCCGATGCGGATGGAAAGCAGCGAACACCGCGAGGGTTGTGGTGGCGGACAAAGTTGGAACAGATTGTAAAATAATAAATAAAACAGCGCTCTAAGCTTTCTTGCCAAAAGAGAACAAAAAGTGTACATTGGGCGCTCGTTGACAGGATAGTCCTTGGTCAGGCAACGGAGGCGGCGGTGAACAAAGGCAATCTCAAACTGGTGGAGATAGAGGGCGTGGACAAATCAAAGGCGCTGGAAGCGGCGATCAGTCAAATCGATAAGGCGTTCGGCAAAGGCTCGCTGATGCGCCTGGGCGACCGGGAGGTCGTTGACATAGAGGCGATTTCGACCGGTTCCCTCGGCCTTGATATCGCGCTTGGCATTGGCGGGCTGCCGAAGGGGCGGGTCGTTGAAATTTACGGGCCTGAGAGTTCCGGCAAGACGACGCTTGCGCTCCATGTCGCCGCCGAAACGCAAAAGGCGGGCGGGACGGCGGCTTTTGTCGACGCCGAACACGCCCTTGACCCGGTCTATGCGCAAAAGCTCGGGGTCAATCTCGATGATCTCCTGATTTCCCAGCCCGACACAGGCGAGCAGGCTCTTGAGATTGCTGATACGCTGGTTCGCTCCGGCGCCGTTGATGTCCTGATTATCGATTCTGTGGCGGCGTTGACGCCGCGGGCCGAACTGGAAGGGGACATGGGAGATTCCCTGCCCGGATTGCAGGCGCGGCTCATGAGTCAGGCGCTGCGCAAGCTCACCGGCTCGATCTCGAAATCGAATTGCCTCGTTATCTTTATCAATCAGATCCGCATGAAGATCGGCGTCATGTTCGGCTCGCCGGAAACGACGACCGGCGGCAATGCGCTGAAGTTTTATTCTTCCGTGCGCCTCGATATCCGGCGCATCGGCGCTATTAAGAACCGCGACGAAGTCGTCGGCAATCAGACCCGCGTGAAGGTCGTCAAAAACAAGGTGGCGCCGCCGTTCAAGCAGGTCGAATTCGATATCATGTACGGGGAAGGGGTTTCGAAAACCGGTGAGATTCTGGATCTCGGCGTTCGCGCCAATGTGGTGGAAAAAGCAGGCTCGTGGTTTTCCTATAACTCAGAACGCATCGGTCAGGGCCGGGAGAACGCCAAGCAGTTCCTCAGGGACAACCCCGACATGACCGCCGAAATCGAGCGCAAGATTCGAGAAAACGCCGGACTGGTGGCTGAAGAAATGCTGGTCGGCGAACAGGCGGAGGATGATGACGACGCAGCGACGGCGGCTGAGGCGTCTTAATCAATCCCGAACGATCGGTAGAGAGCGGCCCCGCAAGATGCTGTGCGCCGCTCTTTCCCTTTGTTGGCGCCAGGCGCAGGATAGGCGTCGCCGCTCTCGTTAGAAAAGGAGAACCCCGATGATCGGATATGTGACGCTCGGAACCAACGATGTTGAACGCGCAGCGAAGTTTTACGATGAGCTTCTTGGCGAGATGGGCGCCAAGCGCATGATGGAGAGCGACAACTTCGTGGCCTGGGCCAGCGATCCGTCGCGACCTGCGATATCCGTTATCAAGCCTCATGACGGCGCGGCCGCCACGGTGGGTAATGGGACGATGGTTGCGATTGCCTGCGACAAGCCGGAAACAGTGGATAAGCTCTATAAGAAAGCGATCGACCTCGGCGCCAAAGACGAAGGCCCGGCGGGCCCTCGCGGCGACCAGTTCTATGCGGGCTACTTTCGCGATCCGGACGGCAACAAGCTCAACTTCTTTTGCATGACGTAAGGCCCGGCCTTTGCGCGCCGTGCTGGACGGACCGGCCATCAAGCCGCTAAGAGACTGATTAAGCAGGATTTGCGCCGGGGCGGGGTGCCGCGCCGGCGCTTCCTATATCGTGAGCATGAAAACAGAGCCGGCCCTATCATGACTTCGCTCAAGGACATCCGCAGCGCCTTCCTCGACTATTTCGCGGCCCGCGGCCACGAAGTGGTGCCGTCGGCGCCGCTGGTGCCGCAGAACGATCCGACGCTCCTGTTCGTCAACGCCGGCATGGCGCCGTTCAAGAATATTTTCACCGGCGCGGAGCGGCGCGACTACGCCCGCGCGGCCTCCTCGCAGAAATGCGTGCGCGCCGGCGGCAAGCACAACGACCTCGACAATGTGGGTTACACGGCGCGCCACCACACTTTCTTTGAAATGCTGGGCAATTTCTCCTTCGGCGATTACTTCAAGGAGGAGGCGATCGATGCAGCCTGGACGCTCGTCCACAAGGAGTTCGGTCTCCCGGCGGACCGGCTCACGGTCACGGTCTATCACACCGATGACGATGCGTTCGACCTCTGGCGAAAGATATCGGGCCTGCCTGAGGCGCGAATCATCCGCATTCCAACCCAGGATAATTTCTGGGCCATGGGCGATACGGGGCCCTGCGGGCCGTGTTCGGAAATTTTCTACGATCACGGCGATCACATCCCCGGCGGGCCGCCGGGGTCGCCCGATGAAGACGGCGACCGCTTCGTTGAAATCTGGAACCTCGTCTTCATGCAGTTTGAGAAACATGGCGACGGGCGCCAGGCGGATCTGCCCAAGCCGTCCATTGACACAGGGATGGGCCTTGAACGCATCGCCGCGGTTCTTCAGGGCGTGCATGACAATTACGATATCGATTTATTCCGTAAGCTGATTTCCGCGTCCGAGGAATTGACCGGAAGGAAAGCCGCGGGCGACGATGCGCCGGCGCACCGGGTTATTGCCGATCACCTGCGCGCAACGAGCTTTCTCATCGCCGACGGCGTGGCGCCATCGAATGAAGGGCGCGGTTACGTGCTGCGCCGGATCATGCGCCGCGCCATGCGCTATGCCCACGGGCTCGGCGCGCGCGAGCCGCTTCTTGCCCGCCTCGCGCCCACCTTGATCGGCGAAATGGGCGCCGCCTTCCCGGAACTCGGGCGCGCGCAAACGCTGATTGTCGATACGCTTCGCTCGGAGGAAGAGAAGTTCCGTTCGCTCCTCGACCGCGGCCTCAAGCTTCTTGAAGAGGAAACGGCGTGCCTTGCCCCCGGTGCGGATCTGCCGGGCGATGCGGCGTTCAAGCTGTACGATACGTATGGATTTCCGCTGGATCTTACTCAGGACGCGCTCCGGCGCGCGGGGCGCGGCGTCGACACGGACGGTTTTGACAAGGCGATGGCCGCGCAGAAGGCGGCGGCGCGCGCGGCGTGGGCCGGCTCCGGCGACGCCGCCGACGAGTCCGTCTGGTTCGACCTGCGCGAAAAGCATGGGGCCACTGAGTTTCTGGGTTACATCCACGATGAAGCCGAAGCGGTCATTCAGGCGATCGTGCGGGACGGCAAGCCGGTGGACGCTGCGAAGGCCGGCGATTCGGTGGAAATTATCGTCAACCAGACGCCGTTTTACGCCGAAAGCGGCGGCCAGATTGGCGACGCCGGTTCGATCGAAACGGAAAGCGGCGCGAAGATCTCCGTTAGCGACGCCAAAAAACGCGCCGGCGCCCTCCACGGTCATATCGGCGTGATCGACGAGGGCTCGATCAATGTCGGCGATGTTGTTCGCCTTGAGATCGACGTCGAACGCCGCAACCGGATTCGCGCCAATCACTCCGTCACGCATCTCGCCCACGCCGCGCTGCGCGAGGTTCTCGGCGACCATGTCCAGCAAAAGGGCTCGCGGGTGGCGGACGACGGCATGCGCTTCGATTTCACCAATCCGAAGGCGGTGTCCGCGGACGATATGGCTGAGATCGAGCGGCGCGTTAATGAGGTCATTCGACAGAATGGCGTCGTGGAAACGCGCATCATGCCTTACGACGACGCCGTCAAATCCGGCGCGATTGCGCTCTTTGGCGAGAAATACGACGATGATGTTCGTGTGCTGACCATGGGCGCCGCCCTCGATGGCTCCGGCAAGCCTTATTCCGTTGAGCTTTGCGGCGGCACTCACGTCAAGCGCCTCGGCGATATCGCCCTTTTCAAGATTGTCGGGGAGGGCGCGGTTTCCGCCGGCGTGCGCCGCATTGAGGTGATGACCGGCGAGGGCGCCCGGC
The DNA here is from genome assembly GCA_028281665.1 of Hyphococcus sp. GTDB lineage: Bacteria > Pseudomonadota > Alphaproteobacteria > Caulobacterales > Parvularculaceae > Hyphococcus. The sequence continues at coordinate 120,662 of JANQJK010000004.1, forward strand.
GTTTTCTCGATGAGCAGGCCGCAACCGCGCGCCGCGCCGCCGATGTCCTCAAAACGACGCCCGATGAATTGCCCGCGCGGATCGAAGCGCTGGTCGCCGAGCGCAAAAAAATGGAACGCGAACTCGCCGACGCCAAAAAAGCGCTGGCGCTCGGCGGCGGCGCCGGACCGTCGGAAGACCCGGTCCGCGAAGTTGCGGGCGTTAAATTCGCCGGAAAGGTGGTCGACGGGGTTGCGCCGAAAGACCTGCGCGGGCTCGTGGACGAGGCGAAGAAAAAGCTGGGGGAGGGCGTGGCCGCTTATATCGGCGTTAATGACGGCAAGGCGGCGTTGGCGGTCGGCGTTACCGAAGCCCTCTCCAAACGCCTTTCGGCGGTCGATCTGGTGAAAGCCGGCGCCGCCGTGGTGGGCGGCAAAGGCGGGGGCGGACGCCCGGATATGGCGCAAGCCGGTGGACCGGATGGATCGAAAGCGGATGCGGCGCTGGCCGCCATCGAGCAGGAAATCGAGGCGGGCGCCGGGGCGTAAACGGCCCGTTGCCGTCGTCGGGGCGCCCGGCGCATAATCGCCGCGGAAAGGAGCGCTCGCCCCCGTGACGCAGCCAACCTCGCACGAAATCGCCACCAACGCGCCGCCGGCGAGCCGCAAGGATCGCACCCTGAAGGCGCGCCTCTATCGCATCCTCGAAGCGGGCCACTCCCATGATTGGCAAAGCCGCGTTTTTGAAGGGGCGATGGCGACGCTGATCATTCTCAACGTTGTTGCGTTCACCGTGGAAACCGTGCCGTCGATTCACGACAGGCACGCATTTTTCTTCCTCGTGTTCGATCTCGTTTCAATCGGCGTATTCACAATCGAATATGCCGTGCGGCTTTGGGTGTGTACGGAGCACCCTCCGTTTCGCGGCCTGTCGTCTACCCGCGCGCGCCTGAAATTTGCGCGCAGCCCGCTGATGATTGTCGACTTTCTGGCAATCGCGCCCTTCTATCTAAGCTTCCTCTTCGCGATCGACTTGCGCGTCTTGCGTATCCTCCGGTTGCTCCGCTTCTTCAAGCTCGCGCGCTTTTCCCCTGCGTTTAACACCATGCTGCGCGTACTCACGCGCGAGCGCGACGCGCTGCTTGGCGTTCTCATCGTCCTTGTCGGTATGGTGATTATCGCCGCGTCGCTGCTTTATCTTGTCGAAGGCGACCAGCCGGGCAGCGAATTCGCCACCGTGCCGGAATCGATGTGGTGGGCGATCGCGACCCTGACGACGGTCGGCTATGGGGATGTCACGCCGGTTACCGCCGCCGGCAAACTGCTTGCCGGCGTCGTCATGGTCTGCGGCCTCGGGTTTTTCGCTCTGCCGATTGGAATCATTGCGTCGGCCTTCATGGATGAGTTTCGCCGGCAGGATTTTATCGTAACCTGGGGCATGGCGGCGCGCGCGCCGATCTTTTCGACCCTCAACCCCGGAGAAATCGCCGAACTTCTGAGCGTGTTGAAGGCGCGCACGGCGCCGCCCGGTTCGTTGATCGCGACAGACGGCGAGCGGTCCGGCGCGCTTTTCATGATCGGCGCCGGCGCGATTGAGCTTCGCGACGTGGACCGGCCTGAATTAGAGCCGATTGTTCTTGACGAAGGGCGCTACTGGGGCGCGCGCTCGCTGATGACCGGCATCCAGGGCGAAACCGCGTTGGCGGTCGCCACCAGCGATTTGATTGTGCTCGATCAGGAAGATTTTCGAAGGCTCGGGCGCACCCGTCCGCAGATACATGCGAAGTTGATGGAAAGCATTCGCGCGGCGCCGGACCCGTTCGCGAAGGCGCCGCTCATCGAAGAAAACTCAGACGACTAAAAAATGATACCGCCGTTCGGCGTTACTTGTTCGAGGCGACGTAAATTCGTCCGCCCGAGGATTTGTCGACGCTCACCCGTTCCGGGTCTCCATAGACCGTCACATGGCCGCCGCTTGACGCATCGGCGATAACCGCGCCACGCGCCGATATTTTTCCGTGCCCGCCCGAGGACACGTCGATGCGCGCGGTCTCGCAATCGAGACGCTTGCCGTCCAGCATCGCGCCGCTGGAAAGGTCGATCACGCAGTTTTCGCAGGAGCCCTCAACGCTGGCGTGCGCGCCGCTGGAGAGATCGACGACGAATCTCGGTGCGGCGATATTGGTGAGTTTGGCGTGCGAGCCGGACGAGGCTTCAAGGCCGCGCAGGTTTGGCGCGGTCACCAGAACTTTATAGGCGGATTTTTTCGAGTGCCAGCGCAGACGGTTGTAGTCGCGCGAGACGTAAAGGGCGCCGTTTTTGACGCCGATCTCGAAATCGGTGAAATCGCCATTGTCCGTCTTGACCGTGATCGATTGCGGCGCGCCGGCCTCTGCGACAAGGACGATGCCGGCGGACACGTCGATCCGGTCAAATTTTTCCAGATCGAACTGGCGCTCGTCCTGAGCAATCGCCGCAGTGAACGCAACGGCGGCTCCGGCAAGGAAGCTCGCGGCAAGTTTGAGGGGCCGGTACATGGCGGTCTCCGAACAATGTTGTCAGCCTAAATGGCACGGGTTCCCGCCGATTGCGAGGAGCCTTGCGGCGAAACGCCCGGATTCCGGGAGGAGAAGCGAAAAAGGCCAGCAATTTAGCCGATCTGGCACAGGTTCCGGGGACCGCCTCACATCCCGGCGTCGCTATCGTGGGACCGGATTACCGCAAGAAATGTCTCGCAAAAGGCCTCTTTTTTGGCCTCCCCGACGCCGAAGACCGCGCCAAAGGATTCCGGGTCGTTCGGCCGTTTTTCCGCCATATCGATGAGCGTTCGATCCGAGAAGATCACGAAGGCGGGCGCATTGCGCTCTCGCGCAAGTTCGAGGCGGCGCTTTTTCAGCGCTGCGAGCAGGGCCTGGTCGCCCGGTGAAAGAGGGACCTCCGCTGCGTTTGAGGCGGTGCGCCGGCGCTCGCCCCGGCCGGCTTTTCGCGCCGATGGCTTGCGCATTCGGTAAGGGCCCATCCTGTCTGTGACGGCGGAGGCTTCGGGGCCCGGCGACAAGCCGCCATAGGTCGCGTCAGCGACGAGCAGTTTGTCTGCGGTCATTTGCCGGATCAGGCCGCGCCAATGCGTTGCCGGCAGGTTGGCGCCGACGCCGTATGCCGCGAGCCCGTCATGGCTGTTCTGGCGAATCTTCGCCGTATCGGCGCCGCGCAGGATATCGACAATATGGGCCGCGCCGAATATCGCGCCGCTTTGGGCCACCGCCTCAAGAACGCGCCGCGCCCCATCGCCTGCATCGATGAGTTCGGGCGGCGCCACGCAGTTGTCGCAGTTTCCGCAAGGGCCTGACGCCTGACCGAAATGGGCGAGCAGGGCTTGCCGGCGACAGCCCGTTGCTTCGCAAAGCGTGACAAGTTCGTCGAGGCGGCGGGTTTCCGCGCGGGCCCCGCCATCCTCCTCGTTGCGCTGGATCATGCGCATGCGCCGCGCCACGTCGGCGCCGCTATAGAGCATCACCGCCTGCGCCGGCGCGCCGTCCCGGCCGGCCCGTCCGATTTCCTGATAATAGCCTTCGATGGAGGCCGGAATGTCGTGGTGATAGACGAAGCGGATATCCGGTTTGTCGATGCCCATGCCGAAGGCGACGGTCGCGACGATGGAAAGGTCCGGCTCGCTCAGAAACGCATTCAGGCGCTCATTTCGGGTCTCGGCGTCGAGACCCGCGTGATAGGCGGCGACCTTGTGTCCGCGGGCGCTGAGATCGGCGGCGATCACTTCGGTGTCCTTGCGGGACAGGGCGTAGATGATTCCCTGTTCGCCGCGATGACCGTCCATCAGCGCGGCGAGGCGATCTTTTGCTTTTGCCTTTTCTTCAATGGCGATGGCGATGTTGGGCCGGTCGAGATCACGGACGAAGATCTCCGCCTCCGGCGCCAGAAGGCGCTCGGCGATTTCCCCGCGCGTGCGTGCGTCGGCCGTGGCGGTAAACGCCGCAATTTGAATCTTCGGGAAGTGGTCGCGGAGCGTCGTGAGCGCCATGTAGTCCGGGCGGAAATCGTGGCCCCACTGGCTGACGCAGTGAGCCTCGTCGACGACAATCCGGTGAAGCCTGGTGTTGCGAAGCGCCCCGAGCATGCGCGGGGTCATCAGCCGCTCCGGCGACATGTAAAGAAGGCGCGTTTCGCCGGCTGCCGCGGCGCGCCAGTCGGCGACGCTCGCATCCCGGTCCCGGTTGGAATGAATAACGCCCACCGGCGCGCCGAGCGCGCGCAGTTGCGCCGCCTGATTTTCCATCAAGGCGATGAGCGGCGAAACGACGACGGTAAGACCGTTTTCGACGATTGCCGGCAGTTGATAGCAAAGGCTTTTGCCCGCGCCCGTCGGCATAATGGCGAGCACGTCGCGGCCCGCAAGGATTGCCGCGACGATCTCTTCCTGACCCGGACGAAAATCGTCGAAGCCGAAAACCGTTCGGAGCGTCTCGCGCGCCTCGCCGGGCGCCCGCTGCATGGTTCTATGCCGCCAGGGCTTTCGCAAAGTTCTCCTCGACCTTGTCGAGGAAGCCGGTGGTCGTCAGCCACTTTTGCTCGGCGCCGATCAGGAGCGCGAGGTCTTTGGTCATATGGCCGCCTTCGACCGTCTTGATGATTGTTTCTTCAAGCGTCGTGGCGAAATTGATCAGCGCCTTGTTGTCGTCGAGCTTGCCGCGATGGGCGAGGCCGCGCGTCCAGGCGTAAATCGACGCGATGGAGTTCGTTGAGGTTTCCTCGCCTTTCTGGTGCTGGCGATAGTGGCGCGTGACGGTGCCGTGGGCCGCTTCCGCCTCGACCGTGCGTCCGTCCGGCGACATCAGCACGGACGTCATCAGGCCGAGGGAGCCGAAGCCCTGCGCAACCGTGTCGGACTGCACGTCGCCATCGTAGTTTTTGCACGCCCAGACATAGCCGCCGGACCATTTGAGGCAGGCCGCAACCATGTCGTCGATCAGCCGGTGCTCATAGGTGAGGCCATGCTCGTCGAACTTTTCCTTGAACTCCGTTTCGTACATTTCCTGAAACAGGTCTTTGAAACGGCCATCGTATTTTTTCATGATGGTGTTCTTGGTTGAGAGGTATAGCGGGTACTTGCGCTGCAAGGCGTAGTTGAAACTCGCGCGGGCGAAGTCCCGGATCGACTGGTCGAGATTGTACATCCCCATATAGATGCCGGAAGAGGGCGCGTCGAAAACCTCGTGCTCTTCGACTTCGCCGTTTTCGCCTTCCCATTTCAGGCTCAGCTTCCCTTTCCCGGGGAACAGCATGTCCGTCGCGCGATACTGGTCGCCATAGGCGTGGCGGCCGATGATCACTGGCTGGGTCCAGCCCGGCACCAGACGCGGTACATTGCGGATAATGATCGGCTCGCGGAAGACAACGCCGCCGAGAATGTTGCGGATGGTGCCGTTCGGCGAGCGCCACATCTTCTTGAGGCCGAATTCCTCGACGCGGGCTTCATCCGGCGTAATGGTCGCGCATTTGACCGCAACGCCGTATTTCTTTGTGGCCTCCGCCGCATCGATGGTGATCTGGTCGTCGGTGGCGTCACGGCTTTCCATGCCGAGGTCGAAATATTTGAGGTCAATATCAAGATAGGGATGGATCAACTTGTCCTTGATCAGCTGCCAGATGATGCGGGTCATCTCGTCCCCGTCCATTTCAACGACCGGGTTCTCGACTTTGATTTTCGACATGAAATTTCCTGTATTTCGGTGCGGCGCGCGGATCCGGCGCCGGTGGATGAATGAAGCGACCGCGCCTATAGCATCGGGCGCTTGGCCGTCAAAGTCCGGGCGGGTGTTTCGGGCGTCAGGTAACAGAGAAAGTCAGCTATGCGCATCAGTCGATCACGAGCGGGAGAATTGGCCGGTGCGGCGCCGATTTTCGTGCTGGTCGCGCCTCAGATGGGGGAAAATATCGGCGCGGCGGCCCGGGCGATGCTCAATTTCGGCGTCACCGGAATGCGCGTTGTCGCCCCCCGCGATGGCTGGCCCAACCCCAAGGCGGCGGCCATGGCGTCCGGGGCTGGGGCCGTCATTGACGGGGCCCAGATTTTCGAGACCCTCGACGCCGCGCTTGCGGACTGCGCCTACGTGGTGGCGACGACCGCGCGGAGGCGCGAGCTGGCCTTGCCCGTCATGGCGCCGGCGGAAGCTGCGGCGGCGCTGCACGCCCGCGTCGCCCGCAACGAACGCTGCGCCGTCCTCTTCGGCGGCGAGCGGAGCGGGCTGTCGACCGACGACGTTGCCCGCGCTGATGCGATTCTCTCCATTCCCGTGAACCCGGCATTTGCCTCGATCAATCTCGCCCAGGCTGTGCTCGTCGTCGCCTATGAGTGGTCGCGCGCCAGCGACACGGTCGAGATGCCCGCGGGCGACCCGCTCGCCGATGAGCAGCCGGCGTCGCGTCAGGATGTCGCCTATCTTTACGAACACCTTGAGGCTGCGCTCGACCGGGCCGGGTACTTTTTCCCTCCGGAAATGCGGGACACCATGACCAGGAATCTGCGCGTCGCCCTGACGCGTGCGGGCTTCACGGAGAACGAGGTCCGGTCTCTACGCGGCGTGGTAAAGGCGCTGGATAAAAAGGAAGACCGTGCGTGACGAAATCCGTTGAAAAAATCGACAAGGCCAGTGCGCTCTCCGGCCACCGGTTCAAATATTACGACTTCGCCATGGCGGCGTTCGTCGCAATTCTCATTTGCTCAAATCTGATCGGCGCGGCGAAACTGGTTCAGTTCTTTGAGCCCGTCAGCATCGGCCCGCTCGATTTCGGTATTTTCGGCGCCGGCATCCTGTTCTTCCCGCTGTCTTACGTCCTCGGCGATGTGCTGACGGAAGTCTACGGCTACGCCCGGGCGCGCCGGGTCGTCTGGGCCGGCTTCGGGGCGGTGATCTTCATGGCTTTCATGTCGTGGGTTGTCGTCGCCATGCCCGCGGCGCCGGGCTGGGGCGGGCAAGCGGCGTATGAAGAAGTCTTCGGGCTGACGCCGCGCATCGTCTTCGCCTCGATCATCGCGTTCTGGGCGGGGGAGCTATCCAACGCCTATGTCATGGCGCGCATGAAAGTCTGGTCCGGGGGCAAGCACCTCTATCAGCGCACCATCGGCTCGACGATCGTCGGGCAGGGGGTCGACAGCCTCCTCTTTTACCCCATCGCCTTTATCGGCGTCTGGACGACAAGTCAGGTAATCACCGTGCTGATCACCAACTACCTTCTGAAAGTTCTCTGGGAAGCCTTCCTGACGCCGGTGACCTACAAGGTCGTCGTCGCGCTGAAAAAAGCCGAGGGCGTAGACGTCTATGACGCGGAGACCGACTTCACGCCGTTTTCGGTGAAGTCTTAGACCGCCCCTGTAATTTGACTTCCCACCGCCCCCGGCCTATAGCCCGCCGCCTTACGACGGATGGCGCGTGGACCGCCGTTGAGAGCTGCGCCGGGGATGGGCCCCGGGGCCGGGCCGCGCCGAGAGTGAGGACTAATGTCAAAACGCGACAGCGTTAAGCACAAGCTTGACCGCCGGGTCGGCGAAAACGTCTGGGGCCGGCCAAAATCTCCCATCAACAAGCGCGACTACGGCCCTGGCATGCATGGGCAACGCCGCAAGGGCAAGCCGTCCGACTTCGGCCTGCAGTTGATGGCGAAGCAGAAGCTCAAGGGCTATTACGGCAATATCACCGAGAAACAGTTCGCGCGCATTTACGACAAAGCGTCGAGCAAGAAAGGCAACACCGCGGAGAACCTCATCGGTCTTCTGGAGAGCCGGCTCGATGCGATCGTTTATCGCGCGAAATTCGTGCCGACGGTTTTCGCCGCGCGCCAGTTCGTTAACCACGGACATGTCAAAGTGAACGGCGTCAAATCGAACATTCCTTCCATGCGGTTGCGCCCGGGCGATGTCGTGGAGATCAAGGAAAAGTCGAAAAACATGGCGTTGGTGCTCGAAGCGCTGCAAAGCGCCGAGCGCGATATTCCTGATTACGTGGACGTCGACCCGAAAAAAATGGCGGTAACGTATCTGCGTGTGCCGGAATTCGCGGAAGTGCCCTATCCGTGCACGATGGAACCCAACCTGGTCGTCGAATTCTACGCGTCCTAGGCGCGCTACGATATCGTCAGATAAGCCGCCCGGTTGGGCGGCTTTTTTGTGCGGCGCAAAATTACTCTTGGACGGCTGCCGTCTTGAATGGCGGTAGAGCGTTGCAATCCGGCAACGCTTTTGCGTTTTTGGCCCCAATTAACGTGTTGTCTGCTGTTCGTCGCTGATGTCCCGCCGGTTTCGTTTGTCGAATGAGAACAGACAGGCGGCGCGCCCCGGTTCGCGCGCCGATTGAACAAGGGGCAAACAAATTGACCAACCTTAAAACATTCCGTTCGTTTATTCTTTTATCCACAGTGTCCGCCGCGGCGATGGCCTCGGTTGGGCCGGTCGCGGCGCAGGACGATGTTGACGATGCCGCAGATGATGATGTCATCGTCGTCACCGGCTCGCGGATCGCAAAGCCCGACTACGCATATTCCAATCCGGTGGTTTCCGTTGATGCAGAGGCGATTCAGTACTCCGGGCAGACCAATATCACTGACTTGCTGCAAGAATTGCCGGCCTTAACCAGTTCACGCGACACAAGTGTAGAATCCGGTTCGAACGAAACTGTTGGCGGCGCCGGCGTTAATGTTCTCGACCTGCGCAGTCTCGGGACAGACCGTACGCTGGTGCTTGTGAACGGTCGTCGGCATGTGGCTGCGCGGCCCGGCTCGGCGTCCGTCGACACCAACACCATTCCGATCGATCTCGTTGAGCGCGTCGAAATCGCAACCGGCGGCGCGTCAGCTATTTACGGCGCGGACGGCGTTACCGGCGTCGTCAACTTCGTCATGAAGCGCGACTTTGAAGGGATTGCGATTCGCGGACAAGCGGGATTGACAACCGACGAAGGTGATGCGGACCAACAGCAAATCTCGTTCGTTGTCGGGCAGAATTTTAACGATGATCGCGGCAATATAGCGCTCGCGTTCGAATTCAATAACTCGGAGCGCCTTCCCGCTTCAGCGCGTGATTTTGCTGGCGGCGGAGCACGCCTTCAGTTCGTTGACAACCCGGGCCTTGTGCCTGGTCAGGAGGCGCTGCAAGCGCAATTCGGGACTGCGACGTTTATTCCACTCAATGACATTGGGTTTAATGACAGCTCCCCTGATTCAGCGGTTTATGTGACGCCGGACTTTGGAATTGACTTTAACGGCACGGGACTGCCCTTTGACGCAGGCAGCCCGTTCTTTATTCCGCCATTTCTTCAGCAAGGCGGCGATGGTTCGTCGCGTGACCGTTTCATCGGCGACCTGCTGTCGGGTCAAAAGCGCTACAACGCCAACCTTCTTGCGAATTATCAGCTCACAGATAATCACCGCGTTTTTGGAGCGTTCAAATATGTTCGTACAGAAACGGAAACACAAAGCCAACCTAGCTTCGATTTCTTCATGGCAATCAGTGAGGACAATCCATTCATTCCGGCGGCGATTCGCACGCAGCTCGATGCGACGCCATTGACGCTTTCGGAAGCGTTTGGCGGGCCTCGCGGGGTACTGGTCAGCCGCGATCACTTCGAGGCCGTTCGTGGAAGTTACATTGAGCGCGAGACCATGCGCGGCGAATTCGGATTTGAAGGCGAAATATTCGATAATGTCGATTATTCGCTTTCATATGTCTACGGACAGTCTAAGGTCGAGGATCTCGCGATCAATAACCGTTTCAATGACCGTCTTGCCGCCGCTCTCGATGCGGTAATTGATCCGATGACGGGCCAGCCTACCTGCCGGTCGAACCTTGACCCGACTGCGGTCTCGCCGAATGTCGCCTTTGACGGTTTCCCGCTGCCTGGAAGCTTTACGCCAGGTCCAAACAGCGGTTGCGCGCCGTTCAATGTCTTTGGCGAAGGCGCGCCGTCGCAGGCGGCTCTCGACTTTGTTTTTCAGGATACCCTGTCAACGTCGAAGATCACGCAGCATGTGGTCTCGGGCTATGTGGTGACGGACTCGTCAAAATGGTTTGAGTTGCCCGGCGGCCCGGCCGGATTGCTGCTCGGCGGCGAATGGCGGCGCGAAACCAGCGACGACAACCCTAACGAATTCGACATGGCGGGCCTGACTTTCGGCAATGAGTTATTGCCGGAATTCGGCGAGTTCGAAGTCTATGAAGGTTATGTTGAGGTCGATCTTCCGATCCTGCGAGACTTGCCGCTTATTCAAAACCTGAACATTGACGGCGCGTTGCGTGTTTCGGACTACACGACGGTCGGCACGACATTGACGTGGAAGGCGGGGCTTACCCACCAGGTAAACGACACTTTCCGGCTTCGCGGCACCATTGCCGAGGCGGTTCGTGCGCCCAATATTGGCGAGCTGTTCGATCCAGGCGGGCAAACCTTCCAGTTCATCAACGACCCATGCGATATTTCCAATCTATCGCAGGGCGAAGCGCCGCGGGCTGCAAACTGCGCCACGCTGCTCAGTGGGTTTGGGGTTGATCCGGCTACCTTTGTCGATCTCAATTCATCGTCGATCGCGGGCACGCTCGAAGGCAATCGTACGTTGAGCGAAGAAACAGCGCGTACCTATACGGCGGGCATTGTCGTGACGCCGGCTTTTATCGATGGATTGACGATGTCGGCGGACTTCTACGATATCACCATTGAGAACGCGATTATCACGGCGACGCCGCAGGCGCTGGCCAATCTGTGCGTCGACTCGTCTTCGCTTGATAACCAGTTCTGCGATCAGATCGTCCGCGATCCGACGTCGGGCCTTATCGTTGATTTCACGCAGCAGCCGCTCAATGTTGCGCAGATCTCAACACAGGGCTTCGATTTCACCACCTCGTATCGATTTGATCTCGCCGACAAGCTGGGCGTTGACGGCGACTGGGGCGGCGTCAACATGCGGCTCGTCGGGAACCATCTTCGCAAGCTCGATTTCATCAATTTCCCAGGCGACGACGTTGATTCCGACCTCGGCGAATCAGACGCCGATGAAGGGTTCCGCGGTCCGCGCTGGCAGCTCAGCTTCGACGCAACCTGGCGTCGCGGCCCGCTTTCTGCGAATTACGGGTTTACCTATTTTTCCAGAACGCTGCGCGCGTCAGACACGGCGACACGCAACGATCCCACCATCTATCCGCCTGAATTCATCCGACACAGGCGTCTGTTTACGCATGATGCGCAGGTTCGTTACGACATAAGCGATCAGTTCCAGGTATATGTCGGCGCTAACAATATCTTTGACCAGGAGCCCGATGTCGGCGAGACGTTTTTCCCGGTGAGCGCTGTAGGCCGATATGTCTACGCAGGTTTCCAGGCGAATTTAGGCGGCTTTTCAGATCTTAATCCGTTCTGATAGTTTGACAGACCTTGCAAAAAGAAAAGCCGCCTTCGGCAATACCGAAGGCGGCTTTTTTGTCGCTGCCTGACGCTTGAGTTGCGTGATTGTCTGCGTCAGTCGCCCGTCTTTTCTGCCAGTTCTGTGATCAGCGCGTCAATTCCCGCCGGCGGTCCGCCGTTGTTGGCGATCACCGATCCGAAGGTGGTGCGCTGTTCCAACGCCAGCCAGACATTGTCCGCGCCGGCGTCGACAATCGCCAGCGCGCCGTCGCGGTTTCGATAAACGCGCCAATGGACGACGGTATCGGCAAAATCGGATCCCGGTCTCGCGTTCGCTATTTTTGAGTTGACGATGATATCCCGTTCGGATCGGTCGACCGATCCGGTCACGGCGAGTTTCTCGCCAGCGTATTCTGAAAGGATGTTCTGGTAGACCTGCGTCGCATACTTCCGAAACAGCGGATCGTACGCGGCCCTTTGTTCGTCGGTGAGCTTGCGCGCATACTGGCCGAGGACAAACCGGCTGACGCGGCGCATGTCCACATACTCGTCGACAAGCTCCGCAATGCCGTCAAATCGTTCCTTTTCAGTTGGTGCAGCGAGGTGCGGCTCGGCTTGATCCAGGATCCCTTGTACAAAGAGTTCCTCCTCATCGCCCGCGGCGGCCGCGGAAAATATACCGAGTGCGGCGACGCCGCCGAGAAAGGCTTTGAAAAACTTCATGAAAAAGACTCCCAATGGGACGCTCTATTCAAGGTCGTCGAATTCTTCGAAGTCGCCGATATCAGGCAGATCGTCGAAATTGGTGCGGCCGTTGGCGATTTCGCGCTTGCGCGCTTGCAAATAGAAAGAGCGGAACGAGGCGTATTCATCCAGGGAGTTGGCCCTGATCTCTTCAAGCGGTTCGATCAACGGTTCCCTTATGGAGATGCCCGACACGCCGGCGCGCGAATACCGGAACAGCGATGCGGCATCGGTACGGATCCAGATCGCCGGATCCATGGCAAGGCCTGTGCCAGCGCCGAAGCCGTCTCGGAGCGTGCTCGGGCCAAAGACCGGCAAGATCAGGTAGGGGCCGGAATCGACGCCCCAGACGGCGAGCGTTTGGCCAAAATCCTCTGAGTGCTGAGGAATGCCAATGCGCTCGGCCGGATCGCCCATGCCGCCAAAGCCAACGGTCGTATTGATAACGAAGCGGCTTGCCGTATTGCCCGCTCGCTTGAATTCGCCCTGAAGGAGATCGTTTATCAGGACAACCGGCGTCTTCAGGTTATCGAGAAAATTTCGAATGCCCCTGCGCTGCTTTTTGAATGTTACAGCGCGATAAAGCTGCGCGGCCGGCGCCAGCACAACGCCATCGATGGCGTTGTTAAGACCGAACATCTTTCGATTGAATCCTTCCCACGGGTCGACCGCAGCGCCTTCTTCGGCGCTGACCGCCTCGGCGTCGGCGACAATCGCTTCCGTGTCTTCAATGTCCGATAGCTGCGCCATGGCGCTTGCCGGCAAAACAAAGACGGCGCAAGCGGCCATCGCCGCGAACTTGATCAGCCCTTTTGGCACCGATTGGTCTCCCTCTGGATCGAAAGCATCGCCCGACAAAGTGGCGAATCGAGGTCAGGATATAGGCTCCGGCGCGACGATCACAATCAACTATTGCGACAGGCGCCCCATGCCCGGCGAAAGCTTGCCATCATATAAAGATATCTTTATATGTCTTCGGATCGCAATCGAGGCCTGACGCCGAATGTCGACCCTGGACGCCGCTCTCAGCGTTTTTCGCGCCATTGGCGAGGAAACGCGCCTGCGCATCATGGCGCTGCTCGCCCGCGGAGAGCTTACCGTGAGCGAGCTCACGCAGATATTGGGGCAGAGTCAGCCCCGGGTCAGTCGCCACCTGAAAATACTGGCCGACGCCGGCCTCATTGAGCGCCACCGGGAAGGGGCGTGGATGTTCTACCGCGTTTCCGGCGCCGCGGCGGCGAACCCTGCCCACGCGGCCCTCATCGGCGCGGTGGGCGCCGTGGGCGAGGGGACCGACCGCATCGTCGCGCGCGACGCGGAGCGTTTTGCCCAGAGCCGACAGGCGCGGGCCGATCTTGCCGCGCAATACTTCCAGGACAATGCGGCGGAGTGGAACCGCGTGCGCGCATTGCATTTGCCGGATTCAGATATCGAAACCCGCATGGTCGAGATGGCCGGCGACGGACCGTTTGACGTCTTCGTCGACCTCGGCACCGGCACGGGGCGCATGCTTGAACTCTTTGCCGACCGTTTCGCGCAAGGCGTCGGGTATGACGTTTCCCACGAAATGCTGGCGATCGCGCGCACCAATCTCGAAACAGCCGGCGTTTCCCATGCGCAGGCGCGCCATGGAGATCTTTTCTCGCTGCCCGTGGAAAGCGGGACGGCGGATATCGTCTGTGTGCATCATGTGTTGCACTATCTTGCGGAGCCGGACGCCGCTGTCGTTGAGGCGGCGCGCATCCTCAAGCCCGGCGGTCGGCTCATCATTTCCGATTTTGCACCCCATGATCTTGAGTTTCTGCGTGAGGAACACGCCCATCGCCGCCTCGGCTTCGCTGACGAGGAAGTGCGGAACTGGTGCGCCGCGGCCAATCTGAAACTTGAAAGAACCGAAACCCTCTCTCCGTCTACCGCGACTTTGAAAAAAGGCGACAAACAGAAACTGACGGTAAAAATCTGGCTTTGCGCCGCGCCGGCCGGCGTCAAACGGTTGCGCGCGCGCAGCGCCGCCTGAACAGGAATTCAAAATGTCAGCGCTACACGTATCGTTCGAGTTTTTTCCGCCGAAAACGGACAAGATGCAGGAAACCCTGTGGTCGACCGTTGAAAAACTGGCGCCGCTTGGGCCGGACTTCGTCTCGGTAACCTATGGCGCCGGCGGCTCGACCCGTGCGCGCACGCACGAAACGGTTGCGCGCATCATTCGCGAGACGGCGTTGCCGGTGGCGGCGCACTTAACATGCGTTGCGGCGACGCGCGAAGAGGTTGACGCGGTGGTCAAGGAGTACTGGGTGGCGGGCGTGAAACACATTGTGGCCCTGCGCGGCGATCCGCCGGGCGGCCCCGGCGATCCTTATGAGCCTCATCCGGGCGGTTACGCCAACGCCGCAGAACTTGCCGCCGGGGCGCGCAAGATTGCGCCGTTCGAGATAACCGTTGGCTGCTATCCGGAGAAGCACCCGGACTCGCCGTCGCTTGCGGCCGATATCGATCACCTCAAGCGCAAGATCGACGCCGGCGCGACCCGGGCCGTTACGCAGTTCTTTTACGACAACACCGTTTACCTGCGTTACCTCGAAGCGGTGCGCAAAGCCGGGGTGACGATCCCGATCGTGCCGGGACTGATGCCGGTGACGAATTTTGCGGGGCTTCGTAAGATGGCCGATGTCTGCGGCGCTACATTGCCCGGCCGGCTGGTGAAACTGTTTCAAAATCTCGACGCCGATCCGCAAACGCGAGACTTGATTTCCGCAACCGTCGCCGCGGAGCAATGCCTCGACCTTGCCGAGGAAGGCGTCGATCACTTTCACTTTTACACGCTGAACCGGGACAAGCTTGCCTATGCGCTCTGCCACATGCTGGGCGTTCGTCCGAAACCGACCGCAGCCGTCAGCGCCGCGTGATTGATGTCGCTCGCCCGCGTCACCCTTGAGAATGCTTTCGTTCGTCTCGATCCGTTAGAGGAGGCGCATCGCGAGCCCCTGCGCATCGCGGGCGACAATCCGGATCTGTGGCGCTTTGCCTATATCAACCAGTACGGGAAAGACTTCGACGCCTGGATGGAAAACCGTCTGGTCGATGGGCCCGCCGCCGGCGATCTGACATTTGCGGTTTTTGACAAGCGGTCCGACCGCTTTGTCGGTTCGTCCAGTTACCTCATGACTTCGCTGGCTCACAAACGCATCGAAATCGGATGGACGTGGTACGAAAAGGCTGTCTGGGCGAGCGCCGTTAATCCGGCCTGCAAGATGCTTATGCTGTCCCACGGGTTTGATGAGCTGGGTTTAAACCGTATTGAGTTCAAGCTCGATGCAACGAATGAACGGTCCTGGCGCGCCGTTGAGCGGCTCGGTGCAAAACATGAAGGCGTTCACCGCGCGCATATGGTGATGCCCGAAGGGCGCATACGGGATTCCGCGTATTTCAGCATCGTCAGGGACAAGTGGCCGGTCGTGAAGGCGGGGCTTGAGACCCGCCTCTCGGCGTTCGGCGAATAACAGTCAAGGGATTTCGCGATGGGAAAGATTTACGACCGCCTTGAAGACAAACACGTCGCCTTTATCGGTGAGCAGAAAATGTTTTTCGTGGCAACCGCGCCCACAGCCGGCGACGGACACGTCAACGTTTCGCCGAAGGGGTATGACAGTCTTCGCATCGTCAACGACCGATGCGTGGAATGGGTCGACCTCGGCGGCTCCGGTATCGAGACGCAGGCGCACCTCCAGGAGAATGGCCGCATCACACTTATGTTCTGCGCCTTTGACGGGGCGGCGAACATCCTGCGCATCTATGGGCGCGGAACGGCGATCGACTTTGACCACCCTGAGTTTGACGAGGCCATGGCTGCGTTTCCGGCGTTTGAACGCGCCCGCGCAGTGATCCGCATCGATATTACGCGCGTCGCGGACAGCTGCGGCTGGGGCGTGCCGTTTTATGAATTCAAGGGCGACCGCGAGCAGCTTCAGCGCTGGGCCGACAACAAGCCGTTGGATGAATGGCGCGAGAAAAGATACGCGTCGAACGCTGAATCCATTGATGGCCTTCCCGGCTTAACCGGCGCGCCGCGCAAATAGGAACAACAAAGTGAATTCTCAATCGCGCGCCACGTTCATCAATATTGGTGAGCGGACCAACGTTACCGGGTCGGCGAAATTCCGAAAGCTGATCAAGAACGACGACTATGAGGCCGCGCTCGCCGTGGCGCGTCAGCAGGTCGAGAACGGCGCGCAGATTGTCGACGTCAATATGGATGAAGGGATGCTGGACGGCGTCGCCGCCATGACGACGTTTCTGCGTCTCATTGCATCGGAGCCGGACATTTCCCGCGTGCCGATCATGATCGATTCCTCGAAATGGGAGGTGATCGAAGCCGGCCTCAAAAACGTGCAGGGCAAGGCGATCGTCAACTCAATTTCGCTGAAAGAGGGCGAGGCCCAGTTTCTGGACCAGGCAAAAAAGGTCATGCGCTATGGCGCGGCGACTGTCGTCATGGCGTTCGACGAGGAGGGGCAGGCCGACACCGCCGACCGCAAATTCGAAATCTGCGAACGGTCCTATCGTCTGCTGACCGGGGCGGGTTTCCCGCCTGAAGACATCATTTTCGATCCGAACATATTTGCCGTGGCGACGGGGATCGAAGAACACAATAATTACGCCGTTGACTTCATCGAAGCGACCCGCCGCATCAAGGAGAACCTGCCCCACGCAAAGGTCTCCGGCGGGGTCTCTAACATTTCCTTTTCGTTTCGCGGGAACGAGCCGGTGCGCGAGGCGATGCACTCGGTGTTTCTCTATCACGCCATCCGGGCCGGAATGGACATGGGCATTGTCAATGCCGGCCAGCTCGCGATTTACGACGAGATTGCGCCGGACCTTCGCGAGCCCGTTGAGGATGTCATCCTCAATCGGCGCGACGATGCGACGGAACGATTGCTGGAAGTTGCGGAGAAGTATCGCGGCGAGGCCGGCAAGAGCACGGTGCAGGACTTGTCCTGGCGCGAAGGCGATGTCGAGGAGCGTCTGCGTCACGCGCTGATCAAGGGGATTACCGAGTATATTGTCGGCGACACCGAGGAGGCCCGCGTCAAACTCGGACGCCCGCTTCATGTCATCGAGGGACCGTTGATGGACGGGATGAATGTCGTCGGCGACCTCTTCGGATCCGGCAAGATGTTTCTGCCGCAGGTCGTGAAGTCGGCCCGCGTCATGAAGCAGGCGGTTGCGTACCTCACGCCGTTCATGGAAAAGGAAAAAGAAGAACAGGGTCTCGATCAGGGAAAACCCAACGGGGTCATCCTGATGGCGACCGTGAAGGGGGACGTTCACGATATCGGCAAGAACATCGTCGGCGTCGTTCTTCAGTGTAACAACTATCAGGTCGTCGACCTCGGCGTGATGGTTCCGTCGTCGACCATTCTCGATGAGGCGCGCAAGCATGACGTCGATATCATCGGCGTTTCCGGCCTGATCACGCCGAGCCTCGACGAAATGCGCCATCTCGCGGCGGAAATGACACGGGAAGGGTTTGATATTCCGTTGCTGATCGGCGGCGCAACCACGAGCCGCGCTCATACCGCGGTGAAAATCGCGCCGAACTATGATCACGGTGTCGTTTACGTAACCGACGCAAGCCGCGCTGTCGGCGTCGCCGGCGAGCTGATATCGCAAGAGCGGCGCGGCGCCTATCTGGAGAAAGTCGTTGAAGACCAGGCGAAAGTGCGCGCGAGTTACGGGGAGGGCGGGTCGAAAGCCCCCCGGGTTGCAATTGCGCAGGCGCGGGCGAACGCATTTACGCCGGACTGGTCCGGCTATACGCCGCCGAAACCGTCATTCACCGGCGTGCGCGTCTTTGAGGATTTCGATCTCAAGACTCTCGCGCGCTATATCGACTGGACGCCGTTCTTTCAGACCTGGGAGCTTGCGGGGCGCTATCCGCAAATTCTTGAAGACCCGATTGTGGGCGAGCCCGCCCGCGCGCTTTTTGACGACGCCCGGAAAATGCTGGCGCAGATTATCGACGAGCACCCCATTCGCGCCAACGGCGTTGTCGGCTTCTGGCCGGCAAATGCGCGCGGCGACGATATCGTTTTGTTTGCCGACGAAAACCGAAACGAAGAAATCGCAACCTTTCACGGGCTGCGCCAGCAGATCAAGAAACGCGACGACGGCGCCAATTACTGTCTGTCCGATTTCGTCGCCCCGGAAGATACCGGCCTTCACGACTATATCGGCGCCTTTGCGGTAACGGCCGGCGTCGGCGAAGACGATTTCGCGGACTCTTTTGACAAGCGCAACGATAACTATTCCTCGATCCTTTCAAAGGCCCTCGCGGATCGGTTCGCCGAAGCGTTTGCCGAGTGTTTGCACGAAAAAGTCCGTCGCGAGCTTTGGGGATATGCGCCAGACGAAAATCTCACGACCGAGGAGCTGATCAAGGAAGCCTATCAGGGCATTCGCCCGGCGCCCGGTTATCCGGCGCAGCCCGACCATACGGAAAAATCGACATTGTTCCGGCTGCTCAATGCGGAAGAAAACGCCGGGATGAGCCTTACGGAAAGCTTCGCCATGTCGCCTGGCGCGTCGGTCAGCGGGCTCTACTTCTCGCACCCGCAATCGCTCTATTTCGGCGTCGGCAAAATCGACGCCGATCAGGTGAAAGACTATGCAAAAAGGAAAGACATGGCGGTGCAGGAAACAGAGCGTTGGCTATCGCCAATTCTCAATTACGAATCGTCCTGATCGCTCAGAAAAAGGTTTTCAGAACAATCAGGCCGAGGCCCATAAACGCCGCGCCGCATAAGAGCCCGCTGACGAGAACCCCAAGTTCTTCGAAGTCAAATCCCACGACTCGCCCCGACATGAACGTTTCGACGGTGAAACTTTCCGTGTGAAAAAATTGTGTCGCTAAAATTTCAGTTTTGCAAACACATCAAATACTTACGTTGCGCATTGCGTGCGCTTGAATAGACGTAACTGTACAAGAAATATGGAAACTTTTTCTGTACAATAGTTTTCCACAAGTTCGCGGCGCCGACTTTCGCGGGTCGCAAATCGACCTTTTATTCGCTCCATTCGAGGGCTACACCGAAAAGATGAGTATCTGGGATCGGATCGGCGCACTTCTCGAAGGCGCGCGCAAGCTGACGCTGGGCGCCGTTCTGGAAAACCTTGCGGCGCAAAAACAGCGCCGCAATGAAGCGGCGTTTTCGATCGCGCTGATTGCGTTGTCTGCAAAAATGGCGAAGGCCGACGGTGTTGTCACCGACGACGAAATTGTGGCGTTTGGAGATTTCTTTCAGTTCCCGGAATCGGAAGCGGACAAAGTGCGGATGATCTTTCACCTCGCCCAGCAGGATGTGGCGGGGTTTGAAGAATATCTGCGCAAGGTCGCGCGGATTTTCGATGATGCGCCGGCGGTGCTGGAAGACGTGCTGGATTGCCTCTTTTATGTCGCCGCTGCCGATGGCGTGGCGCATCCGCGCGAGCTGGAACTCCTTGAAGAGGCGGCGAAAATTTTCGCAACGCCCGCCGATGCGTGGCGCCGCCTGAAGGCGGCGCATCTGGGGCTCGGAGACGACGATCCGTGGCTGATACTCGGGCTGGAGCCCGGCGCCGGACAAACAGAGATAAAGGGCGCATATCGGGCGCTGGTTCGGGACCATCATCCGGACGCGCTGATCGCCCGCGGCGTCCCGGCCGATCTCGTGCGAATCGCCGAAGGTCGAATGGCGGCGATCAATACAGCTTACGAGCGAATCTTAACTGAAATTGAGGCGAAACCGGCTTAGTTTCGCCAATCCTGTGAGCGATAAGCTGGACGAACGGCCCGGTGTTTGCTTTGATATAAGATAACGCGCCGGGGTGCTTCAGGCGCGGGAGTGGTGTGTGACGTTGAATACGAACGACCAGCGATCAAAGCTTTCCAAAGTCTCGTCATCGGGAGTCGTGGCGCAGATCAGCGACGCCGCTTCTTTTTGGGGGGTCATTCTGGTGTCCGCCGCCGCCATCGCCGCCATTGCCCTGGCGACGCCTTTCGTGCTGGTGGTCGCCGCGGTCGCCGGGCTCGTTGCGGGCAACAAGCGACATTCCACCTGGCGACCGGCGCGCGCCTGACCGGCGCATTTGAGGCCCCGCATTCCTCGCATTTTTGTTTGAAGACTGCCGCCGTTTCGGCGTAGGGCGGGCTATGCACAGCACAGCACCACAGAGACCGGCATGAGCGCGCGCGAACTTGGCGTGCTTCTCGCCATGTGCCTGATCTGGGGTTTCCACTTCATTGTGATCAAGGTCGCCGTGGCCGAGCTGCAACCGATGTTTTACGCGGCGATCCGCATGACCCTCGTCGCCGCGATCATGGCGCCGTTTCTCAGATGGCGCGAAGGGGAAATGCGATTGATCTTCGCGGCGGGAATTTGCCTTGGCGCGCTCAACTATGCGTTCATGTTTTCCGGTGTGAAATACGCGACCGCTTCTGTGGCGGCCATCGCAATCGAGCTTCATGTGCCCTTTGCGACAATTCTGTCGGTCATGTTTCTGAAGGACCGTATCGGCATCAGGCGCATCATCGGGATTACATTCGCGTTTTTTGGCGTTGTCATTATTGCCCTTGGCAAGAATGAGGGCGCCGGGCCGGACGTGAATATTCCGTTGGGCGTTGCGCTCATCGCCGGCGGCGCCTTTGTGGAAGCCGTCGGCGCGGTGCTGGTAAAAAAAGCGACGAAATTCAAACCCCACGAATTGCTTGCATGGTTCGCTTTGATCGGCGCGGGCGGCCTGTGGCTTCTCACATTCTCGCTCGACAGCGGTCATGGCGCGGCGTTTGCGGCGAGCGACAAGCCGCTCATCGTCGGGGC
Source organism: Hyphococcus sp. (assembly GCA_028281665.1). Lineage (GTDB taxonomy): Bacteria > Pseudomonadota > Alphaproteobacteria > Caulobacterales > Parvularculaceae > Hyphococcus. The sequence continues at coordinate 141,644 of JANQJK010000004.1, forward strand.
GATCCTTTATTCCGCCATTGGCGGGTCGATTATCGGTCACACAGCCTATTACTGGCTGTTGCAGCGACTGCCGGTCAGCGTTGTCACCCCGAGCGTTCTGCTAACGACGCTGATTGCCGTCTTTTTCGGCGTGGTCCTGCTGGGCGATCCGTTTGGGCCGCGGATGATCGCCGGCGCATTGATGGTGCTTGCCGGCGTCGGTTTCGTCCTTTTGCGCAACAGCCGCAAACAGGACATAAAAGCGCCCATGCATGAACCGGGAGCGCTGCCGTGAGAGTGACCGAGGCGCCGTCGCCGAATTTCGACGACCGTGGACGCAATGTCGACATGATCGTCCTGCATTACACCGGCATGAAAACCGGCGCGGAGGCCCTAGCGCGCATGCGCGACCCGGAAGCGAAAGTCAGCGCTCATTATATGGTCGAGAGGAATGGCGATGTTTTTCGGCTCGTTGCAGAAGATAAACGCGCCTGGCATGCGGGGGTCGCCTCATGGAAAGGCGAAACGGACATAAATGCGCGGGCGGTGGGAATCGAGATCGTGAATCCGGGTCATGAATTCGGATACGAAGAGTTTCCTGACGTGCAGATCGGCGCCGTCATCGCGTTGATCAAAGACATCCGTACACGCCATGACGTGTCGCCGGCGATGGTGCTCGGCCATTCCGATGTGGCCCCCCGCCGAAAAGAAGACCCCGGCGAGAAGTTTCCCTGGGAACGGCTGGCCGCAGAGGGCGTCGCCGTCGGGCCTTATGGCGGCGACGGTTCGGGCGGCGAGGGCGTATCCTGTGACGATGCGCTGAAGAGGCTTCAGGCGATCGGCTATGACGCGTCGGCGGGCGATCACGCCGCGGGCCTTCTCGCCTTCCAGCGCCGCTTCTGCCCCGCGTCGCTGGGGCAGGGCTTTGATCGCCGGACGAAAGCGGCCCTCCTGTCACTTGCAGACTGATCCAAAAACGGCGCCCGGGAGTAACACCTATGCATGGGCCACTGTGAGGTTGGGTGAAAAATTCAGCGCCAGTAATTGTCGCCGCGCTTTTCGCGGCTTTTTCGTTGGCGCCCGCCGCGGCCCAGCCGCCGGAACCCCCGGACGGATGGAGCCTTTCCGTTGGCGCCGGTACGCTCGTTTCGCCCGCTTATCGGGGCGATGACGACTACCGGCCGTCACTGCTGCCCAACATAGAAATTGCATACGGGGACGACTTCTTTGCGTCGGTGCAGGAGGGCGTCGGCTATAATGTCGTGAACGGCGAGGGGCTTCGGTTGGGGCCCATTGCGCGGATCGAGTTCTCCCGCGACGCCGACGGAAGCCAGCCCTTCGCCATCGCCGGCGATCGCACGACCGACCTGATCGGCCTCGGCGACGTGGCGACGACCATTGAACTGGGCGGCTTCGCAGAAGTCGACATCGGGCCGCTGACGGCGACCGTGGAAGCGCGTCAGGCCGTTAACGGACATGACGGGTTCGTCGCCGATGCGGGCCTTCGATATGGGGGCCGCTCATTCGCCTTCGGCCCGCCGATTATCTATTCCCTCGGGCCGCGGATGCGGGTGGTCGACGGACGTTACAACAGCGCTTATTTCGGCGTGACGCCCGCCCAGTCGCTGGCTTCCGGCCTGCCGGTATACGACGCCGACGGAGGCGTCCATTCCGTCGGCGCCGGCGCGACGTTTATCCTGCCGCTCAGCCGCGACAACAAAATGAGCGCCGTGTTCATCGCCGGCTATGACCGCCTGACCGGCGACGCAGGCGATGCGCCGCTGGTCCAGCTGCGCGGCTCGCGCAACCAGGCGAGCGTCGGCCTGTTCTTCAGCTATCGCCTGTTTTAGCCGGCCCGCTTGACGCCTCGCTCTCGGGCGGCCACATGAGGCCCGCCAGACGGTCGGACGGCCGCGGCGGGTTTCATCCCGTCGAGGAAAGTCCGGGCTCCATGGAAACACGGCGCCGGGTAACGCCCGGCCGGGAAGCGCAGCAATGTGCGGCCCGAGGGAAAGCGCCACAGAAAACAGACCGCCCCGTTTTCGGGGTAAGGGTGAAAAGGTGCGGTAAGAGCGCACCGCCGCCCCAGCAATGGGACGGGCAGGGCAAGCCCCGCCGGGAGCAAGACCGAATAGGGACAGCGCGCCGTTATTGTTTCGGCAATGGCGACAGGCGCGTTTTCACGCCCATGCTGTCCGGGTTGGTTGCTTGAGCGCGTCAGCAATGGCGCGCCCAGAGGAATGGTCGTCGCTCAGCAATGAGTACAGAACCCGGCTTACAGACCGTCTGGCCTTTTGTTTTTGGACCTGTTGAATTACCTGACGCGCCTCATTCCGCGCTGCGCAGGAAAGATCGATCAGATAAAGGAATGCGTTTATGCCCTCATTCGATATTGTTTCTGAAATCGAGACGGCCGAAGCCGAAAACGCCGTCGCCAACGTCACACGCGAAATCGGGACGCGCTATGATTTCAAGGGATCCAAGTCGACCATTGAAATGGCCGACGGCGTCATCACGATCTTTGCCGATGACGACATGAAGCTGCGTCAGATGCACGAACTCCTCCAGGGGCACATGCAAAAACGCGGCATTGAGCCGGGCTCGCTGGATTACCAGAAAGAAGAACCGGCGGCGGGCCAGTCCGTGCGCCAGCGCGTGCTCCTGAAGGAGGGTATCGGCAAGGATCTCGCCAAGGACATTGTGAAGAAGGTCAAGGGCGAGAAATTCAAGGTCCAGGTGGCGATCCAGGGCGAGGAACTGCGCGTGACGGGCAAGAAGCGCGACGACCTCCAGGCGGTAATCGCTTTCGTCAAAGGGCTGAAACTGGAGCAGCCTCTGCAATACAAGAATTTCAGGGACTGATTTCGAGGACGGCCCCCGAATCAGATTTGGGGATCGGCCGCCGGGCTTTCTGAACGACCGCCTAGCCAGCGCCGCCGCCTTCCGATATGACCGGATTCGTCGACCCGGAGCACGCGCATGTCTGATATCGAGCAGCCGCTACTTGAGATTATTAAGGAGCACGCCGTCGGCCTGACGGCGCCCCTGACGCGGGAAACGCCGATTGCCGATCTCGGCATCGACAGTTTTTCCATTGTCGAAATCATCTACGAAGTTGAAGAAAAACTCGGCGTCGATGTGCCGTTTAACGCCAACGAAAATCCCTTCGGCGATATGAACAGCGTTGGCGACCTCGTCGACGCTTTGCAAAAACTCATCGACCAATAAGGCGGCCATGACGCGTAATGTTGTCGTAACAGGCTACGGCGTGATTTCGCCGATTGGCGCGGACGCGGCGTCGTTTCGCGACTGCCTTGCGAACGGCCGGTGCGGCATCGCGTCGGACACGTTTTCCATAGAGGAATTGTCGATCACCCTGCCGGGCGCCCGGGTCAACAACATTGATGCGCGGATCGACGCCCTCGGTCCGGCGTTGAAACGGGCCGATCGCGTATCGCAAATGGCGGTGCTGGCGGCCGACGAAGCGATTGCCCATGCGGGCCTCGAATTTGACGATGAGACAAGCGCGCGCACGGCCTGCATTATCGGGTCCGGCATTGGCGGGCAGGGTTCCTTCGACCGTTCCTATTACGACATGCTGAAGAAGGAGCGCCGGCCGCATCCGCTGACAATCCTGCGGGTCATTCCGAATGCGCCGGCGAGCCACGTGTCGATCCGGCACGGTCTGCGCGGCCCCTCATTCGCAATCGCCAGCGCCTGCGCGTCGGCGACCCATTCCATCGGCGTATGCGCGGATATCATTCGCGGCGGATCCGCCGATGTTGGCCTCGCCGGCGCATCGGAAGCCGTGCTGACCTACGGCGCCCTCGAAGCCTGGAGCGCCATGCGTATTCTAGCGGACGAGACCTGCCGGCCATTCTCCAAAAACCGGAACGGGCTTTCGATTGGCGAGGGCGCGGGGGTTCTGGTGCTGGAGGAAGAAGATCATGCAAAGGCGCGCGGCGCGACCATCATCGCTCGGCTGACCGGTTTCGGCATGAATGCGGACGGCAAGGACATGATCAATCCTTCCATGGAAGGCGCCGCGGCGTGCATGAAGGCAGCGTTGCAAAATGTGCGGATCGACGAGCCGTCTGCGGTGTATGTGAACGCCCACGGCACCGGCACGTTCCTCAACGACCCCACGGAAACAAAAGCTATTCGTGAAACATTCGGCGCCGGGGCCGATGATCTCATCGTGTCGTCGACAAAATCGATGCACGGGCATCTATTGGGCGCCGCCGGTGGTATTGAAGCTATCGCGTCTGTCATGACGCTGGAGACGGGCGTCGTGCCGCCGACCATAAATCTCGACGAGCCGGATCCGGACTGTGATTTGAATTATGCGCCGAACGAGGCTGTCGAACGGCGCATAAATATTGCGGTATCGAATTCGTTTGCCTTCGGCGGCATGAACGCCGCCGCGGTTTTCGAAAAACCTTAGGCGTGTGCGGCTTTGCCCGGCGCCATTTTGTGGACGCTGGTGCGGATCCAGTTGAAGCCGAGGATCATGATCACAAGGCCCATATAGCGCACGAAGTAAAAGCCGAGATCGTCCATGAAGGTCTGGAAGAGACCGCCGATAGACGCGTAGATCGACTGAATGTCGGCGCCTGAAGCGCCCATGGCCGCGATGGGCCAGACGGTGCGGTCGATCAAAAGTGCGAAAAGCCCGTATGCCCAGACATTGGTGTCCTTGCGCGCGAACATCGCAAAAATGAACGCCAGAATAATCGCCCTTGGCAGGTCCGCGCCAGAAAATCCAATGCCAACGATATACTGTAGGTCTTCCATCGTAACGCTCCAATGCGCTGCATTTCACTCATGCCATTAACGCCTGATCAGGGTTAATGGGCGGTAAAACGGCCAGGAGATTGATCGCAAAAAACGGGTGGTTTCAGTAACAATTGCGGTTAAATTCCCGGTCATGCTGAAAGCCTTAACAGAGAGTGAATGTGCCGCGGCGCCCCAGCGTCTCGACGACTACGAGCCGGTGGCGCGCGCGCTGGACTTTCTCGTGGAAAACTTCGAAGAGGCGCCGAGCCTTGAAGAAACCGCGGCGGTGGCCGGTTTGTCGTCAACGCATTTTCAGCGTGTTTTCAAAGCAGGCGCCGGCGTCTCCCCGAAACGTTTCCTTCAATATCTTGCCGCCGGCGAAGCGAAAAAGGCGATGACCCTCGGCGAGAGCGTGCTTGACGCATCGTTCGCCGCGGGCCTTTCCGGGCCGTCGCGGCTACACGATCTCTTTCTCGTGTCCGAAGCAATGACGCCGGGCCAATACAGAAAGAAAGGCGACGGGCTGACCATTCGTTACGGTTTTGCGGACGGCCCGTTCGGGCGCGCGCTGCTCGGCGCGACGGAGAAGGGCGTCTGCTGGTTGAGTTTTGCCGGCGATGCAAATGAGGGCGCCCGGATTGCAGACATGGAGGGCGACTGGCCGGCCGCTGAGTTTGTGCGCGATGATGCGTTTATTGCGCCCGTTGCTGCGCGCGCTTTCGCGTTCGCGACCAACCGGCCGCTCGACAAGCCCCTCGGTCTTCATGTTCAGGGTACGAATTTCCAGCTCAAGGTCTGGGAGGCGCTGTTAAAAATCCCCCATGGCGGGCTCGTCACCTATGGCGATGTCGCCAGGTCGATTTGTGCGCCGAAAGCAAGCCGCGCCGTTGGCGCTGCGGTCGGCGCGAACATGATCTCGCTCCTCATACCCTGCCACCGGGTTATCCTCTCCTCCGGCGTTATTCACAATTACCGCTGGGGCGCAGCGCGCAAGAAAGCCATCCTGGCGATGGAGCAGGCGAGCGCAGCCGCTTGATCGATCGGCGAACGCGCGCAAATATATGTGCATGCGTTTTCTGTTTCTGATCGTGTTATTCGCGATGACGCCGGCCGCACATGCGGCGCCGCGCCAGCTCGGCGACGCGGGGCTTGTGGCGGCCTATGCGGGCAAGACCCATCTCAGCTTTTATCGCCGGCATGTCGAGGAGTATGGCGGCAAGTATTTTGAGGAGTCCTATCGCGCCGATGGAACCCTGAGTTACGAAGCCGGCGACGTCGCGCTGACCGGCTACTGGCAGGTCGCCGGCGGGCGCATCTGTTTTCAGTATCCCGATACGCCGCTCAATTCCGGATGCTTTGTCGTCACCCAGGAGGCCGGTTGCTATTACAGCTACCAGATCGGCGACAACGGCGAAGTGTTCGGACTAGCAACCGGCGAATGGTGGATCCGCGCCCACGTGAAGGGCACAAAGCCGGACTGCGCCGCGGCGGATTTGGTGTCGTAGCCGCCTCGTGCGGTCTGATAGGCGTACGCATTACGAAGTCTTAAGAAAAACGCTTTTGTAGCGTATGCAACGCTAAGTCGATAAAAATTGCGCCGGCGCGCTACGATTCCTGTTCGATAATGTTGAATTTGAAACGCCAGATTGCATGCTCCGGCTGACCGCTTTGTGAAGCGACTCTATCCGAGCGCACCCTAATTACCACGAAATCGTCGAAAGTTTTTGTCGGGACGCCGCTTATAAGCCCCGTCGACTTATCAAGCGCAAGGCCGGGTGGAAGCGTCCGTTGGACAACATCGTATCGATAGGGAGGCTCCGACCACGCGCTCGTCAGTTGATATTCATAATTTCTGCCGACCGTTCCTTGCGGCGGCTCAAGAGATGTAAATGACAGGCTGCGTTCACCCTCTAGCCTTGAGGAAAACTCTTCGACTTCATTTTGGAATGCATCGTCGTAAGCCAGATTATTCAACTCCTGCGGATCAGCCCTTAGGTCGTACAGTTCCTTTTTGTCGTTTAAGCTCTCGACATACTTCCACCGGTTTGTGCGATAACCTGACCATACCGGATAATCGCCAAATTTTCGCCAGGACAGATACCCGTAATTTTCAATCAGAATGGAGTCGCGCGATAGCGGCTTCTTTTCTGAAATCAGTGAAACTAAGCTGACGCCGTCAGATTCTATATCGGCGCCGGCGATATCCAATATTGTCGCGGCGAGATCGAGATTTACAGCGACCAGAGAACTTTCGCGTCGCGGATCGATTGTGGGCGCTCTGACGATAAAAGGAACGCGAATACTCGATTCGTATGGGTATCCTTTGTCGATCGGCAAGTTGTGTTCGCCAAACATTATGCCATTGTCCGAGGTGAAAAAAATAACAGTGTCGTCTTGAAGGTTTAATTCGTTTAACAAGTCGTCGATCTCGCCAATCATTCGATCGACGGCTTGTAGCGCGACAATTTGCTTTTTCGCAGCCTGCAAAAAGTGTTTGGACTTGTTTGTGTCATGTAGGTTCGATACCCATTGTGGTTTCTGGCTCAGGTCGGATTGATAATACTCATCCCACGCGAAGTCATTTTCGGAGTATTTTTCGTCCGCTGGCGGCGGCGCCGGAGTATGCGGCGCATAGGTGCTTACGAAAAGGAAGAATGGTTGAGCGGCCCTTTCCCTGATGAACTTCAACGCCTCATCACGATGAAAATATGTCAGGTACTGCTCATGATCCGGAATAACTTTCATCACTTTTTCGTCTCGGACATTCGATCCGTATGTTATGTTTTTCAACTTAAACCAGTCGCGAATCATTCCGCCTTGATTGTTCGCAACGAAGGACGTCCAGCCTGGCGGCACTTCGCCGGGGCGGTACCCATGCTTGTACTTGCCGATAAAACCGGTGGCGTAACCGGCGTCGCTAAGCTTCACCGCAAGCGTATTTTCGGAGTTGAAATACGCGGCCGGATATGAATTAGCCTTTACATTGGTATTCTTCGGGTAATACCCGCCAGCGAGAAAACTTGCTCGAAACGGACAGCATTCGGGGATGCTCGCAATTGCATTGTTAAAGACGATGCCGCGCTTTGCCAGCCGGTCCTGTAAAATCGGCATGTATTCGATCGTTTTAAAATGTTGGTCGTCGGTCAATATGACGATGATGTTGGGCTTGCCGGAGAAAAATTCAATCGTATCGCGACTGGTATCGCCCGGGAGCGGTGAACATGCGGTCAATAGAAAAAATACGGGCGTCAGACAGAGGAGCGACAACTGGGTTGCGCGCCGGCCCAATCGCGAAAAACCGTTATTCATGTAGGTCAGACCTTTCAATGAAACATCAACTTATGCAGCGCCGAGTTTTTCGGTTGGCGCAGGCGGGCGACACCCGATTGACCGGAGTTTAGTCGGTCAAGACCTGTTCATCAACGAGCGCTGCGGCGCCAACACTCCCGCCCAACAAAAAACCCCGCCAAGCTGGCGGGGCTTTTCGATTGCGGTGCAGGTGCAGTGAAAGAGGGATCAGGCGACGTCGGCCGCTTTTTCTTCCTGCGGGTCGCGCAGCACATAGCCGCGGCCCCAGACCGTTTCGATGTAGTGTTCGCCTTCGGTGGCGGACGCCAGTTTCTTGCGTAGTTTGCAGATAAAGACGTCGATGATTTTGAGTTCCGGCTCGTCCATGCCGCCATAAAGATGGTTGAGGAACATCTCTTTTGTCAGCGTCGTGCCTTTGCGTAAGGAGAGAAGCTCCAGCATCTGATATTCTTTGCCGGTGAGGTGTACGCGCTGGCCGGCGACTTCCACCGTCTTCGCGTCAAGGTTCACCACAAGCTTACCGGTGGTGATCACCGATTGCGAATGACCTTTCGAGCGGCGAACGATGGCGTGAATGCGCGCAACGAGTTCGTCCTTGTGGAACGGCTTCGTCATATAGTCGTCGGCGCCGAAGCCGAGGCCGCGCACTTTCGTTTCGATGTCGCCCTGGCCGGTGAGGATCAGGATCGGCGTGTTCACTTTTGAAACGCGCAGCGACTTCAGAACGTCGAAACCCGTCATGTCCGGCAGGTTCAGATCGAGCAGAATAATGTCGTAGTCATAAACCTTGCCGAGATCGACGCCTTCTTCGCCAAGATCGGTGGTGTACACATTGAAGCCGTCGGACTTCAGCATCAGCTCAATGCTCTGGGCGGTGGCGCCGTCGTCCTCGATGAGCAAAACCCGCATGGTCGGTCTCCTGTCAGGCGCGCGGGCATCCCCTTAACCGATGAAAACCGCGCTCTTATATTTTTGCAGCGCCGATGCTAACGACGATATGCTTTCACATTGGTTAATGCCGTTACCGGCATTGCTCCCAATTGCCCGATTTTTTTAATCCGGCGACAATCTCTCTTACCGTTGAAGCAGCATAAACAGTTGATTTGCGGCGCTTGTCATTAAGCAATGCAAATTTTTCAAAAATTTTTCAGCCGGTTGTCTTTACGGGCGCTTAAGCACGCGCGGGTTAATGCTGACGGGGCGAATACCGCATAAATGAACAGTGGGCGTTAACTGGATATGGCCGCGACTTCACATAACCGACTGACAGAAACGTCGCGCCGTTTCGATCCCGTTTCGATTTTCGGCGCCGTGCGCCGTGTGTCGCCGCTGGGCGTCGAGATTGATGATCGTCTTTCAGCGCTGACAATCGGAGATCGGGTCGCCATCGAAACGAAAGCCGGATCGCTCAGCGCAGAAATCGTCTCCGCCGAAGAGGGGTATGCGCTCGCGCTGCCGTTCGGCTCGCTGACCGGCGTCGCCCGCGGGGCGCCCGCGAAGTTTTTGAGCGACGGTGCGCAAATCGCGCCGTCGCCCGACTGGCTTGGACGCGTTGTCGATGGTCTTGGCCGCCCGATAGATGGAAAAGGTCCGCTACAGAACGGGCCGTTGCTCCGCTCGCTGAAGTCTTCGCCGCCGCCGGCGCATCAACGAGCGCGTCAGGGCGGCGCCATCCAGTTCGGCGTCAAGGCGCTGGATGTTTTTACGCCGGCGCGCATTGGCCAGCGGCTCGGAATCTTTTCCGGCGCCGGCGTCGGCAAGTCGGCGCTCCTCGGCATGATCGCCCGGCATACGGCGAGCGACGTTTCCATTATCGCCCTGATCGGCGAGCGCGGCCGGGAGGTGCGCGAGTTCCTGGAGGACCATTTGGGCGCCGAGGGGCTCGCCCGGTCCGTTGTTGTGGTTGCGACATCGGACGAGCCCGCCATGTTGCGCCGGGAAGCGGCGTATCTGGCGATGACGCTGGCGGAACATTTTCGCGATAACGGCGCGAATGTCATGTGTCTGATGGACTCGCTGACCCGCGTCGCGCAGGCCCAGCGCGAAATCGGACTCGCCGCCGGCGAACCGCCAACGGCGAAGGGTTACACGCCGTCGGTCTTTTCGCTCCTGCCGTCGTTGATCGAGCGCGCCGGTCCCGGCGCAGACGATGGGGAATCCGGCGCCGTGAGCGCGGTGTTTTCCGTGCTGGTAGAAGGGGACGATCACGATGAGCCCATTGCCGACGCGGCGCGCGCGACGCTGGATGGCCATATCGTCCTTGACCGACGCATCGCCGAACGGGGCCGGTTGCCGGCTGTCGATATCCTGCGATCTGTCTCCCGTGCGATGCCCGGCGCCCTCGACGAAAGAAATGCAGCGCTTGTGCGCGACGTAAAAATGCTCGCGGCCGCCTATGAAGACATGCGCGAAATGGTGCGCATCGGCGCTTACCGCGCTGGCAGCGATGCGACCCTCGATCGCGCGATTGCCATTCATGACGAACTGGAAGACTTTCTGTTTCAAAGCATCGACGAAAGCGCGCCTGCGGACGACGCGTTCGCCAGGCTGGCGGCGATGCTGGAGAAAGGCGGGGCCCAATGACCGGACGTTTTCGCGGCGCTGACAGCATCGGCAAATTATTGAAAATCGCCCGGGCGGAAGCGGAAATCGTGCGCGTCGACCTTGCCGACATCGACCGCGCCCTGGCATCGGCCGCCGCTGAAATCGAAGGCGTCGCCGCTGCGGTTGCGCGGGAGGAGCGCGGATCCACCGACGCTGCGGCGTTCGCCGTCTACGCCGAAGCCATGCGGGAGCGCCGGTTTAACCTGAACAAGACGTTGAGCGCCCTTGAAGGCGCGCGCGAAGCGGCGCGGGATAAGCTTTCCGTCGCGCTCGCCGAGATTGCCAAGCTTGAGCGTCTGGCTGACATCAATGCGCGCGATTTGCTGACGGCGCAGCGCCGGCGCGAGGCCCGCGCGGACGCCGATAACGCCGTGCCCCATGTCGCCGCGCGCATGGCCGGCGCGGGGCGAAAATCGATCGCCCGTTAACGCTTTCTTAATCCAAAATCGGTGACGCCACTCCTCGGCGATTCGCGGTGTTCCGTTTCTGTTCCGGAATGGGCGCTGGACTCTGCCCATTTTCTGTGCCGGTGGGGCGTAAATTCCTTTGCGTCCCAGTAAATCCCATGATATCCCGAATGTCGCCGGCAAATTTTCGGCGCAAGGGACAGCGTTGCCCGCTTCGGGGCGCGCGGACGGGCGGAGACAAGGCGCATGCGGCGGGACGCCGAGACCCTTTTTCTGGGGTCGTTCACAAACAAGATTGACGCGAAAGGCCGGCTGGCGACGCCGGCCCGCTTCCGCCGCGTCCTGGAAGCGGAAAAAACAAACACGGTTTTCGTTATTCCGTCCCCGGACGAACCGTGCCTGGAGGCCGGCGGGCCGGCCTACATTGAGAGCGTAACGCGGTCGATCACCGCGCTGCCGCGCTTCTCCGACGAACGCAAGCTGCTGCAAAAGCGCATTGCCGGCAGAACAATTTCACTTTCCATGGATTCTGAAGGCCGCTTCGTCCTGCCGAAGGAGCTGCGCGAGCACGCGAACCTGAATGGCGAGGCGGCGTTTTCCGGTCAGATCGATTTCTTCCAGATCTGGAATCCCGAGGCGCTGGATGCGTCTATCGGCGACGACGCCGACACGGCCGCCGCGCGCAAGGGCCTGCCCAATGCGCCGGAAGACGCCTCGTGACCGGTGCGGCGCATATTCCCGTTATGGCGCGTGAAGCGATCGAAGCGCTCGGCGTCAAAGACGGCGGGGTCTATGTGGACGCGACGTTCGGCGCCGGCGGTTATGCGAAAGCTGTTCTGGCCGCCGCGAACTGCTCCGTATACGCATTCGACCGTGATCCGCGCGCTATCGAGGCGGCTAATGACTGGGCTGGCGACTATGAAGGACGTCTCGTCCTGATCAATCGTCCATTCGCAGAAATGCAAGAGGCGCTTGAAGATTGCGGCGTTGAGGAAGTCGACGGCGTCGTCTTCGATCTTGGCGTTTCCTCCATGCAGCTTGACGAGGCCGATCGCGGCTTCTCGTTCCGGCATGACGGGCCGCTTTCCATGCGCATGGACGGTGGCAAGCCGGACGCGGCGGACGTTGTGGCGGTCGCCGACGCGCGGCAGCTCGTCGCCATCTTCAAGGCGTATGGCGAAGAAAAGAAAGCCTCCCGGATCGCCCGCGCGATTGTCGCCGCTCGCGAGAAGTCGCCCATCGAAACGACCGGCGCCCTGTCGGCGATTGTCGAAAAAGCGAACCCGCCGCGGGGGCCGTCAAAAATTCATTCGGCGACGCGCGTATTTCAGGCGCTGCGTATTTTCGTCAATGATGAGCTTGGTCAGATCGTCAAAGCGCTGCGGGCCGCCGAAAGATTGCTGAAGCCGGCCGGTCGTCTTGTCGTTGTCACGTTTCACTCGCTGGAGGACCGGATCGTCAAGCGCTTCTTTGCCGCCCGTGTTGAAAACCGCAGCCGCGCAACGCGGCATATGCCGGAGCAAACGCAGCCGCCCGCCACATTCCGCTTGCTGTCGTCAAAAGCGATTGCCGCATCGCCGGACGAAGCCGCGCAAAATCCCCGTGCGCGCTCCGCCAAGCTGCGCGCCGGAGAACGCCTTGCCGGACCCGCATATGCAGGCGAGGAAAATCTCGGCCTGCCGCGCCATTCCGATCTGCCTGACCTGGAAGGAGTCACTGCATCATGTTCCGTCTGACGTCGATTTTCCTTTGTGCGCTTTTCCTTGCCGCTGTCGCCGGGCGATACAGTGCGGAGGAATCCGTCAGCGCGGCGCAGGAAGCGTTGTTGCAGCTTGACGTGGAGTATGCAGAGGAGGCGCGGCGCGTCCAGATGTTGCGGGCCGAGATTGCCTATCTCGAAAGTCCGGAACGCCTTGCCAAAGTGGCCCGCGCGACGACGGATTTGCGCCCGCCCGCGCCGGAAACGTTGTTGACGGCGCAACAGTTCAAAAGCGCCATGATCGGCGACGAGGCGGCGCCCGCCGCGCCGGCGCCCCATGGCGATGTCATCGAGAATGCAATTGTAATGGTGCAACTGGCCGACGAATAAGCGCCGAATGCCGGCGGCTCGGGAATGAAACGTGCGAAAGAAAAACCAACGCAACAAGCCGACAGCGTATCTTATTGCTGAAACGGCGCCGGACGAAACGCAGACACAAACCATTCATGTGCGCGCATCGAGCGTGCGCGCCCGCAAGGCGGCGCGGGCAAGGGCGCGCATCGCCATGTGCGCCGTTGTTTTCGTTTTCGTTTTTTCCGCGCTTTCCGTGCGCATGGCGTTCATCGCGCTGGGTGAAATCGAAGCGCCGGCGCGTCTCGCATCGACGCAGCGCGCCGATGCGCCGCGTCCGGAAATCGTCGACCGAAACGGATCGATCCTCGCCGCGGACCTGCCGATGATTGCGCTGGAGGTCTGGGGGCGCGATGTCTGGGACGCCGGCGAAACCGCCGCGGCGCTCGCGCGCGTCCTTCCCGATATTGATGCCCTTGCGCTGACGCAAAGGCTCGCCGCCGGGCAATATGTGGAAGTCAGCGCCGATCTTTCGCCGGCGGAGCGCCAGGCCGTTTTCGACCTTGGACTGCCCGGCGTTCGGTTCGCCTCCCGGACCCGGCGGTTTTATCCGCAGGCTGATCTTGCCGCCCATGTCATCGGGCACGAAGAGGCGGGCCGGGGCGGCGTCATGGGCCTTGAAAAAGTCGTCAGCGACGGGCTCATCGCCGCAGCGGCCGCGGGCCCCGTGCGCGCGACGATTGACATTCGCGTCCAGCAAATTCTCGAAGAGGAGCTTGCGGCCGGGGTTGCGCGCTTCGACGCAAAGGCCGCCTGGGGCGGCGTTGTCGATGTCGAGACCGGCGCCGTTATCGCGCTGGCGAGCCTGCCGGATTTCGACCCGAACGCTCCGGGCGCCGCAGAGGCCGATTTCCGCCGCAATCGCGCCGTCTATGATCGCTACGAGCTTGGTTCGGCGTTCAAGGCGTTTACGGCGGCGGCGGCGCTCGATGCCGGCATCGCCAATGAGACGTCAACCTATGATGCGCGCGGGACTTACAGAGTGGCGGACCGGCGCATTTCAGATTTTCACGGCGAGAACCGGGTGTTGAGTTTGTCGGAAGTGGTGCAGCATTCATCCAATATCGGGGTCGTTCAGATCGCCCAGGAGTTGGGTGTCGAAACGCAGAAGAAGTATCTCGAACGGCTCGGCATGTTTGACGCGCTCCCCATCACGCTTGCGGAGAAGCGCGCGCCTGAAATGCCGCGAAAATGGGGCCCGGTTGAAGCCGCAACCGTTTCTTACGGCCACGGGATTTCCGTAACGCCGCTGCATTTGCTTGCGGCGTACGCCGCTGTCGTTAATGGCGGCGTCTGGCGCGCGCCGGTGTTTGCCGAAGGCACGCCGCAGAAATCGACCGATGTATTCTCGCCGCGAACGAGCGCCATCATGCGCCGCATTCTGCGCCGGGTGATCTCCGACGGCACGGCGTCCTACGCCGAGGTGCCGGGATATTTTCCCATCGGCAAGACCGCGACCGCCGACAAGCCGAATGCGGGCGGCTATGATCGCAACACGCGCATTTCCAGTTTCGTCGGCGCCGTGCCCGGCTACGCGCCGCGATATGCGGTGCTGATCTCTTATGACGAGCCGAAGCCCACCGAGGGCACATACGGATATGCGACGGCAGGCTGGAATGCGGCGCCGACTTTCGCCTCGTTCCTGACGCGCGCAGCGCCCTTGCTCGGTCTGTCGCCGGCGACGGAAGAAGAAGCGCTGGCGGCGTTTGTGTCGGGGGAAATGAACGGCGTGCGCGAGGCGCGCGCGGACATCGAGGAACAGGTGCGATGAGACTGTCGGCGCTGGCTGGCGAGACGTTTGCGTCGGACCCGGAAATCACGGGGCTGACGGCGGACAGCCGCGCGGTGAGCGCCGGGTTCCTGTTTGCCGCGCTGCCCGGCGAAAAGGCCGACGGCGCCAAGTTCATTCCGCAGGCGGAGAAAAACGGCGCCGCCGCCATACTCGCGCGCCCCGGCGCCAAAACGCGGCTGCCGCTCATTGCTGACGCCAACCCGCGGGCGCGCCTTGCATCCATGGCGGCGCGGTTCTATCCGCGCCAGCCGGAGATCATCGCCGGGATCACCGGCACCAACGGCAAGACGTCGACGGCGCATTTCGCCGCGCAGATCTGGGAAAAACTCGGATGCACGAGCGGATCCCTCGGCACGCTGGGCGCCCATGCGCCGGGCTTTGAGCGCGGCGCGGCGCTGACAACGCCGGAACCGGTCGCCCTTCACGAGACCCTCGACGCCATGACGCAGGCGGGCGTCGACCGCCTCGCCATGGAAGTCTCAAGCCATGCAATCGCCCAGGCCCGCGCCGACGCGGTGAACTTCAGGATCGCCGCGTTCACCAACATCACCCAGGACCATCTCGACTACCATCCGACTTTCGCAGACTATTTCGCGGCGAAAGCCCGCCTGTTCGATGAGTTGCTCCCGAGCGACGGCGTCGCCGTCGTGAATGCCGGCGGCGAGGGCGCGGACGAGATTGCGCAGATGGCAAAGACGCGCGGCGCCAAGGTTTACACCACCGGCGCCGACGGCGACGCCATTTGCCTGTTAAAGGCCGAGCCCACGTCAACGGGCATTGAAACATTCATTGCCGCCTTCGGCGAAGAGTATCAAATTCACGTGCCGCTTGTCGGTCTCTTTCAGGCCGAGAATGCGCTCCTTGCCGCGGGCATCGTCATCGCGTCGGGTGAGGCGGCGTCGACCGTGATGCCGTTGCTTGCGGAACTGTCCGGCGTGCCCGGACGCATGCAGCTTGCGACGTCAGTCAACGGCGCCGGCGTCTATGTGGATTACGCGCATACGCCGGATGCGATCGCCAGCGCGCTCAAGGCGGTCCGGCCCCACGCGGAAGGGCGCGTCGTCGCCATCGTCGGCGCGGGCGGCGACCGCGATCGCGCCAAGCGTCCGCTGATGGGCAAGGCGGCGGCGGAGGGCGCGGATATTGTTGTTGTGACCGACGATAATCCCCGCTCGGAAGATCCGTCAGAAATACGCGCGGCGGTGTTGTCGGGGTGTTCCGGTGCGGAAAACATCGGAGACCGCGCGCGCGCGATTGAGTACGCAATGTCGCTGGTGAAGAAAGGCGACGTGCTGCTCATTATGGGGAAAGGTCACGAAACGGGGCAACAGGTGGGGGACAGCGTTCTGCCCTTCGATGACGTTGACGTGGCGATTGCGTCGGCGGCGTCGCTGGAGCGGCGGAAAGACTTCGGGAGCTGATGATGGGTGATGCAAATCTCTGGACCGCGTATGAAGCCGCCGCCGCGACCGGCGGGGCTCTCTGTTCGCGCGGCGGCGAGTCAGACGACTGGCCGGCCGAAGAGTGGTCTGCCGCGGGTATTTCCATAGACACGCGCAGCCTGAAGCCCGGCGACATCTTCGTCGCCTTGCGCGATGCGCGGGACGGACATGAATTTTTGAAGAACGCCTTTGAGGCGGGCGCCGCGGCAGCGCTGGTTGCGCGCGCGCCGGAAACGGCGCCGGACGGCGCGCCGCTTCTCGTCGTCGACGACACGTTGCAGGGATTGCGCGATCTCGCAGCGGCGGCGCGGCTCAGAAATTTCGGCAAGCGGATTGGCGTCACCGGCAGCGCGGGCAAAACGTCGACCAAGGAAATCCTGCGCGCCATGTTGAGCGCCGGTGGCACGGTTCACGCCGCTGACAAGAGCTTCAACAATCACTGGGGCGTGCCGCTGACACTGGCGCGGCTTCCCATGCACGTGGACTACGGCGTCTTTGAAATCGGCATGAACCATGCCGGCGAAATCACGCCGCTGACAAAACTCGTTCGGCCCCATGCGGCGATTGTCACCACGGTCGGCGCCGCGCATCTTGAATTTTTCGATTCCATCGAAGGGATCGCCGAGGCGAAAGCTGAAATTTTCCTGGGGCTCGCCCCGGGCGGCGTTGCGGTTCTGCCGCTCGACAATGAGTATTTTCCGTTGCTCAAAAAGCGCGCGGAAGAAGCGGGCGCTGCGTCCTTCGTGACCTTCGGCGAAAGTGTCGGGGCCGACTTCCGGTTGCTGGAATACAAACCGGCCGGCGCCGGCGCGCGGCTGCGCACGTCGATCAAGGGCGTTGAGCGCGGTTTTGACGTAGGCGTGCCGGGCAAACATCAGGCATTGAACACGCTCGCCGCGCTCGCCGCCGCTGACGCTGTCGGCGCCGATCTCAATCGGTCGATCGAGGCCCTTGCGGCCCTTGAGCCTGCTGAAGGCCGCGGCCAGCGAACCGTCATCAAAGTCGACGGGGGCGAAGCGGTGCTCATAGACGAAAGTTACAACGCCAATCCGTCGTCCATGGCGGCCTCCATCGGGCTCCTCGGCGCGGCGGCGCCGGGCGCCGGGGGCCGCCGGATTGCGGTTCTGGGCGAGATGCTTGAACTCGGACCTGACGGGCCGGCGCTGCACGCGGCGCTCGCGGGCGTCCTGACCGCTGCGAAGGTCGACCGCGTCTATGCGGCCGGCGAGCTGATGCGCCATCTTTGGGATGCGCTTCCGGAAGAAATGCGGGGGCTTTACGCGGGCTCGGCCGTTGGCCTGGTCGGGCCTGTTGAAGATGCGATCAAATCAGGCGACGTCGTCATGATAAAGGGCTCGAACGCCTCTAAAGTCAGCGCCGTCGCCAAGGCGCTCAGTTCCCGCGCCGCCGACAGAAAAAGAGCGTCATAAGAAACGTATGCTGTATCACTTATTAACTCCCTATGCGGATCAGTTTCAACTGTTCAACGTCTTCCGTTATCTGACCTTCCGCACCGGC
Source organism: Hyphococcus sp. (assembly GCA_028281665.1). GTDB lineage: Bacteria > Pseudomonadota > Alphaproteobacteria > Caulobacterales > Parvularculaceae > Hyphococcus. Next base: position 159,581 of record JANQJK010000004.1, read on the forward strand.
GGGGCGGTGATGACCGCACTGATCATCTCTTTCGTGCTCGGGCCGTCGCTGATCCGCTGGATGCGCCGCAAGCAGGGGCGGGGCCAGCCGATCCGCGACGACGGCCCGCAAGGGCACATTATCGAAAAAGCCGGAACGCCGACCATGGGCGGCGTGCTCATCCTGTTATCGATGACGGTCGCCACGTTTCTGTGGGCGCGCCTAGACAATATTTATGTCTGGATCGTCATGGGCGTCACGCTCGCCTTCGGCGCCCTCGGCTTCATCGACGATTACCTTAAAGTCACCAAGCAGCAGGCCGACGGGGTTGTCGGCAGCCTGAAGCTGACTGTGCAGTTCGCCGTCGCGTTGCTTGCCGGGTATTTTTGCATGACGGCGTTGCAGGCGGCGCCGGACGCGCCGGCAAACATTGCGACGTCCGTTGGCGTTCCGTTTTTCCCGGTTCGCCTTTTTGAGGAATGGTTCAATGCCCCCGGCGTGCCCCTCGGGCTCGCCATCATTCCCTTCGCCGCATTCGTCATTGTCGGCGCCTCGAACACGGTCAATCTCACCGACGGTCTCGATGGTCTTGCAACGGTGCCGGTGATGATTGCAGCGGCGACATATGCGCTGATCGCCTATCTCGTCGGCAATATCATCTACACGCAGTATCTCGGCGTTCCTTACGTGCCGGGCGTTGGCGAATTGGCCATTATCTGCGGCGCTATCCTCGGCGCCGGGCTCGGCTTTTTGTGGTTCAACGCGCCGCCTGCGGCGATCTTCATGGGCGATACGGGCTCGCTTGCCCTTGGCGGCGCCATCGGGACCATCGCCGTCGCGACAAAGCACGAGATCGTTCTCGCGATTGTGGGCGGCCTTTTCGTCCTTGAAGGACTCTCGGTCATGATCCAGATCGCGTCCTTCAAGCTGACGGGCAAGCGCGTATTCCGCATGGCGCCGATCCATCACCATTTCGAACATCTCGGCTGGAAGGAATCGACCATTGTCATCCGTTTCTGGATTATCGCCGTCGTCCTTGCGCTGATCGGTCTTGCAACCCTCAAGCTGCGGTGATGGCCGGATGATCGTGATCCCCGACATGAAGGACAAATCCGTCGGCGTCTTCGGCCTTGGCGTCAGCGGTATCGCGACCTGCGAAGCGCTCGTTGCATCGGGTGCGAGCGTTTACAGTTTCGATGAAAAGCTCGAAGCGCGCGAGAAAACGAAAAATACCGAATACCGCGCCGAGCATCCCAAAGACTGGCCATGGAAAGAGCTGTCCGCCCTTGTCGTCAGTCCCGGCGTGCCGCTCACCCATCCCAAACCCCATCCGATTGTCAAAAAGGCGCGCATGGAAAAGGTTCCGGTCATCGGCGATACGGAACTCTTCGCCCGCGCCGTCAATGCATTGCCTGAGCGCGAACGACCGCGCATCGCGGCGATTACCGGTTCCAACGGCAAATCGACGACGACGGCCCTGATCGGACACATGCTTCGCGAAGCCGGCGAGGAAGTGCATGTGGGCGGCAATATCGGCGAAGCGATCATGTCCCTGCCTGCGCCGGACCGGCACGCCGTTTACGTGTTGGAGCTTTCATCCTTCCAGCTGGACCTGACGCATTCCCTGCGCGCCAATGCGGCGGTGTTTCTCAATCTGACGCCCGATCATATCGAGCGGCATGGCTCGATGGACGGTTATTTCGCAGCGAAGTCCCGCATCTTTCGCAACCAGCAGGCTGAGGACCTTGCCGTCGTCGGGGTCGATGACAGTTGGGGCGAGCGTCTTTGTACGGAGTTAACGGCGGCAGGCCGTGCGCAGATCGCGCCGGTGTCGGCCTCCGCGACCCTTGGGCGGGGCGTCTATGCGCTCGGCGGTGCGGTCTACTATAATTTTGACGGCAAGACGGCCAAGGCCGGCGACCTTGCCAATGCGCGCGCGCTTCGCGGCGTGCACAATCATCAAAACGCGGCGGCCGCGCTCGCGGTCGCGCTTCATTTTGGCGCTTCGCCCGCCATCGCCATGAAAGCCGCTTTGTCGTTTTCAAGCCTCGCGCACCGCATGGAAGAAGTCACCCGCATCGGGAAAGTGCTTTTTGTCAACGACTCCAAGGCAACCAACGCCGACGCCGCGGCGAGAGCGCTCGCAGCGTTCGACGACGTTTACTGGATTGCGGGGGGCAAGGCGAAGGAGGGCGGTCTCGACGCCCTCAACGGGAAACTTGGCGCTGTTCGCAAAGCCTATCTCATCGGCGATGCGGCGGACGAATTTTCAGAGCAGTTGAAGGGCATGATCCGCACGCGGAAATGCGGCGCGCTTAAAAAGGCGGTCGCCGCAGCATATAAGGACGCTGCCGCCAGCGACGCGCCGGCGCCGGTCGTTTTACTGTCGCCGGCCTGCGCGTCCTACGACCAGTTCAAATCTTTTGAAGATCGCGGCGATCAGTTTCGAACGTTCGTCGGCGATATTCAGGTGGAAAACGGAGCGGCCGCATGAGAATGATCGCGCGCACCGATGAGTCCCTCTTCGGGCGGTGGTGGTGGTCGGTCGACCGGCCCATGCTCGCGGTCCTTGTTCCCATCATCATTATCGGCGCCGCGGCGCTGACGGCGGCGGGCCCCGCGGCGGCGGACCGGCTGCGCATCGCCAATGAGTTTCACTTCCCGCTGCGTCAGGCGATGTTTCTCGGGCCCGCAATTGCGCTCATGATCGGCATCTCCTTTTTGACGCCGTTGCAGGCGCGGCGCGTTGGCGTGCTTTTGTTTGCCGCAGCACTTGTTCTGCTGCTTTTCACCTTGTTGTTCGCCAGCGAGGTCAACGGCGCAAAGCGCTGGATCGATCTCGGCATTATGACAATGCAGCCTTCGGAATTTGCAAAGCCCGGCTTTGTCGTCGCCGCTGCGTGGATGATGGCGGAGGGTTCGAGAGACCGTACGTTTCCGGGCGGACTAATTTCGCTCGGGCTATACTTCGTGTTTTCCGCATTGCTTTTGTTGCAGCCCGATGTGGGCCAGTGGATCCTCGTCACCGGCGTCTGGGCGCTGATGTTTTTCATCGCCGGCTGGAGCTGGACGTGGATCGCGACCCTTGGCGGGTTCGGCATGTTTGCCCTTGGCGGCGCCTATATGGCGTCCGATCACGTGGCGCGGCGTATCGACGGCTTCCTGAATCCCGAAACGGCCGAGACCTATCAGGTGGACCGGGCGCTGGAGACCATCGCCAATGGCGGGATCATCGGCCGGGGCGACGCGGCGTCGGTCAAAGGCTATCTGCCCGACGCCCATACGGATTTCATCTTTGCCGCGGCGACGGAGGATTTCGGCCTCGTCCTTGGCCTCGTCATCATCGCGCTGTTCGCCACCTTCGTCGTGCGCGCGCTCGTGATTGCCGCCCGTCAGAAAAGCGTCTTCTCGCAGATTGCCGTTTCGGGCCTCGCCGCCATGATCGGTTTTCAGGCCATGATCAATATTGGCGTCAATCTGCGCGCCCTGCCCGCCAAGGGGATGACGCTGCCGTTTATTTCCTATGGCGGGTCTTCGCTGCTGGCGACGGCCGTTGCGGTCGGTCTGCTCATCGCACTGACGCGCACCCATCAATTCGCCCGGCGGCGCAAAGAGTTGATGCCGTGAGTGGCGGCTCAAACACCTCCGGCCCCATCGTCCTCGCCGCCGGCGGCACCGGCGGCCATATGTTTCCCGCCGAAGCGCTGGCGCAGGAATTGCGGCGCCGGGGCCGGTCGATCCTCCTCGTGACGGACAAGCGCGGCGCGCGGTATGCGGAGAGTTTTCCTGCCGACGGCCGGTTTGAAATCTCCGCGGCGACGCCGTCGGTTGGCGGACCGGTCGCGAAAGCATCCGCAGCGATTTCTATCGTGCGCGGGCTGATGACCGCACGCCGCGAGTTCAAGGCGCGCGGGCCCGTCGCCGCTGTCGGGTTCGGCGGGTATCCGTCATTGCCGGCCATGAAAGCCGCGTCCATGGCGAAAATTCCTTATGGCGTGCACGAACAGAATGCCGTTCTCGGCCGCGCCAACCGGATGCTGGTCAGGGGCGCTGCGTTTACCGCCCATGCATTTGCGACGCTGGAGAAATGCCCCGCGGGCGCCCATAGGGTCGAGGTCGGCAATCCCGTGCGCGATGCGGTTGCCGCGCTCGCCGGCGCCAATACGCCGTCCGCCGAGGCGTTGCGTCTTCTCGTATTCGGCGGCAGTCAGGGCGCGTCGATTTTTTCCAGTGCGCCGGTGGAAGCGGTGACGCGGTTGCCCGAGGACATTCGCGCGAAGCTCTCCGTCGTCCATCAGGCGCGCGAGGCCGACGTTGAAAAAGTGCAGATGGGCTATGCGCGCGCCGGCGTCGCGGCGGAGGTCGCGCCGTTCTTCAAGGACCTGCCCGATCGCATGGCGGCGGCGAGCCTCGTGATTTCACGGTCCGGCGCGTCGACGGTGACGGAATTGTCGACAATTGGCCGCGCCTCGATCCTCGTGCCCCTGGCCATCGCAATGGACGACCATCAAAGCGCCAACGCCCGTGTCCTTTCCGAGGCGGGCGGCGCCTTGCTCCTGCCGGAAAGCCGGTTTAACGCCGATGCTCTGGAGACGGCGCTCGCGACGCTATTTGCAAATCCCGAACGTCTCTCCGCCATGGCCGGGAAGGCGAGGGCGCGCGTAAAGCCGAATGCGGCGGCGGCGCTCGCCGACCTTGTTGAAGAGATGTTGGAACGCCGTCAGGCGGCGTAGTGTTGCATGAGTAAAGACCCGTATTCGAAGATCGATCCGCCGGAGATCAAGGTCAGATTGCCGTTCGGCGTGGGCGCGATCCATTTCGTCGGCATTGGCGGCATCGGCATGTCCGGCATCGCCGAAGTCATGCACAATCTCGGTTATGAAGTGCGCGGCAGCGACGTCGCCGAGGGGCCGAACGTCCAGCGCCTTCGCGACAAGGGCATAAACGTCACCATCGGCCATTCGCCCGACAACGTAAAAGGCGCCGAGGCGGTGATTATCTCCACCGCCATTCGCCGGGACAATCCGGAAGTCGCCGCCGCGCGCGCCCGGCATATTCCGGTGGTGCGCCGCGCCGACATGCTGGCGGAACTGATGCGCCTTAAATGGACAGTCTCCATTGCCGGCACCCACGGCAAGACGACAACGACGAGCATGGTCGCCGCCTTGCTCGATGAGGCGAGCCTAGATCCCACGGTGATCAATGGCGGCATCATCAACGCCTATGGCGCCAATGCGCGCCTTGGCGAGGGCGACTGGATGGTGGTGGAGGCGGATGAATCCGATGGCACCTTCATTCGCCTGCCGACGACGATTGCGGTTGTCACCAATATCGATCCCGAACACCTCGATCACTGGGCGGGGTTTGAAAACCTGCGCGACGCGTTCGACACTTTCATTGAGAACACGCCGTTTTACGGTTTCGGCGTTGTCTGTCTCGACCATCCGGAAGTGCAGGCGCTGGTGGGGCGCGTTACGGATCGTCGCCTCATTACCTATGGCGCCAATCCGCAGGCGGACGTGCGTGCGGAGAACATGCGCTTCGACGAAGGCGCGTCGCATTATGATATCGTGTTTCGCGAACGTGGCAAGGAGATCAGCCGCCTGAAAAACGTCACGCTGCCGATGCCCGGCGTTCACAATGTTCTGAATTCATTGCCTGCGGCGATTGTCGCCAAGCGACTCGGCGCGAGCGACGAGCAGATCAAGTCGGGCTTCAAAAAGTTCGAAGGCGTGAAGCGCCGCTTTACGAAAGCCGGCGAGTGGAAGGGCGTCACGATCATCGACGATTACGGCCATCATCCGGTGGAGATTGCGGCCGTTCTGCGCGCCGCGCGCAACATCGCCAAGGGCAAGGTCATCGCCGTCGTGCAGCCCCATCGATACACCCGCGTGCGCGATCTGTTTGACGATTTCTGCGGCTGCCTTAACGAAGCCGACATCGCGTTTTTCACCGACATTTACGCCGCCGGCGAGGCGCCCATCGAAGGCGCGGACCAGAAGGCGCTGGTGGAAGGGCTGAAGGGCCACGGTCATAAGGATGCGCGCGCGCTGAAATCCCTCGACGATTTGCCGCGTGAAATTGCGAGCGTCGCGGAACCCGGCGACTACGTCATTTGCCTCGGCGCCGGGGATATTACGAAACATGCGAACGCGCTGGCGGGGCAGCTTTCGAAAGCCGGCGCATGACGCGCGTCTCGCCTTCAGACCTTCCCGCGGTTCGCGGCAAGTATATTGAGAAGGCGAACCTCTCTGCGCTGACGTGGTTTCGCGTTGGCGGGGCGGCGGATGTGTTGTTTCAGCCGGCGGACGACGAGGATCTTGCACACTTTCTGAAAAACACGCCGGCGGACATTCCCGTTTATCCCGTTGGCGTCGGCTCGAACCTGCTCGTGCGCGACGGCGGCGTGCGCGGCGTCGTCATTCGTCTGGGCGCCCCCTTTGCAAAAATCGAAGTGGAGGGGACGCGCGTCATCGCCGGCGCTGCGGCGCTCGATGCGCAGGTCGCAAAACGCGCCGGCGCCGCCGGCGTCGCCGGTCTCGAATTCTATCGCGGCGTGCCGGGAACCATCGGCGGCGCGCTGGCCATGAACGCCGGCGCCTATGGCGGCGAGACGAAGGACGTGCTGGTCGAAGCCGTCGGCTATACCCGCGCCGGCGAACGGCGCGTCTTCGCAAACGACGAGATGGGTTTTTCTTATCGCCATGCGGACGCTGCGGACGGGATCATCTTCACCCGCGCCGTCTTCGAAGGCCGTTCAGGCGATCCGACCGCGATCGAGGAAAAGATGCGCGAAATCATGACCTCCCGCGAGGCTTCGCAGCCGATCCGCGAGCGCACAGGGGGGTCCACCTTCGCCAATCCGGACCCGGAACGCTCCGGCGGACGTAAATCCTGGCAGTTGATCGACGCGGTTGGCGGGCGCGGCCGCATCGTCGGCGACGCCCAGGTCTCCGAACAGCACTGCAACTTCATGATCAATCGCGGCAAGGCCACCGCCGCAGATCTTGAAGAGTTAATAGAGTCTTTACGTAACGATGTCTTAACGAAGACAGGCGTGGAGTTGCGCTGGGAAATCAGGCGTATCGGAGAGCCCGCCGGGTGAGCAGGAAATACAAACGCATCGCCGTCCTCAAAGGCGGCTGGTCGCCGGAGCGGGAAGTGTCGCTCAATTCCGGCGCCGCTGCGGCTGAGGCGCTTGCCGAGGCCGGCTACGACGCAATCGAAATTGACGCCACGCGCGATCTCGCGGAGCAGCTGAAAGCGGCAAAGCCCGACGCCGTCTTTAATGCATTGCACGGGCAGTGGGGCGAGGACGGATGCGTGCAGGGCCTGCTGGAAGTGCTTGAGCTTCCCTACACCCATTCCGGCGTCATGGCCTCGGCATTGGCCATGGACAAACAACGCGCCAAGGCCGTCTTTGAAGATGCGGAGATTCCTTCGCCGCCGGGGAAGATTGTCACGCGCGCCGAAGCGGCGGGCGGCGCCGTCATGTCGGCGCCCTATGTCGTTAAGCCCAATGCGCAGGGCTCGTCCGTGGGCGTCTATATTGTGCGCGAAGGCGACAACCGCCCGCCTGCGGAACTGACCAGCGAGGAATGGGCGCTTGGCGACGATGTGCTGGTGGAGAAATTCATTCCCGGGCGCGAACTGACTGTTGCCGTCATGGGCGATCGGCCCCTGTGCGTGACGGAGATCACCACCTCGCTCGCCTTCTATGATTACGAGGCGAAATACGCTGCGGGCGGATCGACCCATGTGCTGCCGGCGGACGTCCCCGATGCGATCACGGATCGCTGCCTCGATCTCGCCTTGCGGGCCCATCGGGCGCTCGGGTGTCGCGGGCTGTCCCGCGCCGATTTCCGCTACGACCCCGAGGCGGACGGCGAACAGATCTACTGCCTTGAGGTGAACACGCAGCCGGGCCTCACCTCTACCTCGCTGGCGCCGGAGCAGGCCACGCATATGGGCGTCTCGTTTCCTGAACTCTGCGCCTGGATTGCGGAGGATGCATCGTGCCAAAGGTGAAACGTAAGAAGGCAGCAAAACGTCGAACGACTTCAAAGCGTTCGGAGAGTCTCTTTACGAAGATGCGAGACGCCGCATCGCGTTACGCCGTCGCCATGGTCGCCGGCGTGACCGTGGTGCTCGCCCTCGGCGCCGCTGCGCTTGTGTCCGGCGGTTATGTCGGTCTTGCCGGCGAACGCGTGGGCGCGGTTGTGCGCAATGCAACGGTCGCCGCCGGGCTTGATATCCGGCGGGTGACGGCCATCGGCTTCGACAAGACGACGGACGCGGACATTCTCGGCGCGATCGGGCCCGTCGTCGGCGCCTCGATCGCACATTTCGACATTCACGCCGCTAGGGCCCGGGTTGAAAATATCGGCTGGGTCCGGTCTGCATCGGTGACGCGGCTCTGGCCGAACACCGTGCACGTTTCTGTCCGTGAACGCGAACCGGCTGCGGTCTGGCAGCTTTCCGGCGCGCTGCACCTGATCGATCAGTCCGGCGCCGTGATCGGCGAGGTCGACGTTTACGAATATTCCAACCTGCCGTTGATTGTGGGCGCCGGCGCGCCGGACAGCGTGTCCGATGTTCTTAAAGCCTTGCGTAGCGAACCCGAACTCTGGGGCGAGGCGGCCGCACTGGTGCGTGTCGGCGAACGCCGATGGAACCTGCGGCTTAAATCCGGCGCGGATGTGAAGTTTCCGGAAGAAGATGTCGACGGTGCCGTCAGGACGCTGGCCCGTCTACAGACAGCATACGGATTGCTTGACCGGCCTCTCGAATATGTCGATCTTCGCGATCCGTCTCGACTTGTTTATCGCGAACTTGATGGCGGCGACGATGGCGCCGCCGAAAAACGGATTCAATAGGCGCCCCGTCGCCTGAACGATTGCCCAATGAAGGAGACGCCGCGCATGAAACGGCGCGCCGCGACCAATTCCGACGCTTCAAATGTTCGGCCCCTGCGTCGCAAGCGGGACGATCGCGTGATCGCCGCGATTGATCTCGGCGCGTCCAAGGTTGCTTGTTTTATCGCCGTCCTGACGCCGGACCGTGAAAGCGACATGGGCGCGGAAGTGATCGGCGTCGGCTGCTGCGGTCTGCCGCCGCGGGCTGCGACCGGGCGATCGGTCGATAATCTCGAAGCCTCGTTGCGCCGCGCGGTTGAAGCGGCCGAGCGCATGGCGGGCGTCGAAATCGGCGCCGCCCATGTCGCCGTTCCCGGTCGTCTTGTTCGAGCCCGGCGCATTGGCGTCGATCTGGAAATTGCCGATGGCGTCGTGACGCAGGAGGATATCGACGACGCGGTTCGGGAAGGGGCGGGTCTTGCTGCGGCGCCGGACTGCGCTGCGTTGTCCGCAAGTCCGATTGCCTATCGCGTCGACAGCGAGGCGGTCTATGACGATCCCGTCGGACGGCCGGGCGCGCTGCTTTCTGCCGAGTTGCTGGGCCTGTCGGTGCGCGAAAGCGTCGTCGACAATTTGTCCGCGATGATTGAACGATGCGGCCTGAAAGCGATGGAAGTCGTCCCGGCGCCGGTCGCCGCGGCGGAAAGCTGCCTCATCGAGGACGAAAAGGAACTGGGCGTGGTGCTGATCGATATCGGCGCCGCGTCGACCGGCTATGCTGTTTACGATGACGGCGCACTTGTTGACTGCGGCGGCGTCGGTGTCGGCGGCGGGCATATCACGAAAGACGTTGCGCAGATTTTCGGCGCGCCTCTTGCGGATGCGGAGCGCATCAAAACACTGCACGGCGCGGCGCTGATCGGGCCGGGCGACGAGCATCGGTTCGTTGATTTTCCGCGCCTTGGCGACGGCGCCGATCCAAGCCGGGCCAGCCGCGCCGATCTCTGCGAAGTGATTATTCCGCGCATGGAAGAAATTTTCGAACTGGTTGCGGCGAAGCTGCCGGGCGACCGGCATGTGCGAACGAACCTCAGGCGCGCGGTGATTACCGGCGGCGGCAGCCTGTTGCTGGGCGCCCGTGAGATCGCCGAAAAGACCCTTGCCATGAAAGCCCGCATCGGCCGGCCGCTGTCGATGATCGGCGCGCCGGAAGTCGGCGCCGCGCCCGGATTTTCCGTCTGCGCCGGATTGATCCTGAATGCGGCGTCGAAGCCGCCGGCGGGCAAGTTTTTTCTTGGCGGCGCACGCCAATCACTTCATCCGTTAGCGAAACCGGCGATGTTCGGCGGCGCTGGCGCCTGGCTTCGCGCAAAATTTTAATCCGCCGTTAATGACCCGTTAACGATTTGGAAAGGGTTCTGAACGAATCTTTAATTCGTGATTAATCATGACTCTTTGCCTCGCCCTCAATCGCCCCATGCCAACCGGAGCATCCAATGCCGTTAAATCTAAGCGTGCCCGAACTTACTGAACTCAAACCGCGCATCAGCGTCATCGGCGTCGGCGGCGCCGGCGGCAACGCCGTTAACAATATGATCGAGTCCCAGCTCGAAGGCGTCGAATTCGTCGTCGCGAACACGGATGCGCAGGCGGTCGGCCTGTCGAAGGCCGACAAGAAGATTCAGCTTGGCGTGAAGACGACCCAAGGGCTCGGCGCCGGTTCGGTGCCGGATATCGGCCGGGCGGCGGCGGAAGAGTCCATTGACGAGATCATGGAGCATGTGGGCAACGCGCATATGCTGTTCGTCACCGCCGGCATGGGCGGCGGCACCGGCACCGGCGCAGGGCCCGTTATTGCCAAGGCCGCCAAGGAGCGCGATATTCTGACGGTTGGCGTCGTAACCAAGCCGTTCCATTTCGAGGGCGCGCGGCGCATGCGCATTGCGACGGCGGGCATCGAGGAATTGCAGAAGCACGTCGACACGCTGCTGATCATTCCGAACCAGAACCTGTTCTCCATCGCCAATGAGCGCACGACCTTTCACGAAGCGTTCGCCATGGCCGATCAGGTTCTGCATTCCGGCGTGCGCGGCATCACCGATCTCATGGTCATGCCTGGCCTCATCAATCTCGACTTCGCCGATGTGCGCACCGTCATGAGCGAGATGGGCAAGGCGATGATGGGAACCGGCGAAGCCGAGGGCGACAAGCGCGCCATCGAGGCGGCGGAAGCGGCGATCTCAAATCCGCTGCTCGACGAAGTCTCCATGAAGGGCGCGCGGGGCGTACTGATCAATATCACCGGCTCCATGGATATGACGCTGTTTGAAGTGGACGAAGCGGCCAACCGCATTCGCGCCGAGGTCGATCCCGATGCGAATATTATTGTCGGCTCGACGTTCAATCAGGATCTTGAAGGCAAGGTGCGTGTCTCGGTCGTTGCCACAGGCATCGACATCGAAGAGGACGAAAGCCGACCGACCGTGCGCGTCAACACCGGCGCGACGGCGAAACCGTGGCGCCAGCCCCTCGTGGTGAATGCGCCGGCGGATGCGGTCGCAACGGCGAGCGCCGATGAAACGAAGCCCGCCGAACCGGCGCCGGCTGTGAGCGCATCGGCTCCGACGACTGCGCAGGCGACCGCAGCGCCGACTCCTGGCGCCGCTGGGTCGGAACCGGCGGCGAATCCGGTCGGCGACGTGCATGAACGCATCCGACGCATGCTCACTGAGGGCGCCGCGGGAGACCTTGCCGCGAAGCCGCCTTATCGTTCGCATGCGGCGACAGACGGCACGGTTGACGCCAGACGCGAGCCGCCCCTTGCGCCGCGACGCGCCGAAGAAGCCAAGCCCGCGCTCAATCCTTTCCGCGGGGCGCAGACTCTCGGCAAGAATCCCCTTGAGGCGGCGGTCGGCATCTTCAAATCCATAGGCGGCGCGCCCCGTGACGACCGCGCCGAAGCGCCGGCCCCCAGACCGTTGGAACCGCGGGCGCCGGAGCCCGGAGGGCGCGAGCCAAGGGCCCAGGAGGCGTCAAAACCGGCCTCACGGGTGCGGGGCGACCTGTTTGAGGATCAGGAAGACGCCGATCTAGAGATTCCGTCCTTCCTGCGGAAGAAAAAGACCGGATAGGCCCGATTCTTCCCGCCATAACAAAATCGTAATTGCGTTGAGAAACGCCGCGCGGCCTGCGCGGCGTTTCCTTTTGGCGCGATATGTAACATAAGTATATAAAGGTTGACTGCGGCGATTGTACTGCGCTGTAGAAAAAGGCGTAAAAATAGCGCCGTCGTAGAGCAAGCGACTATGTCGCGTCGGGGGTTCGATAAACGGTGTCCGCAAACGTGCGTTTTGATCATCCTCGTCAGGCGCGCCAGTCGTCATTGGGTCGGCCGGCTGTTTTTGACGGCGTAGGCCTTCATTCCGGAGAGGAATGCCGGGTTGTCGTGAACCCGGCGCCGGCGGACGCCGGCATCTTGTTTATGCGCAGGGACGGCGACGGCGACAAGTTCCGCTCTACCATCGCCGCAAGCCCCGAAAACGTCGTTCGCAGCGACCATGGGACGACGCTGGGCAACGCCTTCGGCGCGTCCATCGCGACTGTCGAGCATCTATTGGCGGCGCTCGCGATTTCGCAGATCGACAATGCGTTTATCGACATCACCGGCCCGGAAATCCCGATCCTCGACGGCAGCGCGGCGCCGTTCCTTGAGGGCTTCGAAACGGCGGGTGTGCGGGTTCAGTCTTCGCCGCGTTCGTCCTTTGAGGTCGCCGAGGCTGTTCATATCGTCGACGACGACCGAGCCATCCTGATCGAGCCGGCCGATGACTTCTCTCTGAAGGTCGAAATCGACTTTGAGGACTGCCTGATCGGTCGCCAGTCGCTTTCGATTTCCCTCCGCGACGCCGAGGAAATCGCGCGGATCGCCAGCGCCCGAACTTTCTGCCGCCTGTATGAAGTCGACGCGCTGCGCCGCGCAGGTCTCATTCGCGGCGGGTCGCTGGAGAATTCGATCGTCGTGGACGGCGAACGCCTTCTGAACGGCGCGGGCCTGCGCGATTCCCATGAATTCGTATTGCACAAGGCCCTCGACCTCCTCGGCGATCTGTACCTTCTGGGGATGCCTGTTCGGGGCGCCGTGCACGCCATCAAGCCGGGCCATGACCTGAATTGCCGCGCGGCGCTGGCGCTCTATCGCCAGCTTCACCCGGCGCGCCAGGCCGCCGCCGTTTGACGGGCCGGGCGGCCGGGACTACAACGCCGGTTCCGCGGGGCGGGCGGCGAACTCTAGCGTAAGGGCGTTCTGTGACATTCAGCTTCCGTTCATTGCTTCGTTTTCTTTTGGTTTGTCTGGCGGTCGGCCTCGCCGCGTGCGGTTCGTCGAACAAGAAAGAGAAGTTCGCCTATGTGGAGCGTCCCGTTGAGACGCTTTATGCAGACGGCAAGCGCGAACTGGAACGCCGGCGCTACGATCGGGCGATCCTCTTTTTTGAAGAGGTGGAGCGCCAACACCCTTATTCCGCCTGGGCGCGCCGTTCCATGCTGATGAAGGCTTTCGCCTATTATCAGGGTAATGATTACGAAGAGGCGCTGACGGCGATTGACGGGTTTATCGCCCTGCATCCCGGCAACAAGGACGTCGCCTACGCATACTACCTGAAAGCGATTTGCCACTATGAACGCATTCGCGATGTGGGGCGCGATCAGGAATATACCAATAACGCCGTCGTCGCCTTGACCGATGTCATCCGGCGCTTCCCGGAATCGGAGTACGCCCGCGACGCACGGCTGAAGCTCGATCTCACTTACGATCACCTGGCCGGCAAGGAAATGTATGTCGGTCGCTATTATCTGAAAGACAACAAACACATTGCGGCGATCAACCGCTTCAAGACCGTCATCACGAAATATCAGACCACGAATCATGTGCCCGAAGCCCTGCATCGGCTCACGGAAGCGTATCTTGAACTGGGCATCCTGGATGAAGCCCGGTCGGCCGCGGCGGTGCTGGGTCACAACTATCCGGGCACGCGCTGGTATCAGGACTCCTATCGTCTGTTCGAAAAACGCGGGCTGATCCTCGCGGACGGCACGACCCCGTCGCGCCTGCGCGCGGCGTCGACGGAAACCGTCAGGGACGATGATCCCAATGAGGCCCTGCGCAAGCTGAACCCGGCCTCCCTGCATGAAGCCCCGCCGCCCACCGCCGCCGAGCTTGACGCCCTGTCGACCAATGCCGACGATCTGTCGGAAGACCTTGGCGGCCCGGCGGAACTCTAGGGCGCCCGCCAGCTTTTCAGCGCTCGGCAAACTGCGATAGAATCCGCGCCGGGAGATTATTGACCGGCGCATATATGCTGACAGCTCTTCACATTCAGGATTTTGTCCTCATCGACCGCGCCGACCTGAAGGTGGGCGAGGGACTGACGGCGCTCACCGGCGAAACCGGCGCCGGTAAGTCGATCCTGCTTGACGCGCTCGGCCTTGCAGTCGGCGGCAGGTCGGAGCGCGGCGCCGTGCGCGCGGGCGCCAAACAGGGCGTTGTCGCTGCGAGCTTCGAACCGAATGCCGATCATGCGGTCTGGGCGCTGCTTGAAGACAATGCGCTACCGGCGGAGGACGACCAGATCATTCTGCGCCGGGTTGCCGGCGCGGACGGCCGCTCGCGCGGGTTTATCAACGATCAGCCCGTTTCCATCGCTTTGTTGCGCAGCGTCGGCGAGACCCTGCTCGAAATCCACGGACAGCACGACGGCCGCGGATTTCTTGAAAGCGCCGGGCATCGCGTTCTTCTCGACGAGTTCGCGGGGCTCGGAAAGAAAAGCCGGGGCGTCCGCAAATGCTGGGAAGACTGGCGCGCCGTCGAACGGGATCTGGAAGAACGACGTCGCGAACGGGACGCTGTCGCGCGGGAGGCCGATTACCTGCGACACGTCCTTGAACAGCTGACGGAACTCGATCCGCAGGCGGATGAAGATACGGCGCTGGCGGCGCGACGGGCCGCGCTGATGGCGGCTGAAAAGATCGGCGACGATCTGAATGCGGCCGCCGCGGCGATTGACGAAGGCGGCGTTGAAACCAAACTCTCCGTGGCGTTGCGCAGTATCGAGCGCGCAGCGGAGCGTCTGCCGGAAGGCGCCGATGTCCTGCGTGAGGCGGCGGCCCGGCTCGACGCGGCCCTCAGCGAAGCGGGCGAGGCGCGGGTTGCGATTGAGCGCGCGCTGGCTGAGTTCGGCGCGGACTCCGACGAGCTTGAGCAGACCGAGGAGCGGCTCTTTGCCCTGCGCCGCGAGGCGCGCAAGCACGGGATCAATCCGGACGATCTGCGCGCCTTTCTTGATAAAACGCAGGCTGCGCTCAACGACGTCGCCCGCGGCGAGGCTGCGTTCGGCGATCTTGAAAAGGCGGAGGCTGACGCCGCGGCGAATTACGACAAGGCGGCGCGGTCCCTGTCGAAGGGGCGCATAGCCGCGGCGAAGAAACTCGACAAGGCGGTCGCGGGCGAGCTTGCGCCGCTGAAACTCGGCAAGGCCCGCTTCGAGACGAGCATCGAAACCGATGTCGAAAGCGCCGGGCCCGATGGATATGACAAGGTTGAATTCATGGTCGCGACCAATCCGGGCGCGCCGCCGGGGCCCTTGCGGACAATTGCTTCGGGCGGCGAGCTGTCGCGATTCGTCCTCGCCATGAAAGCGGCGCTTGCCGCGCAGGAAAACCGCACGGTCATTATTTTTGACGAGGTGGACGCGGGCGTCGGCGGCGCCGTCGCCGACGCCGTCGGCGAACGGCTGGCGCGGCTTGCAAAAGACGCGCAGGTGATGGTCGTCACCCACAGCCCGCAGGTTGCGGCGCGGGCGAGCGCCCATTGGCGTATCGACAAAACGCAGACTGCGAAAAAAACCAGAACCGCCGTGGAAGAACTTGGACCCGATGCGCGGATCGAGGAGATCGCCCGCATGCTGTCGGGCGCCGAAATTACGGAAGAGGCGCGGGCCGCGGCAAAGCGTCTGCTCGGCGCGCCGGCCAAACCGAAACGCCGCAAGCTCGCAAAGGCCGGTTAGGGCGTCTGCCTGCTCATTCCCGCGAAGGCGGGAATCCCGTAAGAGATTGTCCGGACCCCCGCATCGGGGGGGGGGAGTGGAGTTGTCTTTCTTCCTATGGCGAAAAAAAACCAGATCGAAGCCATACCCGTCGGCAAGCTGACGCCTGAGGAGGCTGAGGCCGAGCTGGCGCGGCTCGCGTCCGACATCGGGCGCGCCGACGAAGCCTATTACAACAAGGACAAGCCGGAGATTACGGACGCCGAATATGACGCGCTGCGCCGGCGAAACCTGCTCATCGAAAAGCGATTTCCAAAGCTGAAGCGCGCCGATTCGCCGTCGGACAAAGTCGGCGCCCCGCCATCGGCGAAGTTCGAAAAAGCCAGACACGCCGTGCCGATGCTGTCCCTCGACAATGCATTCGATGACGAGGACGTCGCCGAGTTTGCAAAACGCGTGCGCAAGTTTCTCGGTCTGAATGAAGACGACAAGCTTGCGTTCACCGCTGAGCCTAAGATTGACGGGCTGTCGCTCAATCTTCGCTACGAGATGGGCGAATTGAAAGTTGCGGTGACGCGCGGGGACGGGGAAACCGGCGAGAACGTCACGTCAAACGCGCTGACCATGGCGGATATTCCGAAATCGTTAAAAGGCGCCCCGGACGTCTTGGAGGTGCGCGGCGAAGTTTTCATGTCTCATGCGGACTTTAAAGCGCTGAACGACCGTCTCGTGGCCGGGGGCGAGGACGCCGCGCCCAATCCGCGCAATGTTGCCGCCGGGTCGCTGCGCCAGCTGGATGCGGCGGTCACGGCGTCGCGACCGCTCAAGTTTTTCGCCTACGCATGGGGCGAAGTTTCCGAACCGCTCGGCGAAACGCAGACAGATGCGGTGAAGAAACTCGGCAAGCTTGGGTTCAAGACAAACGGGCTGATGAAGCGTTTCGACAGCGTCGACAGGCTGCTCGCCCATTATGGCGAAATCGAAACCCAGCGCGCCAGTCTCGGTTACGACATTGACGGCGTCGTCTACAAGGTGGATCGCCTCGACTATCAGGAGCGCCTCGGCTTCGTGTCCCGCCATCCGCGCTGGGCGACGGCGCACAAGTTTCCCGCCGAGAAGGCGACGACGGTGCTTGAAAAGATCGACATTCAGGTCGGGCGCACCGGCAAGCTGACGCCGGTGGCGCGGCTGACGCCGGTCACTGTCGGCGGTGTCGTCGTCACGAACGCAACGCTTCATAACGCGGACTATATTCAGGATAAGGATATTCGCCAGGGCGACACGGTTATTATTCAGCGCGCGGGCGATGTCATCCCGCAAGTTGTCGAAGTCGTGAAAGGCAAGCGGCGAAAGGGCGCGCGGGCATACAAATTTCCAACTGTCTGTCCGGTCTGCGGCAGTCACGCCGTCAACGAGGAGAACCCGGCGACCGGAAAAGCCGACGTGGACAAGCGCTGCACCGGCGGCCTCATTTGCGCCGCTCAGGCGAAGGAGCGCCTGAAGCACTTCGTATCGCGACAGGCGTTCGACATTGAAGGACTTGGCGCCAAGCAGATCGAGGCGTTTTTCGATGAGGGCGTGATCAGGCAGCCCGCGGACATTTTCACGCTGAGATTGCGCCAGGAGGCCGGCGACATCGATCTTTATCGCTACGACCTTGACGATAAAGGCGCGCGCAAGCGCGACAAGTCGGGCAAGGAGAAGCCGCCAACAAATCTGAAGTCGGTTCAAAACCTGTTTGACGCCATTGATGAGCGCCGGCGCATTTCCCTGCCGCGCCTTATCAACGCCCTCGGCATTCGCCATGTGGGCGAGACCAATGCGCGGCTTTTCGCACTCCATTACGGCGACTTCCAGTCGTTTTGCGATGCGGCCAAGCAAGCCCGCGAAGAGGATTCGCCGGCCTATGACGATATGTTGACCATTGACGGGATCGGCGCGCTCGTCGCTCGGGGCCTCATCGATTTTTTTGACGAGCCCCACAACCGTGAGGCGGTCGATCGCCTGATGCAGGAAATCGAACCGGAGAAGGTGGAAGCCGCCGCATCGTCCTCGCCGGTCGCCGGCAAGACGGTGGTGTTTACCGGCACGCTTGAAACCATGACCCGCAACGAAGCCAAGGCGCAGGCGCAGGGCCTCGGCGCGAAAGTTTCGGGGTCGGTTTCCGCTAAAACGGATTATGTGGTCGCCGGGCCCGGCGCCGGCTCAAAACTGAAAAAAGCGGAGGAGCTGGGGGTGGAGGTTCTTACCGAAGCCGGCTGGGCTGCACTCGTTAAGCGCTAGTTTCGGCTTCGGGAGGGCATGAATCATCTGCTAATTGTCGCGCGCCCTTTGGAACATTCGTTCGCCAACAACGCGCCATAATCGCCGTCCCGCTCTTTTTCCAGAGTCTCGTTTTCGGCCATTGCGCGGGCGCTGTGCGGCGGACTACATGAAGCGCCGCCAGCGCCGGGCAACGCCGAGAAGTTAACGAAAAACAAGGCGTTCTGAGAGCCCCGCGCCACGCCAACGGGAGATCGCATGAGCCGCAAAAACGGAACGGACGACAAGCCGCTTGAGCTTCACGTGCCGGAGCCGGAGTTCCGTCCGGGCGACACGCCGGATTTTTCCAACGTCACGATCCCCAAGGCCGGCGAAGGCGAACGCCCGCCGATTGATGTGCCCGCGGACGATATTCGCCGGCTCGCCTATACGATCATCCGCGTCATGAATCGCGACGGCGAGGCGGTCGGGCCCTGGGCGGGCGAGCTTTCCGACGAACAGGTCAAGATCGGCCTTGAAGACATGATGCGCGTGCGCGCGTTCGATGCGCGCATGTTGATGGCGCAGCGTCAGGGCAAGACGAGCTTTTACATGCAGTGCCTCGGCGAGGAGGCGATTGCCTGCGCTTTCCAGAAAGCGCTTCGGCCGGGCGATATGAATTTCCCGACCTATCGCCAGCAGGGACTTCTTCTGTCATCGGACTATCCGATGGTCGACATGATGAACGAGATTTTCTCGAACGCCGCCGATCCGCTGAAAGGCCGGCAACTGCCGATCCTTTATTCTTCAAAGGAGCACGGCTTTTTTACAGTCTCCGGAAATCTCGCAACGCAGTTCATTCAAGGGGTCGGCTGGGCGATGGCCTCCGCGATCAGGGGCGACACCAAGATCGCGGCTTCGTGGATCGGCGACGGGTCGACGGCGGAATCGGATTTTCATTCCGCGCTTGTCTTCGCGTCCACCTATCGCGCGCCGGTGGTTCTGAATGTCGTCAACAATCAGTGGGCGATCTCTACCTATCAGGGCATTGCGCGCGGCAAGGCCGCGACGTTTGCGTCGCGCGCCCTCGGCTTCGGCATTCCTGCGCTGCGGGTCGACGGCAATGACTATCTTGCAGTCTATGCGGTGTCCAAATGGGCGATAGACCGGGCCCGCGCCGGCCTTGGCCCGACGCTGATCGAGCATGTGACCTACCGCGCCGGCGCCCACTCGACCTCTGACGATCCGTCGGCCTACCGCCCCCAGGAAGAGTCCGACGCATGGCCGCTGGGCGATCCGGTGGAGCGTCTGAAAAACTATCTGATCAAGCGCGGCGCATGGTCTGAAGCGCAGCACGTGCAGGCGCGCGAAATACTGGAGGCGCAGGTCGCAGAGGCGCAGAAGCAGGCAGAGAAAAACGGCACCCTGCATGACGGGCCCCATTCCTCGCCGCGCGAAATGTTCGAAGACGTGTTCGCTGAAACGCCGTTGCATCTGCGCCGTCAGCGCCAGGAAGCGGGGGTCTGACCATGGCGCGCATGACGATGATCCAGGCCGTTCGCAGCGCCATGGATGTTTCCATGGGACGCGACGACAATGTCGTTGTCTTTGGCGAGGACGTCGGCTTCTTCGGCGGCGTCTTTCGGTGCACGGAAGGGTTGCAGAAAAAATACGGCAAGCATCGCTGTTTTGACACGCCGATCAATGAAAGCGGCATTGTCGGCGCGGCGATCGGGATGGCGGCCTACGGTCTTCGTCCCTGCGTTGAAATTCAGTTCGCGGATTATATGTACCCCGCCTACGACCAGATCACGCAGGAGGCGGCGCGCATTCGCTATCGCTCAAACAGCGACTTCACGGCGCCGATCGTGGTGCGCATGCCGACCGGCGGCGGTATTTTCGGCGGCCAGACCCACAGCCAGAGCGTCGAGGCGTTGTTTGCCCATGTCGCCGGCATCAAAACCGTCATCCCGTCGAACCCCTATGACGCCAAAGGTCTTCTGATTGCATCCATCGAAGACGAGGATCCGGTTATGTTTCTGGAGCCCAAGCGTCTATATAACGGCCCGTTTGACGGACATTATGAACGCCCGGTCACGCCATGGTCGAAGCATGAAGCCGGCGACGTGCCGGAAGATCATTACACGGTGCCGATCGGCAAGGCCGCCATTCGCCGGGAAGGCGAAGAGGTGACGGTGCTCGCTTACGGCACCATGGTCTACGTTGCCGAGGCGGCGGCCAGGGAAACCGGCGTCGATGCTGAGATCATTGACCTGCGGACGATCCTGCCGCTCGATCTCGAAACCGTTGAAGAGTCCGTACGGAAAACCGGCCGCTGCGTCATCGTTCACGAAGCGACAAAGACCTGCGGTTTCGGCGCGGAGCTGATGGCCGTCGTGATGGAAGGATGCTTCTATCACCTCGAAGCGCCGGTCATTCGCGTTACGGGCTATGATACGCCTTACCCCCACGCCCATGAGTGGGAATATTTTCCGGGACCGGCGCGCGTCGGCGCGGCGCTTAAAAAAGTGATGGAGAACGCCTGATGGGTGAGCATGTCATCAAGATGCCGGATGTGGGCGAGGGCGTTGCCGAGGCCGAGCTTGTGGAATGGCTCGTCGATATCGGCGCCAATGTCCGCGAAGACGAGGTGCTGGCCTCCGTCATGACCGACAAGGCAACGGTGGAAATTCCGTCGCCCGTGGAAGGCAAGGTGATGTGGCAGGGCGGCGCCATCGGCGACGTGCTT
Organism: Hyphococcus sp.; assembly: GCA_028281665.1. Lineage (GTDB taxonomy): Bacteria > Pseudomonadota > Alphaproteobacteria > Caulobacterales > Parvularculaceae > Hyphococcus. The sequence goes on from JANQJK010000004.1 coordinate 180,445, forward strand.
GCGGTCGGCTCTCCCCTGATCAAGCTGGAGGTCGAGGGGCCCGGTAATTTGAAGCCGGGCGAAGGACCGGCGGAAGCAGAGGCCCCTGCTCCAAAGACAGCGCCGAAGGCGAAGCCGGAGAAAGCCGAAGCGCCGGCGCCCGTAAAAGAGAAAACGGAACCGGCGCCGAAGAAAGCGCCGCAACCGAAGACTAACGGCGCCGCCAATGGACATGCGCCGATGACCGCGGCCCCTTCGGGCGCGCCGCGCGCCGAAGGGGAACAGCCGCTGGCCTCGCCGGCGGTGCGCAAGCGCGCCCGGGACGCCGGCATCGACCTTCGCCGCATTCACGGAACGGGACCGGCCGGGCGCATCAGCCATGAGGACCTCGACGCATATTTCGAAACCGGCGGCAATGGCGTCGCCTCGCGCGGCGCGGCGTATATGCGAAACACCAGCGTTACGGAGGTCAAGGTCATCGGCCTTCGGCGCAAGATTGCCGAACAGATGCGCGCGGCTCATGAACGGGTCGTGCCGATTACCTATGTGGACGAGGTCGATGTCACCGCGCTGGAGGATCTCCGCAAGGAGCTGAACGACACGCGCAAAGACGGGCGGCCGAAACTCACCATCCTGCCGTTTCTCATGCGGGCCATGGTGAAAGCGGTCGCGGAACAACCCCATCTCAATTCCATTTTTGACGATGACGCTGGCGTCGTTCACCAACATGGCGGCGTTCATATCGGCGTCGCGGCGCAAACGCCGAACGGGCTGATGGTGCCGGTGGTGCGCCATGCGGAAGCGCGCGACATCTGGGACTGCGCCAGCGAAGTTGCCCGTCTCTCCGATGCGGCGAAAGAGGGCAAGGCGAGCCGCGATGAACTGTCCGGCTCGACGATCACCATCACCTCGCTGGGGGCCATGGGCGGCATCGTCACCACGCCGGTGATCAATCACCCGGAAGTCGCCATTGTCGGCGTCAACAAGATACAGACGCTGCCGCGCTGGGACGGCCAGGAATTCCGTCCGCGCAAAGTGATGAACCTCTCATCGAGCTTCGATCACCGCGTCATCGACGGCTGGGACGCAGCGGTCTTTGTGCAGAAGATCAAGGCGCTCCTCGAACAGCCGGCGATGATTTTTGTAGAAGACTGAACTCTTGCGCTTTTTTCGGCAGAATATCCTGACGGGCGTCACTCGCCAATCTCTTGAATTCATTTTCGGAAATTGGCGCGCCTATGTCGTATTTCTCTCGATTGCGACATTGGTGTATATGAGCGTTGATGTTCTGTTCCGAGAGTTTTTGTACCCGGACGATACGCAAGATGAACAAAGCAGTACTTTTTTTGTTGCTGCGCTGGAGATGTCGCTTTGGGCGGTGGGAACCGCATTATACGCAGTCTCGATTCATAAATTCATAATTCTCAATTCTGAGTCATATTTCGCAAAAAACACAGGACGCGTACTTTTGTTCGCTGGAATAGAGTTGGTGTTGGCGCTGTGGGCGGCTATGGCGCTGCTTGCACTTGATCACGGAGCTTCGGCTCTGTCGCTTTCTTTGCTTAAAAGCACTCCCTACCTCGAAGCATCAGTTTGGTTCATGGTCGCCGTGGTGTTGCTTGCCACAGGCGTGCTGTTGGCGATATTCGCAACCACCCTGCTTCCACATGTAGCGGTTACACCGATAAAGAAATTGAATCTACGGTATGTTGTAAGCCTTTCTCGCGGCATCCGTCTGACAATTTTCTTTAAACTCACTCAGCTTTCGATAGCATTTATGGCGCTCGCTATATTTATGACGCTGTCGTTTCGCGAAGCGCATACACTTTTGCCGCCGGAAGACACCATCGTAGGATACTACCTTCCTCTGCTTTTCGAAAACATTAGTTATTCCATGTCTTCTATGGTTTTCATTACACTTGCATCTCTCATTTATTTTCGCCTTTCGACCGAGCGTAACGATGCTCTGGCTTCCGGGAACTAAGGAGCGGACCAATGCCCATCATTGAATGCAATACCCTTGTCATCGGCGCCGGGCCCGGCGGTTATGTGGCGGCGATCCGCGCCGGACAGCTCGGCCTCGACACGGTCATCGTCGAGGCTGCGACGCCGGGCGGGACCTGCCTCAATGTCGGCTGCATTCCCTCAAAGGCGCTCATCCATGTGGCCGACGAGTTTGAAAAGGCGACGCATTTCGCCACTTCATCGCCTGTCGGGATCACCGTAAAAAAGCCCGAGATCGATCTCGCCGAGACCGTCAAATGGAAAGACGGTATTGTCAAACGCCTCACCGGCGGGGTTGGCGGGCTTCTCAAGAAAAACAAGGCGCGGGTAATCAAAGGCTGGGCGACCTTTGTCGACGGCAAGACCGTTGAAGTCAAAACCGATGATGGCGTTGAAACCATTCGGGCAGAGAACATTATTATCGCCACAGGGTCGACACCCGTGGAACTGCCGTTTTTGCCTTTCGGAGGGGACGTGATCTCCTCGACCGAGCCGCTTGACCTCGATGCGCCGCCGAAGAACCTCGCCGTTGTCGGCGCGGGCTATATCGGCCTGGAGATGGGCATTGCGTTCGCCAAGCTTGGCAGCAAGGTGACGATTGTCGAGGCGCTGGACCGCATTCTGCCGCTTTACGACAAGGATCTCACCAGGCCCGTCGCCAAAAAGATGAAAGCGCTTGGCGTTGACGTCATGCTCGGCGCCAAGGCGAAAGGCAAATCCGGCAAAGGCCTCGACATTGAGGACGCCGACGGCAAGGCGCAAACCATTCCCGCCGACAAGATCCTGGTGACGGTGGGGCGGAAGCCGCTGACCGAAGGCTGGGGCAGGGAAAACCTTGTCCTGGATATGGACGGGCCGTTCGTTAAAATCGACGATCAGTGCCGGACGTCCATGACCGGCGTTTACGCCATCGGAGACGTCACCGGCGAGCCCATGCTCGCCCACCGCGCCATGGCCCAAGGGGAGATGGCGGCGGAAATCATCGCGGGCGAAAACCGGTCATGGGACAAGCGCTGCATTCCGGCGATCTGTTTTACCGATCCGGAAGTTGTCTCGGCCGGCATGTCGCCCGATGAAGCGAAGGCAGCCGGGGAAGAGATCGTCACCCAGATGTTTCCCTTCGCCGCGAATGGGCGCGCCATGACCATGGAAGCGGAGGAAGGCTTTGTCCGCATTGTCGCCCGCGAGGGCGACCATGTGGTCCTCGGCATTCAGGCCTGCGGCGGCGGTGTTGCGGAACTGTCGGCCGCCTTTGGCCTCGCCATCGAAATGGGCGCCCGGCTTGAAGATATCGCCGGCACAATCCATGCGCACCCGACGCAAGGCGAAGCGTTTCAGGAAGCCGCGCTCCGAACGCTCGGCCACGCGTTGCACATATAATTATTCAGCCTTTGCGGTCTCATAGGCGTCGAGCGCGGCGAGCCAGCCCTCTTCGGCGGCGGCGATTGCCTCGACCAGCGCTGCGCGTTCTCTTTGCAGCTTGGTCGCGCGCTTGACGTCTTTTTCATAGAGGCCCGGCGCGCCGAGCGCTTCGTCAAGGCGGGTCAGCGTGGCGTTCAGTTTCTCGACTTTCATTTCCGCCGCTTCCGCTGCTTTCTTCAGGGGGCTGACCGAGGCGCGACGGTCGGCGGCCGATTTGCGCGCCCGTTCGCGCTCGTTCGGTCCTGCGGATTTTTCGCCCGACGGCGCCGTTTTGTTCGCCGCGATGACGAGCGCGCGATAATCGTCAAGATCGCCCTCATAGCGTTCCGCTCTGCCATTGTTCACGAGCCACAACCGGTCGGCAATCGAGGCGGCGAGATGGGCGTCGTGGGTGATCAGCAGGACCGCGCCGGCAAAATCGTTGAGTGCTTCCGACAGCGCTTCGCGGGACTGGATGTCCAGATGGTTTGTCGGCTCGTCGAGGATCAACAGATGCGCGCCGTGATAGGTGATCAGCCCGAGGAGCAACCGCGCCTTCTCGCCGCCGGAGAGTTTCTCGACGCCCGTGTCGGCCTTGTCGGGCCCGAAGCCAAGCCCCGCGCAGGCGCTACGCGTTTCCGCTTCCGTCGCCTCGGGCAGGATTTCGCGCACATGATCGTAGGCTGAGTTTTTGGGTTTCAACTCGTCGATCTGGTGCTGTGCGAAGTAGGCGATTTTCAGTTTCTTGTGCTTGTAGATATTGCCGCCAAGAATTCCGATGCGCCCGGCAATGGACTTCACGAGGGTTGATTTACCTTCGCCATTGGGGCCCAGAATCGCGATGCGGTCGTCCTGGTCGAGGCGAAGATTGACCTCGCGCAATACGGGATTGCTCTCATCGTAGCCGAGCGCCGCGTCGACGACGCGGACAATCGGCGGCGCCATCGGTTTCGGGTTGGGAAAATTAAACGGGACCGTGCGCTCCGAGATTGGAACGGCGACCGTCTGCATTTTTTCCAGCGCCTTGATGCGGCTTTGCGCCTGCTTCGCTTTCGACGCCTTGGCGCGGAAACGCTCGACAAAGGACTGCATGTGGCGACGGCGCGCGTCCTGCCGGGCGGCGAAGCTCGCGGCCTGCGCGCGCGCCTCGGCGCGTTTTCGTTCGTAGGAATCGTAATTCCCCGGATGGACGGACAGCTTTCTGTTCTCAAGCGCCATGATGTGCGTGACGGCGTTGTTGAGGAGCCCGCGGTCGTGGCTGACAATCATCGCCGTGTAGGGATATCGCTTGAGGTACGCTTCGAGCCAGACGGCACCCTCAAGATCGAGATAGTTGGTGGGCTCGTCGAGGAGCAGGAGGTCCGGCGCCGAAAAGAGGACGCCGGCGAGGGCGACGCGCATGCGCCAGCCGCCGGAAAACTCCGAGCACGGACGGCGCTGGTTTTCCGCCGAGAAGCCGAGCCCGGCGAGAATGCTCGCCGCGCGCGCTTCGGCTGAATGCGCCTCGATGTCGGCCAGGCGGGTTTGTATATCCGCGATGCGATGGGGATCGGTCGCCGTTTCGCTCTCGGCGATCAGGCTCGCGCGTTCGCGATCCTGTTCCAGGACCGTCTCGATGAGGCTTTGCGCGCTCGCCGGCGCTTCCTGCGCCACGGCGCCGATTCGCGCACCCTTGCGGATCGAGATTTCATCGTCGACCGCATGGGACTCTCCCAGAATGAGTTTGAAAAGCGTCGACTTGCCGGAGCCGTTGCGCCCGACGAACCCGATCTTCCAGCCGTCGGAAATCGCCGCTGTCGCCTGATCGAACAGGGGGCGTCCTTCAATCGCAAAAGAGAGATCGTTTACATGCAGCATTTCGACAGCGCGCTATAAACACGGAACAATGAACAAAGCTTTCTGCGGTTCAACGTTTTCTTTTGCAAGCGCGATTGTCATCGTTTCTTCATATAATTCGCACTGCAATAAGGGCGCTTGAATATTGATCGACCGGCGCCGCGTCACCATCTGTTACGCAAATAGATGGAGGGCTGATGATATCGAAAAAACTGCTGAACATCCTGACCTGGCCGTTCCGGGTCCTTTTCAAACCATTTAAGCGACCGGCGCGCGCCGCCGGACGAGCCGCCGCCGGCGCCGCGGCCGGCCTCGGACCGGGCGATATCCTTCAGGACGAGTATCGCGAAGAACCGCCGCGCGGCATTGAGGCGGCCATGTTCCGGCAATTGCCGCGGCCGCGCCTTACGGAAAAATCCGCATCGGAGCTGACCCTTGAGCAGGCGCGCGGCTATGTGGAGCAGGCGGAACGATTTTACGATTTCGAGTTTCCGCTTTTTCCGCGCGGCGACTTTTTTTACGAGGAAATCGAGAAGGACTTTCTGCTAAAGGCGCTCGGTCATGACGAAGAGTCGATCGACCAGCGGTTTATCGACGTGACCAATCTCTTCCGGCGAACGCTGAACGACAATACCCGCGGATTGATGCTGTTCTGGACGCCGCTTATCGGCGCGCTGCTCCTTGGGGGCGCCGCTTTCGCGCTACACAGTGGCGCGTTCGCGGTTGAACCCTGGGCGCCCTATGCCGGGGCGTCCGCGCTGGCTGCGTTCCTCGCGTTTCTTGTATACAGCTGGCCGTACAAAGTGGTGCAGCAGCGCAACCTCCTCAATCTCGACAATTACGTCACGTCGAAATTTGCGCGCATCAATAACAACTTCCAGGTCGCAAAACGAAAGGCGCTGAATGTGGAGCGCGACAAGCGCATTCCCGAACGCGAGGAATTGATGGACGAAGCCGGCGCGTGGACGCTTTCCTACCACTGGTTCGCCATGCGGCTTTTTCTCTGCGAATCCATGCTGCGCAACAAGTTTTATCAAGTGCGGCGCAACACCGCGCTTTACTGGGCGGGCGGGATTCTCCTGATGGTGCTGGTCGGCGCGGCGGCGCTTGTCGCGCTCTCAAAGATGGGCTTGGACCGAACGACGCTTGGCGCCATTGCGGCGGCCTTCGGTGTTTACGTCGTGGTTGCGGGCGCCGTCACGGCCCGGGCCACGTCGACCATGTTCAATGTCGTGCAGTCGAACGAATGGAGCCGGTTTTCCATGATCAACCTTGACCGCACCATTCGCGATCATGTGGCCGAAGACAAATTGCAGATCGTGACGTTCAGGGACAGAAACCGGATGGAGTAAGCGCGACCGGTCTAATGATGACCGTGGGCGTCGTCGTCTCCACTGTCGGCGGCGCCGTCCTCGCCGCGCACTTCAAACGCCTGGCTTATCGGTTCGGCGTTTTCGAACTCCAGCCGGAAGGTCGGTTCGGCGCCCGATGCGATCTCCCGCTCAACGCCGATCAGCATGAAGTGTGCGCCGCCGGGCTCGAATGTCGTCCTGGCGCCGGCGGGCAGGTCGATCCGGTCGACCTGTTTCATGGACATCACGCCGTCGGACATTTCCGAGAGGTGTATCTCTAGCGATGAAGCGACGGGGTCGGCGTCGCTGGCGATTGCGACCAGCGCGTCCGCCTCGTCGCCGCCATTGCAGATCGTCACATAGGCGGCGCTCACCGGCTGTCCGGCGCGGGCCGGCCTGGTCCACGCGTCCACAATCGTGACGCCGGGCGGGCATTGGCTGGCGTCAGCGTTCGCATCGGTGTTCACGGCGGCGCTCACGGCGGCGCTCACGGTGGCGCTCACATTGGCGTCGCCGCCGGAATCGCCGCAGGCGGTTGCGGCCAGCAACGCTGCGCACAGTATGGTTCTCATGATCGCTCCCTATATCGCTGCGTTTGCGCCCGGTTGGCGCCCGCAGCGGATACCGTTAATACAAAACGGCAGCAAGGACACCGCGCCCTATGAACGCATCGGAAATCGCCCGCATTCAGAGCTATCTGCGCGCTAAATTCGGCGCGCCCGCCATCGAGGTGCGCGCCCGCGCGAACAAGGATGATTCGGCGGAAGTCTATCTGGGCGACGAGTTTATCGCCGTGATCTTCAAGGACGACGAAGAGGGCGATGTCTCCTACGATTTCAACATGGCGATTCTGGAGATCGATCTTCCAGAACAGCCGGACGCGTAGGGAGCGTCCTTCTTGCGAGAGGCGCCCGTAGGCCTTGTCGGCGCCTTCGTCGCGGAGCGACCCTATCTTTCTATCGGCGTCCTGGCGCCGGGGCTTGCGGCGCTGGCCGTTGTCGGTGCCCGTCAGGCCGGCGAAGGCGCTGGTGAAACCATCGCGGTTCTGGCGCTGACGGCTGCGGCGTTGCTCATCGCGCCAATGGCGATTGCCGCGGCTGCCCCCCGCGGCGGGATCGCCCTTGGCGGTTTCGCGGCGATGGTTTTTGTTTTTGCCATCGCGCTGGTCGCGCTTGACGCTGGCGTAATCCGCGCGCCGTTCGATCTGCCATTGCCGCCGCGGTCGCTGGTCATTGCGTCGCTCGCCTATTTTGCATTTCTCGTGGCCCTTGCGCCGCTGGCGCGCAATGTGACGCGCCTTGGGATTCTTGCGTCCTTCGGCTCCGTTCTCGGAGTTGCGGGCGCGGCCGGTTATCTTGCCCTTGAAGGGTTTCTCGGCGGCGCCAGCGGCGCCGTCGCTGTCGCGCTGGCGCTGACATTGGGCGTCGGGACCGGCGTGAATGTCGCCGCCGATTTTTCGAACTTTTTTGCGGCCGGCGAAAACAGAAGGCGCGCCGCCGCCGCTGCGGGACACAGCGCCGTCGCCTCATCGGCGTTTGCGCTGATGGCTCTTGTCGGTTTCTTTCTGGTTCACTCGATCACGATCCAGGACGGGACGGTCAACTGGGCGCTTGTCTGGGCCGGATTCACGGTCTCTGCCGCGGCGGTGGGGACGGGGCTTGTCGCCGTCGTCGGCGGCCTTGTGTTGAGCGATATCAACGAGCGCGCGGCGCTTGATGAAAACAGGCGACGACAATGGTTCGTGGCCCGCTGGCGTCCGCTTCGCCTTGCCCTGCCGGCGACGACCGCGGTCGCGGCGATCGCCATCGCCGGGATATTTGTCGTCATCGCCGCCTTTGAGGTCGGGGTCACGGCGCCGGTCCGCTTCGCCGCCTTTGTTGTCTTTCTGTCCGTTGCGGCGTTTTTCGCCTTTGTTTCCATACGGACGAGCGCGCTTATCGGGATTATCCTGACCGCGAGCGCCATCTTAGCAGACTATGTGATGGCGCTGGTCGGTGTTGCGGCGCCCGCGGCGGAGGATCGCTTTGCGGCGCTGACTCTTGGCGCGGTGGCGTTGGGCGCCTTGACGGTGAGCTGGCGCGACGCGGGCGAGACCTGGCGCAATGCCCGCGACATTGTCGAGAACGCCCTGAGCGACGGCTTGCGGCGCTATCTCTTTATCGTCGGGGCGGGGGCGGCGTCGTTCTTCGCCGCGATGTACGCCCTGCAATGGCCGGGCGCGCTGGCGACCATTATCTACTTTCTGACCGTCGCCTTGATTGCCCTGATCCTTGCGCCCCCGGCAATGACGGCGATGTCAGCGCGTCTTGCTGTTTGAAGATCGGTTGCGGCCTTCGGGTCAGCCCGCATTCGTCCGGTCGATGCTCTCCACATACGCCCGAACTTCGGCGTCGATTGCGCGCCACTCCGGCAGGTAGGGCCGCTTGAACCGGTAACTGACTTCAACCCCGTCCGCATATTCGTAATTGCGCCAGCATTCGGGGCTCGGAATATCGTCGCGTTCCTGAAAACAGAAAAGCGCCACGACATTCTCTTCCGTGTCGGCGCCGACGAGCAGTTCCGAATCCGCATATCCGTTGGTGGGCGTGTCGGCGCGCCGCTCGGTAAACGAGAACTTCGTTAACTGGTAAGGCGTTCTGACGCCGCGCCGATCGATCACATTCGGCATGTAAAGGGTCTCGATGCGCTGCGCCTCGGTAATGGGAGATTTGCGCGTTGAAATCGTGATGTAGATCCGCCGGGTTTTCGGATCGTCGTCGACGAATTCGCGCCGATGCGCCGGCGTGTAGCCGTCCATGGTCGGCCACAGGGCGTAGAGTGAAATCTCCTCGCGGGCGCCGCCGCGCCGCGCGCGCGGATAAACCGTGTAGTTGGCTGCGGGGGCGAACTTATGGTTGGCGATCTCAACGTTGATCGGCTCTTCGGTGATCGCCGGGCTGGGGAGGTCGCCTTTGAATTCCTCGTAGCTCGGGCCAACGTAGTAATAAAGAAAGATCGCGCACAGAACGAGCGTCGCGAGGAAGATGCCGATCGGATAGCGCCAGCTCGATTCCTCTTTGACCTGTTCGCCGCCGAACTTGTACCCGTTACTCATGGCGCCTGCCTTGTCGCTCCGAACCGTTTCGGCGACGTCCTAGCATAGGCCGTCCCGCGCGCGAAGGCGCGCGAACAAATATTGGCCGCCTTTGCGGCCGCGCGCGAAGGCGCGCAGATAAATATTGGCCGTCTTCATGAAAACTTCCGCTCATTCCGGCCTGTAATGCCGCTGATCAGCCAATCCGGTGCGTTTACACAAAAGTTTCCGTGTCATTGCCGGGCTTGTCCCGGCAATCCAGTCCCCAACTATCGGGTCTTCGGGGATTCTGGATCACCGGGACAAGCCCGGTGATGACACCGGAGAGGGAGGGTTTGAATTGCGAGTCAGGCTCTTGGATCCCCGCCTGCGCCGGGATGAGCGGATAAAAGGTACGGACCATTCAATCCGCACCTGATTCTAAAACATAGGGCTCCTAAAGCCGATCGATCATGTCGGCGACCAGCGGGTGCCGGACCACATCGCCGCGGGAGAAGCGGACGACCGACACATTGTCGAGCCCGTCGAGTTTCTCGGCCACATCGTTGAGGCCGGACATCCCCGGCAGGAGGTCGTTCTGCGCCGGGTCGCCGGTGACGACCATGGACGAATTCCAGCCGAGCCGGGTCAGCAGCATTTTCAACTGCCCATAGGTGCAGTTCTGCGCCTCGTCGATGACGACATAGGCGTTATTGAGCGTGCGGCCCCGCATATAGGCGATGGGCGCAATCTCGATGACGCCCTCGGCCATGAGGCCTTTCAGCCGCTTTGAAGACAGCCGGTCGATCAGCGCGTCATAGAGCGGCCTAAGATAGGGAGAGAGCTTGTCTTCCATGTCGCCGGGCAGATAGCCGAGGCTTTCGCCGGCCTCCACCGCCGGGCGCGAAAGGATGATGCGCCGAACCTTGCCGGCTTCAAGCGCCTCGACCGCCTTGGCGACGGCAAGAAACGTTTTGCCGGTGCCGGCCGCGCCGACTGCGAAGACCAGCGGGGCGATATCGATGGCGTCAAGCAGGTTTTGTTGCGATTCATTCTGTGCACGAATGTTCTTGCGGTATTTCTGATCCCTGAACTTGTCCTGCCTGGCAGGCTCTTCCAGCGGCGACCATTGGGGCTCGTCGAAAAGACGGCGCACATTGTCGGCTTCGGGGTATTGGGCGGTCTCATGCTGTCGCCGTTGCGCACGGCGCGCGGAGCGTTTCGCCATTCGTGTCTCCTGAATGTGAGAGGGGATCAAATGTGGTAAGGATCGCGAAATCACGTGCGGCGTCGGTGAGGCAGGGCTTGCGAAGCAAGCCTGGTGTAGAAGGGACATCCCTTATGCCGTTCACTGGCATTACACCGCCTTACGCACTACGCGATTCAGCAACCGGTATCTTTCATAAGGTGATTTGCCGGCGCGCCCATAGCAGAAACGCACTCGTCACGAAAAATTCGCAAGCCTTAACGCTTGACGCGCTTTTTTCAGGATGCGTGAGCCTTGGCGAGGCTTGCCGTATAGGCGGCGGAGATTTTTGCGTGCGCTTCGGGCGCGTAGTTCTGCCACGACGTGCGCCCGCGCGACGCGTCAACGACAAAGATCGGTTCTTTCGGCGCAAGATACGGGGCAAGCGCGTTGCGCATGCCGACCGCCGTCAGATCGCTCGTCACGCTCCAGACATTGTCCGCGATGCGAAATGCGCGGCCAAGGGACTGCACGGCCGATTCCAGCCTACCGGCGGCGCCTTCGGCGCTTTCAAAAATCACCAGGAAGTTCGCCAGCGCCGGCGCCTGGCGGGTTTGTGTTGTCGCTGCAGGGCTTGCATCGGCCTGATCGCGCCGCCCGAATGTGCGCTCCGTCGTATTCGCAGGCGTCCCGGCCTCGGCGCCGAAAAACGTCGCCAGCGACTTTTCGCGGCTCGCCTCGCGCCAGGCGCGGCTGCCTGCGGGCGCAATCAGCGACCAGCCGGCCAGACGGCCTTCATGGGCGTATTTGCGCAATTGTTCGGTCGTGTACGGGCCGTACACTTTCTCTTCGACTTTAACACACCAGTTTTCAGCGGCGAGCATGAGTTTCGTCCTGTCAAATCCGGCTTAGCGGGGTTTCCTGCCGAAGGGTTTTGCAACTTGCAGGCCATCGTCTGCGATGGGGGCGGGTTCTGTCGCTTCGTCAATGACGTCCGACATGCGGTCCGCCGACCCGGTGAAGACGACGCCGACGCCTTTTTCGTGGCGGCGCACGACTTTGGCGTTCATGCGTCCCACAATGAGACGCGCGCCGAGTGGCGGGCGCGGCGAAATCTCGATTGACGCGCCGGTGAGGGATATGTCCAGAATCGCGCAATCTTCGACGCGTCCATCGTCGAAATAAACCTTCGCCGGGGCATCGTGGCGGATCCGCGGGCCGGCGCGCCGGTCGGTTGCTCGTTTGCCGCGGTTCACGACTTCGGTCAGGGAATCCGCCGTGCGCGCGTTCTTGCGGCGCTTTTTCTCGTAATTGACGGCGAAGGCGTTTGAGGTCGACCGGATGACCCGGCCTTCGAAGCGTCCCACACGGTCGATATAAATGACGACGTGGGTTCCGAAGGGCGGCGGCGCCTTCGCTTTCATCAGGGCGCCCCCGGCGGAGACGTTGACGACAACGCATGGGTGTTCGTCGCCCGCGTCGTTCATGAAGCGCGCTTTCAGCGGCGTGTCGACGCGCAGATGCTTGCGTCTGTCGGCGTCGGTATCGCTTGCGCGGGCGCTTTCCGATTTGCGTGGATCTGCCATTTCCTGACCCGTTTATTCCCTGGCTGGCCCAAATTTAGACGGGTTTGGTGAACAAAGCTTTGCGACCGGCCGATCTGCCTGCTAGCGTTTGCATATTCGCGCGGGTTTCAGCGAATGAGACGGACGGCCGCCAGCCTTTTGTTAAGGGTTGGTTCACCATTGGGGAGCGCCAATGCCCAGCGACGGAGGATCGGACCCCGGCGACAAGCCGCCTTACCGGCTGCGCCGTCCGGGCGGCGAGGTCGACCGGTCCCGGATCGTCAATGCGCCGGGCGTCGTGCTGGTCATTGCGGGCGCGATTGTGGCGGCGTTTGTTCTGGTGGCCGTCGCGCCGGAGCGCACGGCGCGCGTTGCGCAGGAGGCCGCCGGTCTTGTGCCCGCCGCGTTCGCCCGCGGGCCGGAAGCGAATGGCGGCGTCCTCGCTATGGTCTCGCCGCTGGTGACCCATATGTTCGTCCATGCGGGCATTGCGCATTTGGCGATGAACACCTTTTTCCTGCTCGCCTTCGGCACGCCGGTCGCGCGCCGTATGAATGCGGACGGCGCCCTGCAATCGGCGGGCGCCTTGGCGTCGGCGTCGATGTTCCTGACGTTTTTCCTGTTGTCCGGCGCCGTCGGCGCGCTCGCCTTCGTTGCGTTGCATGCTGATGAATATACGCTGCTCGTCGGCGCGTCGGGCGGCGTCTTCGGTCTGCTTGGCGGGCTCGTTCGGTTCGCATTTAATCGCTCGACGCTGTTCGGGCCCGAAGCGGCCCGTTTCAATTCGCTGACCGATCGACCCGTCATCGGATGGACGGCCTTCGTTCTGCTGACGAACAATCCGGTTTTCGCCGCCTTGCTGAGCCCCATGGCGGGCGGCGGCGGCATTGCCTGGGAAGCCCATATTGGCGGCTATTTCTTCGGCCTGTTAACCTATCCGTTCTTCGAACGCGCCGCCCGCGGCTTTCGCTAGCGCAGCATATTGCGCCCTTGCGGCAAGGCGCGCGGCCTACCAATATATGAAAGGACGAGACGCCCGAAGGAGGAGGCCCATGAAGGTCGAGCAGATCCTGCAATCTAAGGGGACCGAAGTTTACGCCGTGCGTGAGGACGACGCGATTGCCGATGCGGTGGCGTTGCTGAACGACAAGAATATCGGCGCCGTTCTGGTGCGTGACGATAAAGACGGCGTGGCCGGCATCCTTTCTGAGCGCGATGTCGTGCGCCGGCTCGGTGAAAAGGGCGCCGATGCGCTCACCTTGCGCGTCAAGGACTGCATGACGCGGGATCCGTTTACCTGTTCGCCCGATGCAAGCGTTGACGATCTGATGGCGCAGATGACGGAAAAACGCGTGCGCCACCTGCCGGTCACCAACGAAGGCAAGGTGCTTGGCGTCGTTTCCATCGGCGACGTCGTTAAGCGCAAAATCGAGCAGGCGGAAAAAGAAGCCGAAGCGCTGAAGGAATATATTGCGAGCTGAGCGGAGAGGGTCCTCGCAAAATTGACAGGGCGCGGCGCCTCAGGCGAAAGAAGCGGATATCGCTTTTGCTGACGCCGCAGAGTCAGGCGCGCAGTTGCGGCGGGTTCAGCCCGGTTCGTTTTCTCTTTTGCTTGCACGAAAGAAGCTCAAGCCCTCTTGTTCAAGGAACGATAAATCCTCTTCGGTCACGTCCTGGTTGCCATTAAGGACGCGCGTTGTTGCGCGGTCGATCTGCGGGCGTCCGGCAACGATCGCCTGGCCTGCGGCGCGAATGGCGATTGACTCTTCTGCATAGTTCTTCCCTGCGTTGACTGAATTGCCGGCTTTTAAAACGCACAGCACAGACAGAACGATGATGGCCGGCGCGCGCCAGTTCATCCGCTGGCCGCCGCGCAAGGCAACGAGCAGTACAAGCAACGAAATACCGATCCAGATAAAGTTTCCAAAACTGATGTAGCGGGTCGAAAACCCCTGTTCAGCGCCAAACTCTACTGCGCGCCCAAGTCCAATAAGAAACCCGGCGATAACGCCAAAAGCGATCAGCGCCAGAACCGCCAGAACGGCAGGCGGCGGGCGCATGGCCCGCCAGTCTACATTGCTCTTTCTGAGCGCCCAGCCGAACAGAATGGCGCTGGCGATTATGACGGGAAGAGCAAGGCCGCTTGCAAAACGCGTGATCGGGCTCGCCATGTAATAAAAGGCAAAACCTGTATATGCGCCGAGCGCTTCAACGCCAAAAAGAGCAGCTTCCGATTGCCGGCCATACGCATTGTCCGCAGCAAAGTTGAGTTGCCAGAACACCGCTGCGGCGGCGATTGAAAACGCCCCCCAGAGCGCAAGATAAGTCAACGCTATCGGCGAACGGCTTGCATCGCTGCGGCGCCAGTGAAAAACCAGCAAGGCAAATCCTACCGGTAAAATTGCAAGCCCCGTGGAAAAAGAGAGGATCGCCGCCGCGGTCGCGGCAACCGCCAAGCCAAACCTCACAGGCGTCAGTCGTTCACAGGTCAACAAAACGATCGACCAGGCCGCGCCCGCCGTCGTGATAAAAACAACGATTTGCCAGCCCCACAGCCAGTTCAACCCTTGATCCAGCGAAAACCAGAATCCGGCACTCACCCCAAGCAGCCAGGGAACGGCGCCCGCCGCATTAAAAACATCGGCGGCGCGTTTGACGATTACCGCAATCGCCACAAACCCGCTAAGAGCGAAGAAAAGGCTGAAGATTCCTTCAAAGAAATGGTTCATGGCGGTTGTTTCAGCAAGGCCATAAAGAATGAGATAGGCGCTTGCGTGCCAGTGACCGCCCGCCATGACGAACATGTCGCCAAGGTGGGCTGAGCCTTCAGACATCAAACGATAGAACCGAACAAAACTCCAGTGATCGTAATAAGGCGCGTTAAAATAAAACAGGCACACATATATTGTTGTCAGTATAAAGAAAAAAGCCGCGGGCATATAAATGTGCATGCGGCCAAAGGAAAAAAGCGCATTTGCAGGAATTTTATGGGCGAAAAATACGAACGCTCTTGAAATATATAAGGCAAACGCTGACGTCATGGCGACGACAGCAGCAAACGCGATCATGTAATGCCGGTTCCACCAATTGACGATTACGGTGACGATTAACGTGTTGACTGCAAGCCCGACGCCCCCGGCGCATAATAAGGATTGCTCCCTTAGAGCGTTTTGAAGGAAAAGTGGATCGCCGGTTTTCCGTCTCAAAACGCGCACTAAAGAATCTAGGGCATTCAATTGAATCAT
Source organism: Hyphococcus sp. (assembly GCA_028281665.1). GTDB lineage: Bacteria > Pseudomonadota > Alphaproteobacteria > Caulobacterales > Parvularculaceae > Hyphococcus. The sequence goes on from JANQJK010000004.1 coordinate 196,065, forward strand.
TCTGAAAACAGAATGCCCTAATGCGCCCCCTTGCGTAAAAAACAGGTGTAGACGGTCTGCACATACAGAGTATCCGTTGCCGCCCTTGCTGGTCATTGTCGCCCCTGATCCTGCACGTCAGATGCTTATTCTGCGAGCCTCCGCCCCGTCAAGCCGGCCATGTTTAGGAAAGAATAAGTTGATGCGCTGAAGGACAGGCGCGGGCGTCGGCCGTCTTCGGGTTTCAATTTCATCCGCTCGCGGTGGACGCAACGCCGCCGCCGTCAGAAAAATAAAAAGGGCCCGCTGCAGCGCGGGCCCTCGATACGACGCAACTATTGGGGGGCAATCTTATTCGGTCGGCGGCAGCAGCACCGCGTCGATGACGTGGATCACGCCGTTCGATGTCCAGATGTCGGCGGTCACGACATTGGCGCCGCCCACTTTCACGCCATCTGTTCCGTCCACAGAGACTTCCGCGCCGTTCACGGTCGCGACGTCAAGCGTCTTTCCGGCGAGGTCTTTCGACTTCGTTTTGCCGGCGACAACGTGATAGGTCAGGATGGCGACAAGCTGATCCTTGTTTTCCGGTTTGAGGAGCGTGTCGATCGTTCCGGCGGGGAGCGCGGCGAATGCATCATCGGTCGGCGCGAAAACGGTGAACGGGCCTTCGCTGCGCAACGTTTCTTCAAGGCCCGCGGCCTGCACCGCCGCGACCAGCGTGTTGAAGGAGCCGGCGGCTACTGCGGTATCGACGATATCGGCTTTTTGCATCGCCGTTTTGTCTTTTTTGCCGTAATCGCCGGCGTAAGCAGCGCCCGTGATCATGGTGAGGGCGGCGCCAGCGGCGAAAATTTTCTTCAGGGACATGTGGGGTTCTCCACCTTGTTAAACATGACCGCAATACGCCCGGGGGCGGCGGACGGTTTGCAAAAAAAATTTCTAAAATTTTTGCGAGAAAGTGATCCAATTCCCGCCCTCATCCTGAGGAGCAAGGCGAAGCCTTGCGTCTCGAAGGATCAGCCGCATGTGCTGCGCTTGCGACAGATCCTTCGAGACGGCCGCTGACGCGCCCTCCTCAGGATGAGGGTGGAGCGTAACCTAACGTATTTTCAAAACGCTCTGGGCGCCCGTTGTCAGAGCAGCAGTTCCATGGTCCGGTCGATACGGAGCATGGCGTAGTCGACTGCCTCGCGCCCAAGTCGGATAAGCTCGTCGGCCCGGTCGAAATCGAGCAGGCCGATATGGCCCGTCTGGGGCGTGATCTGAACGTCCGGCGGTTCGCCGGCAAGGCGCGCCCGCGTTGCGCGGTCCATCAGTATGTTGAAGGCCGCCAGCATCACCGTGCCGACCCCCGGCGCCGATTCATTTGCGTGAAAGAGGCGGCGCATCATCAGCTTTTCGGCAATGCCGCCGCCTTCGGCCTGTTCCAGCTCCGCGCCGCTGGTGTCGGGAATGCGGCCGTATTTTTCGCGGCGCTTGGAAACGCTTTCGCCAAAAGCGTCCGCATGCAGACCGACGGCGATCACCATGCGCGCGCCGAGGGCCCGGCAGGCCGAGACGGGCAGTGGATTGACGAGGGCGCCGTCGATCAGCCAGCGCCCGTTGATGGCGCGCGGCGGAAACACGCCGGGCAGGGCGTATGCGGCCTGTATCGCCTCTCCAAGATCGCCGTTGCGCAGCCACACCTCGTGACCGGTCGCAAGCTCCGCCGTGACCGCGACGAATTTTTTCTGGAGATCTTCGATGTTCTGCGCCGGCAGGGTTTTGCCCAAAATCTTCTCAAGGCGCTTGCCGCCCATCAGCCCCGAGCCGTTGAGCACCACATCGAAATAGGAAAGCATGCGCGTCTTGGTGAGATTGCGCGCCCACGCTTCAAGCGCCGGCAAATGTCCCGCAAGCCAGAAGCCGCCCACAAGGGCGCCGACCGACGTGCCGGCGACAATGTCCGGTTTGATCCCAAGCTCATCGAGACGCTGGACAGCGCCGATATGAGCCCAGCCCCGCGCAACCCCGCCCCCAAGGGCGACGCCGAGAACGGGTTGGCGCGGGCGGGGGGAGTGAGGCGCTTGCTCCTGCGGGGCCTCGGATTTGTCGATTGTCTCGTCAGTCATTCCCGCCTCCGATCAACCCGGCGTCGGCAACTCCCGTGCGAGCCGGCCGGTGGTCAACGGTGCTTTCCGGGCGTCCAAAATAGCGTGCAAACACGATGGAGAAAACAATCGCAATGGCGACGGTGTCAACCAACGCAACGGTCTCGTAAAGCGCCCCTCCAAACACGTTGATCCACGCATTCGAGATGCTGAGCGATTGCGTTAACAGTGCAAACGCGGCGAGCAGGACAATGTCGCCGTCGCGCCGCTCCCGGACGAGATAGGCGAGGGCGGCGGTAAGCGGGACGTAGTAGTTGTTATGGGAGGGAAGGAAAAACAGCGTCGCGACGCACGAGAATATGATGAGTTCGGGCAGGCGAGCATCGCGCTGCGGCACGTCCGACGTGCGGCCTCGGTATGCTGCGACGGCAATGAGGACAAGCAGGAAGCCGAGGGGCGCAAGCTTTCCGATATCAACGCCGGCAATCGTCATGAGGATGTAACCGAGCCCGCTCAGCCTTTCCGGCTGGTTTTCATAAAAGTTCGAATACAGATTGAAGCCGCTGATATAGTTGCTGAAATTATCCAGGACGCCGCCAGACCAGAATCCGACGAGACACAATAGCGCCGTTACGGCGCCGGCTGCGAGCGCGGCCGCGCGCGACCGGTTGTGCAGGAGGCAGGCGAAGAAAACGGCAAGGCCGATCTGCGGTTTCAAAAGGCAGATAACGAGGCCGATCGCCAGCCAGAGCGACCTGCGTTCGAGCGCGCCAAGCAGGACCAACAGGAAACCCGCATAGATCACCAATATGGGCTGGGCGAAGACAAAAAGAATTTTGCCGATGCTCCAGCCGATGCAGATAAATCCGAAATGCAGCAGAGCCGGGTAAAGATACGTTGTTGAAAGGCCGACAGCGCGGCAGAGCCGCGCAAACAGATAGCTTGCGAGGGCAAGCGCCAAAAAATTCATGAGCGAGATGACGAGCCATGCATCGGCGTGATCGAAACGGCCAAGGGGCCAGTAAAGGGCAATCGCGTTTGGCGGATAGAAAAACGGTCGCGGGATATCGTCTTTATCCGGAATAGGTTGACTGGCGAAAAATTCGGCAAAGCCCGGACCGTAAGGGCTGCCGCCCTCGAACCAGACGCGGCCCGCCGCCCAGAAATAATGATAGTCTACGGCGTAAGGTTTCGGATATGTCAGGATTTCAGGAACAATGGCGATTAGCCCGAGCGCGCCGGCGAGGATCGCCGCGCCTTGTCCCCACGGACCCGCGCGAAACGCGCCGATCGCGTCCTGTATTGCGGCGGCCGTCATTTCGCGCCCGCGCTGATTGGCGACAGGGGCGTCGGCGCGCTTTTTCGGACCTGTGTGTCAGCGCCACGCCACACTCTCCATAGCGCACTGCCGGCGACAGCGAACAGGAGGCCCGACCCAACGGTGTCGTAAAGCCCGACCATTGAGGTCTTGTCGGCAAAGATCACCCCGTCCGTCAGCAAGGACAGGCTCATGGATCGCATAACGAGAAACAGACCGACAATGAGCGCCAGACGCGTCGCTCCTCCATACCGCGTTGCAAGCAGCAGCGCCGGCATTGTTGCGAGGAAGTCGGAGTTGTGGGTCGGCATCAAAAACGCCGCCGCCATCGCTGCAAAAAGCAATAGTTGGACCGCGTTGCGGTTGTTGCGTAGGTCGACGCCCCGATACATGGAAAACGCTGCGCTGAAAGCCACAACAGATATGCACAGGCCCAGAAGCACGAAAGCGCTTACCGCCTCAACGCCTAAGAGCGCGAGCAGGAAGTTTGGCCCGCTCATGTGGATCGGCCAGTTTTCCGGAAACGATTTGTAGCTGTCGATGTTTTCCAGAAAGGCGAGGAAATTTTCGATTGGCGCAGCTAGGCCGAGACCGAACAGCGCCAGGAGACCCGTCAGTCCGCCCGCGATAATGGTCGGCGCGCGCAGGAACGGAATGAAAATCGCGGCGCACGCAATGGGAATAGAAAGCTGCGGTTTCAGGAAAAGCGCAGTCATCGCGATCGTTGCGAGGACCGCGTTTGATCGGTCGACGGAAAGAAGCAGGGTCGTCAGCGCTGCGAGAATAAAGGGGGTAGGCTGACCAATCAGAATTGCAATCTCGCCGCCATGGGCGACGCACGCGATGACGAAGAGATAAATTGCGAACATGCGCAATGTGGAAAGGGGGGCGGCGAAATGGCGAGACAAAAGCGCAAGCTGCCAGCTCGACAAGGCGATTGCGACGGCTGAAAGGGCGGCCCAGGCCGTTTCCGCTTGTTCGGGCGTGGCGAGCGCGGTGATGCCTGCGACGGGGCGCCAGTTCGGCGGGTAAAAAAACGGGTTGATTCGCTCGCCGGGAAACTCCGCAGCGCCGAGGGCGAGAAGGTCCGCGCCATATGGCGAGATTCCGGTGTTCCAGAGCGAGCCGGCGAGCCAGAAATACTTGAAATCGACCGGATAATAGCCGGGATTCGGCCATGCATTCATGATCATGAACCCCGCGGCAAAAATCGCCAAAGCGAGGTATGCCGCCCTTACGGCGGGGTTTTCTGAGCGCATCAAGGTCAACATGAACCGGCCTTAGAACTGTCGAATCGACTATGCTGGGCCTGCATTTCCGCAAGGTTAAGGCTGAATCCCGGGCCTGGCGGCGCCCCAGGGGCCGCGCTGCCTGCGCGGAATCGGGCGGCCGCGGGCCGCTCGTGCGGGAACAATTTCCCGCAGGGCGCGAATCTGCGCTTGAAAACTGCCGAACACCCGTATAAATAGCGGTTCTTCGCCCAATTCGGACGGATTTGCGGGCGCGTTTCGTGCGCGGCGGATTTCGGTTGTGATCATGGGCAGATTTCGGCGCCGCCTCCATCTGGAAAACTCGCCGGAAAAAGTTGTTTTTTTGCGTTGACAGGGCGGAATCGGATCGCTAAATCCGCCGCTCACCGACGCGGCCGGGACGGCCGCCGCTGGCCAGACAATGGTCAAAGGGGCGGTCTCGGGAGTGTCGGTTTTTTGTCGGCTGCCTTTTGTTCGCTATTTGGCGTTAACGCGGGGTTAAGTCGGCGGGGTTTCAAGGCGGCGACGCCGAGGGGCCCGGGCTCTTTGAAAATTGAATATCTGAGGAAGAGAAACGTGGGCGGCGGCGTCCTGGCTTTCGAGCTTCAATCCCTTCGGGGAGTGGAACTCAAGGATTGACCGCGACTGACGTTTTTCAGTTTACAAACCAAACTTCGTTTATTCTTTACGGAATATCGGGGTTTTGTTTTGTGACGTACTAATGTCAGTAATTATGCAGGCCAATCTTAGTGATAGGAGACCTCCTGCATTGCGGTCAGTTTCCAAACTCAACTTGAGAGTTTGATCCTGGCTCAGGACGAACGCTGGCGGCAGGCTTAACACATGCAAGTCGAGCGCCCTGCTTGCAGGGAGCGGCAGACGGGTGAGTAACGCGTGGGAACGTGCCCTTCGGTACGGAATAGCCCTGGGAAACTGGGTGTAATACCGTATACGACCTCCGGGTGAAAGATTTATCGCCGAAGGATCGGCCCGCGTTAGATTAGCTTGATGGTGGGGTAAAGGCCTACCATGGCGACGATCTATAGCTGGTTTGAGAGGACGACCAGCCACACTGGGACTGAGACACGGCCCAGACTCCTACGGGAGGCAGCAGTGGGGAATATTGGACAATGGGCGCAAGCCTGATCCAGCCATGCCGCGTGAGTGAAGAAGGCCTTAGGGTTGTAAAGCTCTTTCAATAGTGAAGATAATGACGGTAGCTATAGAAGAAGCCCCGGCTAAATTCGTGCCAGCAGCCGCGGTAATACGAATGGGGCAAGCGTTGTTCGGAATCACTGGGCTTAAAGCGTATGTAGGCGGAAACGAAAGTCAGGAGTGAAATCCCGGGGCTCAACCCCGGAACTGCTCTTGAAACTTCGTTTCTAGAATCCTGGAGAGGTCGGGAGAATTCCGAGTGTAGAGGTGAAATTCGCAGATATTCGGAGGAATACCAGTGGCGTAGGCGCCCGACTGGACAGGTATTGACGCTCAGATACGAAAGCGGGGGGAGCAAACAGGATTAGATACCCTGGTAGTCCACGCCGTAAACGATGTGTGCTAGCCGTCGGGCTCCTTAGGAGTTCGGTGGCGCAGCTAACGCGTTAAGCACACCGCCTGGGGAGTACGGCCGCAAGGTTAAAACTCAAAGGAATTGACGGGGGCCCGCACAAGCGGTGGAGCATGTGGTTTAATT
>JANQJK010000021.1 GCA_028281665.1 Hyphococcus sp.
CCAGACGTCGATCTCCCATTGCACCTGTCCGCCCAGAGAATAATTATTGATCCAGAGGCGCTTGTCGGCGTCGACCGGCGCGCCGCCGGTACCCCCGCCCGCGCCGCCGCCGCCCGCGCCAACCTCAGCTTGTCTCTGCGGATCAGTGACAATGGCGTTGCGCGCCGCGCTGAAGTTCGCGCCGACGGTCGGCAGGAGATCGGCGCGGGAAATCCGCGCCCGGGCGCGGGCCTGGTCGAGATTGGCCGCGGCCGCGCGCAGATCGTTATTGTTGGCCAGCGCCTCGATGATGATGTCGGTCAGCGCCGCGTCGTTAAACGCCGCCACCCAGTCGCCGCTCGGCGCCTCGCCAATGCCGGTGTCCGCTGTCCACGCCCCGGGCCCGGACGGCAACCGAGCCTCCAACAACGCCTCGTCAACGCTCGCGCAAGAAACAACAAAAAACGCCGCCGCCGTCAGGCCGCCAGTCCGAAAAACCGTACCCAAATTCATCTGCCCCTCGTCATAATCGTGTCTCGTTCGCGCCGGTGATGTATGTGTCTGTGGCGGCGCCGGCCTTCAACCGAATATCGGTCAGCGGAGCAGCGGCTGCGACAAACGACGCCAATTCGGTCGATTTCACCGGCAACGCTAACGTTCCGGTTTGTCATCATAGTTAACAAAAAGTCGTCAGCCACGGCATTTTGGTTCAAAACCGTTGCAAATTGGCCATTCCAGCCATGAATCTTACGCATCCCGCAGGCCCCTTGGATGATGCCGGGAGGGAGCCCTGCGCCGATTGGAGGCCACGGCCGGAATCGAACCGGCGTACACGGCTTTGCAGGCCGCTGCGTCACCACTCCGCCACGTGGCCTTTGTCGGGAGCGAGCGGCCCTCTTAGCGCGGGCTAATGAGCCGGTCAAAAGAATTTGCCGCGTCTTTTTGGGGTGTTTGGCGCGCGCAGGCGCGTTGCGCGCGCGCGGCGCTGGCGCTATGCCGCTCCAAGGGAGTTTTTGGGATCGAGTCGCGCTCATGAATTACGAAGCCGCCCGCCGCCACATGGTCGAGAGCCAGGTCAGGCCGAACGACGTAACGGATTTGCGCATTCAGCGCGCAATGGAGACCATACCGCGCGAAATTTTTGCGCCGCCTGAACTGCGCGATCAGGTTTATGTGGAGCGCGAAATCGAATACGCGCCGGGCCGGCGTTTGTTGCGCGCGCGCGATTTTTCCAAGCTTATCGACGCGGCCGACATACGCGCGAGCGACGTTGTTCTGAACGTTGCGTGCGGCAGCGGCTATTCAACGAGCATTCTCGCCAGTCTTGCGGAGATGGTGGTGTCGGTGGAAAGCGACGAAAGCCTCGCCGCCGCAGCGCAAGACAATCTGAACACGCTTGGATTTTCCAACGCCGCCGTGATTACCGGTGATCCCGCCGCCGGCGCCGCGGGCCAGGGACCCTTTGACGTTATCTTCATCGGCGGCGTTATCGAGGCGAAACCGGATGCGTTGATCGGACAGTTGAGCGAGGGCGGCCGGCTCGCCGCGATATTGCGGGAAGACGGGGTGTCCCGGGGCGGGGTGTTCCTGAAGTCGGGCGCCGCCGCGCCCTTTTCGCCTCAGTTCGACGCGGCCTCCAGCGCGGCGCTGCCCGGTTTTATCCGCCCAAAGGAATTCGTATTCTGACCGGGCCGTCGATGCGCCTGGCCATTAACCTTCGGGTAAGAAATGCGCTGATACCAGTGGGCCTTGAAACCTGGACCGAAGCGCCCGAAAACATTGATGCCGGTCGCGAAATGCCGGCCGCGCCGACATAAATCGCTTCCTTCAAAGGACCTTCGCGTCAATGGAAAACGCACAACCAGAACCGAGTATGGAAGAAATACTGGCGTCGATCCGTCGGATTATTTCAGAGGACGAAGACGGCGCGGCCGCTGACGCCGATGCGCCCGCCAAGCCGGCTCTGGTTCAGGACCCGGCGCCCGCGGCGGAGAACGACCGCGCCGAACCCCATCTTAAAACGGAAGATGTTGAAATGATTAAGAAAAATGTTGCCGAAGCCGTTCAGAATGATGCGGAGGACGCCATGTTGGACGAAGGAGCGGCGAGCGCCGCATCGAGTGCATTTGCAAATCTTTCTGATTCCGTGCGGGTGTCGGAGGGGCCGGGCAAGACCCTTGAAGACATCGTCGTCGAAATGCTGAAGCCCATGGTCAAGGACTGGCTCGACGCCAACCTGCCGGCGATCGTTGAGGAAAAAGTCGAAGAGGAAGTGCAGCGCGTCGCCCGTCGTCGTCGCTGATCAGCCCGCTTTCCGGATTTTAATGAGCCGGTCCTTCGGGGCCGGCTTTTCTGTCTGACGGGGCCGGTCTTTTGTTGCAACTGTGGGGCGTTCGCGTAGGTTCCGCCGAAACGACAATTGGGCGAGAGCCTTTGGAGCGAACCATGATGACATCCCGTATTATTGCCGGCGCGGCGGCGCTGATCTTTCTCAGCGCTTGTGGCGGCGGCGACGCCGAAGTGGAAAGCGACGCAGCCGGCGAAAGCGCCGGCGGCGCCCTTCAATATCCGGAAACCGTGACAGTGGAACAGATCGACAATTATCATGGGCGCGATGTCGCCGACCCTTATCGGTGGCTTGAGGACGATGTCCGCGAAAACGATGCGGTGGCGGAATGGGTCGCGGCGCAGAACACGGTGACCTTTGAGTATCTGAACGGGCTCGACCACCGGGACGCCATTGCGGCGCAGCTGTCGCGGTTCTGGGACTTCGAGAAATTCGGGCTGCCGAAGCGCCATGGCGAGTACACATTCTTCGCGCGCAATGACGGGTTGCAGAACCAGTATGTGCTGTTCGTGCAGAAAGACGATGAGGCGCCGCGCGTTCTGCTCGATCCGAACACCTGGTCCGAAGACGGCGCCACGGCGCTCGCGGCGTATTATCCGTCTCCGGACGGACGTCTGCTGGCTTATATGATTCAGGATGGCGGTTCGGACTGGCGGACGGTCAAGATTGTCGATGTCGAAAGCGGCGCCGATCTCGGCGACTCCATCGAATGGGTGAAGTTTTCAGGTCTTGATTGGGCTAAAGACGGCTCGGGCTTTTATTATTCGCGTTATCCGGAACCGGAGGAGGGCGAAGAGTTTCAGAGCCTCAACGTCAATCAGGCGGTCTATTTTCACCGCATGGGCGCCGATCAGGCTGACGATGACCTCGTCTACGCCCGTCCCGATCAGCCGGAGCACGGCTTCGCCGCGGAAGTCTCCTCTACCGGCGAAACGCTTGTCGTTACCGTCTGGAAGGGCACCGACGAGAAGTACGAAGTCGTGACCATCGACCTGACCGATCCGGACGCCGAGCCGCTGGCCCTCGTCGAAGGGTTTCACTCCGATTACAGCTATATCGCGACGGCGGGCGGCAAACATTATTTCCGTACGGATGATAATGCGCCCAGGGGCCGGATTGTCGCCATTCCCGCCCAGCGCGGGCAGTGGGAAGAAATCACGCCGGAAGCTGAGGGCGTGCTCACCAGCGTCAATATTGTCGGCGGGAAAATCGTTGCGGAATATATGGAAGACGTAAAGTCGGTGGTGCGCCTGTTCGGGCTCGACGGATCGGACGACGGAACCGTTGCGCTTCCGGGCCTCGGGTCGGTTTTTGGATTTGGCGGCGAGCCGGACGATACGGTCACCTACTATAACTTCGAAAGCTTCAATCAGCCCGACACGATTTACCGCCTAGACATGGCGACGGGTGAGCAGTCGGTCTTCAAACAGCCTGAAACCGCCTTCAGCCCGGACGACTATGTTGTTGAGCAGGTGTTTTATCAGTCTAAAGACGGAACGCGCGTGCCGATGTTTATTACCCGGCGCAAGGATCTCGATATGTCGCAGCCTCACCCGACGCTGCTCTTCGGTTACGGCGGGTTCAACATATCGTTGACGCCCAGTTTTTCGATCACCCGGCTTTCCTGGGTTGAAATGGGCGGCGTTTATGCGGTCGCGAATCTCCGCGGCGGCGGGGAGTATGGCAAGGCGTGGCACAATGCCGGACGGCTTCAGAACAAGCAGAACGTGTTCGATGACTTTATCGCCGCGGGCGAGCACCTGATCGATAATGGCGTAACGACGTCGGATCAGCTCTCTATTTTCGGCGGATCGAACGGCGGTTTGCTTGTGGGCGCCGTCGTCAATCAGCGTCCGGATCTTTTTGCGGCGGCGATCCCCGCCGTCGGCGTGATGGACATGCTGCGGTTCACTCAGTTTACCGCCGGCAGGTTCTGGGTTGACGACTACGGCGACCCGGCGAACGAAGAAGATTTCGAAACGCTCTATGCCTACTCGCCCTATCACAACATTCAGAGCGGCGCGGATTATCCCGCCGTGCTGATCACGACGGCGGACACCGACGACCGGGTCGTGCCGGGCCACTCTTTCAAATACGCCGCGGCGCTACAGGCGGCGGATGTGGGCGATGAGCCCCATCTCATCAGGATCGAGACCCGCGCCGGCCATGGCTCGGGCAAGCCTACGGACAAGATCATCGAGGAGTACGCCGATATGTGGGCGTTTCTCGTCAAGCACACGGGATTGGAGCCGCGGCTCGATCAGGGCTCCTGACCGACTTGAGGGATCGCCCGGCGACGGATAAACCCGCAGTTCGAATTTGCGGGAACGATCATGCTTGAGAAGAATTTCGACTTCGCGGAAGCCGAAAAGCGGATTTACAAAGACTGGGAAGCCTCCGGCGCGTTCAAGCCCGCCGGGGAGGGCGAGCCGTTCACGATCGTCATCCCGCCGCCGAACGTCACCGGCTCGCTCCATATGGGCCACGCCCTCAACAACACGTTGCAGGACGTGCTCTGCCGGTTTGAGCGCATGCGCGGTCGCCGCGTTCTCTGGCAGCCGGGGACGGACCATGCGGGCATCGCCACGCAGATGGTCGTCGAACGCCAGATGATGGAACGCCAGGAGCCGAAGCGCACCGAAATCGGCCGTGAGGCGTTCGTAAGGAAAGTGTGGGACTGGCGCCATGAAAGCGGCGGCCAGATCATCAACCAGCTGAAACGCCTTGGCGCCACCTGCGACTGGTCCCGCGAGCGCTTCACCATGGGCGAACATGGGGGGGGCGAGAACGGCGAAGCCGACGACCAGATGGTCAAGGCCGTCATGAAGGTTTTCGTTGATCTTTATAATGAGGGATTGATCTACCGCGACAAGCGTCTCGTCAATTGGGACCCGAAATTCGAAACGGCGATTTCCGACCTTGAGGTCGAGAACATCGAAACGGACGGTCACTTCTGGCATTTCAAATATCCGCTCGCCGGCGGCGAAACTTACGAATATGTGGAGAAGGACGAAGACGGGAACGTTACGCTCACTGAAACCCGCGACTATATTTCCATCGCGACGACGCGGCCCGAGACCATGCTCGGCGACGGCGCGGTCGCGGTGCACCCGTCCGACGAGCGCTACAAACCGCTGATCGGCAAGCTCTGTGAAATTCCCGTGGGTCCGAAAGAGCACCGCCGCCTTATCCCGATCATCACCGACGATTATCCGGACCCGGACTTTGGTTCCGGGGCAGTGAAGATCACCGGGGGGCACGACTTCAACGACTATCAGGTGGCCAAGCGCGCGAACATCCCGATGTATCGCCTGATGGACTGGCAGGCGGCCATGCGCGCCGACGGCGCGCCCTATGCTGAGGAGGCGGCGAAGGCGAAAGCGCTGGTCGAAGCGGGCGACGCGCCTGACGCCAATTATGTCGACAGCATCAATCTCGTGCCCGACGAATATCGCGGGCTCGATCGTTTCGAGGCGCGAAAGCGCGTCGTCGCCGACATCGACGCCGAAGGCCTGATGATTACGGTCGAGGACAAAAAGATCATGCAGCCCTTCGGCGACCGCTCCGGCGTCGTCATCGAGCCGATGCTCACCGATCAGTGGTTTGCCGACGCTGAGACGTTAGCCAAGCCCGCCATTGAGGCGGTGGAGAAGGGTGACACCAAGTTCGTCCCGGAAAACTGGGCGAAGACCTATTTCCAGTGGATGCGGAATATTCAACCGTGGTGCATCTCGCGGCAATTGTGGTGGGGGCACCGGATACCGGCGTGGTATGGGCCTGAGTTGGTTGATGGCGCGCCGGATTACTCCACCGAAAAGATTTTCGTTGCACAGAGTCAATTTGAAGCTGCCGAAAAAGCAAAAGAATATTACGGTTGCGAGCCTTACTTGGCTGCGGATACAGGCGATTACCTTCAGCAAACTCTATTGAGGAACGAAACCGGGCGGACGGGCAACCCGATTGCGATCTACCAAGACGAGGATGTCCTCGACACCTGGTTTTCCTCCGGCCTGTGGCCGTTTTCGACTCTGGGTTGGCCGGACGCTTCTCCTCCCCCATTCATGGGGGAGGTGTCGGCGGAGCCGACGGAGGGGGTGAGCGCGCCGAAAGAACCCCCATCGGCCCTTCGGGCCACTTCCCCCGCAAGCGGGGGAAGAGAGGGCGCGTCTCTTCTGGATCAACACTACCCCAATTCCGTTCTGGTCACCGCCCACGACATTATTTTCTTCTGGGTCGCGCGCATGATGATGCAGGGCATCCACTTCATGGGCGACGTTCCGTTCAAGGATGTTTACATCCACGCGCTGGTCCTCGACGAAAAGGGCCAGAAGATGTCGAAGTCGAAGGGCAACGTCATCGACCCGCTGGTGCTGATCGACAAGTTCGGCGCCGACGCCTTGCGCTTCACGCTGGCGGCGCAGGCGGCGCAGGGGCGCAACATTCGCCTTTCGGAACAGCGCGTCGAAGGCTATCGCAATTTCGCGACCAAGCTGTGGAACGCCGCGCGCTTTGCGCAGATGAACGATGTGAAGCCCGAGGCGGGCTTTGACCCGGCTGCGGCAAGTCTCACTCTCAATCAGTGGATCATCCACGAAGCCAATGAATGCGCCGCCGCCGTCACGCGCGAGCTTGAGGCCTATCGTTTTAACGACGCCGCCGGCGCGATCTATCGTTTTACGTGGAACGTTTTCTGCGACTGGTTTCTGGAACTCGCTAAACCCGTCTTTCAGGGCGTTGACGAGGCCGCCAAGAAAGAAACCCGCGCCGCCGGGGCGTTCGCCTTAGGCCATATTCTCAAGCTGCTCCACCCGTTCATGCCGTTCGTTTCCGAAGAACTCTGGCGGGAGCTCGGTTACGAAGGCGCCCTCATTACGACGGCTTGGCCGCAAGCCAATGCGAAACTTGAAAACGCGGCGGCCGCCAAAGACATGCAATGGGCGATTGATCTCATCACGTCTATTCGTTCCGTTCGTCAGGAAATGAACGTGCCGGTCGCCGCGAAGATTCCGCTTCTCTTTATCGGCGGCGGCGATGCTGCGACGGCGCAGCTGAAAACCCATGACGATGTGTTGAAACGCCTCGCGCGGCTTTCTGATATCTCTACGGCGGACGCCGCGCCCAAAGGCGCGGTGCAGATCGTCCATGGCGATGGCGTCGCCGCGCTACCCGTTGCTGACTTCATCGATCTCGATGCGGAAAAAGCCCGCCTCGCCAAGGAGCAAGCGAAAGCGGAAAAGGAAATCGCGACCATCGACAAAAAACTCGCCAACAAGAAATTCGTGGAGCGCGCGCCGGCGGAAGTCGTTGAGGAACAGAAAACCCGTCGCACCGGTTACGAGGCGGAGCTTGAAAAACTGAACGCGGCGCTTGCGCGCCTGAAGGATTTATAAGTCCCGGAAGTTCCGTGCTCCCCGGCGAAAGCCGGGGCCTAAAAGCGGTGTCGATCAGGCGTCCCGCGCATTTACGAATGCAGCCACCGAACGCGTTACGTCTTCCTCCGTCGTCGCCCATGAGCAGACCGAAACGCGGATGACGCGGCGGCCGAACCATTTTGCGCCGGCGGCCCATGCCTCGCTGCTTTCCTGAACGGTGCGGAGGATGTGGTTCGTTTCCTCATCGCTCTCGCAGGCGAACATAAGCTGATTGAATGACGGTTCTGCCGCGAGCCTAAATCCGGCGGCGGAAATTTCGTCGGCGAATTGCGCGGCCCGTTCGCAAAGAAGCGATACCAGCCCGTCAACGCCTTCGCGTCCGAGATAGGTGAGCGCCGCCCAGATTTCGAACGCCCGCGCCCGGCGCGAGAGTTCCGGCGTCATATACATGCCGTCGCGGCCGGCGCCGATTTCGAGATAGGAGCCCGCCTGATGCAGCGCGGATTTGATCGCTTCCCCGTCGCGGCAGAAGACAACGCCGCAATCATAGGGCGTGTTCAGCGTCTTGTGGGCGTCGCAGGACCAGGAGGACGCGTTCTCCATGCCCGCGGTCAGGTGGGCGTAGTCTTTTGCGGCGGCGGCCCAAAGGCCGAAGGCGCCGTCCACATGGGCCCATGCGCCGGCGGCCTTTGCTCTGGCGCAAAGCGTTTCGAAGTCGTCAAACCCGCCGCCATTCACGTTGCCGGCCTGAAGAAGCAGGATTGTGCGGTCGTCGAGCGCCGGAACGTCTTCCGTCTTGATGGCGCCATTGGCGTCTACATCGACCCATTCAGTGTTTTCTGCGCCAAAGCCGAGAAGCGTTACCGCCTTCACGACGACGCCGTGCGTGTCGCGCCCCGCAACAACGCGGAGCGGCGGCGCGCCGTTGAGCCCTTTCGCGTTCACGTCCCAGCCTTGTCGCTCCAGCAGTCGCCAGCGCGCGGCGGCGAGCCCGCAATAGATGGCGAGGGAAGATCCGCTGACGAACCCCGCGACCGTTTCGTCCGGCAGCCCGAAGAGATCCTTCAGCCACGCCTCGCAAATCTCCTCGACGATATTGGCCGCCGGCGATGTGCGAAACAGCGGCGCGTTCTGGTCCCACGCATCCGCAAGCCAGCGCGCGCCCAAGGTCGCCGGCAGGACGCCGCCGGTCACGAAGCCGAAATAGCGCCCGCCGGTCGCGGTGACGCAGGCGTCGGCGAAGCCGTCCTTCATCCGGTCGATGACGGCGGAACTATCGGCGCCCGCCTCCGGCATTGGCGCGTGCATGGCGCGGGCTCGCGCAAGCGCTGCGTCGTCCGGGAAGGGGCGTCGGTCCGGCGTTTCGTCGATATGCCGGAACGCATGCTCAACCGCGCGGCGCAATGGGCGCTTATCGTCGAGATCGCGCATCATGCGCGCCTGCAATTCGTTCTTCATCGCTTTTCTTTCATCAGACAGCGGATAAAATTGGCCAGAGCGTTGCAGCAAGGAGCACTGCGCAGGTCCAGTTGAAAATGCGCAGACGTGTGGCGTTGGTCAAAAACTGGCGAAGCTGCGTGCCAAGCAATAGCCAGGAACCGACGCTTGGAATGCCGGCGGCGAGAAAGATGACAGACACAGCTGCAAGGCTGAGAATCGGGTGCGCGTCGCTTGCATAGGTGCCGACGGCGGCGAGCGATAGCGCCCATGCTTTGGGGTTCACCCATTGGAAAGCCGCGCCTTGAAAAAACGTAAGGGGCTTTCCCGCGATAGCTTCTGGATTCTCGCCGGGCGCCGCGGCATTGGCGACCTTCCAGGCAAGGTAGAGGAGGACGATAGAGCTAACCCATTTGAGGATCATGAAGCTCGACGGGATCGCCTCAAGGACGCCGATCAGCCCCGCGCCCACCATCCAGATCATGAAATTAAATCCGAGGAGAATGCCCGCCATATGCGGCAGCGTCCGGCGCACGCCAAAATTCGCGCCTGAGGCCATCACCATCAGATTGTTCGGCCCCGGCGTGATGGAGGTAATGAGCGCAAACGCGGCGAGGGCGATGAGGATTTCGAGTGTCATGGCGCAATAATATACGAAGGCAGGCGCAACAGGCTTGCTATTTGCGGCGCTGGTCAGATAATTTCACAATGAATGACCGATTTAGATGCAATAGACACAAATATATTGCGCCATCTCGAAAAAGACGGGCGCATCTCTAACGCCGATCTCGCGAAAGTGGTCGGCCTTTCGGCGTCGGCGTGCCTGCGGCGGGTCCAGGAGCTGGAACGAACCGGCGTCATCGCCGGCTATCGCGCGGTGATCAACCGCGAGGCTTTAGGCGTCGGCATCGTCGCCTATGTGGGCGTCGGTCTTTCTGAACACACAAAATCGGCGCAGGAAGAATTTGAACGCGTGATCACTGCGGCGCCGGAAGTGCGCGAATGTCATAATGTCTCCGGCACGATAGAATATCTGCTGCGCGTCGAGGCGCAGGATCTCGCCGCTTACAAAGCGTTTCATCTGGATATTCTCGGCAACGCGCCGAAACTGAACTCGATCATCACCTATATCGTGATGGATTCGTCGAAAGACGAGCGGGCTTAGGCGAACGCAATCGCCGCGACTGGCGGCAGGTGCGCGCTGAGCTGGCGCCACTCACCGCCGCCATTTTCCGTGATCCAGAGATTGCCGGTTGTCGAACCCATGACGAGGCGCTCGCCCGTATCGTCTATGTCGAGGGCGTGGCGGAAAACGAGATCGTAGCTTGGTCCGTCGGGCAGGCCGTTCTCCTGCGCGTTCCACGTCTCGCCGCCATTGGTCGTTTTGTTGACGAGGAACTTTGCATCAACCGGGACACGGCACTCGTCTTTGACGCCCGGAACAAGATAGGCTGTATCCGGATTATTCGGGTGCGCGGCTACGGCAAAGCCGAATACGGCCGGTTTAATGTCGCGAAATTCCGTAAAGGTTTCGCCGCCGTCGCGCGACAGGAAGACGCCATTATGGTGCTGGCACCAGATGGTGTCGGGCGCCGACGGACACATGGCGAGGAGATGGGGGTCCTGCGTGTTGAGATCCTCGGACTGTTCCGGGGGCGTGTAGTCCGAGCGCAGGCCCTTGCCGGTGAGCCGCCATGTTTCGCCGCGATCGTCCGATTTCCAGACGCCGCCGCAGGATATGCCAAGCGTCAGCTTTGCGCTGTCGCGGGGGTCGACAAGAACGGAATGGATGCCGGGGTGATCGTAGCCGCCGCCGAACCAGCCTTCTCTTTCAGGCCGGTCCCACAAGGACTCGATGAGGCGCCACGTCTCGCCGCGATTGTCGCTGCGCCACAGGGCGCCGGGTATCGTGCCGGCCCAGAGCGCCCCCGGTTCGTCCTCGCCGGCGGGGGCGATGGTCCAGATCTGATCGACTGATGGCGCGTCCTTGTCTTCCGGGTCGGCGCCGGGAAAGGTCGGAGCGGAAAGCTCCGTCCACGTATTACCATCATCGTCAGAGCGGTGGAGCTTCGGTCCGAAGTGCCCGAGATTGAGGCCGGCATAGAGCGCGCCATCGCGGTGGTCCTTCAGGACGGCTGAGACGGGCTCGCCGAGAAAGGAGGGCGCCTCGCTTTCCCAGTCAGCGCCATTGCGGCGATAGGTGAAAAGACCTTTGCGACTTGCAACATAAAACGTGTCCGACATCGCGTAATTCCTTTTTTCTAAGGCTCGCCCTCAGCCGCCGGAGAGCGCCTGAAAAACGAAAACCCGATCGTTGTTCGCGACCGCGTCGCTCAGGCCGATGCGATCTTCAATCATCCGATCGTTGATGAAGATATTGACGTGTTTGCGCAGGCGGCCCTGATCGTCGACGAGATATGATCGAAGGGGAGGATTGCTCTCAAAAACAGATTCCATCACCGCATGGACGGTGTCGCCGGCCGCATCCGTGGGCGGGCAGGGCAAATGCTTCATCAGATTATCTGTAAACGAAACCTGGGGCATGGCCGTATGGCTCCCGCATCGTCACTCGCCATCGTTACAGACTTTTGCGTCCGCCGCAATTCGTCATCCGGACCCGGACAACTCCTCGACGAGGAAATCGAAAACCAGCCTGACGCGCCGGCTCGTATTGAGTTCGCGGTGGGCGACGAGCGAGATCGGCACGGGGAACGGGACGAGGCCGGGATGGTTTCGCTTCATCGCGCCGATTGGGAAGGCGCTCGGGTTTTTTCCGCTGGTCAGAGTGTTCAAGGGCGAGGAACTGGTGCGCGCATTGCGCGACGCCGGCTTCCGGATTGAGTACGAATGGCGGCCTGAAAAGGGGCTCGCGGTTTTTATCGTTGCGAAGAAACCGTAACCCGTATCAGCCGGATTCGGCGAGAAACGAGAGCTGGGTAATCATTGCGTTGCGCTCGGTTTCATCGCGGTCGGTGAGGCGCGTCGGGTAATCGCCGGTGAAACAGTGGTCGGTGAAGGCCGGCGCCGCGTCGTCGCGCTTGCCCTTGCGGAACGCCTTGTAAAGCCCGTCAAGAGAGAGAAATGCGAGGGAGTCGACGCCGATAAGCTCGCGCATTTCCTCAATCGAGCGACCGACGGCGAGCAATTCCTCATGGGACGGCGTATTGATGCCGTAAAAGTCCGGGTGCTGAATGGGCGGACAGGCGACGCGCAAATGGACTTCCCTGGCGCCGGCGTCGCGCAAAAGTTCAGCGATCTTCCGGCTTGTGGTTCCGCGCACGATGGAATCGTCAACCAGCACGACGCGTTTTCCGCTGATCAGTCCCCGGTTGGCGGAATGTTTGCGGGCAACGCCCGCCTCGCGAATTTTCTGTTCCGGTTCGATGAAAGTCCGCCCGATAAAGTGAGAGCGAATAAGCGCCATTTCATAAGGCAGCTTTGATTTCTGCGCATAGCCGATAGCGGCCGGGACGCCGGAGTCCGGGATGGGCGAGACAATGTCCGCCTCGCAGGGCGCTTCCTTGGCGAGCTTTTCGCCCAGGCGTTTGCGCAATTCGTAAACGCTCTGGCCATCGACGATGGAATTGGGCTTTGCAAAATAGATCAGCTCAAAGATGCAGGGCCGCGCCTCAGTCGGCGCCGGCGAAATCTGCCGGCTCTCGATAGACCCGTCGGCGCGGCAGATGACCACTTCGCCCGGCTTCACGTCGCGGATGAATTTGGCGCCGATGATGTCGAGGGCGCAGGTTTCCGATGCGAGGATCGGCGAGCCGTGAAGATCGCCGAGAATGAGCGGCCGGATGCCCACAGGGTCGCGCGCGCCGATCAACCCTTCCGGCGTCAGAACGGTAAGGGCGTATGCGCCTTCGACCTGTTTCAATGCTTCGATCAGCCTGTCGGTTGCGGACAGATATTGCGACCGCGCCGTCAGTTGCAGGAAAATTTCGGAGTCGGACGTTGACTGAAAGATGCAGCCGCGGCGGACGAGATCGGCGCGCAACATCTTGGCGTTTGTCAGGTTGCCGTTATGAGCAATGGCGACGCCGGTCTGGTCCAGATCCGCATAGAGCGGCTGCACGTTGCGCAATACCGTATCGCCCTGTGTGGAATAGCGCGTATGGCCGATCGCCGCCTCGCCCTTCAGGCGCTTGAAGGTGTTTGCATCGGAGAAATTATCCGAGACGAGGCCGAGCTGACGCTCCGTATGGAAATGGTCCCCGTCATAAGTGGCGACGCCCGCCGCTTCCTGGCCGCGATGCTGGAGGGCATGAAGGCCGAGCGCCGTGATCGTCGCAGCGTCTTCAGTGCCGATAATGCCGAACACGCCGCACTCTTCGTGCAGTTGCCGGCTCAAAACGGCGCCGGCTTCGGTTTTCCTGTAGGTGTCGCCAAGGACTTTCAGCCGGTCCGCGACGTGCGCCGCCGAAAATGGATTGGCGACGTCGCGATGCGGGTCCATTACTGGTCGTCCCCTTTCAAGAGATCGGCAATGTCTTCGTCACCGGCCGGCGCTTCCGGATCCTCGCCGTTCGTGGTGACGGTGGTTACGATTTCATTGAGACCCGAACGGTCGGCGCGGTCATAGCCTGCCTGGGCGGGGTCGCTGGTTGACTGAGCCGGTTCGGCTCCAATGCCTTCGAGTTCGGTCGAGGCGGGGGCGAAACTTTCAAACCAGCTCGCAAGCCCGGCGGCGACGGGACGCGTCATCGCGTTCTTGACGCTGTCCGGCTGGCGCGCTTCGTCGAGATAATAGGAATAGCCGAGATAACCGAGCCCGATGAGCACGAGGCCGCGCGCGAACCCGAAGACGCCGCCGCCGATCTGGTTGTAGAGCCGCGCCTGTTTCGTCATCGGCACGCGCTTCAAAATCAGGTGACAGCCGATATGGGCGGCGATGAAGAAGACGCCGATCATGGTGACAGCAACGAGGATGGCGCCGAAAAAACTGCCCGCGAGCCCGAAGGCGCCGAGAAGCGGCGGCGCAAGCACCCACGCAAGGCCCGCCGCTACGGCCAGGGCGACCAGGGTCGAAAGTTCCTGAAGACCGCCGCGTAACACGGCAAACGCCGTGGAGAGGCCCACGACCAAAAGGAACAGAAGGTCAAACATGGTTACTCAAAACCCGCTTTTGATCGCCGAAAGCCTGTTCCGGCGATTCGCCGCTCTCCTCAGCCCTCATTAGCCTCGAAAGCCCGTAACCTCAACTGACGGCGTCACGAATTGCCGCGCACGAATGCCGTGAGATCGGCGAGGGTTTCCGCCTCCCTCACGGCGAGGCCGTCCGGGCTGACGCCCCTTGGCGCCAGGGCGCCGTCAAAGCCGAGTTTCCGGGCCTCTTTGAGGCGGGCTGCGGCCTGATTGACCGGGCGCACGGCGCCGGAAAGGGCGACCTCGCCGAAGACAACTTTTCCGGGAGCGATGGGCGTATCGAACAGGGACGAGCAGAGCGCCGCCGCCGCTGCGAGATCGGCGGCGGGCTCGGATATGCGCAGGCCGCCCGCCACATTGAGAAAAACGTCATGGCGTCCGAAATCGAGGCCGGCCCGGGCGTCGAGAACGGCGAGCAACATGGAAAGGCGCGCGCTGTCCCAGCCGACAACGGCGCGGCGCGGCGCGGCCAGCGTCGATTGCGAGACGAGCGCCTGGATTTCCACGAGGACCGGGCGCGTCCCCTCGATCCCCGCAAAGACCGCGGCGCCGGAGACCGGCGTTTCATTTTCGCTGAGGAACAGGGAGGAGGGGTTGGAGACTTCCGCAAGGCCCGCCGAGGTCATTTCGAAAACGCCGATTTCGTGCGCGGCCCCGAAGCGGTTTTTCACTGCCCGCAAAATCCTGAAATCGCGGCCCGTCTCCGCTTCGAAATAGAGGACCGCGTCGACCATGTGCTCGACGACGCGGGGCCCGGCGATCTGCCCGTCCTTGGTGACATGGCCCACCAGCAGGACGATGGTGTTGGTCTGCTTGGCGAAGCGCACCAGCTCGTGGGCGCAGGCGCGCACCTGCGTCACGGTGCCGGGCGCGGCGGGCAGGGCGTCGGACCAGAGCGTCTGGATCGAATCGACGATGACTGCGTCGGGCTTGTCAGCCTTCAGGGTCGCGAGAATGTCGCGAAGCGAGGTAGCGCTGGCGAGGCGGACGGGCGCTGTATTCACGCCGAGGCGATGGGCGCGCCCGGCGATCTGGGCGGCGGCTTCCTCGCCGGATATGTAGGCCACCGATTGATTGCCCTTCGCGAGCCCCGCGGCGATCTGCAAGAGCAGGGTCGATTTGCCGACGCCGGGATCGCCGCCGATAAGCAGGGCCGAACCGGGAACAAGGCCGCCGCCGCAGGCCCGGTCAAACTCCGCATTGCCGGTGACGAGGCGCCTTTCCGGCGCGCCCACATCGTCCAGCGAGGCGAAATCTATCTTGTTGGCCTTGGACTTCGACGCCGCAGACAACGCTCCCGGCGGCGCGGCTTCGGCGATCTCCTGTTCGATGGTGTTCCATTCCCCGCACGCCTCGCAGCGTCCCGCCCATTTTGCGGTGACATTGCCGCAGGACTGGCAGACATAGGTGTCGGTGTTGCGGGGCATGGGAATTTCATCAGCGGTTTTGAATACCGGCGCAAGGGCTGGTCCGATCAAACCGCGCTTTCGAGCTTTTCAATCTCATACGAAACTCCCGTTCTCCCCGGCGAAAGCCGGGGTCCAGGGAGGTTCATGCTGCGCTTGCGGCTATGGATCCCGGCTTTCGCCGGGATGAGCGGAAAGAGAGATTTGGGCGCAGGCTTTGTCTTGCCGTTGCTTTCGCCCATGCATAGATCACCCATGCAGTCATGCCGGGGCCTTCGCCTTTATGCTCGACACCGCCTTTACGCCGCCGGCGCCGAAGCCCCGTTACATCCCGCCCGACGCCCGGACGACCCCGCTCGGCTATTTGCGGTATTTCCGGATCATGGCGCGCAACCCGCTCGAAATCTTCACCACACGGAATTACGACGAATTCCTGCAACCGGCGCAGGTCTTCGGACAGCAATATCTGATGGTGCACGATCCGGAAGCGATCCGGCGCTATCTTGTGACGAACGCCAAGAACTATGGCCTGACGCGTTTGCGCAAGGCGTTGTTTGAACCGCTCATTGGCGACGGGCTTCTCATTGCAGAGGGCGATTTGTGGACGCGCACGCGCCGGTCGCTGACGCCGGTTTTCAATCATCGAACGGTGCGGGAGTTCGCCCCGCTGATGCGATCCGTCATCCAGGAGAAGGCGGACGGTCTCGCCGCGCGCGACGGGCGCGTCGCGCCGCTTGCGCCGGAGATGTTGTCGCTGGCGCTGGACGTGCTGACGGCGTGCCTCTTCTCGGGGGACGCCGCCATGGACACGCAGCGCTTTTCCCGCAATCTCGACCGGCTCTTGCACATTGCCGGCATGCCGCATCCGCTCGACCTCATGGGCGCGCCGGAATGGGCGCCGCGATTGGGGCGCGGGGAAGCGCGAAGGATCGTCGCCGAGATACGCGGCCAGGTCGGCGCCCTGCTGGCGGCGCGCCGGGCCCGCGAAGCCGCAGATGACGGCGCCAAGGATTTCGTCCGCCTT